>NZ_LT891960.1 GCF_900186505.1 Enorma phocaeensis
GCAGCGGCGAGAGCGCCGCGCGGTCGTCCCCGAAGAGCTCGGACTCGGGCGCTCCCTTGCGGTAGTGCGGCTTGCCGTCGGAGAGCTCCAGGCACGTGCCGAGCAGCCTCCCGTTGTAGGCCTTCACGTCCCAGACCTGCGGGAGCGGGACGAAGAGGTTGCGCCTGAGCGCGCCGACCTTGTTCTCCACGGAGCCCTTCTCGTTCCCCGAGTGGGGGTTGGTGAAGCTGTAGTCGAGGCCGTAGTGGGCCGCGAAGCGCCTGAAGAGCCCGGAGGTGACGATCTGCGCGCCGACTCGGCGTCCGACCTCGGTGGCGTTGTCAAAGACGGCGCGCAGCGGCACGCCGCCGAGGAACTCGAACACGTCCCTGAGCCCCTGGCAGACGCACTCCGCGGTCTCGCCCCAGAAGACCTGGGCGAGCCCGACGTCGGGGTGCGGGAACGCGACCACGAGGAAGTGGCCCCGCGTGACGACGCCGCGCACGCGGAAGTCCGCCTGCCCGAAGTCGACCTGGCACTCGCCCGGGAGCCAGCCGGGCAGGAGGAACCCCTGCGCCTCGCGGGCGTCGAGCTCGGCGGCGAGCTCCTCGCGCCTGCGCTTGACGTACCTCTGGACGGTCGTGTAGGAGCCCGCGAAGCCCCTCTCCCCGACGAGGCGGTCGTAGACCCTCTTCGCGGTGTGGCGCTGCTTGAACCAGCAGCGCCGGTCCTCCAGCAGCCACGAGTCGATCAGCTCCGCGAAGGGCTCGAGCAGCGGCGACTCGGGCGCCCTGCCGACCGCCGGCGGCCTCTCGGAGAGGTCCGGCTCCCTCAGGTACTTCCTCACCGTGGGCTCGGAGACCCCGGTGTCCCGGGCGATCGAGGCGACGGTCGCCCCGTTCCTTCCGAGCTTTCTGATATCGTCAATCTTGTCCACGCCGATCATTTCCTCTCTGGCCCCCAATCGTCGTAACCGAAGCAACGACAACGGTAGGCCGAACGGGATGGTCGGCGTGCCCGCGCTCAGACCCGAAACTTTTTCGCGCTCATTCCCGAAAGATCAACGCGCCCAAATCCGCAAGACGGAGACTATCAAATACA
>NZ_LT891961.1 GCF_900186505.1 Enorma phocaeensis
CAAGAGCGACCTGGATTACAAGAGCCCCATGCAGTACCGAAGGGATTTGGGACTAGTCGCATAGGATGGATTTGGTCCAGGATTCCCACCGCAGTCCCAAGTGGCGAAAGATAGATTGACATTAACATGCGGCGGGGGCGCCCGCCGCCATCCTGCGGGCCAGCACGTCGACGGTCGCGTCGTCTGGGATCCGGCCGCCCTCGATCACCGCCTGCGCCGCGGAGCAGGCGGCGTCGAAGCCGGACGGGCCGGCCGCCCGCTCGATCGACCTGAGCACGCGGCGGCGGCCGGCCGCATCGAGGGAGTCTATTGCCCGGACGAGGCCCTCGGGCATGTCGCGCCTGATCACGGACTCGCCGAAGGCGCGGGGCCGCGCCACGAGCGCCGGCACGAGGGAGAGCGGGTTGCGCACGATGGGCCCGTCGCCGAACGCGCGCTTGAGCACCGCGACCCGCCGCCCGCGGTCCGCCAGGATCTCCACCGTGTCCGCCCGGACGCCGCAGAGGAGCTCCCGGGAGTGCCAAGCGGGGCCGGCGAGATAGCCTCGGCCGTCCACGGTCACCACGCCGCGCTTGTCGGCGCGGCACCTCGCCCAGCGCACGGCGTCGAAGGGCGACGACGGCAGCGCGAGCATGGCGGCCAGGTCCTCGGCGAGCACCTCCGGGGTCGGGCGGCCGTCCCGCGCCCGCGAGGCGGCGTTCAAGCGGCCGCACCCGTCCCTGAGCAGGTCGTTCAGCTCGGCGAGCGAGCCGACCGCGGGCACGGGGACGAGCAGGTTGCGGCGGATGAACCCGACCGCGTTCTCCACCGACCCCTTCTCGTTGCCCGAGTACGGGTTGCAGTAGCGGCTGCCCATTCGGTAGTGGGCGCGGAACAGCGAGAAGAGGTGGGATTCGGTCACCTCGCCGCGCAGGCGCCTCCCGGCCTCGGCGGCGTTGTCGAGCACGAGCTCGCGGGGCGCCCGCCCGATCCACCCGAAGACGCCGGCCAGCCCCGCGCACATGCACTCGGCGCGCTGGGACATGCCGGCGACGGCGTAGCGCGCGTTCGAGTGGGGCAGCGCGACCACGAGCAGCTTCAGGCGCAGCCTCTCGCCCGCGACCACCGCCTCGAAGTTGCCGTAGTCCGCCTGCGCGGTGCCGGGCGCCCACTCGAGCTCGAGGTAGCCGCCGCCCGCGCGAGCCGCCCGCGCGAGCCGCCGCCCGCGCACGTGGCGCTGCACGGCGGAGTAGGAGCCCCCGTGGCGCCTCTCCTCGACGAGCCGGCCGTGGATCCTCTTGGCGGTGTGGCGCTGCTTGCGCGGGGCGCCCGGGTCGGCCTCGAGCACCCCGTCGATCCAGGCGGCGTGCGGGTCGATCGCCGGGTGCGGCCTGTCTGCGGGCGCGGGGGGCTCCGGCGACAGGTCCTCCATGTCGGCGTACTTGGCGACGGTGTTGCGGCTGAGCCGGAGCCTGCGGGCCATCTCGGCCCGCGGCACCCCCTCCGCATCCATCGAGCGTATATCATTTCTCACGTCCAGGGGCACGGTCATCTCCTCCATCCTTCCCGGGCGGTCTCGCCAAAGCACGCGCCCGGGACAACCATACGGCGGGGGCCGCGCCCCTGGTCCAAGGGGGCGCGGCCCTCATGCTCAAACTGCTCATTTTTCGGTGCACGCGTTGCTCAGGAACCGGTGCTCATTCGGACCATTTCATATTGCACATCAACAGAGCTCGGAAGCGACCTCGAGGGCCTTGGCCTCGGCGGCCTCCCGCGACTCCATCGCGTGGATCGCCTTGAGCATGGCGGCGACCCTCGGGCGCTTGGACTTTGGCAGGTACCGTCAAGATTCTTGCGCACTTTTCGACAGCCCCCTAGGCCCGCCCTCCGATGCGGCTACCCCTCCAGCAGAGTCACTTCCAGGTAGCGACGGGAGCCCCACTCGCTCTCGGCCACGTACTTGAGCCTGGCGGTGACGAGCATGAGCGCGGACCTCCCGTCGGGGAAGGTGCCGACCGCGCGGGTGCGCCTGCGTATCTCCCCGTTCA
>NZ_LT891962.1 GCF_900186505.1 Enorma phocaeensis
GCTCGATGGCGTTGTTGGTGCGTATGCGCCTCCAGTGCTCGCGCGGGAACCTCGTGTAGGTCAGGGTCTCCGCGTATCCGTCGCGCACGGCCTTGGCCGCCTCCTTGAGCTTGGATTCCTTGAGCTCGGAAGCGACCTCGAGGGCCTTGGCCTCGGCGGCCTCCCGCGACTCCATCGCGTGGATCGCCTTGAGCATGGCGGCGACCCTCGGGCGCTTGGACTTTGGCACCTTTGAGAGCACGTTGCGGTAGAAGTGCACGGCGCAGCGCTGGTAGGCCGCCCCCGGGAAGACCTCGGCGATGGATCCCACCATGCCGGCGGCCTTGTCGCCGGTGAACATCCTCACGCCGCGGAGGCCGCGCGACTTGAGCCACGAGAGGAACTCCCGCCAGCACTCAGCGGACTCCGTGAACCCCTCCGCGGCGCCTATGACCTCGCGGAAGCCGTCGTCGTTCACGCCTATGGCCACCATCACGGCCACGTTCTCGTAGCTCCCGCCCCGGGATCTCTTGAGGTATATCCCGTCGACGTAGACGTAGGGGTAGGCGCGCTCGAGCGGCCTGTTGCGCCACTCCTCGACCGACGCGAACGCCTTCTCGTTGAGGTTGGAGACAGTCGACGCCGAGACGCTCGAGCCCCAGAGGATCTCGGAGACGTCCTCGATGCGCCTGGTGGAGACGCCCGCGAGGTACATCTCGATCATCGCCTCCTCGACCGAGGTCTCCCGGCGACGGTAGCGCTCGATGATCGCCGTGGTGAACCTCATGCCCTTGAGCTTGGGCATGCGGATCGTGACCTCGCCCGACGTCGTCGTGAGCTGGCGCTCGTAGTGGCCGGAGCGGTACGCCTCGCGCTCGGCGGTGCGCTCGTACCGCTCGGCGCCGACGAGGTCCCCCGCCTCCTCCTCGAGAAGGCCGTTCAGGGTGTCCTCGACGGTCCTCCTCACCAGCTCGCGCGGGTCGGTCTTCAGCGATTCCTCGTTCAATGTTACGATTGGCTCGGGTATGGTCTACCTCCGGCATGTTTCTTTTCTCGACAATCGGAATCATACCGGGGCGGGCCGTGCCCTCCTTCCTATCTGGACGCTATTCCGCTGTCAAAGTGCGCAAGAAATTGTACGTTACCGCTCAATTCCCAATGCACATTCGGGACTGCGGTGGGAATCCTGGACCAAATCCATCCTATGCGACTAGTCCCAAATCCCTTCGGTACTGCATGGGGCTCTTGTAATCCAGGTCGCTCTTGATCCTGATGTCACGATACC
>NZ_LT891963.1 GCF_900186505.1 Enorma phocaeensis
CTGCACGGTCGAGCGTAAGCCCGTTGGTCGAATCGGTGAAAGTACGTTGGTGCGATCGGCGGATATGCGTTGGTGGAATCGGCGCCGCCCGTTGGCCTAAACGGCGAATCTCAGGTTAGCGGTAACACCGCAGAGGGCGGCGCCGACCTGAGCGTCTACGACGGGTTCCTGAAAGGGGGCGGGGACCGTGCCTGCTAGCAGCGAGCTCGCGCGAAGGGTCGCGGAGGCCGGCAGGAGGTGCTCGCTCACGACCTCCGTGCTCAGCGAATGGGCGACGGCGGGGAGCCCGAAGCAGGTCGAGTACCTCGCCTCGTACCTCGAGGCCGAGGCGGCGAGCAGGGACGCCTCCAAGCGCGCGTCGCTCCTCAGGCGCTGCGGCCTGCCGGCGCCGAAGACCTTCGGCGGCTACGACTGGTCCGCGGTTTCGCTGCCGGAGGGCCTCGGCAGGGACGACCTGCTCTCGCTGTCGTTCCTCGACCGGCGCGAGGACCTCGTGCTGATGGGCGACGTCGGCACGGGGAAGACCCACATGGCGAGCGCCCTGTGCCAGCTCGCCTGCGACAGGCGCCTGGAGGCCCGCTTCTTCACCGCCTCGTCGCTCGTCATGCGGCTGAGGCGCGCCCGGGGGGACGGCCGGCTCGACCGGGAGATGTCGCAGATAGCGCGGGCGCGCCTGCTCGTGATCGACGAGCTGGGGTTCCTGCCTGTGTTTAGTCAAGTCTTGCTTTCGGAAAGGGACTGCGGTGGGAATCCTGGACCAAGGCGGGACAGGAGGAGAACCGCATGTACAGCCAGGGGCAGAGGAAGCGCGCGATAGAGACCTTCATCAAATTCGACCATAGCTACGCCGACACCGTC
>NZ_LT891964.1 GCF_900186505.1 Enorma phocaeensis
TGTTACCGCTAACCTGAGATTCGCCGTTTAGGCCAACGGGCGGCGCCGATTCCACCAACGCATATCCGCCGATCGCACCAACGTACTTTCACCGATTCGACCAACGGGCTTACGCTCGACCGTGCAGAGACACGGGAGGGCGACATGGAGAGAAACCTGATCGGGGAGATGAACATGATGAAGGAGAGCGGCGCGAAGCCGAACTTCACCGACATCGCGCGGAGGTACGGCGTCGACCGCCACACCGTCGCGAGGTACTGGAACGGGGGCGGCCCGCAGCCGGGCGACGCCCGCGAGGGGCGCGCGAGCGGCTTCGACCGCTACCGCGCCGAGATCGAGGAGAAGGCCTCCCTGCCGGGGATGACGAGGAAGGCCCTGCACGAGCTGCTGCTCGACAGGCACGCCGGCGACGAGCCGCCGGTGCCCGGCTACAACGCCTTCACGCACTACCTGCGCAGGAACGGCGTCGCCGTCGGCAGGGGCCTGCCGGAGGCGCACCCCCGCTTCGAGACGGAGCCGGGGCGCCAGCTGCAGTTCGACTGGAAGGAGGACGTGGTGTTGCACGACCGGTCGGGCGCCGAGTACCGCTTCAACGTGTTCTCGGCGACGCTCGGGTTCTCGCGCCGCCACCTCTTCCGCAGGTCGCCCACGAGGACGCGCGACGACCTGCTGGCGTGCATGTACGACACCGCGGCGCGGCTGGGCGGGGTCCCCGCCGAGTGGCTCACGGACAACATGTCGGCGATAGCCGCGATCGGGGGCGACGGCAGGCGCAGGCGCGACCCCCGCGTCGAGCGCTTCGCGCGGGAGGCGGGCTTCGAGATCGTGCTGTGCGCCCCGAGGACCCCCGAGACGAAGGGCAAGGTCGAGAGCGCCAACCGCTTCCTGTCGAGGCTGCTGGCCTACGAGGGGGACTTCGACGGCTGGGAGGGCGTCGACGCCGCGATCGCGCGCATCGAGCGGCGCAGCAACGAGGAGCCCAACGGGACGACGGGCGTGCCGCCCGAGCTGCTGTTCATGCGGGAGAAGGACGCCCTGAGGCCGCTCGGCAACCGGGCCCTGCTCGAGTCGATGCTCGGCGAGGTCTCCTACCAGACCGTCCCCGCGACGATGCTCGTGAGGTGCGCCGGCCGCGAGTTCTCGGTGCCCCGGCGCATGATAGGCAGGCGGGCGAGGCTCGTGCTGTCGGCCGACGGCGTGCTCAGGGTCTACGACGGCGGCGACCTCGCGTCCGTCCACGACACGCGCGCCCCGGGAGGGCCCGTGGTCTACGACCCGGCCCACTACGCCGAGGCGCTCTCGGGCAAGCGCTGGTGCGCCGACGGCGACATCGAGGAGGCCGCCCGCCGCAACCTCGAGCTGCTCGGCGGCCTGGGAGGGGGCGGTGCCGCGTGAGCGCGCCGCTGGCCGAGGCGAGCGCGCCGGAGCGCGCCCGCAACAACCTGGAGGAGCTCGGCATGGACGCGATGGCCTCCTCGGCCGCCGAGTACGCCGCCCTCGTCGCCGGCGGGTCCAAGACCTTCTCGCAGGCGCTGATGGAGATGACCGACGCCCAGGTGGCGGCCGTGAGGGCGCGCGACCTGGACCGCCGGGTCGAGAAGGCGAACTTCCCCTTCGTGAAGACGCTCGCCGACTTCGACTTCTCCTTCCAGCCCTCGATCGACCGCCCCGTCGTCGAGGAGCTCGCCGCGCTCGGGTTCCTGGAGCGCCGGGAGAACGTCGTGCTCGTCGGCAGCCCCGGCGTCGGGAAGACCCACATAGCGGTCGCACTCGGCGTCGAGGCGGTGAGGGCGCGCAAGCTCACGTACTTCGTGGACTGCCAGCGCCTCGTCGGCGACCTCAAGCGGGCGGCGGACAAGGGGGCGCTCGAGCGCAGGATGCGCTTCTACGCGCACCTCTCGCTGCTGATCGTGGACGAGGTCGGCTACCTTGAGGTCGACAAGGAGGGGGCCGACCTGCTGTTCCAGCTGGTCTCGAGGCGCTACGAGAGGAGGTCGACCATAGTGACGACGAACGTCGGGATAGGCGCGTGGGCCAAGGTCTTCGGCGACCCGGTGGTGGCGAGCGCCATCGCCGACCGCCTGTGCCACCACTGCACGGTGCTGAAGATCACCGGGAGGTCCTACCGCACCAAGGACCTGGCTCCGGACAGGGACGCCGGAAGCGGCGCCTGACGTTGGCGCGATCGGTGAAAGTACGTTGGCGCGATCGGCTAATATGCGTTGGCGAAAGGGGACTGCGGTGGGAATCCTGGACCAAGGCGGGACAGGAGGAGAACCGCATGTACAGCCAGGGGCAGAGGAAGCGCGCGATAGAGACCTTCATCAAATTCGACCATAGCTACGCCGACACCGTCGCA
>NZ_LT891965.1 GCF_900186505.1 Enorma phocaeensis
CTTTCAGTTCGTTGTGTCCGGCTCGGTGCCGTCCACCGGTCAGCGGCGCCCTGCCCTCCCACGGGCTGCACCCGCAGTACTCTCGGCGCTCGGGGGCTTAGCTTCCGGGTTCGGAACGGGACCGGGCGTGCCCCCCCTGCCATGGCCGCTGACCGGTGGGCGGCGCCCGCCGGATGCGGGGCGTCTCGCCCCCGCGTGCCCTCAGGGCCGCACAGCGCGCGGCGCCGCGATCGCCCACATCGCATCCGGGAAGCCAGGCGCCACCGACCCGCCGGTGCGGGCCCGCGCCTGGGCGTGAAGAGCTCGGGCGATTAGTACGGCTCGGCTGAGCGCGTCGCCGCGCTTGCACCTGCCGCCTATCGAACTCGTCGTCTACGAGTGCCCTTACCGAAGGGAGACCCCATCTCTGGAACGGCTTCCCGCTTAGATGCCTTCAGCGGTTATCCGCGCCGCGCGCGGCTACCCGGCCGTGCCGTTGGTCGACAACCGGTTCACCGGAGGCGCGTCCACCCCGGTCCTCTCGTACTGGGGGCAGCCTCCATCAAGTCTCCTGCGCCCACGGAGGATAGGGACCGAACTGTCTCACGACGTTCTGAACCCAGCTCGCGTACCGCTTTAAACGGCGAACAGCCGTACCCTTGGGACCTGCTCCAGCCCCAGGATGCGATGAGCCGACATCGAGGTGCCAAACCTTGCCGTCGATGTGGACTCTTGGGCAAGATCAGCCTGTTATCCCCGGAGTACCTTTTATCCGTTGAGCGACGGCCCTCCCACGTGGGGCCGCCGGATCACTAGAGCCTGCTTTCGCACCTGCTCGACTCGTGGGTCTCGCAGTCAAGCCCGCTTGTACTCTTGCATTCAAAAGGGCGGTTGCCGACCGCCCCGAGCGGACCTTCGCGCGCCTCCGTTACCCTTTAGGAGGCGACCGCCCCAGTCAAACTGCCCGC
The DNA here is from genome assembly GCF_900186505.1 of Enorma phocaeensis. Classification (GTDB taxonomy): domain Bacteria; phylum Actinomycetota; class Coriobacteriia; order Coriobacteriales; family Coriobacteriaceae; genus Enorma; species Enorma phocaeensis. The sequence continues at coordinate 948 of NZ_LT891965.1, forward strand.
CTGGCACGGTCCCCCTGCCGGATCGCGGCCAGGGGTTAGGACGCCGCACGGGAGGGGGCGGTATTCCAAGGTCGGCTCCGCGGGGGCTGGCGCCCCCGCATCGTAGCCTCCCGCCTATCCTCTACGCTCCCGTGCAGCGGCCAATGCCAAGCTGCAGTGAAGGTTCACGGGGTCTTACCGTCCTTCCGCGGGTAGGTCGCATCTTCACGACCAGTGCAATTTCACCGGGTCCGTGGTCGAGACAGCGCCCAAGTCGTTGCGCCTTTCGTGCAGGTCGGAACTTACCCGACAAGGAATTTCGCTACCTTAGGACCGTTATAGTTACGGCCGCCGTTTACCGGGGCTTGGCTTCGGAGCTTCGCCTTGCGGCTGACCCCTCCGCGTGACCTTCCGGCACCGGGCAGGCGTCAGACCCTATACGTCGCCTTGCGGCTTCTGCAGAGTCCTGTGTTTTTGGTAAACAGTCGCTTGGGCCTCTTCACTGCGGCCGGCCTCCGCTCCGGGGGCATGCCCCTTCACGTACGCGCCGGCACCCCTTCTCCCTAGGTTACGGGGCCATTGTGCCGAGTTCCTTGACCACGGTTGACCCGATCGCCTCGGTATGTTCTACCCACCCACCTGTGTCGGTTTGCGGTACGGGCGCGCACGCGCCTGCCTAGCGGTTTTTCTAGGGACCACGGGCTCACTCGCTTCGCGAAGCCGCTTCGTCCGGAGCCTAACCCTCGCGCGGGGGGGACTTCCCTCCCCCGCGGGCCGCGCTCCATCACCGGGACGTCCAGAACCCGGCCGAGCCACCCCCATCCGTCGCCGCATCGGTCGTAAGCGCCGCGTGCGCGGTGCAGGAATGTCCACCTGCTGCGCTTCGGCTACGCCTTCCGGCCTCGCCTTAGCCCCCGACTGACCCTGGGGGGATTAGCCTCGCCCAGGAAACCTCGGGTTTACGGCGGGCTGGTTACTCTCCAGCCTCTCGCTACTCATGCCAGCATCCTCGCTCCCCTGCGGTCCACCGGCGGTCGCCCGCCGGCTTCGCCCCCCAGGGGACGCTCCCCTACCATACGTCGAGACGTATCCGCCGCTTCGGCGCCGTGCTTAGCCCCGTGTATTGTCGGCGCATGTCCACTCGGCCAGTGAGCTGTTACGCACTCTTTGAAGGGGTGGCTGCTTCTAAGCCAACCTCCTGGCTGTCTGGGCGGACGCACATCCTTTGCCACTCGGCACGGACTTGGGGGCCTTGGCGGGCGGTCTGGGCTGTTTCCCTCTCGAGCACACAGCTTAGCCCACATGCTCTGACTGCCGCGCTTGGTCCGCCGGCATTCGGAGTTCGGTCGGGATCGGTAGGCGGCGAAGCCCCCTCACCCGTCCGGTGCTCTACCTCCGGCGGAGAACGCGCGACGCTAGCCCTAAAGCTATTTCGGGGAGAACGAGATATCTCCGGGTTTGATTGGCCTTTCACCCCTATCCCCAGGTCATCGCCGCCGTTTTCAACCGACGTGCGTTCGGCCCTCCACGGGGTCTTACCCCCGCTTCAGCCTGCCCAGGGATAGCTCACCCGGCTTCGCGTCCAGCGCGCGCGACTGCTGCGCCCGTTTCGGACTCGCTTTCGCTGCGGCTCGCTTCCAAGCTTAACCTCGCCGCGCGCGTCTGACTCGCTGGCTCATTCTACAAAAGGCACGCCGTCACACCACAAGGGTGCTCCGACTGCTCGTGGGCGCACGGTTTCAGGTGCTGTTTCACTCCCCTCCCGGGGTGCTTTTCACCTTTCCCTCACGGTACTTGTACGCTATCGGTCGCAGGGTAGTGTTCAGGCTTGGATGGTGGTCCACCCAGGTTCGGACCGGGTTTCACGTGCCCGGCCCTACTCAGGGACCGCCTCCGGGTCCGCCCTACCGGTTCGCCTACGGGGCCCTAACCCTGTGCCGCCGGCCTTCCCATGCCGTTCGGCTCCCGGTGGACGAGACCCGCCGGGAGCTGAGGCTCCCGGGCGGGCGGCCCTACAACCCCGGCGGCGCGAGGCCCTCAGGCCGTTGAGCGCTCGCCGGTTTGGCCGTCGCCCCCTTTCGCTCGCCGCTACTCGGGGGATCTCGTGATTGATTTCTCCTCCTCGGGGTACTTAGATGTTTCAGTTCCCCCGGTTCCCCTCCCCGCCCCTATGGATTCAGGGCGGGGATGCGGCGCCATCGCGCCGCGGGTTCTCCCATTCGGGCACCCCCGGATCGAAGGCCGTGTGCGCCTCCCCGGGGACTATCGCGGCTTGCCGCGCCCTTCGTCGGCTCCCTGCGCCAAGGCATCCGCCGTGCGCCCGTGTCATCTTCCCGCGCCATGCGCGGGCCACGGTATCCAACGATAATCTCATGAATAGCATCGGTGCGATATGAATATCGATACGATCGGTGTCGCCATATGCAGACCTTTCGGTCTGGTCGATAAGATGCTTCCCGAAAATCATGATCGGTCAAGATCGAAATCTGATGCGTCTTATGGAGATCGCGACCGGCTCAGGGCTCCCGCCCGTCGCCGTCGCGCTATGCGGCTCTCAAGGTACGCGGGGTCGCGCCCCGGGGGCCGGAGACCGCGATGGTCGGGCGCCAGGGAGGCCGGGCCGGGCGGTACCGCCGCGCCGGGCTGAAAACCGACTAGGAAAACGTAATTCTGATGTCTCTCTTGGGGTGCTCCCTAGAAAGGAGGTGATCCAGCCGCACGTTCCCGTACGGCTACCTTGTTACGACTTCACCCCCCTCGCCCTCCACACCTTCGACGCCTCCCCCCTCGCGGTTGGGCCGGCGGCTTCGGGTGCAGACGACTCGGGTGGTGTGACGGGCGGTGTGTACAAGGCCCGGGAACGCATTCACCGCGGCATGCTGATCCGCGATTACTAGCAACTCCGACTTCGCGGGGGCGGGTTGCAGCCCCCGGTCCGAACTGGGGCCGGCTTTCGGGATCCGCTCCCCCTCGCGGGGTGGCAACCCTCTGTACCGGCCATTGTAGCACGTGTGCAGCCCAGCGCATAAGGGGCATGATGACTTGACGTCGTCCCCGCCCTCCTCCGGCTTGGCGCCGGCGGTCCCGCGTGGGTGCCCACCCGAGGTGATGGCAACACGCGGCGGGGGTTGCGCTCGTTGCGGGACTTAACCCAACATCTCACGACACGAGCTGACGACAGCCATGCACCACCTGTGCAGGCTCCTTCCGGCCACCGGGTCTCCCCGGCTTCACCTGCATGTCAAGCGCTGGTAAGGTTCTTCGCGTTGCTTCGAATTAAGCCACATGCTCCGCTGCTTGTGCGGGCCCCCGTCAATTCCTTTGAGTTTTAGCCTTGCGGCCGTACTCCCCAGGCGGGACGCTTAATGCGTTGGCTGCGGCACGGAGACACGTACGTCCCCACACCTAGCGTCCATCGTTTACGGCCGGGACTACCAGGGTATCTAATCCTGTTCGCTCCCCCGGCTCTCGCGCCTCAGCGTCGGTGCCGGCCCAGAGGGCCGCCTTCGCCACCGGTGTTCCGCCCGATATCTGCGCATTCCACCGCTACACCGGGCGTTCCACCCTCCCCTGCCGGACCCAAGCCGCGCGGTTCGGGGGGCGGCCCGGGGTTGAGCCCCGGGATTTGACCCCCCGCCTGCGCGGCCGCCTACGCGCGCTTTACGCCCAATGAATCCGGATAACGCTCGCCCCCTACGTATTACCGCGGCTGCTGGCACGTAGTTAGCCGGGGCTTCTTCTGCAGGTACCGTCATCCTCGTCCCTGCCGAAAGCGGTTCACGACCCGAAGGCCTCCGTCCCGCACGCGGCGTCGCTGCGTCAGGGTTGCCCCCATTGCGCAAGATTCCCCACTGCTGCCTCCCGTAGGAGTCTGGGCCGTGTCTCAGTCCCAATCTGGCCGGTCGGTCTCTCAACCCGGCTACCCGTTGTCGGCACGGTGGGCCGTCACCCCGCCGTCTACCTGATGGGCCGCGACCCCATCCCCCGCCGCCGGAGCTATGCCCCGGGGGCCATGCGGTCCCCGGGGGCCACCGGGTATCACCCGCGGTTTCCCGCGGCTGTCCCCGTGCGGAGGGCAGGTTGGTCACGTGTTACTCAGCCGTTCGCCGCTCGCTTCCTGCCGAAGCAGGGTGCCGCTCGACTTGCATGTGTTAGGCGCGCCGCCAGCGTTCATCCTGAGCCAGGATCGAACTCTCCGTCCAAGCGATTTCTGTGAATCAGCCCGGAGCGGGGTGACCGTTCCCGGCCGGCATGACGCCGATCTGGATCCATCCGATTGCGTAGCGTTTCTGAACTTCCTGGAAAGGTGAATCGACTCGCCCCCCGAGGGGGGCCGTGGTCTCTCACTCACGTATAGGTGAGTTCCGCTCGAAATCACAAATGGTTATCAATCGTCTCTCCCTGGCGAGGAGGGCGCGCTCCCGCGC
>NZ_LT891966.1 GCF_900186505.1 Enorma phocaeensis
GCAGGGGCATAAGGCCGTCCGCGGGCGCCCGATCGGCAGTCCCTCGGGACATATGTCAATCGTAGTCCGACCGTCTAAGCGGATGGCTTAAGCGATTGGGCTAACTACTTCTCAAACTGTAATGGGTCTGCCTCACGCTCCAAACATATCGTGCAAGCGGGGGATGGCAGGTATCGGAGACTCGTGCCAGACGAGCTCGACCAGCTACAGGGGTTCCCGAAGGGCTGGACGGATACCGGTATGTCCGACATCCAACGCGCCTTCTGCATGGGTAACGCGTTGATCGTCGGTATCCCGCATCGCATCGGTGAGGTCATCGCACGGAGGCTGGGGGTAGGGGACACGTTCGTCCTCTAGCCTTATTTGGAACAGCCGCTCCAAAGAGGCACTCGTCCGTCCGAGATTGCTCTCAATTTGTGCAGATCGTATAAGATCAGATCCATATCGATTGTTCTGTTTCGATTTCGGGGTCTGGCATGCAGGTAATATACGATCGTCTGCGAAGGGAATGCGGGCTTGCCGTAGGCATTCTCGACGCCGACCTCGTCGATCATGGGACGCGGCATCCAAATCTTGCATTGTTGAAGATAAGCTCATTCTGCAAGATGCATGGCCATTCAGTAAGCCTGCTGCTTGATTATTCAGATATTGCTTCGTATGACGCAGTATTTCTATCCTGTGTCTTCTCATTTACCAAACTGGATGAAGACGTTTTGGATATGCCCAACGTATACTGCGGAGGAACGGGCATTTTTCCCGATGGAGGGGAAGACCTACCGAATGATGTAGAGCATGCATGCCCTGATTACTCCCTATATGACCCATATGTGGCGCGTGAACTCGCGCGCGGTAGGAGACGAAGTGCCCTTTCGGATTACATGGATTATTCCATCGGGTTCACGACTCGTGGGTGCTTTCGAAAATGCAGTTTCTGCGTGAATAAGAAATATAGCCATGTTTTTGTCCATGCTCCGGTTCAGGAGTTCCTTGATACGAGGCGTCCGTACATCTATCTCTGGGATGATAATTTCCTTGGATTCAAGGGATGGCGGAAAGTTTTGGAAGAGCTCAACGCCACGGGAAAGCCCTTTCAGTTCCGTCAGGGTCTCGACGTTCGGTTGATGACCGATGAAAAAGCATGCGTCCTGTCACGTTCGCGTTATCACGGGGACTTCATTTTCGCATTTGACCATCTGGAGGATCGCCCTCTTATTGAGCGGAAGCTTCGCATCTGGAGAGCCTGGACAGACCGGGGGACGAGGTTGTATGTCCTCAGCGGGTATGACTCGCAGGACGAACGCGATATCGAGTCGGTGTTTCAGCGCATCGCCGTCCTCATGAAATACGACTGCCTGCCGTACATCATGCGCTATGAGAGCTACAAATCGAGTAGATGGCGCGCGCTGTACGTCAACATAGCTCGCTGGTGCAATCAGCCTCAGTTCTTTAAGAAGAAGTCCTTTCGGGAGTTTTGCGAAGCGAATCAGGCATATCACAAGACCGAGGGTACATTTTGCTCCGCGTATAAGGCGATGACTGATTTTGAAAAAGAGTTTCCGGATATTGCGGAGCGTTATTTCGACTTGCGATTTGAAGAGGAAAGTATGCTGAAGCGATTCGGACGACCATTCTACACCAGACCATCGTCTGAGCTGTTGGATGAGCAACGCGATTGCTGGATGCGATTCGTGTCTGACGAGATGGACGATGTCGATGCGCTGTCCGCATATTTCAGCAAAAAACTCGATATCATGTGCGCCCGTTACCTTGATGAGGTTAATCCATCGGGGGGTGTTCCTATAGTTTTGTCAACTGATTTTGTTGGCAAAGATCACTGCTTTCGAGCATGCTGACGCCAGCCCTTGTCGGGCTGGCGTTTTTCTATGGCTCTGGCTAGCTAGGCCGAGTACGG
>NZ_LT891967.1 GCF_900186505.1 Enorma phocaeensis
GGCAGGGGCATAAGGCCGTCCGCGGGCGCCCGATCGGCAGTCCCTCGGGACATATGTCAATCGTAGTCCGACCGTCTAAGCGGATGGCTTAAGCGATTGGGCTAACTACTTCTCAAACTGTAATGGGCTGCTTCGCGGCAAGCTCCCCTAGGCTCGATTTGACCCGCAGGTGCGCTCGTCGCGTCGGCGCGAGCGAGATGGAAAGGATTCGTACATGATCAAGCTCATTGCATCGGACATGGACGGCACGCTGCTCGATGAGAACGGCCAGGTGCCGCCTGAGACCTACGACCTCATTCGCGCGCTTCGCTCTAAAGGCGTGCACTTCGCCGCCTCTTCGGGTCGCCGCCTCGACAAGCTCTGCGAGTTCTTCGCTCCGGTTGTAGACGAGATGGATTTCGTCGCCGCCAATGGTTCTCAGGTGATGGCGTCCGGTGAGCTCATCGATCGCGAGGTCTTTTCGCACCTTGCCATCAGGCGGCTCGCTAAGACCGTCGGCATGTTCGAGCACCTGCATCTGGTCCTGTTCGACCGCACCAAGTCGTTCCTTTTGGACGATGAGGACAAGTTCGTGCGCGAGGTGGACAAGGACCTGCCCAATGCCGAGCGCATCTGGTACCTACCTACGCCGGATGTGAACATCCTTAAGGCATCGATTTTCTGCGACGATGGTCACGTGATGGATTACGCCTACGCGCTCTCGCGCGAGCTGGGCGACGAATTCGTTTTCGCGCCTTCGGGTAACGCGTGGGTGGATCCCATGCAGCGCGGCGTCTCCAAGGCGACGGGCATCGAGCAGGTCATGAACCGCTATGGGCTCAAGCCCGATGAGGTCATGGCCTTCGGTGACTCGATGAACGACTACGAGATCATCCGCTTCGTGGGGTGCGGATGCGCCATGGCCAACGCGCGTCCCGCGCTCAAGGCGGTGGCGAACCGCGTGGTGGGATGCAACCGCGATCACGCCGTCCAAGCTGAGATGCGCACGGTGCTGGAATCGTTGGGATAGCGGCTCGGTGTCAGAGCGAACCCGTATCGCTTGCTTGCCAAGATCTTGATGCTCATGTTTTCGATCAATGGATGCCGGCTGGCCATTCGTTGAAAAAATGGGTGGATCAGGTGCTCTCTATATAGAGCATATCGTAATACTTATGCAAAATAATATGAATAACTGAAGAATAATTACGATAAATAAGAAAAAAGCGCACATTTTATCGCGCTATGGGAGAAGCGCCCCATTGGAAGAGGCTTCCTTGCGGGCAAGCGAGATAGCCCGTGCGCCGAGCAGGTCCGCGTCACGCCGGTCATGTGTTGCCACGATAACGACGGTTGAGCGCTCATGCGCCGCTACGAGTGCTGCTACCTGCTTATGGGTTGCGTCGTCCAGCCCGGCGAAGGGCTCGTCGAGCAACAGGAGGTCGTGATCGGCGAGGAGCGCCCGCGCAAGGGCGATGCGTCGACGCTCGCCGCCCGAGCACGTGCCGACGGGGGAGAGCAGGTGCTCGCCTAGGCCGAGGGCGTTAAGCAGTGCGGGAGCATCGTGCCAGGCGGTGCTGTCGGCTTCGAGTGGCAGGCGTACGTTGGCAAGGATGCTTGCCTGGTCGGCGAGGCGGTCGTCTTGGAATACCATCGAGACCCTACCCGGTGCGTCTCGGTCTGCCGCATCTCCCCAAATCAAGGAGCCGGCGTCGGCGTCGCTCAAGCCCGCTGCGATGCGCAACAGTGTCGTTTTGCCTGATCCCGAGGGCGCCATGAGGCACACGGGGGTGCCGGGGTGCGCATCGAATGTGATGCCATCGAGTACGCTGAGGCCAGCAAAAGCCTTCGTGATGCCGGTGAGATGAATCGTCGAGGCGGTGCGCATCAAGTTGCGCGCGGCAACTCCGGATCCTTTGGCGCGGGCGGCGCGCTCGGTTGCTTTCGAGTGGATTGCATCAAAGGTCTTCGCATGTCCCGCAGCGCCACAGGCGATGGGCTCGAGTGCGCGGAGCGCTGCTTTCACGATGCCGGTCGTCGCCGCGCTGGCGATGACGATTGCGAGCGTGACGGCGAAGAGGCCGGGGGTATCGAAGTAGACCTTTGCATCGTAGACGGCCTCACCGAGCGAACCGGTGGGGATGCCGATGACCTCGGCAGCGACACCTGCCTTCCAAGCCATGCCGAGTGCTGTGCCGAGCGCCGTTTCCAGGTAAGGATAGAGGCGGGGCATGACGAGGAACCGCAGGCGTCGAGCTCCGTTGATCGAGAACAGCTTGGCTGCCTCATCGAGCGCGGGGTCGGCTGCTCGCAATCCTGCGAGCGTGTTCGCGTACACCAAGGGCAATACGACAAGGAAGACGACGAACACGGCTAAATTCGCGGCGCGCAGCCATACGAGAGCGAGCACCGTGATCGAAGCGACGGGCACGCTTTTCGTGAGCGCCACGAGCGGGGCGAACAGTTCCTCTGCCGTACGCCAGCGCGCCGCTCCAAGTGCAGCGGCAATTCCTATCGCAGCAGCCAGAAGATAGCCCCCTGCGATGCGGCTGAGCGTGAAAAGGACGCGCTGCCAGAATGCCGGATCGGGTGCAAGGGCGATGAGGCGCGCGGCCACATCGATGGGGCCGGGGAGCAGGAGGGGGCTTCCCCATGCTATCGATGCGATCTGCCATATCAAGAGCCATGCGATGACCGCCCACGGCGCGAGGCCAGATGCCCCTCGTGCCGCGGGCGCTCCGGTTCCCAGATGCGCGGTATTCCCCTTGCTTGACCTGCTCCTTGCCACGCCGGGCTCCGTCCCGCTTACGCCTCGTAATAGAAATCGTCCGCGGGCATCGAGCCGCCGACGGATTCCGCATCGGCGTCGAAGAGCGTCTGGAGATAGCCCTCGAGCGCGCCGCGCATGTCGGAGCCCGTCATGCAGACGATGTTGCAATAGGGGATCGCCTTTTCCGCGATAGGCGCGGCGATGATGCCTGCTGCCTCGATAAGCTGGGCTGCGGCGGCGGGATAGCTGTTCACGAAGTCGACGGAGGCAGCGTAGGCGTCGAGGAACTCGGCAACCGTGGCGGGGAACTCGTCCACGAACTCGCGACGAGCCACGGCGACGCCGGTGATGAGCTGCGAGCTCTCGCCGGTCGCCTCGGCGGTCTCGTTCCAAACCTCGGTGAGGTCGAGCGCGATCCGCGCGCCATCTACCTGCGTTAGGGCGCTTGTGGCGAAAGGCTGCGGAAGCATGCACACGATGCTCGGGTCCGCTTGGAGCGCGGAGAGGCACTCGGCATGCTCGCTCGCCCACTGGATCGTGACGTCGGTTTCAGGGTCGACGCCGTTTGCCCGCAACAGGTACTCAAGGGCGTACTGCGGGGTGGAGCCTCGCCCGGCGGAGTAGATGGTGCGACCAGCAAGGTCGCCGATCTCGTGCACGGTGTCGCCTGCTTCGACGATGTCGAGCACGCCGAGCGTGTTTACGCAAAGCACCGTGAGAGCGCCCTCGGTGCGCTGGTAGAGCGTCGCTGCAAGGTTGGCAGGCACGCAGAGCACGTCAAGGTCTCCTTGGATGAGCTGCGGGGCGAGCTCATCGGCAGATCCGGCGAGCGTGAACTCGTAGCTGTTGGCAAGGGCGTCGATGTCGGCAGGATTCGTGCCCACGGGGGAATCCTCGGCAAGCTCGGTCCCGTTCGTCTCGGCAAGGTCCTCGACCGCTCCGGTGTTGTCCATGAGGCCGACGAGCCCCATGCCGGTGGGGCCCTGGAGCGCGCCGACGCGCATGGTGGTTACCGCTGCGTTCCCGGTAGCCGCGCTTCCGGCAGAGCTCCCGGTAGCGCTGCCTGCTCCCGTGCCGCCCGCGCAGGCGGTAAGACCGAGTCCCGCGACGGCGGCGCCCGCAGCAAGCAGGCCGCGGCGCGTTACAACTGAAGTACTGAGCATGCTATCCATGACAGGTCCTATCCACGTGATGGGTAAACGCACCGCTCAGTATAGGACAATGTCCCGATTAATCCGAACAGAGAACAGTTGCGGCAACGTGCTCAAGCGCGCTACAGCGAGAACCTTGCGGTACGGGCAATCATGCGGTATGGATTAGCTGCTGTCGCAACTCATGTGGTTGTGCTCATGTGCGTGCGCGGATAACGCCGCCGGCGCCTGCGAGGGGCGATGGGCAGGCGCCGGCGTAGACATGTATCATGCAGGCGCGCCGTCCGCGGTCACGCGGTAGGGCATCGACCAGTCTGCATGGTTGGAGTGGAGCAGATGCTCGGCTTTCTCGGAGAGCGGAGCACCCAGGAAATCCTGGTAGCAGGCCTGTACTGCCGGGTTCTCATGGCTGAATCGCAGCGGGCTCTCCTCGTCGATGATGCGCAGCGTGCAGCCGCGATCGGCGGAGAGGTTGAAGCCCTCGATGATGGGCTGTCCGCCGCCGCCCACGCAGCCGCCCGGGCAGGCCATGATCTCGACGAAGTCGTAGGAAGCCTCGCCGCGCTCGATGGCTCGGCAGAGGTCGTCTGCGTTTTTGAGTCCGCTCGCCACCGCGATGCGCAGGGTCTTTCCGTCGAGGTCGAACTCGCACTCGCGCCAGCCGCGCTCCGGGCCCTCGTAACGGATCTCGCGGAAGGCATCCGCGTCGGGGTTCGTTCCGGTGACCAGGTAGTACGCTGAGCGCAGGGCGGCCTCCATGACGCCTCCGGTGACGCCGAAGATGTGCCCGGCACCTGTTGCGATGCCGAGCGGGGTGTCGAACTCCTCCTCATCGAGCAAATCGACGTTCACGAAACGAGCGCGCAGCTGGCGCGTGAGCTCGCGCACGGTGAGGGCGGCGTCGACATCGGGGCCGGTGCCGGTGGAGTCCATGCCGGGGTAGGCCGCTTCCATCTTCTTGGCGACGCACGGCATGTACGAGACGACGTAGATGCGTGCAGGGTCGATGCCGAGCAGCTGGGCATAGTAGGTCTTCGCGAGCGCGCCAAAGATCTGCTGCGGGGATTTGGTGCTGGAGAGCTTCTTGGCGAGCTTGGGATAGCGGGCCTTTACGAAGCGGACCCAGCCGGGGCAGCAGGAGGTGAACATGGGGCCCTCGACACCTTCCTTGAGGTGCTCGACGAGCTCGCTGCCCTCCTCCATGATGGTGACGTCGGCGGCGAAGTCGGTGTCGAAGACATAGTCGAAGCCGAGGCGGCGGATGGCAGCGACCATGCGCCCGGTTGTGGCGCGCTTGCCGTTGAGGTCGAGGTACTCGGCCCATGAGGCGCGCACCGCCGGGGCAACCTGCGCGATAACGATTTTATCGGGGTCGTTGATGGCGGCGAACACCTTATCGGTGTCATCGCGCTCGTGCAGGGCGCCGGTGGGGCAGTTCGCGATGCACTGGCCGCAGTAGGCGCACTCGTCCTCGGCGATGGCATCAACATGAGCGCGGCTACCGGAATCAACGAGGTCCCATACGCCGAGAGCCTGCACCTTCTGACAGGTTGAGACGCAGCGCAGGCAATTCACGCACTTCTCGGGTTCGCGGACGAGTGGGAAGCGCGCATCGATGGGCTTGGTCTCGAAGAACGTGGTGTACGGAACCTCGTGGACGTTCATGCGGTCGGCGAGCGCCTGCAGCTGGCAGGTTCCGTTGCGGAAGCACGTCGGGCAGCGACGGTCGTGTCGCGAGAGGATGAGCTGCAGGTTCGCAGCGCGGGCCCTACGCACGCGCGGTGTGTCGGTGTGGATGACCATGCCGTCTGCGACCTTGTTGTTGCAGGCGGCGACCAGGTGGTCGATGCCCTCGACCTCGACGAGGCACACGCGGCAGGCGCCGATCTCGTTGATGTCGCGCAAGTAGCACAGGGTGGGAATCTCGATGCGATGCTCGCGGGCGACCTCGAGTATGGTCGCGTTCTCGCACGCCTCGAAGGACGTGCCGTCAATCGTTATGGTTACCATGACATACGTCCTTCCTCATGCAGAATGCCGCAGCCGAAGTGGTCGCAGTTGAGGCATCTGAGCGTCTCTTGGCGAATCTCCTGTTCGGAGAGGCCGTACTCAACCAGATCGAAGTCGCGCACGCGCTCCTCGGCTGCTCGTTCGCCCAGCACGGAGCGACCGCAGGGTACGCGGTCGTCGAGACGTGGCGTGGGCAGGGTGATGTCCACGGATACGGCGTGATGGAATCCCAGATAGGTGTCGATCGAGCGGGCGGCCTTCTTGCCGTCGGCGATGGCGAGGATCACGGTCGCGGGCCCGCGCATGCAGTCGCCGCCGCTAAAGATGCCGGGGTGCTCGGGAACGGCGAGGTTCTCGTCGACGTCGAACTGCTTCCAGCTGGTGGGCAGACCCTTTTCAGCGAAGTAGTCGGACTGGATGTCTTGGCCAATGGCCACGATGACAACCTGGCATGGGTACTCATGCGGCTCGCGCTCAGCCTCGATGGGCGCTGGGCGCCCGCGCTTGACGGGGCCGATGATCTGCGGCTGCGCTTTGAGCGCGCATACATGGCCCTGTTCATCGGTAAGGATCTCGAGCGGCGCCATGAGGTCGGCGATCTCGCAGCCGTCGGCGATGGTGCCTTCGATTTCCTCGGGGAGCGCCGTCATGTCGGCGGTGCGGCGGCGATAGACTACGGTTACGCTCTTGGCACCGCAGCGCACTGCGGAGCGGGCGGCATCCATGGCGACGTTGCCGCCGCCCACCACGCAAACATCGAGGCCGGTGTAGTCGGGCGTATGCCCCAAACCGATCTCGCGCAGCATCTTCACTGCGGGTACGACGCCCTCGGCGTCCTCGCCGGGCATGCGGAGCTTCTTGTCGCCGTGGGCTCCCATGGCGATGTATACCACATCGAAATCGCGCTGAAGCTCCTCAAGGGTCACGTCCGTTCCTACGGTAACGCCGCAGCGGATCTCGACGCCGGCTGCCTCGATGGAGGCGATCTCGTCATCCAAGATGGTCTTCGGCAGACGATAGTTGGGGATGCCGTAGCGCAGCATGCCGCCGGCTTTCTCGCGCTGCTCGAAGGCGACGACCTCGTGTCCCATGCGCGCGAGGAAGTATCCGCAGGTAAGGCCGGAGGGGCCGGCGCCTACGATCGCCACGCGCTTTCCGGTGGCAGGGCCGCGGTCGCAGGAGCGCGGCGCCGCGGCATGGTCCACCGCATAGCGCTTGATGCCGCGGATGTTCACGGCGTCGTCCACCATGGTGCGCCGGCAGGTCTCCTCGCAGGGATGCTCGCACACGTAGGCGCAGGCTGAAGGGAATGGGTTGTCCTTGCGGATGAGCTCGACAGCCTCCTCATACCGGCCGGCAGCCGTAAGGGCGATGTACCCCGGGATGTCCACATGAGCCGGACAGCTCACCACGCAGGGCACGCCCTGGCTCGAGCTGCGCAGGCAGCCGCCGGTCTCGGCATGGTACTCGAAGTCGTCGCGGAAGGCCTTGATGGACATGAGCACTTGCTCGGCTGCTTGGTAGCCCACCGCGCAGTCGGAGCTCACGCGAATCTGCTCAGCGAGGTCTTCCAAGCGCTCGATGGTGCCCGCCTCTGCCGTGCCGCCGATGATCTGCTCGAGCATGTCGGTCATGGCGCCAAGCCCCACGCGGCATGGAGTGCACTTCCCGCAGCTCTGGGCATGCGCCACTCCCACGAGCGCCCGCGTCATGTCGACGGGGCAGGTGCCACGGGCGTTCGCGCCCAAGCGGCGGCTCGTGTTGGCGCACATTTCGCCGAGCGCTCCATACGAACTGTCGTTTTCAAACAGCATAACGTCCCCTCTCTTTGCATGTCGCCCCAGCAGGCGGGCTGGGGCTATGCTTGGGCACCTACTCTATCGTGCGCAGCGGGGGCGTCGTCTCAAAGCGGGCGGAAACGACCGGTGAACGGTAGGCTGCATGAAAAGACCGGTTTTGACGGGGAGCCGCCTAAGGCGGTGCATCTTGGAGGAACATCGCCTCATCGCGCGCGGTGAGGCGATGCGTGCGCGAGGCACATCGACGAGGCCGCTCTCGCGCTAGCCGTTCAGCGATTACCAGCAAGCCGCTGCAAGATGAACTCGCCCACGCCGCCTTCGTCGTTTGTAAGCGTTATCGCGTCTGCGATGGCTTTGATCTCGGCCTCGGCGTTCTCCATGGCGACGCCCGTGCCGGCTTTCTCGATCATGGAGACATCGTTGAGGTTGTCTCCGAATGAGACCGCTTCATCGAGGGGGATGCCCAGGTGATTGCAGAGCCATGCGAGCGCAGCCCCCTTGGTTGCGCGCGCGTCGGAGATCTCGAAGTTCGTGGGATAGGAGCGCACGCAGCTAACATCGGGAACGCGTTTGATTTCCGCGAGGAGGGCATCGCGGTCGGCGGGGTCGCGCCAGTAGAGCGAGACGCGCTCGATATGGTCGAGCGTGCGCAGGAGCTCTGCGGTATCGCCGTCGTACGGCGTGCGCATGGCACGCATGGAAGCGAGGAGCAGGGTATCGCTCACGAACCCATTGAAGCGATCGAAGACATCGCGGCGTGTGTAGATGCGCCCGTTGGCGAAGATGTCGAACGTCACATCGTGGCAGCGCGCGATTTCAAAAAGGTCGAGGGCTCGCTCTTGGCCAAGGTCCGCGCGGCGAAGTGCCTTGCCGGTCTTAATGTCGGTCACAACCGCGCCGTTCGTTGATATGGCGTAGCGGGTGGCGGGGTGTTCGAGGATGGATTGCAGGATGCCGGTAAGCGCGCGACCGCTGCAGGGGACGAAAGGTATACCTTCGGCTGCCAAGGTGCCGAGCGCTTCGAGGTTGCGCGCCGGGATCTGCTTGCGCGAGGTCAGGAAGGTGCCATCGAGATCCGAGAAGACGATCATCATGCCTGAAAGTCAGCTCCTGCGCTTAGAGCCTATACATGTAGGTGAAGACGTCTTCGCGCTGGATGCGCACGTCGATGCCCAAGCGATTGCCTTGCTCGGCAAGCTTTCCCTGCAGCGTGGTGAAGTCCGAAGGACAGGCGCTCATGTCGGCGATCATGGTCATCGTGAAGATATCGTCGATGATGCTCTGCGTGATCTCGCGGATGTCCACGTTCTCATCGCCGAGGACCCTGGAGATGTCCGCCACGATTCCGGGGCGGTTCTTACCCAGTACGATGATGACGATGCGGTTGGAGTTGGTATCAGCCATCGTGCGCCTTTCTCGCGGGTCGAGTCGACCGTCCTGCCATAGCAGCGATTCTATCATTCTGCCGACGGCTTCCTCCACATCTTGCAGGGGATGTCCGGCAACAAGGATTCATCCGCATCGGGCGCCGGCTCAGGTACATGGAGCTGCTTCGCGCATGCAAGCGCGTGGAGCCTTTGTGGGATGCTGCGAGTTTGACCGTCTTCGTGTGCCCTGTGTTATTCTTAGCAAGTTGTTTTGCCTTGGTCGGAAACCAAGGCGCCTATACGTTCTGGTCGGAAACCAGGACACGAGTATAAGGAGACCCTGCATGAAACCTGGAATCCATCCCGAGTACATGGAGTGCACGGTGCGTTGCTCCTGCGGCAACACCTTCGTGACCCGTGCCACCGTCCCCGAGATTCGCGTCGAGCTCTGCAACGAGTGCCATCCGTTCTACACCGGTCAGCAGAAGTTCGTCGATACCGGCGGACGCGTTCAGCGCTTCGCTGATAAGTTCGGTGGCGCCGCTCAGGCCACCCTCGAGCGCGAGGCTGCCAAGAAGGCCGAGCGCGCCAAGAAGGCCGAGGAGGAGGCCGCCCGTCGTGCCGCCGAGCGCGAGGCCAAGGCTGCCGAGAAGGCCAAGCGTGCCGCTAAGTTCGAGGCTGAGGCCGCCAAGAAGGCCGAGGAGGAGGCCGCCAAGGCTCCTGCTGAGGCCGTAGCGGAGGAGGCTCCCGCTGCCGAGGAGACCGCTGCCGAGTAGCGCGTCCAATAACGGAACGCTCGGGCCCCGTGCCGCCATTGCGGTGCGGGGCCCTTCTTTTGTATCGAGGGATGGCCGAGCTGGTGCTGCCGCCGTCCTCGTCTGCTTGGCAGCAGGGAATGTGGCCGGCATGCACGAGGTCGGCGCCCTGTGCTCCCATCGCCCGCGGGCGCTCGATGAGATAGTTCCTGCTGAGCTCGGCTTTCGGGATTCGATCGATGCGCTTTGGCGCTCTAAGCCCACAAAACTGGAAATGGCTATCCCGGCGCATCTCGATGGCTCGCATTTCATCGAGATGCGGAAAAACGGACAGAATCGGCCGCAAAAGGCCCGAAAATGGCTATCCTGCAGCATCTCGGTTGCAGAGGCAGTCGAAAGAGCTCACCGAGATGCTCTAATTTGGCTATTTCTCTCCATCTTTTGGAGCGGGCGCCTTGAGCTCGTTAGGAGCGGACACCTTGAGTTCGCGGCGCTTGCCGGTAAGGTGGTCGACCTCGACGCGCCATACGCTCACGCGCTCGATGATCCCCGGTCCGAATGCGATTGGCGCTCCAGGCGCCAGGTGCTCCATGATCTTGGTGAGTCCGTATACCTTGTCCTCGCCGTTCTCGATTGCGAAGATGCGGCCAGAGCCCATGATGCTGCGGAATGCATAGGAGTACTTGCAGGCGTAGGGCCCCTCGATGACGCCGTCCTCGCAGTCCATTTCGATCGCCACGGGCGCGCCGCCAGCGCCATTGGCACGAAACGCATCCGCCTTGCGACCCTCGCCCGCAGAGTGCAACCAAAGGGTAAGGTGCGCCACCGGCTCCTCCGCATCGCTGCACGCCGCAGGTGCGTTTGCGCTAGTTGAGCAAAACGCTTCGGTATCGTCTGCGTCCCATTCGTAGCCGAAGCTCATCGGGACGATGAACATGCCTTCTTCATCGATGACGCCGAGGCGCACGGTCTGGCATGCTTCCACGATGGCTTTCAGCTCGCCTTCATCGGTGACCTTGCGCTTCTCGTTCCTCATCTGCCTCATGATGATCCTTTCTAAGGGGGTGCTGGAATGATTGCGATACTCGGGTGGTTGCTCTCAAGTCGGGACGGTTTCCTTCACGTTTCCTTCAAGTATATGCGTGCGATCGCGAGGTCGCGCACGGTTTCTGCGCGTATGTGCGCGCTATGCGCGAATCCGTGCATGGTTTCTACGTGCGAACGCCCAACCTGCCGTCGATGGCGCGGCAAAACGGCTAGAGTTAAGCAGTCTGAGTATGCCCATCGGAGGGGCGGCCATCTGGCTTTGGCGCGCAGCAGGCGCGTTGCGGAGGCCGAACCCTCTTGCATTGCAGAAGGGTCATCGTATGGGACTGTTCTCAAAACTTCTTTCCGTCGGCGCCGATAAGGAGCTCAAGCGCTATCAGAAGACCGTCCAGCGCATCAATGAGCTCGAGCCAACGTACGAGAAGATGGACGATTCCGAGCTTGCACGGCAGACGGAGCTTTTCCGCGAGCGCTACGAGGCGGGGGAGACGCTCGACGAGCTTCTTCCCGAGGCTTTCGCCGTCGTGCGCGAGGCATCCAAGCGCACGACGGGGCTGCGCCATTTCGACGTGCAGCTCATCGGCGGCATGGCGCTCCATGAGGGTCAGATCGCCGAGATGAAGACCGGTGAAGGCAAGACGCTCGTCTCCACCCTCGCCGGCTACCTCAATGCCATCCCTGGCACGGGCGTGCACATCGTTACCGTGAACGATTACCTCGCTAAGCGCGACTCCGAGTGGATGGGCCGGATCTACCGCTTCCTGGGTATGAAGGTCGGTCTGCTGCAGAACGGCATGCGCCTCGATGCCAAGCGCCCCGCCTATGCTGCTGACGTCACCTACGGCACCAACTCCGAGTTCGGCTTCGACTACCTGCGCGACAACATGGTCGTCCGCCCCGAGCAGCGCGTCCAGCGAGGGCACGTCTACGCCATCGTGGACGAGGTCGACTCGATTCTCATCGATGAGGCCCGTACGCCGCTTATCATCTCCGGCCAGGGCACCAAGTCGGCGAGCACCTACAAGGATTTCGCCCGCGCCGTGCGCGGCCTCAAGCGCGCCCCCGAGGTCGTGCGCGACCCGCTCTCGCCTGAGCCTGCGCCGGAGCCCGACGGCGACTTCGTGATGGACGAGGCCAAGCACACGATCGCAGCTACCGAGCGCGGTCTGAAAAAGATCGAGCAGCGTCTCGGCATCGACGACATCTATGCCGACCTGTCCGGCTCCCTCGTCAACCATCTGCAGCAAGCCCTCAAGGCGCAGTACATGTTCCATCGCGACAAGCAGTACGTGGTCACCGGTGGCGAGGTCAAGATCGTCGACGAGTTCACCGGCCGCATCATGGAGGGCAGGCGCTATTCAGAAGGCTTGCACCAGGCCATCGAGGCCAAGGAAGGCGTGCTCGTGCGCGAGGAGAACCAGACGCTCGCCACCATCACGCTGCAGAACTACTTCCGCCTCTACGACAAGCTCTCGGGCATGACAGGTACCGCCCTTACAGAGGATGCCGAGTTCCGCCAGATCTACAACCTGCCGGTTCAGGTCATACCGTCCAACAAGCCGGTTATCCGCATTGACCATGATGACCTGGTCTATCGCACCATCGAGTCGAAGTACCGCGCCGTTGCCGACGAGGTCGAGCAGCGTCATGCCACCGGCCAGCCGGTCCTGGTGGGCACCGTTTCCATCGAGAGCTCGGAGAAGCTCTCGCGCCTGCTCGATAAACGCGGCATCAAGCACGAGGTCCTGAACGCCAAGTATCATGAGCGCGAGGCGCATATCGTTGCGCAGGCGGGTCGTCTGGGCGCGGTGACCATCGCGACGAACATGGCCGGCCGTGGTACGGACATCTTGCTCGGCGGTAATCCTGACGAGCTCGCCCACGAGATGGTCGACGCACTTGGCCTCGATCCGGAGTCCGAGGACTACGAGGAGCGCTATGCTCAAGAGCTTGAGCGCGCGCTCGTCGAGGCCAAGGAGATTTGCGCCAAGGAGCATGAACAGGTCGTCGAAGCCGGCGGCCTTGTGGTCATCGGCACCGAGCGGCACGAGAGCCGCCGTATCGACAACCAGCTGCGCGGCCGTTCCGGCCGTCAGGGCGATCCGGGCGAGACCCAGTTCTACCTCTCGCTTGAGGACGACCTCATGCGCCTGTTTGGTGACGGCAAGATGGAGCGCATCTCGGGGCTCATGCGAGATGCCGACATGGATGATCTGCCGCTCCAGCACAAGTGGATATCGAAGGCCGTCGAAAGCGCCCAGCGCAAGGTTGAAAGCATCAACTTCTCCATGCGCAAGAACGTGCTCGAGTACGACGACGTCATGAACACCCAGCGCAAGGAGATCTACGCCGAGCGCAACAAGGTCTTGGACGGCAAGGACCTCACCGAGCACATCGACACGGTAATCACCGATACGGTCGAGCGCTGCGTGGCCGAGTTCTGCCCCAAGGGCTCCCATGCCGACGAGCGCGATCTCGAGGGGCTCCATAAGTGGATCGTAGAGCTTACCGGCGACCGGGAGGCTCCCGAATTCGAGGATGCGCCCTATGACGAGCTCGTCGAGCGCGTTCACGGCTATGTGACCGAGCGCTACGACGAGAAGGCCGAGCGTCTGGGCGAGGAGCTCATGCGCGACCTCAACACCCAGGTCATGCTCCGCGTCATCGATACGCGCTGGATGAGCTATCTGCAGGAGATGGACTATCTCAAGCAGGGCATTGGCCTTCGAGGTTTCGGTCAGCGCGACCCGCTCACCGAGTACAAGGCAGAGGCGCACCATGCGTTCCAGATTCTCGTCGACACCATGTACGAGGATTACCTGCGCACGGTGCTGCGCATCGAGGTCAAGCAGGCTCCGCGCGTGACGCAGCGCACCGAAGACGACGCTCCGCTGCGTGGTGCCCACTTCTCCGGTCCCTCCGAGGTTGACGGCGATGCCGGCTCCTCCACGTTCCGTCGCGAGGCGGCCGCGCAAGCAGCCAACGCCGCGGGTCGTGCACCCGCGCCCGCCCAAGGCAAGGTCAAGACCTACGTCAAGGCCGAGAGCGGCGACCCGTTTGCCAACGTGGGCCGCAACGACCCCTGCCCGTGTGGCAGTGGCAAGAAGTTCAAGAACTGTCATGGCAGGAACCGCTAATGGCCGATTTCAGCGACATCACGCCCGAAGTGCTCGACAAGCTCGCTGATCGTCTAGGTGAGGTGGAGTCCTATCTCCACCTTGATGAGAAGCGCGGGCGAATCATAGAGCTCGAGCGCCAAAGCGCCCAGCCGGGTTTCTGGGATGACGCAGACCGAGCCCGGGCCACCATGGCAGATCTCTCGGCGGCGAAAGATGACGTCGATGCATTTGAGCGAGCTCAGAGGCAGTTGGCAGATGCGCGCGCAGCGCTCGAACTTGCTACCGAGATGGACGATCCGGACGAGACTTCCGAGTTCCTCTCAGAGGCCTCTTCGACCGTAGCCGCTCTCAAGCAGGGAATCGACCAGATGGAGCTCTCCAGCTGGTTTACGGGGGAATTCGATCACGGCGACGCCATCGTGACGATCAAGCCCGGTCAGGGCGGGCTTGAGGCCCAGGACTGGACCTTCATGCTGTTCAAAATGTACATGAAGTACTGTGAGCGCCGCGGCTGGAAGGTGACGGTGAACGATTGCCCTGCGGCAGAGGTTATCGGCATCGACCGCGCGACCTTCACCGTCGAGGGCAAGGACGCCTTCGGCATGCTCCGCGCCGAGGCCGGCGTCCATCGCCTTGTGCGCATCAGCCCCACGGACCTCAAGAAGCGCCGTCAGACGACCTTCGCCGGCGTCGAGGTCATCCCGGTGCTGCCCGATGATATCGAGATCGAGATCGCACCGGATGACATCCGGGTGGACGTCTACCATGCTAGCGGTCCGGGCGGTCAGGGCGTGAACACCACCGACTCCGCCGTCCGTGTGACGCACTTGCCTACGGGTATCGTCGTTACCTGCCAAAATGAACGCAGTCAGATCCAGAACAAGGCGGCGTGCATGCAGATTCTCAAGGCGCGCCTGTTCGAGCTCGAGCTCCAGAAGCGCGAGGAGGCCTTGGATGAGATCCGCGGCCCCAAAACCGATATCGGCTTTGGCAATCAGATTCGCAGCTATGTTCTCTATCCGTATCAGATGGTCAAGGACCTGCGCACGGGTGTGGAAACGGGCAACGTCGACGCGGTGCTCGAGGACGGTGACCTCGATCAGTTCATCATCGGCTATCATCGCTGGGCGACCGGCAACGCCGAGACGACCGCGGAGTAGAGTGGATGAGCGGGCGCTTCCGATTAGGACAACGCCCGCTCGCTGCTATTCCAGCGCAAGGAAGCCGGGAATATCGCTTGTTTTCGCGAACTGGGTAGTCGTGCCATCTTCCTCGACAAGATACAGCGCACCGTCGGTCCCGTTTGGTGTCGAATAGGATAGGTGGGCGATTCCCAAACGTTTTCCATCGACTGTTGTGAGCACGAAGATGTTCGGGTCTCCCAATGGACGGAAATGGCCTTCCAGCACCGTACCGTCATATTCCACGAGCTGCCATTCACGAAGCGTTTCGGTAGATGGCCCTTCGCGCTCGCGTTCAATCATCGACAAGCTGACATGTTGCGTCCCAACCGATTGATATGAGCCAACGATGCTGAACCCATTGAGCGCGCCATTCTGCATATGGCGGTACAGGATGCTGTAGTTTGCAAGGTAAAGATTGAGGCATAAGCTACAGACGATCAAAAGAGCTGCCCACATTGGTTTTTTTCGCTGAAGCATGATATCGCTAAACGCGCCGCTTGTTCAGTTCAACGCTATAGAAAACGCTTCACGTGGGACAAGGATGCTTGAACAGCCCAAAACTGCGGCCGCTAAAAATGAACGAGGGTCAATCTTTGTTTGCATGGTGACCTCCCTTGATAAAAGAGTTCCAAGGCTAGCCATATATGTAATATATATTAGAAATAACATAAAATATTATGTTATAGGTTGAGCGGTAGATTATAGGGGGTCAATGGTACTCGATAAAGTCAGAAATAATATAAGAAATTAATAATGCATTATCCAATATATAGACTGGATGTAGGCGTATATGCAGTTTTCTAATGCTGTCACTCGCTTTTCTTTAGGTGACGTGCCCGTAATCGGAAACACTGTAACTGGGGCAATTGTCGGGCTCACTGAGGATGGAATAAAGCTTTGCGATGCGTTGGGCAGTGGTTGCTGTGGTGCTGACGCTGTTTCTGTCGGGCAAACGATGCTTCTAGAATATCTCGTTCGCAACGGTTTTGTGGTGGACGAAGGTAAGGAGAGTTCCGCGGAAACAGCTTCGAGGCTTGAGACCGCTTACCTGCATGTTACCAATCGATGCAATATGGCTTGCAAAGGATATTATTCATATACGAACAATCGCAACGATAGCATTGACCCTACTTATGATGAGCTTGCCCACTCGCTTCGAGTACTAGCTAAGATTGGGATATCACAGCTGGTGGTATCTGGAGGAGAGCCTTTCCTCCGCGATGACCTGCCTGCTTTGGTTGCCTATGCAAACGATGTCGGTATTCAATCGGTTAATGTCCTGACAAACGGTACGCTTTGTGCTCCGAGCGCGCTTGAATTGCTCTCGGATTGTGTTGATGTCATATCGGTATCGTTTAACAATACGGGGGATTGGGTTCGAAGTCCGTTTGGAAACGATTGCCGAGTCAATCAAATCAAGCAGGCAGTTAAGAGAATCGCCGAGGCAGGAATACGCCCCCATATTCTATTTACGCTGCATGCTGAGAATATTGGCGATGTGCCAGAGATGTTGGAATTTGGGAAGCAGAGTGGAGCAACGGTAGGTTTTAGCCTGTTAAGTGGCAAAAGAGAGATGCTTGGGGAATTATTTCCAACTGACGATCGGTTAAGGCTTTTGGCGCGCGTCATGCATGAAGTTGGCGAATGGGAGGATATAAGCACCATATCTCCGGACATTTCGGAGTGGAGTTTGCGCGCATGCAAACAATGTGGCGCGGGAATAACAACGCTTAGCATCTCGGCAGAGGGGAACGTGTACCCCTGCCACATGCTTCACTATCCGGAATATTGCTGTGGAAATGCTTTCTTGGATTCAGCGAAGGATATTCAGAGCGCTCTGTCAAAAATGTTGCTGCCTACGGTCGACGAATTGGACGATTGTAATACATGCAGCAATCGATAGATTTGCGGAGGAGGATGCAGGGCACGGATGTTTTTGAATGAGGGATTCGCCGAAGGAAAGGATCCATATTGCGCATACTATTCACAGAGGATTGATTTCAAAATTACTGAGTTCTTGTCGAGCGTGTTAGGAGAACAGAACAATGCTATTCGTGATTGAGTGTGGTAGTTGCAGAAAACCATGTTGGATAATTGGAGGAATCAAAATAGGTTTCTGACGACATTGGAGCGCTGGAATGCCTGAGATCCCTAGAGAGGTAAATGG
Organism: Enorma phocaeensis; assembly: GCF_900186505.1. Lineage (GTDB taxonomy): Bacteria > Actinomycetota > Coriobacteriia > Coriobacteriales > Coriobacteriaceae > Enorma > Enorma phocaeensis. The sequence continues at coordinate 17,346 of NZ_LT891967.1, forward strand.
ATGGGGGCGCCGCCGGGGTAAACGGCTGACGATATTGCTCACTGTGCTCTCTGCGATTTTAGTTGTCGGTTGTCTGTTTAATACGATATGCAGCATCTTTGAGATACAACTGGTAGTAGAGTCACGGACCCTTATTGGGTCCGCAGCCGCATGGCAATATATTGTTGTATCCGTACTCATGAACCTCATGGACATCTGCTCCCTATTTCTCATCATTTCGTTTGCATTGTCCATTGTTCGAAGCAGGTCCATTTTTAGTAACATTCAAACTTTTCGCCTGATATCCATAGGAACTGCTCATCTGCTATACGCTCTCTTTGGATTGCTTCTTCCTTCAATTAGCTTTCCTCCGATTATGAATGACGGTATCGTGCTTGAGGCCGTTGAACCGATGCTCGACATACGCGCAATATCTGTAGCTGTGGTATTTTTCGTATTCTCGACAATATTTGAATATGGAAGAGTTCTGCAGGAAGAAGCAGATAATATTCTTTGATTTTCTGCGTGTTGTGAGCAGGGAGCATGTTGTGCCGATTGTTATGAGGTTAGATCGTGTAATGGCTGACCGGAAGATTAGTTCTGTTGAGTTGGCTGAGTTGGTCGGTATCTCCCCTGTGAACATATCCAGAATCAAAACCGGTAAGCTAAAGGGGATAAGGTTCTCAACCCTTGAGGGGCTATGCAAGGCACTTAGGTGCAAGCCTGGAGACATTATTGACTGGCTGGACGATGAAGAGTACAAAACGTGGCTTAGCAGCCTCCCTTCACTGCCAGATGATTGATGGGATCTCTGGTTCTGGCGGCTTCTGAGCCCTTCGGCAATTCCCTGCATTCGGGATTTTAAGCTCAGCACTGAAGGGTTTGATAAGCCGTTTTTGTTCCAGCGGGATTACCGGCAGTGGTTCTGAGTGCTACAATCCTCTTGGCCAGATGGCGGCTGCTGCCCGCCACGGCCTCCAGATGCATATCATCCGATGTCATGCGCCTGTTAGGGTACGGCGGTGCGCCGCGTAGCGGCGGCCGTGCGCAGAGAGGAGCGGGCCATGGCAAGCAAGCCTAGGCAAACCAGGGAGCGCATCAAGCGCCTAATCCGTTCGAGCTTCGTGCGCGATCTGCCACTTGTGGTTGCCGGCTGCGCTGTTGCCGCGCTCGCTGTGGACCTCTTCATGGTTCCGAACGGCCTTGCGGCGGGTGGGCTCACCGGCCTTGCGACCATCCTCTCTGCCGTTGCGGATGCGAACGGTTTCTACCTTCCCATCGGCCTCCAAACCATTGTGATGAACGCGTTGCTGCTCCTGTTCGTGTTGCGTACAGGTGGCGTTCGCTATGCCATTCAGACCATCACAGGGTTCATGCTCTTCGGTTTCTTCTGCGATCTCTTTATGCCACTCGCGGACATGATGGAGCAGGGCGAGCTTGTGCTCTCCGCACTCTGGGGCGGCATCATCTCGGGTATCGGCTATGGCTTGGTGTTCCGTGCGGGCGGCAACACCGGCGGGTCGGACACCATCGCGCAGATCATCTCGCGCAAGACATCGTTTCCCGTGGGCGGTACGGTCATGGCGCTCGACGTTGCCGTGTGCGCGGCGTCCATCCCGGTGTTCTCCCTCACGAACGCGCTCTACGCGGCGCTCTCCATGGTGCTTTCTGGATACGTCATCGACATGGTGGTGGACGGCGGGAACCGCGAGCGCGCGGCGTTCATCATCTCGAGCAGCTACGACGAGATCGCACATGACATCATGCACGGCATGGTGCGAGGTGTGACGTGCTTGGACGCCATCGGTATGTGGAGCGGCGAGAAGCGCCCCATGCTCATGGTCGTGTTGAGCCCGCGCGAGGTCTCATACCTCAAGGCGATCGTCTTCGAGCGGGACCGCGATGCCATTGTAATCATCACCGATGTGAACGAGGCGCTCGGAGAGGGCTTTAAGGAGTTCGGAGCGTAGGCGCTTCGGCATCGGATATCGTGGTTTACAGAGGCTCGATATCTCATGAAGCAAGAACCCCGGCACATGACGTCGGTGGTCCATGGGTCGCTGTTTCCAAGGCGGGCTTCTAGGCAGCCGACAAAGAATCTCGTACTGGTTGTTCCCTGCCACTATCGACAGAACGGGTTTCGCTGGGATCTTCGTGAAGCATTCCCGCACATTGCGAAAAGATGGTGCAGAGCCGTGCCGGTTCTATGGGATGGGCTGTAGCTGCTATGATGAACGCGTCTTTACAGACTTCCTACATCGAAGGGATGGACATGGCAACTGAACAGCTCAGGTGTGCCTGTGCGCGGAGCGACGAGGAGATCGCCCTCATCGCCAACCGCATGCGCTACGACGAGATCGAGATGCTCGCAGCGTCGGGCAGCGGTCACCCGGGTGGATCGCTCTCCGCGACGGACATCCTGGCGACACTCTATTTCTCCGGCGTGATGGGGTATGACCCCGCCGATGCGGAGTGCGCCGAGCGCGATCGCTTCGTGCTCTCCAAGGGACATGCGGCACCTGCCCTCTACGCGGTGCTCGCCCAGGTGGGATATCTGCCGCGCGAGGAGCTCGTCACCCTGCGCAAGTTCGGTTCGCGTTTGCAGGGCCATCCCGATTGCCATGCCTGCCCCGGTGTCGAGGTTTGTACCGGCTCCCTGGGTCAGGGCCTTTCGGTCGCTTCCGGTATGGCGCTTGGCTTCAAGCTCGATGCGGCTCGCGATGGCGGTGAGCTTCGTCGCGTGTTCGCGCTTCTGGGCGACGGCGAGCTCCAGGAGGGCCAGAACTGGGAGGCCGCGATGTTCGCTTCGCACAAGGGCCTCGACAACCTTGTTGCCATCGTCGACAGCAACAACTTGCAGATCGACGGGCACGTGAGCGACGTGTGCGCGGTGCAGCCGCTCGACGCGCGCTTCGAGGCGTTCGGCTGGAACGTCATCATGGTCGCCGATGGCAACAGCGTGCCGGCGGTTCGTGCGGCGCTTGAGGAAGCTGTTGCGCACGAGGGCGCGCCCACAGCCATCATCTGCACCACCATCAAGGGCAAGGGCGTCTCCTTCATGGAAGACCAGGTGAGCTGGCACGGGAACGCGCCGAGTGCCGAGCAGGCAGAGGCCGCCCTGGCAGAGATCGATGCGGCCGGCGACAAGCTCGCCTGCGCCGGTAAGGAGGCGTAAGCGATGGCTAAGGCAACACGTGCTGCATTTGGCGAAACGCTCATCGAGCTCGTTGAAGCGGGCATGGACATCATGGCGGTCGACGCCGATCTGTGCGGCTCCACCACCACCGCGAAGCTCGGTGCGGCATATCCCGACCGTTTGGTCGACGTCGGCATCGCCGAGCAGAACATGATCGGCGTAGCGTCGGGCCTCGCGCTCACCGGGCGCACAGTCTTCACGGGCTCGTTTGCCGTGTTCGGCTCTGGCCGCTGCTACGAGCAGATTCGCAACACCGTGTGCGATTCCGGCCTCAACGTGAAGGTCTGCCCCACGCACGCGGGCATCACCGTGGGCGCCGACGGCGCCACGCATCAGATGCTCGAGGACATCGCGCTCATGCGCGTGCTGCCCGGCATGCGCGTGCTCGTGCCGGCGGACTATGCGAGCGCCAAGGCGGCCATCCGTCTGGCGGCCCAGACCCCCGGCCCCTTCTACGTGCGTCTAGGCCGCGAGCCGCTGCCCGAGGTGTACGGCGACGACTTCACGTGCGAGCTGCCTTTCGCAAACGTGGTTCGGGAGGGCGCGGACATCTCGATCATGGCGTGCGGCGTCGAGGTGGCGCATGCCCTCAAGGCTGCCGAGGAGCTCGCAGCTGAGGGCATCTCTGCCGAGGTCGTGGACGTTATGAGCGTGAAGCCGCTTGATGAGGAGACCATCGTTGCATCCGCCGCTAAGTGCGGGCGCGTGCTCACGGTCGAGGAGCACAGCATCTACGGCGGCATGGGTTCCGCTGTGGCTGAGCTCCTGAGCGAGAAGCACCCCGTCCAGGTGACGCGCCTCGGCCTCACGACGTTCGGCCAGTCCGGTTCGGCTGCCGAGCTGCTCGCGCATTACGGCATCGATGCCGACGGCATCGCCGCGCGCGTGCGCGAGGTGCTGAAGGCCTAGCGATCCACATCGGAGCGTCATCCATCGGACGCCGCAGCCTGCATCTGGGCGGCGGCGTCCGTTGCTGTTTCTGTGCATATGTACCGTTCCTGCTACAATATGTCGCGTCTGTAGTTCAATCGCACGACTTGAAGGAGCCTCTGTGGGAAGCCACTTTCGCAAGCCGAGTGACGAGCAGGATGCTCCGCTGCATCAGGAAGCGCAGCCTGCTTCGCACTTCGCGTACTCCTCGGAACCGGCTCAGCAGCCTTCGCTGAACGTTCCCTCGTCTGCGGTGTCGCCCCTCGACGCCGACTTGGCGCAGGACCCATTCGCCTATCATCCGTCCAGTGACGACGTGGTGGCGGGCGCGGCGCCGCCGAACCCCATCCTCAATGTTCCTACGCCCGCAGCTTCGGGCTCGGTTGCCCCGGGCGATACCGGTGCCTTCATGGCGAGCGCCGGAGTGCGCGTGCCCGATGTCACCGTTCCCGCGGTACCCGCGGTCACCGCCGACCAGGCAGATGAGGTCGCCTCGCTCGACAATGCGCTCGAGAGCTCGGACTTCACGTCCGTCTTCGCACCGATAGGCGAGTCGCGCAAGAAGATGGCGCGCGATGCCGGCGTCGAGCCCGTGATCTTGATGGAGCATGTTACCAAGGTCTATCCGGCACAGCCCAACAAGCCCGCGCTCGAGGACGTCAACCTCGAGATCTATCCGGGAGAGTTCGTCTTCCTCGTAGGTCACTCGGGTTCCGGCAAGTCGACGCTCCTACGCACCATCATGCGCGAGGTCAAGCCCACCTCCGGCCGCGTGATCGTGGCGGGGCAGGACCTCACCCGCATTCGCAACCGCAAGGTCCCCTATCTGCGCCGCCAGATGGGCATCGTCTTCCAGGACTTCCGTCTGCTGCCCAACAAGACGGCGTACGAGAACGTGGCCTTCGCGCTTGAGTGCATCGGCAAGCCGCGTGGCGTCATCCGCTCGCAGGTGCCCGAGGTGCTTCGCCTTGTGGGCCTCGGCGACCAGATGAAATCTCGCCCCGACCAGCTCTCCGGTGGCGAGCAGCAGCGCGTGAACGTCGCGCGCGCCATGGTCAACCGCCCGCCGCTGCTCATCTGCGACGAGCCCACGGGCAATCTCGACCCGGCGATCTCGCTCGGTATCATGAAGCTCTTGGAGCGCATCAACCGTACGGGCACCACGGTCATCGTGGCCACCCATGACCGCGAGATGGTCGACTCCATGCACCGGCGCGTCATCGCGCTCGAAGCAGGCCATGTCATCCGCGACCAGGAGAGGGGAGGCTACGGTAACTATGGCTCCTTCTAACCTTGGCTACTCGCTGCGCGAGGCCTTCAGCCACTTCGGCCGCAACTGGACCACGTCGGTCGGCGCAGTCATCACCATCTTCCTGTCGCTGTTCATCATCGGCCTGTTCATCATCGGTTCCGCCATGATCACCTCGGCCATCGGTACGATCGAGGACTCGGTCACCATCAACGCGTTCATTTCGGACGAGGCATCCGATGAGGATGTCGAGGCGTTCCGTGCCACGCTTGAGAGCTGGGACAACGTCGCGCACGTCGACTTCCGCACCAAGGATGAGGCGCTCGAGGCTTGGCAGGGCATGACGGATAATGCCGACTCCACGCTTTCCGCGCTCGACGGTGAGAACCCGCTTCCGCGCTCGTTCGTGATCGAGATGGAGGACTCCTCCCAGGTTGAGGCCATGGCCCAGCAGATCAAGGATGATCCTGGCTTCCAGGCGATCGCTGACGGCGGCGACGTTGAAGGCAGCGTGCTTTACAGCCAGGAGGAGGTCGGTCGCCTCTTCCAGATCACCGGCTACATCCGCGTCGCGCTCATCGTGCTCGTGGCGCTGCTCACGTTCATCGCCTTCATCTTCATCAACAACACGATTCGCCTCTCCATCACCGCGCGTCGTCGCGAGATCGCGATTATGCGCCTCGTGGGCGCTTCGAACGGCTTCATCCGCGGGCCGTTCATCACGGAGGGCGTGCTGCAGGCCCTGCTCGGCGCTGCCCTCTCGATCGGCGTGCTCGAGCTCATCCGCAACCTGCTCATGCCGCGCTTGCACACGATGGTGAGCTGGCTGTCGTTCGATGTGCCGCTCGACGTCTTCCTCATGACGTACGGCGCCCTCGTGATCGTTGGTATCGTGATCGGCCTGTTTGGCTCCGCGATCGCCATGAGGCGCTACCTCAAGGTGTAGCCGCCTGCAGGCTGTATTGGGGCCGGCCTTTCCTTGCCACCGCATGGAGACGATTAAGTCGCATGGGGTGTCAAGGGGGCCGGCCTTTTGCTCTATTGATGGGACGCGGTCGAATCGATGGGAAGGAGTGATCCCATGGGACGCAAGCGACGCGCAACCAATCGGCGCAAACCGACGCGCAGCCAGCGTCGTCCGAGCCTTACCGGTACCGTTCGGCTTTCCGATGCCGGCGGCATGGTCGAGACGGCTGAGGGCTCCTTCAAACTTGCTGGGAGCTCGCTGCGCCAGGTTATGGCGGGCGATGTCGTTGCCATAAGCATGCACCGCGGGCACCGTGGCGAGCGGCGCGCGGTCGTCGAGAGCGTTGTCGAGCGCGCGGCGGCTTCCGTTGTGGGCACGTATGCGCCTGCCGGTCCCCTGGGCTGCGTGCGTCCGCTTGACACGCGCCTCAAGGCAGACTTCTTCGTCCTGCCGCGCGATCGCTCAGCTCAGGAGCTCGGCGTGCATGAGGGCGACGTGGTGAGCGCGCGCATCGAGAGCTATCCTTCGCGTTATGAGTCGGGGGTCGTGACCATCGAGCGCAGGATTGGTGATGCCGATGCGCCCGATCTAGGGATTCGCTGCATCATGGCGCGCTACGACCTCGAGGATGGTTATCCCGAGGCGGCAACAAGCGCTGCCGATGAGCTCGACCTCGATATCGATGGCGCGCTCGCCGACCCGCTCCGCCGCGACTTGCGCGACCGCTTCGCGCTTACGATCGATCCGGTGGATGCGCGGGATTTCGACGATGCCATCTCGATCGAGCGAACGGCGGATGGCGGTTTTGCGCTCATGGTGCACATCGCCGACGTCTCGCACTACGTGGGCTGGGAAGATGCGATCGATCTGGAGGCGCGCCGCCGCGCGACCTCTGTCTATCTGGCCGATCGCGTGCTGCCAATGCTGCCGGAGCGGCTCTCCTGCGATCTGTGCTCGCTGCGCCCCGGCGAGGACCGTCTCGCATTCACGGCCGCCATGCGCTTCGATCGCCAGGGACGCCTGCGTACCAGCGAGTTCTATCCCAGTGCGATGCGCTCGCGGGTGCGCCTTTCCTACGAGCAGGCGGACGCCTTGCTCCGTGGCGATGCTTCGTCGGCGGCAGACGAGGTGAGCGCTTCGGCGGCGGAGGGCGTGGATCTCGCATCGTTCTTAGCGGATGCTGCAGAGCTGGCGCGCCTGCGGCGCCAGATCCGCTTCGATCGCGGGGCGGTCGATTTCGATACCGTCGAGGTCCATGCCTTGCTCGGTGATGACGGTGAGCCCGTGGATCTCGTGAGCCGACAGCGGACCGAGGCGACTGGCCTGATCGAGGAGGCAATGCTCGCCGCCAATGAATGCGTGGCGGCATGGCTTGCCGACCGCGGTACGGTATGCGCCTATCGCGTTCACGACCGGCCATCTCCCGACCATTTGCATGATGCGGCGATGACGCTGGCAGAGCTGCAGATAGCGACCCGTACGGAGGCTGCGGAGATTTCGCTCGGCGAGCAGGCTGCCATGAGGTCCGTGCTTGCGCGTGCTGCGGGGACGCCGGCAGCAGAGCTGGTGAACGCGTTGCTCCTGCGTGCTATGCAACGCGCGGTCTATCGCCCGAGCAACGAGGGGCACTACGCCCTGGGGGCGGATGCTTACTGCCATTTCACGAGTCCTATCCGGCGCTATCCCGACCTGCTGGTGCACCGGGCGCTTAAGGTGGAGCTCGTCCGCGAGCACTTGGGCGAGCGCGCCGCCCGCGAGCGCTCCCGTGCTCTCATCGGCGCGGGGCGCGAGTGCTTGGAGCGAATCGCTTCACAGCTCTGCAGCGCATCGAGCGACCGAGAGCGCATCGCTGACGCCGCCGCCCGTGCATCGCAAAAGGTCGAGGTGGCCCGCTTCTTCTCTCGGCGGGTGGGTGAGCGCTTCCGCGGCACGGTGACCTGGGTGGATCAGCTTGGCGCGTTCGTACGGCTTGATGACTTCCATGCCGAGGGGCTCATCCACGTGCGCGATTTGGGTGACGAGTGGTTCGACCTCGACGAGCGGACCCTCACCTACACAGGTTCGGCAACCGGGCGCTTGGTGCGGCCGGGCGACCGGGTGGTTGCGGAGGTGCTCCGCTGCGATGTGCTGCGCGGGCATCTCGATCTCGCGCTCATCGCGGGCCCGCGTACGCTACACTGATACCCTTGACGCTAGGAGGGGCTATGGACCTACCGTTCGATGTGGGCGACCTTAACCGTATAGAGAATTTCCTGGGACAGGGCGATGTCGAGGCCTCGCTGCCCGCCTTGCTCGAGCTGCGCGATGCCGTCGAGGAGTATGTGGAGACGGAGTGCACCACCACCGACGAGGTGCAGTATTTCTGCTTCTCTGACGCCTTCGAGCGCCTTGCATACCGCCGCGTAGAAGGTGATCCACGCACGCTCGTGCAGGTGGGGGCGCCTTTTGACCGTCTCTATGCCGATCTGGCCTTCGCTTACATCCAGAGCCAGGAGCACGCTCTTGCGCGTGATGCCCTCATGCAGGCGGTCAGGTGGAACCCCATGCACTGTGCCTATCGACTTGATCTCGCCGAAGTTTTCCACATCTTGGGTGACAGGCGCGAATGGGCATCGCTGCTTTTCTCCGTGCTCGAGCGCGCGGCGGATGCGGCGCATGTCGGTCGTGCGTACGCTGGTTTAGGCGAGTTCTTCCTCGATGAAGATGAGGCGTCCGCTGCGGCGGGGTGCGCTCGCCGCGCCGCGCGCTTCGCCCCAGAAGATATGGTCACGCGGAGGCTCATCACGCACCTCATGGAGGTCGCATCCGATGCCGCTGAGCTTGGCGAAGACGAGGCGACCGCAGCGCTCGCCGCCCAAGGTATCCCCACCGAGCCCAATGCCGAGATTGCCATCTGCCTCATCATGTGCGCCATGGATGCATCTCGCGCCGGCGATCGCAACGAGGCGGCGCGGCTCACGCTCCGCGCTCGCGACTTGGTGGGGGAGAACGTCGTAAAGGCCCTCATCCAGCTCGTTCATGAATCCGATGCCGAGCTTGCCGCCGAGCGCGGTGAGAATTCCGAGGAGGATCGCGATGCCAACGCGTAGGGAGCGCAAGACCATAGCCAAAAACCGCTCTGCCCGGCATGAGTACTTCATCGAGGAGACCTATGAGTGCGGCGTCGCCCTCACCGGTACCGAGGTGAAGAGCCTGCGCGAGCGCGCCTGCCAGATCACCGACACCTTCGCTTTGATTCGCGGAGGCGAGTGCTGGCTCGTGGGCGTGCACATTCACCCCTATAGCCACGGCACCATCTTCAACCGCGATCCCGAGCGCCGCCGCAAGCTGCTGCTTCATCGCAAGGAGATAGACCATCTTGACGAGAAGCTCCGTACGCGCGGGTACGCGCTCGTGCCGCTTGAGCTCTACTTCGACGCCAACGGTCGCGTCAAGCTGCTGCTCGGTCTTGGCCGTGGCAAAAAGCTCTACGACAAGCGCGAGGATATGGCTAAGCGCGACATGCAGCGCGAGATCGAGCGCGCCCTCAAGGAGCGCTACCGCTAGGCGCTAGCGTTGCCCATCCTAGCTGCCTTTCACCTCGCGTCGCGCGTTCGCGGAATCCATCTGCGCGCAGGCGCTGCCATCGGGTACCATACGGGCAACGGCCTAATCTGCACCCAAAGGTAAGGAGCCCGCATGGATCTCTCGGCATTCTTCAAGATGAGTTACGGTCTCTATGTCGTTTCGGCTGAGGCCGAGGGCAAGCGGGCCGGCTGCGTGGTGAACACGGCTGTGCAGGTAACGGCCGCGCCGCCAGCGGTTTCAGTTGCGGTGAACAAGGACAACGTCACTGCTGGCGTCATAGCCGATGCAGGGGCTTTCACGATCACCGTTATCGACAAGACGGCGGACATGCCCTATATCGGCAACTTTGGGTTCCGTTCGAGTGATACCTACGACAAGTTCGAGAAGTACGGTTGCGAAACATCTGCCGTGGGGAGCCCCTACTCCCCCGAACACGTCTGCGCGTTGCTCGCATGCCGCCTTATCGATACCGTCGATGTGGGCACGCACCTGCTGTTTATCGGCGAGGTTGAAGACGCTCGGGTGCTTTCTGACGAAGAGCCTCTCACCTACAGCTATTACCACGCGGTGCTCAAAGGCAAGACGCCGCCCAAGGCCTCTTCATACCAGGCATCATAAGCGCCTTGGCGCATGAGTTTCTGCTTGAGTGCACCGAGCGGCGAATGCTCCTGTTATCGAGATTATGTCCTAAATGTTTAAGATTTCCTGATCGCGTGTTATGCCGTTTGAGATGGCGCGGTGTGGATATACTAGCGGATAAGTTTCATCGCCTACGAAAGGATGGTTTCCATGTCTGACGAGAAGACCTACAAGTTCGTGTGCGTCGTCTGCGGCTACGAGGTCGAGGTCGACACTCCCGAGCTGCCTGAGGACTTCGTGTGCCCCGTTTGCGGAGTCGGTCCCGATCAGTTCGAGCTGGTGGAGGAGTAGCCTCCGAGCACGGTCGATATCGAGCATCAGATCAAACAGGGTCGCGGGTTCGCTCGCGGCCCTGTTTCTTGTACGCAAGAGCTGGATGCAGGGGTCGCGTATGGAGTTCGGCATGCTCTCGGTGGCGCTCGTGGACAGTCGGTCTCGCCCTGGGGCAAATGGGGAGCGCTGGCCGGATAAGGCTTGAACCGTACATGAGGCCTAAAGGCGGCTGGGAAGCGGCATCGCTCGGGCGCGCACCGTCCCGCTCCAACGTAAGATTCTCGCATTTAACGAATGGAATCGTAAAATAATTGCAAAATAGTGATACATATCGTAAAAATAATTGATAACTATTATATTTAATGAAATAAAACTACGACAACCATCTGATAATTGCAGATATCTTACGATGTGTATTATAGAATGAATAATATTAACGATAAGAGTTTAAAAGAATGCATAAATTTACGACAAAAAAGAAACGGATTTATATTGCGATAGAAGATCATAGATTCGAATAATGTGCAATGGATCTGCCCTATTTCGATTTGGAGGCCTCTTCATTACTTTCAGCTGATTGTCGAGGAGAGAGCCAGCCCGCGCTGCAAGCATCGAGGATATCGTCGGTGCCAATTGACAGCGTGCTTGAGTGCTCGTTGATAAACCGTCAAAATGAGTATGCGAACTGCCGCCGGCATGCATGGTCGGCGTGCGTTTGTCTATGGTGCATGCGGAATATGAGATATTCTGCGAGCATGATGCCGTTGATTGAGGGGCAGCTGCATGGGGAGGGCAAATCATGTGGGCGTATGAGAGCATCTTCTATCAGATTTTTCCGCTGGGTCTGTGCGGGGCGCCGCAAGAAAACGACGGCATATTCGAGCCGCGTATCAAGCGCATCATCGATTGGGCTGATTACCTGCACGACCTCGGTATCGGATCGGTACTGCTTAATCCGGTGTTCGAATCCAGCACGCATGGCTATGATACGCGCGACCTCCGATGCATCGATTGCAGGCTCGGTTCCGAAGATGATTTCGCGCTTGTGGTAGACGAGCTGCACAATCGCGGGATCCGCGTCGTGCTCGATGCCGTTTTCAACCATGTTGGTCGTGAGTTCTGGGCGTTCGAGGATCTGAAAGAGCATGGCTGGGATTCGCGCTATCGCGACTGGTTCATCACGAATTTCGACGGCGATTCGCCTTACGGGGATGGATTCTGGTACGAGGGCTGGGAGGGTCATTTCGAGCTTGTTAAACTCAACCTCACCAACCCTGAGGTGGTGGAGTACCTTCTGGACTGCGTGCGCTTCTGGCGCGAGCGGTTTGGAATCGATGGCCTGAGGCTCGACGTCGCCTATTCGTTGGATCGAGGGTTCATAGGGCGGCTCCGCGTGCTTGCGGATGAGCTCGGGGCGCAAGGGGGCCCCGGTCGGGAGTTCGTGCTCATCGGCGAGACCCTCCATGGAGACTACAGCCAGCTCGTAGGCGATGGCATGCTTCATTCGTGCACGAATTACGAGTGCTACAAGGGCCTCTACTCCAGTTTCAACTCCCATAACATGTTCGAGATCGCCCATTCGCTGCACCGCCAGTTTGGTGGCGATCCTTGGTGCATCTACCGCGGCATGCATCTCCTCTCGTTCGCTGATAACCACGATGTGACGCGGCTGGCAAGCATCCTTGCAGATCCCGGACATATTCCCTGCGCATACGGCGTGCTCTTCGGCATGCCGGGCATTCCCTGCCTGTATTATGGCAGCGAGTGGGGGATAGAAGGCGTCAAGGGCGCTGGTAGCGACTGGTCGCTGAGGCCCGCGCTCGAGCAGCCTGAGCACACCGAGGTCACTGCCTTCATCGAGCGGCTGATCAGGGCGCGTACCGCGCGAGATGCAACGACGGGCGCCCTCGCGCCGGCGTCGGCGGCGCTTGCCTATGGCAGCTACCGCAATGTGGTCATCGCGAGCGAACAGCTGCTGTTCGAGCGCGCTTGCGAAGGCGCGCGGGTGCTCGTCGCCGTGAACGCCAGCGCCCAGCCGGCGCATCTCAGTGCAGGCGAGCTCGCGGGCACCTTCGACGATCTGATCGAGAACGGGGAGCCCGTCGAACTCAACGGCGCTATCGAGCTGGAGCCTTATTCGGTGAGGTATCTCGCCGCGCGCGGCTAGGGGTTGCTGAAGCGGGATATACCGTTCGCCGGGAAACGCACGGGCTTGTTTGCCCGGCGGCTATAATGGACAGCGGACAACAGCCTAGCCCGCCGCAGCGGGCGCTTTTACAAGGATGCCGCTATGAAACGCATTTCCCGTGCGTGCGGTCGCTTCGTATGCGACCTCGTCTGTGCACGCTTCGCTTCTGTTTCCGCTACGTCTGAGCCTGTCGAGGTGATGCCCCATGGCATCGCTTAAGACCACCCATCGGTGGGTCCTCGCTCCCGAGAACCCGCGCCTTGCCGATGACCTTGCCGTGGGCCTCGGAGTCCCCTCGCTTGTCGCGCGCATCATGGTGGCGCACGGCATCGGGTCCGTTGAGGAAGGCCGTGCCTTCCTGACGCCTTCGCTGGACCGCGATTGGGCGGATCCACTGGATATTCCGGGTATGCCTGCGGTGGTTGAGCGCGTGGCGCGTGCGGTGCGCGATGGCGAGCGGATTGCGGTATTCGGTGACTTCGATGTCGACGGGATCACCTCGACCTGCTTGCTCACCGAGGCGCTTCGCGAGCTCGGGGCATCGGTGCATCCGTTCATTCCGCATCGGTTCGAAGAGGGGTACGGCCTTTCTCAGACAGCCCTCGATCGCGTGATGGAGGTGTGCGACCCCGCGCTCGTAGTGACGGTCGACAACGGGATCGCCGCCCGTAACGAAGTCGCATTTCTTTCCGAGCGCGGTGTTGATCTGGTGGTCACCGATCATCACGAGCCAGCCGATATGGTTCCAGAGGGGATTCCCCTCACCGATCCCAAGCTGGTGGCGAATGGCCCCTCGCACGAGCTCGCCGGCGCGGGGGTAGCGCTCAAGCTCGTGCAGGCTTTGGGGTCCCGCCTGGGTGCTTCTGATCTGTGGCGACGCTACATCGAGGTGGCAGCGCTCGGAACCGTTTCGGACATGATGCTGCTCACGCCTGAGAATCGCGCGCTGGTGGCCGAGGGCATCGCGCAGATGCGCTCGACTGAACGGCCGGGCTTCATCGCGCTGGCTGCGGTCACCCGCACCGACCTTTCAACCATCACCGCCGATGCGCTCTCCTTCTCCCTTATTCCGCGGCTCAATGCAGCCGGCCGCATGGCAGACCCGGCGCTCGCCCTCAACCTCCTTCTCGAGCGCGATCCGGTCGAGGCAGGGCGCTTGGCGTCGGAGCTCGAGGCCATCAACCAGGAGCGACGCGACATCGAAGCCGCGCTTGCCGATGAGGCGGTCGCCCGTGTCGAGGAGACCTATACCGGCGGCCGCGTGATCGTGGTCGGTGGCGAGGGCTGGCACGAGGGTGTCAAGGGCATCGTCGCAAGTCGCCTCGTCAACCGTTACCACGTGCCGGTGCTGCTGTTCTCGATCGAGGACGGGGTCGCCCGCGGCTCGGGCCGCTCAGTGGGTGCGGTGAACCTCTTCGATGCTGTCGAGCGATGCTCGGATCTGCTCACGCGCTTCGGCGGACATGCGGGCGCCGTGGGCGTCACGCTTCCTGCTGAGAAGCTCGATGAGCTGCGGGTGAGGCTCGATGCGGTCCTTTCGGAGCTGCCGGAAGATGCCTTCGAGGATACCGGCGAGATTGCTGCCGTGGTGCACCTCTCCGAGCTCGATGTCGATACCATCGAGAAGATCTCCCTGCTGGAGCCCTTTGGCCAGGGAAACAAGGTCCCCCTGCTCGCCGCGACCGGCGTCTCCATGACCGACCGGTTCTGCGTGGGTAAGACCGGCGACCATATGCGTTTCACGGCGACGGATGGACAGGCGAGCGTTGCTGCCATCATGTTCCGGGTGCCCGACGTGGATTCGATGTGCGCCTGCGATTCGGTGGTCGATCTTGTCTTCGAGGCGGTGGCCGAGCATTGGCAGGGGCGCGTGAAGCCCAAGCTCATGGTGAAGGATATCCTGTGCCGCGCTCCGGGCGATGCGAAGCTGCCGCACCTCGAGGACGGTGTCGCACGCCTTGCCGAAGAATCCAGCGCGGGGGATGGCGACGCCCTCTTTACCGAGGAAGCGGCTGCTCGCGACGTCCAGGCTGCTACCCTCCCGGCAAGCCCCGATGAGGCGGCTCGGCGTCGGCACGCCCTGGAGAGCCTTTCCTACGACGAGCTCACCCGTACCCTCATCCACGAGTTCATCGGTGAAGCGTCCCCGCACCCCGCTCAACGCGAGGCGCTCGATGCCCTAGCGGAGGGTGAGAACACCCTTGCCGTCATGGGCACGGGCCGCGGAAAGTCGCTGATCTTCCAAGTTCACGCTGCGCGCGAGGCAATCGCGAACCGGCGCGGAAGCATCCTCGTCTACCCGTTGCGCGCGCTCGTCGCGGACCAGGCGTTCCATCTCGTTTCCTCTTGCGCGCGCCTGGGAATTCGCGCGGCGGTGCTCACCGGCGAGACGGTCTACGCCGCCCGCGAGCGCGCCTTCGCCGCCTATGCAGCCGGCAAGCTCGATATCGTGCTCACCACGCCCGAGTTTCTCGCCATTCATCGTGTGCGCTTCGCGGGGGCGGCAAGGACCGGCTTCATCGTGGTTGATGAGGCGCATCATGCGGCGCGCGCCAAGAGCGGCGAGCGCTCGGCCTACCTCGAGCTGCCCGAGGTGATACGGGCGCTCAGGAACCCTACCGTGCTCGCCGTCACGGCGACCGCCGATGCCTCCTGCGCGGAGGAAATCGGACGGCTCCTCTCCATCGGGCACACGGTCATCGACGGGACGGTGCGCGAGAACCTCGAGCTCGAGGACGACCGCGACTCGGCGGCGCGCGAGATGCGGCTGGTCTCCATCGTCGCCACCTGCGAGAAGTGCGTCGTCTACGTGAACTCGCGCGACCAATCGATGACGCTCGTGCGGACGCTGCGCAAACGCGTGCCCGAACTCGCGCAGCGCATCGCCTTCTACCACGCCGGGCTCACGCGCGAGGAGCGCGCTCGGGTCGAGGAGGCCTTCCGCTCGGATGCCCTAACCTGCATCGTCTCGACCTCCGCGTTCGGCGAGGGAGTGAACCTGCCGGATATCCGGCATGTGGTTCTCTACCACATGCCGTTCTCCGCGACCGAGTTCAACCAGATGAGCGGCCGTGCCGGGCGCGATGGCGAGCCGGCCTGCATCCACCTGCTCTACTCCACGCGAGATGCTCGCATCAACGAGCGCATGCTTGACGCCGCCGCGCCCGAGCGCGAGGAGCTCGTGACGCTCTACCGGGCGCTGCAAACGATGTGGCGCGCCCACCGCGGTAAAACCGGGGAGCAGAGCTTCTCGGCAAGCGATGTGGACATCGCCAACATGTGCCTGGCAATCGATGCGCGCACGCCGGTGGACGAGCGTTCGGTCGAGAGCGGCATCGCCATCTTCGAGGAGCTCGGGTTCGCGCAGGTGCGCGACCGCGCCGGTACGCGCTCGATCAAGATGATCGAGCAGCCCGGGCACATCGCGCTCACGCGCTCCATCAGGTATCTCGAGGGCTTGCGCACGCGCTCGGCGTTCACTGCGTTTCGCAACTGGGCGTTCACGGCGTCTGCTCGTGATATGCTTGCACAGGTAAACCGTCCGATCGTGCCGTGGTCGGAGCGGTTCACCGAAGGCCGTGAAGGGTAGGGGATCTCGATGGATGCTGCAACGCGCGCGGCGCACGATGCGTCGCTCACCTCGTTCTCGCAAATGGCGCACTACACCTCCGCTAGCGAGCTCCCGCCCGAGATCTGCGCCGACAACTTCGATCGCCTGCAGCAGCTCTGCAGCAAGTACATGAGCGAGGCCGATAACGCCATGGTCGAGCACGCGTACTGCTTTGCCGCGGAGAAGCATGCGAGCCAGAAGCGGCGTTCGGGTGAGCTCTACATCAACCATCCCGTTGAGGTGGCAATCATCTTGGCGGAGCTCAACATGGACTGCGATGTGGTGTGCGCGGCTCTGCTTCATGACACCGTCGAGGATACCGAGGTCTCGCTCGCCGACGTGAAGGGCATCTTTGGCGAGACGGTCGCCGAACTCGTCGACGGCGTCACCAAGCTCACCAATATCGAGGTCGACAGTATGGACGAGAAACAGGCGCTGAATCTGCGCAAGATGTTCCTCGCCATGTCGAAGGATGTTCGCGTCATCATCGTCAAGCTCGCAGACCGTCTGCATAACATGCGGACCCTGGCGGCGCTTCGAGAAGATCGGCGGCTGTTCAAGGCCCGCGAGACCATGGACGTCTACGCGCCGCTCGCCGACCGCCTGGGCATGAGCTCCATCAAGTGGGAGCTCGAGGACCTCTCCTTCTTCTACTTGGAGCCCGAGTCATACCAGCGCATCGCGCGGATGGTGGCCGAGAGCCGTGAGGTTCGCGAGCGCTTCCTTGCCGAGACGATTCGCGTGCTCACCGACGAGCTTCATGACTTGGGTATGGAGGGCTTCCAGGTCAACGGGCGCTCCAAGCACTACTGGTCCATCTACCAGAAGATGAAGCGCAAGGGCAAGGAGTTCTCCGAGATCTACGACCTGGTGGCGCTGCGCGTCATCTGCCGCTCGGTGGGCGATTGCTATTCTGCGCTCGGTGCGGTCCACTCGCTGTGGCACCCCATGCCGGGGCGCTTCAAGGACTACATCGCCATGCCCAAGTCCAACAACTACCAGTCGCTTCACACGACGGTCATCGGTCCCACGGCGCGCCCGCTCGAAATCCAGATCCGCACGTACGAGATGCACGAGCAGGCGGAGTACGGCATCGCTGCCCACTGGCTTTACAAGAAGTCCGGCGGCTCCACGGCGACCAAGTCCTCCGATGCCCAGCGGCTGGACGACCAGATCAACATGCTCAGGCATTCACTCGACTGGGCGGCCTCCGACGAGATCGACGATCCCAAGGAGTTCCTGCACTCCCTCAAGGTCGACCTCTACGACCAGGAGATCTTCGTCTTCACTCCTAAGGGCGAGGTGATGAGCCTGCGCGCAGGCGCGACACCGCTTGACTTCGCCTATGCCGTTCATACCGAAGTGGGCAACCACTGCATCGGTGCCAAGGTGAACGGCGCGGTGGCACCGCTCACGCACGTGCTGCTCACCGGCGATCAGGTGCAGATCCTCACCAACAAGAACGCCAAGCCGTCGCGTGACTGGCTGAACATCGTGAAGACGCCCTCGGCGCGTTCCAAGATCAAGCGGTACTTCTCCGCGGCGACCAAGGACGAGGACGCTGCTGCCGGTCGCGATATCCTCGCCAAGGACCTTCGCAAACGAGGGTTCGGCATCTCTACACCGCGATCTACGCGTGCGCTCAGCACCGTATGCGAGAATCTCAACTATCGTACGATCGAGGACCTGTTCGCCGCGATCGGTTCGGGCAAGGTGCCGTCGCGCATGGTGGGGAACCGCGTGGAGCAGATTCTCGATCCCAAGCCGCTCGATTCCGCGCGCCACGTCATCCCGGCAGAAACCGCGCAGCAGCCATCGCGCGGCTCGAACCGCAAACCCCAGCGCCGCGCTCGCCGCAACTCGGGCGTCATCGTCAAGGGGCAGTCCGGCGACGGCCTGCTCGTCCGTCTTGCCCATTGCTGCAACCCGGTTGCAGGCGATGAGATCGTGGGCTTCATCACGCGCGGTCGCGGCGTCTCCGTGCACCGGGCGAACTGCCCCAACGTGAAGGGCCTTATGGAGCATGCCGAGCGCATGATCGACGTCGAGTGGGACAACGACGCCGATGCCACCTTCCAGGTCGAGATCGTGGTCGAATGCCTGGACCGCATGGGGTTGCTCAAGGACGTGACCATCGCGATCGGCGATGCGGGCGGCAATATCCTCTCGGCGAGCACCTCGACCGATGGCGAGGGCGTTGCCATCCTACGGTTCTTGGTCGAGATCTCCGATGCGAGCGGGCTCGATCCGCTGCTTGCCACGATCGGCAGGGTGGAGAGCGTCTACGACGCGCGCCGCCTCATGCCAGGCGAGGGCAACAAGACCCTGAGGCCCTTCGCTTAGAAGACCGCTTCCGTTGGGCGACGACCGCGGCGCTTCTCATGAGAAGCCGCGACATTATGAAGGAGCGAACATGTCCTTTGAGCTCGATTGCACCCCGATGGGTTCCATGCACGTCGATAGCCATGAGGAGGGCCCCATCGCGACGAACACCTATCTCGTCGCATCCGGAGACGAGGCCATCGTGATCGACCCCGCATGGAAAGGCGAGGGCATCGCGCGCCGTATCGCCACCGACCATCCCGAGTTGCGCATTCGCGCTATCGTGTGCACGCATTGCCATGGCGATCATGTTGGCGGCGTTGCCGGCATGCGCCGCGAGCTTGGCGATGAGGTGCCGTTCGTCATCTCGGCCATCGACGCTCCCTATATCGAGGGTGCCGTAACCCATATGAAGCGCAACTGGGGCCTCAATATCGAGATGCCGCCCGAGCCCGACCGGCTGCTTCGCGAGGGCGATACGGTTGAGTTCGGCTCGGTAACGCTTCAGGTCATCGAGACGCCCGGCCACACGCGCGGCGGCATCGTGCTCTTCGCGGCTACGCAGGACGGCAACATCGCGTTTGTGGGCGATACGCTCTTCCCGGGAAGCCATGGGCGGACGGATCTCGACGGCGGCGATGATGCTGCCATCATGGCATCGCTCGGCAAGCTGGGACGCCTGCTGCCGGTCGACACGCTTGTGTGCGCTGGTCACGGGCCGGTGACGACTATCGCGCGCGAGCTCGAGACGAATCCCTTCATGCAGCTCGCCCTCAAGAACGAATAGCTGCCTGCCCGACGATCTCGTTGCCAGAATTCATTCGGTAGCGCGCCTTCCATGTGCGCTCCGATGGCACCTGGCGCTGCCCGACGTGGTATCCTTATGTCGTAATCGGCACATCCAATCGCTTGGAGGTTCACATGCTCGTCAATGCTGCCGACATGCTCAAGAAGGCCGAGGCAGGCCACTACGCCCTCGGCGCGTTCAACACCAACAACCTGGAATGGACCCTTGCGCTGCTCCAGGCGGCCGAGGAGGCCAAGAGCCCGCTCATCATCCAGTGCACCGCCGGTGCCGCCAAGTGGATGGGCAGCTTCAAGGTCTGCGCTGATATGGTGAAGGCCGCTGTCGAGGCCGCCGGCGTGACCGTGCCCGTGGCGCTGCACCTCGACCACGGTTCTTATGAGGATTGCTTCAAGGCCATCGAGGCCGGCTTCACCTCCATCATGTATGACGGCTCCCATGAGGAGACCTTCCAGCTCAATCTCGACCGCACCAAGGAGCTCGTGGAGCTCGCCCACTCCAAGGGCATCTCCATCGAGGCTGAGGTCGGCGGTATCGGCGGCACCGAGGACGGCGTGACCTCCTCGGGCGAGCTCGCCGATCCCAATGAGTGCAAGCAGATCGCTGAGCTCGGCGTCGACTTCCTGGCTTGCGGTATCGGCAACATCCACGGCGTGTATCCCGAGGATTGGGCTGGCCTCTCCTTCGAGCGCCTCTCCGAGATCAAGGCAGAGGTCGGCGAGCTGCCGCTCGTGCTCCACGGTGGTTCGGGCATCCCCGAGGACCAGATCAAGAAGGCCATCTCCATGGGCGTCGCGAAGATCAACGTCAACACCGATCTTCAGCTCGTGTTCGCTGCCGCTACCCGCGAGTACATCGAGGCAGGCAAGGACCTCGAGGGCAAGGGCTTCGATCCGCGCAAGCTCCTCAAGCCCGGCCGCGATGCCATCGTCGCGAAGACCAAGGCCCTCATGGAGGAGTTCGGCTCCATCGAGAAGGCTTAAAGTCGCCAAAGCTTTCGCTCCCTTCGGAAGCCCCGGTTCCCCTTCGCTCATGCCTGCAGCTCGGCAATCCTGAGTTGCTGCGGAAGCGCCCAAAGGGGAGCCGGGGCTTCCTGCATCAGCGTGTCTTTGTATGCTGTGCGCACGGTCTCGATCAGGGGCGCACTCTACTGTGGTAAAGTGATTCGACCATGATCGATTCCATCAGCCCGAGGAGGGTCTGCTGCATGAAGGCAACGCCGTGGGGGTTCAGGGACATCCTGCCCGAGGAAGCGCAGGTGCGCGAGGACATCGCCGATACCGTGAAGGCATGCTTCAAGCGGCACGGCTACCTTCCTATCGAAACGCCGCTTCTGGAAGATAAGGGTTCCATCACCCAGGGCGGCCGCAGCGCGGACGACACGCCGTTCAAGCTCTTCGATGACGATGGCCGCCTGCTCGTGGTACGGCCAGATAACACGCTCTCCATCGTGCGCCTCGTTTCCACGCGCATGCACGCGGCGCCGCTTCCGCTTCGTTTGCGCTATGATGCCCCGGTTGTGCGCGAGCAGGCGCGCTACGCGGGTGCCTCGCGGCAGTTCACGCAGCTCGGCTTCGAGCTCATCGGTGAGGAAGGCAGCTCGGGAGACGCAGAGCTCGTGCGCATGGTGGTCGATACCATGCAGGCGCTCGGGATATCGTCGTGGCGCGTGGTCTGCGGAAGCGTCCGCCCCTTCCTGGAGCTTCTGAGCCGGTGCGACGACGAGGAGCTTGCGCGGGAGGCGCTCGCCCGCGTCCACGCGAACAACCTCGTCGATCTCGATAGCGTTGTGTGTGCAGCGGCGATTCCCGATGCGATGAAGCGCGCGATCTGCGAGGTGCCGAGGACGTTCGGCGGCGTCGAGGCGCTCGACCGCATCGATGACTTGCTGCGGGAGGCCGGCATCGAGGAGCAGCTTACGGGCGAGCTTCGATCACTTGCGCGCGCATACGGCGAGCCGTCTGCGGATAGCTCCCTCACCTTTGATTTTTCCATACTTAACTCATTTGACTACTACACGGGCCTGGTGCTTAAGGTCTATGCGGGTGACCTGCCTGATCCGGTGGGGTCGGGCGGGCGCTACGACGCCATCTTCGACGGGGTGTTTCCCGGTCGCGAGCATACGCCTGCTGCCGGTTTTGCGTTCTCGCTCGAACGCCTCGAGAGCGCATGCCAGGCGCGCTCGGAACAGCGTGATGCGAGCGCCGACCATGCCGTGGCGCGCACGGCGCAGGAGCCGCTGCGCATCGCGGTCCCCAAAGGCTCGCTCAACGCCGGGACCATCGAGGCGCTTGAGGCTATCGGGCTCGATGTGAGTGCCCTGCGCGATCCCGGCAGGCACCTGATCGTCTCCTCGCGCGATGAGCGAGGCGAGGCGAACGGCTTCGATATCGGCAGCGTCGAGTTCGTGATCGTGCGCGCGAGCGATGCCCCGGCGTTCGTCGCCGGCGGGGGAGCGGATTGCGGGTTCTGCGGCCGCGATTCCCTCATCGAGGCGAATCTCAACCTGCTCGAGCTGCTCGACATGGGCTACGGGTCCTGCCGTTTCATCGAAGCGGAGCCGGCCGACCGCGCCGGCCAGGCGGAGCGCGTCTATGCGCGTCGCGGCTGCTTGCGCGTGGCGACCAAGTACCCGCGCATCGCGGCGGCATGGTACGAGCAGCGCGGCATCGCGGCGGATATCGTTTCACTCCATGGCAACATCGAGCTCGGACCCATCGTGGGCATGACCGATCGCATCGTGGACATCACGGCCACGGGCACGACACTCCGCGAGAACAACCTGGTCATCACCGGCGAGATCATGGAGTGCACGGCGCGCTTCTTCGTGAACCCCGGCCGCGCTCGTCTGGACGCCCGGGTTCGCGAGCTCACGCGGCGCCTCGCAACCTTTGCGGGTCAGCTGTCTAGCGCTGCTTCAGGAACTGTTCGACCTCGGTGCGCGTGGGGATCGCTTGCTGCGCGCCCGTCTTTGTTACCGTGAGCGCCGCGGCGCAGGTGGCGAGCTGCAGCGCGTCTTCAAACGGCATGTTCTCTACGCTTGCTGCTGCGAGCGCGCCCACGAAGGTATCGCCCGCCGCCGTGGAGTCCACCGCGTCAACCCGGCAAGCGTCGATGTGAACGATGCGTCCCTCGCGAAGCGCCATCGCGCCGTGCTCGCCGAGGGTAACCACGACGCTGTGCGCCCCGCGGACGGCGAGCTCGCGCATCGCCCGCTCGCAGGAGGCGCTGTCGTTGGGCTCGATGCCGGCTATGAGCGCGCATTCGGTCTCGTTAAGGCATACCAAATCGATGCTGGGCCACACGTCGGCGGGGATCTCCTGTGCCGGCGCTGGGTTGAACATCGTGACGAGGCCTTGTTCACGGGCATGCCTCAGCAGGGCGTAGGTCGCTGCAGCCGGGCATTCGAGCTGCGTCACCAGCACATCGCCAGGCTGTGCGGCGCGGTCGAGCGCGGTCACGGCGGCATTCTTTTCGACTACATGGTTCGCACCGGGATCGAGAATGATGCGGCTCTCACCGTTCGTGCGGATGATCGAGGCCACGCCCGTCGGCACCTCCTCGGCACGTGCGACCTCAGAGCAATCGACGCCGGCGTTTTCCAGGGTGGCGACGAGCTGTTCCCCGAACCCGTCCGCACCCACCGCGCCGATCATGGTGGTTGGCGCACCGAGCTTTGCTGCGGCGACAGCCTGGTTCGCCCCCTTGCCGCCCGGGTTCGTGAGAAACCCGTACCCCATGAGCGTCTCTCCTGCTTGCGGCACGCGCTCGCAGGCGATCGAGAGGTCCATGTTCAAGCTCCCGAACACGATGACGCGCGGCATAATCGTCCCCCTTCGCCGATGGTTTCCCCTATGGTACCGCGTCCGCCGGCGGTTCGATCCGGTCGCGGGGCTCAACATCCACGGCGTACGAGGTCGAGCGTTCGCTCCATGAAGCGATCAACAAAGCGTTCGGCATCGACTGAAAGCGCGACCTTGACGCGACCGCTCGGGCAGCCTACGCGCCTTGGGTCGCCGATCGTGCGACCGCGTCCAGCTCCGTCCACATCGACAGCGATGTCGCAGGCAAACGTGCTCACGAGCGCGGGATCGAGTGCTGCCGCCACGGCGAGCGGGTCGTGCAGGTTGCAGCCGGGGGCGCTGTGGGGCTCGGAGGTCTCGGTTACGTCGATGTAGTAGGCAAGCATGTTGGCAAGGAACGCCCCGGCTGCCGTGCCGGTCGCGCGGAACTCCTCGGCTTGCTCGCGCGTGAGCTTCACCTGCGTGGTCACGTCAAGACCGATCATGGTGATGTGCGCGCCGCTCATAAAGAGGGCGGCTGAGGCTTCGGGGTCCTGCGCGATGTTCGCTTCGGCAAAGGGCGTGACGTTTCCCGGTTGGGTAAGCGCTCCGCCCATCATGGTGATGCGCGCTTTCCCGACGATGTCGGGTGCCGCCTTCAGTGCGGCTGCGATGTTGGTCGAAGCGCCAGTTGGGACGATCATGAGGTCATCGGACTCGTTCGCGCGTACGGCATCGATGATGAAGTCGACTGCGGGCATCCTGTCCAGCGCTGCCGGCGTTGATCCTTCCACGTGGGGGATGGCAACATCGCCCGTGCCGTTCGTTCCGTGGAACCGCCCGCTTGCAGGCATGACGGCGAACGACTCCGACCAGCTCGGGTGGTCGATGCCCCTGAAGACGGGGACGTCGGCTCGCCCGAACAGCCCGAGCAGCTCGAGGTCGTTCGCGATCCCTTGCTCCATGGGGACGTTGCCAAACGTCCCGGTGATGCCGATGAGCTCGGCTTCGGGGGAGGCGAGCGCGTAGGTAAGGGCGAGGGTGTCATCGATGCCTGTATCCAAATCAAGTATGAGCTTCATCGCAACGCCTTCCGTAATCAGCTGCGGCTTTGAGCGTCCCGTCGCGCGCCGCGTTCCGAGCGAGGTATTTGGTGCGGCTCGTCTGTGCCGTTCGGGTCGTTGCCCCCGTGCAGCGTGCGGGCGACATCAAACGGTTAAGAGATGTGCCGCGGTTTGTGCGGAACGCTTTATCATGCTAAAGTTTAGCCGAGAATCGCAGTTGGGGGCGTACGGTTTCGCCGTGCGCCCCCTCAGGGTGAACGGGCGCTATAGGCGCCCTTGCCAGTTATCTCGTGCAAAGAGGGGGATCCCCGTATGAAGACGATCGTTCTCGAGCCTGGCGAGCGCTTGCAGCCCGCTCAACTCATCCGCAAGGGCGCGCTGCCCGAGCATATCGTGGCATCTGCTCGCGACATCGTGGCAGATGTGCGCGGTCGCGGCGATGCGGCGCTCAGGGAATACAGCCTGCGGTTCGATGGTGTCGAGCTGGACGGGCTGCGGCTCCCGCGAGCTGCGCTCGATCGCGCGCTCGATCTCGTCGACGGGCCCTTCCGCGCCGCCCTCGAACGCGCCTCCCGGCAAATCCTCGCCTTCCACGAGCGCGAGCTAGAGCAATCGTGGTTCACAACGCGCTCGGATGGCACGCTTCTAGGCGTCAAGATCACCCCGGTTGCCGCTGCTGGCATCTATGTCCCCGGCGGCCGTGCGCAGTACCCCTCAACGGTGCTCATGAATGCCATTCCCGCCAAGGTCGCAGGTGTCGAGCGCATCGTCATGGTTACCCCGCCCCAGCGTGACGCGGCGGGTAGCGACACGGGTGGCATTTCACTCTACACGCTGGCCGCCGCAGCCATCGCCGGTGTGGACGAGATCTACACCGTAGGCGGAGCCCAAGCGATCGCGGCGCTTGCCTATGGCACCGAGTCCATCGCCGCGGTGGATGTCGTTACGGGTCCGGGCAACGCCTATGTCGCAGCGGCCAAGCAGCTCGTCTCGGGCGATGTGGGCATCGATATGGTCGCGGGCCCATCGGAGGTGTGCGTGCTCGCTGACGCCGAGGCGATGCCCGCGGTGGTCGCCGCCGACCTCATGGCCCAGGCGGAGCATGACCCGCTTGCCGCCTGCTACCTGGTAACCTGCGATGCGGCGTTCGCACATGAGGTCGAGCGCGCGCTCGACGTCCTCGTGGCGGCGAGTCCGCGCGCCGATATCACCGCGGCTTCGCTCGCCAACGAGGGAACCATCGTGGTCGCCTCCGACATCGATGCGGCGATCGATGCGGTGAACGTCATCGCGCCCGAGCATCTGGAGCTGCACTGCGCCAACGCCCTCTCGCTGCTTGGCAAGATTCGCAATGCGGGCGCCATCTTCGTGGGCGCTTGGAGTTCCGAGCCGCTCGGTGATTACGTTGCCGGGCCCAACCACACGCTGCCTACCGGCGGTACGGCGCGCTTCTCGAGTCCGCTGTCGGTGAGCGACTTCCAAAAGCGCTCCTCGGTGATCTGCTACACGCCGGATGGTCTTATCGCCGATGCGCCCGCCACCCAGACGCTCGCCCAGGGAGAGGGCCTCTGGGCGCATGCGCTTTCGGTTGGGCTGCGCCGCCGGATGCTCGAAGGGGGCGCGGATGCGGTGGCGCTCGATGTGCTCGGCGCCGAGGATTTGACGGCCGTGGCATGGCCCGAGGATGATCCTCAGACGATCTCGCGCGGCGCGGTCGCCGCTTCAGAAGGCTTCATGCGGGACCAAGAAGGGAACGGAGGCAAGTGATGCAGTTGTCTAGCCGTATGCGTACCCTGGTGCAGGCGCACCTCGTTGACACCGAGCCCTATGACCCGATGTTCTCCCCCACGCGCATCAACCTGTCGGCGAATGAGAACACCTACGGCCTGCCCGATGCGGCGCGTACCGCTATCGATGAGGCGCTTGCAGAAGCGGTGCTCAACCGCTATCCGGATGCCATGGCAAATCCCCTGCGCGACGAGCTTGCTTCGTGGCTCGGAGTGGATCGTGAGCAGATCTGCGTGGGCAACGGTGGCGACGAGGGCATCTTCAACTTCCTGTTCGCATTTGGCGGCGCGGGCCGCACGCTCGTTACCTGCCCTCCAGATTTCAGCGAGTACGCGCAGTTCGCTGGCTTGACGCAGACCGCCGTCAAGCAGGTGTTCCGCGACCCCGACACGATGCTGCCCGATGCCGACGCGCTCGTGGCTGCTGTAGCAACAGCTGATCTGGCGATCTTCACATCACCCAACAACCCCACGGGCGACCTCATGCCGCTCGACCTCATCGAGCGCCTGTGCGACGCCTGTCCGGGTCTCGTCATGATCGATGAAGCGTACATGGAGTTCGCGGAGCCTGGCGCTTCGGCGCTCGCGTTGCTGCCCCGACATGACAATCTGGTGGTGCTGCGCACGTTCTCCAAGGCCTTCGCCGAAGCGGGCGTTCGCTGCGGCTACGTGGTTGCCGCTCCGGACATCATCGACGTCTACGCGGCTGTGCGGCAGATCTATTCCGTGAGCTGCCTCACTCAGGCTGCCGCGCTCGCCGCGCTTGAGCATCGTGCTGACTTCGAGCCCGTGATCGCCCGGATCAAGCAGGAGCGCGCCCGACTCCATGAGGGAATCTCCGCTCTCGTGGCGGGGCTCCCCGCGCCTGCACGAACCTGGCCGAGCTCCGGGAACTTCATACTCGCTCGGCTACCGCAGGCAAGCCGCATCCGCACGCGCCTGCGCGACGAGTATTCTATCTTGGTGCGTGACTTTAGCTACGCGCCCGGCCTTGATGGGTGCCTGCGTATCACCGTCGGCACGCCTGAGGAAAACGACGAGGTCCTCGCCGCGCTCGCGGCCCTTATCGAGGAGGAGACCCGATGACCATCTACAAGAAGCAGCCGCGCAACCTCGAGGAGACGTCGCAGGCAACGATGGCCGAGAGCACCGCGCGACAAAGCGCCGGGCTCACGTCGCTGTTCAAGGGCTCGACCCTGTCCATCGGCGAGCCGCGCACCGCGAACGTCCACCGCGTCACCGGTGAGACCGACATCACGCTCACGCTCGGCCTCGATGGAACCGGGCACTGCGATATCACGACCGATGTGCCGTTCTTCGACCACATGCTCAACGCGTTTGGACGCCATGGGTTGTTCGATCTCAAGGTTGAGGCCTTGGGCGATACCGAGGTCGATGCCCATCACACCGTAGAGGATACGGGCATCGTGCTCGGGCAGGCGTTCGCTCGGGCGCTTGCCGACAAGCGAGGCATCACGCGCTTCGCCAACGTGGCGGTTCCTATGGACGAGACCCTCGTGATGGCTGCCGTGGACATCTCCGGGCGCGGGCAGGCATACTGCGAGCTGCCGTGCCCCACCGAGCGGGTGGGCAGCTTCGATACCGAGCTCGCCGTCGAGTTCTTCTACGCGTTTGCGCGCGATGCGGGCGTCACGCTCCATGTGCGCGAGCTCGCGGGCGCGAATTCCCACCACATCATCGAGGCGGCCTTTAAGGCCGTGGGCCGCGCGATGCGCTACGCTTGCGAGCTCGATCCGCGGGTAACGGGCGTCCCCTCGACCAAGGGCTCGCTGTAGCGGGCGCACGGGGAGGTACCTATGGATGCGCCTATCATCGCGGTGGTCGATTACCACAAGGGCAATCTGTCGAGCGTTGCTCGCGGGCTTGCGCGAGCGGGTGCCGAGGCGCTCGTGACCGATGACCCCGAGCGCATCCGCACGGCGGACGGCATCGTGCTGCCCGGCGTGGGGTCGTTTTACGATGCCATTACGTTCATGCGCGACCATGGCCAGGATACGGCGGTGATCGATGCGGTCGCAGGAGGGGAGGGCACGCCGTTTCTGGGCATCTGCCTGGGACTCCAGTTGCTTTTCGAGCGCGGCGACGAGGGTGTGCCCGCATCCGGCAAGACCGAGGGCGCCTCGCTTCCGTCGGATGGGGATGCCTCTCCCGCCCCTATAGCAGCGGATTCCGTTTCCAAGGGTGCGCGCCTCGCTCCAGGAACGGTCTTCTCTGCCGGCGAGCGGCGTTGGGTGAGCGGCTTGGGCGTTCTGGCCGGTTCGTGCACGATCCTGCCTGCTCGACGCCTCAAGGTGCCCCATGTCGGGTGGGACCAGGTGCATCTGACCGAGCGAGGGCGCATCTGCCCGCTGCTGGCGGGTTTCGCCGAGGGCTCCAACGTCTATTTCACCCACTCGTTTGCCCTCGATGACGATGTCGAGCCTCAAGATGTCGCTGCGGTCACGCATTATGGGCGGAACTTCGGTTCGGTGGTGTGGCACGGCAACCTCTACGGCTGCCAGTTCCATCCCGAGAAGTCATCCAACCACGGACATGAGATACTTCGCAACTTCGTTTCGATCTCTTCCCGCGCGAGAGGGGCACATGCATGATTCTCTTTCCCGCCATCGACCTCGTAGCCGGCAAGGTCGTGCGTCTCGAGCGCGGGGACCGCGCGCATATGAAGGTCTATGCCGATGACCCGGTCGCCGTCGCGCGTTCCTTTGCCGAGCAGGGCGCCCGTTGGATCCACGTGGTGGATCTCTCGGCCGCGCTCGAGGAAGACGAGGCTGCTTGCGCCGCCAACAACGAGGCGATCCGTGCGATCTGCACCGTCGATGGCATCAGCGTCGACGTAGGTGGCGGCGTGCGTTCGCTTGCGCGCATCGACGAGCTCGCGGCGATGGGCGCGGCGCGTATCGCGCTCGGCACGGTGCTCGTGCTCGAGCCTGGTTTTGCCGAGATCGCCGCCCGCGGGTTCGGCGAGCTGCTCGCCGCCGACGTTGCCGCACGCGACGGCGAGGTGAAGGTCAACGGTTGGCGCGAGGGCGTCGCGCGTTCCGTCGATGACGTCGTGGGCGAGCTCGCCGGATTGGGCTTCAAGCACCTCGTGTTCACCGATATTTCCCGCGACGGCATGCAAACCGGTATCGACGTCGACGCCTACCGGCATGTGGCGGCCATCGCGGGCTTCCCCGTGATCGCATCCGGCGGCATTTCCTCGGTCGATGATATACGCGCGCTCGCCGCTGCGGGCCCCCAGGTGATCGAGGGGGCAATCACGGGCCGTGCGCTCTACGAGGGCGCCTTCGCCCTTCCCGAGGCGCTCGAAGCCGCCGCGGGCGAACGCTGAAAGGACCGCTATGCTCACCAAACGGGTGATACCCTGCCTTGATGTTAAGAACGGCCGCGTCGTGAAGGGCGTGAACTTCGTGGCGCTGCGCGATGCGGGCGATCCGGTCGAGCTCGCAGCTGCCTATGACCGCGCCGGAGCCGACGAGGTCGTGTTCCTCGATATCACCGCGACGAGCGACGATCGTGCGACCACCATCGAAATGGCGGCCCATGCGGCAGAGGAGCTCTCCATTCCCTACACCGTGGGCGGAGGGTTCCGGGACCTCGCGGGCATGCGCCGCATGGTCGCTGCGGGTGCGGACAAGATCTCGCTCAACTCGGCCGCGGTGCGCGACCCAAACCTCATCGCGCTTGCGGCGCAGGCGTTCGGCAGCCAGGCCGTCATCTGCGCTATCGATGCGAAGCGGGTGGGAGAGCCAGGTGCGCCCGGTGCCGACCGCTGGGAGGTCTATGTTGCGGGCGGACGCACGCCCACGGGCATCGATGCCGTGGCATGGGCCGAGGAGGCCGCGCGTCGCGGCGCCGGAGAGATCTTGCTCACCAGCATGGATCGTGATGGCACCAAGGAGGGCTTCGACCTGGCGCTCACGCGCGCGGTGGCGCGCGCGGTGTCCATCCCCGTCATCGCGTCCGGCGGCGTGGGCACGCTCGAGCACTTCGCCGAGGGCATCATCGAGGGCGAGGCGGATGCGGTGCTCGCGGCGAGCGTGTTCCATTTCGGAACGTTCAGCATCCGTCAGGTCAAAGAGTACATGGCGGCTCAGGGCATCCCCATGCGACTCGACTTCTGAGGGGAAGAAGATGGACCTCAAAGAGCTGAAATTCGATGCGGACGGGCTCATCCCGGCGGTGGTGCAGCAGCACGATACAGGCGAGGTGCTCATGGTCGCGTGGATGAACGCGGAATCCCTGCGCCTCACGCTCGAGACGGGGACCACCTGGTTTTGGAGCCGGAGCCGCCAGGAGCTGTGGAACAAGGGCGCGACGAGCGGCAACATGCAGCAGGTGCGGGAGCTCTGGGCGGATTGCGATGGCGATACCCTTCTTGTGAAGGTCGATTCGCCTGGCCCTGCTTGCCATACCGGTAACCGGAGCTGCTTCTTCAGGCGGCTCGACACCTAGACGACGCGTATGCAGCCGGGCGGAACGTTCGGCACACACGATCGATTGCGAGCCGTGCCGCAAGGTGCGGAGATGACTACTAGGGGGTCTTCCATGGGAGAGAGAACCGCTCACGTGCACGATGGGGACATCGGCGCCACCATCACCAGCTTGGCGGCGACCATACACGGCAGGCGCGCTGCGGTGCCCGAGGAAAGCTATACCGCGCGCTTGCTCTTCGGTCCGGAGGACAAGCTCTTGAAGAAGGTGGTCGAGGAGGCTTGCGAGGTCGTGATGGCGGCAAAGGACTGCGACCACGATCATATCCGCTACGAGGCGGGAGACCTCGTGTACCATCTGCTCGTAGCGCTTGAGCGCTACGGCGTTACCGTCGAGGAGCTCGCAGGCGAGCTCGATGCGCGCATGAGATAGGGGCGGCCGCTCGCAGGGACCGCCAATCGCGGGGCTTGCTTCGGCCATGCTGGACGGCATCGGCGCTGGTTCCGCGCCCTGATGCCTCGCACCCTCCACGACCTATGATCGTGGTTCCTATACGAGTTCGCAGGTTTCCCAAGAGCCGTCGATATGAGGAAGGTCGAAGGTTCGAAAGCCTGAGCGGTACGCTTGTTCTCGAGCGCCCTCGATGCCGTAGCAGATATCCTGCGCCCGATGAGCATCGGAGCCAAAGGTGAGCGGCACGCCGGCGCGGGCGAAGCGTTCAAGTAGGCCAAAGGAAGGATAGTAATCGCCAACGCCCTTGCGAAGGGCGGCTGTGGAAAGCTCGATGCGCCGTCCGGTGTCGTGTGCGCAGGCAGCCATCTCTTCCCAGAGGGGCGCAAGGTCTATGGTCGGCGCCCAGCCCTCCCTCGAGAAGCGGGCAGGCAAGTCCGGATGGGCCATCACGTCGAAGGCGAGCGGGCTCTCGCAGGCGCGGCACCAGGTAACGACGTAGCGACGCCATACCTCATCAGCGCCGAGCTCCTCCCAAAGATGCATATCGCTGCCGTCGTCTATCCATCCCGCGGGATGGTCGGTGCCATCTCCTGCAACCGCGTCCGTTCCTCGCGAAGCTTCTGCCGAGGTGAGGGGTATCCGATCACCGAGCTCAGCTGTTCCGAGCCAGTGCACGCTGCCTAGGCGCACCATAGCGCCCGCAGCCCAGTGCTCGACCAGCGGCTCGCACCCCTCGTACCAATCGCATTCAAAGCCGTATACGAGCTCCAAGGACGGAGCGAGTGCGGCGGCAAGTTCGCGCGCCTCCTCGAAGGCGGCCCGGTGCGCTGCGAGGTTGGCTTCAGGCACCGAAGCTTCGCAGGCAGGGTCCATGGAGGCGGGCAAGGTCAGATGATCGGTCGAGACCAGAACGCGACAGCCCCGAGCTGCCGCCGCTCGTACGTTCTCCTCAAAGGTGGACGTGCCGTCCGAGAAGCAGGTGTGCGTATGGCAGTCGATAAGGGGGATGGTGAGCGTGCTCATGGGAACTCCTCGATCGCGGTGCCTGGACTCAACGGTATCGTACCGCGAACGACGCTCATCGGGCTCCTCCGTTTGCGACTTGCGGCTAAGGGGCATACTGGCATTGCGCGCCACGTATCGCGCAACCGAGACGCGAACCTGCTAGCGAGGAGGGCCCATGCCTGCTAACGAACCGGTGCTGTTCATCGAGTATCCACCATGCTCCACCTGCAAGAAGGCAAAGCGCTGGCTCGATGAGCACGGCATTGCCCATATCGACCGGCATATCGTGGAAGATAATCCCCGAGCGGAAGAAATAGCCTCTTGGCAGCAGGCATCTGGTTTGCCGCTGCGCCGCTTCTTCAATACGAGCGGGATGAAGTACCGCGAACTCGGCGTGAAGGCACAGCTTGACGCCGGCATGTCCGATGAAGATGCCCGCGCTCTGCTGGCGAGCAACGGCATGCTCGTCAAGCGTCCCGTCGTCGTGACCGGCGATACGGTGCTGGTGGGTTTCCGTGAGAAGGAATGGGAGGCGGCGCTCCTGTAACGGCTGCGGCGGCAGCTGGACCGCTTCCTCCGACGGCTTAGATTAGCGCGCTGTTGCTATGAGACGGTACCCATGAGCTCGTTCATCTGGTTGATTTGATGCAAGAGCATCGCGAACACCACGATGATCGCGATGATGAGCACCAGATCGAGAACGAGGGCGAGTATGGCGAGGGGGCGCATGGAAGCGTGCTTGCGGATGGCGACGATGGCGCATACGAGGCTCGCGATGATGAGGAATATCCCCACCGGCCAGCTGGCGAAGTAGCCGACGGGAGCGCCCACCACGCATGCGAGGAGCGCGGCTATAGAGAGCGCTGGACCAGTGGATGCAGGGCCACGGCTATGGCGCCCGCCGGTACGAGGACCATGGTCGGCATCTTCCAGCCTGTTCTTCTTGAGCTCGCTCATGGTAGCCGCCTTCCGTTCGCGTGACCGCCGTCACCTTCCGCGCGACGCGGTGCCGTTGTCTCCACCACAGGATAGTGCATGCCTTTGCGGGCGCATAGCGGGTACCATAGAAGACGGAAAACGAACGGAAAGGCGAAGCATGGATGCATCTGAGCTGGAGCGGCTGGTGCGAGCCGTGGCAGCGGGGAGCCTTGCCCCCCATGAACTTGTCGAACGGGTGCGCGTCGATTCGGTGGCAGAGCTGGGTTACGCGCAGGTTGATACCCTTCGCGGCGTGCGCACCGGAGTCTCCGAGGTCATTTACGGTGCCGGAAAGACTGCTGAGCAGATTGCGGGTATCGTCGGCGCCATGCGCGAGGCGGGCCAGAGCCGCGTGCTCATCACCCGCCTTGATGCCGGCAAGGCAGCTGAGCTCGAGCGCCTTGGCTGCGCCTTCACCTTCTTCGAGCAGGCACGTGCCGGCGTCGTCGGCGACCTGCCCGAGGCCGATGGCAATGGCGAGATCCTGGTGCTCACGGCGGGAACGAGCGATGTGCCCGTGGCGGAGGAGGCGGTGCTGACGGCGCGATTTTTGGGCAATAAGGTGACCTGTGTGCACGATGCGGGCGTGGCGGGGATCCATCGCCTGCTCCGGCATGGCGACGAGATAGCCCGCGCACAGGTGATCATTGCGATCGCTGGCATGGAGGGGGCGCTGCCGAGCGTGGTGGGCGGACTCGCCTCATGCCCGGTGATCGCGGTTCCCACGAGCGTGGGCTACGGTGCGAACCTGGGCGGGCTCACGACGCTGCTGGCGATGGTGAACAGCTGCGCGAGCGGGGTCTCGGTCGTGAACATCGACAATGGCTTCGGCGCCGCTTTCCAGGCGTCGCTCATCAACCATCTCCCGGGACGAAGCGCGTAGCGCCTGCAGGACCGCTTCTCGCCATGAATTGAGACAATTGAGGCCGGCATCACTTGGCAGCGCGGAGGCAATGGGATCATCGCCTCTGCTGTCAGCGGTGCCGGCCTCGTTCGCTGTGAGCTGCTCATGTGCTCCAGCTAGGCCGATTCACGCAGGCTAGCGTTCGAAAGCCGTTCGCCCGCCCACGATGGTGCGTACGACCTCGAGGTCGTCATCGACAAACGTGAGGTCGGCATCGAAGCCATGCGAGATGCTGCCCTTGGTGGGGAAGCCGATGAGCTTTGCGGGGTTTGCGGTCATAAGGCGGGCGGCATGCTCGACATCGGTGTCCGCGAACTTCACGATGTTGCGGAGCGCCTGGGCGAGCGTGAGCGTGGAACCCGCGCGCACACCCGTGCTGGCGAGCTTTGCGTCGCCATCCTCCACCACGACATCGTTTACCCCGAGCTTATAGTTTCCATCGGGGAGGCCCGCCGCCATGATGGAGTCGGTGATCGCGACGACGCGGTCCCAGCCCTTTGCCTTGAGGTAGAGACGCACGCTCCCTGGATGTAGATGGCGACCGTCGCATATGGCCTCGACGTACAGGTCCGTCTCGAGCGCCACGCCCCAGATGGCGGGATCGTGCTGGTGGAAGAGGCGCATGGCGTTGCCCAGATGGGTCGCGCTCGCCGCTCCCGCCCTCACGCATGCCATCGATTGATCGTATCCCGCGCCGCTGTGTCCGATGGCGCAGGTGATGCCCATGGCGTTGAGTTCGGGGATGAGCTTCTCGACGCCGGGGATCTCGGGGGCGAGCGTCGTGTAGCGCACGTGCCCGCCCGACGCCTCCTGGTATTGGCGGAAGAGCTCTACGCTGGCCTCGTGCATAAGCAGGTGCTCGGGCATGGCGCCTTTGTACTCGCTTGATAGGCACGGCCCCTCGAGGTGAATGCCCAAAAGCGCCGCCCCATCGTAAGGGCCTCCCTCGATGACCTTGCGCGCCTGCTCCATGCACCAGAGCGTCTGCTCGGGCGTGTCGGTGAGCACGGAGCAGAGCCAACCGGTGACACCCTGGGACGCGAAGAAGCGGCCGATGGTGCGAAGCCCTTCTTCATCGGCGGCATTGACGTCGACGTTGGCAGCACCATGGGTGTGCACGTCGATAAAGCCGGGGAGCACGGTGAGACCGGTTGCGTCGAGTTCGGGCAAGCCTCGGAGGTTGGCATAGGAGCATGGAAGGCCGGTGATGCGACCGTCCTCAACCACGATGTCGCGCCGCTCGATGCCCTCGGGCGTCAGGACGTTGGCACCGGTGACATAAAGAGATTGATCCATGGTAACGTCCTTTCAGGCGATGCGTTAGAGCGGCTGCTCAGCGGCGATGGCATTCACATAGATGAGCGCATCGGGGTGGTTCTGGAGGATCGTGACGGGGAAGGATGCGGTGATGTCGCCGTAGGCAGCGCGGCGAACGACGGCGCGGTGCAGCACGCGGAAGACGCCCAGGCGCACCTTGCGCGCGTGCAGGATCTCATGCATGCCGATGGTCACGCAGCGGCGCGGCATGTCCTCGAGCACGCCGCCCGAGTCGTTCATGGCGTTTACGGCGCGGGTTTCGGGGCGGATGTCGAGCGTGCGCGTCTTGAGTGCGGCGAACTCTTCCGGCGTGAGCTCTTCCTGCGGTTCGTTGAAGGCGAGGTGCCCCGTGATGCCGATGCCGCCAAAGGCGATGTCGACGCCGCCGAGCTCGTCGATGAGCGCAGGCACCCGCTCCGGATCCTTGGGATCGGGGAAGACGCGCTGGCTCTCAGGCATAAGGAGCTCGGGCGCGATCTTGCCGTAGACCTCGCGGTCCATGAAGCCGCGGAACGAGAGGGGGTCGTCGTGATCGATCCAGGAGTCATCGTCGGCGAGGTACTCGTCCATATTGATGAACCAGCAGTCCTTGAGGGACAGCTTGCGCTCGTTCACCAGACGCACGAAGATGGGGTAGTGGCCCGTTGGCCCTACCGGGCAGATGAAGACGGTCTTCTCGCCCTTGGCGTTATGCTCCTCGATGGTGCTTACCATCTCGAGGGCCATCTCGTAGAACACCTCGCCGGAGTCGCCGAGCACCATCAGCGGTATCTTCGCGTCCTCACCGAGCTTATCAGCCGGGATGCGGTAGTAGTCATGAATCATGGAAGGGCTCCTTTCAAAATAAGACAGCCGGACTCTGCGCGCTCGCATGGTCCGGCTGTCGTTAGTCGCTACAGGTCAGACCTGAGCCACTGAGATGCAGGTTGGGGCACTACAGCGTCTCGTAGATCCCGTAGGACTGGTCCATAATGTCGGTCTTGACGTAGTCCTCGACGGGAACCTCGGCCTCGACGGTGCCGTTGTTGAGGAAGACCTGCTGCTGGGCCTCGTAGTAGCCGAGAATGGTCTCGTTGTCGCCGATGGCGTCGGCAGCACCCTGCCAGTCGCCCTCGCCGGTTGCCTGAAGCATCGTATCCTCGGAGACACCGAGCTCGCCAGCGAGCATGGAGGCGACGTCGTCGATGTTCTCGGCGCGATAGACCTGGGCCTTCTCGATGGCGGCGCCGAAGCGGGCGAGGATCTCAGCGTTCTCCTCGGCGTAATCGGGCAGGCAGACGAAGCTCGAGGGGAAGGCGGCGCGGTCGGTGTAGTCGATGTTGGTGCCAAGGACCAGGTAGTTCTCGCCGAGCTCCTGCTCGATGGTCACGGTGTTGGGCGACCAGGTGGCGGCGGCGTCGATCTGTCCCTGGATCAGGGCGGTGGTCATACCGGAGACCTGCATCTCGACGGCGTTGATGTCGTCCATGGTGAGGCCGGCATCCTCGAGCACGAACTGGAGGATGATCTCGGAGGAGGTACCAGAGGACACGCCGACGGTCTTGCCGGCGAGCTCCTCAGCAGAAGCTACGCGGCTCTTGTCGCACACGACGGCGTCAGCCTGGGAGAGCTGGTCGAACTGGAACACGACGGCGTCGCCGTTGATGCACAGCGAGTGCGCGCCATGGCCGATCTGGGCGATGTCGATGTCACCGGACTGCATAGCGGTGATCTCGGCCGGGCCGGCCTCGAACTGCTGCGGCTCGACGGTGATGCCGACCTCCTCGAAGTAGCCCTGCTCGATGGCCGTGAAGAGGGAGGAGGCGGAACCCAGGTTGGGCATGTATGCCACGCGCAGGGTCACCGGCTCGTAGCTGCTCCCGGAAGCGGCGCTGCCGGCGGTGCTGCCGGAGGTGGTGCCGCCGCCGGAGCAACCGGCGAGCGCGGCAGCCGCGCCGAGACCGGCGGTGCCGGCGAGCACGCCGCGACGGCTGACCATGAGATCGTTGAGGTACTTCATAAGGCACTCCTTCTCTTCCTGCGCCCCTGGATTCGGGTGCGCATGATTACCGATGTCGTACCCGCATCGCATCGCGCCGATTCGCTGCGGGTATCCTTGCATCCGCTATTTGCGGACAGACAGGTACTCCTGATAGACCTGGCTCCAGATCTCGTTCTTGAGTTCGAGGAACCGCGGGCTCATCTTGGTGGCCTGGTCGCGCGGATAGGGGATATCGATGTCGATGATGTCCTTCACGCGGCCGGGGCGTGCGCACATGATGACGCAGCGCTGGCCCAAGATGATGGCCTCTTCGACGTCATGGGTGATGAAGAAGCAGGTCTTGCGCTCCTTCTCCCAGGTCTCGATGAGTTCCTGCTGGAGCTGGGTGCGGGTCTGCGCGTCCAATGCACCGAAGGGTTCGTCCATGAGCAGGACCTTCGGGTTGGTGGCGTAGGCGCGGGCGATGGCGACGCGCTGCTTCATGCCGCCGGAGAGCTCCTTGGGGTAATGGTTGGCGAAGTCCTCGAGATCGACCATCTTGAGGTACTTGTGGGCGATCTCCTCGGCTTCTTCCTTGGACTTGCCCTGGAGCTTAAGGCCGAACATGACGTTCTTGATGACCGTGAGCCAAGGGAAGAGCGCGTACTGCTGGAACACGATGCCGCGCTCGGGGCTCGGGCCGTCGACGGGCTTGCCGTCCACGAGAACCTGGCCTTCGGTGGGGGTCTCAAGGCCGCCGATGATGTTCAGAAGCGTGGATTTGCCGCAGCCGGAGGGGCCGACCACCGTGATGAACTCGTTCTCGTGGATGTCGAGGTCCACGCCGTTGAGCGCGGTCATCTCACCCTTGCGAGTCTGGAACTTCTTCACCACATGGTCGATGTGGACCTTTACTGCTGCATCGTTTCCTGCCATCCGGTGAACCTCCTTTCAAGGAAGCGAACGATCTTCTCGAAGCAGATGCCGATCACGCCGAGCAGGATGATGCCCAGAAGGACCGTCGCCATGTCGTAGTAACCACTTGCCTGCTGGATCATCATGCCCAGGCCGCGGTCGCCACCGACGATCTCGGACGCCATGAGCGTGGTGAGGGAGGTGGAGAGGCCCAGACGCGCTGCGACGAGGATGAACGGGGTCGTTGCCGGGATGGTGACCTTGAAGAAGATGTCCTTCTGCTTGGCGCCCAGCACGCGGGCAGCCTTGATGAGCGTGGTGTCGACGCCCTTGACGCCCTGGTAGATGGTGACCACCTGAACGAGGAAGGCAGCGATGAAGATGACCGCGATCTTGGACTCGTTACCGATGCCGAGCCATGCGATGAGCAGGAACACGTAGGCCAGCGGCGGGATGTTGCGGACGAACTGGATCCACGGCTCGACGATGTGGCGGATCGGGTCGTACCAGGCCATGAGGAACGCGACCGGAATCGAGGTCACGAACGCGAGGCCGAAGCCGATGAGCACGCGCGACAGCGATGCGAAGATGTGCTCGAATAGGCGTCCGCTCTCGATCTGGCTCATCATGGCGTCGAACACCTCGGCGGGTGGGGCGAACACCGCGGGCATCTGGCTGGATGCCGCCAGCCAGAGCACGATCGCGCAGGCGAACGAGATCAAAACCCAAACTACGTTGGGGATCTTCGCCCAGATTGGCACTTTCTTTTGATCCATCGTATGGGACTCCTTCCTCACGCGGTCCAAAGTCCTGAACTATCACTTATACGTTTAAGTAGTCATGCAGGACTCAGGTAATCAAAGTGTAAAGCGCGATTTGAAGAAATGTTGGGACAAACCGGTTACCGTTCATCGCTAAAAACCTACCGTCCATGAGTGAACGAGCAGGTAACATGCCATGAAAATCATCATGAA
Source organism: Enorma phocaeensis (assembly GCF_900186505.1). Taxonomy (GTDB): domain Bacteria; phylum Actinomycetota; class Coriobacteriia; order Coriobacteriales; family Coriobacteriaceae; genus Enorma; species Enorma phocaeensis. Next base: position 56,665 of record NZ_LT891967.1, read on the forward strand.
CACCCTGGTGCCATTCTGCGAACGGTACGGAATCACGCGCGAGTGGTTGATTTCCATTCTGTTTCGCCGTCAGCGGTTTTTCGGCAAAATACTTCTTCTTACTTAATCGTATAAGTTATATGCTATGGGTGTATATACGGCATGCGAATGACTTTGCGCGGGAATGATCGGGAGGGGCTGGAGATGGGCAAGCGCGTCACGTTGAAGGACATCGCGCAGGCAGCGAACGTGACCACGGCTACGGTCTCCTATGTCATCAACGACACCCCCGGGCAGAAGATCGCGCCCGAGACCCGTAAACGTGTGCTGCGCGTTGCCCGCGACCTCCATTACATACCCAGTAGCGCGGCACGTGCATTGAGGCGCAAACGTTCGGGATGCGTGGGCGTCGTTGCGAAGAAGAACCTTGCGGTCCCTCGCTTCAGCCAGACGATTCAAGGAATCCAAAGCGAGCTTGAGCGCAATGGCCTCATGGTTTTGCTGTGCACCAACAAGATGAAGGACAACGGCCTGTCCGATTATCTTCTCGCGTATTACGAGGGCAGGGTCGACGGGGTCATTTTCCTCGGTAAGGATAACGTGGGCCCTGATGATGCGAGCGTCGAGCGGATCGGGAGCGACGGGGTTCCGTTCGTGACGTTCGATTGCCAGCAGTCCTCCGATGCCTTCAGCTCCGTTGACTTCGATTACCGCGGGGGTGCGCGGCTGCTTGCAGACCGCGTGATCGAGCGCTGCCCGCGCCGGGTGCTCTACGTAAAGCCGCAGATGGCGACCGCGCAGGAAGAGCAGCGCGGGGCGGGCCTGCACGATGTCCTGGACGCTCATCCGCATATCGAGCTCATCGAGGTCGAAGTCCCCATCACGCTCGGGAACCTCGACACCTGGGATCTTAGGTACTCTGTCGGCATCACCGATGAGGGAGAAGAGCTCACCAGCGCGTTCATGGAAACGATTCTGCATGCCAGTGAGCCGCTCGAGGCCGGTGACGCCGTCATTGCGAGCTGGTCGGGTTGGACCGAACCCATCAGGCAGCTCTATCGATACCGCGGCATCATCACGGCGGAGCTTGCGAACAACGGCGAGAGCCATTTCCATCCCGACTTCTATACGCGCATGCCCAATTTCGATGCGGGCGTCGCTTGCGCCGACGAGCTGCTCTCGCGCTTGGATGGGAAGCCGGTGTCGGCGCGGCTGCTGCGCCTGACCAATATCGTGAGCCCTCCTGCGCTGCACGGCGGATACCCGCAGCCTGCTGAGGCGGGAATCGCATGATGATCTACAACGGTGGTAATCCCCATGGGGGAAGCATTTAGGCAGAGGTGATGGAACATGACAACGAGAGGGGACAACCTGCTGGTCATCCACGGGGGAGGTCCGACGGCGGTTATCAACGCATCGCTGTACGGGGCTGTACGAGCCGCGCTCGATGCGCCTGGTGTCGGCGCCGTGCTCGGCGCTCGAGGCGGTGTCGCGGGGCTTGCCTCCGGGGATTTCGTTGACTTCCGCTCGGTGCCTGAGAGCGATCTCGCCCTGCTGCCCTCTACGCCGTCCTCCGCGATAGGGACGGGCCGCGACGCAGTAGACGAGGAAGGCTACCGCCGCCTTGCTGAAGCGGTGGGGCGCCACGGGATCCGCTGGGTTCTTATGACGGGCGGCAACGGGTCTATGGACACGTGCGGCAAGATCTACCATGCCTGCTGCGAGGCGGGTCTCGAAGTCGGTGTCATGGGCATTCCCAAGACAATGGACAACGACATCGCCGTGACGGACCATGCGCCCGGGTTCGGCAGCGCTGCGCGCTTCGTAGCCCAGGCAACTTCGGAGGTCTGCTGCGACGTGAAGGGCCTACCCATCCATATCGTCGTCCTCGAGGTCATGGGTCGCTCTGCGGGCTGGGTCGCCGCATCGTCGTCTCTCGCATCGGATGCGGGTATCCCCGGCCCCGATTTGATCTACCTGCCCGAGCGCGATTTTAACGAGGATGAATTCCTGGCCGACGTGCAGAAGCTCATCGACGAGAAGCGCTCCGGCGTCGTCGTCGTGAGCGAGGGGCTTCACTATGCGGATGGAACCCCCATCGTCGAGCCGGTTATGACGGTCGGCCGCGCTACATACTTCGGCGACGTCTCCGCTCATTTGTCAAACCTCATCATCAAGAGGCTCGGCTACAAATCCCGCTCCGAGAAGCCCGGGCTGGTGGGCCGCGCCTCCATCGCCTATCAAAGCTCGGTCGACCGCGACGAGGCGATTCGCGCGGGACGCGAGGCGGTGCTCGCCGCGCTCGAGGGCGACTCCGGCAAGATGATCGGCTTCGAGCGTGAGGATGGCCCCGATTACGCCGTCCGCTGCGTGCGCATCCCGATCGAGCAGGTCATGCTCGACGAGCAGCATGTTCCCGATCGGTTCATCAACGAGCGGGGCAACGGCGTCACCGAGGAGTTCCGCGCCTGGTGCCGCCCGCTCATAGGCGAGCCCCTGCCGCGCCTCGTGAGCTTTGCATGAGGTGCTGCGCTTTAAAGAATCATCCATTCCCGACCGCCTGATCGCGGCAACTGGGTACGGCTCTAGGTAACCAAGAAGGAGCGAAACACATGAAACGGATCTACCTGAACCTCAAGCGCTTCGACGTGACGCCGGAATTCGGAGGCGTGAACCGCCTCGCCGATCCGCGCGCATGGGGCGCAGCCGTCGTCGACGCGTTGCAGGATGGCGTGACCGAGCTCTCAGACCGGGCGCACTTCGCGGCGTTTCTGCCCGAGGCGCATCTGATCTCGGCTACCGGCGCGCTCAAGGAGGGTTCGGCGCTGCACGTGGGGTGCCAGGGCATCCACCGCGCAACCACAGCTCCCGGCGGGAACTTCGGTGCCTTCACGAGCCTACGTCCTGCTTCCGCCATGGTTCAGCTCGGTGTGGACAGCGTGCTCATCGGCCACTGCGAGGAGCGCAACGCGCTGCGCGAGGTTATGGCCGCGGTGGGCGTCGAGGGCACGGATGCCGCGCCTGCGGTCGACCGCTTGCTCAACGAGGAGCTCAAGCGTGCGGTGGATGCCGGTCTCGACGTGCTCTTCTGCATCGGGGAGCGCGAGGAGGAAGCGGACGCCTGGCACGAGGTGATCGCCGCCCAGATCGAGCGCGGCCTCGCGGATGTCGACACGTCCAAGGTGGCGCTCGCTTATGAGCCGGTGTGGAGCATCGGGCCGGGCAAGACGCCCGCCGGGAAGGAGCACATCACCCGCGTGGCAGAGCTCGCCAAGGAGCGCTCGGGCGGTCTGCCTGTCGTGTACGGCGGCGGCCTCAAGAGCGATAACGCCGAGATGCTCGCCAGCATCGACGCTATCGACGGCGGCCTCATCGCGCTCACGCGTTTCACGGGTGAGATCGGCTTCTATCCCGAGGAGTACTTCGAGATCGTCCGCCTTTACCTGGGCGTATAGATCGCTTGCCGCGACGGCCGGCAGCACGGTTGGCATCAATCGGTTTGACAGAAAGGAACCGCAATGCATCTTGATTTCGAGTGGGGTACCGGCATGATGGGAGCCGAGCTCCCCGATACGACCGACGTCTTCGTCACCGGTGAGACGGTTAAGGACCCCGAGTGCCTTCCCCAGGATTGGGACAGCCTGTACAACGCGACGCTCGAGAGCATCCGCAACCCCATCGGCATGGATCCGCTCGCCTCCTATGCCGGGCCGGGCAAGAAGGTCGTCATCGTCATCCCCGACATCGTGAAGGGCGGTACGCAGCCCACCGCGCACCGCAAGGTCGCTATCCGTGCCTGCCTCGATGAGCTCTTCGCCAACGGCGTGAAGCATGATGACGTGCTGCTGCTCTTCTCAAACGGCTTGCATCCGCGCACCTCGACCGCCGAGGCCAAGCAGATCTTGGGGCTTGACCTCTACAACGAGTTCGAGGGCACCGGCCAGATCACGAGCCATGATTCCGAGGATTACGACCATCTCGTCGACCTGGGCTTCACAGCCGCCGGCGATCACGTGATCATGAACAAGTACGTCTACGACGCCGATATCGCCATTCTCATCGGCCACACGCAGGGTAACCCCTACGGCGGCTACTCGGGTGGATACAAGCACTGCGCCACGGGCATCACCCACTGGCGTTCCATCAGCGCGCACCATGTGCCGCGCGTTATGAGCCGTCCCGACTTCGTACCTGTCTCCACCTCATCGCTCATGCGCGACAAGTTCGACCAGCAGGGCATGTTCATGGAAGAGAAGATGGGCAAGAAGTTCTTCTGCGTGGACGCGGTGCTCGACACGTGGAGCCGCCAGATCGCCATCTTCTCCGGCTATGCGGCCGAGATGCAGCCCATTTCCTGGGAGGTCGCGGACAAGCGCACCTACGTGCATTGGGCCGAGAAGAAGTACGACATCGTGGTCATGGGTATGCCCACGAACTTCCACTACGGCGACGGCATGGGCACGAACCCCATCCAGATGATGCAAGCCGTCTCCGCCCAGGTCATCCGTCACAAGCGCATCCTTTCCGATCATTGCGTCTTCGTCATCGCGAGCTACTGCAACGGGTGGTTCCACGACGAGCGCTGGCCGTACCTGCGCGAGCAGTGGGAGCTGTGGCAGTCCGACAAGATGAACACGCTTGACGATATGATCGAGTACGGCGAGTACTTTGCCACCAACGAGGAGTACATCCGCAAGTACCGCTTCGCCCACGCGTTCCACCCCTTCCACGGCTTCAGCATGATGACCTGCGGTAATCTTGCCGAGAAGTATCTCTCCGCCACCTACATCGTGGGCGCGCAGAAGCCTGGCATCGCTCGCACCATGGGCCTCAAGACCCGCCCGACGTTCGAGGAGGCCATCGCCGACGCCACGCGCAAGTACACCGACGGCAACCCCAACATCTTGGCGCTGCCGCATGCGTACAACCGCGCCGTGCCGCACCTGTGCATGAAGGACCCGTCGCAGAACAGCACGTTCATGGATGACGCCCCGGCGCATCCCTGCGGCTGCTAGCCATCTGACCGAGGCTGTCCGGGCCGGTCATCCACCGTACCTGGACAGCCTCGTTTCTGGGGCCGCCACATGGCCCTCGTCCTGGCGGCGTTGGCCTTCCTGGAAACATCGTCAGCGTTGCAAGAGAGCCCGGACGCGGCCGACGCGCATCGTGCGCAGCGGCTGCGTGCCGGTGTGCGGGCAGCGTCCGGGCTCTTACTAGTTCGATGGGAGCTGACTCATGCTCGATCTAAACACCACGTACGCCGAGAAATTCGTCGCCAAAGACGAACTCGAGGCGTACGCCGCCGCTCATGCCGCCGTGCTCGAGCGCTGCCAAGCCGGCGAGGAGCGCTATGCCGACTCGCAGGGATGGCTCGACGTGGATGAATGGGCGGGGGAGGAGATCCTCTCGCGCACCGAGCGCCTCGCCGAGAAGATCCGCGCTATCGCGGACACCTTCGTCATCATCGGCGTTGGGGGTTCGAACAACTCCGCCCGTGCGGTCATCAAGGCGCTGGCGCCAAAGAGCGCGCGAATCGTGTACGCGGGCAACACCCTATCTGCTTATGAGCTCAACCGCGTCATCGGCGAGCTCGAAGGCCATGACGTGGTAATCGACTGCATCGCCAAGAACTTCGAGACGCTCGAGCCCGGCTCGTCCTTCAGGCTGCTGCGCCAGTACCTGGTTGATCGCTATGGCGTCGAGGAGGCGGCGCGGCGTATCGTGTGCACGGGCACCATCGGCTCGCCTCTGGATGACCTCTGCCAGGCAGAGGGCTATACGTTCGTGCCGTTCGCGACCAACGTGGGCGGTCGCTACACCGCCCTCACCGAGGTTCACCTGCTGCCGCTCGCCGTCGCGGGTGCCGATATCCGCGCGCTTGCTGCAGGCGCCAAGGAGATGCAGGGTATCTGCCGCGGCGTCACGGGCGTTTCCAATTCCGCCTGGCGCTATGCGTGCATGCGCAACATCCTGTGGGATCGTGGTTACCGGGTGGAGCTGCTCGGTTTCTTCGAGCCACGGTTCCGCTGGTTCTCGAAATGGTGGGAGCAGCTCTTCGCTGAGAGCGAGGGCAAGGACGGGCGCGGCATCTTCCCGTCCTCGCTCGAGTGCTCCGAGGAGATGCACTCGCTCGGCCAATATGCTCAGGATGGTACCCACCAGCTTTTCGAGACCTTCATCGATCTGTTGAATCCCGGCGAGGGGGATAGCTTGGTGCTCGGCGGCACCGATGTCGCGGACGCCTTTGATTACCTCGACGGAAAGGATTTCTGGGACATCAACAAGGCGAGCTTCGCGGCGACGCGCGCCGCGCACGCTGAGGTACTTCCTGTGATGACGCTCGAGTTGGGGCAACTCGATGCCGAACATATGGGTATGATGTTCTATTGGTTCGCGTTCGCCTGCTACCTTTCGGGCGAACTGCTGGGCGTCAATCCCTTTGACCAGCCCGGCGTAGAGGCATATAAGCGCCTGATGTTCAAGGCTCTGGGAAAGTAGAAAGAGGGACCCGTATATGAAGAACGTTAAGTTGCTGTGCGCTGCCGGCACGTCGACCACCGTGCTCGCAGGCAAGGTTCAGGAAGCTGCTGACCGTCTCGGACTCGAGATGAAGGTCTCCGCCGCAGCGCTCACCTCGCTCGAGGAGGCTGCCAAGGACGCGGATCTGCTGCTGCTCACCCCGCAGGTCGAGTTCAAACTCGATGTGGTCAAGATGAGCTGCCCCGACAAGAAGATCGCAGTGCTTCCTGCTGAAGCGTTCGCTTCCATGGACACCGAGGCGATCATCGCCCAGATCAACCGCGAGCTCGCGTAGAAGGAGTTCTGGCTGGTATGCCGCGGGGGCGCCGGATGGTGCCCCCGTTTTCGTATTCATCTCCACCAGGGATCATGTGGGACGCGCTTTGCAGCGGGTCGAATGTGGAAAGGGGCGCGCATCATGGGCAAGACCCTCTATCTTGATTGCACCTGCGGCATCAGCGGCGATATGACCGTCGCTGCGCTGCTCGATCTTGGAGGGAACGAGGCGCGCCTTCGCGATGCGCTCGCGTCGCTCCCCGTCGATGGCTACGAGGTCCGCGTTTCGCGCGTGGCAAAGGCGGGCCTCGATTGCTGCGATTTCGACGTGGTTCTGGATGCTGCGCATGAGAACCACGATCATGACATGGCGTATCTCTTCGGCGGAGAGCATGCTCTCGCCCATGCCCAAGGCCATGACGGCGAGCAGGTGCTCGGCCACGCTCATGCCCACGGTCATGAGCACGAGCACGCGCAGTGCCATGGGCATGACCATGCTCATCGCCATGACGACGAGCATCATCACGGCCATGACCATGGGCACGGCCATGCCCACCATCATGAGCATCGTGGCCCTGCGGACATCGACCGAATCATCGACGCCGGTAGGCTAGCGCCCCGCGCTCGCGACCTCGCGCATCGTATGGTCTCCATCATCGCGGCTGCCGAAGCCAAGGCGCATGGCGTATCCCTCGATGAGGTGCATTTCCACGAAGTTGGCGCCGTCGACTCGATCGTGGACATCGTGTCGGTCGCCGTGCTCATCGATGATCTCGATATCGACCGGGTTATCGTTCCGCGCCTCGTAGACGGTCGTGGGACCATCCGCTGCCAGCATGGCGTCATTCCCGTGCCGGTACCCGCTACGCTCAACATCGTCCAGCAACAGGGCTTGTCGCTCACCATTGGGGATGTTGAGGGAGAACTCGTGACGCCTACGGGCGCTGCCATCGTGGCGGCTCTCGACGCTGAACGGAAGCTGCCGGCGCGCTTCACGGTCAAGCAGGTCGGCTTTGGCTCTGGCAAGCGCTCCTACGAGGTGCCCTCCATCCTTCGTGCAATCATCATCGAGGACGAGGCGCCCTTGCCCCAGGACAGCATCGTGCGCCTCGAGTGCGACATCGACGATGCAACTGGCGAGCAGCTGGGGTATGCCGCCGATGCGCTCCGCGCGGCTGGCGCTCGGGAGGTGCATTGGGCTCCGGTGTTCACCAAGAAGGGGAGACCGGCTTGGCAGTTGCAAGTCATCGCATCTCCAGAGGATGCCGAGCGTTTCGAGGGAATCATCTTTGCCGAAACGGGAACGATCGGCATCCGTCGCTGGCTTTGCGAGCGCAGCGTTCTCAGGCGAGAGCAGGGATCGGCGGAAACGCCGTGGGGGACGGTGCGTACGAAGGTCGTCACGCTTCCAGACGGCGAAACGCGCGAGAAGCCCGAGTTCGACGACTGTGCCGCTCTCGCAGCGCAGCATGGCGTCAGCTTGCGAGCCGTCCAGGACGCCGTCGCGAAGGCAGGAGAACGATAGGCGCTCGGCGCCGCCCAGCCCGTCGATGTCGCTCTCAGTATGCGCTACATGGTTGCCGGCGGCTATCTCGTCGCCGCCGTCCTGGAGTTCATCTCGCTCAAGTTCATCTACAACCTCGATAAGAAGACCATGGACGAGATGGGGGCTGACCTCGCAAAGAAGCATGCCGAGGCATAGCTCGCTCGTCTCACCTTCTCCGCGGCCGCACGCACTCCGCGGCCGCGGAGTCCACAGCTTACAGCTGTCGCCGGCAACATCATCTCCCCGTGCTCAGCGGCGGTTGTAAGGGGCCTTGCGACAAGTCACGCGGTGGCACGGTCCTCTCATACGGCGCGATCCTCGCTTGGGACTCTGCAGGGGTCGTGTCGTTTTGCGCGCATATGGGGTACAAGCGGAAGAGGGCGCCGCTTGGCGCCGATTTTGCTATGCCGAGGGGAGCGTGGTCGCGTGGCTGCATTCGATGAGGTTGTGGGTAAGCTGGGGTTCGGGCTCATGCGCCTGCCGCGTGTGGGCGAGGGCGAGGCCGCTCCGGTCGACGTGGAGCGCGTGAAGACCATGGTCGATGCGTTCCTCGCCGCTGGATTCACGTATTTCGACACCGCGTACGTCTATCACGATGGTGCTTCGGAGTGCGTTGCCAAAGAGGCCCTCGTCGACCGCTATCCGCGCGAGAGCTTCACACTCGCCACCAAAATGCCCGGCTGGCTGCTTAAGGAACCGGGCGATGTCGAGCGAATCTTCGCCGAGCAGCTCGAGCGCACCGGTGCCGGGCATTTCGACTACTACCTCATGCATAACGTCGCCGGCAACCAGATCAAGATGTACGAGGACTTCGGTTGCTGGGAATGGGCGCGCCGCATGAAGGACGAGGGGCTCATTCGGCACCTGGGCTTTTCGTGCCATGACACCGCCGACGTGCTGGACCGGCTGCTCACCGATCATCCTGAGGTCGAATTCGTGCAGCTTCAGCTGAACTACCTCGATTGGGAACATGACGCCGTGCAGGCTCGTGCGTGCTATGAGACGGCAGAGCGTCATGGCGTGCCGGTTGTGGTGATGGAACCCGTCAAGGGCGGGACGCTCGCCAGGCTGCCGGAGGATGCCGCGGCGTTGCTCGCCGAGGCCGATCCGCAGGCGTCCCAGGCCTCGTGGGCGCTGCGCTTCGCGGCGTCGCTGCCGAATGTGAAGGTCGTGCTCTCCGGCATGTCCGATGAATCCCAGATGGCGGAGAACGCCGGTCTGCTCGCCCCCGATTCCTTCAAGCCGCTCGCCGACGACGATCGCGCGCTGCTGCGTCGCGTCGTGGAGATCATCACCTCGGTGGAGGTGGTTGGCTGCACGGCATGCCGCTATTGCACGCCCGGGTGCCCTCAGGGCATCGACATTCCCGCCATCATCGCTGCGCTGAACACGCAACGGCGCTATAAGGATAGCCGGGCAGACATCATGTACGAGCACGCGCTGGCGGATGGTTCCGCCCGTGCATCCGAGTGCATCGCATGCGGCCAGTGCGAGGGCGCCTGCCCTCAGCATCTGCCCATCATAGAGGTGCTCCAAGAGGCCGCGGGGCTGTTCGACAAGGAAGGTTAACGGCATGAAGATCCTCATCGCATCCGACATCCATGGATCGGCGTACTGGGCGGGGCGCTTGATGGAGGCCATCGAGCGCGAGCAGCCCGACCGTATCGCGATTCTGGGCGATGTCCTCTATCACGGCCCGCGCAACGACCTGCCTCGCGACTACGATCCCAAGCGCGTGATTCCACTTATGAACGGTCTTGCCCAGACGGGTTCCCTCATCGCTGTGCGCGGAAACTGCGAGGCCGAGGTCGACCAGATGGTTCTCGACTTTCCGTGCATGTCCGATTATGCGGTGATCGTTGACGATGCCGGGCGCGAGCTGTTCCTCACGCACGGCCATATCTTCGGAGCCGGGTTCCACAACAGCGTGGACAACCTTCCGGCGCTGCCCGAAGGCTCGGCCATCGTGTATGGCCACACGCACGTCAAAGTGAACGAAGAGGTGCCGGGCAAGCCGGGAATATGGGCGTTCAACCCCGGGAGCGTGAGCATCCCCAAAGATGGGAGCCATAGCTTCGGCATCTACGAGAGCGGCAAGCCCCTCGCCGAGGCGTTCACCCACGTCGTGCTTGAGGAGGCGTAGGCGATGGCGGGCATGAAGGAAACGCACGGCGACGGCGCCTCCTCATCGCAGCGCGACCGTTCGACCCGCGTCGATGCGAGCGTCGCCTTCGACGGGCTCACCGAGACGATCTGGCGCCTGCGTCAGCCGGATGGCTGCCCATGGGACCGTGCGCAGACCCATGCATCCATCGCCAAGAACATGCTCGAGGAGGCATACGAGGCGGTCGATTGCATCGAGGATGGTGATGCCGCGCACCTGCGCGAGGAACTCGGTGATGTGCTCATGCAGGTCATGCTCCACGCCCAGATCGCAGCCGACGCCGGGGAATTCTCGATAGCCGACGTTGTGGGCGACCTTGATGAGAAGCTCATCCGCCGGCATCCACACGTATTTGGCGAGAGCTCCGGTGCCCATGACGCTGCCGAGGTGCTTGACATCTGGGATGCGGTGAAACGCGCCGAGCGCGAAGAGCGTTCCGCGCCGCAAGAGGGGCAGGCGGGGAATAGCACATCAGCGGAGGAGGATCCCGAGGCCGCCCGCCCCGAGCGCCCGGAAGGGCTGCTCGACTCCGTGCCCCGTTCGCTGCCGGCGCTCATGCAGGCCGAGAAGGTCTCCAAGCGCGCTGCCAAGGTGGGCTTTGAGTGGGAAACCGTCGATGACGTTTGGAGGCAGGTCGCTGAGGAGCGCTCTGAATTCGAGGCGGAGGCTCCCGGCAGCCCCGAACGCGCGCTGGAATTCGGCGACCTGCTCTTCGCTTTGGTAAACGTCGCGCGCAAGGAAGGCATCGATGCCGAGAGCGCCCTGAGGGCGAGTACGAGGAAGTTCCGCGCGCGCTGGAGCGCGGTGGAGGGCCTTGCTTGGCGCGAGGGGCATGCGGTCGAGGACCTCTCGACTGAGGAGCTGAATCGCTTGTGGGAGGAGGCCAAAGCGGCGGAGTAGGGTGGGCCGTGCGGGGCCGGCGGCATTTGATTGCTGCAGAACGGCTCAGCCAGCGATCGTTTCTTTCCGTTTTGGCGACCGAGCGATACTTTACAGGAAAACGGGGCATAAGAACTTAAGTTTGAATTGGCTAACCTTCGCTCGCTGCGAAGGACGGGGTGCCGAAGATGCTCGGCGTTCCCGGGAGAGAAAGGATGACCAATGAGCGAGATTTTGGATGTCTACGGCCGCGAGGTACTTGATTCGCGTGGCAACCCTACGGTCGAGGTCGAGGTTGTGCTCGACGACGGCTCGTTCGGCCGTGCCATGGTGCCCTCGGGTGCCTCGACCGGCGCCTTCGAGGCTGTCGAGCTGCGCGATGGCGATAAGGGTCGCTATCTGGGAAAGGGGGTTACCAAGGCGGTCGACCACGTGAACAAGGAGTGCGCAGACGCGGTGATTGGCATGGACGCCTTCGACCAGCGCGCGGTCGATGCGGCGCTCTTGGCCGCAGACGGCACCTCCAACAAGGGCAACCTCGGCGCTAACGCCATCTTGGGCGTCTCGCTCGCGGTCGCGCGAGCCGCGGCGCAGTCTGCCGGCCTGGAGCTCTATAGCTATCTGGGCGGTGTCAACGGCCATACACTCCCCACGCCGATGATGAACATCCTGAATGGCGGCGTCCACGCCGACAACAACGTCGACTTCCAGGAGTTCATGATCATGCCGGTGGGTGCTCCGAGCTTTGCTGAGGGCCTACGCTGGTGCGCCGAGGTCTACCACACGCTCAAGAGCGTGCTCAAGGAGTCCGGTCATGCGACGGGCGTGGGCGACGAGGGCGGTTTCGCGCCCGACCTCGCTACCAACGAGGAGCCGCTCCAGTACATCGTCAAGGCCATCGAAGCCGCCGGCTACAAGCCTGGTGAGGACTTCATGATCGCCATGGACCCTGCGACCACCGAGTGCTACGACGCCGAGCGCGGAGTGTACGTGCTCAAGGGCGAGGGTCGCGAACTCACCACCGACGAGATGATCGACTATTGGGCCGATCTGGTGGAGAAGTATCCCATCATCTCCATCGAGGACGGCCTTGCCGAGGAGGATTGGGATGGTTGGGTCAAGCTCACCGAGCGCTTGGGCAAGAGGGTCCAGCTCGTGGGCGACGACCTCTTCGTCACCAATACCGAGCGTCTGAAGAAGGGTATCGAGCTTGGCGCGGCGAACGCGATTCTCGTCAAGGTGAACCAGATCGGCACGCTCACCGAGAGCCTCGAGGCCATCGAGATGGCCAAGCGCGCGGGCTACGCCTGCGTCGTGTCGCATCGTTCTGGCGAGACCGAAGATTCCACGATCGCCGATCTCGCCGTCGCGACTAACGCCGGCCAGATCAAGACCGGTGCCCCTTGCCGTTCCGACCGCATTGCAAAGTACAACCAGCTGCTCCGTATCGAGGATGGCCTGTACACCTCGGCTGAGTATGCTGGCCGCGGCGCCTTCTACAACCTGCGTTAGAACCTGCGGTAGACGGTAGCTCCCATCGGGAGGCCCGGCGGTTCCACGCGAACGTCCTCGCCGCTTTGCGGCTGCGGAATGTTCGCTTTGGAATCCGCCGGGCCTCCCTGCGTTTCCGACCGCGGTTTGGCGGGAAAATGGCGTCCTCGTGGCTGCAGTGATGTGCTCATAATTGCTTAACTTTGCTCAAAAATGCGTAATTAGATACCGGTGACGGAGAAATACTGACCGTTTACCGGCTATTTGCGTAGATATGCGCACTTTTGAAAGAACTTGCGCAAAAATGAGGACAACGCAAGCGAGAGAGGATGCTCCATGGCAGACCACATCAGCGCAGCCGCTCCGCGCGACGCCGCAGAAGCGGCCCGCGCAGCCTTCGCCGCAGCGGCGGTTAAACCCTTCCCCAAAGACATCTTCACCGCGCCTCAGCTCAAGTGGGCCGTTATCGGTTGCGGCGTCATCGCCAACCAGATGGCCGAATCGCTGGCACTCGCCGGCAGGCGCATCTACGGCGTGGAAAACCGCACTCGTGAGAAGGCCGTCGCCTTCGCCGAGCGCCATGGCGTCGAGCGCGTTTACGACACCCCCGAGGAGCTCTACGCAGACCCCGAGGTCGATGCCGTCTACATCACCACGCCTCATAACACGCATATCCGCTACCTGCGCGGCGCGCTTTCGGCGGGAAAGCACGTCCTCTGCGAGAAATCCATCACCCTCAACGCTGCTGAGCTGGATGAGGCCCGCGCCCTTGCCGATGCGCATGGCGTGGTGCTCATGGATGCCACCACGATTCTCCACATGCCGCTGTATCAGGAGCTTCGTCGTCGCGCGGCAGTCGGTGAGTTCGGTCGCATGAATCTGGCGCAGCTGAACTTCGGGTCCTACAAGGAGTACGGCGATCTCACCAACCGCTTCTACAACCCGGCGCTCGCCGGCGGCGCCATGCTCGACATCGGCGTCTACGCGCTCAGCCTGATGCGCCTCTTCATGGAAAGCCAGCCCACCGAGGTCGTCTCGCTCGGCAACCTCGCCGCCACCGGTGTGGACGAGGCCGCGGGCATCGTGTGCCGCAACGCCGAGGGTCAGCTCGGCGTGGTCTCGCTCTCGCTCCACTCCAAGCAACCCAAGCGCGCCGTCATCTCCTTCGACCGCTGCTACATCGAGGTCGGCGAGTACCCGCGCGCCGACACGGCCACGATCGTGTGGACAGCCGACGGCAGCCGTGAGACCGTGAGCTGCGGCGAGGAGGCATACGCCCTCTGCTATGAGATGGCGGACCTCGAGGCAGCGGTTGCCGGCAGCGCCGAGAAGCGCGTCCTGCTCGATTACGCCTCCGACGTGATGGAACTCATGACCCAGCTGCGTGCCAACTGGGGCGTCGTCTATCCCGAGGAGCGCTAGCATGCTTGCGGAAGAGCGCCTCGCGCGCATCGTGGAGGTGGTCGAGCGGGAGGGTACGGCCACCGTTGCCAAGCTTGCCGAGCTTCTGGGAACTTCGGAGTCAACTATCCGGCGCGACCTTGATAAGCTCGACCAGGCCCATCGCCTCGTGAAGGTGCACGGCGGCGCAACCGCCCGCGAGGCCGCCCATCTTACGCGCGACCTCACGCTTTCCGAGCGCCATGGCCTGCATGACGAGGAGAAGCGCATCATCGCCGGGTACGCCGCGACGCTCATCGAACCGGATGACTTCGTCTACATCGATGCGGGCACCTCGACCGAGGCCCTCGTCGCATGCATTGCCGAGACGCGTGCGCTATACGTGACCGATTCCGTCTCCCATGCGTTGGCGCTCGCCGCGCGCGGCTGCCGCGTCACCGTCCTGGGTGGCGAGCTCAAAAGCGCCACCGAGGCGCTTGTGGGCCCAGATGCCATCGCCTCGCTTGAGCGCTACCACTTCACCTTGGGATTCTGGGGGGCCAACGGGATCACGTCTCAGGCGGGTTTCACCACGCCCGACCGCAGCGAGGCCCAGGTCAAGCAGGTCTCGATGGAGCACACGGAGCGCCGCTACGTGCTCTCCGACGCGAGCAAGTTCGGGCGCACGGGCCTGGTGAGCTTCGCGCCCTTCGAGTATGCCCAGATCCTTACCGCCGGCACCGTGCCGGATGAGTATCGTAACTTCGAGAACATCGTGGAGGTGGGGAGATGATCTACACCGTAACGCTCAACCCGTCGCTCGACTACATCGTCCGCGTCGACGGCATGCGTCTCGGCACCATCAACCGCACGGCATTCGAGCAGATTCTGCCGGGCGGCAAGGGCGTGAATGTTTCCATCGTGCTTGGAAACCTCGGCCATGGAAGCCGTGCGCTCGGCTTCACGGCCGGCTTCACGGGCAGCGAGCTCGAGCGCCTGTGCGGCGAGGCGGGCGTGGACTGCGACTTCATCCGCGTGGAGCGGGGCATGACTCGCATCAACGTCAAGGTCAAAAGCGACGAGGAGACCGAGCTGAACGGCCGGGGACCGGCGATCACCGAGGAGGACGTCGAGGCGCTCCTCGCCAAGTTGGACGGGCTCGGTGCGGACGATACGCTCGTGCTCTCGGGCTCGGTGCCCGCGTGCCTGCCCTCCGATATGTACGAGCGCCTTATGCTGCGCGTTGCCGGACGCGGCGTGCGCGTGGTCGTGGACGCCGAGCGGGAACTGCTCACCCGGTCCCTGCCGCACCGCCCCTTCCTCGTGAAGCCCAACAACCATGAGCTCGGTGACATCTTCGGCGTCACGCTCAGCCGCCGCGACGAGGTGGTGCCCTATGCACGACGGCTCCAGGAACAGGGTGCTGCCAACGTGCTCGTCTCGATGGCGGGAGAGGGCGGTGTGCTCGTCGCCCAGACCGGTCAGGTCTTTGAGAGCGCGGCGGCGCGCGGCACCGTGGTGAACTCCGTGGGTGCGGGCGACTCCTCGGTCGCTGGGTTCCTCGCAGGCCTGATGGAGACGGGCTCCTACGAGGCCGCTTTCCGCATGGCGCTCGCCGCGGGCTCCGCAAGCGCGTTCAGCGACCACTTGGCTACCCGCGCCGAGGTCGAAGCGCTGCTCTCGGCGTAGCATGCATGTCCGCGCAATGCCGATGGCGCATCCGCGCGATCCGGCTCGCCGAGCCGCTTGCCCGGTGAGATTGCGAGCCTCGGCGCAGGCGTTGCAGGGCCCTTCAACTTCCAACTAAACCAGGCATTCAACTTCATGTTGCCCATCCCTGCGGGCTACATCGCCATATCCATCGCCGATCGTCCCGGTCTTGCGGCGGGCTTTGTTGGCGGCTGGATCGCCAAGCAGGGTTACACGCTCGGCTACCTCTCCACGGCCATGGGCTCCGAAGCCCAGGCGGCGCTCGTTTCCGGCGGCTTCCTCGGCGCACTTCTCGCCGGCTTCGTGGCGGGCTACCTCATGCTCGGAATCGAGCGCGCGCTCGAGAGGCTCCCCAGTTCGATCGAGGGCATCAAGCCGATCCTGCTCTACCCTGTGCTCGGCGTCTTTCTCACGAGCCTCATCATGATGGGCGTGAATCCCATCATGGGCGCCATCAACTCCGCGCTCTTCGGGTTCCTGAACGGCCTGTCCGGTTCCTCCATGGTCCCGCTCGGCATCATCGTGGCCGGCATGCAGGCTACCGACATGGGCGGTCCCGTCAACAAGGCAGCGTACGTGTTCGGTACCGCAGCGCTTGCCGAGCAGACGCTGAGCGGCAACATGATCATGGCTGCCGTCATGGCAGGCGGCATGGTGCCCCCGCTGCCGGCGTGCATTCTCGGCTCCGCAACCGCTGGCGGCCTCTCGATGCTGTTCGGCTGCGCGAGCCCTGCTCCGCATGGAGGCGCTTGGGTGATCGCGGTGATCACCAACCCCGTGCAGTACCTCATTGCGCTCTTTGCGGGCGCGGCGGTGGGCTGCCTCGTGCTCTCCCTGCTCAAGAAGCCCCTGCCTCCCGAGCAGAGCGGGCTTGCCAAGTAAGCGCGGGCTCAGAGAAATGAAGCCATGGGCGCCGGGTGCTCGCTGCGAGGCCCGGCGCCTTCTACAACCTGTGCCAGGCGATCGCCTCGGCGGGGGAGGGCCGTCGCGAGGGTGCAGGGCAGCGTCACGGCAAAACTCGGTCTCCCAGTCTGGCCCCTCATTCCTGGAGCAGCTGCTTCAGGGATGAGGGGCTGTCTTTTATTGATGGACCTCAGCCGGTGCCTATGCTCTGCGCCCGCTATTCGGCTGATTCGATGGGTTGTGCGCATGCGATGCAACTTGGAGTGGCATATCGCCCTTCTGGGCGCGGGTATCGAGCGCTTGGTATAAGATAGACCTGCGCATAACCACACTTCAAACGTACAAGGCGCTTATGGGAACGTATCAGAACAACCGCACTGCTCGCGGTCGCACGCGCGACCGGGCCGCCTCTGCCGCCACCACCGGCGACCTTTCTGCTGCCGCCACGCGCCTGCGTGCGACATCCTCATCTCGCGCGGGCGGCGCGGGTGCATCTTCATCTAGGAGGTCCGCCGCGCGTAGGGGAGCGTCTTCGCGGACGTCTCCAAGGCGCTCGACGTTCATGAGGTACGCGGCTGATAACCGTGTGGTTCAGTTCATCTATTCGCTCACCACCGGCTCCGCAAAGCCGTTTTTCTACGCTGCTGTGGTAGTGGCGGTGCTCGTAAGCATCTATTTTCCGGTGCGCGACCTCTATTCCGCATATCGCACGGGAATCGTGTTGGAGCAGCAGCTCCAGATCAGGAGCGCGTATAACGAGGACCTCGAGTCGCGCGTCGACAGCTTGCTTTCGACCGAAGGCATCGAGCGCGCTGCCCGTGAGGATCTGGGCTTGGTCATGCCGGGGGAGCGCGTCATCGATGTCGTAGGCCTCGATGAGGGCTCTTCGAGTGAAGGGGATGCCTCGTCCACCTCCGGCGATTCAGCTGCGGGCGACGACTCCGCTTCCGGAACCGCTTCGGGTTCCGCTTCAGACGATTCCGAAGGGCAAGCGGGCGAAGGCGCCGCCGATAGCGCTTCTTCCGAAGACGACGCTTCTGCGGATGGCGGTGAATCTGCCGGGCAGGATGGACCGATGACCTCTACCGATGTCGAGCAGGCCGAGCAGGCGGCGCTCGCCGATGCCCCCTGGTACATCAAAATGCTCGATGCGCTCTTCTTCTATCAGGGAGCTGATGGCCAAGCGGTGGCGTCTTCCGGCGAATAGTAAGAAAGGACGCCAGAATGACTGATTATCAGGGCATGGTGACCCGCGGCATGCCGATCGCGGCCATCGATCTGGGAACGGTGTCATCACGCCTCCTGCTTGCAGAGATTCGCGGAAAGTGCGTCGTTGGGGTGCGAAAAAGGACAATAATCACCGATCTTGGCGAACGCGTCGATGCGACGGGGCTCATCAGCGAGGCTGCCATCGAGCGCGTCGTCGATGCCTGCCGGGGATTTGTAGACGAGATTCGTGATTTTGGCGCTGTCGCCGTGTGCACCACGCTTACCAGTGCGGCGCGTGATGCGGCAAATGGTGAGGCTCTGCTTGCCCCCTTGCGAGAGCTAGGCCTCGCGCCGCAAGTCATACCCGGTGAGGTGGAGGCGCGCTTGACGTTCTTGGGCGTGGCGCACGATTTTCCCGGCGAGCTCATCGCGGTTGCCGATTCGGGGGGAGGTTCAACCGAGGTCGCAGTCGGTCGTTACGACGAGGACGCAAGACGGCTCGAGCTCGAGCGGGCACGGTCTCTCGATATCGGGTGCCGGCGCCTGACCGAGCGGTTCTTGCCGGGCGATCCTCCCGCTGAGGACGATATCGATCGTGCCGCCGCTTGGGCTTTCGAGGAGTTCTCCCCGGTGTGGGGCTCGCTTTCCGCCAGCGGAGCAAAGCTGATCGCGGTGGGTGGCACGGTGACCACGCTGATTGCGATGACGTACGAGCTCGAGCCGTACGATTCTTCCTTCGTTCATCTCCACGAGCTAACAGCGGACGAGGTGGACCTCTGCATCGAGCGCATGCGCGGCCTCAGCGTGGAGGGAATCCGCCAGCTCAAAGGCGTTCAGCCAAAGCGCGCTCATGTGATTCTCGCCGGTGCCATCGTGATACGCGAGCTGATGCGCGCCGCGGGCTATGAGCGTCTGACCGTCAGCGAGAACAGCATCCTTGCAGGTCTTGCTTCGACTATTGCCGAGGTTCTCGCAGGCGCCCCGACCACCGTCTCCTGGGTTCCCGAGCTTTCGCGTTGAGCATCCATGCAAGTCTGATAGACTGTCCAAGATACTTGGGGGCGTGGCGGAATTGGCATACGCAGGAGACTTAAAATCTCTCGCCTTCGGGATTGTGGGTTCGAGTCCCACCGCCCCTACCAAGCTTTTTTGACGCGCTACTTTTTCTTTCACATTCGTGCAAAGGGGAAGTAAACTAAAACGCGTTCACACCCCGAAAGGAGACGTAATCCATGAAGAAGATCGTTCTTGCGTGCGGCTCGGGCATCGCTACCTCGACTGCCGTTGCCCAGAAGGTTTCCTCCTTGCTGAACGACAACGGGTACGATGGCAAATATGAGATCGTTCAGTGCGCAATCTCCGAGGCGAAGGAGACTTGTGCTGACGCCGACCTTCTCGTGGCGACGACGGTTGCCCCCGATGGTCTTGAGTGCCCCTATGTGAGCGGCGTGCCGTTCCTCACGGGCGTGGGTCGTCCCGCTGCCGAACAGGAGATCCTTTCTATCATGGCGCGGTAAACCTGCGCTTTCACGCGCATGGGGAATTCGTCCAAGAAAAAGACTTGCGCGGAATCTGTCGCTAGGGTAAGATAACTGCGCTCTCGACAGAAGTTGAGGCTACGCGGGCGTGGCGGAATTGGCAGACGCGTATGGTTCAGGTCCATATGGGGGCAACCCCGTGAAGGTTCAAGTCCTTTCGCCCGCACCACAGCATGATAAGGCCCCCTTCAGGGGCCTTTTTCGTATCACTCGACCGGGGGTCAGCGTATGAATTGGTTCTATCTGCTCATCGTCTTGCTTATCGCTGCAGCGATCATCTCGCTCGTCTTGTCTTTTCTTGGCGTGGTAATCGTAGGGGCGCTCCGCTTGATTCCATTCGTGCTCATCGCTCTCGTGGTGCTCGTCGCGATGGGTAAGCTCAAGATCAGCGTGCGTCGTGAAGACGGCGATGATCGTCGTTGGCTTCCTTAAGCCCTTGTGATACGATATCCCGGCATGTCTTCTGTGCCCGAGTGGCGGAATTGGCAGACGCAGCAGACTCAAAATCTGCCGCTGGCAACAGCGTGCGAGTTCGACCCTCGCCTCGGGCACCACTCCGTTCCATGATGATGTCGTGGAACTGCGGGAGTTGTGATAACATGCACACCGCATCGCGCAAGCGATGACCAAGTGGGGCGCAGGCCCCCACCTTTCGGCGCTTCGGCAGCTGTCTGGTCAATACAACTGAACGTGAGGGATAGGAGTATTCCGCCCGATTTTAGGTTGTGAAGCCCGGCTGCTGTTGAGCACCGGGCTTTTCGTTACGAAGGAGGTACCGAAAATAGCTAAGCATGATGACACGCGCATCAACGATGAGATCACCGCGACCACGTGCCGCCTGATCGGTGTCGATGGCTCCCAGCTGGGGCTCTTCGGCATCCGCGATGCGCAGCGTGTCGCCGACGAGCAGGGTCTCGACCTGGTTGAGATCGCGCCCAACGCCAATCCGCCGGTTTGCAAGGTGATGGACTACGGCAAGTTCAAGTACCAGCAAGCCATGAAGGCCAAGCAGGCTCGTAAGAATCAGTCTAAGGTCGAGGTCAAGGAGATGAAGTTCCGACCGAAGATCGACGTGGGCGATTACGAGACCAAGAAGGGGCATGTCCTGCGCTTCCTCAAGAAGGGTGCGCGCGTGAAGATCACGATCATGTTCCGCGGCCGCGAGATGGCTCATCCGGAGCAGGGCCTGAATGTTCTCGAGCGTCTTGCCGAGGACCTGAAGCCCTATGCGACGGTTGAGTCGCAGCCTAAGCTCGAGGGCCGCAACATGCTCATGCTGCTCGCCCCGATCAAGGGGGCCTTCGACGAAAAGCCTGAAAAGGCCGAAAGCAAGAACGACTAACGACAACGTCGTATAAGCGATTAAGGAGAAGAACATGCCCAAGATGAAGTCGCACAGCGGAACCAAGAAGCGCTTCCGTCTCACCGGGACCGGCAAGCTGGTTCGCGGCAAGGCCTACAAGAGCCATATCCTTACCAAGAAGACCACCAAGCGCAAGCGCGGCTTCCGTCAGGAGACCACGGTTTCCTCTGCCGACCGCAAGACGGTCGTGTCGCGTCTCGCTTAACCGTCCGTTAGCCGACTTACCGATCCCAAAGACTAGGAGTTGATTAGATATGGCACGTGTGAAGCGCGCTCTCAACGCCCGTAAGCACCATCGCACCATCCTGAAGCGGGCCAAGGGCTACTATGGCGCTGCCTCCCGTACGTACAAGCATGCTAAGGAGCAGGTGCAGCACTCCCTCCAGTACCAGTACCGCGATCGCCGTAACAAGAAGCGTGAGATCCGCAGCCTCTGGATTACCCGCATCAACGCTGCCGCCCGCATGAACGACATTTCCTACTCGCAGTTCATGCACGGTCTCAAGGTTGCCGGCATCGAGCTTGACCGTAAGGTGCTCGCCCAGATGGCCTATGAGGATATCGAGAGCTTCAACGAGCTTGCCGCCATCGCCAAGAAGGCGCTCGAGGCCTAAGGCTTCCTTCAATATAGTTTCGATGAGCCCTTTGGCAGGATCGAGAGTGAAAGGCACCGGAATCCCGGTGCCTTTTTTCTTAGAGTTCTATATCGAAGTAGATGGTGCGAGTTGAAGGAATGCAAGCCTTGATAGCAGTTCAGCTTTATAGATAACGTGCCTGAAAAATAATCTCTATAGTTCTCCAGAGCAACAAACAGGCTCTCAAAGAGCGCGAATACCTAAAACAACACGAATGATCGTGCACCGAGCGATTTCAATGACAAAAGTGTTGTTTAGTGCTCTTGGCGGTGGAAAAGCGCTGCAGTTGCCATGAAACCCGCTGACTTGCAAAACAAATGTGCAGATGAAAAAGGTGAAGGAATTGGTTGTCGGGAGTTAACGCGCGGATAACCACCGCCAAGAGGAACGGATTGGACACATATAGGAAGAATGCAGGTATATGCGTTAGTAATCGGAGTTGAAAACCGAGAAGAAGACTAGATCGAGAAAGCAATATGTGATGGAAATGTGAAGCAATCAACAGACACTTGCACCGCTCTGAAATTCTGGCAATATATCTCCTTGCCGCGCGGCACGGGCCGCGCAGGCGGGTACCTTGGGAACCGGATACCGCGAGGCGGGAGAGGGAGAACGCGCGGGAGCGCGCCCTCCTCGCCAGGGAGAGACGATTGATAACCATTTGTGATTTCGAGCGGAACTCACCTATACGTGAGTGAGAGACCACGGCCCCCCTCGGGGGGCGAGTCGATTCACCTTTCC
>NZ_LT891968.1:0-248466 GCF_900186505.1 Enorma phocaeensis
GAGGATGAAGGTGATCTACGCGATCATGAGGGACAAGGTCCCGTACTCGGCCTAGCTAGCCAGAGCCATAGAAAAACGCCAGCCCGACAAGGGCTGGCGTCAGCATGCTCGAAAGCAGTGATCTTTGCCAACAAAATCAGTTGACAAAACTATAGGAACACCCCCTATCGAGCGTAACCCATTCTTGTAAACCCCGCGTAAGGGTATCGCCGTCATGCCACGAAGGAGAACGTCGTGACATCGAAGGTTCCCTCGGGCCTGATGCGCGCCTCGGGAATGACGGGAAGCGGAAGGAATATCATGCCCATGATGGGATCAAGCGGAGGCTCTATGCCGAGCTCGCGGGCAGCGCGCACGAACGCGTCGTGCTCGCGCGCCACGTCCTCCGCTGCCTCGTCGCTCATGAGGCCGCCCAGCGGCAGGTCGAGCTTCGCGCGGACCGCACCGTCCCACACGAGCACGAAGCCTCCCTGGCCAACATGCTCGACAGCGATTCGCATGTCGCAAGGATTGTCGCCCACGACGCAGACATTATGCGAATCGTGCCCGATCGTCGAGGCGATGGCTCCGCCCGTAATGGGGAAGCCACGCACCCAGCCGCGACCGATATGGCTCCCCACCAGGCCGCATCCTGCAGAACCCGCTCCATCTGCCCCCGCTTCTTGCGCCGCGGCCCCACGTCCATGGCGTTCGATGAGCATGATGCGGCGCAGGCCATCGGCGGAATCAGGGTGCACCATGCGCGTGATGGCATTGCCCGGGACCACCTCGATCGCGGCGCTACCCGGCTCAAAGGGATAGTCGAACACCTCCGGTGCGATCCGAGGCAGGCGCACCGAGCCGCGCAAGCGCTCCTCGAGGTCGCCGAGGGATGAGCTTGCGGGCGCGATGGACCCCGTGAATCTGCCTTCCTCCGCCACCAGCTCTCCTGCGGCGTAGACCCGATGCGGCGGCTTGTCGAAGGCAAGGTCATCGAGCAGAAGCAGGTCGGCGCGCTTACCTGGCGCCACCGCACCGCGGCGCTCGCGCGGATCCGCCGCGCCGTGATCGAGACCGAAGCACTCCGCCGTGGACAGCGTCCCCATCGAGACGGCGAGCACCGGATCGATGCCCTGGCGCGCAGCCATACGGCAGGCATTGTCGATGGTTCCAAGGGCGATGGCGTCCGATGGTGCGCGGTCATCGGTCGCGAAGCAGCAGCGGCGGGCGCGACGAGGGTCGTCGAGCACGAGCGGGGCGAGCGCCTCGAGATCGTGGCTGCAGGTGCCCTCGCGAAGCATGATGTACATGCCGCGCGAGAGCTTGTCGAGCGCCTCCGAAGGATTCGTGCACTCATGGTCGGCGATGATGCCGCATGCCGCGTAGGCGTTGAGATCAGCCCCCGCAACGAGCGGAGCATGACCGTCGACCTGACCGGACGCCGTAAGCTGCGCAGCGTCGATGCGCGCGAGGGTCTCGGCGTCAGCAGCCACGACGCCGGGATAGTTCATCATCTCGCCAAGACCGAAGACCTCTCCAGGGTGCGCATCGATGAACGACCGCATCTCCTCGGCAGATATCGCTGCGCCAGCCTGCTCGTCGGGGAGCGCCGGTACGCAGGAAGGCATCATGAACTTGAAGTCGAGCGGCGCTCGGCGCGCATCCTCGATCATGAAGGATAGGCCGTCGAGGCCGCAAACGTTCGCGATCTCATGAGCATCGGCGATGGCCGTGGTCGTACCATGGGCAAGCGCCATGCGGGCGTATTCGGACGGCCTGACATTCGAGGACTCGATGTGCATATGCCCATCGATGAAACCGGGGGCTAGATAGCGGCCTTCGCAATCGATAACCTCTGCTGCCGGCGGATCGGGCACCGCTGCATCGCGGTCGTCGAAGAGCACGCCCGCGATAACGCCGTCTTTAACGACAACGCGGCCAGCCGCCACGCGCAGGCCATACACATCGACGATCCGAGCGTTCACAAACAGCGCATCCACCGGGATGCGTCCCTCCGCTGCGTCGACCAGAGTCTTCAGCGTTCCCACCGGCGTTACCGTCGCCATAGCGCACTCCCTTCATAGCCATCCTGCACCCATCGTACCCAAGAGCCCAAATGAGACACGCTCCACGTTGGAAAACCACCCTTCGCCCAACGCGTGCAAGCGGTCGGGCGCGAACTGGAAGCGCACGGGGCTGGAGCGGATGTGGAAAAGCCTTCAGGAGCCCACGCGACGGATGCGCTTCGCGGAGACGATCCGCGCGAGAAGCCTCCGTCGCCGCACCAGCGAGCAGGAGCTCAACCATATGGTTGAGATGCAATAGCATATTGACGGCACGGGAGCAGGCTCTCTACACTTGTTCGGTTTTTGGGGGGAGCCCACCGTCGGCTGACCCCGTCAATGCAATCCGCCGGCGATCACCGCCGCGCGCGCACAGAAAGGATAGCCATGTCCGGCAATTCCAGAATCGTGAAGGGTATCGGCCTCTTCTTCCTCGTCCTCGGCGTTCTTGCCATCGCGACCGCGGCGATCATGTTCTTCGGCGCGCCCGCTGCCGACCTCGACATCGAGGACGGCGTCCAGATCGCCCAGCTCTACGCCGTCATCCTCGCCGTCTCCGGCGTGTTCCAGTTCGTGACCGGCTTCATCGGCATGCGCGCCGCGAAGCACGCCAAGCTGCTCAAGCCGTTCGTCTTCCTGTGCGCCATCATCGTGGTGCTCAACCTCTCGCAGATCGGCATCACCATCAGAACCGGCGAGGGCGAAATCTGGCAGAACCTGATCTATGCCGCGACCGCGTTCTCGGGTGTCGTCTTCGCCTCCCGCGCCATGAAGGACCAAAACCTCGCGTAGGCGTTCCTCGCGCACGCCTCCACATCGCTCTCTTTACGACACGCAGCCCGCCAGCATCGCGCTGACGGGCTGTTGCTTTGTCGACTCGCCCGCTCTGTAGAGCAGCAGGGCCCTCGCCCGGCGTTGCGGAGACGGCCGCGCACTCGGGGCGTAAAGACACGGAGCATCAACCATTCATTGAGGACGAGAGGGCACGGCTTACAATGGCGATGGATTGCATGCTATCGGACTTCCGCTCCGGTGCGCCCGGTATGGAAGGGCGGCTCCGACGCGGACGCACTAATGACGAGGACCGTGCTGTGAACGTCAGACAACTGCGCTACTTCCATCTCTCAGCTGCCTACGGCAGCTTCTCAGCCGCTGCTCGCGCTGAGGGGGTATCCGTGCAAGCGGTCTCCAAAGCGCTCATCGAGCTCGAAGAGGAACTCGGAGGCTCCCTATTCGATCGTTCTGGGAAGCGCATGCGCCTAACCCCTTTGGGCGAGGCGACCATCGAGAAGGCGCAGGAAGCCGTCGAGAGCTTCGATGCCGTGACGTTCGCCGCCCATGCGTTCCTCGAGGAAAGCGCTGCGGGGCGCGAGGAGTATCATCTCGCGCTCATCACGCCTCCATTTGCCAAGCACCAGCTCATCACCGCGTCGCTCTCGCGGCTCTTCTCCCGCATGCTCAGAGCGGACGTCACGATCCGCGTCGCGCTCGGCGACGAAGCCATGGTGGACTTGGAATCCGGTGCGCTCGACGCGCTCTTCACCGTTGGCGCGTTCGTTGATCCGCGCTGCACCTGCCTTCCCATCGGCAACGTCGCAGTCGGAGCATTCGTGGGGCGCCGTCATCCCCTGCGCCGCAAGGAGATGATTTCGTTCGAGGAGCTTGCCCCCTATCCCGTACTGCACAACCAGCGCATCGACGGTTTCAACGAGACGGTCCTGACCACATGCCTCAAAGAGGGCCTTGCGTCGCCCCTTGTCGAGATCTCCACCGATGAGGAGGTCGCGGACTTCCTCGAACACGACCAAGGGTACATTCTTGGAATCTACCTGAAAGCGCTCGACATCAAACCGCTCGCATTCATGCATCGCATCGATCCCGCCGACGCTCCAACGGTGCCCGTGTGCATGGTCACGCTCAAAGACAGCAGGGGCGCCCATTTCGAGCGGCTCGACCACTTTGTGCGCCACGAGTTCAAGCGCCTCAAGGGAGTACTCAACGAGTAGGCGGGCGGAGAGCCCCGATTTGCCCGCAGCCGTCAACGCCGGCGCCGCAACAACCCGGTCAATGCGACCTATGACGCGCCGCGCGCGATGCACATACGCTACCATCTTCTATCGAGGCACAAAGCCCGCGCGTTACCCATCCCCACGTCTGCATTGGATCGAATCATGACGAGCGCATCGACACCGCGGCACGCCGCGAACCCCGAACCGGTCAAGAAGGTACCGATGATCATCAAGGTCTACGGCTTGCTCTGCCTGCTGGACGGTGCGGTTTCCATCCCCGTTGCCGCCATCTTTGGAGCCATGGTCGTCTGGGCCCTTCAGACCGATCCCTCGCTCATCATCATCGGCACCGACCCAACGCTGCCGGTCATCCTGACCGCGCTCTCGGTCATCGTAAGCGTCGCGAACGCAATCGCGCTCATCGTGTTCGGACGCTCGCTCATGAAAAACCGCCGGCGCAACGCCGCGCGGTGGTCCTATGCGCTCATCGCCGCCTCCATCGTTCAGCTCCTCATATCGATCATGCTCCAGGGCATCGGGACGCACCTCATCGCCCCGCTGATCCAACTCGGCATCCTGGTCGCGCTCTCCGTCACCGTCGACCCGTCCCTGCGCGACGAGCGCGCGCTCCAGCGCAAGCTCCGTGATCTGCAGGATCGCGAAGCTGCCGAGGAAGGCATGCTCGGACGCGACCTCGAAGGCAAGGGCTATATCGAGCTCAACTTCTTCAACCTGTTCTGGGTTTTCGTAGTCTGCTGCATCCTAGGTCTCATCATCGAGGTCATCTACCACATGGTCGTGGTCGACCCCGGCGTCTATCAGGATCGCGCGGGCATGCTCTTCGGGCCCTTCTCGCCCATCTACGGCTTCGGTGCCGTGCTCATGACCGTGGCGCTCAATCGCTTCTACCGCGCCAATCCCATCATCATCTTCGTGGTCTCGGCGATCATCGGCGGACTCTTCGAGGCAGCGGTCTCCCTCTTCATGCAAGTGGGCTTTGGTGCCGTTGCCTGGGACTACACCGGCATGACGCTCTTTGGCATTCCCGACCCGGTAGCCATCATCTTCCAAGGGCGCACCGCAACGCCCTTCATGATCATGTGGGGCGGCCTCGGCTTTGTATGGATCAAGCTCTGCCTGCCTTGGCTCCTCAGGCTCATCAACCTCATCCCCTGGAGTCTGCGCTACTCGCTCACGACGGTATGCGCCGTGCTCATGCTCGTAAACGGCATCATGACGCTCGAGGCGCTCGACTGCTGGTTCGAGCGCGTCTCAGGCGTTGAGCCGAGCTCGCCGGTAGAGGAGTTCTACGCCGAGAACTTCGACAATGCATACATGGCGCATCGCTTCGAAAGCATGACCATCACGCCTGAGGACTCCGGCCGCGTCGATACCTCGGCGCAGGCAGCCTCGAGCGAGGCATAGCACGCACAGAAGCGCATTTCGCGCATAAGAGCCTTACCGATACGGGCACCGCACCGTGTAAAGGCCTCGCAAGGGTTTCACGCCCCCCTCGCATTTCGGCGTAAGCTCAAAGCGTCACGCCGAGGACGCAACGGGGGATCCCCATGCTCGATGCCTTCATCACCAATATGCTACCGTCCACACCGAGGGGATTCGCTACCTGGCTCGTTCCCATAGGCTTCATCGCGCTCTGCTTCATCGCCCGTGCGCGCCGGCGCGCAATCGAACCAACCGTGCCCGATATCCCGGCACCCGATCCGCGCCCGCCCTTGGTCCACCCCCTGCTCATCGGCGCCCTGAACTCCCGCAAGAGCGTGGCGCGCGGATCATCGAGCGGGGCCTTCGATGCTGCCCTGGGGAGCGTTGTGGCGCTCGTCGGCTTCGGCGCGCTCCGCTTCCGGCACACTCCCGATGCGAGCAACGCTGCGCCCCGCCATGGCATGCGACCCGGCATGGATTCCCCCGTAGTCACCAAAAGGAACCGCATTCCGCATAGGCAACGTCAAGAGATGGTGGACGCTGCCTTTGGCGAGACGATGCTGTTCACGCGTGACCACCGGATCGCCTTGAGCCCCCTCGACAAGGAAGCGCTTGCGCTCTTCATGGGCCAGGGCTCGGACCGCATGACCGTAGCCGATGGCTGCCGCAGGCTACGTCATGGAACCAAAGCGTATGCCCAACAGAAGAGATTCCTGAAATCATCTGTCGCCCTGCTTAAGCAGGCGGGCCTTGTGACCGAGGTCCCCCTGTTCGAGAAGCTGCTGGGAACGCCCGTCGTCCAGATCGTGCAGCTATGGAGCCTCTTCGTGGTCGGCTCAATGGGTGGCATCGGCACGGGCGCCCTGTTTACCGTCGGCGTCATGATCTTCTACGTCGCGCTGCTCGAGCGCACCCCGCCGCTCACGCCCATCGGCGCTCAAACGCTCGCTTCAGCACGATCGAACGGCACCTGGGCGGAGGCGGTGACCGAAGAAGGTGTGCGCTTGACGCAGATCCCCGCAGGCTCGGACCTCGTACGCCTTCTGGCGACGCTTGTAGCCATGGGCGACGTTCAACTTGCAACCAACTTGGTCGAACGGATGGCGCGCGAGGGCGTCTTCCCCGCCGACGAGACGGGAGTGCAGCTCAGAGAGCTCTTCACCCGGCATCCATTCGACATCGACGGAGCCCGCGAGGCATCGCCCGTGGAGTACCTCCATATGGCCGTCGAGAAGGGGCGGCAGGCGATCGAGGATAGCGCCTGATCACGTTACCTATGCCTGCCATGCTCTTTGAACGGCGAGCGACGGCGCACGTTCACGCGCTCCCACGGCACGAGCGCAAGTCCTACTCCCAGCACGGAAATCACTATGAGCGCGACTCCGGCAAGGCTGGAGGCCTCCATCGCATGGACGCCCACACCGATGCCCGTCCATACGACCACAAGCCCGAGAACCACATCATCGAACAGGCGCCGGGCCAAAAACGAGGCGAGCACGAGGACGATGAGCACGGCGAACGTCGAGATCGCGGGAACTAGCCCCATATCCGCCGTAACGGAGCGCGTGAGAGCATGCGCTACGTTGACCAGCGCGACCATAGCGAGCCACGAGGCGTACAGCGATAACGGCATCCAGTCCCACCGCGCATTCGAGCGCTTGCGCGTGATGACGTAGAGCATGACCGCGATGACGGTACACACGATGATGACGAGCGCCGAGACCGCAAACACGCGCAGGTGCCAAAGGACGAGCCACACGATGCCGAGCAAGCATGATACGGCGAAGAGCGCCGCCTCGATGCCCACCGGCATCGCCCCGAGATGCCTAGCATGGTGCCCGTCACGGACCAGACGAACCGCCCATACCGCAAGAGCCAGGTAGACGATGACCCAGACCCCAAAGACGTAGCCAGCGGGCGCAAGCCAGACGAACACCTCGCCCACGACCTCGACCGCCGTCACGCCGTTGAAGCGGAGCAGTTCGAGCATAACGCTGATCACAACCAGCGCCGCATAGCTCGCCCCCACCACGATCGTCTCTACATCGAGGGATTTCTTATCCATGGGACCCCCTTCGCCAGGGCCGCTCTCGGCCATGGTTCCAGTATTCCCTATCGCCGCTTTTTCGACAGCGCGTCGACAGATACCACCCTGAGCGGGCCATATCCTGCCGCGTACGGCCGGCCCGGCGGCTGCTTGCCTTATCGGACCGGACTGCGAGCGCTCGCAAAGACGGCCTTGACGGAGCGAACCGGACTGCCATAGTGGAGGGGATGGGAGGTGGCACCGTGGAGATCTTGACCCTCGCGCTCGGGTTCGCGTGCCTGGCATACGGAATTGCCATTTTTAGGCCGCGGGAGGAATCCTCTTGCCACGTGCCATGGATTGCCGCAGGCGCGGTGCTCGGTGGCACCTCCGGCGCCTGCATGATATGGCCCCGTGTAGCGGTGACGCAGCTGCTCACCGGCGTCCTCGGCGGCGCAGCCGTCATAGGAGCGTGCGTCATCGCCGCCACAAGCGTTCTCATCTTGGCTGCGGCGAAAGACGCACCTCCCGCCAACCTCTGCTACCTCGTCGTGCTCGGCGCCCATGTGCACCAGAACGGCACTCCCTCACGGGCTCTGCGCCAGCGACTGGAAACCGCGCGGGCATACCTTGCAGAAAACCCCAGCACCGTCGCGGTGGTTTCAGGCGGGCAAGGTGCGGACGAAACCTGCACCGAGGCGAGTGCCATGGCAAGCTGGCTCATCGCTCACGGCATCGAGGCCGAGCGCATTCTAGGCGAGGATAAATCGACCACAACAGCCGAGAACATCCGGTACGCTCTCGACCTCATGGATGCAAACGAGCCCGTAGGCATCGTCACCAACGACTTCCATATCTGGCGAGCGCTGCGCATCGCGCGCCGGCAGGGGCTGCGGAGCGCCTGCGGGGTGCCAGCGCCTTCCACACGGCTCTATCTGCCCAACAATCTTGCGCGGGAGTGCTTCGCCACCGTGAAGAACATGCTCGCAGGCACCATGTAGCAACGCCCGCACCCGCTCAACGTTTTGCCGCAAGCTCTTTGATACGCTCGAATTGGCTCATCACGTAGTCATAGTTCGCCCGACGATGCGGCAGCGTGCAGTTGCTGCAATCCTTGATGTCGTGGTTCTCGCCCACATAGGTTGGATTGCCTCCGCAATCAGGCCCCAGCGCATACAGCGGGCAGAAGCAGAACAGGCAGTTGAGCTCTCCTGCCGGCATATCATGGCACGGGTAGAACTCGCACGTGCTGTGGTTGAAGAACTTGTAGCGCTCGGTCACGGGACTCGTTTGCTCGGTGGTCGAAGGACCTGTTTGCTCGGACATGAGAAGACCTCCCGATAACGGGCGCTCAGCCCGATAACCTGACGAGGATAGATCGGCGACGAGGTCAGCGGTCGACCCGCCACGACCCATCGGCGAGACCCGCACGGACAAGATGGATCGCCATCACGGAGAAGACGATGGTCCCCACGATGCCAATGGGAATGCCGCCTCGTTGGATAACCATGACATAGCAGGTAGAGATCGCGAACCACGCGAGCAGGGCAGCGCCAACAAAGCAAACGACCCTCTTGAGCCAGACGGGCATATGAGGCGCCGGGCGCTTCTCGCGCTCTTGCACCTGCTGCTGTTTCGTCTTCCTCTTCGCCATCTATGCCTCCTTGCGGCTTCGCTCTTGCCGCATTATAGAGCACGCGAATCGGGGGTCTTTTCCCGAACGCGCGCAGGGGAACGAAGCGAGCCCCGCCTGCCGAGAAGCAAGCGAGGCTCGAATCAACGCTAGAAGCCTAACGAGGCCCGCTTACGCGGCCAGGCGGCGCAGGCAGTCGACGAGCAGCT
This sequence comes from Enorma phocaeensis, assembly GCF_900186505.1. Classification (GTDB taxonomy): domain Bacteria; phylum Actinomycetota; class Coriobacteriia; order Coriobacteriales; family Coriobacteriaceae; genus Enorma; species Enorma phocaeensis. Next base: position 9,363 of record NZ_LT891968.1, read on the forward strand.
GGTAGAAGCGCTCGGAGGACGCGAGCTCCATGCGCTCGTCGGGCGTGTGCACGTTCGCGAGCGTGGGGCCGACGGCGATCGCATCGAGGCCGGGCAGCGCCTCGGCGAACAGGCCGCACTCCAGGCCGGCGTGGATCGACTCGATACGCAGCTCGGTACCGAAGAGCTCGCGGTAGCTCTCCTGGAAGATCTCGCGCACGGGCGAGTGCTCGACGTAGCTCCAGCCAGGGTACTCGTTCTCGAAGGCCGCGTCGAAGCCGAAGGCGTCGGCGAGGGTCTGCATGCGCTCCTTGACGTCCTCCTGCAGCGACGTGATCGAGGAGCGCGGCGACATCAGGAACATGACCTGGTCATCGGAGGTCTGCACGACGCCGATGTTCGAGGAGACCTCGACGAAGCCGTCGGCGGCGACGTTGCGGCGCATCACGCCGTTGGGGGCGAGACGCAGCGCGCTGATGAGCGCATGCGCGGAGGCGTCGTCGATCGCATCGGCCTCAACGTCGTCGGCGACCTCGATGGTGCAGGTGAAGCCGGGGTCGAAGACCTCGAGCTCTGCGGTGATCTCGTCGGCGGCGGCGCGGGCGGTCTCAGCAGCGGCCTGGGCGGCAGCGGCGTCGGCGTAGATGAGGACGGCCGTGCACTCACGGTTGATCGCGTTGTCCTTCGTGCCGCCGTTCATGCTCACCAGGCGCGGCTCGCCAGTGCGCATGAGCTTCTCGATGATGCGGGCCATGAGCAGGTCGCCGTTGCCGCGCTCGAGGTCGATGTCCTGGCCGGAGTGGCCGCCCATGAGGCCCGAGATCTCCATCGTGAGGGTCGAGCCCTTGACGTGCTCGCGGGTGACCGGGCGCGTGAGCGTGACCACGACGCCGCCGGCGCAGCTCACCGTGGCGACGCCCTCCTCCTCGGAGTCGAGGTTCACCATGATGCGCGCGTCGATCTGCGACTTGTCGAGCGTCTCGGCGCCGATGAGGCCGGTCTCCTCGTCCGTGGTGAACACGCACTCGAGCGCCGGATGGACGAGCGAGTCGTCGTCGAGCACCGTCATCATGAGGGCGACGGCGATGCCGTTGTCGGCGCCGAGCGTGGTGCCGTTGGCCGTGAGGACGCCATCGGTCACCACGAGGTCGATACCGTCGCGCTCGAAGTCGTGCTCCACGCCGGCGCGTTTGTCGCACACCATGTCGATATGGCCCTGCAGCATGACCGCCGGGGCGCCCTCGGCGCCAGCGCTCGCGAGCTTCTTGATGATGACGTTGTTGACCTCGTCCTGGTAGACCCAAAGACCGCGCTCCTTGGCGAACGCGACGAGGAAGTCGCTGATGCCCTTCTCGTTGCCCGATCCGCGCGGGATGGCGCTGATGTCCTCGAAGAAGTGGTAGAGCTTCTCGGGCTCGTAGCCGGTGATCTTGTAGTCCATGCGATCCTCCTTGACATTGAGACAATCTCTTCCTGCGACCAAGCTCTATGTTCCCAGAAAAGCGCGGCACATATCCCGCGATTACGCAAGCAGTCGACAACCGGCTGGGAGTGGTAGGATTCCATGCATCTTTTCGCAGAATCTATACATTTCGAGCGCTCCGCGGCGAACCCTGCGTATCGAATGCATGGGTGGGTTGTCAGGGCTGATGGCCTTTGCGGAGTGCCTGCCTGCATCTTTTGGTAGCCGCCTGGCACGCCGCCATGATCCGCATCCCCCAAGCCCTCCGAGCTACATGGGGTTCATGCTTGCTGCTTCGCGTTGGGATTCGTAGTGCCCGCAAGCGGCTTCTCTCCAGGTCGTGCGACCGGCCCAACCAGCTCATGCGCCGTATACGGCTCCTCGATGTAGTCAACCTCGTCCGCCGTGAGCTCAACGTCGAGGGCCGCCACGGCCTCGTCCACGCGTTCCGGCTTGGAGCAGCCCACAAGCGGTGCCTCAACGCCACGCGCCCAATGCCAGGCAAGCGCCACCTGTGCCATCGATACACCGCGGCGCTCGGCGACTTCTGCCACGCGCGACACGATGGGCATATCGCGCTCGCAATCTGCGTCGTATTTCTGGCGCATCGTCGCATCCGTCGTGGAACGCTTGGATTTGCTATCCCACGTGGGCCGGCATAGGTGACCCGAGGCAAGCGGGCTATACGGGGTGAGCGCCATCCCGAACTGCCGGCACACGGGGACCATCTCGCGCTCATCCTCGCGATAGAGCAGATTGTAGTGGCACTGCATGCTCGCAAACTTGGTCCAACCGTTTTCCTCGGCTACGAACTGCATGTTGTGAAGCTGGTAGGCGTACATCTCGCTCGCGCCGAGGGCGCGCACCTTGCCCGCGCGCACTAGTCCATCGAGCGCCTCCATGGTCTCTTCTATGGGCGTTGTGTAATCGAAGCGGTGGATGATGTAGAGGTCGAGATAGTCGGTCTGCAGACGTTGCAGGGTCCCGTCGATTTCGCGGTTGATTGCCTCGCGCGACAGACAGCCGTCGTTGAAGAACACCTTGCTCGCCAGCACAACGTCCTCACGACGAACACCAAGGTCTTGCAGGGCGCGGCCGATGTATTCCTCGCTCGTGCCATGAGCATAGCAGTTTGCCGTGTCGATGAAGTTCACACCCAAGTCGAGCGCCCGCCTGATGACCGAGCGCGTCTCCTCCGGGCCGATGGTCCATTGATGGAAATCCGCCGAGGGCGCACCGAAGCTCATGCCCCCGATGCACACACGGGGAATCTGGATGCCGGATTCGCCGAGCACCGCGTGATCGCTATACGCCATGATCATCCACCTTCATATCTTGAAACGAGCAGGGCGTCGCCTACCGATCTGATCTTCGACGCCCGCGCATACATCAACCTGAAATACCCTCGATTGCTCGATAGCCAGCCTATGCCGGATACTGCTCGTCGGTAACGGGCTCGAGCCACTCGTTGCTGCAGTTCTCGCCAGGCGCCTCGAAGGCGATGTGGCTGAACCAGCTATCGCGAGCGGCGCCGTGCCAGTGCTTCACGCCAGCGGGAATCACCACCACGGTGCCCGGGGTGAGCTCCTGGGGGTCCTTCCCCCACTCCTGGTACCAGCCGCGACCGTCCGTGCAGATGAGAATCTGCCCGCCGCCCTTCTCGGCATGATGCACATGCCAGTTGTTGCGGCAGCCGGGCTCGAACGTGACGTTGGCAAGGCCGATACCGCACTCCGCGGCGTTCGTCAGAGGATTGAGGAACGAGTTGCCGATGAAATACTGGGCGAATGCCTCGTTGGGATTGCCCATGCCGAACATAGGAGCGAAATCGTTGTTCTCTGCCATCGTTGTTCTCCTTTCGAAGATTGGCTGATAGGGGGCGTTCCGCCTCGCCACCGCTCGCTAGGCACGCGCCGCAGCGGCGTTGTCCACGCATGTCAGAGCGTTCAAGCTGCGTGGATAACCGATATAGGGCAGGATCTGCATCACAACGCGATACATGAAATCCTTCGTGCGCCCGAGGTTCATGTTCCCAGCGGCATGCGCCGTAGCCTGCGGCTCGCAGCCGCCCTGGGCCACGATATAGCAGAACGTCACCATCTCGCGGTCGAGGTCGGAAAGGCCTCCGCGGGTGTAATAATCGCCGAAGCAATTCTCCGCAAGCCAACGGTTGACCGTAGCGCGCTCCGCAGGACACGTCTTCCAGCTTTCGCGCATGCCCTCGCCAAAGTAGTCGATCTGCTTCTGGTTGCCGGCAGCGCCACGCGTTTCGATTGTCGTCGTTGCCTGGCCCTCCAGCGGCAGTTCCACGCCTCGCGCAGCGAGCACATCGTTCACCGCATCGAAGAACGGACGCGTGCGCCCGATGCCTAGATACGCTGTCGCCTGGTACACGACCTCCTTGGCCTCAACGGGCGCAAGCGCAACATCGAGCGCCTCAGGCAGCATGGCGCGAAACTCATCTAAGCCCTGGCACCCCAGAAGCGCCGCAAGGACCGCAAGGTAGCGTTCGCGCGCGGGAAGGTTGGCAGCCTCTTCAGCAGGTACCTCCTCACCTGCGAAGTACGCGAAACGCTCGGCAAACTCAGGATCCGTTTGGACAAGCGCGGCTACGCCGCATGGCAAATTCGAGCTATTCTCCGTCATGATTCCTCCTGTTCATCCACCTTATGCAAACTATCCACCAACACGTCGAAGCTCCCGGAAAGCTGTCGGAGCCCATCGAGCGTGCCCTCAACATGCCCGATGGTAAGCTGGTCGCCATAACGTTGGGAGTTTCGCTCGTCATCGAAGAGGACTGCGAACCAGCTACCGCTCGGACAGTAATTGATATCACCGTCGACCCACCCACAGTGGACATCCGCCCTGTCGTAGGGCAACGAGAACGGCAGACTCCCGCAATAGTCGATACCGGCCCCCTGCATGCGCAGCGTGAATGGAAGGCACTTGGCAAGAGCGCGGGCGGCAAGGTTCTCCTCGAGCACGCCGATGACTTCCAACTCGCCAAAATGGAGGACGATCCGCTCACCAGTCATAGAGACGCGCCCCCTTTCCAAGCACCGCATCCTAGCTACTCCTTATTGTGTGCTTCATAGTTGAAAAAACAAATGCTTATAATCAATAGGGCGTTATGAGAATTATTTATATATCTAAAGGACGGTCGATGTCATGGAGCTCAGGACGCTACGGTACTTTCTCGCCGTCTGCAACGATGGATGCATGTCGAAAGCGGCAAAGAGGCTCCACGTGACCCAGCCTGCGCTCTCGCGTCAGATCGCCGCACTGGAACAGGAACTCTCATGCACGCTCCTCGAGCGCCGCAGTCGCAGCGTCCTGCCAACCGAGCAGGGCCTCTACCTGCAACGACGCGCCCAGGAAATCGTCTCCCTCGCTGATCGCACCGAAGCAGACTTCTCTCACGAGGAGGAGATCGTTGCCGGTGACATCCATATTGGCGCGGGGGAAAGCGACGGCATACGCGTGCTGGCGCAGCATATGCGAGCGTTTCGCGCCCGCTATCCCGGCGTCCGCTTCCACCTGCACAGCGACACCGCCGACGAGCTCGTCGGAAGGCTCGAGCGCGGGCTCGACGACCTCTCGGTGCTCATGTCATATCCAAATGTTGACCGCTACCATCATGTGCGCCTCTCGCCCACCGATGCTTGGGGCGTCATCATGCGCGCAGACGACCCGCTTGCCGCACACGAGCTCGTAGGCCCGAACGATCTCATCGATCGGCCGCTCATCATGCCCGAACGCTCCTATGTGAACGACGAGGTCGCCGGTCCCCTCGCTGCCTGGTTCGATCGCGCTGCAAGCGATATCGAGGTAGCTGCGACCTACAACCTCACGTTCAACGCGCTCTCCCTTGCGCGCGAGGGCATAGGAAGGCTCATCTCGTTCGAGAGCCAAATGGGGTCCGAAGGGGCAAGCGACCTCGTGTTCCGCCTCCTATACCCACCTGCGATCTCGGTTATCGATGTCGTCTGGAAGCGCGGTCTAGCGCGCTCCAACGCGGTGCGCAGGTTCTTGGAAAGCTTGAACGACACCTGCGCTGCCGAAAGCACACCTACAGCAGAAAATAAAGAAGACAGCCGCAAGCAGGCCCTGTGACCCAACGGGAGGAACTCCGATAACCACTCATCGGGTATAACCATTAGGTACGCAACTCCTAGGAGGAAAATCGCCATGAAAGTCATGCTCGTCAACGGCAGCCCGCACAAGATGGGAAGCACGAACCGCGCGCTCGAGGAGATCGCGCAGACGCTGGAGGCAGAAGGGGTCGAGGCCGAGATATTCTGGATCGGCGCTAAACCGGTGGGTGGATGCGTCGCATGCAAAGCATGCGCCCGCGCGGGACGCTGCGCATTCGATGATGTGGTGAACGAGTTTCGCGCCAAAGCAGCCGACGCCGACGGCTTCGTGTTCGGGGCGCCCGTTCACTACGCGCACGCAGGAGCCTCGCTCTTGGGCTTCATGGACCGACTCTTCTACAGCAACGGACGCGCCGGCGAACCCGACGTGTTCCGCTTCAAGCCCGCAGCGGCCGTGACGAGCGCCCGCCGTTCCGGAGCCACGGAGGCGTTCTCCGACATCTCGAAGTTCTTCACCATCTCGCAGATGCCCGTGATAAGCTCGCGGTACTGGAACAACGTCCACGGCAACGCCGCCACGGAGACCGAACAGGACGCCGAGGGCTTGTGGACCATGCGCCAGCTCGGCCGCAACATGGCCTGGATGCTCAAATGCATCGAAGCTGGTCGCGCCGCAGGCATCGAGCTTCCCGCACAGGAGGACGGCACGTCGACGAACTTCATCCGATAAGGGAAGCGCCGGGCCATCGAGCAGGGTGATTCCCTGCATCGGCATCGCGATTGCCCAGATGCCGACCTAGAGATGTAAAAGCATCGCATGACCGTCATTTTTCGCTCAATTGAAGCGAACTTTGACGTTCATGCGATGCTTATTCGTGTAACCACAGGGCGGAAGCTCGAGCTCTCCAGCATGCTTAGGGTCAACACCGCCCTTGCATCACGCCGTCTAGCACTCTATGAGCTTGTAGTCACGGGTACCGAAGCCCAACTCCGCGGCCGCGGCGATGGTGCGGATGCCGTTGCGGCTCACCACGCGCTCCAGGAAATGGCCCACGCCGGGGTCCTCGGAGCCCATGATGAGGTCCATGCACGCCTGGTCGATGGCCACCGGGTCCGTCGAGGCCAGGATGCCGATATCCGCCATGCAGGGGTCCTCGGCGACCACGCAGCAGTCGCAGTCGACCGAGAGGTTCTTCATCACGTTCACGTACGCGATCTTGCCTGCGAAGTGCTCGTGCACGGTCATCGCGGCGTCGGCCATGGCCTCGGGGAACGCGCTCTTGCTGGAATGCTTCTCCCAGCACGCGTAGCGGTCGTCCGTCACGCCGGCGGAATGGATGAGCGCCTTGCCCGCGCGGCTCGCGCACCCGATGGAGAGCTGCTTGAGTGCGCCGCCGTAGCCGCCCATGGGATGCCCCTTGAAGTGAGCGAGCACGAGCATCGAGTCGTAGTCGAGGATGTGCCTGCCCACGTGGTTCTCCTTGAGCTGAAGCCCGCCCGCGATGGGCCACACCACGTCCGGGCCCTCCGCGTCCATGATGTCGACGTCGAAGTGCTCGGTCCAGCCGTGCTCCTCCATGAGCTTCCAGTGCGCCTCGGTGTGGTCGCGCACACCGCCCGCGGCGTCGCCGTAGGCGGTGTTGCACTCGACGATGGTGCCGTGGACCTCGTCGACCATGGGCTTCCAGAACTCCGGCGTGAGGTAGTTCTGGTTGCCCTGCTCGCCGGAATGCACCTTCACGGCGACCTTCCCGGGGAGCTCGACCCCGAGCATGCGGTAGAGCCTGACCACGTTCTCCGGCGTGATGTCGCGTGTGAAATAGACCTTTGCCGTCATCTCAACCCCTTTGCTGTCGATATCGTTTCTGCAAGCACGGCGGCGCGGCTATGCGCGCGCCTCGCGCGCCCATGCAGCCGCCCCGCTACCGTTGAGCAGCCTGCCGGGCATCCACGTCGCGTCGGGAACGAGGGACTCCAGGCGCCGCTCCGCCCGCGCGATGCCGCTCCCGCCCGAGGTCGCGAACGGGATGACCGTCTTGCCCGCAAGGTCCGCGCCCTCGACGAAGGTGTCGACCGCGCGCGGCTCCACGTACCACCAGATGGGAAAGCCCACAAAGACCGTGTCGTAGACCTCCATACCGGGTAGCTCGCCAGCAAGTGCGGGGCGGCACGTATCATCCGCCATCTCCTGGGAGCTGCGGCTCCTCTTGTCCGTCCAATCGAGGTCCGCCGCGGTATAGCGCTCCGCGGGAGCGATCTCGTACAGGTCCGCGGCGAGCGCCTCGGCGATCTCGCGCGCCACGCGCGCCGTCGATCCGCTCGCGGAGAAATACGCCACCAACGTCTTGCCCATCGCTCATCCTTTCATCAGGCCGATCTCCCCGGCTCGGCGCGACGTCCCACCCTCGCGGACAGGCTGCGCCCGACGCCGCCCGGTTCTTGGCTCCTACTATAAGCAACGTTACGTTATTTGTAAACCATTATGTCATCGTCTCGTTGTTAATTTTTCGATTATCCGTCTAACCGTCGCCTATGGTATAGTGCTGACAGGAACATGCGTTGGAGACGACATGACCGGATTCATCCGAGCGCGGAGCGACGAGCAGAAGGCGCAGCGCATAGCCGAGGTCAAGGCGGCTGCGGTGCACCAGTTCGAGACGCGCCCCTATCACGAGATCACCCTCACCACCATCGCCGACGAGCTCGGCTGGTCGCGGGCGAACCTGTACAAATACGTCGCCACCAAGGAGGAGATCTTCCTGCTCGTCGATGCAGACGAGTACGGGGCATACTTCGAGGCGCTGCTCGCCGCGCTCCCCGAGGGCTGCGGCCTCACGGCGGACGTCGTGGCGGAGGTCTGGGCGGGCATCGCCAACGCGCACCAGCGCTATTTCCGCTTGGGCGAGATCCTCTCCGCGATCATCGAGACCAACGTCACGCTCGAACGGCTCATCGAGTTCAAGCGCGGGTACCTCGCCTACGTCGACACCATGGCCGAGCGGCTCCCGCTTCTGCTCCCCATCGACCGCGCACAGGTCCATCCGCTCATCGAGAGCGTGTACTTCCATGCCGTCGGGGCGGCCGGCATATGCCGCAGCAACCTCCTCGTCGTGCAGGCACTCCGCGAGCTCGGCGCCGAGACCGAGCACGATTTCCGTGCGGAGATGCGCGATTTCATCGGGATGTGCCTCAGGCACCACGCCGGTTGACGCCCCTGCCGGTATCCCCGCCGACGGGCCGGCGCCCCGCCTTCCGCGCGACGCCGCCGAAGAGCCCGCGCTATGTCGGGCGCTTGATCCAGCAGTAGCGAGGACGAGCTATCGTGAGGCCCAACCGCTCCTGGAGCGCCCGCGAGGCCACGTTGCCGGGAGCCACGTGTCCGTAGGGTACGCGCCCCTCGGAGATGATCTTGTTGGCGAGCGCCGCCTCGAGCGCACGGGCGTACCCGCGGCGCCGATGCTCCGGGAAGACCTCGAGCATCCCCATGGAGGCCTCGGTGTGCTCGCCGATGAAGCCCACGAGCTCGCCGGCATCGTTGAAGCCCCCGTGCACCCAGCCGCGCTCCAGATGGTCGATGATGACCTCGCGGTCGAGCATGTGGTAGCGCCGCTCGATCGCGTCGAGGTCCGCCGCGTCGAGCGTGCGGATGGAGATCCCCGCCGCCCCTCCGTCGACGGGCCCCGTTCCCTCATAGACCCACAGGTCGTAGCAGGACGGCTCGATGTCGGGCTCGAGGAGCGGCGCGTAGCCGGCGCCGGCGATCGACACCAGGGCGCCGGCGGGGATCCGCGCGAAGAGCTCGCGCGCGCCCTCCTCGCTAAACGGAACGGCGAAGTAGCAGCCGCCGATCTTGAGCTGCGTGAGCACGCCGTAGACGGGATCGGCATAGCGCAACTCCGAGCGGCCGAGACGCAGCGGCTCCGAGACCGGCAGCAGGCCGCGCCGCTCTGGCCGCGCGTCCATGAGCGCAAGCGCCGATGCGACCGCCCCTTGGTATCCCGTGTCCATAGAACCCCCTCCGTCGACGCGTCCGTCCCCTATCTTAGGACTTCGGAGGGCACCTGCGAGGCGTCGAAGCGGTAATGCGCGATCGGCGGCATGCTGAACGGGTATGCCAGGTAATCCTCCTCCTAGCCGGCGGCGAGCCATCGCCACCTGCCCGTCGCTGCCTCCATCCCTATCCAGAGAGTCTAGCATCGCGCCGGCGGCGCGGCGCCCGCCGCGCATACGGGCTCGGCCCCCACCGATGCTGACAATCGCATCGCCGGGGGCCGAGCCGGTGTGAGGTCGCGTCGTGCGGGGTCGCTACCCGCCCAGGTACGCCTTGCGGACGTCGTCGTTATGGAGCAGCTCCTGGCCGGTGCCGGTGAGCGTGATGCGGCCCGTCTCCATGACATAGCCGCGGTTTGCGATCGAGAGCGCCGCCTGGGCGTTCTGCTCGACCAGCAGGATGGTCGTGCCGGCCTCGTGCAGCGCTTGGATGATCTCGAAGATCTGCTCTACGAGGATAGGAGCGAGGCCCATCGAAGGCTCGTCGAGCATGAGCAGCTTGGGGTTGGCCATGAGCCCGCGACCCATGGCAAGCATCTGCTGCTCACCGCCGGATAGCGTGCCCGCCACTTGGCGACGGCGCTCCTTCAGGCGTGGAAAATGGGCATACACGCGCTCGAGGTTGCCGGCGATCGTGTCGCGCGGCTGAGTGTAGGCGCCCATGTCGAGATTCTCCTCAACCGTCATCTGCTGGAAGATGCGCCTGCCCTCGGGAACATGCACGAGCCCGTGCTCTACGATCTTCTCGGCGGGCATATGGGTTATGTCCTCGCCCATGAACTCGATGGAGCCGGTGCGCGTGCGCAGCAGACCCGAGAGGGTCTTCAGGCTGGTGGACTTGCCGGCGCCGTTCGCGCCGATGAGGGCCACGACCTCGCCGTCGTTCACCTCGAAGGAGATGTCCTTGATGGCATGGATCGCCCCGTACCACACGTTGATGTTGCTAACGGACAGCATCGTTACGCCTCGACCTCCTTCTGCTTGCCCAGATACGCCTCGATCACGGCGTCGTTCCGCTGGATCTCCTCCGGCGTGCCCTTGGCGATGATCTTGCCGAAGTTGAGCACGCAGATGCCCTCGCAGATGTTCATGACGAGGTTCATGTCGTGCTCGATGAGCATGATCGCGATCTGGAACCGGTCGCGGATCTTGACGATGTTCTCCATGAGCTCGGCGGTCTCGGACGGGTTCATGCCCGCGGCGGGCTCGTCGAGCAGCAAGAGCTTCGGGTTCGTGGCGAGGGCGCGCACGATCTCGAGCCGGCGCTGGGCGCCGTAGGGCAAAGAGCCCGCCTCGTGGTCCGCGAGCCCGGCCATGTCGAAGATGTCCAAAAGCTCGAGGGCGCGCTCGTGGTAGAGCTTCTCGCTCTTCCAGTGGTGGGGCAGGCGCAGGATGCTCGTGGCCATGCCGCAGTGGTGCTGGTTGTGCAGGCCCACCGCGACGTTCTCCTCGACGGTGAGGGTGTTGAACAGGCGGATGTTCTGGAACGTGCGCGCCACGCCCAGGCGGTTCACGCGCGCCGGGTCGAGCCCCGCCGTGTCCTGGCCGTCGACCATGATCGTGCCGCGCGTGGGCGCATACACCTTGGTGAGCAGGTTGAACACCGTGGTCTTGCCCGCGCCGTTGGGGCCGATGAGACCGCAGATCTCGGTGCGGCCGACGGTGATGTTGAAGTCGTCCACGGCCTTGAGGCCGCCAAAGTCGATGCCCAGGTGCAGGCACTCGAGCGCGGGCGCCTTGCCCAGGTCGCGCTCGGGCATGATCGAGACGCTCGGGACCGGCACCATCTTGGTGCTCTCGCGGCGGCGCTGGGCGAAATCGGTGAACTTACTCATCCGCCTCACCTCCCTCGGCGGCGACGGCCGGCTCCGGCGAGTCCTTGCGGAAGCGCCGGCGCAGCGACTCGGCCGCGCGCTGGTACACCTTGAGGTGCGGGACAACCATCACGAGGATGAGCACGATCGCGTAGAGCAGCATGCGGTACTGGTTGATGGGGCGCAGTACCTCGGGCAGCACCGTGAGGAAGGCCGCCGAGACGATCGAGCCCGAGATGTTGCCCATGCCGCCGAGCACCACGTACACGAGGATGAGGATCGACTGGTTGAAGTCGAACTGCGACGGCACGACCGTCGAGTAGTTCATGGCGTAGAGCACGCCCGCGGCGCCGGCGAGGGCGGAGGCGACGGTGAACGCCATGAGGCGGTACTTGGTGACGTTGATGCCGATGCTCTCGGCGGCGATGCGGTTGTCGCGCACGGCCATGATGGCGCGGCCGTCGCGGCTGTGCATGAGGTTCAAGACCACGGCGACGGTGATGAGCACGAGCACGATGCCGAGCGCGAAGGTCGAGATCTTGTCGATGCCCACCGCGCCCTTGGGGCCGTTGATGAGGATCGTGCCCTGGCTCATGCCGAGCGAGCCGGAGTCGCGCATCGAGAAATGCAGGCCCGCGTCGTCCACGCCGACGTAGAGGATGTTCAGCAGGTTCTTGATGATCTCGCCGAAGGCGAGGGTCACGATGGCGAGGTAGTCGCCGCGCAGGCGCATGACCGGGATGCCCACCAGAAAGCCGATGATGCCGGCAGCGGCCGCGCCCACCACGGCGGAGAGCACGAAGAGCACGAGCTCCGACTCGATACCGAAGCGGGTGAGGCACCCGGCGACCACGACGCCCGTGAACGCGCCCACGCTCATGAAGCCCGCGTGCCCGAGCGAGAGCTCGCCCGAGACGCCGACCACAAGGTTGAGCGACACGGCCAGGCTCACGTACGCGCAGATGGGCACGAGCTGGCCCGAGAGCGAGTGCGAGATGAGGCCCATGGCGTCGAGCAGGGTCACGGCGACGAACGCGACGATGACGATCGCGTAGGTGATGATGGTGGACCGCGTCTGCGGCTTAAGCATGTTGATACCCATGACGCTCACCTACACCTTCTCGTGGACGGGCTTGCCGAGCAGGCCCGCGGGACGGATGAGCAGGATCACGATGAGCACGCCGAACACGACGGCGTCGGCGAGCTGCGTCGAGATGTAGGCGCGCGCGAAGATCTCGATGACGCCCAAAAGGATGCCGCCGAGCGCCGCGCCCGGGATGGAGCCGATGCCGCCGAGCACCGCCGCGGTGAACGCCTTGATGCCGGGCATGGAGCCCGTGGTGGGCATGATCGTGGGATACGCGAGGCACATGAGCACGCCCGCGATCGCGGCGAGGCCCGAGCCGATCGCGAACACCATCGAGATGGTGGAGTTCACGTTGATACCCATGAGCTGCGCGGCGTCGCGGTCCTCGGAGCAGGCGCGCATGGCCTTGCCCATCTTGGTCTTGCCCGTGAACATGGTGAGCGCCACCATGATGGCCACGCAGGCGAGGATCGTGAGGACGGCGGTGGCGCTGATGGTGAGCGCGCCGTCGAAGAGCCGAAGCGCGGGCAGGCTGATGACCGACGAGAACGACTTGGGGTCGGAGCCCATGATGAGCAGGGCGGCGTTCTGCAGGAAGTAGCTCACACCGATGGCGGTGATGAGCACGTTCAGCGAAGGCGCGTTGCGCAGGGGCTTGTAGGCGAGCCGCTCGACGACGATGCCGAGCACCGTGCACCCCACGACGGAGAGCGCCACGCCGGCGATCGCGGGGAGCCCCAGGTAGCTCACGGCGCAGAAACAGATGTAGGCGCCCACCATGATGACGTCGCCGTGCGCGAAGTTGAGCATCTTGGCGATGCCGTACACCATGGTGTAGCCGAGCGCGATGATGGCGTACACGCTGCCCAGGCTCATGCCGTTGATGAGGTTGGCGAGAAACTCCATGTCCCCCTCCTTTCATGTGAAAAGCGGAGACCACCGGGTACGGGTGGCCTCCGCACAGGACCGTAGTGCTAACGGACGCGTCGCTTACGCATCGAGCGGCATGTAGACGCCGTCCTGGATGACCATGCCCATGGGCTGCTTGGAGATCTCGCCCGTCTCGGACCAGGTAGCGGCCTCGCCGGCCGTGGTGAGGCCGGTGAAGGAGAAGTCCGGGGAGGTGAAGGTCTCGACGAGGCCGTCGCAGATCTCGGAGAAGTCCGCGTCAGGCGTGAGACCGGCGGTCTCGATGGCCTGCTTGATGGCGTAGATGCAGTCGTAGGCGTCGGCGGCGAACTGGTTGGGGGTCTCGCCGTCGCCGTAGTCGGCGCCCTTGTAGGTCTCGACGAAGGCCTGCGTGGCCTCGTCGGTCGCGGTGGCGACGAACGGGGTCAGGAGCATGCAGCCCTCGGCGAGCGAGGTGTCGAAGCCCTCGACCGTGAGGAGGCCGTCCATGCCGTCCACGCCGAACCACTTGGGGGCGTAGCCCATCTGGTTGGCCTGGGTGAGGATGAGCGAGATCGGGGTGTAGTAGATCGGCAGGAACACGAGGTCGGCCCCGTTGTTCTTGGCGTCGTTCAGCTGCACCGTGAAGTCGGTCTGGTTGTCCTCGGTGAACGAGGTCTCGCTCACGATCTCGAGGCCGAGCTCGGCCGCCTCGGCGAGGAAGCTGTCGTAGATGCCCGTGGAGTAGGTGTCGGACATGTTGTAGATGATGGCGATCTTCGTGCCCAGACCCTGCTCGGCGATGTACTGCGCGGACGCGGCGCCCTGGTTGGGGTCGGTGAAGCACATCTGGAAGACGTTCTCCTTGCGGGGGATGGAGATGTTGCCGTCGGCATCCTCGAAGCCGCCGATGACGTCGGTCGACGAGCCGGACGGGGTGAGCTGGAACATGTTGTCGGCGTTGGTCTCGGCGGACACGGCGACGCAGGGCGTCGTGGTGACGGTGCCCACGAGGATCTGCATGCCCCAGTCCTTGAGGTTGTTGTAGGCGTTGACGGACTTCTCGGCGTCGCCCTCGTCATCCTGGAAGTTGAGCGCGAACTGGATGTCGCCGCCCTCGGCGTTGATCTCGTCGACGGCGATCTGGGCGCCGTTCTTGACCGCCTGGCCGTAGATGGCCGCGGCGCCGGTGGTGGGCCCGATGCCGCCGATCATGAAAGCGGTGCCAGCGGCAGGAGCGCTGCCGGAACCGGCGGCGGCGCTATCGTCGTTGCCGGAGCATCCAGCAAGGATGCCTGCTGCCCCCAAACCTGCGGCGCCCGCAATAAGGCCACGGCGGCTCACAGACGGATTGAGATTCAAGCTCGACATACGGCTCTCCTTTCATCAAGATGCCAGGCGATACCCGGCGGGACTGCATCCACCTAAGGCGTAAAGCCGCAAGGTACATCCCCCCGAGCGACAATGCGGAACTGGTGGTTTTAGTCACGATAGCGTTTTTTTGGGTAAAAGGTAAGGTGCTCTGGCCATGCCATGCGCCCGGGGATGCATACCATACAATCTGATTAGCAATCTACCTGCGCTTATGCCGCACATTGATACGTTTTGGGACATGTTACATCTGTGTTTCGCATTCGCGCCTCACAGACCGGAAGAATGGCAGGCAGATATGGTCGTTACACCAACGCGCCCGGGCGAAGCACCAGGCGCCCCGCGATAGGCGAAGGAGTCACCATGGCCAACCCCAACCGCACCGTAAAGATCGGACTCATCGGCCTCGGCACCGTGGGCGGCGGCACCGCGCGCGTCATCTTGGAGCACCGCGACGAGTACCGCTCCGCGTACGGCATCGACCTTGTCATCGCGAAGGCTTGCGCACTCGAGCCTGAGCGCGCGGCCGAGCTGGGGCTTCCCGAGGGCACGTTCACGCCCGATTGGCACGACATCGTCAACGACCCCGACATCGATATCGTGGTCGAGCTCATCGGCGGGGAGCATCCCGCGACCGACATGATCGAGGCTGCGCTCGAACATGGCAAGCACGTGGTAACGGCTAACAAGGCGCTGCTCGGCCGTAATATGGAGCGCCTCTGCGCCATCGCTCGCGAACATGGCGTCCAGTTGCGCTGCGAAGCATCTGCAGGCGGCGGAATCCCCATCGTAAACGCGCTCGAGCACGCTCTGGTCGCGAACGACGCGCTCACCATCGCGGGCATCCTGAACGGCACCACCAACTATATCCTCACGCGTATGACGACCGAGGGCTCCGAGTTCTCAGAGGTCCTCGCAGACGCCCAGCGCCTGGGTTACGCAGAAGCCGATCCCACCGCGGACGTCGACGGCTTCGATGCGGCCTCGAAGGTCGCCATCCTCGCCTCGATCGCCTTCCATAGCCGTGTCACCACCGATGATGTCTTCATGCAGGGCATACGCTCCATCTCCCCCGTCGACATCGACGAGGCGCGCAAGCTCGGCTGCGTCATCAAGCTGCTCGGCATCGCCCGTCGCACAGCTGAAGGCGTCGACGCTCGCGTGCACCCCGCCATGGTCCCCGCGTCGCATATGCTCGCCGGGGTGAACGGCGCCATGAACGCGGTCTTCGCCGTGGGCGATGCCGTGGGCGAGACCATGTTCTACGGCGCCGGCGCAGGCGCCTTCCCCACCGCGAGCGCCGTGGTGGGCGACATTCTCGAGGTCGCGGGTCCCCTCTCCCGTGGAACCGCGCCCGAACCCGAGCCCGAGCCATACGGCCGCGTGCTCGCCATCCGCCCAATCGACGGCCTCGAGACGCGCTACTACCTGCGATTTGCAACGACATCCGACGGCGCCATCGAGCGCATCGCCTCCGCGCTCGCAGGCGCCGGCATTCCCGTGGAGTCCATCGCTCCGCATCCCAAGGACCAGCTGACCATCACCGTGCTCACCGGCACCGCCCGCGAGGGCAGCGTGCAAAGCGCGCTCGCCGCGATCGCCGAGGCAGGAATCGCCCAGCTCGGCAGCCTCATTCGCATCGAGGACACGGGCTTTTGGTCGACGGGGGCGAAGGACAACTAGGACCGGGCACTCCTGCCCTGCCTGCACGCGCCCTCGCCACCGCATCCGGCTTGTCGCCTTCATCCTTAACGAAGCGGCCCCTTCCCCCAAGCGTTTCCGCAACCGCACGGCGGCGAGGAACAGCGAAGGTGAAGGGGCCGTTCTGTAAGGTGGTGTCCTGTAAGGTGATACCTGGTTACACGTAGAACAGGATGTCGTCGTAGGTGGGTACGGGCCAGTAGTCCGCCGCCACGATCTCTTCCATGGCGTCCACCGCGCCGCGCAGCGTCTCCATAGCGGGAGCGACCTCATGCGCGTAGCAGTTCGCCTGCTCTTGGCCGTCCACGATCGCCTCGGCCTTCTGGTGCGCGGCGTCGAGCGCCTTGATGGCCTCGTTGATTGCCGTGATGCCGTCGCAAAGCTTGTTGAGCGTGTTCGACTCGCAGGTCATCGCCGCTTCGGCACCTGCGCCGCGGATGATCTCCAAGCCCTTGGCGACCTTCGTGGCATAGGCGGTGATCTGCGGGCGATAGGTGCGCCTTGCCTCGCGGACCATCGTCGTTGCCTCGATATTCATGAGCTTGTTGTACTTCTCGAGTTTGACCTCGTAGCGGCTGAACGCCTCGGTCTCGGTGAGCACGCCCATGCCTTTCCACAGCGCAAGGCTTTCGGGCGTGACCATCTGCGGCAACGCATCTGCGGTGGTGCGCAGGTTTAGCAGGCCGCGCTTCTCCGCCTCGATGGGCCAGGCATCGGAGTAGCCGTCCCCAGAGAACAGAATGCGGCGGTGCTCGTTGAGCGTCTGCTTGCAGTACTCGAGCGCAGCGGATGCGAATTCATCGGACGGCACCCCCTCGAGCGCGTCGGCGAACTCCTTGAGCGACTCGGCAACCGCGGTGTTGAGCACGAGGTTCGCGTCGCTCGGATTCTGCTCGGAGCCCACGCCGCGGAACTCGAACTTGTTGCCCGTGAATGCGAAGGGAGAGGTGCGGTTGCGATCGGTGTTGTCTTGCTCCAGGTTAGGAAGGACGTCTGCACCCAGGTCGAGCACGCCGTGCGTGGCATGTACGCTCGCCTTGCCATCCATGATCTTCTGCACGACCTCGGTGAGCTGGTCGCCCAAGAAGATGGAGATGATCGCCGGCGGAGCCTCGTTGGCACCCAGACGGTGATCGTTGCCGCAGCTCGCAACCGACATGCGCAGGAGGCCCTGGTATTTGTCGACCGCCTCGATCACGGTGGTGAGGAACACCACGAACTGCAGGTTCTCCAGCGGCGTATCGCCGGGATCAAGCAGGTTCTCGCCGCCCGCGGAGAGCGACCAGTTGTTATGCTTGCCGCTGCCGTTGATTCCCTCGAACGGCTTCTCGTGCAGCAGGCACGTGAGGTCGAAATCGGTGGCGACGAGTTTCATCTTCTCCATGACGAGCATGTTGTTGTCGATGCCCTCGTTGAGCTCCGTGTAGACGGGAGCGAGCTCGTGCTGGCAGGGAGCGACCTCGTTGTGCTTGGTCTTGGCGGGAATGCCGAGCGCCCAAAGCTCGTCATCGAGCTTCTTCATGTACTTGGACACGCTCGGGCGGATGGCGCCGAAGTAGTGCTCCTCGAGCTCCTGGCCCTTGCAGGGCGGCGCGCCGAAGAGCGTGCGGCCGGTGATGACCAGGTCGCGACGCTTGCGGTAGGCATCCTTCTTGATGAGGAAGTACTCTTGCTCGAGCCCGACGCTCGGGA
Source organism: Enorma phocaeensis (assembly GCF_900186505.1). Classification (GTDB taxonomy): domain Bacteria; phylum Actinomycetota; class Coriobacteriia; order Coriobacteriales; family Coriobacteriaceae; genus Enorma; species Enorma phocaeensis. The sequence continues at coordinate 27,501 of NZ_LT891968.1, forward strand.
CGACGCGCTTGGGATGCTTGCCGAAGAGCGCGAGCACGCGCTTCGCCTGAGCATCGAGCGCGTTCATGGAGCGGAGCAGCGGGGTTTTCTTATCGAGCGCCTCGCCGTTGTACGAGCAGAACGCGGTAGGGATGCAGAGCACCTCGTCCTTGATGAACGCCGGGCTCGTAGCATCCCAAACGGTGTACCCGCGCGCCTCGAAGGTGGCACGTAGGCCGCCGTTGGGGAAGCTCGAGGCGTCGGGCTCGCCCTGGATGAGCGCCTTGCCGGTGAACTTGGTGATGGCGTTGCCGTCACCCACAGGCTCGAGGAAGCTATCGTGCTTCTCGCTCGTGATGCCCGACAGCGGCTGGAACCAGTGCGCGTAATGGGTTGCGCCATGCTCGATGGCCCATTCCTTCATGGCATGCGCCACCGCGTTAGCGACGTCCAGGTCGAGCGGCTTGCCCTCATCGATGGTGGCAGCGAGCCGTTTGTAAACGTCTTTGGGGAGGTGCTGCTTCATGATGCTCTCGGAAAAGACCATCGTCCCAAAGCGTTCAGTCAGATCGGCCATACGGTTGCTCCCTTCATACTGCGAACCGGGTGCACCGGTCCGCCCGGTCTGCGAACACCTAGCAGGTTAGCCTTGCCTTGTTGCGGCGACATTTCGAGCATATTGCCGCCTCGAAACATATTCGAGGGTACCTCAGCTACCGCGCCCGTATCTCCAAAGACCTGCTCCACTATGCGAACTACATGCATACGGAAACGCATCAGAGCAGATAATCCAACCAATATAGCAATCTGCGGGCGCGGACGCCCCCGCCGCGCGCAAACGCCGCATCCGGAGCGTTACCCAATTGAAACACGCTTGCAAATGCATGGAAAAATACCGCTCCTACCATAGCGACGTCTATCGGCATCCGGCACGCGACACCAGCTGGGCGCCATTCGAACACGTCCCGGCATCCTAGGGAGGCAAACGATGCAACACGACCAGCGGCGACCGGGCGCACACACGGCCGGCACGCTCTACCGCTCCGAGTTCGAGCATGATGCCTGCGGTATCGGCGCGCTTGCAAATATCAACGGCGCCCGCAGCCACCAGATTCTCGACGATGCGCTCTCGGTGCTTGTGAACCTAGAGCACCGCGGAGGCACGGGCCTCGAGCGCAACACCGGCGACGGAGCCGGCATCCTCTTCCAGATCCCCCACCATTTCTTCCGCAAAGAGGCTCAGCGGTGCGGGCGCATCCTCCCCGACGAGGGAGATTACGCGGTCGCAATGCTCTTCTTCCCGCAGGATGCCACCGGCGTGCACGACGGCCGTCGCATCTTCGAGGACGGCTGTGCCGAGCTGGGCATCCCCGTGCTCTTCTGGCGCGAGGTCCCCGTCGACCCGCACGACCTGGGCTCGACCGCGCGCTCCTGCATGCCGACGATCTTGCAGTGCTTCCTTCGCCGCCCAGACGGCGTCGAGCGCGGTGACGATTTCGAGCGAAGGCTGTACCTCTGCCGCAGGACCATCGAGAAGCGCGCCCAAGCCGAGCACGCGCTCGCGGACAAGATATTCTATGTATGCAGCATGAGCGCGCGCATCCCAACCGTCTCATCATCCATAATGGCGAAATCAACACCCTGAAGGGAAACGTCAATTGAATCCGCGCGCGCGAGCCGAACCTCTATTCCCCCGTGCTCCAAGGCGACCTCGAGCGCGCGCTGCCCGTCATCGACCGCATGGGCTCCGACTCGGCGATCCTGGACAACGTCCTCGAGTTCCTCGTGATGAACGGCCGCCCGCTCACGCGCGCCGTGTCCATGCTCATCCCCGAGCCCTGGGACAGAAACGACAACCTCGCACCCGACCGGCGCGCCTATGACGCCTACCAATCCATGCTCATGGAGCCCTGGGACGGACCGGCTGCCATCGCATTCACCGATGGGCGCACCCTCGGGGCGGCGCTTGACCGCAACGGCCTGCGCCCCGCGCGCTACTACGTGACGCGCGACGATCGCTTCTTGCTTTCAAGCGAGGTAGGAACCATCGACATCGAACCGGAGAACGTGCTTGCCTGCGGATGCCTGGGACCGGGCGAGATGATCGAGGTCGATCTCGCTGCCGGGCGCATCCGCTCGAATGGGGAGCTGCGCCGCAGCTTCGCGAAGCTCAAGCCCTTCCGAGAGTGGATTGAGCAGGAAACCATCGAGCTGGCAGACCTTGTCGAGGAGGGCATCGCGCGCGTCGGCTCGAGTAGGCGGGAAGACTCGCTCGAGCCCGCGGAGAGCGTTGGTCGCGAGGCATTCGCCCGCACCGCCGGAAAGCTCGGTTACCACTGGGATGACATCCAAGAGGTCATCGAACCCATGGCTTCCACAGGCGCCACCCCGCTCGCCTCGATGGGCATCGATGCGCCGCTCGCCTGCCTCTCGCGTCGCACGCGCTCGTTCTTCGATTACTTCTTCCAGCTCTTTGCCCAGGTCACGAACCCTCCTATCGACGCCCTTCGCGAACGCATGGTCACCTCTACGGTCCTTTACCTGGGCAACCACGGGAACCTGCTCGAAGACTCGCGCAGCGCATGCCGCCTCATCCGGCTCGAGGCGCCCGTTCTCACCACCGCAGAGCTCTCGGCGATCGAGCGCATCGACCGCACCGGATTCACGACCGCACGGTTCAGGGCGGTCTACCGGCGCGACGCTGCCCCGGGCGCGCTCCGGCGCGCGCTCGAGGAGCTTGGCCGCTCCGTTGAAGAGGCGGTGCGCGCGGGGACGAACATCATCGTGCTCTCCGACCGCGCGGAGAAAGACGAGGTGCCGATCCCGTCGCTTCTCGCCACGGGTGCGGTGCATCACCACCTCATCGCATGCGGGCTCAGGACCTTCGCCGACCTCGTCGTCGAGAGCGGAGACGCCATCTCGGCGCACGATATAGCGGCGCTCGTGGGATACTCGGCAAGCGGCGTGGTCCCCTACATGGCGCACGCCGTCATCGAGAACCTCGCGCGCGATGGGGCGTTGCGCGACGCAAAGGGGCAACCGATACCGGATAGCCAGGGAATCGCGAACTACAACCGCGCGCTTGTTGCCGGTATGGTCTCCATCATGTCCAAGATGGGCATCTCCACCGCGCAGGGGTACCACTCCGCGCAGATCTTCGAAGCCGTCGGCCTGTCCAGCGACGTCGTCGACCGCTACTTCACCGGAACGGTTTCACGCGTGGGCGGGCTTTCGGTGGAGGATATCGAACATGAGCTGAACGCCCGATACGACGAAGCGGAACTCCGAGCGCATGGAGCCAGTCCCGACGAGCTCCCCACGCTCGGCCTCACGAAGTGGCGCCCCGCCGGCGGCGAGGACCATCTCATCGACCCAGAGGCCATCTATCTGCTGCAGCAAGCGGTGCGCAACGACGATTACGCGACCTTCCTCTCGTTCAGCGAGCATCTGCACCAGCCGGGGCGCGCCGTGCGCCTGCGCGACCTCATCGGCTTCGACGCATCTGGGCGCGCCCCCATCCCCATCGAGGACGTTGAACCCGCGCAGAGCATCGTGACGCACTTCAACACCGGAGCGATGAGCTTCGGATCCATCAGCGCCGAGGCACATGAGTGCATGGCCATCGCCATGAACCGGCTTCATGGTCGCTCCAACTCGGGCGAAGGTGGCGAGGACCCATGCAGGGCCACGCCGCGCGCGAACGGGGACTCGGCTAATTCCGCCATCAAGCAGGTCGCGAGCGGGCGTTTTGGCGTGACGAGCCGCTACCTCGCCTCCGCCTCGGAAATCCAGATCAAGATGGCCCAAGGTGCCAAACCCGGCGAAGGCGGGCATCTGCCCGGCAAAAAGGTGTACCCGTGGGTGGCAGAGGTGCGCCACTCGACACCGGGCATCGGCCTCATCTCGCCCCCTCCCCACCACGACATCTACTCCATCGAGGACCTCGCCGAGCTCATCTACGATCTCAAATGCGCGAACCCGGGCGCCCGCGTGAGCGTGAAGCTCGTTTCGGAGACGGGCGTGGGAACCATCGCCACGGGCGTTGCCAAGGGCGGCGCCGACAAGATCCTCATCTCCGGGCACAACGGCGGATCGGGCGCCGCGCCGCGCGATTCCATCTGGCACGCGGGACTCCCGCTCGAGCTTGGCCTTGCGGAGACGCAGCAGACGTTGCTCCAAAACGGCCTGCGCTCGCGCGTGGTGCTCGAGGCGGACGGCAAGCTCATGGACGGCACCGACGCCGCCGTGGCATGCCTTCTGGGCGCCGAGGAATTCGGCTTCGCAACCATGCCCCTCATCGCGATGGGCTGCCTCATGCAGCGTGACTGCCACCAGGATACCTGTCCTGCGGGCATCGCAACCCAGAACTGCCGGCTCAGGTCCCGCTTCGCCGGGAAGCCCGAGCACGTCGAGCGCTATATGCTGTTCGTGGCCGAGCAGCTGCGCGGCATCATGGCGCAACTCGGCTTCCACACGATCGAAGAGATGGCCGGCCATCCCGAATGCCTGCGCCAGATGCCCGTCGAAGGCAACTGGAAAGCGAACCGACTCGACCTTACCGCCCTGCTCGATACCGGCGCATGCGAGTTCGGCGCGCACATACCAGGCGCCGACGGTCGGCATTTCCTACCCGAAATGGCTCCTGACCTCGGCCTCGACAACGTCCTCGACGCTACGCTGCTCATCCCCTACACCGCCGAGGCGCGCCGCGCCCTGACGCCGGTCCAGCTGCATGTCGACATCGACAACGTCGACCGTTGCGTGGGTACGATGCTCGGCCACGCTGTGACCGAAACGCACCCGGACGGTCTGCCGGAGGGATCGATCCGCATCGATTGCACGGGATCGGCGGGGCAGAGCTTCGGCGCGTTCCTCCCCGCAGGCATCTCGCTGTCTGTGGCGGGCGACGCGAACGACTACTTCGGCAAGGGCCTCTCGGGCGGTACGCTCTCGGTGAGGCCGATGCCCGAGGCGACCTTTAAGTTCGACGAGAACATCATCGTGGGCAACGTGGCGTTCTTTGGGGCAACAAGCGGGCGCGGCTATGTGAACGGGCTGGCGGGCCAGCGCTTCTGCGTACGCAACTCGGGTGCGACCGTCGTGGTCGAGGGCGTGGGAAGCTGCGGTTGCGAGTACATGACGGGCGGAACGGTGCTCGTCCTCGGCGCGGTGGGCGCGAACTTCGCGGCAGGCATGACCGGAGGCGTCGCCTATGTCTACGACGAGCTGGGCACGCTCGAGCGGTGCGTCAACCACGACACCGTCGAACTCAAGCAGCCCGACGCAAAGGAGCTGCAGGAGATCCGCACGCTCATCGAAGAGCACGTGCGAGCGACGCAAAGCCCCCGCGGGATCCGCATGCTCTATCAATTCGACTCGCTCGCGCACTCCTTCGTGAAGGTCGTTCCAGAAGCCTACGAGCGCGTGGCAGCTGCCATCGCCCGGGGAATCTCCGCTGGCATGACCCGCGACGAGGCAGCGCAGGCAGCTTACAAGATCGCCCAGGAGGTATAGCATGGGACAGGTTGGGGCATTTCTCGAACACGGCCGCGTCGTTCACAGGCTCCGCCCCGTCGAGGAGCGGACGCGCGATTTCAACCAGCTCTACATCGAGGTCACCGAGGAGGAGCACCGCGTCCAAGCGAGCCGCTGCATGATGTGCGGCGTCGCCTTCTGCCAAGCGGGCATCTCGTTCGGGGGCGCACGGCCGAGCGGCTGCCCGCTCCACAACCTCATCCCCGAGTGGAACGACTTGGTCTGGAAGGGACGATGGGGCGAAGCGGCCGCGCGCCTCGCGCTCACGAATCCCTTCCCGGAGTTCACGGGGCGCGTCTGCCCCGCGCTCTGCGAGGCGGCATGCAACCTGGGAACCGTCGAGGGCGAGCCCACGGCGATTCATGATACCGAGCTAGCTATCTCGGATTTCGAATGGACTCATGGCGGTCCCGCCCGCTTTGCAGCGGCGAGCGCCTCAGCCGGGCGCGTTGCCGTGGTGGGCTCAGGGCCGGCAGGACTCGCCTGCGCCTGGGAGCTCGCGCGGCGCGGCTTCAACGTGGATGTATGGGAGCGCGATGATCGGGCGGGTGGCCTGCTCATGTATGGCATACCGCAGATGAAGCTCGAGAAGCGCATCGTCGAGCGGCGCATCCGGCTCATGGAGGAACTGGGCATCACGTTCCACCTCGGCGCAGACGCCTGCGACCCGGACATCGCCGAGTGCATCGCCCGCGGCTCAGACGCCGTCGTCATCGCGACGGGCGCACGCGAAGCCCGGACCCTCAACGTGCCAGGCATCGATGCTTCCGGCGTCTACCAGGCACTCGAATACCTTTCCGCGACGACGCGCGCGCATCTTGACGGAACCCCCGAGCCGATTTCGGCAAAAGGCAAGGATGTCGTGGTCATCGGCGGCGGCGACACTGGAAATGACTGCCTCGGCACCGCCGTGCGCCAAGGCGCGCGCAGCGTGCGCCAGCTCGAGGTGCTCCCCGAACCGCCCGGGGCGCGCGCCGCAGACAACCCCTGGCCCGAATGGCCCGGGATCAAGCGGACCGACTACGGACAAGAAGAAGCGATCGAGCTCATGGAAGGCGAGATGAGGCGCTGGTCGTGCGACACCGTGCGCATCGAGGTGGATGCCGAGGGCGCGGCACGAGGCGTCACCGTGGCAGACCTCCGTTGGGAAGGCGGTGCGCCCGAGCGCGTGGCGGGAAGCGAGGAAACCCTCCACGCACAGCTTGTTCTCATCGCCTGCGGATTCACCGGACCCGAGCGCGGCGTCTTCAAGACGCTTGGCTGCACGTTCAGTCATCCCGAGGCAAGAAGCCCGCGGCCGCTCGTCATCGGCACATCGCATCGCTGCGCGAGAGAGGATTCCGGCGACAGCCGGGATACCCATGCGGGCGAAAGCCGAGCATCCACAGCGAAGCCCGTATTTACCTGCGGCGATGCCCGTTCCGGCGCCTCGCTTGTGGTTTCCGCCATCGCCGATGCGCTCGCCTGCGCGGACGAGGTCGCCCGCGCGCTCTCCCACCGGGCTTCTGCTACCATCGAATGACAATCGCGACCATCATCGAGAGGAGCACCCATGCGCATCGACTCCATCTTCGAATCTGCGCGAGAGACCGGCAAACCCCCCGTCTCTTTCGAGATGTTTCCACCCAAAGGCGAGCTCACCCTCGACCGCGCGCGCGAAGCGGCGGGGGAGCTCTGCACGCTTGGACCCGACTTCATCAGCGTGACGTGCTCGGCAGGCGGTGGCGGCAACTTCGGCCAGACGGCTGCCATCGCGTCGATGATCCAAGAGGATTTTGAGGTGAGCTCCGTAGCTCACCTCACCTGCATGTCGCTCACGCAAGAGCAGCTCAGCGCGCGCATCGCCGACTATCGTGCCGCCGGCGTGGAAAACGTGCTCGCGCTGCGCGGCGACAAGCCCGTACCCGGTAGCCCCGCGTATGGCGCGCCAAGCGACTACGCCTATGCCGCGGAAATCATCCCACTGCTGCGTGAGGAGGGCTTCTGCGTGGGTGCCGCCGCGTATCCCGAAGGGCATATCGAGTGCGATGACCTCGCCCTGAGCGTCGAGCACCTCAAGCTCAAGCAGGATGCCGGAGCAAGCTTCTTCGTAACGCAGCTCTTCTTTGATAACGAGCACTTCTACCGCTTCGCAGACCTTGCAGATAAGGCGGGCATCACCGTGCCCATCACCTGCGGCATCATGCCATTCATGAGCCGCAAGCAGATTTCGCGCATGGTCTTCATGTGCGGTGCCTCGCTGCCCTCTCCGGTCATCAAGCTGCTCGCAAAGTACGAATCCGACCCGCAGAGCTTGAGGCAGGCAGGTATCGACTATGCATGCCGGCAGCTCATAGATCTTGCCAACCATGGTGTGGATGGGTGCCACGTCTACACGATGAATCGCGTGGACGTCGCGCGCGCTGCCATGGAAGCGCTCGGGCGATAGCATGATCGACGCGGGCCCATCGCATTGCGCACCGGAGATCGGTATCGCGCGCCCGTGGCATCCCGAGCCCGGCACCATCTCGATCAACCGCGCAGAAGCCCTGCATTACCTTGGCTATCGCGGCCAAGAGCTCAACGTTGAGCTCGCCGAGCGCATCGAGGCGATCATCGACGACCTGGAGCATCGCTGCACGCCACGTGGAACCTGGGCGCTCTTTCCCATCGGCATGCCGCTGCGCACGGACGACGGGATGCCACAGGTACCCCTCGAGGGCGCCGCGGTGACGCTCTCCGGCTTCGATATCCTCAGGCATCTGCGAGGGGCGCGGTACGCAGCGGTTCTCGCCTGCACGCTCGGCATCGAAAACGAGCGCCGCCTGCGCACGGCAGCCGTTCAGCAGCCCCTCGAGGGCGCCGTGCTCGATGCGGCGTGCTCGGCCTACGTCGAGGCGGCGGTATCGGCGCTTGACGGCCATGTCGCCGAGCTGGCCGCTCGATGCGGCTTCTCAACCAACCGGCGCTACAGCCCCGGCTACGGCGACCTGCCGCTTTCCTCTCAACCCTGCCTGCTTGCCGCCACGAACGCCACGCGGCTCGCCGGCATCACCGCAACCGCGGGAAACCTGCTCCTCCCCTCCAAAAGCGTGACCGCGCTCATCGGGTGGTTCGATGGCGAGGTGGCGGACGCGAACGACGGGCCGAGGTGTTCCTGCTGCCCCGCCCGGGGAGGCTGTCCCTTCCTCGCTCACGGGGAGACCTGCCTGGCGCGCACACCCTAGATCAAGCTGCACCCACCGTAGATTCCCCGACGATTCGCCCGCGGTACAATGAGCAGACCCGTCGTTGTATCTGAACCGAACCGATCCCTGGAGGTCCTCATGGCCGCCGATACCAATCCCGAGCGCATGCGCGCACTCGCCCCGCTCAGCTCGCGCATCGCCGCAGGCGAACGCTATGCATGCCGCACCCACGATAGGCTGCGCATCGCTGACGACAACCTGCGCGAGGTCCTGGAGGGCAGGCGCCACCTCTTGTTCGACGGTGGGATGGGCACGATGCTCCAAGCCGCCGGCCTTGCCGCAGGAGCCTCTCCCGAGCTCCTGAACCTGAGCGATCCCGAAGCTATCGAGCGCATCCATCGCGCGTATGTCGAGGCGGGCTGCGACGTGGTTACCACCAACACGTTCGGAGCGAGCTCGCTCAAACTCGGAGGAACCGCATCCGTGGACGAGGTCTTCTTTGCGGCTGCTCGCGCTGCTCGGGCCTCGGGAGCGCGCTACGTCGCCGGCGACATCGGACCGCTCGGCGCCCTCCTGCATCCCTTGGGCACCCTCTCATTCGACGAAGCCTACGCCTACTTCGCAGAAGAGGTTCGCGCAGCCGCGGCGGCCGAAGTCGACATCATCGTCATCGAGACCATGACCGACCTCGGCGAAATGAAGGCAGCCATACTCGCCGCCAAGGAGAACTGCGATCTACCCATCTTCGCAACCATGACCTTCGAGAGCGACGGCCGGACGTTCCTGGGCACCTCGCCCGAGGTTGCCGCGGCTACCCTGGACGCGCTCGGGGCGGATGTCCTTGGTATCAACTGCTCGCTCGGCCCCATAGAGATCCGTCCGTTCGCCCAGCGCATGCTCGCCGTAACGGCCAAACCGATCATGGTCCAGGCGAATGCAGGCCTTCCGCGCGTCGAGGACGGCTGCACCGTGTACGACATCACGCCGGACGACTATGGACAAGCCGTCGCGAAGATGGTTGCGGACGGCGTGGCCGTCATCGGCGGCTGCTGCGGAACCACTCCCGCCTACATCGAACGGCTCGCTCGCTTCCTCGATGGGCGCGCACCCAAACCAAGGCCTCGACCGGATCGCTTCGTCGCCGCAAGCGCTCAGAAGCTCGTCGCGCTCGACGAACGCGCCATCGCCGTCATCGGCGAGCGCATCAACCCCACGGGCAAGAAGCGCCTGCAGGAGGCGCTGCGAGCAGGCGATATCGCGTACGTTGTCGGCCAGGGCATCACGCAGCAGGAGCAGGGCGCCGACATCCTCGATGTCAACGTAGGGCTTCCAGGTATCGACGAAGCGGCGATGATGCTCAAGGTCGTCGAGGAACTCGAGGCGGCGACCGTCCTCCCCCTGCAGATCGACTCGACCAACCCCGTTGCCATCGAGGCCGCCGTGCGCCGGTACCCCGGGATCCCCCTCATCAATTCCGTGAACGGCGAGCGATCGAGCATGGATGCCATCCTCCCCATCGCCGCTCACTACGGCTGCGGCATCGTCGCGCTCACCCTAGACGAGCAGGGCATCCCTGAGGCTGCCGATGAGCGGGTTGGCATCGCGCGGCGCATCATAGATGAGGCATGCGCCCTCGGTATCGATCGCAACCGCATCCTGGTGGATACGCTCGTCATGACCGCATCCACCAACCAGCACCAGGTTCTCGAAATCCTCGATGCTGTCAGGCGCTGCCGGAGCGAGCTCCATGTCCGCTGCTCGCTCGGCGTCTCCAACGTGAGCTTTGGCCTGCCCGCACGAGGGCTCCTGAACGCAACGTTTTTAGCGGCCGCATTCGGCGCGGGCCTCAGCGCGGCGATCATAAACCCTGCATCCGCCCGCTACATGGATACCGTACGAAGCTTCAAGGTGCTCAACGCGGAGGACGAGGGATCCGCCGCCTTCATCGAGCGCTATGCGACAGCTCCCGACCCCTACCGGATCGCCGCCGGCGGTGCAGCCATATCCACGCAGACAGAGCTGGAGGGCGCACCGAGCTGCCCGGAGCCTCAAGCACAGCGGCGCAGCGCGAGCACAGGCCCCAACGCCGACGCCAACTTGGAAGCAATCCGCCATCTCATCGTAAGCGGACGCAAGGGGGACATGCCCCAGGCGACCGCCTCCGCCCTTGCCTCCCACGATCCGCTCTCGCTCATCAACGAATGCTTGGTTCCCGCACTCGATGATGCAGGCGAGCGCTTCGATCGGGGCGAGTTCTTCTTACCTCAGCTCATGGCATCTGCCGAGGCAGCACGGGCGGGGTTCGACACCATTCGCGCCGCCCTCCCTGCAGGCGATATCGAGAGCAAGGGAGGCGTGTGCCTCGCCACCGTGAAGGGCGATATCCACGACATCGGCAAGAACATCGTGAAGATGCTCTTGGAGAACTACGGCTACACGGTGTTCGACCTCGGGCGCGATGTCGATCCTCACGATATTCTTGCCGCAGTGCGCGAGCGCGGGATCCGTCTCGTGGGTCTCTCCGCGCTCATGACCACCACGGTACCGAGCATGGAAGAGACCATAGCCCTTATCCATCGCGAGGCGCCGGATGTCAAGGTTGTCGTAGGAGGCGCGGTCCTCACCCCCGATTACGCTCGCACAATCGGCGCCGATTACTACGCCAAAGATGCCGCCGAAGCCGTGCGAATCGTCGAGGAGGTATTGTTGGACTAGCTATCGTAGAATTCGTTCATTTCTGAACTATCTATCGTAAGTATTATTTATAATACTATATACTTTTAAATTAATTCTACGAATTGATTGTTAATAATGCATTATTTTAACGATGTGTACACATATAGTGCATTATTACTACGATTGACATTTCTATAATGCAGATTTAGTACGATAGCAGTAGTTTAGAATACATTATTCTTACGATGTCATTATTAGGGATGCATTTTTCTTACGACAACCGGCTCCCAAACGATCCCACTCGCACCGCAGTCGCCTCGCCCGCCTGATACCAAAGGCTTCGCAAGGAGTTGCTGTTGCGCGGGATAGTGCTCGGGCTCCATCCCACGCAACAGCGGCTGCACTCATCTATTAGCTTCTGACCTGCTAGTTCTTAAGGGAATTGAGTGGCGCGGGGAAGCGGCCGCCGCGATGTGCGAACACGGTACCCGCATGCTTGTTCACCGGCATCACGGGGGCGCGCCCGAACAGACCGCCGTACTCGACCACATCGCCCACGCCCTTGCCGATGGCGGGGATGATGCGGACCGCAGTCGTCTTGTTGTTGATCACGCCAATAGCCATCTCATCGGCAATGATGCCCGCAATCGCCTCGACCGAGGTGTCTCCGGGAATGGCGATCATGTCGAGACCGACGGAGCACACGCAGGTCATGGCCTCGAGCTTTTCAAGCGAAAGCGCGCCGCGCTCGACCGCCTCGATCATGCCGGCATCCTCCGAAACAGGAATGAAAGCTCCGGAAAGGCCGCCCACGCTCGAGGTGGCCATGACACCGCCCTTCTTGACGGCATCGTTCAACAAGGCGAGTGCGCACGTGGTGCCCGGACCACCGCAGGTCCCCACACCGATGATCTCCAGAATTCGCGCGACGGAATCGCCGATGGCGGGCGTAGGCGCAAGCGAAAGGTCCACGATGCCCTTTTCAACACCAAGTCGTCGGGCCGCTTCGCGGCTCATAAGCTCGCCTGCGCGCGTGATCTTGAATGCGGTTTGCTTGATTTTCTCGGCTACCTCCATCATGCTTGCGCTCTCAGGCAGCTGCTCCAACGCCGCAGCCATGACACCGGGGCCCGAAACGCCAACGTTGATCACGGCATCCGCCTCACCCGAACCATGAACGGCACCCGCCATGAAGGGCGAGTCCTCGACCATGTTGGCAAACACGACGAACTTGGATGCACCCACCGCGTCGCGGTCTGCCGTGAGCTCAGCCGAGCGGCGAACGACCTTCGCGACCTCGAGGACTGCATCCATATTGATGCCCGCCCTCAGGCTCGCCACGTTTACACTCGAGCACACGCGACTTGTCTGCGCAAGCGCCTCGGGAATACATGCGATAAGCCGACGGTCGGCATCGCCCATTCCCTTCTGCACCAAGGCGGAATAGCCACCCAGATAATCGATTCCCAAAGTCTCCGCCGCACGATCGAGCGCATGGGCTAGCGGCGTTAGGTCCTCATCAGAGCATGCCGCGGCGATTTGGGCGATTGGCGTCACAGACACGCGCTTGTTCACGATCGGTATACCGTACTCGCGTTCCAAGTCCCGTGCGGTCTCGACAAGGTGCTCCGCCGTCTTGGTCACACGGTCGTATACCTTGGTGCACATACGGTCGAGGTTCTCATCCGAGCATCCCAGAAGCGAGATACCCATAGTGATGGTCCTGATATCAAGGTGCTGCTCTGCGACCATGTCGCGGGTCTCGAAGATCTCGGCTACAGTGATGGCCATAGGCGCTCCTTACTTCCCCGCACGCAGCGGCATCCGGTCCGTGCGGCTATTGTACCGCGTCGTGGCATGGAGCCGCATTTCGCCGCCAGATGGGCCAGCAAAAGCGCCCGGCAACCGCCCGCCCCATCAGTCCTGCACAACAACCGGGTAGGATATTCCCACCAGCATTTGATCGAAAGGCTTCCCATGAGGACGTTCACCCGCGCCATCGCCGGCACGCTTGCCGCCGCCGTCATAGCACTCGGTATCATCTCGGCTATTTGGACCTTCACACTTGACGGGTCGGCAGCACAGGATTCACTCGGCGCGACCGCGGCGAACGCCGTTATCGACGCCACCGGTATCAAAAACCGAATCGATGAGATGCTCCATGGTGCGGCATCTGACATCGCCGCCGCCACCGGCTTACCGGAGGGGCAGGTCACCGGCGCGATCGACAGCCTCGACATTCCCTCTTGGACCGTCGTCGCCCTTCCCGAGGACGCCATCCCTACCGGTAGTTTCGATACCACATATCAAGGGGCGGCCGCAACGGTAACCACCTACAGCGACCCCTCATATGTGACAGTCTCCGCACTCGGCCAAGAGCTCACCTTCGCCGTTCCGGAAAGTGCGCAGGACTCCATAGGCATCCTCGCATATCTATAGAGCGGCGGCCGAAAGGCTTCCGCATCTTCCCGCGCTGCGTTCTATTTCTCATCACCCATCGTAGTATTCATTCATTCTTGCTATAGTTTTCGTAGGATTTCGCCATTATCTTATTAGATATTTTATTTAAATTACGATATTCAATGTATTAATGCATTATTTTTTCGATATCCATAAGCTAGATGGATTATCGTTATGCTTAGCCACTTATACATGCACTTTCCTTACGATAGCCCACTCAGGATCTCGGCGATCTCGTTAAGCGGGCGATGGATACGCCTATAGGACCTTGTCGCGACTCCTCAGACAGCAGAACCCATTAGCACGGTAGCCCGCTCGCTGTGCGCCGAGCACAGCGACGGCAGACCGAAAAGGGGTGCGAACCTCGCCGTCGCGGCTCGCACCCCAAATCATCATCTAGAACGGTGTCCGTCAGCTGCATCCGGTGGTGGTGCCGCAATCCATGCAGACCTTGCAGGTACCGTTTTGGACCATACGGGAGCTCCCGCAGTTGGGACAGACGCTGCCGTCATACAGTCGCTCGCCATGGATCGCCGTATCATGGACCGCCTCGTTCACGAAGGCTGCTGTGAAGAAGTCCCCGGTATCGATCGAACCGGTCTCCTCTTCGAGTTCCTGCGCTTTGACGGCTGCAATGCGGTTGAGCTCCTCGACGGAGGCTACGGGTTCCTCATCGAAGGCGGGCTCCACCGGAGCAGGTGTCCCAACAGGAGCGGGCGTGGCGCCGGCGATCTGGCTCCAGCCCTGAGGCTTAACCTGGACGCGCGTGTAATCTCCAAGCTCGATATCAATCACCTTGGAGATAAGGTCGGAGATCGAGGTGACGTACTTGATGTTGGGATGGCTCTGCACGAAGCCATAAGGCTCATACATCTGGCCCCGCAGCATCTTCGAGATTCGCTCAGCAGGGATTCCATACTGCAGCATCACCGAGATGGTCTTGGATAGCGAGTTGAGCAAACCCATGATCGTGGTGCCCTCGCGATCGGTCGTCACGAAGAGCTCCGAGATCTTGCCCTCCTCGTTGCGATTGACCGTGGTGTAGATCTTCACGCCATCGATCTGGGCGAGATGCGTATGCCCGCTTCTAATGCCCACGATGCGGCGACGCTTCGCAGGTGCCGACGCGCCGGCAAGCTGCTTCTGCGCACCGCGCGCGTACTCGAGCAGGGCTGCGTAGGAAAGGTCGCCCAAGTCCCTCTCGACCGCCTCGTCGGTAAGCGTGTTGTTGAGCGGCTGCGCGTTCTTCGAACCGTCGCGATAGAGGGTGATGCCCTTGCAGCCCGTCTGCCAAGCGAGCAGGATGACATCCTTGAATTCCTGAACGGTAGCCTCGCGCGGGAGGTTGACCGTCTTGGAAATGGCGCCGGAGACGAGCGGCGTGAGCGCGGCGACCATGAGCACATGTCCGCGCGGATCGATATAGCGCTCGCCCGAGCCGCACACGTTCGCGGTGTCGAAGACCGCAAGGTCGTCCGGATCAAGATGCGGAGCACCCTCGATCTTGCCGTCCTTGATCATGCCGTTCTCGTCGGTCGCCTGCACGTAAGCGAGGATGTCGTCGATATCGCCCTCGGCATATCCGAGCCGACGCAGCGCGTCACCGATGACCGGGTTCGCGATGGTCATGAAGCCGCCGCCTGAGAGCTTCTTGTAGATCATATGGCTGAAAAACGGTTCGATGGAGGTGGCGGCGCAGTCCATGGCGAACGAGATGGTGCCCGTAGGCGCCATGACGCTCACCTGAGCGTTGCGGTAGCCATAGCGCTCGCCAAGCTCCTCGGCGAACGTCCAGCTCTCGATAAGCGCGCTGGCAAGGGAGGACTCGCCCGCCTCGCTCAGAAGGTCGAAGTCGACGATGGGCGGCTCGACGGTGAGGTCCTCGAAGGCATCGTTGCGAGCGCCCGCCACGCGCGCATGGTTGCGGATGACGCGCGCCATGTGCCGCCTGTTGATGTCGTAGCAATCAAACGGGCCGATCTTGCGTGCCATGATGGCGGATACCGCATAGCTCCGACCGGTAAGCGTGCCCACGATGGCAGATGCGAGGGCGCGCGCCTGGGGCGAGTCGTACGGCATGCCCTTGGCCATGAGCAGACTTGCAAGGTTCGAGATTCCCAAGCCAGTCGCACGGAAACGATACGTCTTGCGCGCGATGTCCTTCGTGGGGAACTGTCCCCAGGCGATTGACGCCTCGAGCGCAAACTGCACCATGTCGACCGTATGCTCGAAGCCCTCGACATCAAACGAGTCTGCCACGGGATCATAGTAGCGATAGACGTTGATGGAAGCTAAGTTACAGCTCGAATCATCAAGGAAGGCGTATTCACCGCAAGGATTGGTGGAGTTCAGGCGATTGTACTTGGCCCCCACAACACCGTCCTCGCCGCCCGGGCAGGTATGCCATTCGTTGAAGGTGTCGCTGAACTGCGGTGCGGGATCGGCGCAGCGCCAAGCGCACTCGTTAAACGTATCCCAGATGCGCTTCACGGAGACCTCGTGGTTGAACGAAGGGTCGACACGCCCTTTGAGCTCATAGACCGCATCGGGATGATCGTCGAGATCCATGACCTTAGCCATGAACTCGTTGTCGATGCGCAAGCTGTTGTTAGAGTTCTGGCCCGAGACGGTTGAATAGGCTTCGCCATTGATGTCGCCGTCGTAGCCCATCTTCATGAGGGCGAGCGCCTTGTCCTCTTCCTTGGCCTTCCATGTGATGAACTTCTCGATATCGGGATGGTCGATATCGAGGCAGACCATCTTGGCCGCACGGCGCGTAGTGCCCCCGCTCTTTATGGCGTCCGCGTTGCGGTCGAGGCCCCTGAGGAAGCTCATAACGCCGCTTGACACACCACCGCCCGATAGCTTTTCGCCCTCGGCGCGCAGGGCGCTGAAGTTGGAGCCCGTACCGGAGCCGCCCTTGAAGAGCTTGGTCTCGGTCACAAACTCGTCGGAGATGGAATGGTCGCCCAGCAGCTTGTCCTCGACCGACACGATGAAGCAGGCGCTTGCCTGGGTGCGCGTGTACTGGTCGATCGACTCCACGACCTCACCGGTGGCAGGATCGACGTAGAACATGCCTTGAGGTTCGCCGGAGATACCATAGGCGCGCTTGAGGCCGGTGTTGAACCATTGGGGAGAGTTGGGGGCGAAGCGCTGGTCCAAGATGAGGTATACGAGCTCATCGTAGAGAATCTGAGACTGATCGCCCTCCTCGATAAGCCCCTCGTCAACAAGGGCCGCGACCCAGAAGTCCACCATACGGTGCGCCACCTGGGCTAGCGAGACCTCATGCTCGGTCTCGGGTACACCGGCGCGCCTGAAATACTTAGAGGCGATGATGTCAACGGCATTTTGCGAGTAGCCTACCGGGAACTGAAGATCATGCATCTCGCACAGGATCTTGCCGGTCTTGTAGTCCGTAAGCATCACATCGCGGCTTGACCACTCGAACAGGTCGTATACCGTCTTGTCTGCATTCTCGGGCTCGTCGAGCACGGATGTGAAACGGCGCTGGAGCAGCTCTTCGATCGTAGTTGCCATGAATGGGCCTCGCTTTCGACTCGGCATCCCTGGGGCCTTGAAGGAACTATACGATGCCATGCGGACATGCTACCTAGCCTCCGCACATGAGCGCGCAGCGAGGGCAGCGCATTTGATTCTAGCAACTTGGTTTACAAGACGCACACTACATATAGTTCCTTTCCGTAAACGGTCATACTACATATTGAATTACCGAAGCCGCAGCTCACGCGCATTCAACGCTGGATTGAGCGGCACGAAAAAGGGGCAGGGCGAGGGATTTCCCCTGCCCTGCCCCTACGGGTTGTATCGAACCGGACGCCGGTTACCGATTAGCCCTTAGCGCGAACCAACGATGTTGAAGAGCCAGTCGATCTCGACGTCCCAGCTGTCCTCATCAAGCTCCCACTCGCCGTCTTCTTCGGTGAACTGGAGCGTGAAGGTGTTGTCGCTGCTCAGATCGGCATTGTTAGCGGCCTCGATGAGCATGGTGCCATAGCGCTCGAAATCCTGCTCGTACGTGGTATAGGCGTACTCGTCGGAGCTCTGATAGGCCTCGAGCATGTAGTCGAAGTTGTCGATGACCTCGAACACGTCACGCGAGGTGACGGTTACCGAGACCTCGGCCGTGCCGCTGGACTCGCTCACGTCGACGCCATCGATCGTGTAATCGAACCCGTCGAGCATGACGCGGGCGTACTCGGTGGAATCGGTGCCGCAATCTTCGAGAGTAGAGCCACTTGTGAGCTGGACCCAGCCATCATTGATGATGTCGGAGACCTCCTCGATGGCGTCGTCATCACCGTTCTTGAACGCGTCGAGGCGCTCGGTGACCACGGCTTCCACGGCCTGCTCGGGCGAGCCGCCGCCTACGCCGGGAAGAACAAAGGTCACGACCAGGAAGATCGCCACAACGGCAAGGGCAGCGAGGGCGACTCCCACGATGAGCCCGGTCTTGGACTTCTTGGGCTGCTGGGGCATGACAGGAGAGGCGGCATTGGGATCGTAGCCGTACTGCTGGGGTTGCGGAGCATAACCCTGCGGTGCACCTGGTTGGGCCGCCTGCCAAGAACCGGTACTGTAGGGCTGCTGCGCCACGGGCTGACCCGTCTGCGGGTCGAAGTTCTGCTGGGGCTGCTGCGCCACCGGCTGACCCGTCTGCGGGTCGAAGTTCTGCTGGGGCTGCTGCGCCACCGGCTGACCCGTCTGGGGGTCGAAGTTCTGCTGGGGCGCGGGCGGCTCCGGAGGCATGCCTTGCGGCATCTGCGGAGTGGAGTCCTGAGCGGACTGGTCCATGCCGTTCATCTGATCGTCCATCTGGCCTTCCTTCCAACGTATATCGGACAGCACCCGATACATCTTCCAGATTGTGACTATTATATATGAGCGCTCTCCACATATTTCCCAAAGACAGCGCCTCGTCGGCGAACGTAACCGTTTGGCATCTTTGCGCTTGCTACCTGCCGACTCCTTACGGTATCGTTAAACAGTTTTTACCAGAGACCACCGATAAGGACGCGCGCCATGGCACTCACGGGAAAGCAAGTCAGACAGCTCAGGAGCCTCGCCCACCACCTCAGCCCAGTCATCATCATCGGCAAAGCCGACGTAACGGATGGCACCGTCGAGCAGGCTAACGAAGCGCTCGAGGCTCATGAGCTCATCAAATGCTCGGTCCTGGACACCGCAAGCATGGACGTCCGCGAGGCCGCAGACGAGCTTGCGAGCCGTTGCCACGCCGAAGTCGTCCAGATCATCGGCAGGAAGTTCTCGCTCTACCGCGAGACGAGCCGCGACGATGTGAAGAAGATCGAGCTCGTCTAGAGACGCAAGATTCCCCGACTCCGATACCTGCCGATGATGTTCTCGTACAGCCGGCGCGTCTCGGGTTCGGGAAAGCCTTTCGCCTCGTCCTCTAGCCTGCTGGTGTGTGATCCGTAGAGCTCCACGACCTCGCGTCGACGACCGGTGCGATCATACACGCGCATCGACGCACGAACCACATCTTCCCGCAAGGGGTCCTCTCGCAGTGCGGCTTCGACCATCCACAACGCCGCATCGAGATCCCCCTCATCGAGGGCGGCTTCGATGCCGCGCACCATGCAATCGCTAAACTTACCCCTAATCACAGACCTCATGCGCCTGAAATACGCCGGAGAGCCCTGGTCGGGCACATACAGAGGACCCGCATAGAGCTCTTCGAGCTTGAGGCAGCGCTCGATGAGCTCGGGGGTGCTCAGACCCGAATGCGCGAGCAAGATCTCGCGTGCGAGCGCCTCAATGCGAGCCACGTCCGAAGTGACGTACTCCGGGTTGATGGCGAGACCATCCCCCTGCTTGAGCAGGTACTGGGGTCCTGAACTGCTCTGTCCCATGGCCTGCCGCAAGGCCGACAGCGTGGTGTACAGGCAGCGCCGAGCGCGGGCGTAGTCGTAGGCAGGCCAAAGCTCCTCGGTAATGGTCCTGCGCTCGACGAAGGTGCCACGCGCTATCACCAGGCGCGCCGCCACGATACCCGCTTTCTTGCGGCGCCACATTGAGTCGGTCAGCACGTGACCGTTGCGCTCCACGCTGAACCCACCCATAAGCTTGAACGTCAGCTGGCCCACCTCGGAATCCCGCATGCTCACGAACGAACCGAACAACTCGGGCGTGCTCGGCGCGGCATCCTGTTCATCGGACAGGCGATAGCGCCGTGCGATATAGGAGGGGATGAGCCGCCTCAGGCTATCCGAACGCGCGCCCAGAACGCTCAAGGCGAGACGCACCGGCAACCTGAAGCTCGGCTCGAAGAGGCTGTCTTTGTGCAGGGAATACCATGCAGACAGCTCGGCATCATCGCGCGCGGCCGATAGGGTGAGCGCGAAATCCCATGCCTCCGCGCACGTCAACTCCGTGCGCCCTAAATCCAGCAGCTCAGCCTCCTCGCGTATGGCGAGCTGGGAGGCGCTGCACAGATGCGCGACCCGCTCGAGCAGCAAAGCCCAAGCAACCAACGAAGGGCGTTCCTCACCTGCCAGCCTGAGCGTTTGCTGCGCTCGGAACCGTGCGTTGGTGCTCTGTCCCACCGCAAGGTTCTGCCAGCCTTCGAGCACCATGCACCAGAGCTGCATGGCCAAATCCGATGCCCTCACCGCCGCGGCACCCGCATCCACGAATGCCCGCTCGTCCATCATGGGCTGACCGGCCATGAGTCGGCGAAGCGCGAGCACGGTTCGCACGTAGGCGAGCGCCGGAGCTAGACGACGCTCCTGGAGAACGGGCACCAACGCGGCAAGATCCGCGTCGCGTTCGTCAGGCTTGTCGAACGACCCGTCGAGCACCTCGAGCACAAGGCCGTCGCACAGGACGAACAGCGCCGGTAAATCCACGCGCGCCGAATGCGCGACGTCGCCCAAGAGCTCCCGGTCCCGCACCGTGACGCCTTCTGCCCCGCGATCGATCAAGGCACCCTGCACGCGCGCGTGGAGGCGCAACCGAGCAACCGCAGCATCGGTAGCATCATCCTCATGGTCATCCGGAAGGTCCGGCAGCATGATTCCCGGGCACCCATCCTGCGTGGCGGCAAGCGCTTGGGCACGATGCCAATCGCTGGAATGCACCTCTTTGGCAACGGCAGCAAGCCGCCTCCCCAAGTCGGTTGCAAGCGAGCGCGCGAGCTTGAAGTCGCCGATGGTCAACGCCGAAGCATGCACCGCAAACAGGGCAGCGGCATCGGTTACCGGCGCATCGCGCTCAACCTCGGCTATCGCATCGCTTGCAAACGCTGCATATCCCGCTAGCGCAAACCGCATGGGGTCTTGCCGAACCAACTCGAGGCGCTCGCATGCTGCTAGGTGGCGACGCGAAAAGACCACCGCGTTATCGACGCGTCCCGCCTTGAGATGCGCACGCGCGGCGCGGCAGGCGAGTGCTGGATCGGCGCGCACGACATCCTCGCAGAGCCGCTCGTAAGCAGGGCCTTCGCATCTCATGCAAGCGAAGTGCTGCGTCGCAGGGTCGAACCCGAACATGGGGTACTCATGGAACAGACGATGCCGCTGCCGCGCATCGACGTGCATCCCCACCGCCTCGACATCGGCCAGCGAGCCTTTCGCCAAAAGGACGAGCAAACACGCGATGCGTCCCAACGACTCGTCCGCTCGTTTGAGCTCAAGCAAAGCCGTCCGGTAGAGATCCGAGGCTGCGATATCAAGCGGGGTTATACCTTCTGTCGCGCGCTCGGTAACCTGCTGCAAAGACGAGACGAGCACGGGGATTCCCTGTGTCAAAGCATACAGGTCGAGCGCTGGGGCGATAGAGAAGACCCGCGCCCACGCAGCGTACTCACGAGGCTGCACCCTCATCTGCTGGGCACTGATCTTAGCCGAATCACCGAGTTGGCGCTGGAGGTGAAACGCTGCGGGCGTGCATGCAAGCACCACCTCGAAACCCCGCTCGCGCAATTCACGAAGTCGCGTGGTCAGCCTCTGGGCATCGGCGCCTTCATAAGGCGGTAGATCATCGATTGCCATGAGCGGGCGCGATGCCTCAGCCAAGCGCTCCTCAGCCCCGGCGATCTGCAGCATCAGCTCCTCAAGAAGCGCCTCTTCCGCATCGATCAACTCGGCTCGACCGCGAGCGGGATCCTCGCGCACCTCTTGAACGTACTGAAGCAGCAGCGCGGTCTTGCCAAATCCCGCCGGAGCACAGACGATCACGATACCAGCGCTTCTCCCCTGTTGCACCAGCGCTTGGAGCAACTTGGTACGCCGAACCATGAACGCGGGACTCAACGGGAGCGTCGTGGCGCCCCGATGAGCCGACGCTGTCTTCGGCGATGTCGATTTCGCCATAATGCCTCACCTTCCCCATGCAACTAACCATAGGGAAGACAGGCCCCTGTCTTGACGAGGCGACCGGTCAGCGGCGCAGCATCCGCCGGCAGGTCGAGAGCCCTTGTTGGATGTCAGATTCCAGCACCGGATTCATCGTGCGCGATGCCATCTCCCCTATCCCGCAGCTACGAGGCACATCCATTGTTTCATAGGACCCCCGGTGGAGCTACAGAATAACTTCCCGCCGCTATCTGCAGTTTTATCATCACCGTTCGCAGAATACCTAGCAACTTTTAGAAGGTAGGTATGGTAGTGCATCATCCCGACCGGCGTGCAGCGCCTTCGTTGGATTTGGGGAAGGTTTCTGTTGGAGATGACCTCAGAAGCCCTGCACGCAAACGGGGCACGCGGTAAGCCCGCATGCCCCGAATCCCATGGCATCAAACGATCCAAGACGCAACCCGCCATGTGCGCACCCCGACAGAAGACGAGATCTCAGGCGATGTTGCTCAGCCTATCCGCTCTCCATAGCACGATGGCGGCGCGGCATACCTTACGCGTAGACGCCGTAGAGCGTGATATCCGCCTCTGCGTACAGATTGTTGGTGAACTCTGCCCACGCATCCGATAGCTCGGTAGCATCCGCCACAAAGTTCTGATACGCAACGTAATAGGCCGTAACCGCCTGCTCGTAGGTCGCCGAACCCGACGCAAGATCGATATCGCCCAGAGCGACTGAATAGGAGTTGTCGCTCTCCGCCCAAGTCCCCGCTTCCGCGTCCCAAGCATCGCCGACGAGGTCGAGGATGTATTGAGCGTACTCGGCAGAAGCAGACTCCGTGTTGCCATCAGCAGGTGCGGTGGGCTCGCTCGGACCCGAAAGCGTGGTATAGCCCGGAGCGATCTGCTCCTGAAGGCGCTGTATCGTTGCGCTCTCGCGCATTATCTGGCGCGCCTGGTCCTCCGTCACGCCGTACTGGTCGGCAATCGTTGTGTAGTCGGTCGTTCCGAGCATGGATTCGGCAAACGCATCGAGATCCTCATCGGATATCTCGATGCCGCGCGATGCCGCCTCATCGAGCAAGATGGTATTGCGCACGTAGGAGATGATGGTCTCTGCAGAGGGCGCCGGATAGGTTCCATCCTCGTTCTGGATAGTCGAAAGGCTGTATTCGCTCTCGATTGCCTCTTGAGCGGAGACGTCGTGGCGCGCACCCCTGAAGGAATAGCTTGCCACGGTGTCACCTAGCTGACCTTCGGAAAGAACGGCCGAAGAAACGGTGCTCGGAGAGAACCCGCCGCTCCCGACGAGGTAACCCACGATGCCGGCGATCACCACAGCAGCGATAACGCCGGCGATGAAGAGCACCCGGTGCGAGCCTTCGGTTCGATCGAGGAGGGTCTGGGCTTCTTCAAAGGGGTCTTCCCCGGCCGATTCGCTATCGCCGTCATCCCCACCATCGGAGTCGTCTCCGTCAGCGTCGTCGAGAACGTCCTCGTCCCCTTGGGCGCCGGCATCCTCGTCCACGCCTTCAGCGGGTTGCCGGTCATCAGGGCGCTCGTCCTCAGAAGCATCCGCCGCGATATCCTCGGCTGAACGCCCGCCGATGAGCTCGACCTCTACCTCCGGCAGGTCATCGGGCGTATCGCTGCGCTCGATGACCTCGATTCCGTCGATGTAGTCGCGCTCACTGTCATCTTTCTTCACGATCAACCCCATGGATCGACCTCCTTATTCCCTGCTGCGCAGGCTCAACGCAGGCTGGCGCAACGGTTCGGCGCAGCTGGATGATCTTCCGCTTACTCCTCTTCATCCTCCTCGTCGGCTTCATCCGACTTGGTAACGCGGGCGCGCTTCTTGGGAGCATCCAGCTTGAAACGCTTCACCAGCATGTTGTAGATCTCGCTCGACCGCGCCTTGAGATAGGTTCCCTTACCACCCTCGGCATCGAACTGCAAACGCCCGGCCAGCTCCTCGGCGACATCGCCGGCAATCTTGCCCTGGGCGAACGCATGCAGACATCCGAGCATCTCGCGGTACTCAAGGTCGCCGTGGTAGCACTGGATCGCCTCATCGATGATGGGCCAAACCTTCTTGGAACGGCCGCGCTCGGTAGCTCCCCAAGCGCAAAGCATGCGGAACGCCGAGAGACGCAGCGTGGCGGAGAGCTCGTCGAACAGAGCCGCCTCCGCCCCCTCGTATGCCGCGCCAACCACTTTGGCATGATCGTCCACAAGGAAGGTGAGCGCGTCGAGAATCTCCCAGCGGGTCTGCGCTTCAGGACGATAGAGCGCGTCGACGAGGTCGGGGATGCGCGGCGCGAGCAGCTCGGGATCGCGCTCCGCCAGAAGCGCGATCACGCGCGCGGAAAACTGACGGCGCCGACGGCTCGAGCAAGACAGGTCCTCCACGAGCGCATCGAGAGCCGCCTTATCGCGCTCGATCTCGCCGAGCTTCTCGAACTCAGCCGTCGTTGCTTCTGGTTCGTTGGTGGAAATCGCCATACCGTCCTCACTACTCTCCATGGTGGCCGCAGCAATGGTCGCCGTCGTGGTGATGGCCCTCGCCATGGCAGCACTCATGGTCGCCGTGGTCGTGGTCGTGACCGCAACCGCAACCCTCCTCGTGCTCATGCTGGGCGGTGTACAGCGACCAATCCAAGCCGGCCGCGACCGCCTCGGCCTCTTCCTGATACAGCAGGGTGATGGCCTGCGTACCGAGCGAGCCGCCGCCGATGGCGTCGAGCATGTCGTAGAGGGTGAAGGCGGTGTCGGCGCCGGGCAGGGCGATCTCGCGCTCCTCGGCCTCCTGCAACGCCAGGCCGATGTCCTTGATGAAGTGCTTGACCATGAAACCGGGCTTCCAATCGCCCGAAAGCGCCTTGGGGGCAAGCGTGTCCATGGCGCCGCTCGCGCCGGTACCCCCCATGATCATCTCGCGCGTCTGCTCGAGATCGAGCCCGCTCTGCTCCGCAAAGGAGAGCGCATCGGCCATGCCCACCATGGACGAGGCAAGCGCTACCTGGTTGGCAAGCTTAGCGGACTGGCCCTTGCCAGCACCACCGAAGCAGCAGATGCGGCTGCAGAAGGTCTCGAGCAACGGCCGCACGGACTCGATGTCGCGCTCGGTCGCGCCCACGATGGCGGTGAGCGTACCGGCGATGGCGCCCGCCTCGCCACCCGTCACCGGGCAGTCGAAGGCAAAGCGGCCGTCGACCTGAGCGGCTTCGGCGATGTCGCGCGCAAGCGAAGGCGAGCTGGTGGTGAGGTCGATGAGCACGCAGCCGGGCTTGGTGGACGTCAGCAGGCCGTCACCCGCGAGGTAGAGCTCCTCGACATCCTCGGGATAGCCGACCATGGTGAAGACCACGTCGGCTTCAGCAGCCGCCTCAGCGGGCGAAGATGCGAGCACCGCGCCGCGGTCTACGAGCGGCTGGGCCTTTTGCGGGGTGCGGTTGTAGACCGTAAGCGAGTAGCCGGCGTCCATGAGATGCCCCGCGATGGGGGCACCCATGATACCGGTGCCGATGAATGCAACCTTGTGCATATGCGTCTCCTTATATGATGGAAGCTGGTAGGTGCGGTCGATACCCAAAGGACCGTGCTAGCTGCGAACGCGCTTGGCGATGCGATCGGTGAGCGAGATCTTCTCGGCTCGGTTGATGCCCCAGAAGATGATGGCGACCATGCCCGGGCCCACGTGGGCGCCGATGGTCGGGCCCACCGAACCGCGAATGATGGTCAGGTCGGCGCAGCCATCTTCCTTGCGAATGGCGTTCTCCAGCCAGTCACCGTCTTTCTCGGAATCAGCGGTCACGATGGTGAGGGGCATCGTCGGATCGAGGACATAGTTGTCCTTAAAGGCCTTGACGAGCGACTTAAGCGCTTTCTTGCGGCCACGGTTCACGCCGGTAAGCGTGAGGGACCCGGCAAGGTCGAACGAGAGGTTGGGCTTGATGTCGAGCTTGCTGGTGATCTGCGCCGCAGCGGGCGGGATACGGCCGCCGGCCGCCAGCGAATCCAGGCTGTCGAGCGTGAAGTAACCGTGCACGTACGTCTTCGCCTCGTCTGCCCATGCTGCGAGCTGGGCTGCCGTGAGACCCGCTGCGCGCTGACGCACCGCCTCCAGAGCCAGAAGCTCGCCGCACGAGCAGGGAAGCGCGTTATCGACCACATAGAGCTCGAACTCAGGATACTTTCCGCGCACCTCTTCCGCGGCGATGCACGCATGCTCATAGCTCGATGAGAGCGCAGAGGTGAAGGCGAGGTACACCGTGGGCGTTCCCTCCTCGGCGCACTCCGTGAAGTACTCGAGGTAGCGGCCAACCGAGATCGCCGCAGTGGAGGCCTTCACGCCGTTGTGAATCTGGTCGTAGAACCACTTCGGCGTCATCGACGTCCAAATGTCGTCCGAGCGCTCCTCGCCGTCGAGGATGTAGGGGAAGCCGAGGATATCGACGTCCAGGGTCGCTGCGATCTCGGGCGTGAAGTCGCAGCAGGTATCGACCGCGATGCGGCAGTGATGCGCAGGGCCGGACGTGGCGGTGGTGGTCATCTGGCAAGACCCTTTCTCATCAAAACGGGCGGCCACCCGCGAGGATGGCCGCCCACCTGTACGCATGTGTATACGTTATTTTACTCGTCCAGGGTCTCGATCTTTGGCTTAATGATGCCATATCCACCATTCTTACGGTGATACACCACATTGATGAGGCCCGTGGTGGCGTTTTCGAAGACGTAGAAGTCGTGGCCGATCAGATCGGTCTGCACGAGCGCCTGCTCCTCGGTCATCGGGGTGATCTCGATGATCTTCTCGCGGACGAGCTGGTCGTCCTCTTCCTCGGGGATGAGCAGGTCGGCAAGGTCCTCGACGCGCTCCACGGGAGCGACCTCGGCCGCCGAGGCGCCTTGCTGGCGGTTGTCGACAACCTTCGTCTTGAACTTGCGGAGCTGACGGGTCACCTTATCTGCCGCCAGGTCGATTGCCGCGTACATATCTGCGCCGTGCTCGGCGACGCGGATCACCGAGCCGCGCGCTCTCACCGTGACCTCGACGATCGCCGGTTCGGCGATCGAGGGGTTCTTCTCGTAGCGCAAAACGACGTCAGCGGTCATGGGCTCGATCTCGAACACTTTGAGAGCCTCGCCGACCTTTTCTTCCACACGCGCGCGCAAAGCATCGGTTACCGTGGTCTTACGTCCGGAAACCTTGATATCCATGAGCGCTCCAATCTATCCGGGGACCGTACTCGTACGTAGTTTGTACCCAATACCGCACCCGGCATCACCGTGAACGCCGCTCACCCGTTCGCGAACGGGAACGGACCGGACGCCGAAGTCTGCGCCCGGTCCGCTAAATTCTGCGCTATGCGCGCCATCAGCATCAGTCGATACTGTTCATGTCGCCCTCTACCTGCTCGACATCGCCCTCTGCAGGCGCCTCAGCTGCCGTGACGCCACTCACCAGCGAATCAGAGACGCTCAGCGGCACGGTGCCGTACCATAGCGCATGGATCGCGTCGAGCGTACCGTCGGTGCTCATCTCGTCAAAGGCGGTCGCCACTTCATCGGCAAGATCGGTCGCATCCGCTGCGTAACCGATACCGTAGGAAACCGGCGTGCTCAGAATGCCCGCAAAGAAGACATCGTCGTACGAGCGCGAAAGGTAGGCGCCCGCCGTAACGTCGCAGACGACGTAGTCGACCTCGCCCGCCGCAAGCGCTTCGAAGCACTCGTTGACGTTCAGATAGGTGTTGCTCGCCACGATGCCGACCTGAGCAAGAGCCTCCTGGGAGGATGAGCCGTCCTGGGCTCCAACGGTACCGGCAGCAAGATCATCTGCTGTAATAGTCGTATCGGCATCGCCGTGCGCGAACACCGCGGTGGCATTCTGGAGGTACTCGCCATGGACCACGACCGCGCCGCTCTCGTCATCTGTCGTCGCGCCCAGATAGATATCAGCCGAGCCGGATGAAAGCGCCTCCTCGGCGGAAGTGGATCCCACGAAGGCCACGTCGAGCCCCAAGCGGTCTGCCAGAGCGCGGGCAACATCGATCGCATAGCCATCGAGCGTACCATCCGAGATGGTCATTGCCTGCGGAGCATCGGCCGTATCGAGCGCGACCGTGAGGGTGCCCGCCTGGACGAGCATCCCGTCGTCGACGACCTGCTCGACAGCGGTATCCTCCGCCTCGTCGAGCCCGGGTGTCGTGAAGGAGCACGCCCCAAGACCAAGCGCGCAGACGACCGCAAGAACCCCCGCCAGAGCGGTGGCGGCCCGTCCCTTCAAGCTAGCAATCATGTCGTTCCCATCCGTGCCATGGAACAGGCACGCTGCCTGCCCCCGTTCGCTATACCCACCGCCCGCCGGGCGGAGCTTTGTCGTTGTCTCCCCGCTGACCTGGTCTTTTCCCCCACACCTGCGCACTGGGACGTTTGCTCGGCCACCGCAGCGACCTTACGACTAGCCCGCTCGCCCGCGAGGCCGATTGCCTCTGAGGAAACGGACGGTGCGACTTACCTCTAGGACGCGCCATGATCGCGCGCACGCGCACGCGCACGCTTACGTGGGTCCTTTTGACCGCGTCTGTCATGGACTAGGGCGCAAGCGCCCGCAACCACAGCCTGAGGAGACGAATGGATTATACAACAGCGATGTTACCTGCGAGCTGCTCATATTCTCGCTGGGCCCGACCACGTGCCTGCGACCGTCGAGAAGAGCCCTGCCTGCCCGAGCACCGCTTCGCCCAGCGCGGTTCACCCGCTACCAGACGCGCGCGAGGGCAAGCGCATCCACACGCACGGCGCCTGCCGCGACAAGCGCACCCGCTGCGCCCCGTAGCGTCGCGCCGGTGGTTATCACATCGTCGAGAAGGACGAGTCGCAAACCTGCCACCGGCTCCACCGGTTCATAGGCGCCCCGCGCATGCAGAGCGCGCCCCGCCCTGTCGAGCGCGCGCTGATCGGAGGAACCGTGCTTGACGAGAACGTCCGCAAGCGGCAAGCCCACCAAAGCGGAAAACGCCTGGGCGATCTCCTCCATATGGTCAAAGCCGCGTCGGGAGAATGCCGCAGCAGTCGCCGGCACGAACGTCACCGCATCGGCAGCGCCCACAAACCCGCCGTAACGCTCGGGCGCGGCCTCCTCGGCGTGGATGGCCGCATCTACCATAAGCTCAGCTAGAAGCGGCGCTAGACGACGCTCTCCCCCATCCTTGTACGCGCGGATGATACGGGGCAGCGGCCCTTCGAACACGGCTGCGGCAAGGCAGCGACCGGGAATGCGCGCACCAGCCGCGGCGGCGTCCCCGTCCGGCGCGAACCCGCCCTCCTCGTCACCGCCTCCGCATTCCGTGCACAGCAAATCGCCAAAAGGCGCTCCGCAACGCAAGCATGCATGAGCCGGGTCGATAGGGGTCAGTTCAGCCAAGCAGCGATCGCAGATGAGCGAACCGGGGCGCTCGCAGCCCGCGCATCGCGTGGGCGCCACTGCCTCAAGCGCGAGCGCTCCCGCGCGACGTGCGCGGTCCGCCCAAAGGGCCCGACGCGCATGCCACTGCGGGGCGTCCACGAGTTGCCTTAAGCCCGTGCCGGAGGCTGGGGCGCGCGATCCGAACCAGAGGACTGCCCCTGTGCGGATTGACCGCCCTCGCCGCCCTGCTTGGGCTTGCGCGAACGACGGCGTCGACGCTTCTTCTGGGGTTGATCGGCAGATGCCTCGTCGCGCAGCGCAGCCTGCTGCGAGCGCTTGGCACCGCCGCCGTCACCAGGCCTACGGCGCGACACCTTCACGTCGCCTTCGGCAACCTGACTTGCAACCGAGGGCACCTCGGGCTTTTGCGAAGCCCCCTGAGGCGCCTGAACGTGCCTGCGGCGACGGCGAGAACGCCCCTCCGTGCCTTCGGCGGCATCATCGTTGCGCGCGGCCTTCTCGCGCGCCTCTTCACGCAAAGCGGCATTGCGGAACGCTTCCTCGCGCTCCTCGCCCGACAGATGACGGCGGCGCCTGCGGCTCTTACCCTGCGGCGTTGCCTGAGGGGTCTCTTCCTGAGCAGGCGCAGCGCCGCCCGATGCGCGCTTACGGCGGCGCCGGCCGGTCCCCGCCTGCGAGCCCTCGGCTTCGCTCTTCTGGGAGCGCTGGCTACGGCTGGCCTTGTCAGCTGCTCCTTGGCGCTTGCGGCTGCGCGGGGTGGGCCCGCTCACCACGAGGCGGTCATCGTTGCTCAGGCCGTCCCCCACGTCGATGCCGTTCCCGCGATCGAGCTCCATGAGCGCGAGCGCGATATCGGGCGACTCGATCTTCTCGAGCACATCGCGCGTCACGCAGTCGGGACGGCACGCGCACTTCTGCTCCTCGGCCTTCTTCTTGCACGCATCGGAGCAGGTCATGTCGGAGAGGTTCACACGGAACACCTTGCCGCTCTCCAGACGCAGCACAAGCTGCTCGCGCGGCGTATCGTACTCCTGGATCTTGGCCTTGCCGAGCGGCGTGTCGATGAGCGCCTTCTTCTTGGGCGCACGGCTCTTGAAGTCCTTGTACGCCTCGAACTCGTAGCGCAGGCAGCACATGAGGCGGCCGCACACGCCAGAGATCTTCGCAGAGTTGAGCGGCAGGTCCTGCTCTTTCGCCATGCGGATGCTCACCGGCTCGAACTGCCCGCCGAAGCGCGTGCAGCAGAGCTCCTGGCCGCAATGGGCGTAACCGCCCACAAGGCGCGTCTCATCGCGTACCCCGATCTGGCGCATGTCGACGCGGGTATGCAGGGTCGAGGACAAGTCTTTCACGAGCTGGCGAAAATCGACGCGTTCCTCCGCCGCGAAGTAGAACACCGCCTTCTCGCCGCCGAAGAGGTATTCCACACCCACCGGCTTCATGTCGAGCTCGTTGCTCTTGACCAGCGCGCGGAACTCGACCATCGCGCTCTCGCCGCGGCGGGCGAGCTCATCGGCGCGGTCGAGATCCTCCTCGGTCGCAACGCGCAGCACCGGCTTGAGGGGCGAGCGGAGCTCTTCTTCCGGGACCTCGAAGGGGTCTGCGGTCACCAAGCCGATCTCGGTTCCGCGCTCGGTGGAGCAGATGGCATGATCCGCCTCAAGTATGTCGAGATCTTGCGGGTCGAACCACAGATCGCGCGAGGCGAAAGCGAATTTGACGGGAACTACGACGGGCATGAGAGAGCCTTCCTGATATCTAAGAGCATGACCTCGAAGGCCAGCTGCGGGGTTACATTGTGGCGGACTGCCTGCTCGGCCGCTGCGACAGCGTCGAGCGCGGCGAGAAGGCCTGCTGTCCCCGTTGCCGCGACAAGGCGGCCAACGGTCTCCTGGGCGTCGGTATTCACGACGCCGCCAGGTGCGTGCTCGAGCGTGATGAGCGCATCGCGCAAGAGCGAGCGGGCGCTTGCCAGCACTTCCATGATACCCGAACGCTCACGGGCGGTAATCTCGCGCTTATTGCGCTCCTCGAGCTGCTTGAGAGCACCGCGCGATAGGTAGTCGGCATCGCGCTCGAGCACCGCCTTCTGCGTGCGCTCGACATCTGCAAGCGGCGCCTTCACGGCCTTGATGAGCCCCTTTGCCGCAGAGAGGACATCTGCCTCATCGGCATGGGCGAGCGAATCGATCGCGCGGATCATGGCGCGGCGTGCTTCTTGGCGCTCGGCGCTCTTAAGGAACTCGATCGCGCGCGTTGGACTGCCGGCAACGGCGACCGCCATGCGGCAGCGCTCTTGCGGCAATCCCGTCGAGCGGCAGACGGCGGCAGCCGCCTCGACGGGTGACACCATGCGGAACGGCACGCACTGGCAGCGCGAGACGATCGTGGGCAGAATCGTATCGGAGGAGGTGCCCAACAGGATGAAGGTAACGTCTTCAGGCGGTTCTTCGAGCGTCTTGAGCAACGAGTTCGCGGAATTCGCGCGCAGCTGATCAGCGCGATCGAGGATATATACCTTATGCGCGGCGCGAATGGGAGCGAGGGCGACCTCGTCGATGAGGTCGCGCGTCTGCCCGATGAGGTAGCCGGTTGCGCTCTCCGGCGCAAGATAGTGCACGTCGGGATGCGTATGGCGCGCGACCCGTACACATGCCTCGCAGGCACCGCAACCGCCATGCGGGCAGATGAGCGCTTGCGCGAGCGCCCATGCGGCGTCGAGCTTGCCCGCCCCCGGGGCGCCGACGAACAGGTAGGCGTGAGAAGCGCGACCGCTCTCGACGGCGCGCTGAAGAAATGCCCGCACGCGCGGCTGCGTGTCGAGCTGAGCGAGCAACAATCGAGGCCCCGTTTGCGGCGCCACCTCATGCCCTGCCATCTTCTCACCCCTTACCATCTGCAACAGCTTGCCGGCCAGCTTGAGTCGTGGGGTCTATGATACCGCGCGGCGGGAACCCCGTCGCTTGGAGACAGCTCGTCATGAAGACGGCATGGCGGCGGCGCGGCGCATGCGAGCGCATGGAAGCCGCGCCGCAGCGAGAATCCAGTACAGGGCGCCCTTATACGATGTCGAGCGGAACGGGGTGGGCGGGCGCCGGGAACGAACTCGAGAGCAGGGAGAGATCGTCGGCGGAGAGCTCGATGTCGCAAGCGGCGATGTTCTCGAGCACGTGCGCGGCGTCCCCGCTGCGCGGAATCGCCACGACCATCGGATCGCGCAGCACGAAGGCGAGCAGGATCTGAAGCGGGCTCGCCCCATGCCGACGCGCCACCTCGACAACCGCAGGATCGCTCACCAAGCCGCGCCTGAGGTCCCCGGCCTGCGCGAGCGGGCAATAGGCCATGAGCGGCATGCCCACCGAACGCATCCAGGGCAGTATCTCGTATTCAACGCCCCGCGAGCCTAGATGGTAGAGGTCCTGGTTCACGGCGCAATGATCGCCGCAGAAGACACCGTAGAGCTCCTCGAGGTCGTCGGCGTCGAAGTTCGACACGCCCCAGTGGCGGATGACGCCGTCCTCCACGAGCTCCTCCATGCATTCGACCGTCTCCGAAAGAGGGACCGCACCGCGCCAATGCAGAAGGTACATGTCCAGGTAATCGGTACCCAGGCGCTCAAGCGAGGCCTCCACGCTCTCGAAGATCTCGGGCCTACCGGCATTGTGGGGGTAGACCTTCGAGACCAAGAACAGCTCCTCTCGGTTGTAGCCGCGAATCGCCTCGCCTACAAGGCGCTCGGCCGCACCCGAACCGTACATCTCGGCTGTGTCGATAAGTTTTACGCCCGCATCGAGCCCCGCGCGCAAGGCGGCAAGCTCGCGATCGTGCGCGCGCACGCTCTCCCCCAGATACCAGGTCCCCATGCCAAAACGCGGCATAGGGGTGCCATCAGCTAGGGGCACGGTTGCAATGAAGGCCATGGTTCCTCCTTGTGCTTGGCTGTATGCGGGCGGCATCAGAACGAGCGCCCCCGAAGGGCCGATCGGCACCCGCGCGCCGCGCGGCGCGGCCCAAGTACCGCCTGGTAGCCTTGTACCCGCATACAGACGAGCGGCCGCGCCGGGAGACAAACGACGCAGCCGCTCTTGTGTAGGGTAGGTAAGGGTAGGTGCGCCGCTGATAGGGCGACGGCGCACCGAAGCCGGCAGGTCCGGCTTGGAGGGAGCTGGTACTAGCCCTGCAGCTTCATATCGTTGATGAGCTCGTAGTACTCGGCGATGGCGGAGTGGTCTTCCTTCTCATGGCCGTGGGCCTTGAGCGACTGCATGATCTCCATGGCAAGCGACGAGAACGGGGCGCTCACGTTGATCTGATGCGAGGTGTCCATCACGTTCTGGAGGTCCTTGATGTGCAGCTCGATACGGAAGCCCGGCTCGAAGTTGCCATCGAAGATCTTCTGCGACTTCTGGTCCATGACCGTGGAGCCGGCAAGGCCGGAGCGGATGGCCTCGTACACGCGGGACGGATCAACGCCAGCCTTCTTAGCGAGCGAGTAGGCCTCGGAGATGGCGGCGATGTTGATGGCGACGATCATCTGGTTGGCAAGCTTGGTGATGTTGCCTGCGCCGACCTCGCCCACGAGGGTCACGGTCGAAGCCATGGTCTTGAGCAGGTCCTCGTACTTGGCGAAGACCTCCTCCTTGCCACCCACCATGACGGCGATGGTGCCGTCGATGGCCTTGGGCTCGCCGCCCGACACGGGCGCATCGAGGAAGTCGACGCCCATCTCGGCCAGACGCTCGGCGAAGTCGCGGCTCGCGAGCGGCGCGATGGAGCTCATGTCGATGACGCACTTGCCGGCGGAAAGACCCTCGGCGATGCCGTTCTCGTTGAAGAGCGCGGCCTCGACGTGCGGGGAGTTGGGGAGCATGGTGATCACGACGTCAGACTTCTCGGCAACCTCCTTGCCGCTGGCGCACGCAACGCCGCCCAGGGCGACGAGGTCGTCTGCGCGATCGATGTTGAAGTCGAACGCATAGACCTGATAGCCGGCCTTCTGCACGTTGATGGACATGGGCTTGCCCATGATACCGAGTCCCACGAATCCTACGTTCATAGTGAAATCCCTTCTTCACGTACTATCTACCTGCTATTCCTACGCCTTGCGGCGGAGAAACCTTGATGCACCGGCCTCATAACCCGGCGCTCCCCTGCCATCCGGATACCCGGACGCAGGGTGCTAGGCGATGCGGCCCAGCAGAAATGCCCGTATGGCAGACTCACCCGCGATGGGCACGAGCTCCTCGGTGCGCGCGATGCACTCCCCAAGCGACATGGGCTCGAGCGCGAGTGGAATCACGAGCCCCAACCCCTCGTCGTAGACGCCGTCGAGGTCCTCGGCACGGCTGCCCACGATTGCCACGGCGGGCTTACCCTGCGCCTTGGCGCGGCGGGCAACGCCGATGGGAGCCTTGCCGTTGGCAGACTGCGCATCCATGCGCCCCTCGCCCGTGATGACGAGGTCCGCGCCTGCGATCGCTTCGTTCAAACCGATCGCATCGAGCACGAACTCGATGCCGCGCTCCACCCGCGCGTCGCAAAACGCCACGAGCGCCGCACCCAAGCCGCCCGCCGCACCGGCGCCGGGAAGGCTGGAGACGGGACGCCCCACGTGCTGCTCGAGCAGTTCGGCATACGCCTCCATCCACGGCTCGAGCTCGGCGACCTTCGATGCGTCGATGCCTTTCTGGGGTCCATAGATGCACAGGGCGCCGTTGGAGCCGCATAGCGGATTGGTCACATCGGTGATGAGCACGAACTCGGTATCGGCGATGCGCGGATCGAGCCCTGAGCAATCGATGAGCGCGAGATCGCGAAGGCCGATGAGCCCGCATGGGATGGGCTCGCCCTCCTTGTCTAGAAAGCGCACGCCGAGCGCCTTGGCCATGCCGACGCCGCCATCGCTCGTGGCGCTGCCGCCGAGCCCCACCAGGATCCTGCGGGCCCCGTGGTTCATGGCGTCACGGATCAGATCGCCTACACCCCATGTAGATGCCGAGAGCGCGTTTTCGGGCGTCTGGTCTATGAGCGTGATACCGCTCGCAGCCGCCATCTCGATAATGGCGGTGCCATCGTCGGTGAGGCCATAGGGGGCCTCGATCTTCGCACCCAGGGGATCTTGGACGGTCGCGCGAATGATCCGGCCGTTGAGCGCCGTGACGATCGCCTCGACCGTCCCCTCGCCGCCGTCGGCGATGGGATATCGATCGACGAGCGCATCGGGGAGCACGCGGCGGATGCCCGCTTCGATTAGCTCCTCGACACGCGCGCTCGACGCCGATCCCTTGAACGAATCGACTGCAAGCACCACCCGTGGTGATTCCATCTGCGTCACGCCTCCTCCCGTAATAGAAAACCAACACTGCCTGCGTCGCGCGGAGCTCCTCGCGCAACGGCACTAGTCCAGATAACCGCCCTCGCGCATCGCACGTTTCATGCCCTCGAGGGCGGAGCCATCCGTGGGCTCGGTGGGAAGAATCGAAGGACCGACCTCCATGCCCATGAGGTTCGCCATGTCCTTCGTTGCCGCCGGGAAACTCGCCGCATCCTGCGAAAGGCGGATGGGATTGAGCTTGAACTGGTTCTCGCGCGCACCCTCATAGTCTCCGGCGACGAACTTGTCATAGATGCCGCACACGAGCTCGGGGAAGATGTTCGCCGTCGAGCAGACGGCACCGTCGGCACCGCAGCACAGGCCCGGGAACACAACCGTGTCCTTGCCCACAAACGCCACGAAATCGATGTCCGAGCAGCGGCGAATGAGCTCCTGCAGCGCGGTGATATCGCCCGTCGAGTCCTTGATGCCGAGGATGTTGGGCACATCGTGCGCAAGCTCGACGATCACGTCGTTGGGCAGGGCGTACCCGCAGCGACCGGGATTGTGGTAGATGAAGACGAACGTGTCTGACACCGCGTTCGCGATCGCCGTGTAGTGGTGGATGAGCGCCGCATTCGTGGGCTTGATGAACATGGGGTGCAAGACCGCGATACCATCGATGGGCAGCTCCGCGGCGCGCTGAGCGAGCGCGATGCAGGCGCGGGTGGAGATGTGGCCCACGCCGAAGATGACCGGCACGCGACCGGCGGCCTGATCGAGAATGATCTGCGCACCGGCGATCATCTCGTCATCGGAGAACATGTAGAACTCGGAGTTGCTCCCAAATGCCAGGATGCCGTCTACACCGTGCTCGATCACGAAGTCGACCTGTCGGCGAAGCTTGCCCTCATCGATGCGCTCCTCGGCATCGACCGGCGTCAGAATCGGCGTGAACAGGCCGCGCATCTTCGAGCTATCGATTGGATTGGACATTGACTCCTCCATTCGGATGGGGCGGGAGCGCCCGTGCAACTAGCACTCTACCGCCGCCCCCTGCGACACGATATATTCCAAAGGCTCTAAACGAGGGTGTTTGCCGTCTGCCTTTTGTTCTGCATACCATGTTGAGCAGGATTCATGGGTACTTTTCTGCAATGTACAGGCATGCAGCATGGTACATAGTTGAAGCACAGCGCCCCGAGCCTTCATCCAGGCCCGGGGCGCCGCTAAGTCATCTTCTCTTGGCGACGGGCCTAGAGGATGAAGTAGGTCAGGTAGGTCATGGCGACCGTGGAGAAGCCGTAGATGAGCATCAGCGTGATACCGGGCAGCAGCAGGTCGGTGAACTTGAAGCCGCCGGAGCCGAAGCAGATGGCCATGCCGGGCGAGCCCATGGGCAGCAGCGAGTCGGCGTTGGCGCCGTAGGCGACTGCCATGGCCACGGGGACCGGGTCGATGCCCATGGTCATGCAGGTCGTGGTCATGAGCGGGATGAGCAGCGCCATGGTGCCGGTGTTGGAGAACGCCTGGGACACGATGTTCGCCACGAAGTAGAAGATGGCGAGCACGATGAACGGGTGCGTGTCGGCGCCGATGATGCTCACGATGAAGTCGGCGATGAGCTGGGCGGCGCCGGAGTTCTCGAGCGCGGTCGAGAGGCCGAGCAGGCCGACGAGCATGAAGAGGATGTCGACGTTGAGCGAGCTCGCGATCTCCTTCTTGGACATGCAGCCGGTGAGCGCGATGACAAGGCAGCCGACCACGGGGATGACGGCGATCTCGTACATGCCCATCGGGAGCACGAACATGCAGATCATGGTGAGGACGAAGACGACGTAGATGATCTTGTCCTGCAGCGTGGTCGCGCGGACCTCCTTGGTCTCCTTGACCTCGACGTCGGTGGAAAGCTCCTGGGAGGGCGCATCGGGCAGCAGCTTGTAGGAGATGAAGAGCAGTACGAGCGAGCCGATGATCGCAGGCAGAAGACCGATGATGAGACGGTCCGTCAGGGTCGCGGTGCCGACGCCGCCACCAGCCTCGACGAAGCTGTTCACCTGAGCGGTGAGGCCGACACCCATGGCGAGCGGGGCGACGCCCTGCCACATGAAGGCTGCGGTGGTCACAGCATAGAGGCTCTTGGTACGCGGGCAGGTGCCGTTGGCGTCCATGATGAGGCAGAAGGGCAGAAGCATCGTGATGCACGCGGTGGGCACGATGAACTGCATCAGGATTGCGGTCGCGAGCAGGAAGAAGAACACCACGCGACGGCCGGATCCACCAGCATGC
The DNA here is from genome assembly GCF_900186505.1 of Enorma phocaeensis. Taxonomy (GTDB): domain Bacteria; phylum Actinomycetota; class Coriobacteriia; order Coriobacteriales; family Coriobacteriaceae; genus Enorma; species Enorma phocaeensis. Next base: position 65,691 of record NZ_LT891968.1, read on the forward strand.
TTCACGATGGCGAGGTTGATCTTCTCGACGATGGGCGTCTTGGCAATCGCCGCAGAAAGGATGAACATCGCGCCGACGAGGATCACGTTGTCGTTCGCGAAGTTACCGTACGCCTCCTCGAACGTGAGCACGCCCGTGAGGTAGAGGATGGTCACGCACGTGAGCGCAACCGCTCCCAGCGGAAACTTCTGGGAGATGAAGCCTATCACCAGCAAGGCGAAGACTCCAAGGGTCAGATACAGTGCCATGGTCTAGCAACCTCCTTCTTGCGTCTTATACGCAGCGTCGATAAGACCCTTCATGTAGCCAGTGGCGTAACCGGCAGACCACACGCTTCCACCTGCGAGCGACGGGGCGTCCTTGCCCGCCCATTCGGGATTGCGATATACGTGATCGACGTCGATGGTTCCGTCGAAGCCGTACTTCACGAGCTGCTTCGCGATGGCGAACATGTCCGCATAGCCGTCCTCGGCGAGGACCTCCTCGAAATACGGCATGGTGCCGCTCACGTTGCGGAAGTGGACGACGTGGATCTTGCCCTGCGGGGCGAACTCGGCGATGTCGTCCATGAGGTTCCCGAACGTCTCGCCACCCTCGAGCCAGCACCCGGTGCAGAGCTTCATGCCCAGATACGGGCTGTCGCTTGCCATCTTGAAGGCGCGACGGTAGTCATCGGAGCGCCAGATCAGGCTATAGGCCCCGCCAAGCGAGGGCGCAGGCGGATCGTTGGGGTGCAGCGAGATCTTGACGTCGGCCTCCTCGCAGACGGGAAGCGCGCGCTCGAGGAACCACTCGAAGTTGTCCCAGATCTCCTGCTCGCCGTACACGCGATCGTTCAGGATCGGACGGGCGTCGATCTCATCCATGTCCGCGATCATGGTGATGCCGCCGCGCGTGTGCTCGCCTACATCTACCTTGGTGCGCAGGATGCCGTTCGGCTGCCAGGCGATGTAGCCGCCCTTGATGCCATGGGCACCCAGGATGCGCGTGAACTCGTTGTAGCGCTCCATCGCCGCGTCGCGATCGTCGCGTCCGAGGATGATCGACGTGTTCTTGTACACGCCGATAGCGCCGCCGTTCGAAATCTCCAGGTCATAGCGGGCAGCGCGCTCCTGCAACTTGGTCACGCCCTCGTCGGTCGCGTCCTCCGGCAGGAAGTTCACCGCCAGCCAATGCACGCCCATCTCGCGAACCATCTGCATCTCCTCATCGGTGATGTTGCTCCCGATGGGCATCTCGACCTGCATCATCGTTTCCAGCCCCCTTTCTTCCTCTTCCTCTTGCTCCTCCATATGGGCCTGGAGGTGTTCCATGGCGTGATAATGGAGCACACGAAAAATGCATTCCATGGTATAGGGGATATGTTTAGATTGAGCACGTCGGAGGTTCACCGAACACTGGCAGACCCAAAGCTTCTGTATTCCAAAGGTTTTTCCCGTGCTTTTGTTTCGGAAGGTGCCCCGGATCGCCAAAAATGACCTTTTATCGGTGAATTGCTACCGCTCACGAACTATGTCCTGTGTAACTCCGTCGCATGAAATAGTTCTCCTCATTTTCTAGCATGTGGAACAGTCCATCCGAGCGCGTGTTTCCGTATGGTGTTTTCATCGCAACGAAGGAGGGCGGATGAACCTCGATCCCCAGATTGCAGAGACGATCGTCGACAACCTCAAAGGCGTCATCAACCACGAGATCAATCTGTTCGACACCACCGGTACCATCATCGCGAGCACCGACCGTGCACGCATCGGCACGACGCACGAAGGCGCTCGGCTGGCGGCCGAAACGCAGCAGCCCGTCCCCATCGACAGCGAACACCAATTCAAAGGGGCGCGCCACGGCATCAACGTACCGGTTATGTTCCAAGACGCCGCCGTAGCGGTAATAGGCATCACCGGTGAGCGTGCCGAGGTCGAACCCTTCGGCAACGTCATCAAGAAGATGACCGAGATCCTCATCCGTGAAAACTGGGATCATGTCGAGCAGTACGACCGCCGTGTGCGCATCGCGAACCTCGCGAGCATCTTGAAGCTGCGCCATCATGACGAAAGCCTTGCCGCCTACTACGCCTCGCTCTTGCAGATCGACCTCGATATACCGCGCATCGTGCTCGTTGGCTGCGCACGGGCAGAAGGCGACGATGCTCCCGATTACAACGACCTGTACGCGATGCTCCATGCGCGCTTCCAGTCGTTCAGGACGAGCTTCTTCGCATTCCTCGAACGCGATATCTGCATGTTCATCGATGCCCGGGATGAGCATCGGCTGCCCTCGCTCGTAGAGGGAATAAGCGATGACGCCGAGCGCGTGCTGGGACATCCGCTCATCTTCGGCGCAGGACGTCCCGCACCGTACGGAAGCGTCTACTGGCGAAGCTACGATGAGGCATGCCGTGCGCTTGAGTGGCTCGCGTTCAAGGATGACGATAAGCTCATGCGCTTCGAAGACATGGCCCTCGGACTCATCATCTCCTCCGTCTCGCAAGATAGCGCGCTTCAGCTCGTGAACCATGTGTTCGCCGGCCTGAGCGAGCGCGAGATCGAGGAGTATCAGGAGATCTTCGAAGCGTACGTGCGCCACAACGGCAGCATCGTTCATTGCGCCGAAGAACTCTACCTGCACAAGAACACCCTGCAGAACCGTTTGAACAAGATCGCGGCAAAGACGGGATACAACCCCCGCGACCTTGCAGACCATACGGTTTTGACCATCGCTTTCATGCTGCATAGCTACTACGGGAAGGGAACGAATCATGGCGATCCACGTACTCGATGAGGCTGAGCGCTGCCTTCAGTGCAAAAACCCGCAGTGCCGCAAGGGCTGCCCCATCTCCACACCCATTCCCACCGCCATCAAGCTGCTGCGCGAGGGGCGCGTGGACGAAGCCGGCGAGCTGCTCTTCGAGAACAACCCGCTTACCACCGTCTGCAGCCGCATCTGCAACCACGAATCGCAGTGCGAGGGCCACTGCGTCCTTGGTCGCAAGGGCGCGCCGGTGCACTTCAGCGCCATCGAGGAGTACATCTCCGACCTGTACGTCTCGCGCATGTCCGAAGAGCGCGTCGCTTCCAACGGCATGCGCGTCGCGATCATCGGCGCGGGACCCGCCGGCCTGGCCATCTCCGTCATCTTGGCGCAACGCGGCTACGACGTGACCATCTTCGAGAACCACGACAAGATCGGCGGCGTGCTGCGCTACGGCATCCCCGAGTTCCGCCTCCCCAAGCGGGTGCTCGACGATTTCCAAACGCGGCACCTCGAGGCGAACGGCGTGAAGATCCGCTTCAACACGACGATCGGCCAGGCAATCTCGATCGACGACATGTTCGAAGACGGCTACCGCGCCGTGTTCGCCGGCACCGGCGTGTGGCGCCCGCATGCGCTGCGCATCCCCGGCGAGACGCTCGGCAACGTGCACTACGGCATCAACTATCTCGCCAACCCCGATAGCTTCAAGCTAGGCAGGCGCGTGATCGTGATCGGTGTGGGCAACGCTGCCATGGACGTTGCTCGCACCGCGCTGCGCCATGGGGCGGAGCGCGTGACGTGCTTCGCGCAGTCGTCGCACGTGGCGGCGAGCAACCACGAGCGCAGCTATGCCGAACTTGAAGGCGTGGACTTCGTCCTTAACCGCGCGCCTGTGCGCATCACGCCGGAGGGCGTGGTGTTCATCCAAACCGAGGGCTCCGAGATCAGCGAGAACGGGGAGCCGCCCACACTGCGCGCGCTTCCTGGGACCGAGCAGCTCTTCGAGGCCGATAGCGTGATCATCTCCGCAGGCCAGCGCCCGCTCGACCGCCTGGTGAACACCACCGAGGGGCTCGAGACCAACGCACGCGGCCTGCTGCGCACCGACGACATAGGTCACACCACGCGACCCGGCGTGTTTGCCTGCGGCGATGTATCCACCGGCGCGCGCACCGTGGTCGAGGCCGTCGCAGACGCCAAGCGCGTCGCCGATGCGATGGATCGATACATGCAGGGCCTCGAGGGCTCGACGCAGCAAAGCGCGGAGGCAGCTGAGGACTGATCGGTGGGATTCAGGGATAGAAGCGCCGGGCTCGCATGCACCAGCTAAAGCGCCAGCCCCGCCTGCTCGACGGCAGCGAGCACGTCTTCGGCAATGGCGTCGATTGGGCGCGATGCGTCGATAAGCTTGACCCGCTCAGGCTCGGTGACGGCGATTGCGCGGAACCCCTCGGCAACGCGGGCCTGGTACGCTTGCCCCTTCGCCTCGATGCGATCGGCTGTGCGGGCACGGGTGCGCTCGGCGGCTAGCGCGGGATCGATGTCGAACACCAAGGTGAGCTGCGGATGGCATGCGCCCACAGCGAGGGCGTTTGCCGCGCGAACCATATCGAGTGATGCTCCGCCCGCGTAACCCTGATAGGCAGTCGTGGAGTCGTAGAACCGGTCGCATACCACCACGCGGTCCGCCGCGAGCGCGGGCTCGATGACCTCATGTACCAGCTGGGCACGGGCAGCCTCGTAGAGCAGCAGCTCGCACGCAGTGTCCATCTCGCTATTGGCGGGGTCTAGCAGCATCGCCCGGATCTTCTCCGATATGCTCACCCCGCCCGGCTCGCGCAGGAGGAGCACGTCATAGCCGGCGCGCTCAAGCGATTCAGCAAGCAGGCTCGCCTGGGTGGACTTGCCGCAGCCGTCAATACCTTCGACGGTGATGAACGCACCTGGTAGCTTTGATGTCGCCGACATGGGTCCCCTTACTCTTTGGTTTCACGCCGAACCATGGCATCCCGCTGGTTCATGGTTCGCACCGAACCATGATACCCGTTTGCCGCGCAGGAGACCCTACAGCGGCGCCGCGGTACCCACGAGCGACTCGTCCTCAAAGGCATGAACGTAGATGAGCTGCATGCCATAGGAGTAAGGCGCGATCTGGTAAGGATCGACGCATACCACGATGCCATCTGCCGTCGCATAGTAGCGCTCTGGGTCGCCCGCGATCTCCGAAAGCGTCGTCGCGTTGCAGCTGAAGTTTGGATCCTGCTCGCAGTACGTCTCGATCGCGGCGTGGGCCTCCTGCACAAGCGTGTCCCACGACACCCCGCAGGCATCCTCCACGGCAATCCGCTCGCCCGTTGATAGGTCGTAGAACGTGGCGCGCATGGATTCGTTGCCGTGCGCCCCGCCGGCGAAGATCCAGCGTTCGCTGCGCACGCAGGCGATGTTGCCCTCAAGGTAGGTCACCGTGTCGCGATGGACCGTCACCTGGGTGGTCCCGCCGTCGAACTCCCATGCCTGCGTTGCCTCGCGATCCCCCTCAAAGCTTGCCTGGAGCTCCTCGTTGAGCGCATCGAGGGCCGCGTCGGTGCCGCCATCCTCGCGCGTGAAGCGCGGATAACTCCAGCGCTGGGTTTCATCCCACTCCATGTCGACGCCTTGCGAAGAGGTGAAGGTAACGTCCTCCTCGATGAGCTCGTAGGCGTAAGCTGCTGCGGAAGCCTGGCCATCCCCCGCTTCGTCCGTCGATGCGCCCTCGCCTTCAAGCGCTGGACCGGCACCGGATACAAGCTCATCAAGCGTCTCATCGGTCGCCGTCATGCAACCGTAGACGTCGACCTCCTCCATGGTCGAGCCCTCGTCCTCAGTTCCGAAGTCACTGTTGAACTGCAGGAGGCTATAGCAATGCGTCGCCGGAGTTTCTGCCACGAAGGCATCCCATTGCTCTGATGTGGCCTCCGTGCCGCCGATCGCAAAGCTCTCCGTGGAGTCGCCGGTGTCATAGTTGAAGAAGGAGTTGCGTTGAGCCGCCGTCTCGAACGCCTTGTCTTCGAGCATGAAGTACCCGCTATGGTATTCCTCGACCATGGGCTCCGCAGCCTCGCCATACCACGAGGTTCCCATCACGGGTGTGCCCTCGCGCTCGTACAGATATTGGAAGTACGCACCGCCATTGGAGAACTCGCTCGCGCGGTCATAGACCTGCAAGAGCTCGCCGTCCTGATAATCCCAAACCGCAACGAGATAACCATCATGCTTGAGCTCGGCAATGGCACCATCCTGCACCTCGAGGTTGCACACGATGGTAAGCAGCTCGTCCGAACCGTCACCATCGAAATCGATGAGCTCGGCCAACGCGAGCCCCGTGAGCATGGTCTCCTGACCATCGTAGAGGTCGATGCTCGCCGGCTCGCCATATTGCTCGATGAGCTCTTGGCACTTGCCGTAGTAGGCAGCATAGGCAAGCTGATCCTCGGTGGGTCGCTCAGGAGCAGGCTCCTCGTTGGGCGCGGGCGCGGAGTCGCCCTCGCGCTCCGGTTCCGGCTGGATGATATAGGTCTCGTTGGTCGTCGTCTGATCGTGGTCGTAGTCGATGTCGTTGTAGTATTCCTCGCCTGTCTCCCCGTCGATGATGACCATGGTGTATTCGCCATCGGGAATCTCACCGAAGTCCTCGAATGTGAAGCCGCCCGTACCGGTCACGCGAATCTCTGATATGACCTCCCCAAGCGTTGGCGCCCCGTCGTCTTCCATGTTATCGGCCGTGCGCTCTGCCAACCGCACAACATAGGATGTCAGGTCGTTGCCCAGAGCGTCCCGTGGCTGGATGCGCGTCACCACGGAGCATGCGAGGGCGTCGCGCTGACCGAAGAAGACCACGTTGCCACCCGTAAGGTGCGGAAGCACGAACACGCAGACACCAATTAAGATGACGGCTACGATGCCAACGATGGCGGCAATCAGCGCGATGGGCTTCTTCGTATGCGGCGATGCCTGCTGCGGCGCGCTCGGGGCGGGCTGCTGGGGCATCATGCGCGTGGAGTCAGCGGGCTGCTGCGGCGCACCCGTCACCCACGGAGCCGCGTCGGCTTGTTGCGGCATCACGTGCGTCGGCTCGGCAGACGACGCATCCTCGACGCCGGTCGGCCAAAGAGCCTCCTCGGCTGCCCTGGCGTCTGCTGCAGCCTCCTCTGCCGCCGCGGCGCTCTCGTTCGAGCTCGCTACAGCCTCTTCCTCGCTTGCCGGAGCCATGGCAGCCCCAGCTCCTGCTTGCTCCTCGCGAGGAACGACCCGTACCACCGGCTTGCCGCACTGGGTGCAAAACTTCGTGCCCTCCGCAAGCTCCTTGCCGCAACTCGTGCAAAACATCGCATACCCCCGACCGCCAGAGGCCCACGACCCTCATCGCGGGCGCGTTTTCTCGTTAATTAATGGTACGACGAACGGCTGGATAATCTGCGGGCAAAAAATAGCAAGAGAGGCCCCTCTGCAGAAGCCTCTCTTGCTATTTTGCGCCCACCGTTTTACATCGATGACAAGGCCCGCCGAAGCATCGGCCATCCAACAGCGATGCCAAGACGATGCCGCAGCGATTCGAGCTTGCCGCTGGTTGCTCCGGTGGCACTCCGAGGCCGCATCACGCCTTAGGACTCTTGCTCGTCGCTTTCTTTGAGGTCTTGCGCGTGGCGCTCGTCTTTGCGCTCTTCTTCGCGCCCGATTTGGTACCTGGCTTCGCCGGCGCCTTACCGCGCCTCCCCCGCGCAGGCTTCTGCTCCTTACCGGGACAGTCCATGTTCACGCAGATGCGCCACGGCCCTCGCGCGGTCTCGACCACAACGATCGGCGCGCCGCAGTGCTCGCACACCTCGCCGGTTGCTTCGAGCTTGCCACGAGCGGGCAGCGGATAGGAGACGCCGCACTCATCGTAGTTGGAGCAGCGGATGAAGCGCTTTCCGCTTCGCTCGCTCTTGTGGGCGATCAGGTCGCCGTGACGTCCGGCTTCAGCGCAGGCCTTGCACTCGCCCACCACCAAGTCAGGCTCGAAGTTGGTAGGGCACTTGGGGTTCACGCACTGCTCGTACGCTTTCTGGCGGAACGGCTGGCATTTGATGCGCGGCGCGCCGCACTCCGGGCACACGGCGGCATCGCCCTCGAGCGGGCTCACCTTTACGCCGGTCGGCACGGGATAGGTCACATCGCAGTCCGGCCACCCCATGCAACCGATGAAGCTGCCGCGCGTCTTTGCCGAAGTCTTCATGACCAGGTCCTTGCCGCACTTAGGACATGCGCCCACGCGCGCGTCGGCGGTCACGGCGTCGGCGATCGCCTCGCCGAGATCGTCCTTGTGCTCGATGAGGGCGTCGAGCATGCCTGCGAGAAGCGCCCGCGAATGCTCGACCACGTGGTCTTGGGTATCGGTTCCCTCGGCGACGTGGGTCATGTCCTCGTCAAGCTCTGCTGTCATCTCGGGGGTGGTGATGCGCGGCGCGAAATCGTGCAGCGCGTCCACGATGGCCATGCCGAGCTGGCTCGGCTCGATGGGATCGTTCTTCAGGTAGCGTACCTGGTAGAGGCGCTCGATGATCGAGGCGCGCGTCGATTTGGTACCCAGGCCGCGCTTCTCCATCTCCTGCACGAGGCGGCCCTGGCTGTAGCGCGCGGGCGGCTCGGTCTGCTTTGCCTCAAGCTTGATATCGAAGACGTCGATCACATCGCCCTGTTCGAGCACCGGCAGCTGCTCATCGCGTTTGAGGCCGTACGGATAGGCCTCGCGGAAGCCAGCGTCTACGAGCACGTCGCCGCTCGCAGTGAAGGGTTCGCCCGCAACGTCGATGGAGAGCTTGGTGTTCTCGATGGTCGCCGGCCCCATGAGCGTGGCAAGGAATCGGCGCGCGATGAGCATGTAGAGCTTCTTCTGGCCACCGTCGAGCGTCTCGGGATCGCCCTGGCCCGTGGGATGGATGGGCGGGTGGTCGGTGGTCTCGGTCTTGCCGCGGGTAGGCTTCATGGGACCGGCAAGCACCTTGGCGGTCACGGGACGCAGGGCGGGCACGTTCGAGGAGAGCCCGTTCACGATGCCCGCGAGATCGAGCGTGCGCGGGTAGACCGTATTATCCACACGCGGGTACGAGATGAAGCCTGCCATATAGAGGCTCTCGGCAAGCCGCATGGTGCGCGCGGGGCTGATTCCTTCAGCAGCGGCGGCAGCTTGGAGCGATGTGGTGTTGAACGGCGCAGGGGGCTGTTGCTTGCGGCTGCGTTTGGCGACCTCGGAAATGGTGCCGGTCTTGGCATCCTCGACATGCGAGAACGCAGCCTCAGCAGCCGCCTTATCGGAGAAGCGCTGTGTCGCATGTCCGATCTTGAAGGCGGCGTCAGCATCTTCCCGGGGAGCGCCCATACCGCGAATCTGCCAGTAATCCTCAGGCACGAACGCCCTTCGCTCGCGCTCGCGCTCGACCACCAGGGCGAGCGTTGGCGTCTGAACGCGGCCGGCAGAGCGAACGTTGCCGAAGCCGCCAAAACGCGCAAGCGTGAGATAGCGCGTGAGTACCGCGCCCCAGATGAGATCGATGTACTGGCGCGACTCACCGGCGTCAGCTAGGTCTTGATCCAGCTCGACCAGATTGTCAAAGGCAGCGGTGACCTCTCCCTTGATCAGGGCGGAGTAGCGCGCACGGCTCACGGGGACGTTGGGAGCCACCTCGCGGACGCAGGAGAGCGCATCCGAGCCGATGAGCTCACCCTCTCGGTCGAAGTCCGTAGCGATGATCACATGATCGGCTTTTTTAGCGAGGTTCTTGAGGACGCGGATGATCTCCTTCTCCGCGGGCTTCTTCACGATGGGCGCCCATGTGAGATACGGAAGGCTCTCGACCTTCCAGCCCTTGATATTGATGCCGTTAGCGAGAAACGGCTTGCGCTTGGTATCGTACGGAGGACGCGCCAGGCCATCCGGCACATCCGCGGGGAGCACCTCGCCATCTTCTGAGATGCTGTACCAGCCCTGCTTCTTATCGAAGAGAATCTCGTCAGGGAAGTCTGGTGCAAGGATGTGGCCCGCGAGGCCCATGGAAACCCAATCCTCGCCCTTCACCGTGAACCGATAGACCTGGGTGTTGTAGACCTTATCGGTCTTTGGCTTGCCGTCGGCCAGAAGCTGGGCGATCTTCTGGGCCGCGATGTTCTTCTCTGCGATGACAAGTTTCAAAATGGAACCTCTTGGTTGCGTCCTTGCCGCATGCTGCCGCGCGCGGGCTTCTATGCTCGCGGGACAGTATACGCGAGTTACCTGCCGTTTACCAAAATCCCACCGGGAATGGTTGACAAATTGGACCCAAATGGCACCACTTGGCGCCCTTGGCGGTGTAACCGAGCGACTTCGCAACATCCCTCGCTGGACCTCGAGATGCCGATAATCAGACGCTTGAAACGTTTCAATCTAATGCAAATGGCTATCTGGAGGTACCTCGATGAAAGCCGAACGATTGCTGATGAATTGGTAGCCGCGGCATGCCGGCGCATTAGGCATCAAGGGTAATTTGGATATATGAACCGCACAATCCCCGGAACGCAGACTCGGCCCCGCGGCATCTGACCAACGGTGCAAGGGACGCTACGCCATAGATGCCCGCGCACCCCGCACTTGCTCGGCGAGCCACGAGACCCATGCATCCATGCCGTCGCCCTTGGTGGCGCTCACCTCGAACCGCGGCGCTGCGGGATTCAGATCATCCAAGACGCGGTTGTATCCTTCGCGGTTGAAGTCGAATGCCGGCGCGACGTCAACCTTGTTGAGCAGAAGCGCCCCCGCATGCTGGAAGATGCCCGGGTACTTGAGTGGTTTGTCATCCCCTTCGGGTACGGAGAGTATCATCACGCAGAGGTTCTCGCCCAAATCGAAGTCGACGGGGCATACGAGGTTGCCCACGTTTTCGATGAAGATAACGTCGATCTTGCTCAAGCCGACCGCCCCGTCGAGCGCTTCGACCGCCTGACCGATCATATTGCCTTCGAGATGGCAGAGGCCGCCGGTGTTGATCTGGATGGCGGGCATGCCTGCTGCCTTCATGCGCTGAGCATCCACGTCGCTGGCGATGTCACCCTCGATGACCGCCGAACGCAGGCCATAGGCATCGCGCAGGCGCGCGCTCGTAGCGAGGATCATCGAGCTCTTGCCCGAACCGGGGCTCGAGAGCACGTTCACCACGAAGGTGCCCGTATCCCGGAAGCGCTCGCGCAGCTGTGCCGCAAGGCGGTCGTTCCGTGAGAGAATCGGCTTCTCGAGATCGATGACCCGTTCTGACATGATGCACCTCCTGCACGCGGCGGACTGCAACCGCGCGCCTCCATCGATAGCCGCTTCCAACACGGCCCGCATGCGACCCACGCGTCGACCCCGCTAAGCGTTGCATGCGCACCCGCACGCTAAGGCAGGTCGACCTCCATCGAGACGATCTCGAGCTCGCGTCCTGCAAGGAGCGAGGTTGCGGAGCTCCCGCATTGCGGGCACCTGACGTGGAACCGGTCGTGGTCGAACTCCGCCCCGCAACCAAGGCAGCGGCTGCGAGGATGCACGTCCTCGACCACAAGCTTGCTTCCCGCCGTAAGCGGATCCTCTTCGCTCAAGACCTCCCATGCGAAATCGAGCGATTCGGGAACGGCCTCGCAAAGATCACCGATACGCAGCTTGACGGAGATCACGCGCAAGGCGCCCGCCTCACGCGCAGCCGTCGTCACGGTCTCGAGCACTCCTGACACCAAGCCGAGCTCGTGCATTGCAGGCGCCCGCTAGTCCTCGTCATCCATGAAGAGGGCGATCCTGCTCCCCGTGAGGCCCTTCTTGCCCTCTCGCGCGATGATCACGAAGCGCGTCACGAAAAGCGAGATCTCGTAGAGCGAGAGCATGGCGGCGTACATGAACAGTAACGTCACCGGACTCGCGTCGGGTGTAACCGAAGCGGAGACCACGAGCATAACGACATAGATGTAGCGCCAGGCGGAACGGAATGTGGCATAAGGAACGATGTGGAACACGGAAAGGTAGAAGACGATGAGCGGCAATTCGAATGCCACACCGAAGCCGATCATGAGCAGGATCTCGGTGTTGATGTAATCGACCAGATCCGGAAGGGCGGTCGCGATGGCGCTCGTCTCGCCGATGAGCCACTCGAATCCGGCGGGCACGATGATGAGGTAGCAGAACACCGCACCGACGAAGAAGAGCACCGTGGCGATGAGGATCGTGGGGACCACCCATCTACGCTCGTTAGGCTTGAGCGCCGGAAGGAAGAACCCGAGGATCTGCAGAAGGATCATGGGTACGCAGACCACCGCCGCGGTCTTCCACGCGATAGAGAAGCGCACGGAGAAACCGCCAAGGGACGTGGTGATGTAGAAGCGGCCGTCCTCGACGAGCGGGCGGATGGGGTCGGTCAGGATATCGATGATCGTGGGAGTCGCAAAATAGAAGACGACCGTCGCCACGAGCACGCTCACCACGATGATGGTGAGACGGCGGCGCAGCTCTCCCAGATGATCCATAAGCGGCATGCGCGCTGGTCCGATGGGCACTACCGCTCACCCCCCTTCGTTGCCGGTTCACCCTCATCTTGCAGGGCCTCCGGAGCGCTCGCGGAAGCATCGGATTCGACAGCCTGCGCAGGCTCGTCGGATGCTGCATCCGCGCTCGCGTCCGAGGCAGCCTCACCGTGAGCGTCATCGGCACGGTGGCGGCGCGGACGGCGAGCATAGAGGTCGGCAGTCGTGCGCGCAGGCTCGGGCTCGGAGTCCTCGGCTACCGCACCGGCAGCCGCCTGCTCCGCTTCTGCCGCAATGTCTTCGGAGGGAACCTCGCCAGCGGGCGAGCCGGTATCCTCCGAAGGGGACTCGGCTGCCTCGCGGGCAGCTTTCTCGGCAGCAAGGCGAGCGCGACGCTCGGCAAAGGTCTCCTTGCGAGCCTCCGACGCCTTCTGGGTGGCGATATCGGCACCCTCCGACGCGACGTCGGGAGCGGCTTCATCCGCCGCGCCCGCCGCAGGCTTGGCCTTGGCAGCCTCGGCGGTAGCCGCCGCTGCCATGGGGTCGACGATCTCGGTCTGCACAACCGAGGTCACCTTCTGCTGCGTCTCGCGGAACTGGCGCAGCGCGCGACCGATGGTGCGCCCCATCTGCGGCAGTTTATCCGGCCCGAACAGCAGAAAGGCAAAGACCAGAATTACGAGAAGCTCGGTATGCCCGATTCCGAACACGAGAACCTCCTGTGAATTTCCTCCCAGAAACACGCGCCTCGCTCAAGGCGAGTGCGCGCAAACGGTATGAGTATACCGCCCCGAACCGTAGCTGGCGTGGAGCTGACAAGGCCTTTACAGAGCGGTGACTTCGAGCTCGGCATCGACACCAAGCAGCTGCATCACGCGCATGACGGCAGGCTGGACGTGCGCGACCGAGAAGCGCTTGCCTCGCTCCTCAGCGTGGTGCGCGGCACCCACCAGCACGCCGATGCCCGTTGAATCGATATAGGCAACCTGCGCAAAATCGAGCTGCACGGTATCCGTCGGCTGCTCGAGAGCCAAATCGATCGCATCGCGCAGTTTAGAAGCGTTCGAGATGTCGACCTCACCCTCGACAACGATGGTGTAGAGCTCGGGCGTAGGCTGGGTGGTAATGACCAGTTCCATAGGTACTCCCCACATGCTGGCATAAAGCCGGCTAATCAGCGTTCTGGCAGCAACCCCTTCGAGGGCGCTGTATCCGGTCTATTGTACCGGTGATGCGCCCCCGCGGGGCACACGGAGACGCATCAGCAAATCTTTAGCATGTACGGACGAATCGCAAACTAATCGAAGGGCCGCTAGCTGCGCGCCTCACGAACCAGCCGGGCAGAGACGAGCTTCACGGCGAGAACGAGCACGTCGAGGGCGGCCTCAAGCTCCTCCACTGTGGGGTAGGTGGGTGCGATGCGGATGTTCGTGTCGTGCGGATCCTTGCCGTACGGCCAGGTAGCGCCCGCCGGGGTGAGCTTCACGCCCATCTCTGCGCAGAGGGCGGCAACGCGCTTCGCAGAGCCCTCGGGTCCATCGAACGAGACGAAGTATCCGCCATGGGGATGCGTCCAGGTGGCACAGCCCGTGCCGCCCAATCCCTCCTCGAGCTTGCGCTCGACCGCTGCGAAGCGCGGGCGGAGGAACTCGGCATGCTTGCGCATGTGGGCGCGAACGGCGGCAAGGTCGGGCAAAAAGCGCGTGTGCATGAGCTGGTTGAGCTTGTTCGCGCTGATGAGGCCGACCTTCAACGTCGAGGCGACCTCGGCGACGTTGGCGGGCGACGAGCCGAAGAACGCGACGCCCGCGCCCGGGAAGGTGATCTTGGAGGTCGAGGCAACGCCGAGGATGCGGTCCTCGTTACCCGCTTCGCGCGCATAGTCGAAGATGTTCGCAAGCTCATCGGGCGTATCGGTGAAATCATGCACGGCATAGGCGTTGTCCCACACGATGCGGAAGTCCGGGGCAGCCTGCATGGTGGCGAGCCGGCGCACCGTTTCGTCCGAATAGGTGATGCCGGTAGGGTTCGAGTACTTGGGGACGCAGAACATGCCCTTGATGGAATCGTCTGAAGCGCAGAGGCGTTCCACCTCGTCCATATCCGGACCGTCCTCGGTCATGCGCACCGGGATGTTCTCGATGCCTAGATCGGCGGTGATGCCAAAGTGCCGGTCGTAGCCGGGCGACGGGCACAGGAACTTAACGTGGTCGACCTTGCTCCACGGGGCGTAGCCGGGTACACCCTTCTCCCAATAATGGATGAGGATGGACTGCATGATGTTCAAGCTGGAGGACCCGAGCACGATGGTCTGCTCGGGCGGTACGCCGATGAACTCGCCGGCGAGCCTGCGCGCAGAGGGAATGCCCTCGAAGCAGCCGTAGTTGCTGCAATCGACGCCTTCGTCGGTGAGGTCGGCGCCGCTCGAAATAAGGTCGAGCATGGGGCGCGAGATGTCTACCTGAGCCGGGCTCGGCTTGCCACGCGCCATATCGAGCGCGAGACCGCGCGCCTTTGTCTTCTCCACCTCTGCCTCGAGCTCGGCGATCGCAGCATCGAGCTCCTCGGCCCTCATCTCTTCGTATATCGTCGCCATGTACATCCCCTTCAACGACGAGCGCCCACACCCCTGGGGCGGTGCGCGTAAGCACAATCTTCATAAGTATACCTATGCGGGCGCTCGCAAGGGGCCGAAGTCGCGCTATGCTGTTGGAACGCGACACCGACCCGGCACATGCCGGTTTCCCGGGAGGGATCATGGATTTCGAGCAGTTCCAGGCCGCATCGTACGGCGACCTCCAGCGTCTCGTCGATTCCCTGTTTCTGGGACGGGAGGTAGTCGAGAGGCTCGATGCCATCGTTCAGGCAGAGCTCATGGACCTCGACGCAGACCTCCAGGAGATCGTGGAGCTCGTACCGCCTGGCGCCTATGACCGACAGCGGCTCTGCGACCAGATCAACTCCGCCCTTGCCGCCCATGGCTGGGGCGGTGCCTACGGCACCGTGGAGTAGGAACGAATCCGATCGACGCGGCCCCACTTCACCTGTAGATTCAACGCCTCACAGAAAGGTGCCAGCATGTCCGACATCCAGCGGGAGTATAACGAAGCCATCGATGCCGCCGACGTAGCGCTCGGGCACCTGTACCGCGCCCAGGATCTCCTGGGATCCGCAGGCAACTGGGGGCTGTTCGACATCTTCGCAGGCGGTGCCATCACTTCCTATATCAAGCGCAGCAAAATGCACGAAGCCCAAGGGGAAATCGATGCCGCGCGCGACGCACTGCGCGTCTTCGTGCGCGAGCTGCGCGATGTCGAAGGAGCACCTGGCTTTCAGATCGACACGAGCGGGTTCTTGTCGTTCGCGGACATGTTCTTCGACAACGCGTTTCTGGACATGTATGTCCAGATGCAGATCAACGAGGCGCGCCAGCAGGTCGCTGCGGCCATCCAGCAGGTCGAAGCCGTGCGCGATGCGCTCATCCACAGACGCTAGGCAAATCGAAAGAACGCGATGGGCCGTCACGCGTTCGTCAGCATCCTATAACCACTCGGAATCTGACGTTTAGGATGAAAAGCCCCCGATGGGCACTAGGCGCCACGCACCAAAAGGCCCTAGCGGAAATGCCGCCCCGGTAACAGCTAGCGTTTCTCACGGCAGGCGATGCTCATGTAGGCAAGGCCGACGAGCGCCGCAGATACCGAGCCAGCGAGGATCGCGGTCTTGGCCGCCAGCAGCTCGGCTGGGATCTCCGTGAACGCAAGACCCGCGATGAGGATCGACATCGTGAACCCGATGCCGCCCAGGATGCCGATGCCCATGATGTGCTTCCAGCCCACTCCCTCGGGCAGTTCGGCAAGCCCCAGATGAACCACCAAGAACGTCACCCCGAAGATACCGATCGGCTTGCCCAACAGCATGCCCAGATAGGTGCCCACGGCCACCGGGTCCACCACGAGCGCACCAAGATTGACGCCCACGAGGCGCACCTGCGCGTTCACAAACGCGAACAGCGGCAGGATGAAGAAGTTCACCGGCGTGGAAATATAGTGCTCCAGGCGCTGCATGGGCGGCGTCACGCGGTGCATGA
Source organism: Enorma phocaeensis (assembly GCF_900186505.1). Taxonomy (GTDB): domain Bacteria; phylum Actinomycetota; class Coriobacteriia; order Coriobacteriales; family Coriobacteriaceae; genus Enorma; species Enorma phocaeensis. The sequence goes on from NZ_LT891968.1 coordinate 82,066, forward strand.
CGCGCTCGGCGCCACGCACCGCATGGGTGAAGTCATGCTGGCCCAGGATATGGGCTTCGTCGTCAAAGCGGTCATCGAGTTCCGGAAGGATGGATTCGAGCCAACCCATCAGGCTCCCCGCATCGATATCAGAGAGCGCCGGGATGGTAAACGCTAGGATCACGCCTGCAAGCGTGGCGTGGATGCCGCTCTGATACAGGCAGAACCACAGCACCAAGCCCAAGGCAATATACGGTGCCAGCCGATAATGCCGGCGGCGGTTGAGCATCACGAGCCCGAGCGTGACCACCGCGGCGGCCGCAAGCCACGACAAGCTGGGCGCATGGCCGTAGAAGAGTGCAATCGCCACGATGGCCAGCAGGTCGTCCGCGATGGCAAGCGTGGAGAAGAACACCTTGATGCCCGGCGGCACACGCTTGCCCAACAGAGACAGCACGCCCAGCGCAAAGGCGATATCCGTCGCCATCGGGATGGCCCAGCCATGCAGGGCGCCCCCGCGATTGATGGTGGCGTAGATCACAGCCGGCATGACCACGCCGCCCACGGCTGCGAGCATGGGGAGCATAGCTTGACGGGGTTGGCGAAGCGCGCCCACCGTCATCTCGTACTTGAGCTCAAGGCCTACCAGCAGGAAAAAGATCGCCATGAGGAAGTCATTGACGAACAGCTCGAAGGTCAGGGTGAATTCCCAACCGGCAATGCCGATGGTCACCGGTTGCAGGAACCACTCGTGTAAGGGCTCGTACGCCGCCGTGTTGGCGCACACCACCGCCGCGATGGCGGCAACGATCATCACCGCCGCAGAGACGGTGCCGTTACCGGTGATGCGCTCCAACGCGCTGCGACGCTCCAAGCGGTGCCGTTGCTGCTCGCTGATGAACGGCGCCGGTTGCACCGCATGGCCTTGCACGTTTTCCCGTTCGCTCATCGAACGTCACCCTTTCCCACCAGATAGTCGCCCGCCGCGCTATCGCAGCAGCGAAGCGACGATATATGCCACGTACAGAAACGTGAACGCGATGCCATCCATGCGGCCGACGCGGTTGCGCGGCTTGCGCAGCGCGCAGAGCAGCAACGCCGCGGTGAACGCGATCTGCAGCACGAAATCAACATTGTACGTCGTGTCGTAGGGCACAGCGGAAAACAGCGCGGGCGCGCCGATCACGAGCAGCACGTTCGCCACGTTCGAGCCGATCACGTTGCCCACGGCGATCTCGATATTGCCCTTGAGCGCCGCGACCACCCCCGTCACGAGCTCGGGCAGGCAGGTTCCGAGAGCCACCACCGTGATGCCGATGACCCGCTCGCTCACGCCTAGGCCGCTCGCAACCGCGACGGAATTGTTCACCACGAAGTCCGCGCCGACCTTGAGCAGCGCGATGCTCACCGAGATGATGAGCAGGTCGACCAAGATATTCCGCTGCTTGACCTTCACGTCTGCGAGGTCGAGATCCGGGTGCCCCGCGCCTCCCGCTGCAGGCTCGCTCGAAGCAGCGAGGACCCGCGCATCGGCAGCGGATAGCGGTTCGACATCGCTCATATCCTGGGCGCGCTTGGCGCGCGTCCCCACCACAGCAGAACGCACCATGAACGCTGCAAACAGCGCCAGCATCGCCACGCCCTCGATCAGGCTGATCCTGCCTCCCGTGTTCGCAAACACGAGCAGCAGCGCAACGGACGCGATGCTTGCAGGAATCTCGAAGCGACGCGTGCTGCGCGACAGCGGAATGGGCGAGATAAGCGCAGAGATGCCCAGGATGAGCAGGATGTTTGCCAGGCAGCTCCCCACCACGTTGCCGAACACCATGTCGGCATGGCCGCCCACGCCGGACGTCACGCTCACCACCAGCTCGGGCAATGACGTCCCGACGGCGACTATGGTCAAGCCGATCACGCGGTCCGGCATGCCGAAGCGCGCGGCAATGCTGCTCGCGGAATCCACGAGCTTGTCGGCACCGACCACCAACAGGACGAAGCCGACCAGGATCAGGGCAAATTCAAGCATATAGGGCATGGGAACCTCCAGGCCGCCGCGCTATAGGCGGCGAGAAGAGCGGATAGCAAAGGCACAGGTTGCGGACGCGAGATGGGTCCGGCACATGCGCCGGACGGCCAGTCGTCCCTATGCAACAATCGCCTTGCGCTCACCCGCCTCTGCAGGCATGCGCAGGCACCCGATATGACGCACCGCCATAACTTCAGCCTGCTTCCCGTAATCTGCCAGCCACGGCAAAGCACCGCGTCCGTGGTGGCTTGTGATTTACCTTGGTTCCAAAAAGGGCGAGGCGCCGCCGGGGCACCTCGCCACGCTACTTATCTATATCTTTGCCCAGAACCAAGGCTGCTTGGGGCCTTCGCCGTGCGAATCCACAGCTCCTCCGCGAGTTTCACAGGTGCGAGACGCACCGGGCGACGACGCCGCGACCGTGCACGTTGCCGCGAAACGGCCTGCCGCCCGCTCCCGAGGCCCCTGTTCCCAGCTTGGATGCTCTCGCTTAGTTAGCCGCGAGAATGGGAGCAGCGACCTGCTTCTTGCGGGAGAGCACGCCGGGCATCCACACGCCCTCGGCCACGTCCTCGATGCCGAGGCCCTTCTGCGCGGCGGCCGTGTCGCCCTCCAGCAGCACCTGCGAGCCCTCCTCCATGATGTCGGTCACGCACAGCACGATGCCGTCGGCACCCTTCTCTGCCTGATAGGCGCGCATGGCCTCGCGAATCTCGGGGATCATGCCGAGCGCGCGGCTCTTGTCCACGGTCTCGTACTGGCCGATGAGGAGCTTGGTGCCGGCCACCTCGAAGAGCTTGATGTCGTTGCCCACCATCTGCTCGGGGGTGAAGGAGCCGGAGGGACGGGAGAGGAAGACCTCCATGCCGAACTTGACCGGGTCGACGCCCAGCTGCTCGCCGAGCTTGGCGGCGGTGGCACGGTCGACGTCGGTGGTGGTGGGGCTCTTGAGCATGAGGGTGTCGGTCATCATGGCCGAAAGCAGAAGCTTTGCCTGGGTGTCCGTCGGCTTCTGGCCGAGCACCTCGAAGAGCTTCGCAACGATCGAGCAGCTCGATCCCCAAGGAAGCGCAACGATGTGAAGCGGGGCGGCGGTGGTGAAGTCGCCAAAGCGATGATGATCGACGACGCCGATCACCTGGGCGTTTCCAAGACCGGCAACGGACTGGCCGGGCTCGTTGTGGTCGGTGAGGACCACCTGCTGCGGATCGGCCCCCTCCTCGGCGGGCTCAATGGCATCGAGCAGACGCGGAGCGGGAAGACCCGCCTCGGCGAGCAGCTTCGCGGACTCGGCGGGAAGCGGGCCGAGCGCGCACGCCTCGTACTCGTTGCCAAGGTACTCGACCTGGTTCAACAGCTGGGCGAGCACCACCGCGGACATGATGGCGTCGTTGTCGGGATTCTGGTGTCCGAAGACGAGAACGTGGGACATGGTTTCCTCCATAAATCGATCAGCTGCCGGAAGCACCGGCAAATTGGGGACGACCGGTCCCCTTGGAACACGGTCGCCCCTATCCTAGCACGTCAATGCGCCCGCTCGTGGACGACGTGGAATCCGTCCGAGCAGGAGTTCACTTAGCGCTCCTCGGCGCTCTGCAGCGCCACATAGGCGGCACCGTAGATGCCAGCCTCGTTGCCGAGCGAGGCGATCTCGATGGGCGTATCCTGCGTCACCGGAATCGCATAGCGCCGGTACCCCGCCTCGAGGCGATCGAGGAAAAGATCAGAGGAGTTCGAGGTGCCGCCGCCCAAGATGAAGGCCTCGGGATCGACGACATCGGCGATGAGGGCGAGCGCGCGTCCAAGGTAGTCGCACATCATGTCGATGGCGGCCCAGGCGGCCTCGTCCCCGTCCTTGGCGGCAGCGAATACCGAGCGCGAATCGCTCGGGCCATCGAGCGCGACCGGCTCCCGGCCGCGCTCCTCGCAGGCGGCGCGATAGCTCGTGACGATGCCCGTCGCCGACGCGTACTGCTCCAGATGCCCCTTGCCGCCGCAGCCGCAGGAGCGTTCCTCCTCAGGATTCATGCACAGATGGCCGATTTCTCCGCCGGCGCCCATGACGCCCCCGACTACGTGCCCGTCGATCACGATGCCGCCGCCCACGCCCGTACCGATGGTCACAAAGACGAAGCTGCGGTGGCCGCGAGCGGTGCCGACCCAGAGCTCGCCCATTGCGGCGGCGTTGGCATCGTTCTCGAAGCGTACGGTGGCATTGGGGCAATGGCGCTTGAGTGCGGCCTCGAGCCCGGGTGCGTTGATCTGGATATTGGCCTGCATGCGAATCACGCCGTCCGCAGGCACCGGGCACGGGATGGCGAGGCCTATGCCGCGGACCAGATCGGTCTGCTCGCTCGCCACGTCGAGCAGCTTGCTGATGCCCTCGGTAACCGCAGTGTAGCCCTCAGCGTTGATGAGCGGCGGCGTGGGCACGCTCCCCTGGCCCAAAAGCTCGCCCTCGGCATCGAACAGGCCCATCTTCACCGAGGTTCCACCCACATCGAGTCCAATGTAGAGCTCCTTCTCCGCTGCCATGATGCGCTCCCTCCTCAATGGCGCCCGCGGCGCCATGCCCACACGTATGGATGCATTGTCCCACACGTCCCCGTTTGCGGAAGGCGCGCACCGGCGAGCTGTCCCATGCGCCGGGCAGGCGGCTGATCCATGGGGATATAGGCGTTTTCCTCCAGCGAAGCGGGCGGGCGCGAGCACGTATGCCACAATGAAGCTTCATGCGGTCGGGCACGCCCCCGCCCGCCCGAACGGAAGGCCCCTCTATGAAGAAGATCCTGCTCATCGCGACCGGCGGCACCATCGCCTCGGCAGAAGACGGCAACGGGCTGTCGCCCGCGCTCTCTGGCGCCGAGCTTGCCAGCTACGTTCCCGAGATCGAGGACATCTGCGAACTCGACGTGCTCCAGCTCATGAACATCGATAGCACCAACATGCGGCCGGCGGGATGGCTGCGCATCCGCGATGCCATCGTCCAGCACTACGCCGAATACGATGGCTTTCTGATCTTGCACGGCACCGACACCATGGCCTACACCGCGGCGGCCCTCTCCTACCTCATCCCCGGCAATCCCAAGCCCATCGTGCTCACCGGCTCGCAGCGCCCCATGACGAGCTCCTTCACCGATGCCAAGCTCAACCTCTATCAAGCGCTGCTGTACGCCGCTGACGACCTCTCGCGTGACGTATGCATCGTGTTTGGAGGCGTCGCCATAGCGGGCACGCGCGCCCGCAAGCAGCGTACCGTGAGCACCAATGCCTTCAAAAGCGTGAACTATCCCCCGCTCGCCTACATCCGGGGCGGCAAGATCGTGCGAAGCGACGCCTTCGACCTGATTCCCGGTCTAAAGGCGAGTCTCACCCTCCAGCGCGGAGCCACACCTACCAAGCTTAGGAGCTACGCTACGATCAACGATCGCGTGGCGGTGCTCAAGCTCACCCCGGGCCTGAACCCGCAGCTCTTCTACGCCCTCAAAGATGCTTACGATGCGCTTATCCTCGAGATCTACGGACTTGGAGGCATCCCCGACTACGGAGACGAAGAGCCGTCGTTCAAGCAGGCGATTTTCGATTGGGTGGATTCGGGACGCGCCGTGGTGCTCACCACGCAGGTGCCCGAGGAAGGACTCGACCTTGGCGTCTACGAGGTTGGCCGCACCTATGCCGAGCAACCGGGCATCCTGCACGGTGCCGACATGACCACCGAGGCCATCGTGGCAAAGATGATGTGGGCGCTCGGCCAGACACACGACATGGAGGAGCTCGAGCGGCTGTTCTATCAGCCTGTCAACCACGATCGCGAAGCAAGCCGCTAGGATTCCCGGGCGTTTGGGACCTCAGGATATGAGATCCACCGGCTCGACACCAAGACCGGATGCCAAACGCTCGAGCTGGCGCACGGTGATGTTCGCCTCTCCCGCCTCCACCTTGTCGAGGTAGGGTCGGCTGATTCCTGCCATCAGGCAGAATGCGGTCTTGGAGTGACCCTGCTCCTGGCGCAGGCGCTGCACATTCGCACCGATGATCTGTTCAATCCGCTCGTTCATGGAACAAGCATGCGAAAGTGCGCGTTCGCTTGCGTAAACTATACTTTACGTCAATGCAATGCGCACAGCGTGAAAGGGCGTCCATGATAGACGGGTCGTGTCGCATGCCAGCACCTTCAAACCCGCTTGGAAGCGATCCGGGGCATGCAAAGGCGCCGGAGGCAAGGCTGCGGGAAGCGCATCCGCGCTGGATGATCATCATAGACTTCGACAGCATCGATGGATGCGGTCCTGCTATCAGCTCGACAGAGCTATCGCTTCTGCGCAAGGCCGCAGACGCTCTCGACGCCATCATCGCAATCGCAACCGAGCACACCGGCAAAGATGTTGCCCGCGCATTCGCGCAAGCTCGCAGGGCCGCGCATGACGAAGCGGAAAACGAGCTCGCCGAGCTGGCGTTCGATCTCATGACGCTATCCCAAGACGAGCCTACCGCCCAGCGAACGGCTCCGGCGCTCCTTGCAGAGCTCTGCCGCGCGCATCGCGCTACGTTCTCCTCGACCGTCGCCGTCGCCACACGGCCCCAGGATCTGCCGATCGTCCTGGAAGCAGGAATTGCCTTCGCGCTCGAAGACGCGGGGCCCGCCTGCATGAATGCTGCTGACCTGCGATTCCCCGCTCGCGCCGCAGGAGGTCTCGCAGAGGCGCTTCGAGCGATCCCTGCAGCCTGCGCGGGCACCGCCTCCTAAAACGCCAACGTGAAGCCTGTACCCAGGTACGCGGTGACCAGTATGTAGATCGTGCAGGCGAACAGCAGCAGCTCCGTGAGCACCGCGCTGCGGACATGCCGGAAGTACACGATCTGGGCAACCGCCCCCGAAGCAGGCTCCTGCTCGGCTTGCCGACGGGCGAGGACAACGCTCACGATTCCGAGCAGCGCGGCAACACCCGGCACCAGCAGCAGCTGATAGCGACTGGCAAAGCGCGTCGGGGCGCCATCGGCGCCAAAGGCCATGGGCACCTCGTCGGGCATCTGAGGAATGACGAACAGCGCAATCAGAATCGGCACGATAGCAAGTGCTATCAGCGCAATCGTGAGATACCCGTTCCTCTTACCGTAACGGAACATCGATCGACCACCTTGAATCTGAGGACCCGTCTAGAGATCCTTCCCTATACGTTGAACCGAAAATGGACCACGTCGCCATCGGCCATGACGTAGTCCTTGCCTTCCATGCGCAGCTTACCGGCTTCACGCGCACCGCGCTCGCCACCGAGCTCGATATAGTCTTCGTAGGAGATGACCTCGGCTTTGATGAAGCCGCGCTCGAAATCGGTGTGGATGACGCCCGCGGCCTGGGGAGCCGTCGCGCCCTGGCGAACGGTCCATGCCTTGACCTCCATCTCGCCCGCAGTGAAGAACGACTGCAGGCCGAGCAGCTTGTAGGCGGCCTGAGCAAGGAGCTCGAGGCCCGGGCGCTCGAGGCCGAGCGTCTCCAGGTATTCCGCCGCCTCCTCAGGATCGAGCTCGGAGAGCTCCGCCTCAACCTTGGCGCAGATGGGAATCGGCGCCACGCCATCGATAGGCTCGAGATCCTGACCGAGCATATCCTCGTCCACATTGGCCACGTAGAGGATGGGCTTCATGGTGAGCAGGAAGAGGCCCTTGGCCGCCGAGCGCTCCTCGTCGGTCATCTCCATGGCCGCAGCACGGTTCCCTTCGTTCAACCAGGCGACGAGACGCTGCGCGACCTCGAGCTTGGGCAAGAGCTCCTTATCGCGGCGGGCATCCTTCTCCAGCTTGGGAATCTGCTTCTCGAGCGTCTGGATATCAGCCAGGATGAGCTCGGTCATGATGGTCTCGGCATCGCCTGCGGGGTCCACGAACGCGCCCTCGCGCCCCACCTCGCGCATGACGTTGGGATCCTCGAAGTAGCGCACCACCTCGCAGATGGCGTCGGTCTCGCGGATGTTCGCGAGGAACTGGTTGCCCAGGCCCTCCCCCGCGTTCGCACCCTTGACGAGCCCGGCGATGTCCACGAACTCGACCGTCGCGGGCACGATGCGCCCCGGATGCACGATATCGGCAAGCTTTTGCAAGCGCTCATCAGGCACGTTCACGATGCCCACGTTGGGATCGATGGTCGCAAAGGGATAGTTGGCAGCAAGGCCGCCCTTCTTGGTGAGGGCAGTGAACAGCGTCGACTTGCCCACGTTGGGCAGGCCTACGATACCAATGGAAAGAGCCACGAGCTACTTCCTCTCTAAGACGTACAGTGCGCCACCTATTGTAGGCGAAACGACCTCGGCCGTGGAACCCGAAGGAACCACGGCCGCGTAGAGCGAGATGCGCAGCTGAGCGGACGGTGCACCGGCGCGTAGAGCCCCGAGATCTTCCGCTAGCGAGCGATGCAGTTGTTGTAGGCGGCTGCCATCGCGTTGGTGTTCTTGATGATGATGTACATGCCGATCCACGGGCCCAGACCGCAGAGGATGATGCCGATGATGTACCACATGAGCACCGTGGTGCCGTTCTCCTGGAACTGCAAGCCATAGCGCGGTCCGTTGAAGGCGAGGCGGTTACCGATCTTGTAGACCCACCACAGGTTGTAGATGCCGCAGGTCACGATCGACAGGGCGATGTAGGCGCCAAGCCCCGGGGTGCTGTCACCGTCGCCCGAGCACATGATGTTCATGTCGCGCGCGATGGTGTAGATGAAGTAGAACCCATAGATGCCGCAGGTGATGAACGACAGGATGATATAGACCAGCAAGCTGCGATCCGTCTGAATGTACCCGCCACCGTTGGGTGCGCCCGGCTGGGTGCCAGGCGAATAGATGGCACCGCCCGTTAAGGGCGACCCGTACGTCTGCTGGGCCTGCTGGGCATATGTCGGAGCGGCGCCGCCGACGGGCGCCTGGAGCTTGGCCCCGCACGATGGGCAGAATGCGCTTCCGTCGGGAATCTGCTTCCCACAAGAGCTGCAAAACATGATATCCCCCTTTGGACGAAATCCCGTTCCTTGAGGATATATGGAGGATTTTTGACCGTCAAGAAGACATGAGGTCAGCAACGCGTAAAATTACCGCGCCGCAACGCACGGGCGCGCCACCACAAGCGACACCCGCGCAATGCCCGTGCAAACGCAGCGGCCCGCACGCTTTCGCGGTGCAGCTCATCCGAACAGGCTCATCCATCCCGGAACGCCAATATTCACCACGTCATCGAAGACGCCCGCATCGACCAGGATCGCAGCATCGTGCGGCACAGCCATGCGCCACGCCCACAACGCGATGAACGCGACGATGAGCGCCGCAAGCACCACCTGCGCGGCTCGGTTCGTCTCGAGTGAGGGCACGCACCCCAGCACCAAGACGACGGGGACCGACCAGAACAACGGATGATAGGCCAGCGCGACATCCAAATTGCCCTGAAGGGCCTCGAGCCAAGCGCGCGTCATCCCGCAGCCGGGACACGAAACCCCGGTTACGAACTTGATGGGACACCCCACTCCTACGAGATGGAAGAAGCCGGCCCCCAGTATGACGAGGGCTGCCACGACAAGGATCTCGGGGGTCTGCCCCCTGCGCCCATCGGCCGCACCGCGCTCGCCCATACGGCTAGTCCGCGAGCTTCTCGACCTGGTCCAAGACCGTGCTCAAGCCCTTTTTCGCCTCGGCGGCAAGCTTGCCGGCATCCATGCTCGTCACTGCCTCGATCGTGCCCTGTTTGACCTCCGGATCGGGCAGAACGAGATCGCGCGCGTCGCGCTCCACCATCGTGAGGGCACGGGTCTCGCAGACATCGGCGCACAACCCGCAGCCGACGCAATATGTGGCCTCGAGTGCGAACCTGCCAGAATCGACGAGGTCGCAGGCATGCAGCGGACACGCGTCCACGCAATCGCCGCACATGGTGCACTTTGAGAAATCGCACTCAGGCACCTGCACGTGGATGTTTTCCGCGAGCTCCGGATGGCTTTGGAGCACCGAGAGCAGCAGCTGGCGGTTTTGCGTGAGCATGCGACGACGCTTCTGCGTGGTGCTTCCTGTTGCAGCGTTCAAGGTGCGCTCGATGGCGGAGAGCTTCTTGGTGTGCTCGCGCAAGCGCTGGGCAACCGTGGTCACCGCCGCGGTCGCGGGATTGAGCTTGGATACGGTAAGGCCCGTCGTGCGCATGATCTTATCCATGTACTCTTTACGCTCGAACTCGCGGCGCTTCACGCACGTGAGCGCAGAAGCCTCGACCTCGAGGCCCATGCCGGCACCCAGCCATTCCTCCGCCGTCGCGATCGCATCGCCCAAAAGCTCCTCGCCCTGGGCGTTGCGGCAACCTTCGCAGATATCAAGCGGCAGGTACACGCTCACATTGGGATAGTCCGCCATGACGGCCAGCCAGGTCTCCGGCGTCACCTCGCCGATGCACGCGAGCACCACCTCGTTCTCGCGCGGGACGCGGCGCAACGCGCGGGCGCACGTCACATAGGCCGTCTCATGGGCTGCCGCTGCCGAAGCAACCTGGTCGTAGATACGCCGGGGCTTATGTCCGGTCGTGGTGATGGCCTCCGTGGGGCACACCGGCGCGCACAGGCCGCACTTGCGACAGGTGTCTAGGATATCGATTCCGCCGTCCTCGATGGCGATCGAAGACGCCGGACATATATCGATGCATGCCTTGCAAGAACCCTTCGATGACTTGCACGCCACGCAGCGCAAGGTATTGGCGCGCGGGCGCTCTTTGTAATCAGCAGGGTTCCACTCGACCGCCTCGGGGTCGGTGTTGCCCAAAAAGGCGTCTTTCAAGTCGTTGAATGGTTCGGTAAGGCCGCTCAGGCCTTTGGTGATATCGATGATGTCATCGAACATGTCGCGTTTTTGCTCCGCCATATACGCCCCTCCTGCGCGATGGCCACATATGCGCGCGACAGCGCGCAACTTCGATATTGTACGGCACCGAACGCGCCTCATGCCCGCCCGCACGCCACCATATGGTTCACAGCCAGAAAAACGACGAATCAGAACCGCCTAGAACGCTTTATTCGTCTGGTGCCGCTCCGCAGATGAACGCACCCGATCCTCCGGCGGTCCTCTATGGCGCCAGCATCATGCCGGGCCCTTCGTCAGCGACCGTGCACGTTGAAATCGTCGATATCGATCTGTTGAACGCCCGCGAGGAGCATATCCTGATCAGGGCTGGTACCACCGTTGTCGCGCATGTTATTGAGGTAATCCGTGTAGTTCACGGTTCCGCCCGACTGCAGGTCGACGAGCTCCTCAGCCTCCTCAAGCGTGTAATAGTCCGCCGGATCGGTCGATCCCGAGAGATTGGCGTAGGCGATTCGGTAGGCATAGTTCGGCGCATAGAGGTAGACCATCATCCCGTTGCCCAAATCTCCGGTGGAATCGATTGCTCCGCCGATGTCGGTTCCCACGCCCGCGTCGACAGACACGTATGCCAACGTCGCGAGCTCACGCTCTGGATAGGTAGACGAGTAAATCGTTGCGCTATCGCCGTCGACCTGCACGGTCACGCGGCCCTCCCAATACGATGGGATGTCGAAGGAGAAGGAATCGGCTTGATAAGCGCCCTGTTGTTCACGCGCAGCCTCCTCCTCGCGACGGCGCGCCTCCTCTTCCTCTTGCCGGCGCTGTGCCTCCTGCTCTGCCTCGACCGCCTCATCACGGCGAGCAGTCGCGGCATCGCGAAGCTCTTCGGCTCGCTGCTCGTCATCCACGCCGCCGGCAAGCGCCGCCTCGTACGCATCTTCGATCTGACGATCGGTTACCTCCGCAGCAGGGATGGGGTCAAGGGAGATAGAGCCTTCCATGCTTCCGCTGTCTCCCTCGATCTCGATGGTCGCAGACCCGGCATCGGCGACGTTGTAGATCGTGCCGTCCGCAGCGATGGGCGACGCCGCGACGGTAAGCTCGTAGACGCCGTCGACAAGCTCCATGCCCGAGCCGTCCGTCTCGAGGTAGTAATCTGCAGAGACCTCCTTACCACGGACGTCCTCACCCTCGATATGCACGGGAATCCTCGTTCCCGTGGAGCTATCAAGACCCGCGGCGTCGATCATGAACACGACCGCCGTGGGCGCAGGCGTCCTGATGAAGAAGAACCAGCCCGCCGCTGCAGCGGCGACGAGCACGACGAGTGCCACAAAGACGCCGATCACAACGTTGCGCGTCTTACGCGATGCCTTACGGTGAGGCGCTTCGCCAAACGAGGCGGCCTGCTGTTGCTGGGGCGGGGCATACGTCTGGACAGGACTCCCAGCAGGCGCGGGGTCTGCATAGGATGCCGGACGCGGCATTTGGACGGTCCCGCCGGGAACCGACTGGGGCGAGCCCATGGAGATGGTGGGATCAGCTCCCCCGGCTGCGGGGGCGCCAGCGTCGGAGCGGGATGCAGCTGCGCTCACCGGTGCACCGCATGCAGTGCAAAACCGCGTTCCATCAGAGATTTGGGCGCCGCATTTGGTACAAAACATCGAAGTCCCCCGCTCTCAACGATCGCATGCCATCTCTATTATGCGACATCCCAGCATGAACAGCGCGATGCAACCAGACGGAAACGCAAGCGACTTTCAAGTGACCTTCGGTGCTGAGGCCTTTGGCAACTAAGCCGACAGAATATCCTCCGACATCCCGCCGCCAACTCTTGGCGCTCTCGTGCTACGAAGCGCCCTCTCGCTCGTTTACTTCTTGAAATCCAAAATTATAGCCATTTTCGGATTTATAATCGTAATATAATTCCATTTTTATTTAATATTTTGTATCATTCTTACGATTCGATATTATTTATTACATTTTTTATACGATACCAGTGGTTCTTCTGCATTATTATTACGAACTTGTTTGTCATCACAAGAACAATGCTAGTGAAGAGATCAGATTTCGTACGATACCACTGGTATATGTGCATTATCCGTACGATACCACTGGTTCATTTAAATTGACGCCCTTCATCACAGGTGCCCCGGCGCACACAAAAGCGCACCGGGGCATCATTGTCGATAGGGAGCTACTGAATCCTCGACCCGCCGATTCGACTAATTGCATCGAACAGAATGCGGTGCCGTAACGCCGCCGACACCGCTCAACCTATACGCGCCTATGCGAGATGAGCCTTAATCGTTGCAACGAGATCGTTGGGGGTCTTCTGCGCCATGATGTCAGCGACGGCAGCGTCATCCATGAAGATGCGCATCAGGGCCTGCAGCATCTCGACCTGTCCTCCTTCACGCATAATGCCGAGGTTGATCACGAGTTCAGCGCTCACCTCATCTCCGATACCCCCCATAGGCTGAAACGTGACGGGTTTCACCGGCTTAATGACCGCTATGTAAGCTTTGTTTACGCAGTTGTCCGCATGGGGAATCGCCACGCCAATCGTCGGCGTCTGCAGGCCAGTGGCGTAATTGCGCTCGCGCTCGAGCATAGCATCGAGCCAGTTATCCTTGATGTAGCCCATCGAATCAAGGCGGGCTTGCATTTGACGGAACAGATCCTCGGTATCCACAGCATCGATGTCGACAAACACGAGCTCGGGCTTGAGCAACTCGAGGTCTTCGGTTCCTATCATTTTTCATCTCCTTCTTCCGGTCTATGCCTTGTTACGTGACCCGCACATATCGATCACGTCAAAAATCTTCTCCTTGGCGCGGGCCTGTGCGAACGCGATGATGTCCTGAGTATGACGCTCGATGCCCATCTCGGCGATGGCATCGCGAAGTCCTGCCACATACGTGCAGCGCACGTCGGTGCCCACGTTCACTTTGCGGATGCCGCTGGCAATCGCATGGCGAACATCGGCAGCAGGGATGCCGGAACCGCCGTGCAAGACTAGCGGAGTATTCGGAAGCGCCTCATGCACTTGAACAGCGAGATCAAAGTTGAGCTTTGGAAGCTCCTTGTAGAAGCCATGCTCGCTACCCATTGCAATCGCAAGGGCGTCGACACCCGTCGCTGAGACGAGCTTCACTGCCTCATCGACGCTCGCGTCCCATGACGAGCCCTCGCCGTGGGCGACATGACCCACCTCGGCCTCGACGAACACGCCACGAGCATGCGCGTAGTCGACGACATCCTTGACTATCGCGATGTTTTCGTCGAGCGGCTTATCGGAGGCATCGATCATCACCGAATTGTATCCTGCATCGATCGCCTGCTTACAGAGCTCGGGATCGGGGCAATGGTCACAATGGATGATGAATGGCGTATCCCCCTCTTCCGCCAGGAGATGCGCAATGACAGAAATCTTTTTGAAACCCATCGCGCTTGTGGTCATAGGCGTGCCTGCCGCCATAATCGGCGTTGCCGCCTCGCGACCAGCCTCAGCGATAGCGATCAAATCACCGTAGTCGGAATGATTGATATGCGGGATGGCATAGCCTCCATCGATTGCTTTAGCAAAGATCTCAACGATCTGCTCTCGCGTCGGCATATTCATGGTTACCTCCATTATTGCTAGCAGTTCGAACGCAGCTACCTGATCCCGGCGAACGCCCGATGTGGGTAGCCGCTGGTAAAAAACGGGGTGGAAACGCTACATCGCTTCCACCCCGTCATGACCGCTCGTAAACTAGAAGAAGAAGTCGAGGATCATGAGCAACACGGTTCCGATGTGTTCGCCCGTGTTGAAGAGCGAATACAGACCGCCCTCCTCGAGCAGGCCGACGTTAATTCCGACCTGCGTGATGAGCGGGGCAAGCCACGTCGCGGCGTAGAACACGATGATGATGCAGACGATGCCGGCGATGAAAGCACGGAACATGTTGCGCTTTGTTCCGACGACCGGCGCCATCATCATGTAGCTCAGGTTGGTCAAGCCGATGACGGGAAGAACAGCGTTACCGGGAAGCACAACCGCAAGCAGCAGAGAAATCGGGGTCATGACAAGACCGAGAGAGATCATGTCAGGATCACCAACAAGTAGAGCAAAGTCCATGCCGATGCGAAGCTCGCGGCCAGGCATGCGCTTGGTTACGAACTTGCGCACTGCGGCGACGATGGAGGAGAGACCCTCGACCAGGATGGAAATCATGCGAGGCAGAAGAACCATCGCCGCAGCGAGACTCATGCCAGCGGTAAGCGCCTGATCCCAAGAGTACTGAGCGAGCAAAGCTAGAATGATGCCGATAAGCAGGCCGAGAATGGAAGGCTCGCTCATAAACGACAGGCCCTTGGGAAGGTTCCGCAGGTTGAGGTCAATGTTGCGCACACCGGGAATATGGTCTATGACCCAGTCGATTCCCTGGACGATTGGGACGAGAACCGGGAACGCCATCGTGCAGAAGGAAAGGCCACGATACTGCTCACCACACACCTCACAAATAATGTCCTGGTTGCGGTCGGCAAGCAGTAGGTTGCAGACAGAGTACACGACGCCGATTGCGATACCAATTGCCATATTGCCGGTTATAACAGTCGCCATCGAGCCGATGAACAGATAGTGCCAGAAGTTCCAAAGGTCCACATTCAGGGTCTTGGTAACCTTGAGCAGGATAAGGATGACGTTCACGATCAACAGCGCGGCAATCATTGCGAGCACGAACACACCATCGGAGAACGCGATAGCGCTCACCACGGGAACGCCCACATCAACGGCCTCGAGACCCAAACCCCAAAGCTCTTGGAGCTTCTCCACGAGCGGAGTCATAGTCTCGGTAATCAGGCCCGTGGTGAGCGAGATACCCTTGAAGCCCACGCCGACGATGATGCCGGCACGAGCAGCGTCCTTGACCTTCATTCCGAAGCAAAGACCCATGATGAAGAGAATCACCGGCATCATGACGAAGGCGCCCAGGCCAACAATCGTCTCAACAAAGTTAAGTACGATGTCCATATACTAACCCCCTTTTCAAGTTTGCTAAATCCGGCACTCGTTTAGGCAGATTTGCTCTTGAGATAATCGACGATCTCGTCGAGAAGCTCGTCGGAGCCGATTCCCGTCAGCAGCGGCACGCCCGAGAATACCTTTGAGTCGCTGGGGTTCTCGAACGAAGTTGTCGCCACCGTTGCGAGAATCACATCTGGCTGATAGCCCTCGATGGTTCCCGTGGCCTCCTGCACGCTGCAGGTACGGATTTGTGCAGGCATGCTGCGCTCCTGCATTCCCACCTGCAGAGTGCGCGCCACCGTCGTGGAGGTTGAGAGACCGGCTCCACAAACACCTAGAATTCGAAATTCCTTCATGAGTGCACGTCCTTTCCGATATGTGTGCCTACTCAACAGCCAACAACGAAGTCTACACTGCCTGGCCCTTCAGGGCACGACGGCGAAGCTCAAGACGGGCATCCTCAGGCAAGCCAATCATGGAATCGGCTTGGTAGGTGAGATAAGCGATTTCGGCGCACTCTTCGACAGTCTCAGCGCCCTTGTATGCCATGGCAAGCGTCGGAGCGCAGGTAATCTGTCCATGATTCTGCATGGTGCAAGCGAGATGCTCCTCGCCAAGGGTCGCAACGACGGTCTCGGCAAGCTCCTTGGAACCAGGAAGCTGGAACGGAGCGCACGGGACGGGAGCAAATGCGCTCGAAGGAGGAACCATAGCAGGAATCTCCTTCTGCATAATCGACATCACCGTCGCGTACATGGAGTGCGTGTGCACGACACCGTTCACGTTCTCGCGAGCGCGAAAGATGGCGGTATGCATCGGAGTCTCTGAAGATGGCTTGAGGTTGCCGTCGATTACCTCGCCCCACAGGGAGACGACCGGCAAATCCTCAGGATCAAGCGTGTCGTAGGGGATGCCACTCGGGGTGATGACAACAGCCTCCTCGCCAGGGACGCGCATAGAAACGTTGCCTGCCGTGCCATGGATGAGGCCGTGCTCGAGGCACTTCACAGCATACTTAAGAACTTCTTCCCGGGTTTCCTGATACAGCATGCGAATTCCTAACCTCTCTCTAGGGTAACAGTGACGTCAAGCACTCGATGGTGGTCCTTTGTTCCGAGCACTTAACTTGTTGCAAGTATAGATTTATTTCTGTGTTTCAAACTAGAAATGTTGGTAATCGCAGATTTTCTTCCGCAAACGGGCAGTATTTCCCGTTAAACGGTTGATACTATCTTTGTTTCACAGATAGGAATGACAAAGGGCCTGATTCATCACCAGGCCCTCATTTTCGGTTTTGTTATGGCTTTCCTCAGTAAATGACCGTAATACCGTGCTCGGCGCAGATATCTTTCCAGCGCTGATCGGGCTCCTTGTCGGTAATCAGATAGTCGATACGGTCGAGCGTGGTCACCTTGACGAATGCAACTTGGCTGAACTTAGTGTGATCAGCAAGGAGAATGACCTTTGCCGCCTGTTCGATAAGCGCGCGCTTGATTTCGGACTCCTCAGGACGGCTATCGAAGACGGCGTTCTCATCGATTCCCATACAGCTGAACAGGAGAGCGTCCACGCGATACCGCTTGATCGCAGATTTCGCCGCTTCCCCTCTCAGAGAAAGCGTTCCGCGGTGAAACTCGCCGCCAGTAGACACAACGGATATCTTCGAGTCCTCAAGCTCCTGAAACGCAACAGTTGAATTGGTCAGAAGCGTGAGATCCGAACGGTCCTTGACCATTTTCACGGCTTCCGCCGTCGTGGTGCTCGAGTCTGCAGCGATGGTACGCATGCCCTCGAGCAGAGGCAATGCGTTTCGAGCAATCGTGCGCTTCTCCGAAACCCGCTGAACGGCACGCTTGTAAAACTGAACGTCTGGAGTTTGCCGCTTCACGGGATTCGGTATGGCGCCGCCATACGTGCGCTTGAGAACGCCGTCGGCCTCCAGCCGCTCGAGATCCCGTCGAATCGTTTCCTCGGTAACACCGAGCTTGGAACTCAGCTCCGAAACGACAACCTTTCCCATCTGAGCAAGCTCATCTTGAATGTACCGACGCCTGTCTTGGGCGGCCATATTCCATACACCTCTTCTGCCTATACTACTGGGATGCGATAGGTGCGAAGGTTAGCCCCATCACACAATCCCTTCTGCCATTATATCCATAAGCTGCGTCTTTTCTTCCAGCGCACTCAAACTGTCGCGTTTTCGATCTCCTCGGCGGTCATCCCCCGAGTATCGATACCAAGAAATGCGATGATGCCCGTCGTGACGATGGCAACGATCGACATCATCGCGAACACCGGCGGCGCCCCCGCGCAAGCGAGCAGATAGGAAACCGCAAACGGCGTAAGTATCCCGCTGACACGTCCGATCGAGTTGGCAAGCCCTGATCCACGCATTCGTACCTCAGTCGGCCAAATCTCCGGAACGTACACGCCCGACGAGAACACCACGTACATCTCAACGACGACCTGAAGTAAAAAGCCAAGAATGCAGATAGTCGTGTAATTCTCCTGAAATGCGAACACCGGCCCCACGATAGCCATGATCAAAAGCAATCCGATACCCATAACCTTACGCGAGCATCTATCCATCAGCTCCATAGCTAAAAACGCACCGGCAGGAGCACCCACCGCCATCACCGTGTACAGCACGAATGACTGGTTGATATCAATGCCCTTGAGAAGCAGGATAGTTGGCAGCCAGGTCATAAGCGTGTAAGCGGTCACGTTCATCGCAATCAGAACGAATGCACCCAAGATTACCCGGCGGAGCAGTATGCCATGGAACAGCTCTCTATAAGGAACTTCCACATGCTGAACATGATGTCGAGATCCCCCATGCCCCTCCTTGACCGGGGGAAGTGCGCTCCCATATTCCTGTTCCACTTCGCTTTCTATACGTCGCATAACGTCTTCGGCCTCACGGCATCTACCTTTCGACTCCAACCAACGTGGGGACTCCGGATAACGAAACCATGCCCAAATCCATACTGCAGTCGATAGGACCGCCGGAATGACGAACATGAGACGCCAGTTCATATCGGCGGTGACGAGCGGCGTCAAAATAGTAGCCAGAAGCGAGGAAATGGGATTACTGCAGTTCCCTAGGAACGAGTTTCTCCCCATCCACGTTCCCCGAGTCGCCGCAGGTACATATTCGGAAAAACCCGCGAACAACGTCACGAGAAGTGCCCCGAGCCCAAATCCCATAATCGCTCTCACCAAGGTTAATATCACGATATTGGGAGAGACCGCCGCGAGATACATCGTGAGTGTGTGCAAGCCGACGAAGAGCAGGTAGCTCTTCCTGCGTCCGATTGCGTCCCCGATCATCCCACCCACGAGCGACCCGAAAAACATCCCAGCCATATACGCGGAGGTGAATACGGCGCTGCTGCCGGTATCGACCCAGCCAATCTCACTGAGCTGCGCGAGCACGAGTCCACTGATGTAGTTGCTCCACGCAAACAAGATTCCCAAGCCGGACATCAAAAAGATCTTCCAGCGCCACCTCGTTGCCGGCAAGCGGTCGAGCCTCGCATCGCACTCCGGTTCGTACGCTTCCCCTGCCTCCATTTTTCGATCGTTATCCTGCACGCGAACCCTTCCTTCCGAACCGACCGGCACCGTAAACCGTCCTGTCGCGCTTAACACGTAGGGCCGCCATGCACGTTTCCCCCGCGCATGACGGCCCGCATCCAAGACTCTCTGCCTTACTAGACGTCGAGCTTCTCGGCCTGAGCGCGCATCCAGTCCGCATCTTCCTTTGTAAGCCCGATTTCGGCGGCACGGATGTTCTCAACCACCTGCTCGGGCGTAGTAGAACCGCTGAGGATCGATATAAAGTCGCCCTGAGCGAGCACCCATGCAAGCGCAAGCGTCGGAATACCGCACTCGTACTTCTCGCATAGCGGCTTCCATGACTCGAGCATGTCAATAACACGTTCGAGATTGCCGGGCTGCCACCACTTCTTGTTCGCGCGGGCGCCGGTGGGTACATATCCCCTCTCGATAGTCCCGGTCAGAAGTCCCTGCTCAAGCGGCGAATAGGCCTGTAGAACGATGTTGTTCTCCCGACAGAGCTCAAACAGTTCGTCCTCAACAGCACGGTCCATCAAGCTGTACTTCGCTTGGACGATATCAAGCTCGCCACAACGCAGGTACTCTTTGATGTGATCCGTCGTAACATTCGCAGCACCAATTGCGCGGATCTTGCCCCGACGCTTGAGATCGAGCAATACCTCCATCGTCTCCTCGATCGGCGTAAAGAACGGCTCTACAGCTTGCCAATGCGTCATATAAATATCGACATAATCCGTCCCCAAGCGTTCGAGGCTCGCTTCAATCTCCTCCCGCACCGATTCCGGGGAAAGATTTTTGTAAAGTTGACGGTCGCCGACCTTGTTGAACAGACTTCCCTTGCGGTCCCACACGATGCCGCACTTCGTCTCGAGGACGACATCCTCGCGATTAAGGCCCTTGAGCGCCTTGCCAACGATTACCTCGCTGTTGCCGAAATTATATCCGGGCGCCGTATCAATCAGATTGATACCGACCTCTTGGGCTTTATGGATCGTATCGATGCAGACCTGCGTATCCAGATCCCCATTCCACGCGGGACCACCACCGATAGCCCACGTACCGAGCCCGATTTTAGAAATCTCGATGCCAGTATCTCCGAGCTTGACCATATTCATGTGAGGAACCTTCCCTCCGGTCGTTCTCCTCTTCTGGACCACCATCCCCATCATACGCGATAATTCTTTGTTTGCAACAATATTTCTGTGTTTCACAGATTATATTTCTTCATCGCAGCTTGTCCCTCGATGAAATCGCGGGCAGCTGGACAGTCCTTTGTTCTGGACGCGGAATCTTCTGCGCAGAAGCCGATCTGAAACGAAAAAGGTCCCGGCACCCAAGGATGCCGGGACCTTTTCCAATTTGACGCGTTACACGCCGTATGGGGAAATCGCTAGTACAGCTTCGCACCTGCGGGGATACGGTCATCGACCATGAGGAGGTTCAGGCGCTCCTCGGCATCATCGCCCTCGCCCTCCGCATGAACGGCGCTGATGAGCATGCCACAGGAGTCGACGCCCATCATCTTGCGGGGCGGGAGGTTCGTGATGGCGATGCACGTCTTGCCAATGAGGTCCTCGGGCTCGTAGTACATGCTGATACCAGAGAGGATGGTGCGGTCGGTACCCGAGCCGTCGTCGAGCGTGAACTGCAGCAGCTTCTTGCTCTTGGGCACCGCGAAGCAATCCTTAATCTTGACAGCACGGAAGTCGGAACGGCTGAAGGTATCGAAGTCGACGTCGTCTGCAAAGAGCGGCTCGACCTTTACCTTGGAGAAATCGATCGTCGGGATCTTATTGTGAGCGACCTTGATGATGTCGGCGTCATCAACCGGCGAAGCGTCGACCTCGGAGACAGTCTCCCCGGCACCCCCCTGCTTGGCGCGACCGGCACTCTTCTCCGGACGCATGTGCGGGAAAAGCAGCACGTCGCGGATGGAAGCGGAATCGGTGAGCAGCATGACCACACGGTCGATCCCGATGCCGATGCCGCCCGCCGGCGGCATGCCGTACTCCAGCGCGCGCACATAGTCTTCGTCGTACTCCATAGCCTCGTCGTCGCCGGCGAACTTCTCCTCGACCTGCTTACGGAAGCGCTCCGCCTGATCAACCGGGTCGTTGAGCTCCGAGAAGGCGTTGGCGTACTCGTACCCTGCGATAACCAGCTCGAAGCGGTGGGTGAGACGCGGGTCGTCCTCGAAGCGCTTGGCGAGCGGGCTCACCTCGACCGGATAATCGCAGACGAACGTGGGGTTCACGATGGAATCCTCGCCGCGCTCGTCGTAGATCTCGGCGATGAGCTTGCCCGGACCCCACTCGGGTTTGACCTCGATGCCGCACTCGGCAGCGGCGGCGCGGAGCTCCTCGATCGGGGTATCGAGCGAAAGCTCACGGCCCATAACTTCGGAGACGATCTCGGTCATGGGTCGCGACGGCCAGGTGCCGGAAAGATCGATGGTCTGCCCCTGATACTCGATCTGCTCACCGTTGCCGATCGCGGCATTAGCGGCCTTGATCACGCCCTCGGCGAGCTCCTTCATACCCTCCAAGTCGCTGTAAGCGCGGTAGGCCTCCATGGTGGTGAACTCGGGGTTGTGGGTCTGGTCCATGCCCTCGTTGCGGAAGATGCGCCCGATCTCGTACACGCGCTCGTAGCCGCCCACGAGCAGACGCTTCAAATGCAGCTCGGTGGCGATGCGCAGGTAGTTCTCCTGGTTGAGCGCGTTGAAGTGCGTGATGAAGGGCTTCGCGGTGGCACCGCCCTGAATGGTCTGCAGAATCGGCGTCTCGACCTCCATGTAGGCGTTGTCCTCCATGTAGCGGCGGAACGCCGAGATGATCGCAGAGCGCTTGGCGAAGGTCGCGCGCACGTCGTCGTTCATGATGAGGTCCACGTAACGCTGGCGGTAGCGGGTCTCCTTGTCGGAAAGACCGTGGAACTTCTCGGGCAGGGGGCGCACGCTCTTGGTGAGAAGCGTGAGGCGCTTAGGCGCGATGGAGAGCTGGCCGCGCTTGGTGCGCACGACGAGGCCCTCGGCCTGAACGATATCGCCGAGATCGAGCTCCTGAAGCAGTGCCCAATCCTCATCGCGCATCTCGTTGATGCGGCAGAACAGCTGGATCTCGCCGCTCGGATCGCGAACCACCACGAAAGCGATCTTGCCCTGGCCGCGCTTGGCCATGATGCGGCCACCGACGCACACCATGTCCTCGGTATCCTCGCCGGCGGCGAGCTCGGCATAGCGCGCCTCGATATCGGCAATATGATCGCGCACGTCGGAATGCTCGGGGTACGGGTCATTGCCCGCAGCGATCATAGCCTCGCGCTTCGCCAAGCGATGCGCGCGCTCGTCGTTCAGCGTTTCGGGTACCGGCTGGGTGCCCTCACGGGTCTCGGTCTCTTGCTGAGGCATCAAAGCTCCTTCTCTGGGAGGCGAATACGTAACGAAAAAAGCTCCCTCGGGCCCGGAGGACCCCAGGGAGCGAACATAACGCCGATGCGCTCGACCTGGGGCCTAGCGCGTGATCTTGGTGATGGTGTAGACGCGGGACTTACCGGAAGGCGTCACGACCTCGACGGTCTCGCCCTCGCTATGGCCGATGATGGCCTTGCCCACCGGCGACTCGTTGGAGATCTTGTGCGCCAGCGAATCGGTCTCGGTCGTACCGACGAGCGTCACCTCGGTGGCGACGCCGTCGCCGTCGACGAGCGTCACGATGCAGCCGATGGAGACCGTGCGCACGTGATCGACGGACTCGGCGTCCTTGGCGTTCGCAAGGATCGACTGGATCTCGGTGATGCGGGCGGCGTTTTTAGCCTGCTCTTCCTTGGCGTCGTCGTACTCGGAGTTCTCCGAGAGGTCGCCGAAGTCGCGCGCGGTCTTGATGCGCTCGACGATCTGCTTCGAGAGCTCGCCCTCGCGCCACTCAAGCTCCTCGATGAGGTCTTGGCGACCCTTGGCTGTCAGTACGATATCGCTCGTATCCATTCAGAAGACTCCTTGCCTTGCGTCTGTTCCAACTAATGTAACCAAAACGACCGGCACCCGCAGGGGAAACCGGCCGTTGCTTGCACTCGCGCGGGACCGGGCCCTACTCGGAGATGGGACCCTCGCTCTCGGAGTCCTCTTCCTTCTTCTTCTTGGCCTCGGCAAGCTTCTCCTCGAGCTCGCGGATCTCGCGATCCTCCTCGCTCTCCTCCACGACCTCCTCAGAAGCGGTCTCGTCGCCCTGCATGCCCTCGCGCAGGTTCTTCACCGTGGAACCAAGCGCCTTGCCCAGCTTGGGGAGCTGCTTGGGCCCGAAGATGACGAGCACGGCGATCAGGATAACTACCCATTCAAAACCTTTGGGGATCATACGGTTCCTCCCAGATATATGCCAAAACGAGCTCGAACGAGTATACCGCGCCTGCAAGGCGCGAACAACCTCGGTATATTTTACACACGGCCCAACACATACGCGATATGCGCATGTGAACCGGCATAAACTACAGAAGGTGGCGATGCGATTCGTCATCGGCTCGTAATCACTCGGTAAAGTTACCATGGGGTCCGTCGGCGCTCGGCCGCCAGACGAACTGAGCCACGAGCGCAAGCGGCGGTATAGGCGGACCCAAGAACAGGAAACGGAGCATGGCGATGGCACGGGATAGAAAGCGCCTCATAGCAGACGCGTTCATCGATCTCTGCGAGACGATGGGAGTCGAGAAGGCCACCGTCACGGCTCTTATAGAGCGCTGCGGCATCTCGCGCCAGACGTTCTACTATCATTTCCAGAACATCGGCGATGTGGTCACGTGGACGCTTGGGCAGCTCTTTGGCGAGGTGCTCATGAAAGGCCTCGCAATGGACCGCGTCCATGATGCGCTGCGCTACTTCATAGCGGTGGTGACCGAGAACCTCCCCTTTATCGAGCTGCTCCTCTCTTCGCGCTGGCATAACGAGGTCGAAGCGATCATGGTGCGCGGTGTCCACACCTACCTGGTCGAGCTGGTGCGCGTCCGCTATCCCTCCCTGGGCCTTTCTGTCCCGGACCTCGATGCCGCGCTCACCCTCTACTCCCACGGCATCGTGGGGCTTCTGCTCGATCGCTGCGCCGATCCCGCCCTCGACCGAGAGCTTCTTGTCGACCAGATCATCCGCATCATCAGCGACACGCTGCTCAACGTCGAGGTGACGGGCACAACCTCCCTATAGCGCCGCGACCAGGAGCGGGATCGTGGCGATGGACCCTACCACCGAGAGGAACGTCGTCTGGATCATGGGCTTCATGTCCACACCGTACTGCAGGCAATACAGGGTTCCGTTTGTCGCCACCGGCATGCCCACCCCAATGACCACCACCGCGACCACGGTCGGATCGATCCCGAGCGCGTGCAGCAGCACGGCCGCGGCGAGGGGAATCGCCAAGAGCCTGCACGCCGCCGCGAGGTAGGCGCGCGGGTTGCCGAACATGGCGGAAAGGTCGTAACGGGCGAGCGACGAACCGATGATGAGCAAGGCGGCAGGCGTGGTCAGCTGGCCCACGATATCCAGAGCGCCGCCCACGATGCCGAGGTCGTTCACCCCGGCAAGCACCAGTACGAGGGTGAACATGCTCGCGATAAGGGTGGGCGACTTGAGGCTTCCCGCACATGAGCGCAGATAGCGCCGCCAGCCGCCACGGGCGCTGAACAGCGAGACTCCCACGGAGAACATCAACAGATTAGCAGGGATGCTCACGATGGCGAGCAGCAGTACCGCCTGGCCGCCGAGCACGGCAGATACCACCGGGAAGCCCATAAAGCTGCAGTTGCCAAAGGCGATCATGTAACGATAGGCCCCCGCCACATCGGCCGGGGCGCGCATGGCCGCCGTCGCTGCAAAGCCCACGACGAGCGCAAGCAGGTTGGCGAACGCCGATGCTGCCAGCACGACAGCGATGGTCCGCGCATCGGGCAGCTCGTCCACGGAGCCCACGGAGGCGATGATGAGGCAGGGCAGCGCGACCTCGAGCACGATCCTCGAGAGGTTGTGATCGACCTCGTCGTTCATGATGCCCGCTTTGTGGACCGCATAGCCGAGCGCAATCGGCAGCGAGAGCATCGCCATCTGCGAAGCGATGTAGAGCACGTCCATCGGACGGTGCGCCCTCCTTATCATGCGCCCGTGCAGGCAAGCGACAGGTGATGCCGCCATGGACCCGCGCAGACGCTGCAAAGCGATGGGGCGGCGCCGTGTTCCGGCACCGCCCCGTGGGAAGCCGTTACATCACGAGCATGAGCACCGTGAGGACGACCGCGGTAACCAACGTGAGCGCCACGAAGAACTTAAGCGTGAGCTTGAGGAACGAGGTGTAGCTGGTATGCGCGAGTTCCAGGCCGGACACGATGACGCCGTTGGTCGGCGTGATCATGGCCACCACGCCGTGGGCGGCGACGTAGATCATGATCATGATGTCAGGCGAGAAGCCGAGGTTGTCGGCGAGCGGACCCATGATGGGCATGGAGACGGTCGCCATGCCGGAGCTGGACGGGATGAGGAAGGACAGCACGAAGTAGAGCGCGTAGCTCGCCGGCGCGAAGACCACGGCAGACACACCGCGCAGCGCGTCGGCTGCGGCGTTCAGCACGAAGACATCCAGGCCGGTCTCGGACATGAGCACCGAGATGGCGCGCGCGACGGCGATGACGAGCGCGGTCGAGATCATGGTGGAGCAGCCGTCGATGAAAGTGTTCACGATCTCCTTCTCGGAGAGGCCGCCCACGATACCGATCACGATGGAGATGACAAAGAACCAGATGCCGCACTCGGTGAAGTACCACTGGCCGAGCGGCAAACCGGTGAGGATCGCGCTCCACGCGGTGGAGGGATCATCGGCGGTACCGCCGATAGCGAAGAACGTGATGCCGAAGCTCTCCCACGGAATGAACGACACGATCATGACCAGGAAGGAGAGGGCGAAGAGAGCCAGCACGAACTTCTGCTTACCGGTAAGGACGGCGTTCTTGAGGCTCGATGCCTGCTCGTCCTCGAGCATCTTGGTCTCGTCGGCATAAGCGGCGTCCATGTTCGCGAGCTCCTCGCTCGTCATGGCCGAGGCAGCGCGATCGGCCTTCACGCGCTTGGCGTAGCGCATCACAAAGGCGATGCCCATCGCCTCGGAGATGACGAAGAGCAAAAAGCCCACGCCGATGAGCGTTCCCTGGTTGACGGCGATGCCCATGTCGGTGAGCGCCGAGGACGCGATGGCGATCGAGAACGGGTTCACCGTGGAGCCAAGGGTACCGAGACCGGCGCCGAGCAGCACGATGAGGGCACCGACCATGGAGTCGAAGCCCATGGCGAAGGTCACCGAGGCAAGCAAGATGTAGAAGGGGATGGTCTCCTCCATCATGCCGTAGGTTGACCCGCAGATGCCGAAGGCGATCATGAGCACGGGGATGAGCAGCGTATCGCGGTCACCGAGCGCGCGAACGAGCGTGGCGATACCGGTATCGAGAGCACCGGTCTTGTTGACCATCGCCAGGAAACCGCCGAGCACGATCACGAACAGGCAGACGTCGATCGCGTTCTTGAAGCCGCTAAACGGGGCCTGCATGACCTGCGCCAACGTGGCACCGGTGACGTCGGGCGTGAACGCCGCGACGATCCAGGTGCAGATCGCGACGAAGATCAGGCATCCCAGAAGGATGGTGAACGAGGTCGGCATGCCCCGTTTCTTCTTTTGCTTGGTAGCCTCTGCCATAGGTTCCTCCTCATGTTTGACAGATGTAAACCACACACGGCGCGCGGACGCGCCGCCTTGCCCGATTGATGGGGCCGCCGGAACGGTCCCAGAAGCCAGCTGGGGGCGGGCGGAGGCCGTCGGCCACCACGCGCGGCGCCTCCGCCCCACGCACCCCTGGAATATCCGCCGCGGGGGGATCCGGTGCTAGCCGGCGCGGCGCTCGAGGAACTCGATGGCGCTGTTCGCGAGGAGCGCGGTGCCCTTCCAGAACACGGACTCGTCAAAGTCCACGTTAGGATGGTGCATTCCGCAGCCCTCATGGCCGGGCAGCGTGCCCGTGCCTAGAATGAAGTAGGTCGTAGGCGCCACCTGCGAAAGGATGGCAAGGTCGTCGGTACCGGAGAACGGAGCCTCGAGCTCGCGGACCGGCTCGTCGAACAGCTCGTCGGCATAGCCCACGAGCTCACTGGTGAGCTCGGGATCGTTGTAGGTGTTGGGAACACCGCGCAAGAACGCTACCTCGGCCTCGCCGCCGAAAGCCTCCGCGATACCGTGCACCATGCGCGCCGCATGCTCCTTGAAGCCCTGACGCACATCGGCATCCTGCGTGCGCAGGGTGCCGAGCATGTGCGCGTCCTCGGGAATGACGTTCGCGGCACGGCCGCTCTCGATCTTGCCGAACGTGGCGACGACGGTCTGAGTGGGGTCGACCTCGCGCGAGATCAGATTTTGGAAGCCCTGGTAGATATGGCAAGCGATATTGATGGGGTCGATACCCTGATGGGGCGTGGAGCCGTGGGCACCGCATCCCTTGATCTTGACCTCGATGTCGTCGATGGACGAGAAGATGGTCCCCGGACGGGTGTAGATCTCGCCGGCACCGAACTCGAGCGCCTGCACATGCAAGGCGGTCACTGCGTCGACGTGCGGATTCTCGAGCACGCCCGCCGCGAGCACGGCGTCGCCGCCGCAGATGTCAACCGGGGCGCAACCCTCCTCGTCGGGCTGGAACAAGAGCTTCACGCATCCCTTCAGCTCAGCCTCATGGGCCTTGAGGACCGCGGCGGCTCCCAACAGCATGGCGGTATGCGTGTCGTGGCCGCACGCGTGCATGTTCCCGTTCGTAGACGCGAACGGCAACCCGGTGATCTCGTCTACCGGCAGGGCATCCATATCGGCACGCAGCATCACGCACGGGCCAGCCGCCGGGTCGCCGATCTGCGTGAGCAGGCCGCCCTCGCAGGGCACCGTCACCTCATAGCCCATCTCCTCGAGGCGGCCGCGCACGTAGGCGCACGTCTCGGTAAGGTCGAATCCAAGTTCCGGGTGCTGGTGCAGCCACCTGCGGTCGGCCACGATCTGCTCCTGCAGCGCACGTGCCTCTTCGACAACCTGCTTCATGCCTACTCCTATCATCGATCCGCCTGCTTGACGTGGCGGGCTTTACCATGGAACGATAGTATGCGTCGCACCGCCGGCAGCGCGGCGGCACCGGAAAAGTCGCCCGATTTCACCCGGCGCACGCGATGGCAAACGGTTCGATCCGGCCCGTAAACGGTACTCACCCCTTTGGGGTGATGGGAGGATGAGATGACGAACGAGCAGGTACAACGCGTAGTACCCTTGTCTTCTGCGGTGGCTCAGGTCGCACTCGTCTCGCTCATCATGCTCATGCACAACAGCGTGATGCTGCCCGCCGTACCCACCTTCGACGTCAACGTGAGCGTCTTCGTCTCGGGTTTGCTCTACGTTCCCATCGCCGTCATCGCCCACCATCGGCCGCGCCTGCTCTCGCTCGCCTTCTGCTCCAGCACCGCCCTCTTCTGCAGCTTTCTGGGGGCCCTGCTATGGGACGTCGTGCTGACCCGCCCCTATGACGCGACCCTCTTCCTCATCGCCGACACCCTCCTCAACGCTGGTCGCGCCTGGGGGACGCTGCTCGCCGCGCTCGCGCTCTCGCGCATCCCCTCCGGCGAGCGCTCCATGATCGGTGCCCTCGCGGGCATAGCCTGCTCCTACGCGCTCTGGCCGCTGCTCGAGGCCTCCGCAGCCGCGGCGCCCGTCATCTTCGCATCCCTCTTCCTCGGCCTGCTCATCGTCATCGGAAGCCTGCAGCAGCGCGATCTGTTCGCTCTCATCAACACCACGGAAAGCCCCCGTGAGCTCGCCTCGACCAACCCGTATTCGTTCGTTCCCCTCTCCAGCAAGCTGTTCGTTTGCATCGCTTTGTTCGAGACCACCTTCGGCTACGCCACGTCGGTGCGCTTCGGCTCCATCGCAAGCTGGCAGTACGCGCTCATCGCCATCATCTTCGGCACATTGATCGCGCTCTGGAGCCGGGCGCGGCGCCACGTGTTCGACGAGGACGCCGCCTTCCGCCTGAGCACGCTCGTCGTAGTCACGGGGTTCCTGCTCACGCCCGCGACATCCATCTCGCAGGACATCACCTCGACCGTCATAGAATGCGGCTCGCAGTGCTTCTACGCCCTCATGTTCTCGATTCTGGCGAGCGTCGCGCGACGCAACCCCGCAGGCGCACTCGCAACCATACCCTTGGGTTTCGCGGTATCCTCGTGCTGCTCGGTCGTGGGGTTCAGCATCGCGCAGGCGGGCATCGACATGCAAGCAGCAGGCGTACCCGATGCCCTGCTCATCCTTAGCGCGGCGATGGCGCTCGCGCTGTTCTGCTTCGTGTGGATCGGGCTCGGCGATTTCAGGTTCGTGAAGTTCTTCGGCGAGATCGTCCCGGCAGAAGCACCTGAGCGCCCATCCGAGCAGGCCAAGCCTGATACCCCTGATTTCGACGCCACTATAGACACCCTCGCCGACACCCACGGCCTCACCGCCCGCGAACGCGAGATCGCCGGTCTGCTCGCACGCGGGCACAGCGGGAGGTCCATCGAGGAGCGACTCATCATCTCCAATAACACCGTCAAAACGCACACGCGCCATATCTACAAGAAGCTCAACGTGCACAGCCAGCAGGAGCTTATCGACCTCGTAGAGCACCTCGTGAAGGGCTGATTGCCCCCGGGCATATCGCAGTCTAAAAGTAGAAGAGGTCCTCGAACTTTTCGGGTTATAGGACAAAAAGTGTGTAAGCACTAATCCCAGTCCATCCGGTAGGGTTCGGAGTTATGGAGCTCGGACCAGACGATGGCATCGCCCCATCGCGGAATAGTCCCCTCCAGTTTTTGTCGCTCGTCGAGCCGCTCGTAGATGGCGGCGATCGAGCGGTCCGTCGGCATGACGCGCAGGATCTCGGCGGCGGGCAGGGGATCCGGCGAGTGCATATAGCACCACCAGAAGATCGCCTTGATCCTCCTCTCCACGGAGAGACCTCTGTGGTCCCTCAGCATGGCTCTGAGCTGCGCGTTGACCCCTCCTTCGATGCGGTTGTTGGTTGATGGGAGCGGCTCTGCGGAGGCAAGCGCTGGGTCGAGGTAGGTGAAGAGCGTCCCGGCGTTGACGAGCCTGACGAGCGAGCGCCTGGCCTTCACGAGCCGCTCGTGGGTCAGCGCCACCCTGCCGTCCTCCGAGCGCGTGGTCTCCGCCAGAAACCCGGCCCAGCGATCCGACCACGCGAGCAGCGCCTGCACCCAGCCGTCCGCCTCCTTGATGGTGGTGATCGCCAGCAGCGCCCTCGCGAGCCCGTAGAGCTCGACCCCTGCCTGGGTCCTCGGCCTCGTCGTGGTATATCGTCTCACCTGGGAAAAGGCGTGGAAGACGCACCTCTGGTGCCTCGTCTTCGGCCAAGTTTTTCTCAGGGCCTTGGCAAAGCCGTCCCCGCCGTCGGAAACGACGACCTCTGGCGCCGCGATGCGCGACATCAGCGCCGCCCAGGCGCGGCTGTTCTCCGACCTGCATAAATGCCAGCCGAGCGCCTTCTCGTCGTCTGAGGCTATCAGCACGACGGCCTTCCTGCCCAGATGGATCCCGTCCACGTAGACGACCCTGCGAGGCCTCTCCACCTTGGGCGGCATCGGCCAGATCTCCCAGAACCTCCCGCACCTCCTGCGGAACGTCCTGCCGCCTCCCGGCATGTCCGCCTGCCTGGCGCGGGTCAAAAGCCAGCCGAGAAAGCCGTCGAGGAGCTTGGCCGCATTGTCAATCCTCTGGGTCGCGCTCGCGCCGCACGAGGTGCACCTCCACCGCGTCCTGCCCGCGGTCGTCTTGCCATTTTTCGCCATCTTCCTGCCGCATACAGGACAGTGCGGTGCGCCCATAGGGGGCCTCGCTGTCTTTGAGCAACTTGCTAGTCAAAAACAGCATGCTCTGCCTGCAGAAACCCCTGTACTCTTACACACATTCTGTCCAGGTGGGAAGTTGGCACAACGCAACTCGAAAGGCCAAGAACCGGTACGCTACCTGCACTGATAATGCAGGTTCTTACACACTTTTTGTCCTATAAGCAAACTTTTCTTGTCAACAGAGCTGGAGATTGACCCGCATACGCAAACAGGCCAGAGCGGATACCCACTCTGGCCTGCGTCTTTGCAATGGTCGGGTTGACTGGATTTGAACCAGCGACCCCCGCGTCCCGAACGCGGTGCTCTACCAAACTGAGCCACAACCCGAAGCGAAGGATATAGTAGCAGAACACGAGCGCAGATGCTAGCACTCCTTGATGGTTGGACCAGACTTCTCCATCGTTGCTGCGCAAGACCACCAACCGCGCGAACGGGCCGCCGCGGCGATGGCTCGGGCGTCGTCCTGCGTGTCGCACAGCGCGAACGAGCACGACCCCGACCCGGTCACCTGCGCGGCAAGAACCCCAGGCTGCTCGGAGAGCCATGCGACGACCATTTCGATCGCCGGCTCGGCGGCGCATGCCGCAGGCGCGAGGTTGTTGGCGATAAGCGAGGGCACGGCGCCCGCCCCGCCGCGACGGAGCGCCTCGAGCAGTGGCTCGAGCGGCGGCAATGCAACAGGATCCGCGTCGAAGCGCGCATACGCCTCAGCAGCCGTCACGCCGTCTCCCGGAGGCTGCACGAGCACGACGTGCTGTCCCGCGAGCGGCTCGAACAGCTCAGAGAGCACGTCGCCCGCCCCAGCGCAGTATGCAAGCGGACCATGTAGGAAGAACGGCACATCAGCCCCAAGCGAGCGGGCGATCTCCGTGACGCGGCCGTCGGTTTGCGCGATCCCCCAATGCTGGCACAAGCCCACAAGGGCGGCGGCGGCATCGGCGGAAGGTCCGCCCAGGCCGGCGCGCAAGGGGATGCGCTTCTCGACCGTGATACGGAAGTTCGCCGAACGCCCATACGCCTCTTCGAGCATGCGGACGGCACGGTAAACGGAATTCTTCTCTTGGGGTATGTCGATAGCGGGGACCAGCTTGACGGAAAGCTCGTCATCCGCCTCGAAGGTGAGGGTATCTGCCAAGTCAAGCGTCGCCATCACGGAATCGACGCGATGGTAGCCCCGCTCGTCCTTCAGACTATGGACGCCTAGATAGAGGTTGATTTTGGCAGGCGCCGAGACCCGGAAGCTATTAGTGCTCATCGAGCTGATTGCCGAGCGGTGTGAAGATATGCTCGCCGGTTTCGGGATCGAACAGCTCAACGGTACCGGTCAGCACGTCAACGTACTGGTAGCTCTGACGGGACGTGCGCCCACGACGCTCGGAGACCTCAACGATGAAAACGGCGGGATGCACGGTCTTGATGGTGCCCATGCGCTCAACCACGCGGGTGCGGCCCATGTTGGCCTTGACCTTGACCCGGTCGCCGACCATATGGATCAGCTTCTCGTGGATTTCCTCAACGTGATTGACTGCGACCTCTTCCATGTATTCGGCCTCCCGCAGGCGTATGCACCAAAGGGGTAGAGTACCCCTACACTAGACAAACGGATAGAGTTTATCAGAATTGCTCGGCATATGCTAACCCCATCCTCTCTGCGGCGCAGATCGTCCGGCGAACGACCAGCAGCACCGAGGCTGGGGCGCATCGACACGGGCATGGGCTGCATCCTCCTGACGCCATGCCCCTACAGGTCGCAGGTATCGAGCACGATGGTGAAGGGCCCGTCGTTCACAAGTTCGACCTTCATGTCTGCCGCGAACGTCCCCGTCGATACGCGCGGGACGTCCTGGCGTGCGAGGCTCACGAAATACTCGTAGAGCTCGTTGGCGTTCTGGGGGTCTCCTGCAGCCGTGAACGATGGCCTGCGGCCGCGCCGGCAATCGGCATAGAGCGTGAATTGGGAGACCACGAGCACGGAGCCGCCCACGTCGGCAAGCGAACGGTTGGTTTTGCCCTCGTCATCCTCCATAAGGCGCAAGGCGAAGATCTTCCTCCAAAGGCGCTCCGCCTCCGCAGGCGTATCGGTGGCGCCAACGCCCAACAGGATGAGATAGCCCTGGCCGATCTGAGCGGTCACCTTGCCGTCGATCGTAACGCTCGCGCGGGTAACGCGCTGGAGTACCGCCCTCATCGGCAATCCCCGCTCGCAGCGGAGCCATCGGAGCCCGCGAGCGAGCCCTCAGGTGCCCGGAGCTTGGCGCAGAGGTCCTGAAGCGCATGGAACCGGTGGCTGATAGCGTTCTTCTCCTCGGGCATGAGCTCCGCCATGGTCTTGCCCGGCGTATCCTCAGGCAGAAACAGCGGGTCGTACCCAAAGCCAAACGACCCGCGGCCCTCGAAACCGATGGTGCCCTCGCAGAACCCCTCGCCCATCGTAACCGTGCCATCGGGTTCGATGAAAGCGATGGAGCTTACGAATCGCGCGGTGCGCCCCGGTTCAGCCACGCCCTCAAGGGAGCGAAGGAGCTTCGCGTTGTTCGCCGCGTCGTCACCGTGCACGCCGGCATAGCGAGCCGAATACACGCCCGGCTCGCCATCGAGGGCATCGACCATGAGGCCCGAATCGTCGGCAACCGCGGTAAAGCCCGTTTCCTCGACGGCGGCCCGCGCCTTGATCTGAGCGTTCTCAGCAAAGGTGGTTCCCGTCTCATCGGGGTCGTCGAAGTCGCCGAGCTGCGAGAGGGCGACGAACCTCATGCCGGGAAGCGCCGCGGAAAGCATCGTCTCGATCTCCACGAGCTTGTGCGCGTTGCCGGTTGCCACCACGATGGTGCGCGCAGGATCGAGCGCTGCCGGATCGAGCTTCTCAAGTGCCATCTGAATCCCCTACTCGTCGTCGCGAAACGCCGTGACCTCGTTTTGGAGGTCGATGAGCTTGGCGATGCCCTTGTCGCCCAGATCGAGCAACCTGCCCAGGCGCTCGCGGGAGAACGGCATGCGCTCGCCGGTACCCTGGATCTCGACGATCTCGCCGGTATCGGTCGCCACGAGGTTCATGTCGACCTCTGCACGCGAATCCTCGCGGTAATCGAGGTCAAGCAGCTCGCAGCCGTCCACCACGCCCATGGATACCGCTGCAACCTGGCCGGTGAGCGGCAAGCGCGCGATCTTGCCCGCCTCGACCCACGCCATGAGCGCGTCATGAAGCGCAACCCAAGCGCCCGTCACGGAAGCGGTGCGCGTGCCGCCATCCGCTTGGAGCACGTCGCAGTCGACCGTCACCGTATACTCGCCGAGCATGCGCATATTGGTCACCGTGCGCAAGCTCCGACCGATGAGGCGCTCGATCTCCATCGAGCGACCTTTGCGGTTGCCGCGCTCGCGCGCCGTACGACGTCCGGTCGAGGCAGGAAGCATGGCGTACTCCGCCGTCACCCAGCCCGCGCGGCTCGCCTTGCGCCAACCGGGAACCCCCTCCTCGATGGTCGCGGCGCAGAGCACGCGCGTATCGCCGAACTCTACCAAGCAGGAGCCGAGGGCATGCTTCATGACGTCGCGGGTGAGCGCCACCGGACGCATCTCGTCCATTGCGCGACCGCCCGAGCGATCGATCTCGATGTAATCCATAGGTATCCCTTCTTTTAGCGCGGATCTATTCCGCAATCATGCGACGCCGCGGGGCCTGAGGCAGCAGACACGTCGTGCTCCATCGCTGATGGAGCACCCGCTAGCACGGCGCACCGGAGCCGGCATCTCAGCGATACAGCCGCTCCAGCTCGTCGATGCTCACATGCTCGATGCTTTTGAGCGGCTGCCCGAAGATGAAGCTGCCTGCCGCGGCGAATTCCGCGATATTGTCCGACGTCGTCGCAAAACGATGCTGGGGCTGGGCGAGCTCGCCGGCAAGCTGATCGCGGCGCGCGAGGATGTCCTTAAGCTCCCTTGTGGTCTCCTCCGCAGACGATACCACACGAACCTCATCGCCGAGCGCCGCCCGGATGGGACCGGCGAGCAACGGAAAATGCGTGCAGCCGAGCACCACGGTGTCGACATCGCTACCGGTGATGGGAGCGAGCGTGCGCGCCACTTCGGCACGGGTCTCGGGCGTGTCGAAGATATCGCCGTTCTCCAGCCAGCGCTCCTGCAGGTGCGCGCCTGTTGCGAGCTCGCGCTCGACGATCTCGACGAAGCTCGGAGCTGGGCAGCCGTACACATCGACGCCCGCATCGAGGTCCTGGATGGCGCGCGTGTAGGCACCCGATCTAACCGTGAGGTCGGTAGCGAGCACGCCGACCTTGCGTGTGCGCGTGGTGTTTATGGCTGCGCGGGCTCCCGGGGCGATGACCCCGATCACCGGCACCGCAAGCGTTTGCTGCGCGACCTTGAGCGCGGCGGCAGTCGCCGTGTTGCACGCGATGACGATGATCTTGACATCGTGCTTCTCGAGCCAGCGCGCCGCCTGCATGGCGAAGCTGCGCACCTCGTGCTCGGTGCGCGTGCCGTACGGGCAGCGCTTGGTATCGCCCGCATAGAAGATCGACTCGTGGGGCAGAGCCATCGCGATGGACCGCGCCACCGTGAGCCCGCCCAAACCGGAATCGAAAACACCAATGGGCCGTGCATCGCCCTCCGAGGCGGCGCTCACCCCGCCTCCCGCGTCAGCCGTTGTGCACAGCGACATATCCGCCCTCCTTCACAGTTTCAAAACCCGCAAGCTAGTCCTGTGCCTCGAGCAGCGTGCGCATCGCGCGGACCCATCCGTCCACGATCCGCCCGCGCGCAACGCGAACCTCGGGATGCGACGCCAGGAAGTCCTCGGCATCGCTGTTGTGCAGGGCGTTTTCGACCAGCAGGAACATCCCGACGTAATCTGCCATGAGGTAGTCGGAGGTCGCGTCGCCAATGGCGAGCGTTTCAGCCGGATCGATGCCTTTGAGCTCGCAGAACCGCTTGATCGCGCGCCCTTTGTCGAGTCCCTTGGGCATGATGTTGAATGCGCGACCGGGCACGCCTTCGGGGAGCTTGAGCGTCGTGGGCGCCGAGATGTAGTTGAGATAGCCGTTATCCGCCCAGTCAAGATCAAGCCCGCAGCCGTCAAGCAGGGCTCGCGCCTCCTCATCAGGAATCTCACCGCGGAGTCCGACCGTCACCTCACGATACTTGTATCCCGTCGACATGTCGTTGTGGTACTCGAGCAGCCCAGGCCAGCGCCCCACGAATTCGTCGCATACGCCGGTTTGCTCGATAACCTCATGGGGCGTGAGGCCGCAATCGGGATCGTACGCCATATCAGCCGTGAAGTATTCCCACTCGTCCTTGGAGCGATCGAGCATGATGATGCCGCCCATCTCTCCGATGTAGGACTTGAGCCCAAGAAGGCGCGAATCCTCATGAAGCATAGAGCGATTTCGCCCCGAGCAGGGAATGACCTCGATGCCCGCGCGCTTGAGCTCGACGAGCACCGACACGAAGGAAAGGCTGTGCTCGCCGGCCGCGTTCAGGAGCACGCAGGACCCGGGTCCGTACATGGTGCCATCAAGGTCGCTGAAAACGTAGCGCACCTTCGCCAGCCGCTCGCGCAGCTCGCCGGTCGCCACCTCCGGCAAAAAGACGTTTTGCTCAGGCATGTATCCTCCAAAAGCCCCGCGGGACGGCGGCTCCGCCCACTTGTGCCCTTATCATACCGAGCGCCACGGGGCCATGGGGGCACGCGCCCGAAGCGACATTGCATTTCCGTAGGGTTGCGATGCGCTCTGTTAGGCTATACTGTGTACCCACGGGCGATTGGCGCAACGGTTAGCGCAGGTGCTTTACACGCACAAGGCTGGGGGTTCGAATCCCTCATCGCCCACCACTGAGCTGCTAGGCGCTCGGTTCGGCATGTTCGAATCGGGCGCTATTTTTTCGCGAGCACCGTGGGGCACGCGCCCGACCCAACCGCCCCGAGCCGCCTCCACGGTATGAACGCAAACCTTTTGTGGTAGAAGAACCGAATACAACTTGCCGCATCCTGTCTCTGGCGGCGCATGATTGGAGGAACCCATGCACGCAAAAGCCGAGCATTCCGGAAAGACCGCCCTCATCCTAGAAGGCGGCAGCTTCCGCGGCCAGTTCACCGCCGGCGTGCTTGACGTGATGCTCGAGCACGGCATCGAGGTTCCCGTATGCTACGGCGTCTCCGCCGGAGCGCTCAACGGGCTGAATTTCAAATCGCGCCAGATCGGTCGCGTCAACCGCGTCAATCTCGCGTTCTGCAACGACCGGCGCTATATCGGCACCAAGTCGCTTACCGCAACGGGCAGCCTCATCGGTTATGACTTCATGCTCAACGATGTCCAGGACCGGCTCGATCCCTTTGACAACGACGCGTTCCTCGCGAATCCCATGCGCCTGTTCGCCACGATGACGGACATCCTGTTCGGAACTCCCTCCTACCTCGAAGTCAAGAATGCCGTCCTCGATATCGATATCCTTCGCGCCACCACCTCGCTTCCCCTCATAACCCAGCCGGTCTCCATCGACGGCCATCTCTATCTCGACGGCGGCGTGGCGGACTCGGTGCCCATCGAGCACGCGCTCGAAGACGAAGGCTATCGCCGTGCCATCGTCGTGCTTACGCAGCACCGCGGCTACCAGAAGGAACCCTATGAGCTCATGGCTGCCGCACGAGCTCGCTATAGCGAGTATCCCTACCTGCTCGAGGCCCTCGAGACGCGCCACGAGCGCTATAACGAGCAGCGCGAGCACATCTGGGACTACGAACGCGACGGGCGGGCGCTGGTGATCGCACCGCAACGCCCCGTCGAAGTGGGCCATATCGAACGCGACCCGGCCAAGCTGCTTGATCTGTACATCCAGGGGCGCCAAGAAGCAATCCGTCTGCTCGATCGCATTCGGGAGTTCGCCGCTTAGTTTGTTACAAATTCGTAATCTCTCATAATGAGTGCTATTCTTCCGTATCAACAAATAATCGATTCTTCTTTATTCACGATACGGGTGATGGTATGGGATATAGGGTTGCTGTCGTGGGCGCGGCGGGATATGCGGGCGTCGAACTCGTGCGCTTGCTGCTCGCCCATCCCGATTTCGAGCTCGTCGCAGCCACGTCGGCGGAAGACGCCGGCAAAGCGATCTCCGACGTGTACCCCGCCCTTGCCGGAGCGACCGATCTTTTCTTCACCCCGCACAACGACCCCGTACTCGCAACGTGCGACGCCGTGTTCCTAGCGGTGCCGCACACCGCGGCGCTCAAGATCGCGCCGTCGCTGCTGGACAGCGGCGTGACGGTCATCGACCTCTCGGCGGACTTTCGTCTCGCCGATGCTGCAACCTATGAGTCGTGGTATGGAGTGGAGCACACCGCGCCCGAACTCCTTGCCACGAGCGCATTCGGTCTCCCCGAGCTCTTCGCCGAGGACCTCCTGCGCGCCAAGGACCAGCGCGCCTCTGGAACAGCACCGCTCGTTGCCTGCGCCGGATGCTTCCCCACGGCGACATCGCTCGCAGCCGCGCCGGCCATCCGCTTGGGCTGGGCCCGCGAAGGAGCTCCCATCGTTGTGAATGCGATCTCGGGTGTGACGGGCGCCGGCAAAACCCCCACCGCACGCACCCATTTCTGCAGCGTCGCGGAGAACGTCGAGGCATACAGCGTCTGCCGTCACCGCCATACCCCCGAAATCGAGCAGATCCTTGGTCTCGAGGGACGCGTGGTCTTCACGCCGCACCTGGCACCTTTGAAGCGCGGACTGCTGTCGACGGTTACCATTCCGCTCACTGAAGATGCGCAGTCTCTTGATGGCGATGCCGTGATCGATGCATATCGCGCCGCGTATGAAGGACACCCACTCGTCGACGTCCTCGATGCAGGGAGGACGCCGCGTACCGATTCCGTTGCAGGAACGTGCCTCTGCCAGGTAGGGCTCGCGATTGACCGTCGCACAGGGGTCCTCGTCGCGATCGGCGCCATCGACAACCTCTGCAAAGGCGCAGCTGGCCAGGCCGTGCAGTGCGCGAACATCGTATTCGGACTCGACGAGCGACGAGGCTTACCGCTCAGCGCCCTCCCCGTTTAATCGCTTGCACGCGATAACTGATGCGCGGGTGGCGTTGCCCGTGCGGCACCCGCTCGGTACACTTGATGGTGCTGCATGGCACTCGGCTTTGCACCCTCGTCTAGCTCAGGAGAGACCTTATGGATATGGAACAGTTCGATGCGGCAATCCGCGCCGTTCCGCAAGGCGGAGTCACCAGCGCACGCGGCTTCAGGGCAGCCGGTGTTCACGCCGGCTTCAGGAAGAATCCCGAACGTCTCGACCTCGCGCTCGTCGCTGCAGACGAGCCCTGTCCTACCGCCGCCGTCTTCACCACCAACCGCTTCTGCGCTGCGCCCGTCCTGATCAGCCGTGACCACCTTGGTGGTCGGGGCTCGGGGATCGCCCGTGCCATCATGGTGAACTCAGGCAACGCAAACGCTGCAACCGGAGACCAAGGGCGCGCCGTCGCACAGGAGTCGGCAGAGATCGCTGCCCAGATCCTCGGCTGTGATACCAATCAGGTGCTCGTCGCTTCGACCGGGGTAATCGGCCAGCCGCTCTCGACCGATCCCTTCGAAGCCGGTGTTCCCATAGCTGTCGACGCTCTCGCCCGCGACGGTGGTCACGATGCCGCTTGCGCGATCATGACCACCGACACGCATCCTAAGGAGTACGCCGTATCCTACGAGACCCAAGCGCTCGAATATCTCGGCTGCACCTTCACCGTCGGAGGCTGCGTCAAGGGTTCGGGCATGATCATGCCCAACATGGCAACCATGATCTCGATCATCACCACGGATGCACCCGTTGCGCCCGCCACGCTCGGCAGCCTGCTGACCTCCGTCGTGGGCAAGACCTTCAATAAGGTGACCGTCGACTCCGATACCTCGACCAATGATACGTGCGTGCTCATGGCGTCGGGCGCCGCCGCGCCGGGCGCGGAGCCCATCGAGGAGGGCAGCGACGCGTACTGCGAGCTCGAGCAGGCGCTCTTTGTCGTATGCGAAGCGCTCGCAAGGGCTATCGCCTCCGACGGCGAAGGGGCCTCTAAACTCGTGACGGTCAACGTCAGCAGCGCTGCCAGCGATGCAGATGCCGATGCCGCCGCGCGCGCCGTCGCCAACTCGCCCCTGGTGAAGTGCGCCATCGCGGGCCGTGATTGCAACTGGGGCCGCATCGCCGCCGCGCTGGGCAAGTCCGGTGCCGAGTTCGATGAGAGGCGCACCTCGATCGACTTCATGGGCATCCCGGTGTGTCGAGACGGCCTTGCGGTTCCCTTCGACGAAGACGAAGCCCTGCGACGATTCGAAGCCCCCGAGATCGTCATCTCTTGCGACCTCGGCGCAGGCACCTCGGCGACCACGATCTGGTCCTGCGATCTCACGCATGACTACATCTCCATCAACGCCGATTACCGTTCGTAAGAACTTCGTTCACAAGCACAATCGGTGCGGTCGCGCTTCAAGAGCTCGCCGCACGCATGGCCGGGTGCCCGCGAGGCGCCTGCCCTTCGCCTTATCTTTTCCTATCTAAACCTGGAAGGCCGCTATGAAATACGCACGTGACACCGCTTCCACCCGCCCTTACCAAGAAACCGGCGAGCTGCTGTACGAGACGCTACCATGGGTCAAGAACCTCACCGGCAAGACGGTCGTCATCAAGTACGGCGGCGCCGCCATGGTGGATGACCTCCTACGCGATGACGTGATGAGCGATGTCTTGCTGCTCAGGATCATCGGCGCGCGCGTGGTCATCGTCCACGGCGGCGGCGCCGAGGTAAGCGGCGCCCTCAAACGCCTCGATCTGCCCGTTGCATTCAAGGATGGACAGCGTGTCACCACGCCCGAGGTCATGGATGTGGTCCGCGAGGTCCTCGTCGGCAAGGTCAACACCGATCTCGTATCGGCTCTCAACCGGCATGGCACCGTGGCCGTCGGCGTGTCCGGCAGCGATGCGGGTACCTTGATCGCCCAGCAGCTCGACCCCGCGCTCGGTCGTGTGGGCGATATCGTCCGGGTCAATCCCGATTACCTCGAGAGCCTGCTCGACAATGAGTACATCCCCGTGGTCGCCACGGTCGCTCAGGGCGAGGACGGCGGCTTCTTCAACATCAACGCAGATGTCGCCGCGGGGCATATCGCCGCTGCGATCCATGCGCACAAGATCATCTTCCTAACCGACGTCGACGGTCTATACGAGGATTTCGATGACAAGGACTCGCTCATCTCGAACCTCACCCTCGAGGAGACCGAAGGGCTCCTCGCCGACGGAACGGCCGCCAAGGGCATGATTCCCAAGTTGCGCTCGTGCGTGCACGCGTTGCGCCACGGCGTGTACCGCTCACACATCATCAACGGCACGACGCCGCACGCGTTGCTGCTCGAGCTGCTCACCGACGCCGGCATCGGCACGGTGATACACGCCACGGCCGAGGCGTACGAGTTCGATCGCCATCCGCATCCAGTAGGTGCACTCGCCGCCCGCCTCTCGCAGGATGTCGAAGAGGAATTTGGCATCGAGGGCACCGAGTAACGTCGCCACGGCCCGGGGCGCATCTCATCAACGGATGGATGCCGCCAACGCCCGCAATCATTGGAGGAAACCATGGACCTCGAACAGGAACGCTCCCTCGATGGAACGTATATCATGCCCACATTCGGTCGCCTGCCGGTACTGTTCACGCATGGCGAGGGCATGAGGCTTTACGACGACACAGGCAAGGAGTATCTCGATTTCCTTGCCGGCATCGGCGTCTGCTGTCTTGGACATGGGCATCCGGCGCTGGTAAACGCTCTTTCGCATCAGGCAGAGCAGCTCCTTCATGTGTCGAATTACTACTACATCGAGCATCGCGCCGAGGTGGCCGCGCTTCTTTCCAAGCTCGCGAACAATGACATGGAGGGTGCTGAGCGGCTCGCTCGGGCGCTGTGCTCTGGAGATGCGCAGGCTGCCATGGACGCGGCGCAGCCGGCTGCGGGCGAACAGGTTTGGCAGACGTTTTTCGCCAACTCCGGTGCCGAGGCGAACGAGTGCTCCCTCAAGCTCGCGCGCCTCTACGCGCAACGACACGGCAACGGCGGCAACGCGATCGTTTGCTTGCATGGCGGGTTCCACGGGCGCACGCTCGAGACCCTGGCCGCAACGATGCAGGAGCGGCTCCAGGAGCCGTTCCAGCCGCTGCCTGGGGGATTCCTCATGTGCGAGCCCAACGACATCGATGGGCTACGGGAGCTCTTCGCACAGCATGGTAAGCAGATCGCGGGCATCTTGATCGAGCCGATCCAAGGCGAGAGCGGAGTCCATCCCCTTACCGCTGAATTCGTCCACGAAGCTGCCGAGCTGGCACACGCAGCCGGCGCGCTCCTCATCTCCGATGAGGTGCAGGCGGGAATATTCCGGTGCGGTACGCCATTCGCCATACAGTCGCTCGGCATCGCACCCGATATCATGAGCCTTGCAAAGGGCATCGCTGGCGGCGTTCCATGCGGCGCCTGCGTGGCACGGGCGGAAATCGCCCGCACGTTCGCCCCCGGTGAGCACGGGACGACGTTTGGCGGCAGCAACCTCGCGGTAGCAGCTGCCGAGGCCGTGCTCTGCGAGCTCATCTGCGGAGCATATGGAGAGCATGCCGTCCATGCCGGCACCTACCTTATGGAGCGCCTTGACGCCCTTCCCTGCGTCACCGAGGTGCGCGGACGCGGGCTCATGGTCGGCTGCGACCTCGCGCCCGATGCATGCGACGCCCATGACCTCGTTGCGGCCCTTCTCGACGACGGATTCGTGCTCAACGCCACAGGCGATCACACGCTACGGTTCCTCCCCCCGCTCATCTGCACGCCCGATGATATCGACCTTCTGGTTGACGCTCTCGCGCATAGGCTCGAGCAGGCTGGGTAAGAGCTTGAGCACAGGCAGCGACCGTGGTATGCTGCTTTTCCACGCTGCATGCGCAGCAGGTACTTTGACAGGTCGAGTACGGCTTTGCGGTGACAGCGCCGCAGCCTGCCAGACCGCCTTCTGGGGCCGACTGGTTTCGACGCGATAGCTCTGAGAGAGGAAGCAGGCCGTGGTCTCCTCGCCACGTTAAACAGGGGTACTGTCAAAATGAATTGACAAGAATTCTTCTTACGAGCCTCAGCTGGCTCTTGCTGCTTAATTACATAGCAGCACGCCAAACCCGGGAGTTCCCCGCCCCGGGAGCGGTGTCATCTTAGGGGAATGCTCCTGCGCACGTAATCGGTATGGCGCAGGCTAAGACTGAACCGGTTGGGGTGCCGCGAGCGTGTCGCTGCGCGCAAGGCACCCGAGATCAAATCAGCGACTGAGCCTGGAGATGCCGATCAGGGGGCTTTCGTGGACCGGAGTTCGATTCTCCGCGGCTCCACCAACTTTTTCCGGGCTTTCTACCCCGTCGCAGGTAGAAGGCCCGTTTTTCAATCCGCTAGCCCATATATCTCCCGCTGTCTTTGGCTAATTTTGGCTAACGCACGCCCCGCGCGCCATGTCAACGGCGAATCTTGGCGAACGTCGGAAACATAGGCTTGCCTATGAATCGAAATATGCTATATCTCGCCTATTTCGATTCTCAGTATAGGAGACTTCTAGCCTATTGCAAGACTTTTCTAAGATATTTCTTGCCTATTCTTAGTGCGGCTCATACGATATAGGCGATGTATTGCCAATTCTGAAGGGAGTGAGATGTGATCCTTCAGCTGAAGCGAATCAGAAAAGCGAAGAAGCTTTCCCAAACCCAGCTCGCAGA
The DNA here is from genome assembly GCF_900186505.1 of Enorma phocaeensis. Classification (GTDB taxonomy): domain Bacteria; phylum Actinomycetota; class Coriobacteriia; order Coriobacteriales; family Coriobacteriaceae; genus Enorma; species Enorma phocaeensis. The sequence goes on from NZ_LT891968.1 coordinate 126,237, forward strand.
ATTAATTGGGGCGAACCTTCGCACAATCGGCGCTTGGGAACGCGGTGAAACCATGATGAGCATCGAGCAGCTGTGCCGGTGCTGCGAGATCCTGGGCACCACGCCGAACGAGATGACCGGCTGGTACATCGAGCACCCCGAGGATGCGCCTGGAGCGGGTGGGGCGTCGGCCGACCCCCGCCGCGCCGCCATGGTCGACGCCTACGACGCGCTTACCGAGGACGGCAAGACGCTCGCCTCGGAGACGATCGCGAGCCTCGCCCGCGACCCCCTGCGCCGCGCCGACGCCGCGGGGGGAAGTGCTGGACATGGCGCTGCGCCGGATCGCGAGGAGATGAGCGCATGAGCGCGCGGGAGAAGGTCGCCGAGGCGGCGCAGGCCGTCGCCGCCCAGAAACTCGTGGGGATCGTCTTCGACGCCGTTTTCACCGTCGCGCTCGTCGCCTGGGGAGCCCTCAGCGGATCGTTCGCGACCGTGTGGGCATTCGCCGTGGCGCATCCCGCCGAGTGCGCGCTGTGGAGCGCGGCGTTCCTGTTCGGCGGCGCCTTCCTCGGCCTCCTGCTCAGCCGCCTGCTCGAGTTCGGCAAACGGGCGCGGCGCGTCGACTTCCTGCGTCGCTCGTTCGAGTTCATGTCGCCCAGGCGCAGGGCCATCGTTGCCCTCGCGCTAGAGGAGGGCGTGGTGAGCCTGCCCGACCTCGACACCGATGCCGCGACACTCTGCCAGCTCGGCATCCTCGGGGCGCCGCCATTCGGGTTCAGACTCGCCAACGTCGACTACAGCATCCAGCCCGCGGTCGCCGACATCATGAAGAAGCACGGTGCCGAGTGGACCGGGAACATGGACGCCGAGACGGCACGCCGCTTGATCGCAAGGAGATGAGCGCGTGATGGGGGAACCGAAAGAAATGTCGGGATTTTTGTAGACAACGTTTGACACCGGGGCCTGTCCGGGAATATCTTGTACTGCAGATACGGCCCTTGGTGAGATGCCCCGCAGCGATGAGCGGTGCGCGTAAACCAAGGGCCTTCTTTTGTAATATGAGAAAGCCATTGTCAAGAGGCATGACGTTACAGGTCCCAGATTTTATTCCGGGACCTGTAACTATTTCTCGCCGGTTCGCCTGCATGAGATGCTCGTTAGTCGTCGCTCGCCTGGCAGGCTAATATCCGCGGACTCGTGCGCCATTTTGTTTGCGTTTAGCTCAGCTGGCATATGTTTTGCGCACCTACCGCATTCCGATTCTCCGTCCGGGGCCGTCGCTCGAAAACCTCCCAGTCTTTGTCCTCGGGCGCCGCCTCGCCTGGCTGCCCATCAAAAAAGCCGTGAGCCGGTCCCGGCGATGCGTCGATATGCAGGCGCATCCGGCAAGAAGGTCTGTATCGCCCGGGCCTAGCCGAGCGTCCCCTCGGCCCGCCTGCCGATCTCCCAGACCCAGCAGGCGAGCTCCCGGGCGACGGCGACGTTGGCGACGCAGGTCCGCTTGCCGGCGGCCCTGAGCGATTCGTGGCGATGCGCCAGACGTGCGGTGGCATCGTCTGCCCGGCTTTTCACGTGCCGCGGCACCTCATATCCCGAAGGCGCCGCCTTGGGCTTGGGCGAGCAGCTCATATAGTGCCAGGAGGACTCCACGAGGACGCGGCGGGAGGCGCCGTTCCCCGTCTTGGTGATGCCGCCCCGCGCCTCCCTTTCGCCGCTGGAATGCTCGGAAGGGGTGATGCCCACCCAGGAAGCGTAGGCTCCCGCGGTCGGGAAGCGGCTGAAGAGGCCCGCCTCGGCGGCGAGGCTGAAAGCGGATATGACGTAGATGCCCTTGATGGAGGCGAGGGCGCCGACCCTATCCTTCCATCTTCCGCTCCGGGCCTCGGCAAGCACCAGCTTCTCGAGGGCCCGCTTGTCCGACTCGGCGCAGCGCACGCAGGTGACGTAGTGGTCGAACGCATGGGCCGCTGCCGCCTCCTGCGGGCGCAGGCCCTCGACCCATCTCCAGAAAGCCCGGGTCCAGGCCCCTCTCTTCCGACCGAGCGCGTCGACCTCGTCGAAGGCGTATCCTCGCCTCAGCAGGAACTTGGAGAGGCGCTGCCGCGCGCGCTGCAGGTCGATGCGCGCATCGTCCAGCGCGCGGGACAGGTCGCGCGCCGCCTCCACCTCGACGGGCGGTATCCAGACCTCGATGATGTTGTGGGTGGCGAGGAGCCTTGCCAGGAAGGCGGCGTCGCGCCTGTCGTTCTTGCGGCGCTTATCGGCCGCCGGCTTCTGCATCTTGGAGACGGCGCCGACGATGCAGTCGACGCCGAGCCCGCGGAGCTCGCGGCACAGGGCGAACCCCGTTGGGCCCGACTCGTAGACCGCCCTGGGGTCCTCGAAGGCCTTTATCCAGGAGGCGATCTCCTGAGCGTCGGTGCCAAAGGTCTTCTGCCTCACCTCGCCCGTGTAGGGATTGAAGGCGCAGGCCGCGACGGAGCGGGCATGCACGTCGAGGCCGACGGAGGTAACATGGGACACGGGGAGCCTCCTCCCATGCGTGCGGTACGGCGGGCACCGCAGGCTGACGATACACAGCCATTGTTCCCGCCCAGCCCGCGACCCGGCATGCCGCGGGGAGGCTTTCCCTCCAATGGCTTTCTCATATCGTCTTTGGAGCACCCATGACGAAGACGGCAATCCTCGTAGACGGCGGTTTCTACCGCAAGCGCGCGGCGAAGCTCTGGGGCAAGAAGACTCCCGAGGAGCGGGCGGAGGAGCTCAACCGCTACGTGTTCCGTCACATCCTGGAGAAGCGCGACGGCCATGTCCGCCGCGAGCTCTACCGCATCTTCTACTACGACTGCCCGCCGGTCCAGAGCACGGTCTACCACCCGCTCCTGAAGAGGAACATCGACTTCGGGAAGGAGGAGACGTACCGCTGGACGCTCGACTTCTTCGACGCGCTCAAGAGCAAGCGCAAGATGGCGCTGCGCATGGGCAAGCTCTCTGACGTGCGGCCCCACTTCATGCTCGATCCTGAGAAGGTCAAGAAGCTCTGCGCGGGGTCCATCACGGTCGAGGATCTGACCGAGCGCGACTTCCGCATCTCCTTCTCCCAGAAGGGCGTGGACATGCGCATGGGCATCGACATATCGTCGCTCGCCTACGACGGCATCGTCTCGCAGATCATCCTCGTATCCGGCGACAGCGACTTCGTCCCCGCCGCCAAGGCGGCACGCCGCAAGGGCATCGACTTCATCCTCGATCCTATGGGTAACTCGATAAGCAGCGACCTCATGGAGCATATCGATGGCAAGGAGTCGTTCACCGACCGCGATCCCATGCGGCGCGCCGACGCCGCGGGGGGAAGTGCTGGACATGGCGCTGCGCCGGATCGCGAGGAGATGAGCGCATGAGCGGGGCACTTGGGATGACCATATGATGTCAAAACGAGTTGGTAGAATCGCCGCGAGGTGGTTCAGATGTGGAGAAGGACGATGCAGACCAAATCGGTGACAGTGAAGTTCGGCGGCGACCTCGAGGGCGTATCCGTCGACACCTTCACTCAAGTCGTGCTCAACTACGCCAGGGTGCTTCAGCTCGCCGCCGCTGAGACCGATCCGAACGTGAAGATCGATGTCAAGATCACAGCCACGAGACCAGGCTGTCTCGAGGCGATCCTTCAAACCGCCGTCACGAGTCTACCTGGGCTGTTGGCAACGCTATCCCAGGTTAGCGATCAGCTGACACCCATCATCGATAACGTAAACGGATATCTGAAGTTGAGGCAGTTCCTCGGGAAGAAGGGGGCTCCCAAGTCCGTCGAGAGCTCGGGAAGCGGCATCACCATCGTCACCGGCGATAACTCGACCATCAACGTTACCAACAACGTTTACAGGCTTGGTACATCGGACCCCGTCGACAGCGCAGCCGAGATGATGTTCTCGGCGCTTGAGGGGGACGACAGCATCGCCAGCATCTCCATCGGATCCGAAGGCACCGAGGGCTTCGAGGCGCCTTCAGCCGATTTCCCGACGATAAAGACGGCACCACAATGCGTCGTGGGAGACGAGCGGGTGAAGATTGAGGAGAAGGTCTACCTCTCGGTAACGAAACCGATGCTTGAAGTGAGCGACAAGAGGAAATGGGAGTTTTACTGGAATGGCCAGAAAGCCACCGGATATGTCTCCGATTTCGAATTCCTGAACAAGCTCGTGAGCCATGAGTACACGTTCGGCATCGGGGACGACATCTTGGCCGATCTTGAGCTGACTCAGAAGCGAAACGCCATGAATGTTTGGGAGAACAAGCGGATACGCGTCATCAAGGTATACGACGTCATCGCTCAACCGAAGAGACGGAAGCTGTTCTGATCCGAGAGGCGTGATATCAGCGGCGCAAGCGCACTATGATGGCGCATCAACAGCAAACCGCCCTCCCCCTCCAAAGCTTGGCGGCGACGAGGGGAAGGGCTGAGTACCCACCGAGATCCGGGAGGCAAGGTGATTTTACCATGGCCGTCCGCAGGCTAAAGAACGGCAAGTGGCAGGCCGACGTCACGGTCGGCGTGAAATGGGACGGCGCCCGCGACCGCCGCACCCGGGTGTGCAGGACCAAAAAGGAGGCCCAAGCGGCGGAGCGGGCATTTCCCATCGAGCGCGACGGCAGGCGCGGGATCTCCGGGCGAATCACGTTCCGCGAGTTCGTGGATACGCTCTGGTGGCCGCAGAAGGCCGGGCTCAGGCGCAACTCGCGCGACACCTACCGCCAGGTGCTCAAGCGCAGGCTCGTGCCGGCATTCGGCGACATGGACCTCGAGCGCATAAACCGCATGTCCGTGCAGAAGATGATCCTCTCGTGCCCCACGCGCAAGTCGGCGCAGAAGGCCCGCGAGGTGCTTTCCTCGGTCCTGGGCAACGCCGTCGAGATGGGCATGATAGCGGTGAACCCAGCGTCCTTCCGCTACCAGTACCCCAAGAAGGGTGACGGCGGCAGGCAGGGCGAGTGGCTCACCACCTTCGCCCAGCACCGCCGGCTGCTCGGGTACCTGAGGGAGCGCTGCCCCGGCACGGCCGAGGAGCGCATGGTGGTCCTCGGGCTCTGCCTGGGCCTGCGGAAGGGCGAGATCTTCGGCATCGACTGGGAGGACGTCGACCTCGCGCGCGGCACGGTGGCCATACGGCGCACGTACACCGTGGGCGAGGGCGGCGCCGCCCTCGACGACCCCAAGACCGAGCGGAACGAGCGCACCATACCGCTCACCTCTTGGGCGGCCGCCAGAATGAAGGCATGGGGCCCGTCATCCGGCCCGATAGTGACCGGGCGCGACGGCGGGCGCATGAACCCTAACACGGCCGGCAAGCACATGCGCAGGCTCGTCGAGGGGTGCTATGATGACGGCGAGCCCATCCCGCGCGTGACGCTCTACACGCTGCGGCACAGCTTCGCCACCGCCTGCATCGGCGCGGGCATCGAGGTGGCCAAGGTCTCGCGGTGGCTCGGCCACTGCGACGTGAGCACCACGTACAACCGCTACGTGAGGCCCATGCTCGGCGACCTCGAGGTCGAGACCTCCGTCATCGATGCGGCGATGGGCGATGTGTAGGCGGTGTGATTGTGGCAATTCTGGCAAACGCTCTAAACGTTCGCGCAGGTAGACAGCGCATGTAACAGGCGTTCGATTCTCCGCGGCTCCACCACAAGAGAATAGGGCGAACTCTCATCAAGAGGGCTCGCCCTTTTTGCTATCCGCCCTCTAACAGCAATCAGCAATGCCAGCAATGCGGGCCTCCACCCAACTCGGATGGAGGCCCGCATTTTGTTATCTACCGGTCAGATGGAGAGTGCGGGGCCGAAGCCCGCAACGCCAACGTTACTCAGCAGCCTTTTTAGCGGCCACCACGGGATCGGCGTTCACATCGGACTTTCCGCGACCGTACGTGGGGCGCGCCGCATCGTATTGCAGGTCGCGGGCGACGTCGAGCACCTTGTCCTGGGTCACGTTCGCATAGCGATGGCATGCGCACATGTGGTTGGGCAGCACCTCGGTAAGGTTGGGCGCACCAACCTCGCAGGCGCCGATCTTGGCAAAGCAACGCCCTGCAAAGCGGCAACCCGCCGGAGGATCGATGGGGCTCGGTACATCGCCCTCGAGAATGATGCGCTTTCGCTGCAGATGCGGATTAGGACTCGGGATGGCCGAGAGCAGCGCCTGCGTGTAGGGGCAGAGCGGCTCATGGTAAAGCGAGTTCTTGGGAGCGATCTCCATCAGACGACCCAGATACATGACGCCCACGCGATCCGAAATGTGCTTCACGACGTTCAGGCCATGGGCGATGAACAGATACGTGAGTCCGAACTGATCCTTCAGGTCGTCGAGAAGGTTAAGCACCTGCGCCTGAATTGACACGTCAAGCGCCGATACGGGCTCGTCGCAGACGATGAGCTTGGGATTCACCGCAAGCGCACGGGCGATACCGACACGCTGGCGCTGTCCACCTGAGAACTCATGCGGATAGCGGTTCTTCATGTAGCTCGCCAAGCCCACACGCTCGAGCAGCTCATCCACGCGCGCATCGATCTTGTCAGCGGGCAGGATATTGTTGGTCTTGATGGGCTCCGCTACGATCTGGCCGATCGTCATTCGCGGGTTCAGGCTCGCGTACGGATCCTGGAAGATAAGCTGGATCTCGCTGCAGAGCTTGCGGCGCTCCTTGTGCGGAAGCGCGGTGATATCGCGCCCCTCAAAAAGGATTTTTCCGCTCGTAGGCTTGAGCAGCCCCACAAGCATCTTGCCGATGGTGCTCTTGCCGCAACCCGACTCTCCGACCAGGCCGAACGCCTCGCCTTTCTTGATCGAGAAGCTCACATCGTCGACGGCGCGCACGAACGATGTCGGCTTGCCAAAGAAGTTGCTGTCGGCCACGAAGCTCTTGGTGAGGTGCTGAACCTCGAGCAGGGTCTCGTTTTCCATCTAGTGCACCTCCTCCTCGGTGGCGCCCACCGAGCGGTTCGCGCGCTCATGCTGCGTAGCGATGGCGCGCTCGACCTCGGAAGGATCGTCGTACAGGAAGCAGCGGACGCGTCGGTCGGTACCGGGAACGTCACGCAGCTCGGGAACCTCCTTGCGGCACCGATCGAAGCACCGGTCGCATCGGTCGGAGAAGGGGCATCCCGGGGGCATGTCGAGCACGTTGGGCACCGAGCCCTTGATCATGTAGAGGCGCTCGGACTGCTCGTCCTCCAAACGCGGAATGGACCGCAGAAGACCGAGCGTGTAGGGGTGCAGCGGGTAGTCGAACAGCTCGACCTTCTCGCCCTCCTCGACCACCTGGCCGCAGTACATGACGACCACGCGGTCGGCCACCTCGGACACGACGCCCAGGTCGTGCGTGATGAGCATGACGGCCATGTCGAACTCGTCGCGCAGCTTGTAGATAAGGTCCAGGATCTGAGCCTGGATCGTCACGTCGAGCGCCGTCGTAGGCTCGTCGGCGATCAGGAGCTTGGGATCGCAGGAGAGTGCCATGGCGATCATGACGCGCTGGCGCATGCCGCCCGACATCTGATGCGGATAATCGCGCGCGCGCTCCTCGGGGCTAGGGATGCCCACCACGCGCAGCATCTCGACCGCACGCGCCCAAGCGTCCTTCTTATTCATGTCGGTATGCGTCTGGATGGCCTCGACGATCTGGTCGCCCACGCGATAGACGGGATTCAAGCTCGTCATGGGCTCTTGGAAGATCATCGAGATCTGATCGCCGCGGATGGCCTCCATCTCGCGTTCGCTCGCAGCAAGGAGATCCTTGCCGTCGAACGTGATGGAACCGCCGGCAACATGGCCGGGATCCTGCAGGAGGCCCATGATCGAGAGCGAGGTCACGCTCTTGCCCGAACCCGACTCGCCCACCACGGCCAGGATCTCGCCGCGGTCGATGGAGAAGGTGACGCCGTTCACTGCGCGGACGATGCCCTTACGCGTGGGGAACTCGGTAACGAGGTCCTTCACTTCAAGCAATGCCATAGGTATCACCGCTTCCTTGCTTTGGGATCGAAGGCGTCGCGGATACCGTCACCCAGCAGGTTGAAAGCGAGCACGGTGATGGTGATGGCAAGACCGGGGAAGATCATCGCGTGCGGGGCGCGGAAGATGTAGTTGCGCCCGCGACCCAGCATGTCGCCCCATTCCGCCGCCGGCGGCTGCACGCCCAGGCCCAAGAAGCCGAGCGCCGCCGCATCGAGGATGGCGCCAGAGATGCCGAGCGTCGCGCGCACGATGATCGAGGGCAGCACGTTAGGTAGCACGTGGCGGAAGATGATCGTGGCATCGGAATCGCCGATGACGCGCGCGGCTGCCACGTAGTCGGTCTGCTTGACCGCAAGGATCTGGCTGCGCACGATACGCGCGTACTCAGGAATCGACACAAAGCCGATGGCGATGATCGCCTTGTCGATGCCGCGGCCGAGTGCCGCCATGAACGCGATGGCAAGCAGGATGGACGGGATGGCGAGCATCATGTCCATGAAGCGCATGATGATCGTATCGACGATTCCGCCCTTGTAGCCGGCGATTGCGCCGAGCGCGACGCCGATCGTGAGCGAAATGGCGACCGAGAGCAGACCGACCGTAAGCGAGATCTGGCTACCGATAAGGATGCGGCTGAAGATGTCACGGCCCTGCTGGTCCGTGCCGAACCAATGCTCGGCGCTCGGTCCTTCGAACGATTGGGAAAGATCCTGTTGATACGGATCGCACGGAAGCACCTGTGGTGCGATGGCCGTCACGATGGCAATGATCACAAGCAGCGAGATGACCACAAGGCTCACCATTGCAGGCTTGTTCTGCGTGAGGGAGTACCACATGTCCTTCCAGAGCGACTCGGGCTTCTGCGCAGCGCGCTCGCCCTCCGGCGCCTCAGGCGGCATCTGCGATGGCGCGGGCTCCTCCTCGCGGAGGACGGCTGCATCGTTGATGAGTTCTGCCATGCGAATCACCCCTCTTCCTGCGAGTACTTGATGCGGGGATCGAGATAGGCGTAGATCACGTCGACCACGAGGTTGACGATGATGAAGATGACGCCAATCAGGAGCACCGCTCCTTGGACAACCGGGAAGTCTGACTTAAGGATGCAATCGACCACATACTTTCCGATGCCCGGCCACGCAAAGACCGTCTCGGTGAGCATAGCGCCACCAAGAAGGCCGCCCAGCTGGAGTCCGATGACCGTCGTGATGGGAAGCATGGCGTTGCGCAGCGCATGGTGGCGATTCACGCGGCCCCGACGCAGGCCTTTCGCCCGGGCGGTGCGCACGTAGTCCTCGTTGAGGGTATCGAGCATGCTCGAACGGGTCATGCGCGTAATGACCGCCATGGAGTAGAGCGAGAGCGCCAGAGCCGGAAGGATGATGTGGCTCAGCGCATCGGAGAACGCCTCGAAGTCACCTGAGAGCAGGGTATCGATCAGGTAGAGGCCCGTACCCCCCACCGGTGCAAGCAGAGGATCGATGCGACCGGACGACGGGAGCACGTGAAGCACGCCTGCGAAGAGGATGATGAGCAAGATTCCCGACCAGAAGATCGGCATGGAGACACCGATCAGGGCGAAGATCATCGAGACGCCGTCGATGAAGGTGTTCTTGTGCACCGCGGAGACGACGCCCAGCACGATGCCGACGACCGTGGCGATGACGATCGCGACGAGCGCGAGCTCCACCGTGGCAGGGAAGCGGCTCATAAGCTCCTGGATAACCGGCGTGTGCGTGTAGTAGCTCTCGCCGAGGTCCCCGGTGAGCGCACCGGTGAGGAAGTCGAAGTACTGCACGATGATGGGATCGTTCAACCCGTTGGCATCGCGCCAGGCCTCCATGGCCTCGGCGGTGGCATGCTGGCCGAGAACGACAGGCGCCGGGTCGGCCGAGAACACGCGCATGATGAGGAACACCAGGATGGAGACACCCAGCAGGACCGGGATCGCCAACAGGATGCGCTTGATGATGTATTTCAGCACGTCGTCTACCTCCTTTCCATTCCTTTCAGACCCGGCGGCACCGGGCCGGTTGTCACCAAAACGGGCCGGGCAAGGCGCCCGGCCCCGTTTTCGCTGCTAATGACAAACGATTATACGCGTTTGCACCGCGAAGCCCAAACTTAGGCGGTCTTGGTGATGAGCTCCAAGTGCACAACACCCGTCGGGTGATAGTAGAAGTTGTTGATGCTCGGAGCATATGCTGCGAGGTTCTTGGAGTGGCTGATGAGCATCCAGGGCATCTCGTCGGCAACCATCTGCTCGCACTGCTTGTAGATGGCGTCGCGATCATCGCCGTCGGGCGTGGTGAGACCCTGCTGGATAAGGGCGTTGTACTCATCGTTGCGATAACGGCCCACGTTCATGGAGACGTTCTCGTCGGCAAGCAGGTTCATGAAGTTGTCGGGGTCGCCGTTGTCGCCCACCCAGCCGTACAGGCAGCAGTCGAAGGCATCGGTCTCGACCTTGGTCTGGTACGTGGTCCAGTCGTAGGAGACGATCTCCATCTCGACGCCAACCTCGCGCAGATAGCCCTGGATGGCCTCGGCGAGCGGCTGGCCGCCGATCGAGTTGTAGGGGCGCACGTTGGTATAGGTGAGCATCGTGCAGCTCGTGATGCCCAGCTCGGCAAACTTCGCCTGGGCGGCCTCGGGGTCGTAGGCGGTCTGCTGGATGTCCTCATCGTAGGGGGCCATCCACAGCGGCATGACGGAATTCGCCACGCCCGCGTAGTCGCCGTACAGGCTCTGGACCATTTCCTCGACGTTCACTGCCTGGCAGAAGGCGCGACGAGCTTCGAGATCGGCAAAGACGCCCGAGTCGTTGCGGAAGGCCATGTAGTTGATGTTCATGCCATCCTCTTCGAACAGCTCGTTGCCCGCGCCGGTGATGGTATCGACCACGGAGGCGTCGATGCCGTCGATCATGTCGACCTCACCGTTGTTGAGGGCGGTCACACGAGAGGAGTTCTCGGCGATGATGCGGAACACGGCGTTCTTCGTCTGCGACTTGTGCTCCTCGTCCCAGTAGTCCTCGTTCGCCTCGAGCACGATGCTGTCGCCCTTGGTCCAAGACACGAACTTGTAGGGGCCGGAGCCGATCGGGTTCTCGTTGGAGTCGCCAGCCTCGATGGCGGACGGCGCCACGATGGGGGCGGCGAGCGTCATCGCCATGTTGCGGATGAACGGCGTCGAGGGAGCGCGCAGGGTGATGACGAGCGTCGTGGCATCGGGGGCCTCGATGGAGGCGATGCCGGAGTTTGTGGACTCGGAGCCGAACACGAAGGATGCGTAGGGCATGTCCTCGGTGCGGTTGGGCTCGAGCTGGCGGGTGATGGAGGTCACGATGGCGTTGGCATCGCAGTCGGTGCCGTCATGGAACTTCACGCCCTCGCGGATCTTAAAGGTGTAGGTAAGGCCATCATCCGAGATATCGGGCATCTCGCCGAGGCTTGGCAGAACCTCGGTCGTCTCGACGTCGAACTTGAGCACGGTATCGTAGATGTTGGACATGACCTTTGCGGACTCGCCATCGTCGACGTACGCGGGATCGAGACCGCGAGGATCGGCGCCCTGGGCGAACGTGATGGTGTCGGCAATCTCGCCAGATGCGCTAGCCGAGCCAGAGCCGCCGGCGCGCTGGCTGCCACAGCCCGCGAGCCCGGTCGCTCCGATGACGCTCACGGCGCCCATCGCCTCGATGAAACGACGGCGCGACATCTCTTTGATGGACATAGGCCCCCCTTACCTTTGGGACAACAGTTGCCTGTGTGCCAAGCTCGATGGCTAGGCTGTCACATTGTCAACAAGTTTAGCCGTATCCCTCGTATATGGATTCGGGAACGCCGGGAATTGCTTTATTTTGCTAAAGTGTTTCGTATCTTGAAACAAACTTGACAGAACATCGCGGCCCATCAACCTTCTCATTACGCTTGATGCGCTGCCCCCTCACCGCCCACATTCCCCCCACCCCGGTAAAGCCGAGTGCTTCGCAGCCGAGTGCTGCATACCAAAAGGGAGGCCCCGAAGGGCCTCCCATCATGCGACGCGTGCAATGCTGCCAAGGACCGCGTCGAAACGCCCCGCCCTCGCAGTTCAAAGGACCTTCTAGTCCCTGCGGCCGAAGAGCGCCAGAAGGCGCAAGAAGACGTTGATGATATCGAGGTAAAGATCCACGGCATACCACAGCGCATTCGTGAACGTGGGCACCGCGGTGGTGGCGCGATAGACGTCGTAGCCGATGAACCCGCAGAAGAGCAGGATGACCGCGATGTCCGTGATGCTCTGCTGAACGCCCATGAGCGCGAGCACGAGCTCCACCGCGACGATTGCGAGCAGCCCGACCACGAGCACGCCCTGCAGACGGGCGAAGAAGTTGGGGAACATGATGCCGGCGCAACCGAACACGATCATGATGCCCGCCGTGGCGGTAAACGCCATCGAGATGCTCGCCATATCATAGGCGGTCAGCGCGAGTGAGGTGGTGAATCCGAACGTCAGGCTGAAGAGAGCGTAGCCCACAAGCCCGAGCGTAAGGTTCTCACGGCTGCGGCCGATGCTCATGCAGATGATGCCACCAATGGATCCAGCAAGGCTGCCCAAGGTGACGAGCAACGGGTTACGAACCATGAAGAGCACGAACTCGCGCGTCCCGGTGATGTGCGAGCACGCTGCCATGATGATGAACGACAGCACCACGAACCCCGTGAGCACTGCGTTGTAGAGCCGTCTGGAGATGAGCTGAGGCGCCGGCTGCTCCCGATAAATCGGGCTACCGTACCGCTCGACTTCGTTCATAAAGATCCTCCGATCAACGTGGACGCGCCTGCGCGTCCCGGTTCTGGACAGTGTACCCAATCTTATGCGCCCAAACCAGCATTCCGCAGCCAAGGCCGAAAGCCTTACAGAACGGACCAAGCCAGTCCGCCTCTGCCGAGCGAAGCGCCGGGCAAGGCGATGGCCCCGCCGTGAGCACCGGAGGCAGGCGGCGCGCCCGTTCCGTGCTAGTCGAGCTCCTTGAGCCCCTGGCACAGGCTCCAGTACTCGCCGCGCAGAGCATAGAGCTCCTCGTGCGTGCCGCGCTCGATGATGCGGCCGTGCTCGAGGACCATGATCGCATCGGCATCGCGCACGGTAGAGAGGCGGTGCGCGATCATGAACGTGGTCCTCCCCTGCATGAGCTGGTCCATGCCGCGGCCTATGAGCATCTCGGTACGCGTGTCGATGGAACTCGTCGCCTCGTCCAAGATGAGCACCGGTGCACCATCGACGGCAGCACGGGCGATGGCGAGCAGCTGCCGCTGTCCTTGGGAGAGGTTCGCACCGTCGGCGGTGACCATCGTATCGTAGCCATTCGGCAGTCGGCGGATGAACCCGTCGGCGTTCGCGATCCGAGCCGCCGCGCGGATCTCCTCATCGGTTGCATCGAGCTTGCCGAATCGGATGTTGTCCGCAATGGTGCCGGTGAAGAGATGCGTATCTTGCAGCACGATGCCGAGCGAGCGGCGGAGAGAATCCTTGGCGATGTTCTTGACGTTGATGCCGTCGTAGGTGATCTCGCCTTTCTGCACGTCATAGAATCGGTTGATCAGGTTCGTGATCGTGGTCTTGCCCGCACCGGTGGATCCCACGAAGGCGATCTTCTGGCCAGGCTTGGCGAAGAGGTTGAGATCGTGAAGCACCTCGTGGCCGGCATCATAGCCAAAGCTCACGTTGTGGAAGCGCACGTCGCCACGGAGCGGTACCAAGCCCACAGCCAAAACGGTGCCATCCACACCTCGGGCCGTCTGCTGTACCACGGCGCCGCCATCCGCTGCGGCGGGGACCGCCGCAGCCGAGACGCAGCCCTCGGATGCCGTCTCATCACCGGGTGCGAACTCGCCGGCAGCCCCCGCTTCCGCAACCGGCACGAGCGCACCCCATGCACCCACGCCGTAGCCGTCGGGAATCCTCCAGGCCCAATCGTTCTCGCCCGTCTTCACGAGTTCGACGGTCCCCTCGTCGACTTCCGCAGGCTCGCGCATGGCTGCGAAGACGCGCTCGGCACCGGCAAGGGCGGAGAGCAGGAAGTTCGACTGCTGGGTGAACTGGTTGATGGGCATCGCCGTCTGGCGCACGAACACCAGGTAGCTCGCGAGCGCCCCCACCCCGGTCATGCCGGTGATAGCCATGAGGCTCCCCACCACGGCCACGATCGCGTAGTTCACGTAGCTGATGGACACCACCGCGGGAATCATCGAGGCGGCGTATGCCTGAGCGCCCGTACCCGCCACGCGCAGGCGCTCGTTCTTGTCGCGGAACGCCATCACGTTGGCCTGCTCATGGTTGAAGACCTTGACGACCTTCTGCCCGCCAACCATCTCCTCGATGTAACCGTCGAGCTCGCCCAAAACCGCCTGCTGCCGCCGGAAGTACCCGCGGCTCTTCTTGGTGGAGAACGCGATGTAGGCGAACATCGCCGCATAGCCCACCACCACGATGAGCGAGAGCTGCCAGTTGAGCACGAAGATCAACGTAAGCGTGCCCACGATCTGGATAAAGCTCTGGATCACCATGGCGAAGCTGTTGTTCATAGCCTCGGCCACGGTGTCGACGTCGTTGGTGAAGTAGCTCATGATGTCGCCGCGGTTGCGAGCGTCGAAGTACGCAAGCGGCAGCGTCTGGATGTGGGCGAACAGGTCGCGCCTGATATCGACGAGCACCTTCTGCGCCGCGTGGACCATGAGCTGCGTGTATCCCAGCGCCGCGAGCACGCCTGCGATGTAGATGCAGGCCGTGATGACGACCCAGCGGATGAAGGCCGGAACGTCGCCTGCGGTCAGGGCATCAACCGTCGGCTGGATCATGTACGTGCCGAGCAGGTTGGCAGAAGCCGAGATGGTCACCAGCACGGCAACGGCAAGGAACAGCAGCTTGTGCCTGCCCATATACGAAAGAAGCTCCCTAAGTGTACCGATGAGGTCGCGCGGTTTGTTTCCCGGTGCCGGCATCAGCGCTCGCCCCCTTCCTGCGCCGTATGGACCTGCGACTCGTAGATCTCGCGATAGATCTCATCATGCGCAAGGAGCTCATCATGGGTGCCCACCGCATGCACATGCCCCTCGTCGAGGACCACGATCATATCGGCGTCCATCACCGAGTTCACACGCTGGGCGATGATGAGCTTCGTGACGCCCGTGAGCGCAGCAAGCGAGCGCCGGATGTCCGCTTCGGTGGCCATATCGACCGCGCTCGTCGAATCATCGAAGATGAGGATCTTCGGGTGCTTGAGCAGGGCGCGGGCGATGCACAGGCGCTGTTTCTGTCCGCCAGAGACGTTCACGCCGCCCTGCCCCACGTCATAGTCGAGCCCGCCGGGCAGACGGTCCAAGAACTCGTCCACCCGTGCTGCACGGCACGCATCGAGCAGCTCCTCGGTCGTTGCCTTGGGCGCACCCCAGCGCAAGTTGTCGCGAACCGTCCCGCTAAAGAGCACATTCTGCTGAAGCACGATGGAAACAGCGTCACGCAAGGCGGCTAGATCATAGCGGCGCACGTCCTCCCCTCCGACGAGGACCCTTCCCTCGGTCGCATCGTACAGGCGCGGAACAAGCTGGACGAGCGTGGTCTTACCCGAGCCCGTCCCGCCTAGGATGCCAACGGTCGAGCCAGCGGGAATGGCAAGCTCGATATGCTCGAGAACATGCTCTTGGGCGTCGGCGCGGTACTTGAACGACACATCCTCGAAGACGATCGAGCCATCATGCACCTCGGTAAGCGCATCGAGCGGCGAGGCAAGGTCGACGTGCTCGTCCAAGACTTCGCAGATGCGGTGAACGCTCGCAAGCGATCGCGTGAGCAGCAAGAACACGTTCGAAATCATGATGAGCGAGTTCAGGATCTGCAGCACGTAGGAGAGAAAGCCCGTAAGCTCGCCCACTTCGAGCGAGCCGGAGAGGATCATCTGCCCGCCGAACCACATGATGAGCGTCGTCGCGGTGTACATGGAGGTATAGAGCACCGGCATGTTCAGCACCGCCAGCCTGAACGTGCGCTCGCTCGTCTTGGCAAGCCCCTCGTTCACCTTGCGGAACTGCTCGCACTCGTAATCGCCGCGAACATACGCCTTGACGGCGCGCACGGCTGTAAGCATCTCCTGGACGACGTTGTTGAGCTTGTCCACCGTCTGCTGGAGGACGCCGTACAACGGCCCTACGTGGCGCACGATCGCCGCCATCCCCAGTGCCATGACCGGTGCCACGCAGAGGAACACGATCGCGAGCCGCGCGTTGAGGAAGATTGCGAACCCAAGCCCCATGGCGAGCATCACGGGCCCGCGGACCATGGGCCTGAAGCCCGCATTGAGGGCGTTCTGGATCACGGTGACATCGGTCGTCATACGCGTGACAAGCGATGACGCATCGAAGCGATCGAGGTTCGCGAAGGAGTA
Organism: Enorma phocaeensis; assembly: GCF_900186505.1. Classification (GTDB taxonomy): domain Bacteria; phylum Actinomycetota; class Coriobacteriia; order Coriobacteriales; family Coriobacteriaceae; genus Enorma; species Enorma phocaeensis. The sequence goes on from NZ_LT891968.1 coordinate 142,655, forward strand.
ATCTTGGACGCGCTCGTACTCGGCTGCACGCAGACGCGCTCCCAGCCCGTAGGCAGCACGCGCGGCGAAGCGTGCATAGATGAGCCCCGTCGCAAGCGCGAGCAGTGCGCAGACGGCCATGTAAGCGCCCTGCCGCATGATGAACGACACGTCACGCGTCGCCACGCCCACGTCGATGATGTCCGCCATGAGCGCCGGTATGACCATCTCGAACGAGCACTCGAAGATCACCAAGATCACGCCCATGATGGCATCGCGACGATAGGGTCCCAGGTAGCCTGCGATGCGGATCAGTTCACGCATGGCGCTCGACCTCCTTACCGGCAAGCGCTTCGCCGTATGACCTGAGATTCGCGCGGGCGCGAGCCAGATAATCGGCAAACGCCGCCACTTCCTCCGGCGTAAAGCCGTCGAGCATCGCCGCCGCCTCCTCGCGACACGCAGCCTCCCATGCATGGGCGACGCGCGCGCCTTCGGTAGTTAGCGAGACGATCTTGCTGCGACGGTCGTTTTCAGCAGGGGCAATCTCGACGAAGCCCCTCTTCGCGAGGGCATCGAGCATGCGCGAGACGCCTGCCGGATCGAGATCGTAGTAGGCTGCAAGCTCCCGTTGAGAGCACGAGCCGTGGCGCTCTAGATAAGACAGGAGCCTGGGTTGGCCGGTGCCGAGTCCCACCGAAGCCATGTAAGGGCGCATGATCTGTCGCTGGACATGGCTGATGCGATGCAGCAGAATACGCAGTTCGAAGAGGTCGGGCTGACCATCAGCTCGTCCTTCTGGCGCGACGCCGTCTTGCCCGGATCGGTCCACGGTACCTCATCTCCCTAATAGTTGATGCATCAATTATTGATACATCAATTAGTACCGCGTCGGCATCCGCTCGTCAAGGCAATCCCGGTGACCCGGCCCATGGCTACACGGCGGGAATCGCGCCCGTTGCAAGCACCTGCTCGAGAGCATCCTCATCGAGAACGGGAACGCCCAGGCTCTCTGCCTTGGCGAGCTTGGAACCCGCCCCCGGCCCGGCAACCACATAATTCGTCTTCTTGGAGACCGATCCCGTGACCTTGGCGCCCAGCGCCTTCAACGCTGCCCCCGCCTCATCGCGCGTGCGGCGCTCGAGCGTGCCCGTGAGCACGAACGTCAAGCCGGCAAGCGGCTGCGCCTCGGCAAGCGACACGTCGACGCCGGTCTGCTCGGCGGCGCGCGCTGCCTCCCCGCTCAGATCTTCCTCGAGGTTGAGCCCTGCCACGCGCAGACGCTCGAGAACCGCAAGGTTCTCGGACACCGAGAAGAACTGGCGCACGCTCTGGGCGATCTTGGGCCCTACGCCATCGATGCCCGCGATATCCTCCTCGCTCGCGGTGATGAGCGCCTCGAGCGTGAGGAAGCGACGGGCGATGAGCTCCGCCACGCTCTTGCCCACATGACGGATGCCCAGTGCGAAAAGCACGCGCGAGAGCGGCTGCTGCTTGGATTTCACCAGCTCATCCATCACCTTGGCGGCAATCGTGGCACCCACCGGAATGGGGTCGCCCGCGCGCACGCCGCGGCGCTTGTCATCTTTCTGGTAGGTGCGACCGGTGTCCAGACCCGCCAGGTCGTCGACCGTGAGCTGGTAGAAATCGGCGACGTCGCTCACCAAGCCCGCCTCGATGAGCTTGTCGATGAGCTCGTCGCCCACGCCATCGATATCCATGCAGCCGCGGCTCACCCAGTGCGCAAGCCGCTCCTTCACCTGCGCGGGGCAATCGATGGAAACGCACCGATATGCGACTTCGCCCTCTTCGTGGATGACAGGGCTCCCGCATGCCGGGCAGGAGGCCGGCATCTCGTATTCGACGGAAGAATCGGGGCGCTTCTCGAGCACCGGACCCACGACCTCGGGGATCACGTCGCCGGCCTTGTGCACGACGATCGTATCCCCCACACGGACGTCCTTGCGACGAATCTCGTCGATGTTATGCAAGGTCGCCCGCGCGATGGTGGAGCCGGAAACCGTCACCGGATCGAACTCCGCCACGGGCGTGAGCACGCCCGTGCGGCCAACCTGAATGCGGATCTCGCGCAGAACGGTCGTCTTCTCTTCAGGCGGGAACTTGAACGCGATGGCCCAGCGCGGTGCGCGCGCGGTGAAGCCGAGCTCGTCTTGCTGGCCAAAGCTGTCAACCTTCACGACCACGCCATCGATGTCGTAATCAAGGTCGGCGCGGTGCGCGAGCGCCTCAGCGCAAAAGGCGTGTACCTCGGCAGGCGTCGTGCAACGTGCCACGTTGGGGTTCACCGAGAAGCCCGCATCGCGCAGCCATTGCAAAAAGGCATGCTGGGAGTCGACATGCAAAGGGGCGGTATCGGCCACGGCGTAGAGGAAGGTCGCGAGATCGCGGCGGGCGGTAACCTTGGGATCCTTCTGGCGCAACGACCCGGCAGCTGCGTTGCGCGGGTTGGCGAAGGGCTCGCGGCCCTCGGCATCGGCCTCCTCGTTCAACCGCAGGAAGCTGCCCTTGGGCATGTAGACCTCACCGCGGACCTCGATGACCGCCGCGGCGTCCGAGCCCATCTGCGCAAGGGCCGGCGCAGCGAGATGCATAGGCACATCGCGGATGGTGCGCACGTTCAGGCTCACGTCCTCGCCGGTTACGCCATCGCCGCGTGTGGCAGCGCGCACGAAGGCGCCGTTCTCGTAGGTGAGCGCGACACCCAAGCCGTCGATTTTAAGCTCGCAGGTATAGGCGGCGTTCCCGGCACCGAGCGCAGCCTCGGTGCGCTCGAGCCATTCGTCGAGCTCATCGAGGTTCATGGCATCGTCCATAGAGTACATCCGCGCCATGTGCGTGACCGGCTGGAACTGCTCGGTATCGACCAAGCCGCCGCCCACGCGCTGCGTGTAGGATTGCGGCGTCACCAGCTCCGGATAGCGCTCCTCGAGCCCCTGCAGCTCCAAGAGCAGCTTATCGAAGGCAGCATCCGTTATCTCGGGCGCATCAAGGATGTAGTAGCGGTAGGCGTGGTACTCGAGCAGATGGTTGAGCTCGGCGACACGGGCCGCCGCATGCTCGCGCTCATCGTCACCGCCGATGACCGCCGGCGCTGGCTCCTGCACCGCATTCTCAAGCGTTCCGTCACCAAATAGGCTGGCTTGCTCCACCATGACTCCTCCGCCTCGCTGTTTGCATCTGCTATAGGGTACCATCTCGCGCCTCGGCGCCTCATAAGCAAAACCCGCGACGGGAGCAGGTCCCGCCGCGGGTCTTCTAGCTTGACGGATACGGCATCGTCCTTGAGGAGGCGCGCCACTCGCGCTACGGACGATTGGCCATGAGGTCCTCGAGGTACTGCTGGAATTCCTCCTCGTCCATGAAGCCGCCGGAGCTGTCGCCCGTCGTACCGTCCTGGTTCTCCGCTTGCACGTCGCCGTCGGAGCCGAGCACCACGTCGATCTGGAGCTCCTCATCGCCGCGCACCACCGTGAGCGTGACGGTCTCGCCGATCTCACGCTCGCGCGCAGCAATGATGAGGCCGTCAGCTGAGCTAACCGCCTCGCCGTTGACGGCGGTCACGATATCGCCCGGCTCGATGCCCGCCTCGTCAGCGGGGCCGTTCGCTATGACCTCGGTGACGTTGGCGCCGGAGGTGATATCGAGCCCCTCGGAACGTGCGGTGTAGGGGTTCACCGAGGTGACCGTCACGCCGATGTAGGGATGCGTGGGCGTCTCGCCGGCGATGATCTGGTTGGCGATGCCGATGGCATAGTTCACCGGGATCGCGAAGCCCACGCCCGAACTCGAGCCGGAGTAGGACTCGATAATCGAGTTGATACCGATGAGCTGTCCTTCGGAGTTGACAAGCGCGCCACCCGAGTTGCCAGGGTTGATGGCGGCGTCGGTCTGAATCATGTTCGCATAGATGGACGTGCCTGAGGTGTCGCGCATAGCCGTTGAACGGTAGAGCGCGCTCACGATGCCCGTCGATACCGATTGCTCATTGCCAAAGGGGCTGCCGATCGCCATGACCCACTCGCCCACCGCGAGGGCATCGGAATCACCGATCTCGATCGGCGTAAGGTTCACGTCCCCAGCATCAACGAGACGAATAACCGCAAGGTCGCTCGACTCATCGACGCCAACGAGCTCCGCCTCGTAGCTGGTCTCGTCGTTCACGGTGACCATGATGGCCTGAGCGCCCTGAATCACATGGTAGTTGGTGAGGATGTTGCCATCGGTATCCAAGATCACTCCGGAACCGATGCCGCCGCCGTCGGCAGACTCAGTGCCGATAGACACAACGGAAGGCAGTGCCTTGGCAGCTACCACCTCTGAAAGCGTGGTGTCCTCGGGGTCGATCTCGATATGCTGGGTGACGGACTCTCCGCTCCCACCGTTATCGCTCCCTGTAGCGCCGCTGACCACCGGAGCCTCGACATTGGTCTCGTCGATACGGAATGCTCCCGTCATGACGAGCGCGATGATAAGCACGGCTCCCACCACAAGACCGCCGAGGGAGGCGAGAAACACCGGGAGCTTCTTGGTCCTCGTCTTGACAACGGTGCGCGTGATCGTGCCGGCGGGCTGGCCGTTCGCCGCAGCGGGCTGGCCGGGCATGGACCCGGGGACTCCCGTAGCGGGACCGCTCGCCTGAGCACCCTGGCCCATGCCGGGACTGCCTGATACAGGACGATCGGCAGCGGGCCGGCCCGTAGACTGGACCGGCTGCTGCGTGGAAAACGGCTGGGACATCGGAGCCCCCTGCTGCATAAAGGGCGCCTGCTGGCTGTTGGCGCCCTGCGGCGAATCCTGCTGAGCAGGCGCCGGCTGAGGCGCTTGGGGCTCTACCGAAATGCGAGGCAGGCTTGAACCGCTCGAACTATTTGAAGCACCTGCTTGCGGCGCATCATCATGAGCGTGAGGTATCTTCTCGTCCATAACGCTGATTCCTTTCGTCTTACGCAGAACTGGGAGATTTCTACCCCATATCCAGCGGATGGCCTCTCACTATGAAATGGTTCAGACAATCTTAATGAAAGCAGAAGGCGACGCCTTGCTCAAGAACACGTCCTGCGGACATGCGCCCGCGCTTGCCGATGTGCGCCTCGCGGAATCACAGGGGCAAGCCCATCAGTCCTTGAAGAGGTACCCTACGCCGCGCACCGTCGTGATATGCGAGGCGATCTGCGGGCCCACCTTGGAGCGGATGCGACGAATGTGCACGTCGACGGTGCGGGTGCCGCCGCAGTACTCGAAGCCCCACACCTGGCGCAAGAGCGCTTCGCGCGAGTAGGCGCGGTTGGGATGCGTAGCCAGAAACGAGAGCAACGAGTACTCCATAAGCGTGAGGTCGACCGGCTCGTCATCAAGATAGACCTGGTACGTCGCAAGATTGATCACCAGGTTATCGATATGCAGGATGTCGTCGGGAGCGAACGCCTCGTCATCTCCCAGCAGCCGCCGAACACGCGCCTCCAACTCGGCGGGCTTAGCAGTAGGGCAGATGAAATCCGAGCGCGCGTGTCCCGGCAAACGAAGGCCGGGAAGCGTCTCGTCATCGGCGATCACGAGCATGGGGATGCTGCCACGCTCTTCGAGCCACGAGGCGATCTGGTCGATGCGGTCGCTGCGGATGCCGTCGGCATCGAGGATCAGCAGGTCGAAATCGTGCGCAGCCGTAGGCGAATCGGGGGTCGCTAGGCTTACCTCGATTCCCATAGTCTGGGTAAGCGAGCGCACAAACTCATGGAAGCGCGTAGTGCGCGCCATGAACAGAACGCATTTCTCGGCCATGCGACACCTCCTCTATCGCGTTACATAATACCCTAAGCTACCAGCCTGCATGAAGAACTCGCCATGTAGAATGACGAATCACCGCACCGACCCGCTCGAACCATGCCGCGCCACGGCGACCTCAGCCGCCCCGAGGCACTCCATGCCATCATGGAGCCCGGCTAGGAGCCGGTGTTCCGGGCTAGGAGTTCTTGTAGTAATGCTCAATCTCCCACTCGGTGACCACCGAGGCGAATTTCGCCCACTCATCACGCTTCTTCTTGAGGAAGAACGAGTGAATGTGCTCGCCAAGCGCGTTCTTCATGAACTCCGAATCCTCGAAGTAGTCGAGCGCCTCATCGAGGTTGCTGGGCAAAGGATCAAAGCCTGCCGACTCGAGCATTGCGGAATCTTGGGAGATCAGCTCGGAGGTGACCTCGTCTGGCAGCTCGAGCTTGCGCTCGATGCCGTCGAGACCGGCCGCGAGCGTGACGGCGTTCACCAGGTACGGATTTGCCATTGGGTCGGGCGAGCGAAGCTCGATGCGTGCAGACAGGTCCTTACCGGGCTTGTAGATGGGCACGCGAATCATCGCAGCGCGGTTACGCAGGCCCCACATGGCATGGGTCGGGCCGTTGCCCTGGCCGGGTGCAAGTCGCTTGTAGGAGTTGACTGTAGGGTTGGTGATCGCCGAGAGCTCGCGCGCATGCGCGAGGATGCCTGCCATGTAATGGCGAGCGATATCGGAAAGGTGGAGCGATTCTTCGTCCTCGCTCCAGAACACGTTGTTGCCCTCGTAGTCGAAAAGCGACTGATGCAGGAACATCGCGTTGGAGGACTCGCCCGTAAGGGGCTTGGGCATGAACGAGGCGTGGATGTTGTTGGCGAACGCCTCGAGCTTGATGATGTACTTGGCCGTCATGATGGCGTCGGACGAGGTCAGGGCCTCAGCATGGCGCAGCGAGATGCCGTGCTGCGAATGACCGGACGAGTGGAACGTGTACTCCACCGGGATGCTCATCTTCTCGAGCATGAGCACCGTATCGCGTCGCAGGTCGCGAGCGGAATCGGATGGCATGAGGTCGAAGTAGCCCACCTCATCCATCGGAACGGGGTGGTCATCGTCGGCGAAGTAGTAGAACTCGAGCTCCGTGCCCACGTTCATGAGATAGCCCGCGCTCTCCGCACGGCGGAACATCTTACGCAGGCACTCGCGCGAATCGCCAGCGAACGGCTTGCGATCGGGCGTGCAGATGTTGCAGAAGATGCGAGCGACGCCGTTATGCGAAGGACGCCACGGCAGCACCTGGAACGTCGAGGGATCCGGGAAGGCGAGCATGTCCGCCTCCTCGAGGGTGGTGAAGCCCTCGATCGCCGAGCCATCGAAGCCGATCCCCTCGTCGAACGCAACCTCTAGATCCTCGGGGCTGATGGCGAAGCTCTTGAGCCTACCGAGCACATCGGTGAACCACAGGTGGATGAACCTGATATCGCGCTCTTCAACGGTACGTAGCACGAAATCGATGTTCTGCTGCTGATCCATCGAAGCCTCCCTGAGACGGCAGTTCTTACCTCAACCACGCTTGGTACGCATGGCAATACGCTCAACCACTGTCGCACAGGATTGTTTCAACGTGGTTTCCCACAAAGGCGGAGCGCTTGGAGAGCCAGTTCCGCTCCCCTCCGCTGGCATGCAGGGGGCGCTTACATCCCCGCGATCACTTGACGCCCTCGCCCAGATCGCGCGCCACGGCGTCGACGCCCTTCGCGGCTGGGCATGCGCGCCGCGTGCGCGAGCTGCAGTGCCCCGTGCAAACGCCCTCTGCGCAGTCCGCGCACGAACCTTTGCGATAGATACGAACGCACACGGCTACGAAAGCAACGCCGATGAACGCTAGGATGATGATATCGACTGGTCCCATGATCAGGCCCCTTTCATATGCTTCTCAGCGAGGCGGCGCACGGAGCAGCGCCGCCAGCAAACGCACCGGATCGCAATCCCAAACCCGGCTCGCACAGCTCACGCGTCGCCTCGCTATGAACCATACCCGCTGAGGGCGCCACCCAACACGGGAGGCACCCCCAGCACATGGCAAACGGATCGCTCCGCGGAGGAGAACGCTACGCCGCGGCAGGAGCCGGAGCGATATCCTCGTCCCAAGCCCACTTGGGCATTGGGCGGAACAGCTGGAAGAGAATGGCCGCGATGAACGCGAGAGCCACGAACGTCCAGATACCAACCTGACCAAGCGCGATGAGGTTGTACATCTGGTTGATGATGAGGCCCACGACCCACGCGAACGCGCACTCGTAGCCGATAGCGATGGCCGTCCATCTGCCCGAGTTCATCTGAGCTCGGATGGTGCCCATGGCAGCGAAGCACGGAGCGCACAGCAGGTTGAAGGCACCGAACGCCGCGATGGCGCCGGCCGTGGGGAACAGCCCGCCGAACGCGACCCACAGCTCGGGCGAAAGACCGGTATCGTCGCCCACGGCGAGAATCGTCGAAGCGATGCCCACGAGGTTCTCCTTGGCAACCAAACCGCTGATGGACATCGCGGTGGTCTCCCAGGAGTCGAAGCCGAGCGGGATGAAGATCCATCCAATGGCACGGCCGATCATAGCGAGGATGGAGAACTCGGTAAACTCCTCGAGTCCGCCGGTGATCTCGGGCAAGAAGCCGAATACGCCCTCGTACACGCCGAAGTTCATGAGGAACCACACCACGATGGTGGAGGCGAAGATGATCGTGAACGCCTTCTTGATGTAGGCGCTCACGCGCTCCCAGACGTGCAGCCACCAGCTCTTAAGCGATGGGAAGTGATAGCTCGGAAGCTCCATGACGAAGGGTGTCGGGCGCCCGGCGAAGAGCTTCGTCTTCTTGAGCATGATGCCCGAAACGATGACGGCGACTACGCCCAGGAAGTAGAAGAGCGGCGCGATCCAGCTTGCCTCGCCCTCGCCCACCAGCGCGCCCATGATGAGCGCGATCACCGGCAGCTTGGCGCCGCAGGGGATGAAGGTCGTAGTCATAACCGTCATGCGACGGTCCTTCTCGTTCTCGATGGTCTTGGTGGCAAGCACACCGGGCACACCGCAGCCCGTGGAGACGAGCATCGGGATGAAGCTCTTGCCCGAAAGGCCGAAGCGACGGAACACGCGATCCATCACGAAGGCGACGCGCGCCATGTAGCCGCAGTCCTCAAGGAAGGCGAGCAGCACGAAAAGCACGAACATCTGCGGGATGAAGCCCAGGACCGCGCCCACGCCCGCCACGATGCCGTCGAGCACGAGGCTCGAAACCAGATCGCTCGCACCCACCGAGGTCAAGAAGCCCTCGATAGCAGCGGGAATGGACGGGAACGCCATACCGAACAGCTCGAAGCCCTCGCCAAAGAGGTTGTCGTTCACCCAATCGGTTCCTGCGGTACCGAAAGCGTCGGCGCTCGTAGCGATGGAGTAGACCGCCCACATGATGATGACGAACAGGGGTAGGCCGAGAATGCGGTTCGTGACCACGCGGTCGATCTTCTCTGAGATGCTCATGGTCGCGGGCGCCTTCTTCACGCACTCGTCCATGATGTGCGCGATGACAGCGTAGCGCTCGCCCGTGATGATGGACTCGGCGTCATCGTCGCAGTCCTGCTCGCACTGCGCGATGAGTGCCTCGACCTTTTCGGCGGCAGCCTTCGTGAGGTTGATGGCTCGAGCCGCCTCATTGTCGCGCTCGAAGAGCTTGACGGCATAGTAGCGACGCTTGTTGGTCGGAACGGAACCGGGGAGCTCTGCCTCGATCTTGCTGAGCACATCCTCGATCGCCGAATCGAACGTATGCTCAGCCACGCTGCCTTTGGTTGCCGCAGCGCGCTTGGCCGCGGCAATGAGCTCGTCGATGCCGGTGTTGCGCAGGGCGGAAACCATGACTACCGGTGCGCCGAGCTTCTTGGATAGAGCGGCCGTATCGATCTTGTCCCCGCTCTTCTCCACAAGATCCGCCATATTGAGCGCCACGACGACAGGAAGACCCGTCTCGATAACCTGGAGGGCAAGATACAGGTTGCGCTCGAGGTTCGTGGCATCCAGAAGCTGGATCACCACATCGGGCTCGCCACTCATGAGGTAATCGCGGCTGACGCGCTCCTCGGGGCTGTACGGACTCAGCGAGTAGATGCCGGGGAGGTCGGTCACGGTAACGCTCTTGTCACGCGAGAGCTTTGCCTCCTTCTTCTCAACCGTCACACCCGGCCAATTGCCGACGTAGCCGTTTTGACCGGTGATCAGGTTGAAGAGCGTGGTCTTTCCGCAGTTGGGGTTACCCGCCAATGCGACATGAAGCTGTGAAGCTGCCATGCATTCCTTCTTCCATAGGCTTTGAAACATTCCGGGGAGCTTCAGCGGTACCGCAGATCCCCTGTTACCGAGCTAGCGTTATGGATTACCCTTATCTAACAATTGATTCTAGGCCGATAGCATTTGTTAGAACTTGCTAACTCTACCTGCAAAAAAATAAGGTCACTGCACCTCGACGATGGCAGCCTCCTCCTTGCGGATCGACAGCTCATAGCCGCGCACCGTGATCTCGATCGGATCGCCAAGCGGCGCCACCTTCACCACCGTGAACTGCGTACCCTTAATGAGCCCCAAATCCATGAGGTGGCGGCGCAGCGCGCCGGTGCCGTGCAGTTTGACGATCGTGGACGAGTCCCCCACCTGCACATCTCCCAATGCCTTCATCGCTTCCCCCTTTCCATGTTCGTTGACCTCCCGAAATTGGGCGACGGATGCGTCTTGACACCGCGGGCATCACATCGTCATGACATGGCTCGCCACCTTGGTATCGAGTCCAAACCGCGCCCCCTTGATGGTCACGATGATGTTACCCCCGCTCGAACTTACCACGTGGACCTCGGAGCCCTCGACGAACCCGAGTTCCTCGAGATGATGCTTGAGCTCCTCGTTGCCGCGCACGCGCGAGACCATAACGGTCTGACCGCTCCGCGCGAGAGACAACGGCATCGCAGGCATCTGCGGCCCTTCAGCCATTGGCAACACCAACTTTCATCGCAACCTGCAAACAAGAACAGACGGGTAGCCACGCGCCGGGCACAAGCCACGGCATCACCGTTTGTTCACCACTGTAAACTACCACTGTTGAGGACGACTGTGAAGCAGAAATTAGCTATTGTTAACATAAAGCGTCGCATGACCGTCAAAGCATCTCGCCAAGAGGCACTTTTTGTCGGTCATGCGATGCTTTTTGCACGCGCTCCCGATACGCACGTGGCACCACGTCTCAGGATGCATCTCGCGGCGCCGGCGCGAGGGGCAGGGCTCCGGGTAGCGCCAAACAAGCCGAAAAGCGAAGGCGCGTCGGGTCCGTGCAACCCCGACGCGCCACGAGCATCCTATGGTCGTTCTGGCAAACTCGCCCTTGTTGGCTTTACAGGTGCGAGGTCACAAGTGTCATCGAACCGGTGAGCTCGAGCTTTTCGCAGGCGGAAAGCGCGAGAAGATGGGAGCCCTTGGCAACAGGCGAGCCGTTCAAGGTACCCTCGCCCTCGACCACGCTCACGCACGTGAAAGGATGATGGATGGGCACCTCGAGCTCGCCATCCACGTTCACAAGCTCGACCGTGTACGAATCGTTGGACTCGAGCACTTGCACCGCCTCGCCGGTATCGATGCGCGAGCCGTCCTCCGGCGCCTCTTGGTTGTAGTCGATGACGTCGAGCGCTTGCGCCATGTGGAGCTCGCGCAAGGTACCGTCGTCCTGCCTGCGATCGTAATCATACACACGATACGTCACGTCCGAGGACTGCTGGCTCTCGAGCACCACGGTCCCGCCTTTGATGGCATGCACGGTACCCGGATCGATCTGGAAGAAATCGCCTTGCTTGATGGGGATGACGTTCAGCAGCTCACCCCAGCGGCCCTCCTCGACCATCTGAGCGAACTCCTCGCGCGAGCGGGCATGCTGCCCGACGACGATCGTGGCGCCCTCGTCGGCAGAAAGAACGTACCAGCACTCCTTCTTGCCGAGCGATCCGTTCTCATGCTCGCCAGCGTACGCGTCGTCCGGATGCACTTGGATGGAGAGGTCGTCCTTGGCGTCGATGATCTTCACAAGCAGCGGGAACTGGTCGCCCTCGATGCCCCCGAACAGCTCGCGATGCTCCGCCCAGAGCCAGGATAGGGTCTTGCCGGCGTACTCCCCCGACGCGATGACGCAGTCCCCGTTGGGATGCGCCGAGATGGCCCAGCACTCGCCTACCGGACCGTCCGGAATATCGTATCCGAACTCGTCCTCAAGCTTGCGGCCGCCCCAGATCTTCTCCTTGAAAACCGGTACGACCTCGATGATTGACTCCATGCTGTCTCCTAACCTTAGCGCCTGTGGGTGCGTGCCACGACCCTACAAGGATACCCCGCCCAGCTCGCTTCGAGCCAGACGGGGCAAACGATTTCATCGCGTGCGGGCGCGGGCGCTGCTCATGCACGGCAGCGCTACATGAGGCGCAAGCCAACCTCCTTGAGCTGGCCCATCGAGACCTCGCTCGGCGCAGAGCTCATAAGGTCGGAACCGCTCGCAGTCTTGGGGAAGGCCATGACATCGCGGATGGAGTCGCATCCGGCGAGCAGCATGCACACGCGGTCGAGACCGAGCGCGAAACCGCCCATCGGGGGCGCACCGAACTCAAGCGCCTCCATGAGGAAGCCGAACTGGCTCCTGGCGCGTTCCTCGGTGAAGCCCATGAACTCGAGCATCTTGAGCTGGAGCTCGGAATCGTGGATACGCATGCCGCCGCCGCCAGCCTCGAAGCCGTCCATCACGAAGTCGTACGTGCAGCTGCCCATCGCAAGCGGATCGGTCTCGAGCAGGTCGAGCTGGTCGATATGCGGCTGCGTGAAGGGCTGGTGCTCCGCCTCGTAGCGCTTTGCCTCGTCGTCCCAATGGAACAGCGGGAAGTCCACGACCCAGAGGAAGTCGTGACCGTCGCGCGGGATATCGAGGGCGTCTGCCATATGCGAGCGCATACCACCCAGAATCTCATCGGAAGCAAGGCGCGGGCCGGCGGCGAACATCACGAGGTCGCCCGGTTCCACGTCGCAGCGGCTCTTGAGCTCCGCCATCTCGTCATCAGAGAAGAACTTGACGATGGGGCTGTTCATGGAGCCGTCCTCGCGGAACGCGATCCATGCGAGACCCTTTGCGCCGAAGCCTTCGGCAACCTTGCTGAGCTTGTCGATCTGCGCACGAGGCCAGGTGCCGGCACCCTTGGCGTTGATGGCCTTGACCACATGCCCCTCGGCATTCGCGGCGCTTGCGAACACCTTGAACGCCGAACCCTTGAACACGTCGGTGAGGTCGACGAGCTCCATACCATAGCGCGTATCGGGCTTATCGGAGCCGTAGGTGTCCATCGCCTCCCAGTACGTGAGGCGGCGCAGCGGCGTGGGCATCTCGACGCCCACCTGAGCGAACGCATCGGAGAGCACGTCTTCGAGTGCGCCCATGACGTCATCTTGGGTGACGAAGCTCATCTCGATGTCGACCTGAGTGAACTCGGGCTGGCGATCGGCACGCAGGTCCTCATCGCGGAAGCACTTGGCCACCTGATAGTAGCGCTCGACACCGCCGACCATGAGGAGCTGCTTCAGGAGCTGCGGCGACTGGGGGAGCGCATAGAAGCTGCCCGGCTGCAGGCGGGAAGGAACGATGAAGTCGCGCGCGCCCTCGGGCGTGGACTTAAACAGGCACGGCGTTTCGACCTCGGTGAAGGCGCGGTCGTGCAGGGCGCTACGGATGGCGAAGGTGAAGTCGCTGCGCAGCTTGAGCTTTGAGGCCATCTCGGGACGGCGCAAATCGAGGTAGCGGTAGCGCAGACGCGTGTCCTCTGCCGTCTCGATACCGTCTTCGATCTGGAACGGCGGGGTCTTGGAACGTCCGAGCACCTCGATGCTGTCCACCAGAACCTCAATCTCACCAGTAGGGAGCTTGGGGTTCACCGTGTCCTCGTCGCGTGCGATCACGGTGCCGTGCACGAGGATGGGCCACTCGGGGCGCATGGTCTCGGCAGTGTGGAACGCGTCGCCTGCCGCGTGCTCGGGATCGAATGTGCACTGGGTCATGCCGGTGCGGTCGCGCAAGTCGCAGAAGATGAGACCGCCATGGTCGCGGCGGCGCCACACCCACCCGGTGAGCGTGACCTCCTGCCCGATGTTCTCAGCGCGAAGCTCGCCGGCGGTGTGCGTGTGCATGGATCGGTGGTCTGCTACCACGAATGCCTCCTCGAATCTGTGCCGCCCCGTGCCGGAGCGGGCGGCGCCGTACAGATCGCCGGGCTACGTAAACAGCGCAGCCCGACATGTGCTGCAAGATGGTACCATCTCCGAGCACCTCTGGAGCACAGCACGTACGTTTTCCCAAGTTCGCAATAATCGGGTGCCGGTCGCGCGCGTACGCAATCCCTGCAGAACGCATCAATCCACGAAGTGAAACCGGTTCGTGGAGAAAGAGAACGTTATCGTGAAGCCCTCACCCGCAACGGAGTCCGCTCGGACCCCGACGCCCATCTTGTCGCAGAGGCGTTTCACAAGATACAGGCCTATACCGGTCGCTCGTTTGCCGGTCCTGCCGTTCTCGCCCGTAAAGCCCTTGTCGAAAACGCGCGGCAGATCTGCTGGCGTCACCCCGCACCCGTTGTCCGCCACGGCAAGCTCGACCCGCTCATCTGCTGTTCCCTGTGCGACCAAGCGAGCCTCGAAGGAGATGCGCAGGCCGCTCGCCGGCGCATACTTCACGCTGTTCTGGACCACCTGGCCCAAAATGAACGCAATCCACTTCTCGTCAGTGAAGACCTCAAAATCAAGCGCGCCCAGCTCCGGCGTCGCATGCGCTTCGATCAGGGTCGGGGCGTTCGCCCTAAGCGCGTCGTTTACCAGCGTGCGCACCGTATAGCGGCGAATGAGGTAATCGCGGTCGAGGGTCTCGGACCGCGCATAGAAGAGGGCCTGGTCGATGTAGCCTTCAACCCTTCGAAGCTCGCTATCGAGGCGCTCCAGCCGCTCCCCTCCCTCTGGTTGATCTGGATCGTCTCGCATGTTGTCGAGCATGAGGTGCGCTGCGGCAAGCGGGCTTTTAGCCTCATGCACCCAGGTCTCCACGAACTCACGGTAATCCTCCAGCTGGCGACGGCTGGCAGCGACATCGTCGTTGGCGGTCTTGGCGATGGCGCGCACCGCGTCAAAGGTAATGGCGCCTTCCAGATGCTCGGGACGATCGACCATCTCGGACAGCCAGAGCGGATGCTCGATACCCTCTGCAGCCCGCTCAAGGTCCGCGAAGAACTCGCGCTTGCGCATCCAATCGGCCCCCAGAACCAAAGCGCAGGCCGCGATACCGACCAGGCACACGATGGCAATGATCCCGGCACTCACACCGGCGATGGCGAGCACAAACGCAATGAGCGCCAAAGCAGCCGCCGGAAAAACAAGAAGCGGAGCCGCCGAGCGCAGGTACGACGCGAAACCCATCGAAACTCCTACACCGAATAGCCTTGGCCGCGATGCGTAACCAGGTAATTCGTCACGCCGATCTTAGCGAGGGTCGCCCGCAGCCGATTGATGTTGACCGTGAGGGTGTTGTCGTCCACAAACGCATCGGAATCCCACAGATCGCGCATGATGGCTTCGCGCGAGACGATCTGCCCAGCGCGACGCATGAGCAGCGAGAGAATGCGCGACTCGTTTTTCGTGAGCTCCACCTGGCCGCCCTCAGCCGACGCAACGGAGCGAGAAAGGTCTAGCGTGACGCCGCCGTGCTCGATCGCCGTACGCCCCTCCGTCCCGGATGCGCGACGCAGCAACGCTTGAATGCGCGCCAGAAGCACGCGGGCGCTGTAAGGCTTGGGGATGAAATCGTCGGCACCCAAGGTCATGCTCATGACCTCATCGATCTCGGTGACCCGGGAGGTGAGCACGATGATGGGGACCTCCGAGACCGCCCTGAGCTCACGGCAGACGAACTGGCCGTCCGTCCCGGGCAGGGTGAGGTCGAGCAACACCAAGTCCGGCTCAGCAGCGCGAACCTCATCGACAACATGCTCGTAGCGCTCGGCGCAACGCACCTCGTATCCGTTGCGTTCGAGAAGCTGCACGAGTTCGATACGAATAGCCTCATCGTCCTCGACGACGAAGATTTGCGGCATCGTAGATCTCCTCTCTGGAAATCGTCGGTCAACGGCGCGCGGAGTCACGCAGCTTGTCAAATGCGGACACCAAAAATGCAATCAGCTCTGCATCTGCTGCAGTCCCCACGCGATCGATTGAAGCCACCGCTCCGTGCTCGTCGGAAAGAAGAGCCACCGCGCCCGCGTCAAGTCCGCCAACGACGCGGTACGAGAGGGCTGGATCACGCTCGACGCGAACACCGCGCGTCTGTGCGAGCTGCTCGGCCAAACTCACTGCGGCACAGGGATTCGCCTCGGATGATATGCCCACCGTGAGGACTCCATTCGCCACGGAGCAGAGCACCTCAGGCGCGATCCCCGTTCTATCTGCTTCCACGCGAGCGTTCGCTGCGCGAACCATGAGAGCGTCGGCGGTCGCATCAGCGAGCGGCGCGTAAGCACCGGTGCTCATGACTGCCTGACCCGCTTCATCAATCACCAGCATGAGAACGCCATCTGCCGCGGCGGTCGTATCCTCGGCGAGCGCCCATTCTATGTGCTGCTTGACCCAAGAAAGCATATTCGCGCTTATGGGACCATCCTGAAGATGGCGCTGAGATAGGGCGCGCATGTGCCGGTTGAGCATGGGCACATGCCTGCCGGCAAGGCGCCAGCGGCACACGAGCGCAGGCTCGCCCAGCGAAAAATCTTCATCTGCCATAGATGCCTCCCCATGCGACGAGCGTTTCAGCACGCTTGCCCCCAGATCGCTTGCACGGCGGGCGGCGCGCGCTCCATTCCGAAGCCATTGTAGCCCCCATCAGAACCGCTTCATCAAGTTCAAGCAAGAATGATGTCCTCATACCCGCCTGCTGGTGCCCTCAGCAAGCTGAGCTCTCAGATTCCTATGGATACCGCGTACCTCACACAGCATCTAGATGGGCGATCTTGCGTGCACCTCGCGTAGCCCCCATTACAGTTTGAGAAGTAGTTAGCCCAATCGCTTAAGCCATCCGCTTAGACGGTCGGACTACGATTGACATATGTCCCGAGGGACTGCCGATCGGGCGCCCGCGGACGGCCTTATGCCCCTGCCCCTTGAGGGCCCGGGGGGTGTTGCCGACGCGGGCGCCGCTGCTTCTGACGACTAATAGGAAACTGCCGGGCTCCTCCGACCAAAGAGCGCCACGGCCAGGTAATGTGGGTGTCGCGCGAGGCAGCATTCCGATCGACCGACGATTGGAAGGATACCATCATGCTGACCGAAGCCACCGCCTGCCCTGCCGTAATAGGCCTCGACGTCGGGAAGTTCTCCCATTGGGCGTGCCACGTGACCAGGCAGGGCGAGATCCTCGCCAGCGGCCCCGTGGCCAACACCGAGCATGACCTGGACAGCCTGTTCGCCCGAGTGGATGCAGGGACGCTGGTCGTCGTCGACCAAGTGCGCAACATCGGGTCGCTGGCGATATCGAGGGCAAGGCTGGCCGGGCTGCCCGTCGCCTACCTGCCGGGAATCGCCGCCCACGGAGCTGCCAAGNACGACTAATAGGAAACTGCCGGGCTCCTCCGACCAAAGAGCGCCACGGCCAGGTAATGTGGGTGTCGCGCGAGGCAGCATTCCGATCGACCGACGATTGGAAGGATACCATCATGCTGACCGAAGCCACCGCCTGCCCTGCCGTAATAGGCCTCGACGTCGGGAAGTTCTCCCATTGGGCGTGCCACGTGACCAGGCAGGGCGAGATCCTCGCCAGCGGCCCCGTGGCCAACACCGAGCATGACCTGGACAGCCTGTTCGCCCGAGTGGATGCAGGGACGCTGGTCGTCGTCGACCAAGTGCGCAACATCGGGTCGCTGGCGATATCGAGGGCAAGGCTGGCCGGGCTGCCCGTCGCCTACCTGCCGGGAATCGCCGCCCACGGAGCTGCCAAGCTGTTCGCGGGCGACGCCAAGACCGACGAGCGCGACGCCGCGGTCATAGCCAAGACGGCGCTCGGCATCCCGGATTCGCTGCTGCCCGTGCCAAGGCGCGACGAGAGGCTCGAGGCCGCAAGGTCGATGGCGGCGCAGAGGAACCACATGGTCACCTGCTCCACCCGTGACAAGAACAGGCTCAGGAGCATACTCCTGGAAAGCTGCCCCGCGTTCGAGGCGCTGGCCGACCTGGCCGATCCCCATTGGCTGAAGATGATGGAGTCCCTGGGCGGCCCCTGGGGCATCCTGGATGCCGGCAAGCCTGCCGTCGGCGCCGTGACCCGCGGCGCGAACAGGGCGCGCATCGACGCCGCGCTGGCGGCGATATCGTCGTCGACGCGCCCGTCCGAATACCAGGTCATGGCAGAGAACCCGCAGGTCAGGATGCTTGCCAGGCGTATCAGGGAGTCCGCCGAGGAAGCCGCAAGGCTCGACACGGAGATAACGGCGCTGCTCGTCGAGGACGGCACTTACGAATGCCTGCTGACCATCCCAGGAATCGGCCCAAGGACCGCATCGGAGCTGGTGATAAGCATCGACATCGACGACTTCCCCGACCACGACCACCTCGCATCGTATTGCGGAATCGCTCCCAGGAACCGCCAGTCAGGCAAGTCGATATCGTCGGTGAGCGCCTCGCGCCAGGGAAACAAGAGGCTGAAAAACCTGCTCATCTTCTCCTGCAACTCGCTTAGCAGGAGCAGGGGCCGGTTCGGCGACTACTACCGCAAATGCAGGGATCGCGGCATGTGCCACGGAGAGGCATTGAAGGCGGTCGCCAGGAAGAGGATGAAGGTGATCTACGCGATCATGAGGGACAAGGTCCCGTACTCGGCCTAGCTAGCCAGAGCCATAGAAAAACGCCAGCCCGACAAGGGCTGGCGTCAGCATGCTCGAAAGCAGTGATCTTTGGGACTGCGGTGGGAATCCTGGACCAAATCCATCCTATGCGACTAGTCCCAAATCCCTTCGGTACTGCATGGGGCTCTTGTAATCCAGGTCGCTCTTGATCCTGATGTCACGATACCATCTCAGATACGCGTCGAGCATGGTGATGAACTCCTCGATTGTAACCCCATCCCAGTCGCGTCCGTAAAAAAATTCCACCTTGAGCCTTCCGAAGAAGCCCTCGCACCTCGCGTTGTCGGGGCTGCAGCCCTTCCTCGACATCGATCTGACCAGGCCGTTCTCTTCGCATATCTTTATCCAGCCTGGCCAGCGATAATGACCGCCTCTATCCGAATGCACGGCCGGGTGGTCGCCCTCGTCGAGCCACTCACACGCTCCGAGCAGCGAGGAGTTCGCCATCTCGGCATCGGGAGACGTGGAGATCGACCAGCTCAGCGGCATTCCGTCGAAACAGTCGACGATTGGCGAGAGATAGGCCTTGCCGGCGGGGATGCGGAACTCGGTGACGTCCGTTATCCATGTCTCGTTCGGGCTGTCGGCGCGGAAGTGGTGCTTTCCCCGCTCGTCTAGCAGTAGGTTCGGAGGCGCTGCGGACGTCTCGCCCTCGTAGGAGCTGTAGCGCCGCTTCTTCTTGGCGGCGCATGCGACCAGGTTCTCCTCGGCCATAATGGCACGCACGGTCCACTCGCCGACTCGGCTCTCAGATCCAGACCCGGCGTTGACCTCGGCGACGATGCGCCTGTAGCCGTAGGTGCCGCCGCTGGATTCGAACGCCGCTATTACCGCCTCCCTGGCGGACGCGTGTTCCTCGGTCTCGCCTTTGAGCTGCACGTTCCTCGCGTACTCGTAGCTGCTCTTGGCCATGCCCACCACGGGGAGCAGCTCGCAGAGCTTATACTTGGTCCTCAGCGCCGTCACCATCGCCGCCTTCTCCGCGTTGGCCAGGCGGTCCGGGTCGGCGCCCGGGTCTTTTTTTACTATCTCGAGGGTCGCCTGGCGTACGTCGAGCTCAAGCTGCACCTTTCTGAGCTGCATCTTCGCCTCTCGCAGCATATCTTGAAGCTGCTCGATGTCATCGGGCAGGTCGTCGAACTCCTTGCTCACGGGTTCTCCCTTCTTCTCGGGTCCCCCGTTATTATCGCCCATCATCTCCCTGCGCCAGAAGTAGGGTGCGGTCCTCGACACGCCGTGACGCTCGGCTATCACCGCGGCGGGCCCAGTCCTCGCCTCCAGCTCCGCCACCACCTGCACCTTCTTCTCGATTGGAATCGGCGGCGTCTTTGGGTTCGGGCCCCTATACTTGCGCTGCCCGGGCGCTATCTCGTCGATCCAGTCGCCGAGCACCTCGCGGCTCTTGGGATATCCCAGCGCCCTCATCGTCCTCACCAGGCTCTTTCCATGCTCGAGGTAGTGCTCGACGGCGCGCTGCTTCATCTCTGCGGTGTACCTCGGATCGGTGGCGAACTTGCTCTCGGGCACCTCACCGGTTTTCTTGTACTCGTTCCACCAGTTACGCAGGCAGGCTCTCGTCGGATATCCTAACTCTGCGACGGTGTCGGCGTAGCTATGGTCGAATTTGATGAAGGTCTCTATCGCGCGCTTCCTCTGCCCCTGGCTGTACATGCGGTTCTCCTCCTGTCCCGCCTTGGTCCAGGATTCCCACCGCAGTCCCTTTGCCAACAAAATCAGTTGACAAAACTATAGGAACACCCCCCTGCGAAGCGCTTCTACGTGTGCAGCATTCTAATTTGCAACCCCCGTGCCAAAACAAATCGCCAAGCGAAACCGGGCGCCCCGTCCAAGCGAAATCGGCGCCCCTTTCTTCAATCAGTCACGGGAACACCGCCGCGAGACTCTGGTAAGAGCATCGCCAGCAGCCCAAAGAACAGTTCGATTGTCTTGGCGGTGGTCAAATCCAATCTGGCAGAGTAGACCAATGAAGTGCAATTCATCTACCTGCACGTTTTATAGCAGAAGAGGTGTGTCTATCTGACCAAACGCAATTGGACCACCGCCAAGAGCAACGAACATCCGCCACGATGAAAACAGTGCGTTTCTCCACGGGGCCAAAAGGGATTTCGGCCCATCCCACTCGACGAAATGTACTTTTTATCCGCGAACATGTGTATATAAATCAGGACCACCCGCATAGCGGGTGGTTTGCTCTTAGGGTGTAACCCTAGGGGCCCAGGCCAGGGACTCAAGTCCCTGGCCTGAACGAAGTTCAGGCCCGATAGCCCCTTGACTCGTGGCACGCCCGTCGAACGGGCGGGCCGCTACCCCCTACCGAACGGGTCCTCGTACTCCTTCACGCTCAGCCTGTCCAGCGCGATGTCGGCGGCCTCCTGCTCCCTGATGTACTTGGCGATCGTGGCCTCGTTCAGGCCGACGGTGGACACGTAGTAGCCCTCCGCCCAGAACTTCCTGTTCCCGAACTTGTACTTGAGGTTCGCGTGCCGGTCGAACATCATCAGCGAGCTCTTCCCCTTCAGGTAGCCCATGAAGCTCGACACGCTGATCTTGGGCGGGATGCTGACCAGCATGTGCACGTGGTCCGGCATCAGGTGCCCCTCCATGATCTCCACCCCCTTCCAGCGGCAGAGCTGCCTGAGGATCTCCCCGAGGTCCTTGCGGTATTGGTTGTATATCGCCTTCCTTCTATACTTCGGTGTGAACACGATGTGGTACTTGCAGAGCCACTTCGTGTGCGCGAGGCTGTTGGCCTTCTGCGCCATGGCTATCACCCTCCTCTTGGGGCTGGCGACCTGAACAATCACCATCCTAGGAGGAGGGCGGCCCGTTGCGTAGCATCAGTGGGATCCACCCGCGTAGCGGGTGGTTTTCAGTGGCGCGCTGCGCGCGCCACAGGGTTGATGACCCTTGAAGAAGGACCACCCGCATAGCGGGTGGTTTGCTCTTAGGGTGTAACCCTAGGGGCCCAGGCCAGGGACTCAAGTCCCTGGCCTGAACGAAGTTCAGGCCCGATAGCCCCTTGACTCGTGGCACGCCCGTCGAACGGGCGGGCCGCTACCCCCTACCGAACGGGTCCTCGTACTCCTTCACGCTCAGCCTGTCCAGCGCGATGTCGGCGGCCTCCTGCTCCCTGATGTACTTGGCGATCGTGGCCTCGTTCAGGCCGACGGTGGACACGTAGTAGCCCTCCGCCCAGAACTTCCTGTTCCCGAACTTGTACTTGAGGTTCGCGTGCCGGTCGAACATCATCAGCGAGCTCTTCCCCTTCAGGTAGCCCATGAAGCTCGACACGCTGATCTTGGGCGGGATGCTGACCAGCATGTGCACGTGGTCCGGCATCAGGTGCCCCTCTATGATCTCCACCCCCTTCCAGCGGCAGAGCTGCCTGAGGATCTCCCCGAGGTCCTTGCGGTATTGGTTGTATATCGCCTTCCTTCTATACTTCGGTGTGAACACGATGTGGTACTTGCAGAGCCACTTCGTGTGCGCGAGGCTGTTGGCCTTCTGCGCCATGGCTATCACCCTCCTCTTGGGGCTGGCGACCTGAACAATCACCATCCTAGGAGGAGGGCGGCCCGTTGCGTAGCATCAGTGGGATCCACCCGCGTAGCGGGTGGTTTTCAGTGGCGCGCTGCGCGCGCCACAGGGTTGATGACCCTTGAACAAAGATGGGGCGCGGGAATGATCCCGTGCCCCATCTGCTCGAACGTGGGTCTTGGTTCCCAGCTTCAGAATGTGCTTAGTGTCGGAAATGACGCGTGCCCGTGAAGATCATCGCGATGTCGTGATCGTCGCACGCCTTGATGGACTCGTCATCACGCACCGAACCGCCAGGCTGGATAATCGCCGTTACGCCGTGCTCCGCGAGCACGTCAACGTTGTCGCGGAACGGGAAGAACGCATCGCTTGCAGCAACGAATCCGCTGGCAGAAACGCCCATGCGCTCGCAAGCCTCCTCGGCCCGCTCGCAGGCGAGCAACGCCGAGTCGACGCGGTTCGGCTGACCGGGACCCATACCGATGCCGGCGCGGTCCTTAGCGACCAAGATGGCATTCGACTTGACCGTCTTCACGACATTCCACGCGAACAAAAGATCGCGCATCTCGGCATCGGTTGGCTTGCGGGTGGTTGGGCAGGTGAACTCAGTCGAATCCTCATCCACCGTGTCAACGCTCTGCATGAGCATGCCGCCATCGACGGAGCGAAGCTCGAGCTTCGCGTGCCCCTCGGCACCGCCCGTTGCGAGCACGCGCAGGTTCTGGCGCTTTGCCAGACGCTCAAGTGCTTCGGGCGTATAGCTCGGAGCGATGAGCACCTCGACGAACTGCTTGTTCTGATCGGCGAAGTGCTCGACGAGCGAGAGCGGAACCTCGCGGTTGACGGCGATGATCCCGCCGAAAGCGCTCTTGGGATCGCAGGCGAACGCGCGGTCGTAGGCCTCGGTGGCATCCGAGCCGATCGCCGAGCCG
This sequence comes from Enorma phocaeensis, assembly GCF_900186505.1. Classification (GTDB taxonomy): domain Bacteria; phylum Actinomycetota; class Coriobacteriia; order Coriobacteriales; family Coriobacteriaceae; genus Enorma; species Enorma phocaeensis. Next base: position 165,906 of record NZ_LT891968.1, read on the forward strand.
CACGGATTCTGATGCTTCAGAATGATGCAGGCGGGCTCATCGAACTCGCGCACGGCGTTCCATGCAGCATCGGCATCGAGCAGGTTGTTGTACGAGAGGGGCTTGCCTTGGATGAGTTCAGCGCCAACAAGCGGGTTTGCAGAGCTCACGAGCTGGGCGAACTCCCCGTCGAAGCGATAGACGGCAGCTGCCTGATGCGGATTCTCGCCGTAACGGAGGTCTTGGACCTTGCTCAGGTGCAAGTCGATGATCGACGGCGGATCGAAGGGCTCCTCGGGATCGATGGCCTGCTCCTGAAGCTTTAGATAGGTGTTGAGCCACAGCGAGATAGCCGTGTCGTACGCAGCGGTGCGGGTGTAGACCTTTGCCGCAAGGCGGCGGCGCGTGTTCTTGGTCGTGGCACCGCAGTGAACGCGCATCTCATCAAGAATCGCATCATAGTCAGCTGGATCGCACACGACCGTGACGGAGTCGTTGTTCTTCGCAGCAGAGCGCAGCATGCTCGGACCGCCGATATCGATGTGCTCGATGGCGTTCTCGAAGGTGACGTCGGGGTCGGCAACGGTCTTCTCGAACTCATAAAGGTTCACGCAGACGAGATCGATCAACTCGATGCCGTGTTCCGCGGCCTCTGCCATATGCTGCTCGGAATCGCGGCGCGCGAGCAAGGCGCCATGGACCTTGGGATGGAGCGTCTTCACGCGACCGTCCATCATCTCGGGATACCCCGTGAACTGCTCGATAGGCTTGACCGGCACGCCAGCCTCCTCAAGCACCTTAGCCGTACCTCCGGTCGAGATAATCTCGACGCCGAAGTCGTTGACCAACGCTTGCGCGAACTCGACCACCCCCGTCTTGTCGGTGACCGAGATCAGCGCGCGCTTGATCTTACGTTCAGCTCCCATGCCGCCCTCCTCCTGCGACGAAGCCGGGCAAAACCGCCCGACAACAATGAATACCCTCTAATGTAGCGCAAAGCGCGAATTCGCGCAGGATACAACAACTCCCGGAGAAATTGACAAGAACCTGTGAGCGATCTGCGTGCGAACCGCGGTGATTCCTTGCCGTCACGCAGCCGACACAACCCACCGATGCGAACGTGATAGAACGAATGTAGTCCCAAGAGAGAAGGTGACCGTGGTCTCACGCGTTCGTTATCGCCCCTTTGAGGATGATGACCTCGATGCGGTCGCATCCATTCTGCGTCCGGAGTGGCATACCCGCTCCGAGATCGAGGAATATAACCATCTAGAAGCCGAGATGGATCTGGCATATTGCCTGAGCACATCGACGTTTTCCCAGGTAGCCCTTATCGATGGCGTACCGCAGGGCATCGTACTCGCGCGTGCTGAAGGCGAACGTGCGACCGATGCAGACCGCTGGCTCAAGCTGGAGGCTCAGCTCTTCGAACGCCTGCGCGAACTCGACGAACGAGCGGCAGAATGGATGCGCTCCTACACACGCTCTTCGCTTCGCGTGAACAACGGCCTCCTGGAGCAAAGCGGGGTTGACCGCGGAGCAGAGATCGTTCTTCTGGCGGTTGGACGGGGCGCGCGCCATCTTGGCATCGGCAGCGTCCTCATCGACGCCGCCACATCATACTGCGCCGACCGTTCCGCCCAGAGCCTCTACCTCTTTACCGACACCTCGTGCAGCTGGCAATTCTACGAGCACCACGGCCTCAAACGCGTAGCGGCGCATCGCTGCAACCGAGAGGAGCGCCGCGTTCTTGCACGCGAGATGTACCTCTACCATTTGGATCTTTCCGCATAGCAGCCCGTCATGCCGATTGCCGACGCGAGCCCTCACCGGCCACCGTGGCCCCCAACATCCATGCACGGAGTAGCACATTGTGATGGAGTTGCGAGGACCCCGGTTTCGCGTTTCACCACCGACGATTGGGTATATCCATCGATGAGGAAAAATGCGCCCGCCGGCGCTGCGTTCGAAGGGGACGAGAAACCATGGCACTTAACGAAGAGGTAACGAGCGTACTCAACGAGCAGATCAACAAGGAGCTCTACTCGGCGTATCTATACCTCACCTTCGCCGACTACTATGACGACCGTGGCCTCAAGGGCTTCGCCAACTGGTATGAAATCCAGGCCAAGGAGGAGATGGACCACGCCATGGCGATCCGCCGCTATCTGCTGGATAACGACTACAAGCCCACGATGGAGGCAATCGCTAAGCCCGATAAGACGTTTGAGAATGACCTTGAGCCGCTTGAAGCGGGCCTTGCACATGAGGAGTATGTCACGAGCCTCATCCACCACTGCTACGAGGTCGCGCATGAGCATCATGACGTCCGCACGATGAAGTTCCTTGACTGGTTCGTTTCCGAGCAGGGCGAAGAGGAGACCAACGCTCGCGACATGATCACCAACATGAAGCTTTTCGGCAGCGATCCTAAGGGCCTCTACGATCTCGATCGCGAGTACCAGGCACGCGTCTACGCCCAGATGACTGCCCTGCCGCTGTAGCTCTTGTATCGGCGCCGAAACGACTCGCCGGCGCCAAAACTGCCCCCCTTTTCCAAGGAGCCCCGGGCCGCAAGGACCGGGGCTTCGTTTGTCTAGACAGGAGCATTTTACCGCCTTGAAGAGCTTCTTCCTGGAGCCACGTGCCGCGATTGCCCCCGCCCAGCAATCAGATCGTGCACTTCCATAGCCTCTTCTACGTGGTCCCCTGAGGCCTCCTCATTCACCAGAATCGGTCGGTTCTCAACCACCTGAGTTGAACTCAAAATGAGCTCACCCCCTCCCTATCGGTCGCGACCTTCCAACACGACCCGCATGCCGCGAGGAGGACGGCACAGACTTATATCAATAAAACAGGGAAGTCCTCCTGTCCGGTTACTTGCTGAGCAGGTTCTTTGTCTTTTTTTCTCAACGGCATTCAGGGTGCACAGCATACAGACCATCAAAAAAACCGTATGTCGATGTTGGCGTGCAAAAGCCCGAGTGAGTGCAGCTTCCGAGCAACATGCATAACCACCTGCACTCGCAACCGGAACCCGCACCAGCGTCGGGGCCCTCGGGCCCGGCGCGGCATGCGGCGCGAACAACGCGCGACAACGTCGGCCTCGCGGCGTGCCGGCAGCCCTGACCGGACGCCGCGGGGTACCTTTAAGCACCGTAAGCATGGGAGGCCTTCTAACGGGAATCGGGCGAGACAGCTTCGCTAGACGATGTAGCGCTCCAGCTTCGCACGGTGGCAAGGTTCGTATTCGACGAGTTCCATCAGCTCAGCCGCGGTCATGTATTCAATCGAGAGCGACGTACCTTGTGCCTCAAACAGCGGGGCAATATATTCTTCGGCAAGCTTCTCAAAGCTTTCGAAGCCCTTATGCTCTTCCGTTTCCATCTTCAGATATTTCTCCATGTAGCCTTCCAGGGTGCTGGGGTTGGTGAACTCCCAGACGCAGTTCAGCAGCGTCACCTTTCCTGGTCGGTACGTGGCGTCGTTCACGAGCTTTCCGTAGATCGCGAGCAGGTGCTTCGTCATCTGCAGGCTGTCGTACCTTCCACCTGAAAGGTGTTCAGGCTTACGCCCCCTTCCCATGACGCAGATACACGCGAGTTTCTGGAACATCGCTACGAACCTTTCGGCATCTTCGCGAGGAACGAGGTAGTGAGTCGCTTCGAGATAATCGGGGCGAAGGGTGTGACGGGGAGTCCCGAGCCATTCGAACATCTTCATCTCGCAGTAGACGTCTTCTCCTTCGCCTTTCAGATACGCGTCGAGATTCGCCGGATGCGGGTTGTTTCGCAACGTCGGCAGCTGGTACTCATAGGCAAGCTCATAGCTTCCAGCATGCTTTCCTGAAGTGATCCTCACAGGACCGTTTCCAAGCAGGTTGAACGTCATTGCCGAGCTAGACCGGATGGAACACATCTTCCCGTCGAGCTCGCTTCCGCCTCCGCGCTCATACATGGCGCGAACGCTTCCAGACATCGGGACGACCAAGTTGTCTTCCAGGCGCTTGAGATGGTAAAGCTTCCGCGTCCTGCTTCCGCCGTTTCCGAATTCAAGCGGTCCTTCAACTGCGATCAGTTTTTTCTTAATAGCTTCATGTAACGTGGTTAGGTAGTCCATGGCGGCCTCTTTCGGCGTGTTGAAGGGATACAAGCGGATAGCGGACGCCACCCCATTATGTGCAATTAGGCTGCCTATGCCCGCTATGCATGATATGAGCGGCGGGTTCGTGCATGAACTGTACAGCTCTTCCCGGACACGACCTACATGCTCAGGTCGCGCCACGAGAAGACGGCGGTTCCCAGAGCGAAGAGCGCGAGCGGTGTGATGTCGCCAAGCCAGGAGAACTCACCCCACCCCTATGAGCATCTGCACGAGGACGAAAAGCGAGCACAGAGCGACACCCGCCCATCGTACGGCCGTAACGCTCGGCAGCGCGCAGGCGCCCGCCCAGCACCCTCAGACTCAAAGGCGGTAGCTCGACGATTCTGATTCGACCGGCTAGCGACTCGCTCGCGCCCTTCATGAGATGGTGTGCCCGCGAGCCGGACAACACGATGCGCCCCTTCTCGTCAGACTGTTCGACCACCCATCTCATGGGCGAGATGAGCTCGGGAGCGCTGGACTTCGTCGATGATCAGCGGGAGGTTCCCTCGATTCGAAGAACAGTACGTCATCTTGCTTTGCGGGCAGGTAGTCGCGAGGGTTTTCCATCGAGATGTAGCCGGACGACTCACCCAGATGCTCCCCGAGGGCCGCCGTCTTGCCGACTTGGCGAGCGCCTATCACCAGCACCACTTTGCCTTGTTTGAGCATACTGCCAATCGTTGGCTCTATTTCGCGTTCTATATACATGAAATGGCCTCCCTTCCGAGAGGCCATGTTCTCACGTTACGCCAGTTTGGTCAGATTTGGGAATTGTGTTCCCAAATATTACTCCCACTCGATCGTTCCGATGGGCTTTGGCGTGAGATCCATCGCTACGCGGCAGATGCCCGGCACCTCGGCCAAGATGCGATCGGTGATGCGCTTCATGAGCGACCAGTCGAGCTCCGGTACCGTTGCGGTCATGGCGTCGACGGTGTTCACAGCACGGATGATGGCAGACCACTCGTAGGCGCGCTTGCCGTCGCGCACGCCGGTCGCGCGCATGTCCGGCACCACGACGAAGTACTGCCACACCTTGCCAGCGAGCCCTGCCGCATCGAACTCCTCGCGCAGGATGGCATCGGCCTCGCGCAGCGCCTCCAAGCGGTCGCGCGTGATCGCGCCCAGGCAGCGCACGCCCAAACCGGGGCCCGGGAACGGTTGGCGCTCGACCATGGACTCGGGCAGCCCGAGCGCGCGCCCAACCTGGCGCACCTCGTCCTTAAAGAGCAGGCGCACGGGCTCGACGAGCTCGAACTGCAGGTCGTCGGGCAGACCGCCTACGTTGTGATGCGCCTTCACGCCGTCGGACTCGACGATGTCCGGGTAGATGGTGCCCTGCGCCAGGAAGCTCACCTCGCCAGCCACTTTGCGAGCCTCTTCCTCGAACACGTGAATGAACTCGGCGCCGATGATCTTGCGCTTGCGCTCGGGCTCTGCCACGCCATCAAGCAGATCGAGGAAGCGGTCGGTGGCGTCCACATAAACCAGGTTCGCGTCCATCTGGTTCTTGAACACGTCAACGACCTGCTCGGACTCGCCCTTGCGCATGAGGCCGTGGTTCACGTGCACACAGATGAGCTGCTTGCCCACCGCACGGATGAGCAGGGCTGCCACCACGCTGGAATCGACGCCGCCGGAAAGCGCGAGCAGCACGTTGCCCTCACCGATCTGCTCTCGCAGCGCCTCGACCTGCTCGTCGATAAACGACTGCGCGAGCTCGGGCGTGGTGATGCGGACCATGTCATCGGGACGCTTGCTGGGTAGTTCCATGACGCAACTCCTTTGAACGAGCCATACCTAGATTCAGTGTATCGGCTGCGTAGATTGGGGCGCACGGCTCGTCGGCAAGCGGCGCAGGCGGGAACGGGCGTGATACATCGAGGCAGGGGCAGCTCGCATCGACGTACGGGTAGCCCTCAGCAACCCAGCAAACGGTGCGCCCTACATGCGGTTGCGAAGCGCCTGGAGTTTGGAGAGCGTGTCCGCCGAAAGCCTGCTACCGAGCGTAAGCTTGATGTCCGGCGCGGCCTCCGCCTCCGCCACATCGACATCCACCTGGCGAATCTCCTCGACGAACATCCGCGCCGAGATACGCGTGACCCCCTTGCCCATGACCGTGGCTTGGATGGTGCCGTCGCTCGTCACCACCGAGCAGGCACGGCCGGCCTCGCGAGCCTCGGTGCACAGGCGCTGCACCACCGTATCGGCCGAAACGCCCGTGGGAGAGAACTCGATACGCACGCCCGCCTGGGGCAGGTTGGGCCGATCGGCCGAGACGTTGCCCGCGCCGTCGAACACGATCACCGGATCGTAGCGGCGCAGCGCGAAGGCCGCCACGTCGGCGATGAGCGCCGTGCGCGCGCGGTCGTAAACGTCGTTGGAATAGGGGTCGTCGGAACGGTCGAAGATGAGCTTCTCGTAGCGCGGGCTCGCGTGGATCACGTTGTAGCCATCGACCACCAGAAGCTCGCGCTCGCCCCGCGAGTTCGTACCACGTGCCGGATCGACCACGCTCTCGTTCACGAACGCCGAGGCGAACGCATTGCCCGCGCCATATGTCTGCGCGCTCACGATCGGCTTTGCCGAACCCTCGCCGAACCGCTTCGCCTTCGCCTTCTGCCGGCTCTTCTTGCCCATAGCTCCCTCTCACGCGCGCAACGCCAGGCACTTCTTGACGTCAGGCGCCTCTTGATCTGATCGACGTTTTGACAGCTCGCGTCAGCGCGAGTTCTGGCGCAGCCACTCGTAGCAAAGGGCCGTAGCCGCCTGCGCCACGTTCAGGCTCTCGGTCTTGCCATGTTGCGGCAGCTTCGTAAGGTCATCGCAGGTCTCGAGCACGAGTCGGCTCAGCCCGTCGCCCTCCGAGCCCATGACGAGCGCGATGCGACCGGAAAGCGGCGCATCCCAGCACACCCCCTCGGCATGCTCGCTCGCGCCGACCGTCCAGAACCCTGCGCCTTTGAGCTCCTCGAGCGCGCGGGCGATGTTGGGCACCCGGGCGATCGGCAGATGCATCACGGCGCCAGCGCTTGTCTTGTACGTCGCGACCGTAACCTCTGCTGCGCGCTTGCTGGCGATGACCACGCCCGCCGCGCCCACCACCTCGGCGGACCGCACGATCGCGCCGAAGTTGCCCGCGTCGGTCACGTGGTCGAGCACCACCACGAGGGCGGGACCCTCCCCAGCGTTCGCGATCACGTCGGCCAGCTCGGCATACGGGAAGGCGCCCACCTCGAGCGCGATGCCCTGATGCGCGCCGTGGCTCGACAGCCCGTCGAGCTCCGCACGCGGCACGCGAAGCACCGGGATGCCCGCAGCGTGCACGTCGGTCACGAGCTTGGAGAGCACCGCGTCTCGATCCTCGCCCTCCGCCACGAGCGCGCGCTTGACCGGAAATCCTGTGCGCAGCGCTTCTGCGGCGGCACGACGACCTTCGATGTACATGCCAGCAGGCCGGCCGCCAGCTGGGCGTCCGCCAGCCGCGTTCCCGGCTTTAGAGCGCGCTCCGGCGGAACGCGGGGCTCTACCCTGCCCGGCCGCGGCCTTCTTGCCATATTCAGCGCGCGGAGCACCGCCTCTCCGAGTGCCCGCAGACTGCTGCCGCCCCTCGCCTGAGCCGCCGCGTCCCCGGTGACCACCTTGCTGTCTGCTTCCCATAAGCTACCTTTCGCAGGTTCCTTCCGATACGAAAGTATACGAAACGCTCCGCGAACGGTGTAGGATGTCAGCGCTTGGTAAGGCATTCTCCACGGCAATACCGAGCGCAACCTCCCAGGGAATAGTAGTACGGAGTACGCGTCTCAGGGAGGTCCAATGAAATCCGCCGTCGTTTTCCGCTCCCAAACCGGGTCTGCCAAGACATATGCCAACTGGATGGCAGAAGAGGTAGGCTGCATACCCGAGCCGCTAGAGAACATCGAGTCTGCGGCTGCGGACGCCGAGCTCGTTGTTTTCGTGAGCTGGTTCCATGCGGCGAGCATCAAGGGTTCCAAGCGCTTCCAAGCCTTTATGGCAGAGCACCCCGAGAAGCGCTACGCCGTAGTCGCCGTGGGCGCAACGCCCATGCCGTGCGATCTTTGGCCTGCCAGCGAGCACGAGGAGGCGTTCCGCCGCTCCTTCCCCGCGGAGAGCTATCCCGACCTGCCATGGGTCTACTGCCGCGGGGGCTTTCACTTCGAGCGCCTCGGAGCGCTAGACAAGATCGCCATGCGCATCTACTTCAAGATGCTCGAAGGCGAGATCGCGCGCGGCAACAAGCGCGAGCAGATCGCCCTCGACGGCATGCGCGAAGGTTTCGACGACTGCAATCGCTCGTACCTGGAACCGCTGCTCGAACAGCTCGGATTGCGCAGGTAAGGACCCCAGCTAGCCAGCAGCCGATGCAGAGTGCGAATTTGCCGTGACCGTCCAAGAACACGAAGCCGCTCCCCCTTTCGGAGAAGCGGCCCGCATTGCTCATTGGCGGACTGGCACGGCTGCTACGCCCGCTTGATGCGGCTGCCAGCAGCGGTGTCCTCGATCACGAGGCCCATATCGCGCAGTTGGTCGCGAATGGCGTCGGCACGGGTCCAGTCCTTCGCAGCGCGCGCCTCGGCTCGAGCAGCAAGGATCTTCTCGGCAGCCTCGTCGACGTCGTCACCCGTGTAAGCGCACAGGCCTGCAGCGACCCCGAGCAGCCCAACAGGCAGCGGCTCCTCGATAACCGGCAGCTCCACGCCCAGCTGGGTAATGGCGCCGGCGATGACCGCACCGCACACGCGCGCCGCCTCGGGATCGACAGCGCCCGCCGCGCGATCAAGGTACGTGTTTGCCTCGGTCACGAGCTGGAAGTATGCGGCGACGGCGCCCGCGGTGTTGAAATCGTCGTCCATGCATGCCTCGTACTCGGCTGCCGCGCGCTCCATATCAGCCGTAAGACCGGCAGCAAGCTCGGCATCCGGCTCGCCCTCGGCGTGATTCGCCGCCCACTTGAGGTTGCGCACCGTACCGGCGATACGGGCGAGCGAGTTCTCCGCACCCTCGAGGCGCTCCCAGCTGAAATCGAGTGGCGAGCGATAGTGGGTCTGCAGCATGAGCAAACGCAGCGCCGCCGCGGAGTGCTTCTCGAGCACCTCCTCCAACGTGAAGAAGTTGCCGAGCGATTTGCTCATCTTCTCGCCGTCAACGAGCAGCATGCCCGTGTGCATCCAGGTGTTGGCGAAACCCTCATGCCAAGCGCACGTGGCCTGCGCGCACTCGTTCTCGTGGTGCGGGAAGGCCAAGTCGGAGCCGCCGCCATGGATGTCGATCGGCGTGCCCAGGTAGCGGTGGACCATGGCGGCGCACTCGGTGTGCCAGCCAGGGCGGCCCTCGCCCCATGGGCTCGGCCAGCTGGGCTCGCCGGGTTTAGCGGCCTTCCAGAGCGCAAAGTCCAGCGGGTCGCGCTTCTGCTCACCGGCCGCGATGCGCGCACCCACCATGAGGTCATCGATGTTGCGACCGGACACCTCGCCGTACGACGGGTCGCTGCGCACGGCAAAGTAGACGTCTCCGTTATCGGCGGCATAGGCGTGCCCCTGCTCGATCAAGCTCTTGATCATGCCGATCATAGGCCCGATCTCCTTCGTGGCGCGGGGACGCACGTCGGGGTCCAGCACGTTGGCGCGGCGCATCACGTCGATGAACTTCTTCGAGAACTCCTCGGCGACCTCAGCCGCAGTCCTCCCCTGCTCGTTGGCGCGGTTGATAATCTTGTCGTCCACGTCGGTGAGGTTCTGCGCGAACGTGACCTCGTAGCCGCTCGCGATGAGCCAGCGGCGGATCACGTCGAAGCTGATGAACGTGCGCGCGTTACCGATATGGATGTTGTCGTACACCGTGGGGCCGCACACGTACATGCGGACCTTACCTGCCTCGATGGGCTGGAACTCTTCCTTTTTGTGCGTGGCGCTGTTGTAGATCTTCACGAGTAGCTCCTTATAGGCTCATCCCGGTATGCTCGGCTCGAACCGCCCCGTCCGCATCCATACGGCAGCCCGCATGGCAATCGAAGGGGTGCGTCTGGCATTCGCTGTCCATGGTACCCCAGCGCCGCTCATCATACCGGATGGGTTCAAGCTTAGCTTCCAGGCCGCAGAATTAACGGGGATTCTCAGACGTGCGGCTTCGAGCGCCGCCGCGAAAAGGAGGAGCCCCCAACGAGAGCCCCAACCCACGCGACAGGCGCCAGCGCTGCTGGACTAGCGCTGCTCCAGCAGGCACACGGCCCAAGCGCCGATGCCCTCGCCTTTGCCCTCCCAGCCGAGCTTCTCGGTCGTGGTGGCCTTGACGCCCACGCTCTCAACAGGCACTCCCAGCGCACGGCTCAGGTTCTCCCGCATCCGATCCCGATAAGGGCTGATTTTGGGCTCTTGGCACGCGAGGGTGCAATCCGCGTCCACGAACTCGTAACCCTCGCGGCGCGCATAGGCCATGACCTCGGCAAGGAGCTTGAGCGAGTCGGCACCCTCGTAGGCGGGATCGGTGTCGGGAAAGAGCTTGCCTATGTCGCCGCCGCGCATCGCGCCCAAGATAGCATCGGCCAGCGCGTGCGCGAGCACGTCAGCGTCCGAATGCCCGAGCAGACCTTTGTTGTGCGGAATGTCAACGCCGCCGATGATGCAGCGGCGCCCCTCGACGAGGCGGTGGACATCGTAACCGTGACCGATGCGCAGCATATGAGCCCTTTCTCTCTGCTTTCGCCTCACATCATAACGTGAGCCGACACTAGAATGCGAACGCCATCCATGTAAAACCGGCAACTCCAAGCGAATCATCTCAATGTATTCCCCTACAAGGAGCGCATCCCGCTCGAGTTGAATCGAATGGAGATCTCGAAGAGCTCTAAAATAGAGCAGACCCTTGGGAATGGAGCCCGTATGCATCCACCGCAGAATCCAATGGCACCGCAGCCAGCTACCATGTCGCCTGTCGCGCACCCGTCCCGCGGCCAAAACGGCAAGCGGACGGCGGCGGTCATCTTGTATGCCGTCTCCGCCTTTTGCTTGACCGTCTCCTTAGCATGCTGGATTATCCTCTGCCACATGAACGGGCAGTACGCCGCAGATGGGCCGGGAACGGGTTGGTACATCATACTTACGATCCCGTTTTATATCATCTTCCTCGTATTATTCGTCTCGCTTCCGTTCTTCGCCCTTATCTTCGCAGCAGCTGGCATCGTTTTATATTTACTAATTCATCGCAACGAACTCCGCGCAGCGGAGGCCTGCACTCAATCTGGACCCATCTCCAGTGGGAAGCGTCTTTCAGCACGGCGAGGAAGCAGCGACTTCGACGTACCTAATGGACCGATTAGCCATTAGCGCACGCCGGTCCGATGGAAGTCGGCTGCATTACGCGCCTTTTGCTTGCCTTTTCGACCCCTATCACCGCCAGAAGAACCGTTATTCCAAGTTCGCGCGTCTTGGCGGTGGTCACAATCGGATTTCCAGAGTAGATCCCTCCTAGAAGACAAAGAATCAACAGGTAGGAGTGTTGCGGGCAAGCCCTTTACTCGCCGTCACTAGATAAAACCACCGCCAAGACGCACGAATGCTTTGCAGCCGGCAGTCCTGCCAGAATATGCGTGGTTTTCCCCTCGCGGAGGGCTCAAACCACGACGAGAGCGCCCGGCTGCCGCAGAAACCTCGTGAACCTCGCGGGGCGGGGCCTGCGCGCACGCGCCCTGTCGTATCATGGAGACGGTATGCAACCACCCTAGGGAAGGGCAGGATCCATGGTCTCGCGCATCTACGTGGAGAAGAAACCGGGCTTCGACGTTGAGGCCCAGCAGCTCAAGAGCGAGCTCACGAGCATTCTTGGTATCGAGGGCATCGAAAGTCTCCGCCTCATCAACCGCTACGATGTCGAGGGGATCGACGAAGAGCTCTTCCTCTCCTGCGTGCCAACGGTCTTCAGCGAGCCGCAAGTCGATGTCACCTACGAGGAGCTCCCGCACGTCGAGGGAGCTTCGATGTTCGCCGTCGAGTTCCTGCCCGGCCAGTTCGACCAGCGAGCCGACTCCGCAAGCGAGTGCATCCAGCTCATCTCCCAGGGCGAGCGTCCCACCGTGCGCTCCGCTAAGGTCTACCTCATCGCAGGCGCGCTGGACAACGCTTCCATCGATGCCATCAAGCATTATGTGGTGAACCCCGTCGAGGCGCGCCTCGCTTCGCTGGAGAAGCCCGCGGCCCTCGCAACCGAGATCCCCGACCCCGAACCCGTCGAGATTCTCGCAGGCTTCCGCGAGCTCGACGAGGCCGGCCTCTCCGCGTTCATCGCCGAGCGCGGCCTGGCCATGGACCTCGCGGACATCCGCTTCTGCCAGGAATACTTCACCGAGGAAGACCGCGACCCCTCCATCACCGAGATCCGCGTCATCGACACCTACTGGTCCGACCACTGCCGTCACACCACGTTCGGCACCGTGCTCGATGAGGTCTCCATCGACGACGCCGTGGTGCAGAAAGCCTTCGACCGCTACCTCGCCATGCGCCACGAGCTTGGCCGTGACGAGAAGCCTGTCTGCCTCATGGACATGGGCACCATCGGCGCCAAGTACCTCAAGAGCACGGGCCAGCTCACCGGCCTCGACGAGTCTGAGGAAATCAACGCCTGCACGGTGAAGGTCACGGTCGACGTCGACGGCAAGGATGAGGACTGGCTCTTCCTCTTCAAGAACGAGACCCACAACCACCCCACTGAGATCGAGCCCTTCGGCGGCGCGGCCACCTGCATCGGCGGCGCCATCCGCGACCCGCTCTCCGGCCGCAGCTACGTCTATCAGGCCATGCGCGTGACCGGCGCGGCCGACCCCACGGTGCCGGTCGCCGAGACGCTCGCCGGCAAGCTGCCGCAGCGCAAGCTCGTGACCACCGCGGCGGCGGGCTACTCGAGCTACGGCAACCAGATCGGCCTCGCCACGGGCCAGGTCTCCGAGCTCTACCACCCCGGCTACGTCGCCAAGCGCATGGAGGTCGGCGCCGTGGTGGGCGCCACCCCCGCGAGCCACGTGCGCCGCGAGGAGCCCGCACCCGGCGACAAGATCATCCTGCTCGGCGGCCGCACCGGCCGCGACGGCATCGGCGGCGCCACGGGCAGCTCCAAGGCGCACAACGTCGAGTCCATCGAGAAGGACGGGGCCGAGGTCCAGAAGGGCAACGCCCCCATGGAGCGCAAGCTCCAGCGCCTCTTCCGCCGCGAGGATGCCTGCCGCCTCATCAAGCGCTGCAACGACTTCGGCGCGGGCGGCGTGAGCGTTGCCGTGGGCGAGCTCGCCGACGGCCTCTACATCGACCTTGACCAGGTCACCAAAAAGTACGAGGGCCTCGACGGCACCGAGCTCGCCATCAGCGAATCACAGGAGCGCATGGCGGTTGCCGTGGCAGAAGACGACGTCGACGAGTTCATGGCATACGCCGAGGAGGAAAACCTCGAGGCAACCGTCATCGCCGAGGTCACGTACGAGAAGCGCGTACGCATGGCTTGGAACGGCGACGTGATCGTGGACCTTTCGCGCGAGTTCCTCGCCAGCAACGGCGCTCCAAAGCACCAGGTCGTGCACATCGGGCCGCGCTCCGTATGGCAACCGGCATGGGAGGGTGCCACGCTCGCCGAGCGCATGGAAGCTCTGGTGCGCGACCTCAACGTCTGCTCCAACAAGGGCCTCGCCGAGCGCTTCGACTCCACCATCGGAGCCGCCACGGTGCTCATGCCCTTCGGCGGCAAAACCCAGCTCACGCCTGCGCAGGCAATGGTCGCGAAGTTCCCGGTGGACGGCGAGACCACCACGGTCTCCGGCATGGCCTGGGGCTTCAACCCCTACCTCATGAGCGCCGACCAGTTCGCCGGCGCCTACCTCTCCGTGGTGGAGAGCGTGAGCCGCCTGGTTGCCACGGGCTTTGCGCATGAGCGCGCCTACCTCTCGTTCCAGGAGTACTTCGAGCGCCTGCGCGACGTGCCCGAGCGCTGGGGCAAGCCGGCGGCGGCCGTGCTCGGCGCGTTGATGGCGCAGGTCGACCTCGGCATCGGCGCCATCGGCGGCAAAGACTCCATGTCCGGCTCCTTCGAGGATTTGGACGTGCCGCCCACGCTCGTCTCGTTCGCTGTTGCCACGGGCAAGCTCGATCGCGTGGTCTCGCCTGAGTTCAAGGACGCAGGGCACCGTGTGGTGCGCATCGCGCCGGCAGCGTACGCCGAGGACTGGCGGCCGAACGCTGTCCAATTGCTCGAGGCGTTCTCCTTGGTAGAGCAGCTCGTCGCCGCGGGCGCGGCGGCAGCCGTCTCCACCCCCGGGTACGGCGGATGCGCTGAGGCGCTCTTCAAGATGAGCGTTGGTAACGGAATTGGCCTCGAGCTCGCCGACGACGTGGATACCGATACGCTCTTCGAGCCGATGTACGGCAGCTTTGTGGTCGAGCTTACCGAAGACGCCGACGCGGTGCTCGAAAGCGCTCCGGACACGCTCGTTATCGAGGCGATCGGCACCACGGTCGAGGGCTATGTGCTCGAGACCGCCGACGAGCAGATCGACCTCGCCGAGCTGCAAGAGGCCTGGGAGTCCAGCATCGAGGGGGTCTTCCCCTATCGCACGCCTGCCGGCGAAGCCGCCAGCCTTCCCGCGGTGGAGCCCGTCACCTATCGGTGCGCCGACACCGGCCGCGTCCGCGCGGTCTACGGTGGCGAGAAGTTCGCCCGCCCGCGCGTGATCATCCCCGTGTTCCCCGGCAACAACTGCGAGTACGACAGCGCCCGCGCCTTCGAGCGCGCCGGCGCCTTGGCAGAGACCTTCGTCATCAACAACCTCACGCCCGAGGCGGTGGCCGAGAGCACCCGCGAGCTCGCGCGCCGCATTCGCGAGAGCCAGATCGTCATGATCCCCGGCGGCTTTTCCGGCGGAGACGAGCCAGACGGCTCTGCCAAGTTCATCACCGCGTTCTTCCGCGCGCCCGAGGTCACCGAAGCCGTACGCGACCTGCTGCAGGCGCGCGATGGCCTGATGCTCGGCATCTGCAACGGCTTCCAGGCGCTCGTGAAGCTAGGCCTCGTGCCCTATGGAGACATCGTGCCCGCCACCGCCGATGCCCCCACGCTCACGTTCAACACCATCGGCCGCCATCAGAGCCGCCTGGTGGAGACGCGTGTGGCGAGCGACCTTTCGCCCTGGCTCTCCGCCTGCAAGCCGGGAGACGTCTACACCGTGGCCATCTCCCACGGCGAGGGCCGCTTCGTGGCGTCGGACGAGGTGCTCGGCCAGCTGCGCGACGGAGGCCAGATCGCCACGCAGTACGTGGACGCCGCCGGCATGCCCAGCATGGACCTCTCAGTGAACCCCAACGGCAGCGTTTGCGCCATTGAGGGCATCACCAGCCCGGATGGTCGCGTCTTCGGCAAGATGGGCCACGTGGAGCGCAGCGGCGAGGGCCTCTATCAAAACGTCCCCGGCAACAAGTACATGCCCATCTTCGAGGGGGGCGTCGCATACTTCGCGTAAGGCCCGGTATCAGCAGGCTCTTCTAGCGGAAGGCCCCTCGCGCCAGTTCTCGTCACCATGCTGCTGCGGAACCGCGCGAGGGGCCTTCTCCTTACGCGCCCTGCCTCTCGTGGGTGCCCGCTCTAGAAGGGGCGGACCTATGGGGCCGGCAGCAGAACCTTGCAGGGCCGGCTGGACCTTGCACGGTTGGCATCGCTCAGACCAGCCGGCGCGACCTAGTATCAGCCGTCTAACTCACTGCCAGGGAGCAGTACCGAGTCATAAGGAGGAACCCAAGTGGCAAGCGCCGCCTCTTCTATCGACCATTTGCGGGCACGAGCGGCCTTCGACGCCTACGTGGCGCCTTACGACACGGCGAACCCGCGCATCGCACTCAAGGTCGAGCACACCCTGCGCGTGGCTGAGCTTAGCGAGCGCATCGCGCGCGAAGCGGGCTTCACGCCCGCTGGGATAGACCTTGCCTGGCTGTGCGGGCTTCTCCATGATATTGGACGCTTCGAGCAGCTGCGCCGGTGGGACACGTTCAGCGATGCGGCCTCTACCAGCCATGCCGCACTTGGCGTTGAGGTGCTGTTCGGCACGCGCGGCAACGCGGGTGCGGGCGACCCCGGTGCGGGCACGGGCAACGCCGGTGCGGGCGCGAGCAACGCCGGCGCGCACACGAGCGACGGAGCGGATGCCGATGACCGTGACGATGCAGGCGCCAGCGCCAACGACGATGCCAGCACAGGCATCAGCGACTGCTCCAGCGCCGGCATCATCCATCGCTTCATCGATCCGAACGACGAACTCGAGTCCATCGTCTACGCGGCGGTCGCCTACCACAGCGATTTCCGTTTGCCCAACAACCTCGACGTGCGCACCCGCGCGATCTGCGACGTGGTGCGCGACGCCGACAAGATCGACATCCTGCGCGTGACCTGCAGCGACTCGGTGGAGACGGTACTCGGCGTTTCCGAGGATGAGCTCCTTGCAAGCACCGTCTCGCCAGCTGTGGAGGACGCGTTCTTCGAGCATCGCACCGTGCGGCGCGACGAGCGCGCCACCCCGGCGGATTTTCTCGTCTCGCTCGCCTGCTTCAGCTACGAGCTGGTCTATCCTGCAAGCCTAGGGATCGCGGAGGAGCAAGGCTTCATGTTCCTGCCCTTTGAGCAGCCCTTCGGGATCGGGAACACGTTCACCGATCCCGCGACCCGCATGCTAATGAGCCGCATGGACGGCCATCTCCGCGCCTGGGTGGAAGAGCAGGACCGGTAGCCGCAGGGTCGACAAACCCATCGCGGCCACCGGAGCGACTTGAGCCGCCGGAGCGACTTCGTGTACCAAACGGACGCAAGACGGCCGAACTGCCGTGGAACCGCCAACGCGCCGCAAGCAGCAAGCTCTTACTCGGAGGCGTCCACCCGCTGCGCCTCGAACGTCTCGGCAACCGCATCCTCCTCGCGGACGCCGTCGTTCGCACGCTCAAGCGCGCTCAGGTACTCGTTGTACATGTTCTCCGTCGCGAGCTTGTGAGGCGACTTCTTCGCGTAGGCGCGCACCTGCGCCGCGGATTTATTAACCGCCTGGATGGTCCCGGGCCCGGCGACGCACCCGCCCGGGCACGCCATGCCCTCGAGCAGGTAGCCGTTGTACTTGCCCTTCACGGCGTCCTTCATCATCTTGCGGCAGTTCTCGAGGCCCTGGGCGGACTCCACCTTGACCTCGAGATCGGGGTGGTCCTTGTGGATGGCGTCGACCACGGCTTGGGCCACGCCGCCCGCTACGGCGAAACCGCGACCGGAAGCGCTCGCCACATCGAAATCAGATGCACCGTCGCCCGCGAGCTTGGTGTATTCGATATCCTTAGCCTCCATCATGCCCGCCATCTCCTCGAAGGTGAGCACGAAGTCGACCTCGCTCTTAACACTGCGCCGCATGGCCTCGAGTTTCTTTGCCGCGCACGGCCCCACAAAGACGATCTTGGCGTTGGGATGCTGTTCGCGAATCAGGCGCGCCGTGAGCACCATGGGCGTGAGCGCCATCGAGATGCAGTCCGCATGCTCGGGGAATTCCTTCTTAGCCATGACCGACCACGCCGGGCAGCAGCTCGTGCCCATGAACGGGATCTTCTCGGGCACCTCGTCTAGGAAGTAGCCAGCTTCTTGCACCGTGCAAAGGTCGGCGCCGATGGCGACCTCCTCCATGCCCGCGAACCCGAGCGTCTTGAAGGCCTCGCGCAGCTTGTCAACGTTGCCGCGGCCGCCAAACTGACCCACGAACGAAGGCGCCACCGCGGCGATGACCTCTTCACCGGCACGGATCGCCTGGATGATCTGGAAGATCTGGCTCTTGTCGGCGATAGCGCCAAACGGGCAGTTCACGAGGCACTGACCGCAGGACACGCACTTGTCGTAATCAATGACGGCGCGGCCCTGCTCGTCGGAGCCAATCGCATTCATGCCGCATGCGGCCGCGCACGGGCGCTCGCGGTGGATGATCGCCGTGTACGGGCACACCTGCAAGCAGCGGCCGCACTTGATGCACTTCTCTTGGTCGATGTACGCCTTCTTATCCTTGAACGTGATGGCACCCTTAGGGCAGACCTCGCGGCAGGGATGCGCAAGGCACCCCTGGCAGAGGTTCGACACCACGTAGGACTCCTCGGCGCAGGCGTTGCAGGCGAAGTTGATGATGTTGATGAGCGGCGGCTCGTAGTAGGTCTCGGGCTTAGCTGCCTCCTCGGCACCCTCCGAGATCATCGGCGGGCGATCACCGCCCTGCAAGGGTAGGCCCATGGCGAGGCGAATGCGTTCACCAACCACGGCGCGCTCGAGGAACACGCTCTCGCGATACGTCGCGACGTCGCCAGAGATGATCTCATACGGCAGGTCGTCGAGCTCGTCGAGAATGCCATCGTCATCCTCGTAGGCAATGCGAGCGACCTCGCGAAATACGGTACGGCGAATCTTTGCGAGGTTGGTGTAGACCCCGCGCATAGCCTCTGCCATGTTTTCTCCCCTCGCTGGGACGGTCCGGGCATACAGCCGGCGCGCTGCATGCCCGGACCCACCTCGAATTTGCACTTAAAGTATAAAGGGCGTTTGGCGCTCAGCGGACGATACAACGACCGGAATTTCGCTCATGGGCTGTTCTGCTGCTGTTCTCCGTACCAATGGCAGGCTGGGTCTGCGCAATTGATGGGTGCCGCGTTCGAGAATCATCGGCTGGAACCCCGGGAAGACGGCATTGCCAAACTCGTGGCAGATACCTTTTTCCGGAAGTGAGTGACTATATTGGAATCGTGGAAGTAGATCGACATTTTCATTTATAAAGACGCAGGTCATGGCTTCGAGATATTCCGGCTACTCGGACGATCCGGGAAAAACCACTCACAACTGGAATTTTTGTTACGGCATATGCTCCAAAAGCCCCTCTACTGCAGGCCGCGTAGCGAGCTCCATGGAGAACGCGCTCGCAGACCCCGAGCAGACGCCCATGCGAAAGCCTGCTCGTAGCAGCCGTCGCTCTCCATAAACCCTGCCATGAAGCCAACCGCTGCACTCATAGACATCACCGGGAAGCTCACTCGGCACGCTATCGGAAATGATAAGGGTGTCCCCGCCTTGAGAGCATCGAGCCGCTGGTAGAGCGCCTCGACATCCGTAGCAGTGATCGCAGGGCCCATGCCGTCGACCTCGGTCTCCACCCCGTCTGCGTTAATCTTGAAGTTGATGCAACTCATGCCCCCGGCAACATGGATGAAATCGACGGTAACGCCCACGGCCTGCAGGCGCCGCGCGATATCGTCACCGGTAAAGCCGGCCAGAAATCCGAGCACTCAGGTCTAATTCCCCAGGTTGCTGAGCACGATGGAAAGAGAGCACGGCACTGTCAACTCTCGGCGATTCCGCCACAATCATCCAGAATCGTTCGCCATCGGTCAGATGTAGAATACGACCGATTGGAATACGACCGATATCGCTTATTATCATCCAGCAGTGTGTTTCCGGAGGCAAACGGCAGGCGCAGCCGCCCCAGCAGCACGCGCCCTCTTGGTATGATGAAACGAATATGCGGGCGGCGTCTGCGAGAGCCATCGGAATAGTCCCCGCACCAGCACGGACAAGGAGGTCACCATGAGCCTGTGGAACGAACTCGAGCACCTGAAGAACTGCACGTGGGTCGAACTCTCCCATCCCCTCACCAACGAGAGCCCTTACTGGGCAGGCATTCCCGCCGGCTCGGTCGACCTATGCCGCACCGTGTTCGACTACGACGAGGAGATGCTCTCCTGCCGCATCCACACCTATAAGTTCCCCGGGCAGTTCGGCACGCACGTCGACTTCCCCAACCACTTCACGCCGGGCAAGGTCGGCGCCGAAGCGTATGGCACCGATTACATGGCCATGCCGCTCTGCGTGATCGACCTCACGCCCAAAATCGCCGCAGAGGGCCCCGACACCGCCATCACAGTGGCCGATATCGAGGCTTGGGAGGCCGAAAACGGTCGCATTCCCGAGGGAGCTTTCGTGGCGCTGCGTACCGACTGGTCGCACCGCTGGCCCGATAACGACGCCCTCAACAACTTCGATGAAGAAGGCGGGGAGCACTGCCCCGGCTGGTCGATGGAAGCCGTTCAATTCCTTTACGAGCAGCGCGGCATCAAGATGAACGGCCACGAGACCTTCGACACCGACGCGTCCTTCCTTGCCGCCGAAGCCGATGACCTCGCATGCGAACGCTGGATCTTGGACCACGGCCACCTGCAGGTAGAAGTCATGGCCAACCTCGACAAGGTGCCGGCAACCGGTGCCATCATCTTCGTGAGCTGGCCTCGCATCGAAGGCGCAACGGGTCTTCCCGCGCGCGTCGTCGCCGTGTTCGAATAGGGGTGCATCGTCCTGACCGACCAGTCGTCCGCACAAGCCCCAGATAGCACCGCCGAACACGCGCCGGCGGGTGCGCCCGCGCAGCCAGCCCCCGGTAGCTCCGCGGCGCCCACCGCCGGCGTCCACGCCTCGATCAGCACGTCGGCTGGTACGCGCCTCACCGCCCTCAAAGCAGCGTTCCCCCTCACCATACCCATTCTCGCAGGGTTCCTGTTCTTGGGCATCACCTGTGGAATCTACGCCACCACACTTGGCCTCCCTTGGTGGATACCCCCGCTTATGGCGTGCCTGATCTTCGCCGGCTCGGCGGAGTTCGTCGTCGCATCCATGCTTACGGCCCCCTTCAACCCCGTGCAGGTGTTCCTCACGGTCTTCATCATCAACGCCCGGCACCTCTTCTACGGCCTCTCCATGCTTGAGCGCTTCCGAGACCAAGGGCGAAAGCGCCCGTACCTCATCTTTGCCATGTGCGACGAGTCGTTCTCGATCAATTTCTCCGCACAGGCCCCCTCCGGCGTGGATGAGGGCTGGTTCATGACCTTCGTGAGCTTGCTCAACCAGTTGTACTGGGTAGTCGGGTGCACCCTGGGAAGCCTCTTCGGCAGCGCGCTCGCGCTCCAGGTAGAGGGGGTATCCTTCGCCATGACAGCGCTCTTCACCGTTATCCTCCTTGATCAATGGCTCAAGGAACCCGTTCCAGCGAGCGAGATCATCGGCATCGTTGCGGCATTCGCAGCGCTTCTGCTGTTTGGACCCGACATGTTCATGATCCCTGCAATGCTGCTCATCCTCGCAGCGGTCACCCTCGTGCGCAGTCGGCTCGAACCCGTGCTCGACGCTGCCGATGATGCCGGAGGCGAGCACGAAGATGCATGTGCTGGCACCGCGAACCCCGCCAACTACGGAAACGATACCGAAGCGCATGCGGGGGGCGATGCTCAATGACGACGCTCCAGATGATCGTAACCATAGCCGTCGCCGCCGCTGCGACCGTGCTCACCCGCGCGCTGCCGTTTTTCGCCTTTCCCGCCGGTCGCGAGGCTCCGCGCTACATACGCTACCTTGGACGAGCGCTGCCCGGCGCGGCCTTTGGACTGCTTGTGATCTATTGCCTAAGGGATGTGAGCCTCTTCAGCGGGTCGCACGCGGTGCCTGAGCTCGTGAGCATCATCGTGACCGGCGCGCTCTACCTATGGCGCCGCAACATGCTGCTCTCGATCTTCGCAGGTACGGGCATCTACATGGTCTTGGTGAATTTCATCTTCATCTAAGGCAGGCGCCTGCTGCCAGCGGAACCTGCGGTCAGCGAACCAACCGGTATACAGAGCCGTTTCTCCGCTTGCACTCACTTTCGCACGTACCTTTAGCATTTCCGCAGGATTCCAGAAATAAAAATGTCGAAAGTGAGTGCAAAACCTGCGTTGCCCCGTTTATAAACGCCCCGCGGCCAAGGTAAGCGACGCCCGCCCTGCTGGAGCTAGCCCTGCTTGTCGATCTTGGGCTTGTACCCGCCCCCCCGAACGAGGGCGACCCCACCCCTTACGCCCAAGCTGGCGAACCAGCTCGCACGCGAACGCAACGCAGTCGGCAACCACGCGGTACTGCGCCACACCGAAGATCGGGGCAGCCGGATCGTCGTTCACGGCTATGATAGTTTGAGCACCGCCGATCCCCGCGACATGCTGGATTGCGCCGGAAACGCCAAGGCTGAGCAGGAACTCGGGCGCCACCGAGGCACCCGTCTGCCCCACCTGATGCGCATAGTCGAGCCAACCGGCCTCCACAAGCGGGCGCGTGCAGCCAAGTTCGGCCCCAAGGAGCTCGGCCAAGCGCTCAGCAAGCGCGAGGTTCTTTTTGCCACCGATGCCGCGACCAACCACAACAAGGCGCTTGGCCTGTGTGATCGAAGATCCAGCAGCGGCTTTCTCGCGCTCGATAACCCGCACGCGAGGCACGATGTCGAAAGCGAGCATGACGTCCTCGATCATGCCTTCGCGCGCGTTGCAACCAGCTGCCGAAGCGCTGCCTGCGCTCGAAGCGCCCTGCTGGGCAAGCCCGGCGAACACCCCCGGGCGCACCGTTGCCATCTGAGGGCGATGCGCGGGGCACTCGATCGTTGCCATGAGATTGCCGCCAAAAGCAGGACGCGTCTGTTGGAGAAGGCCGGTCGCCGGGTCGAGGGCAAGCTCGGTACAGTCTGCCGTGAGACCCGTCTGAAGCCGCACCGCCACGCGGGGAGCGACCTCGCGTCCAAGCGCCGTCGCGCCCATGAGCACCACCTCTGGCAAGCGCTCGCGCGCGAGGGCCGCGAGCCATGCAGCCATGACCTCGGGGTCTTGGGCGGCAAGACGCTCGTCGCGGCATCTGAGCACCGCGTCCGCCCCGGCTGCAAGGAGTGTGTCGGCAGGGGTGGGAGCGGGCTGCAGCGCGGAGGAGAGGCCGGGCGTCGCAACGGGTTCGGAAGCCCCCTCGGCAAGCACGGCAACGACATCGCAACCGCGCTCGCAGGCAAGCTCGCGGGCCTTCGCGACGAGCTCGAGCGTAACTGGCAGCACGCGGCCGAAGGCATCGCGCTGCGCTACGACCCAGATATCGCGATAGGCGGAGAGCCCTTCCGCTCCAAGCGCATCCTCTCGTGCGCCGTTCCCGGTCACTTCCGGCCTTTCGATGGCGAGCGCCCCTACCGGGCAGGCATCCACGCAAGATCCGCAGAGCGTGCAAGCTTCGGTTGGATGCGCAAGCCGGTCGCGCACCTCGATTCCACCAAACGCGCAGGCACGTATGCAGCGTTTGCAGCCTATGCAGCGCTCGGCATCGATCACGAGGCCGCTCATGCGCACGCACCTCCCATCAGCTCGCGCACGCGGGCGGCCTGTGCCGCCACGTCACCCAAGACGTCCTCGCCTGCGGCTTCGCGTTCGGGCACGAAGGAACGCACCACCTGCGTGGGAGATCCCGCTAGGCCGATTCGCGCAGAATCCGCCCCGACGCCGTGCGCTCCGAGCACGCGGACCTCGGCATCGCGCGCCGCGAAGACGCCGGCGATGCTCGGCATGCGGGGTTGTACGGCGTCCTTTG
Organism: Enorma phocaeensis; assembly: GCF_900186505.1. Lineage (GTDB taxonomy): Bacteria > Actinomycetota > Coriobacteriia > Coriobacteriales > Coriobacteriaceae > Enorma > Enorma phocaeensis. The sequence goes on from NZ_LT891968.1 coordinate 189,492, forward strand.
CGATGGTGAGAACCGCCGGCAACGGCAGCTCAACGCGCTCGATGCCCTGGTCGGTCGCACGCCGCACGACGACGCCGCCGGGCGATGGCACCTCGACCGAGCGCACGTCGGTCGCGCACGCCATGTCCAGAAGCCCCGCGAGCTCCGGACCTATCTGGGCGGTGTCACCGTCAACCGCCATCTTGCCGCAGAGCACGAGGTCGGGCGCGGTGCCATCGCAAAGCGCGTGCATCCCGCACGAGAGCGCATAGCTCGTGGCGAGCGTATCCGCTCCAGCGAAGGCACGATCAGAGAGCAGCAGGGCGTCGTCTGCGCCCCGCGCAATGCAGTCGCGCAACAGCGACTCGGTCGCAGGAATACCCATGGAAAGCGTGCTTACCCGCGTAGGCCTTCCCATGTTCGCCCGCGCGTCCTTGATGCGCAGCGCCACCTCGAGCGCCGTCGCGTCGAAGGGGTTCACTACCGCGGCGCCACCGTCGCGGATGATGGTATGGGTCACGGGGTCCATTCGCACCTCGGTGCTCCCCGGTACTGCCTTCACGCACACCACGATGTGCATCATGCGCTCACCCCCTCGCAACCGGGCCGCTCAAATCCCGCAGCGCCCGAGGTGCCAGCGGCGAAATCTGCCGCAGCGTCGGGCCCCGCGCCCGTCGAAGCCTCCTCTGTAGCGGCAAGCAATTCCTCCGGGAACAGATTCCCGCGTCCCAGCTGGCCGTACGGGTCGAACGCGCCCTTCACCCGCGCCATCTCGCGCAGGTGCTCGTCCCCGTACATGATCGCGAGGAAGTCGCGTTTGAGCTTGCCGACGCCGTGCTCGGCCGAGACGGCGCCGCCCATGGCCGTAACCTCGTGTGCCCAGCGCTCGAACAGCCGCTTGCCGCGTAGGAACTCGTCGTGCGAGCGCGGCAGCACGTTCACATGGAGGTGGTTGTCGCCGATATGCCCCCACGCGGCAGCCTGGAGGCCCTCCTTGGCGAGCGTCGCGCGGTAGAGAGCGACCACGTCGTGCAGGCGCTCGTTGGGAACGGACATGTCGCTCCCCAGCTTGGTGATGGAGGCATCGGTGCGCCGCCGCTCGTCGATGAGCATGTTGACGCTCTCGGGCACGGCATGGCGGAAGAACGTGAGCGCCTCGCGGTCGACCGCGGTACGCGCGACCCAGGCGCGCTGCGCGTCGCCACCGGTTTTGCCGAGAATCTCGGCAAGCAGACCCAGATCGGCCATGGCCTGGTCTTCGTCCGCGCAATGCAGTTCGACGTAAAGGCAGCAGAGCGCTCCATCGTGCTCGGCGGGGAGGTCGGGCAAGGAGGCGAACGCAGTACCGGAGGCCTTGGCGCGCCGCAGGATATCCAGGGCTGCCGGATCGAAATACTCGAGCGCCGCCACGTGCGAAAGCCCCGCCCGCACCGAGACGGTCGCGTCAAGCGCGGCCTGCTCGTCCGTAAAAAAGCAGCTCGCAGCCCATATAACCGCCGGTGCGGGCATAAGCGCTAGCTCCAGCTCGGTAATGACGCCGAGCGTGCCATCCGAGCCGATAACCAGGTCGATGGCGTCCATGTCGTCTTCGATGTAGTAACCCGACGCGTTCTTGGCGTGCGGCATGGTGTAGGTAGGCAGATCTGCCACAATCCGACGGCCGCCCTCGGTCGTGAGCGCGAGCTTGCGACCACAGGCGCTAACAGCACCGCGACGAAGGGCGAGCACATCGCCATCCGCCAGAACCATGCGCAGGGCCTGGACGTGCGGACGCATGGGACCATAGCGGTAGCTCCGCGCACCGGACGCGTTGCACGCCGCCATACCGCCCAGGCAGGCGGTGGACTCGGTGGGGTCGGTGGGGAACATCTGCTCGGGAGCCTCGGCAAGCGCCTGCGCAGCGGCCTTCGAGGACTCGTCCCACCCGTTGAGGGGGAAGCGTTTTGCGCTCAGGTATTTGCGCAGCTCAGAGAGGACGACGCCGGGCTGCACGCGCACGCTGAACGTCCCCGCGTCATCGTGCGCGAGGCCGAGCACGCGGTTCATGCGAGAAAGGTTGAGGACGTGGCCGCCGTGGGGCACCGCGCCTGCGGCAAGACCCGTTCGGGCGCCCTGGACGGTCACGGGGATGCGACGCTCATGCAGCTCGCGCAGGATCGCACGGACCTCGTCCTCGCTTTGCGGGAACGAGATGGACTCCGCGAATCCCGTGCTGCGCGACTCATCGTGCAGATAGTCCTCATGCTCGGAACCGCATGCTTCAATCTGAACCTGCGTAACCCCCATGTCGCCCCCTCCCCCTCCATGATGCGGCGACGCGATGCGATTGCCCGGCGCAATGCCACCGTCCTTGCACGCCGCGAATCATCATGGACCGCGGCGCAAGCCGCAGCGATCGCCAGCTCGACGTGCAGCCATTGTATCTTGCGGCCGCGTGCGGTGCGGATGGCCCCGCTCCCCGGTTGCGATATGGAAACAAAGGCCCCTCCCCGGTACGCAACCGTTTTGCGCACCGCGCATCCACGACTTTCACACATTCGATTTTCCACGACCCTGAAGCTGCTGCGGTAAGGACCCGGTAAGAAGCGGTGCATGATCCGTAAGATTCGCCTGCTAGGCTGCTAGCCACCAGCAATCGCCTTCGGGCGCAGGGATTGGAGGAGCTATGGCCGTTTACCTACCGGATGCGAAGGTGGCAATCGAGATCGTCGATGACCCTTTGAGCCTCCCCGCCGACCTCGACGCGTTTCCCGGGTACACCGTGGTGACCATGACCTGCGCGGAAGTGTGCGACCCCATCGCGTTCCGCCGCGTGGCCGAGCGCGTTGGGGCCGCCGCAGGAATCGAGGTACCGCCCGACACGCCCGAGACGATCGCCGCGCGCAAGCGCCTCATGCGCCGCCTGGACAAGGACCTCCATCTCGCAGAGTACGCTCGCGCCATGGGGATCTCGCTCACTCCGACGGATCCGGCACCCTCCGATGACGGCGCGAAGCCGGCAGCCTAGTTGATGGCCGCGGCTAACGCCGCACCGCAATCAGCTCCATCTGCTACGATGCGTAAGGCCGAAGGATTTCCGCCGCCCTGCTCCACGCGAATGCATATCGTCGGGACGGCGCCGACACGGTCTCTTCGGCTTGACCATAAACCCCGGCCCGGTCGCGACGCGGCAGGGCCACGCAGTGCGGGAGGCATCGTGGTCGGACTCGGGACGATCATCAATGTGGCACTCATCGTTGCGGGCGGCATCGTAGGCCTCGCAGGCGGCAGGCTTTTCACGCCCAAGGTCCAAGACACCCTCATGAAAGCAGCTGGCGTCAGCGTGCTTTTTGTCGGACTCGCCGGCGCCATGAGCGGCATGCTCTCAATGCAAGACGGCAAGCTGGTGAGCGGCGGCAGCATGATGATGGTCGCGTCGTTTGCCATCGGGTCGCTCTTTGGCGAACTCATCGATATCGACCGCCATTTCGTCACCCTCGGCGAATGGCTCAAACGCAAGGTAGGCGGCGAAGGCGACCGCGATTTCGTCAACGCCTTCGTCACCGCCTCGCTCACGGTGTGCATCGGGGCGATGGCAATCGTGGGCTCGATCCAGGACGGCATCCTGGGCGACTGGTCGACCCTCGCGCTCAAGGGTGCGCTCGACGCCCTCATCGTGTGCACGATGGCGGCGTCGCTCGGCCGCGGCGCGCTGTTCTCCGCACTGCCCGTCGCCGTCTTCCAAGGCAGCATCACCCTGCTCGCCCGCCTTATCCAGCCCATCATGACCGAGGCAGCGCTCGCCAACCTCTCGCTCGTGGGCTCCATTCTCATCTTCTGCGTAGGCGTGAACCTCATTTGGGAGAAGACCTTCAAGCCGGCAAACATGCTTCCCGCCGTGATCGTCGCGGTCGCACTCGCCTTCGCGTAACCCGTCAGGGCGCTCCGCATCGAGTGCGCATGTCCTGCCCCAATCGCGAACGGGCCCCGCTGGATGCCGCAGCACACCGCGAGGGCGAACGTCGCGCCGTGGGACGCGCGTCGCGCCTTGCAGTATTCAACTATGCGGAAGAAACCCGCGACTCCATCTCTTACCGTATTCATACGAACAGATGTTTGTACCTGTAGTACAATAGAGGGTCACTCGTAGCGGATTTCGCGGCCCATAGCGGATTCCGCATGCGGCGGATCTGTGGCTCGGACGGGCGACTCACAGCAAAGCGTCACGGCAAAGGAGGCGATCACATGAGCTTCGGCATAGATGGCGTGCATGACGTGCGCGAGCTTATCGAGCGCATCAACGCGAGCGAACGCCTGCGCGGCAGCTCTCATTTCTCCAGCGCCGTCTACCGCAACGAGCCCATCATCACCACCGGCCGCCAGATGGCCAGCTACCTGCCAGAACGCTACCGCGAGATGCGCAAGATATCCCGCTGGCAAGAGGGCTCGCCGCGCGGCCGCTGGCTCAGCGATGCCGAGCTGTTCTACCGCCAAGCCCGCTTTATGGAGGACTTCGAGGACGATTGTCCCTATCACGGTGACTTCACGGCGTACTACCCCACCTACACCTCCATGAGCGACCGTCAGCTGCGCGGCTACTTCACATGGCGCGCGGCCGTGCGGCGCGGCGACGTCCAAAAGGCACCCCTCTCCTTCGCATACGTATACCTTTACGAGCTCATAAACGGCATCGGCACGAAGGACGCACTCGACGGTTTCCACAAGCTCGAGGGCTTCTGGCAGACGTACCGCGCATTCGCGCCAGGCATCGACCGCTACGTGCGCACCTGGCTGCGCGACTACGTCGTCTACCACGGACTCGACCCGGCCCTTTTGGCCGACAGTGCCGACATCGCCTTCGACCAGGCGCTGCTCGGGCTTGTCACCCAAAGCGCCCCCTTCGATCCCGAAATCTTAGAGAGCATCGATATCATCGCCGTGAGCGAAGACGATGTGGCGGAGGAGATCTCGACGGAAGCTCCCTGGGCGGGGATAGCGAGCGCCGCGCCGTCGAACACCGCGGGGAGCCCCTTAGACGCATCCGTGCGGCAGCCGGGTGCAGCCGAGCACACCGGGCGCACGCGCGGCCGACGCGATCGCGCCTCCGCACTCCCCCTCCCGCCCGATATCGCGCATGAAACCGAGCTGCTCGCAGCCATCGACATGCTCTCGTCGTATCGCGTGCGCCTCTCTCGCCTCTACAAGGATGAACCGGACGCGTTGCGGCACGTCGCATGCGCGGTCTATGTCCGCCTGCTCGCGTACTATAGGCACCATCGCAAAAACGGCTTCGTCGAGACCTTGTTCGGGGAGGAGCTGAACATGTCCTACACCATGTTCGCGAACGCGATCTTCTTCGAGCCGCAGCCGCACCAGCCCACGGACTATCAGCTCGATCCCATCCATTGGTACCGCTGCCGTAACAGCCAGTGGCGGTGCTTGCGTGTTTGCGGAACGCGCGAGAAGAGCCCCGTCCTGGGCAAGATCATGCGCGCCGTCGACCGCAAGCTCCGCGATGCACTCGATTACCCGCACAAGCTCAAGGACCAGCAACTCCCCAAGTACCTGGACTCCATGATCGAGAAGGAAATCTCAGCCTGGACCACTTGGGCTGCAGAGCATGCCGCCCGCAAGGTGGAGATCGACCTGTCGCAGCTCGCGGGCATCCGCAGCGCCGCCGCATGGGCTCGCGATGCGCTACTTACAGAGGAGGAGCGCGAGGACGCGGACGAAACGGTGATGCCCGAGGCGCCTCTGGCTGCAGTGCCCGCCGCTCCCGTTGCACCGCCCGCCGCTCCCGTTGCACCGCCCGCTGCTCCCGTTGCGCCCAAATCTGCGGGCAGAAAAAAGCAAGAGCGGGGTGTTCAGGAGGCGGTTTCTTGCTATATTCCGCCCGCAGATGATGTGGAGGTCTCAGCGGACGGTGCAGGAAGCGCCAACGGACCCGCTGCGGGGCTCGATGCCAGTGCCCACGCCGGCATCGACGCCGGGCTCGTTGCCGTGCCAGTCATCGAACCTATTACCGGACCAGTTTCCTGGACAGTTTCCGAGCCCGATGTCGAGCCCTTCCCCGGCCCCGTTGCCGCGTCCGCTGCCGAACCCGGCGCTGAACCCGCTGCAGTGCTCACCGCTCCCGAGCATGCCTACTTGGAGGCGCTGCTCGCAGGCTGCCCGGGCACGGTCCCGGCAGGCGTGAGCGAGGATATGCTCGTCGACAAGATCAACGAGAGGCTCTTCGACTTGATCGGCGACACCGTGATCGAGTTCGGCGCGGACGGCCCGCGTATCATCGAGGACTATGAAGACGACGTACGAGAGGTGCTAGCCGTATGACCAGAAACGCCCCCACCGCTATGAGCCAAGCCGCGGCCGGTGCGCCTCGCGTGCCCAAGCGCGTGGCTGCCGTGATTCTGAACTCCCTCAAGGGCGGCGTGGTGCCGCGCATCGGCTTGCCCTACATCACCGTGGGCCGCGAGGCCGAGATTCGCGCGCTGCTGACGGACCTGTCGCTCATCGCAGACGGCGGTGCGAGCTTCCGCTTCCTCGTGGGCCGCTACGGCAGCGGCAAGAGCTTCCTGCTCCAAACGATTCGCACACACGCCATGGGCGAGGGCTTCGTAGTCGCGGATGCGGACCTCTCGCCGGAGCGCCGCCTGCAGGGCGGGCAGGGTCAGGGCCTCGCCACCTACCGCGAGCTCATCCGCAACCTCTCCACCAAGACTCGTCCCGAGGGCGGGGCGCTCGGCCTCGTGCTCGATCGATGGGTCGCCGCCACGCTACCCTCCGCGTCAGCCGACAACGGGTTATCCGGCGCGCCCGCCGGTGCTGCACCGTATGCAACCTCCTCCGGCGCAAACGCTCCCGCGCCCGGCAAAGCGGCAACCGATGCCGAGCAAGCCGCACACGACCGCGCGGCGGACGAAGCGGCGACAAATGCCGAGCAAACCGAACGCAACCGCATAGCGGACGAAGCGCTCAATCAGGTCCTCGCGCCGCTCGAGGAACTCGTCCACGGCTTCGACTTCACACGGATGCTGCGCGCCTATCGCACCGCGAGCATCGAGGGGGACGACGAGCGAAAGTCGTACGTGCTCAAATGGCTTCGCGGTGAGTACCGCACCAAGACCGAGGCCAGGGCGGAGCTGGGCTGCTCGACCATCATCGGCGACGACGATTGGTACGACTACGTGAAGCTCTTCGCGGCGTTCCTCACCGGTGCCGGCTACAAAGGGCTTCTCGTCCTCATCGACGAGCTGGTAAACCTGTTCAAGATCCCCAACAGCATCACGCGCCAGTACAACTACGAGAAGATCCTCACCATGTACAACGATACGCTGCAGGGCAAGGCGCGCCACCTGGGGATCATCATGGGCGGCACGCCGCAGTCCATCGAGGACCGCCGGCGCGGCGTCTTTTCCTACGAGGCGCTGCGCTCGCGCCTCACGCAGGGCCGCTTCGCCGCGGAGGGCATGCGCGACATGCTCGCGCCCATCATCCATCTGCATCCGCTTACCTACGAGGAGCTGCTCGTGCTCATCGAGAAGCTGCAGCAGATCCACGCCGGCTACTTTGGCTACGAAGCGCGCCTGAACGAGGGCGACCTGGTGCAGTTCCTGCAGATCGAGTTCGGCCGCGTGGGCGCGGACACGCACCTCACGCCGCGCGAGGTCATTCGCGACTTCATCGAGCTCTTGGACATCGCATTCCAGAACCCGGACACGCCCGTGGCGAGCATCCTCGGAAGCGTGGGCGACAGCGGGAGCAGCGGGCTCGCGGAACATTCCGGCGGCACGCAACCGTCGGGCGGTTCAGCCCTCGTCACTCCCGCCGATCCTGGCCGCGATGCCTCTGAGTTCGCGGAGTTCAAAATCTAGCGGCGGGGCACGCTGCGAAAACCGAGGAGGTATATCGCAGGTCATCCTTTGAGACCAGATTCCGAGGAAAAGGTTATGGGCATCTTCGACAGATACGCGCCGTTCGTACAGGACTTCATCTACGACCATGCATGGGAGGACCTGCGCTCCATCCAGGTGGCCGCCGGTGACGCGATTTTCAACACCGATGAAAACGTGCTGCTTACGGCATCGACTGCCTCGGGCAAGACGGAGGCGGCGTTCTTCCCCATCCTCACGATGTTCTACGAGGACCCGCCCACCTCGATCGGCGCGCTCTACGTGGGGCCGCTCAAGGCGCTCATCAACGACCAGTTCCTGCGCCTGAACGACCTGTGCGAGGAGGCCGAGATCCCCGTCTGGCACTGGCACGGCGACGTCTCTGCTACGCACAAGCGAAAGCTGCTCGAGCATCCGAGCGGTATCCTGCAGATCACGCCCGAGTCGCTCGAGGCGCTGCTCATGCACAAGCACATGGCCGTGCCGCGGCTCTTCCACGACCTGCGGTTCGTGGTCATCGACGAGGTTCACTCGCTCCTGCGCGGCGACCGCGGCGGGCAGACGCTCTGCCTCATCGAGCGCCTCTCACGCATGGCGGGCGTGAACCCCAGGCGCATCGGGCTTTCCGCCACCATCGGCGATCCCGTGCGCACGGGCGCGTTTTTGGCGAGCGGCACTGGGCGCGGCTGCGTGATCCCGCGCTTCGATGAGCCCGGGCGCGTGTGGCGCCTCTCGATGGAGCACTTCTACACCACCGGCCCACAGGCAACGGAACGCGCTGCCGAGGGAGCCGGTACGGGCGTGGAGCGCGCTGACGGCACGATCGAGGCCGATGTCCTTGCTGTTGAGCGTGTCGAGCCGCAGGCCGCGCCCGATCAGGCGCTCGCGCCCCGCGCCCTTGCGGCGGCGAGCACCGCCCCCGTATCCGCGGGCAGAAAACAGCAAGAGGAGGCCTCTCACGGGCCCCTCTCTTGCCAAAACCCGCCCGCAGATTTCGATGCAGGCGAGGACGCCGGTTGGGGGCCAAGCGAACCATCCGTCGACTCCGAGCTCGGCGATCAGGCGCTTCTCTCGCCCACCGATACAGCGCCAGAGAACGCCGATCCCGGCATCGGTTATATCTTCGAGCGCACGCGCGGGCGCAAGTGCCTCGTCTTCGTGAACTCGCGCGAGGAGGCCGAGGCCGTCTGCACCATGCTTCGCAGCTACTGCGAGGCCAACCACGAGCCGGACCGCTTTCTCATCCACCACGGGAACCTCTCGGCAAGCATCCGCGAGAGCGCCGAGGACATCATGCGCGACGACGAACGGCTCGATACGACCGTGACCACCGCGACGCTGGAGCTCGGCATCGATATCGGCCGGCTCGAGCGCGCATTCCAGATCGACGCGCCGTTCACCGTCTCGAGCTTCCTGCAGCGCATGGGGCGCACCGGCCGGCGCGACCTGCCGCCCGAGATGCACTTCGTCATGCGCGAGGAACAGCCCGAGCCGCGTACGACCATGCCCGAGACCATCCCCTGGAAACTGTTGCAGGGCATCGCGCTCGTTCAGCTCTACCACGAGGAGCGCTGGGTGGAACCGCCGCGGCTCGACCGGCTGCCGTACAGCCTGCTCTACCACCAGACCATGGCCACGCTTGCCAGCACAGGCGAGCTTTCCCCCGCCGAGCTCGCCCAGCGCGTGCTCACCCTCTCCTACTTCCACCGCGTGAGCGCCGATGACTTCCGCGTGCTGCTGCGCCACCTTATCGAGACTGAGCAGATCCAGGTGACGGAGGGCGGCGGACTCATCGTGGGTCTCGCGGGCGAGCGGCTCACCAACTCATTCAAGTTCTACGCCGTCTTTCAGGAGAACGAGGAGTTCACGGTGCGCTGCGAGAGCGCGGAGCTCGGCACCATCGTGAACCCGCCGCCGCCCGGTGAGCGCATCGCCATCGCGGGACATTGCTGGCTGGTAGAGGAGGTCGACTGGAAGCGGCATCTGGTGTATTGCACGCAGGTGAAGGGCCGCGTGCCGGCGTACTTTGGCGATTGCGCGGGCGACATCGACACGCACGTGCTCGAGCGCATGCGGCGCGTGCTTGCGGAGCACAAGCCGTATCCATATTTGCTGGCGAATGCGCGGGCGCGCCTGAGGCAGGCGAGGTGGACGGCCGAGCAGAGCGGCGCCGCCACGCGGTCCCTCATCAACCTGGGTGGTGACACCTGGGTGCTCTTCCCGTGGCTCGGAAGCTATGCGTTTTTGGCACTGGAGCGCCTGCTCAAGATCAAATGCGCCGGCGAGCTGGGCCTCAAGGGCCTCGACCCCGCGCGTCCGTACTACATGCAGTTCAGGATGCGCGCGGACGAGGACACGTTCTGGAGCGTGCTGGCGGCAGAGGCCGAGGCGGACTTCGATCCCATCGAGCTTGTGTATCCCAGCGAGGTGCCGTACTTCAACAAGTACGACGAGCTGCTGCCCGCCAAGCTGGTGCGCAAGGGCTTCGCCGAAGGCGTGCTGGACATCGAGGGCATGCGTGAGCGCGTGCGCGAGTGGTGCGCGGGGCGGTAGCTGGAGGTACGACCTCGAGACCTCGCTGCTTACCCTTGAGTTTGCATAGCCTCTGAGTCAACAGCTCGCAGGACACGGCGCGCTCCGCATCATTGGGAAACCGGTCTTCCGCGGGAGCTTTACTATGTTCCCGGTCCAACCACCAGGCGAAAGGAAGCCCCCATGGATACCAACGAACCACAGGAGAAGCGCAGCTACGGCATGGCGGTCGGGCTGTTCTTCGCCTTGTTCATCGGCCAGAATCTCATCGGACTGCTGCTCTTCGGCGCGTACGCGACGGGCATCCTCCCCCTGATCGAATGCGGCGTCCTCGCGGCGCTCTGGCAATCGCATAAGCTGAACATCGGGATCATCGTCACGATCGCGATCGCATGCAGCATCATTTTCCCGATGGTCGGCATTTGGGCATACCAGACGAGGTATGGGATATAACACGGACGTAGAGGGCGTAGCCGACTACATGCGATTCAGGCTGCGCCCAGAACGAATTACGAGCTGAATGTCGCCGGCGGTTCCTATCGCCGGCATAAGCGTCCAGCCATGATGCCTCAAGAAGTAAGCCGTAGGGGCGTTTCCCCAGCCTCCCTGCTGAGATATCGCGGCGAGCCGCGCAACAAGAGCGGCGACCTCAGGCGGGTCGTTGCGCCAAAGAATCCCTTGCAGTTGGTCAACCAAATCGCCTGGGCACTCAAGCTTGTTGAACAACGTCGTCTTCTCGTTGCAGCCGATTACCATCAATCCGTCGGAAACTTCCTTGAGTAGAAAACTGCTTTCAACCGACATGATCGACCATCCAATCCAAACCAGACGTCAGCCACACATCATCCTCGCGCTTACTCCTGATCATGCTTAACCAGGTAGACGACGAATATGTAGCGGGCAACGATGACTACGATTCCGGCAACTATGAGAGCTGCCGAGCAGCCTCCAACCCATGGCGCCGAGCACGATGAGGATTGGTCCGACCACGCCGACGAGGTTCTTAACAGCCGGTATGAAATATGAAACGGCTTCGATAACCAAGGCAGTAACGATGATGATGGGTAGAGCCTCAAATAACATTGTTATGCCTCCCTATCCAACCGACCTGATGACCAAGAAGAGGTTCAGCGACAAGCCTCAACGGTTTTCCGTAGGATGTCTACCAGCGAGATCGACCCTGGAATGCCGTTTCAATCAATTCGACCTTCAAAGCGATCTGGTCTCTCGTCTGGCAAAGTTTCATGCGCTCATCCCAGTCGTCCTCCAGACTGATGGCTTTATTAATTGTATTGAGCGCCTCGTGGAACTTCCCATTGCTCATCTGCCTTTCAAAATCTTTAGCGAGCACCCCTTTCCGGGCAACGATGATAAGCTGATCGATCTGATTAATCTCTTGCAGAGATCGCGCCATGCTCCGCACCCTCTCAAATTGAGATAAAGCAGTCGAGAACTCTTCCCGCTGCAATGCGGCAATAGCTATCTCGAGACACTTATCACGCTCTTTGACATATCGCATATCATCAGCCAGCTGATCAAGATCGGCTTGGTCGTTCCTTATCCGGTGCTGAAGCGCAACGGAATTTGCGTAATTCTCTGCAGCTTTTAGCAATGATCTCGAGAGGCTTACTGCGGATTCGTCAACGTCATCACATGCAGTTATTACTGCAACCGCAGCATTACGAATGCTTTGAGCGAATTCGTTAACGGCCTCGGACAGGGGGCCAAACCTTTCGGGAATCCGAGCATTTGATTGCGCATCTTTGACGCACAATTCTCCGCGGCCAATTGCCGGTTTTAGTTTACTTATGCATTTCGGCCTTGTCGACTGATGCGCCGTGGCATCCTCAACCGCCTTAACAGCCTCATCAACCTTCTTTGATGCATCTTGCACTGTTTTTATTACCGGAGCGATGCAAGCGTCATAATAGCGATTTGTGTATTTCCCTGTAGCCTTGCAAAAAACCGACGCAATGTCCCAATCAGTTTTGCGCTCAGCGATATCAGACAGCAGCGTGACGATTTTCTCTGCAACGTAATCTATATCTAGCCCAAATCGTTCAAACAGAGAAGCGTTGGTACTAAGAACAACCCATCGTTCTGTAACTGCCTCCGCGGCGGCTCGCGTCTCTTCTTGCTCTAAAGCAAGCAGAGAGACGAGAAAGCTAAGACGACACCTATTACCTCTGGTCTTCCGCATCTCATAACATGCCGCATGAAGCTGCTTATTCGCCAGTCTATCTGCGGTCCTTTTTTCAAGAGAGTTCTTCTCATCGAAACCAATCCAGAAAAAGTCTGCTTCCCGAGCCTTCTTTGGATTGCCGAGAATCTCCGCAGCCTCCTTAACCGCCATTGAGTCATACCGAACCTGGCAGTAGGGATTTGCATTTTCAAATTCAGCATCGATTCCAATCTGGCTTAAGCGCTCAATCTCCTTAGCCCTCTTTTGCATCGCTTTTGTTTGTGGCCTATTTGAAAAGCCGAGGAGGCCAATGGGGTTAAGTGTGACCAGCGAGTATGAACTGACATCCTGCGCTGGCTCAGTAATTTCCTCATATAGTCGTGGGGGAATCTGCCTTGCTGCAGTCTGCCACCAAATGACTCCATCCCGTTTCCTAATGCCTTTGAGAGAAAAACCGTAACTATCAAACCCGCCGCGATCGTATCCATGTATATCGAATCCCCTGCGGTCAAAGCCTTCGATATCGTAACCCTTTCGGTCATAGCCGTCGTAATCGTAGCCGTCGCGGTCGTAGCCGTCCCGTCCGTAGCCTTTGAAATCGAAGCCGGCGCGATTGAAGCCATCGCGACCGTAGCCGCTCCGGTTGAAACCGTCGGCGTCGTAACCATCCCGGTCAAAGCCCGCAGGGTCGAAGCCCTTGCGATCGAAGCCATCTCGGTCGTAACCATCCCGATTGAAGCCATCACGGCCGTAGCCTCCACGGTCGAAGCCGTCACCGTCGTAGCCGCTCTGATCGTATCCGTCGCAATCGTAGCCGTCTCGGTCGTAGCCGTTTTGGTCGTAGCCGTCCCGGTCGTAACCTTCCCGGTCGTATCCGTACCGGTTGAATCCAAATGCATCATATCCTTGAACATCAAACCCGCTGCGATCATATGGCGTGCCGTTGCGATGCGTACCTTCGCGATTGAATCCCTGGCGGTTGAATCCGTTTTTGTCATAGCCCTCTTCATCAAACGCCCTGAAGAAGTTGAGGAAATCATCGAGCGCCGACATAATCCGATCATTCATATCAGACACTGATCCTACTTCGTGATTCCGGCGATACCGGCCGGAAGCTTTGAGCGCTCTTCAACTGGAACGAGCCTCATCAGTCCTACAACTGCTTGTTTGAGTCCCTGCAAATCGTTCCGCTGCAGCGCCGCATACCCATCATTGATTAACCGCTGCTTCTCCCACTCATCTGTCACTGAGAACGATCCGTTCTCAAACTCCTGTAGAAGTCGGAGCCACCATGCAGGATGAGATGCCAGAATCTGAATCGTCAGTTGGCCAAGCTCGACTATCGAACTCTCCGCAGTCTTTGAGTCATATCTCTCAATTGCAGACTTTCCCTGTGCCTGCAGTTGATTAATCTGAGAATTAAAATCTTGCCGTTGGCCCCAGTCATCGAGAATCTCCAACGCTTGACGAGCTCTGCTGACCTCTCCATCCAACTCACTGGAAAGTCGATCCCACTCTGACTGCTTGTCGAGCTCACATGCAGCCGCCTTGATATCTCGAAGATCACGAATCGCCTTTTGCTTGGAATCGGTGCCTGCATTTGCCCGAAGAGATGCCTTGGTCGCATTCAAATCATTTCTCAGGCGCTGAACCTCACCTGGATCCGCATGGAGCGCCAAAGCATCAATTGCCCTCTCTTGCTTATCCAGTTCATCCTCAATGGATGAAGTCTCCGCAATCTGGTAAGTCATGTCGACACGGGCGTTCAGCTGGAGGTCGATATCGGGAATGTAAGCCTCAACGGCCAGGCCACGAGACTCATCAACCTGAATCGTGATGTCGATGTCTGTCCCCTCTTGAAGATCAAACGGCAACTCCGAACCAGAAATCTCCAATCGGGTAAGGATAAGGTTCAAATCCGGGTTATCCGAATCTCCCTCGTATACCTTAACGGGCAGTGCATTGCTCTCGTTTCGTCTCAACGTTCGTGCGGTTCGAAACGAGCGCGTTTCAGCCAACGGGGGGATTCTGCTTCGATCGAAATACAGATCACATGCCTCGTGAGGTTCGCCCGTTTCATCGAACTCTGTGTACACTACACCGATACCGTGCGAAATCGGGGCACCGCCAACCGAAAGTCCATGCGTGATTGAAAATGAAGAGGGCTGCGTTGCAAGCAAATTCCCACAGCTGTCGAAAAGCTGAATGTCGTATTGAGTCGTTTTGCCGCGCTGCACATCAACCGTGCACCAAAAGGCTCCGTTTTTTAGCGGCACCCTCCCACTCGAGAAGAAGCCGTCCTCAGAGGCAATCTGCACGAAATAGCCCTCTGGCTTTGGAATCTCAACCGAACCAGTAATGAGCTGATCGTCATCCGAAGTCATGGGATCGTAATTAAGCTCAAGAGAAATCGCGGAATTGTTCGCTATGTCCATATGAGACTTAACGATTTCGGTGGAAACTCGCTCCCCCAACGCGTAAATTGCTGCACCGCGAGCGACGATAGTCAAGGGGTTGACCGAGGCGTCAACCGCAACCCCTATCGTTTCTTCTACACGCTTGCGAACGTACGGGATCAGCGTTGTTCCACCAACCATAATTGTTCGATTGATCGCGGATTTCTCAATCCCCGCATCTCGGATCGTCTTCTCAACGGCTTCAATCGTTTTGTCCACAATTGGTGCTATGCACCTCTCGAACTCATCCCGAGAGAGACTGAACGACATGGAGACTTCTCTGCCATCGAGATCTTTCAAACCGAGTCCATCAATATCCACAGAGACGGTCTCGAAGGACGAGAGCTCGATCTTGGCATTCTCGGCAATGGCCTTTAGTTTTGCGAAAGCAGTGAAGTAGTGCTCTCGGTCAAAACTGCTCAGATTAAACTCTCGCAATAGGCGCGGCTTGATGATGCTCTCGATGATCGTCTCGTCGATATCTTTGCCGCCACTGAAGTTGTCGCCATAATGGCCCAAAACTTGGAGCAGACAATCTTCAGAAGAGATGATTGCAGAGTCAAATGTACCGCCGCCAAAATCGTATACAAGCCAGGTTTCATCTACATGATTTTCGAATCCATAGGCAATCGCGGCAGCGATGGGCTCTTGAAGCAAAATGACTTTCTCGAATCCCGCAAGGGCACCGGCGCGCTTCGTGGCCTCGTTCTGCATTGTCTCGAACATTGCGGGAACTGTAATCACCGCGGCAAACAGCGGGAGATCCGGATACTTTCTCTGCACATCCGCCTTGAGGGACTTTAAGATCTCAGCGGAAACTTCTTCCGGACTGAACGAACGATCCAAGCGCTCGACCCGAACTTTATCCGCTGTTCCCATGAGACGCTTGATTTCGCCGATATAGTTTTCGCTCTCATCTTTACTTGAGCTGTTATAAAGCCGCTCGTAAGCCTTTTTGCCCACTACAACATTTCCGACTTTGTCCGCACCAAACACCGATGGAGTCGATTCATCACCGAAAACGTTACGAATGACCTCGATATCCGAGCCATCATTGAGCGCGATGCTCGAGTTCGTAGTGCCAAGGTCAATACCGATACGGATAATCGATGCGTCATTGGTGGACAACATGTTTACTCCTCACTGGCTACTGGAAGAATCAGTATTTCACCTGCAGTAATCGAATCAGGACTCGCAAGATCGTTCAGCCTGCATATCAACCGCGCATAACTGCCGTAGTCGATTTCCTGCGATTCGCATATTTCCAACAGCGTATCTCCGGGCTTAACCTCATACTCAATCAAGGAGAGCCCCCTGCGATAAGCCTGTTCTCCATCATCGACATCAGCGATAGAGGTTTCTTCCTGAACGGGAAGGTCATCATCTACGCTCTGAATAGCGAGATCGATTCGATCAAATCGCTCGAGCAAAATCGGCCAAAGACAAAGCAGGGCAATCAGACACGCCGCGCAGAGCGCTACAGAAGCACTCGCAAGAATAAGAGGCAAATTGGGGACGCGTTTCTCCTGCGGAATGTGCGCTCCATCTTCATACTTGCCCGCCACGGCATCATCCCGTTCAGAGATGGCCTCTTCTCCTCTCGGGCCATCGATGGAAGGGCTACAGATCGGTCGTCCGTCATGTCCCTCATCCTCGTTCTCAACGGATAGTTTCGGACCGGGCTTGTGCACGACAACGCGGGACCTCTGCACCACTTCACCCTTGTAAACGATCTCTGGAGAAATCGTCTCGAATATCGTCTCGCTTTCCACTGTGGGATCTGGCTCGATGGCAACGGCCTCTACATTTAGATTTCCATAAGGTCGTCCGGTATAATCACAGACCTTAACACCAAGCTTCTCGACACATCTACCGAGCCGATCTATCTCTCGGCCCAGTCGATTCATGTCTTGCTTATCGTCAGCTTGAGTAGCCCGCAGCTTATTCTGGCGCCACCAAGCCAGGGCAATTTCCCGGTATTCCCGCGGGAGCGCTTCCACGATGCATCAAACTCCATTCACTGCCGGTAATGCGAGCAGCAAACGCCGCTCCATGAGCAAGCGAGAGCTTCATTTACTTAATCACAGCGCAGTGCGCATCGTTTCCCAATGAAAAGCACCATTGGCGTCTTTGAAAGCCCGATCCTAACGAACGTCTTCCCACCACGTATACTCAACGTAACCATCGCTGATATCAAACTGAAGCCCACCGTTGTACTCGCTCAAATAGCCCGTTACCGACAGCCATGCGCCGCCGTCATCGACTGCGTTGATCATCCGCTCGAAGTCGTAATATGCATCTGCCCAAACCACAAGCGTGACGCAATTCGAGCTGGGATATTGCTCACCGATACTGATAAAAATAGGCATGCCGGCAGAATCTCGCGCCTGATAAACATTCACTACGGGCCCCGCAACGGTGCAAGTGGTCCATACGTGATTCCACGCGTTGTAATAGCGATTTTCCTCTGGAATGGCAAGTAATTCGGAATTCCTTGTTGGCCAACGTGGGTCGACATACATCGACTCCTGCTGCGCGGGTTGAGGCGCATCGCCCCTAAAGGACCGTGCCGATATGTCGTCCGCACTCTCGACGCCGGTTTCCCCACACGACGCCTGCCCCTCGCCCTCTTGTTTCGCAGAGCTCGGGGAATATGTTCCACAGCCGGAAATCGCGATAGCCAGGCATAAGAAAAGCACCAGAGCGCACCGAAACCGCAATGCCACCTTAAAACTCATACCACACCCCCGGATTCATTCGGTACCTGATAAAGCCCACCCTGTGCTCATTCTTTCCTACTAGACGTCTCCGCATTTCCCAATGGCGAAACTCTGTTGATAGCGCAGCTGAATGGCTAAGGTCTCAAATTCCCTTATGAGCGAATCCACGCCTAACACTGCTCACGGCATTACTTTTTCGGAAACTCAAATCTCACGTTAGATTCGATCCCGAAATACCTCTTTACAGGAAATATGTCTATAAGACCATAAAAGATGGCATTCACGCTTCCAGGCGGAACAGTGACAATCGGGACCGGTTGAAGCAGCTCTGCAAGTTTCAACGCCCCGTATAACGATTCGTTAACCTCGCGGGCATTCTCGATACCGTCTTCGCAAATGTTCCAATACCGCTTCGACTGATCAAAGGGGTCGTTCACCGCCCCACATCGAACCAACTCGTCGTACATCCAGTTAAACGGTGCGAACGTAATGAGATCGTTCATCGAGTCCCGCACTTCGTAAAGCCTTTCGCTTCTTACGAAATGAACGAATGCCGCAATGCAATATGCGAGACCGTACATCGTTAACCAAAGATCAGAGTTGTTCCATAAAAAGTTGCCGTAATGGAACGCATCCATATAGTCATTGAGAGAATCGATGCGTTCCGGCCCAAAACCGTTCGGTTCGCGCGGAGGAGCGAGATTCTCATATATGCCGAGCCTCCCGTATACTTGCGCCGCAGATCCCACCGTAGCGAACGAGGCAATATCAAGCACGAGATATGCTGGTATCGAAAGGATCGCAAGTGCACCGGGATTGAAAACCGCGGTTACCGTCGTAGGGCTTAGCGAAACGGGCCGATTTCGGTACGCCGTCTGCACCGTCACATACTGAGGCATCGTGAGATCACCTTGCGCACGTGTTGAGCAAAAGAAATCATGCTTAGCCTGAATGAGCCTTAGTTTTTCACAGCAAGTGCAACGAGGCCGATCGGTAGACCTCGTACGGCGTCAGATACCCCAGGCGCTTGCGAGGCCTGCGGTTCAGCTCATCGTACACCCTCTCGACCTCCTCGTCGCTCACGGCGTCCAGGTCGCAGCCCTTTGGGAAGTACTGCCTCAGCAGCCCGTTGGTGTTCTCGTTGGTCCCGCGGTCCCACGGGTGGTGCGGCGGGCAGAAGTAGCACTCGGCCCCGACGGCCTCGGTGAACAGGGCGTGCTCGGCGAACTCCTTGCCCCGGTCCAGGGTGACGGTCTCCACGGCGTGGCCGCGCATCGACTCGACCATCGCCCCCCTCACGTCGCCCTTCCTCTTCGAGGGCGACTTGCGGCCGGCCAGGTAGCCGCTCATGCGGTCGACCATGGTGACGAGGCACGCGCCGCCGGCGCGCCCGGCGACCGTGTCGCCCTCCCAGTCGCCGACCCGCGAGCGGGCGCCCGCCTCGGCGGGCCGCTCGGAGAGCTCGTGCGACACCTTGATCTTCCCGCGCAGCTCGGAGCCGTCCCGGCGCTTCCGCCGCCTGCCGCCGCGCCTCAGCCTCGCCGACGCCCTTCGGCCGCCCACGCAGCGGTCGAGCGCGCCGGAGCCGATCGCGCGGTAGATCGTCGTGTCGCTGACGGCGAGGTCGGGGCGCTCGAGGCGGATGCGCCCCTCCAGCTGCTCGGGCGACCAGCGCCCCTCGAGCACGTGCTCCCTGACGAGCTCGAGCCTCTCGGGGTCGTCGAGCAGCCGCGGCCTGCGGCACGCCTCCCTGCGCGCCTCGTAGCGCCGCTGGGCGGTCGAGGCCCGGTACCAGGGGCGCGCGGTCGACGCGGCGCAGGAGTTGCGCGCGAGCTCCCTGGACACGGTGGACTTGTCCCTGTGGATCTCGCGGGCGATCTCGGAGACGCCCTTCCCCTGCCTGCGCAGGCACATGACGTCCTCGCGCTCCTCGATGGTAAGATGGCTGTACCGGCCCATGGCTGCCTCCTGATGATGTTGTCGTCGCAAGCACCATCGTATCAGGGCGCCATGGGCCGTCCCCATCGGGCGTTGTTGCACTTGGAATGAAAAACTAAGGCTCAACAACCTCAGATTCTTTGAAGTCTCCTAAGGAGTATGAAACGCCCGTGCGCATCAAACTAAAGAGAACGTCTGGACTTTCTGCATTTAAGTTCAGATTGTCGAGCAGAAGGTCTCCAAGTCCTCCGCCAGAAACATAGCGACGAGCATAATCCTTCAGATTTACAGTGGTGGGGTAGGCTCTTGCTTGCTGGAATTGGTAGCCATTCCCCATCTGCACCGCTCGTAGAATATTGAAGTTTCCGAACATGTCCAAATATGTCATGCCGTCAGGTATGCCCATAAGACCATCCCCTAAAACCCGGGCTCAATGCCACCGAACTTGATGGCGCCCTCGTTCGCAATGATGTCAGGCAGATTCTTATAGAAAAGCTCACGAAAACTCGCCATATCGATGTCCAGCAGTGTTGTCACCGCATCATGCACCCGGCGATATTCTGATCCCGCAAAATAGGTCATGAGATAGAAAATAGATCTGAACATAAGCTGCTTATCGCCTGTCTTTCGGGCGCGGCAGATGTCTTGCTCAAGAGAACGGAAACTTTGCTTTCTACCGGCAGGAATGAAAGCCATTCGATCGTAACCGAGGTATGAGCCAGGATTCTGCTCGCCGATCCCATGATAGACAAGCGTTGTAATGAAGTGTCTGACCGCCATCTCAAAGGTAAGACCGGGATTAGCATCCGAGATCTTCTCAAGCCTATCGATCTCAATAGAGATGTACTTGTAAAAATAAACGTTGAAGTAATACACGAACAAGCTGTGCTTCGCGCTTCTAATCAAACGCTGATTACAATGCTCCCTGACACAAGACTCTACCGACCTCTCCGCCGGCCAGACCCCAAAAGGATCACAGTAGATGTAGAGCAGGAAATCGATATTTGGCTTGCAAGCCTTTTTCCAAGCATTCATCTCTCCCGACATACGGCCCTGAATGGCATCAGGAAGCGTTGAATACGTTGATTCGAGCAACGCGTCGTACAACTCTCCGACCGTATGATTCGACCAATCTTCAGAGCGAGCAAGATCCATTGCTACCGGGGTAAGATAAGCCATCGTGATCCCTCCACATTTCGTTTGCAGCTTAGAGGGCTGCCCCACTTATAGGGTTCGGCGCCATCATAGAGGTGACTCTCTCGCTTCATTTCCCAATACGTCATGCAGGACTACGGAAATCGTTTTCTCTCTGTATTGATATGGGAATCCAGCACTTGCCGCGCCCGTGAGCATTGGGAATCTATCCATTGGGAAATGGTCGCTGGAAATCCGCCCGACAATCCAATCAACGAAACGGCGTCGACGGGACGCCCGGAGCAAAGGAGGCCATCATGGCGTATCGCGGACATTATTCAAGCGGCAGGAGCAGCTACTCGGGCGGCGGCTTTACGAACCGCCGCACCGGGGCATACGTATCGGCGGCTCGCGCCCACCAGCATGTGGGCCAGAGCTTCGGCGGGTTCACTAAAACGCGAAGCAGCACCTCGGGCAACTTCTACATGAAGGGCAGCTCTTCGAACCGCAAGTAACCACCCACGTTTACGGCGTGGCCGCGACGGGAATCGCGGCCACGCCGGCTATCTAGTCTCTTAGCTAACGAAAAGGAGCCAATCATGGGATTCGTATCAGCCAAATGCCCCGCATGCGCCAAGAGCATTGAGATTCCGGCGGAGGAAACCGAGTTCTTCTGCCCCTACTGCGGCAGCAAGTTTCTGCGCGACGCAGCCTACGCGTTCGCCGCGATGCCCGAGATAGCCACAGGCGACGCCGATCTATCCGACTTCATTATCGTTGGAACCACGCTCGCGGCATACAGGGGCACAAAGTCGCACGTAATCATCCCCTCAAACGTAACTGTTATTGCAGACGAGGCGTTCTTGGGAAACAAACTCATATCAAGTGTCACCATCCCTGATAGCGTGACCTCGATTGGACAAGATTGCTTTAACGGCTGCACCTCGTTGGCGACGGTCATTATGTCTGAGCGAATCACCACAATAGGCCGTCAGGCATTTCGAGGATGCTCCTCATTGACGAAAATCGATCTTCCGCAATCTTTGGAAAAACTCGGAACTTACTCCTTCAGATACTGCACATCTCTCACTCTCGCGCTTGTTCCTTCGAATTGTGAATTCGGCATATGCCCATTCGAGGGCTGTCCGGTCAACGTAATAACGCGGTAGCTCGGTCAACCGATCCCATCGCATTTCTCAGGTCGTAGGCCTATCTGCAGCTCATGCCCTTGCGAGATGGTCCCTCAACATTGCACGCGCCTCGCTGACTTTAAACGTCATTTCACCCTTGAGCCTGCGCTCCTCCGCCTCGAGGACCGCCGTGCGTTGTTCCAAGTCGCAGGATTGCCCCTTAAGCGTATCGACGCGGATATGCGCGAGGCTGTCAGCTTCGCGTTCAGCTGCAGATGTCCTGTTGCAATCGATCTGAGGAGTCGCTGTGGGCTTGGTTGCCATGAAGAATCCTCCCGTGGTGCACGTTTTGTTCTAGAGCAAATCCATCGTTCCTACGCCAGAAGAGCAACTTTGGGCATGTTCGATGAGTCAAATGTCTTGATTTGGTATGTCGACTCGAGGTTCATCCAGAACTCCGGGGTGGTTCCCAGCGCACGGGAAAGCAGCCAGGCCATCTCGACGGTGATGGAGCGCTTCCCGTTCACGATCTCCGAAATCGCCGACTCGGGCTTGCCGATTGCCTTCGCAAGACGGTATTGGCTGATACCCATAGGCTCGAGGAACTCTTCTTTCAAGATCTCGCCCGGCGTTGAAATGTACTCAATGGTAATCACAGAACTCAACCTCCCTCGCCTCGCCGTTTTCCCAGATAAAGCAGAGTCTCCACTGTTGATTAACTCTAATGCTGTATTTGCCAGACCGATTCCCAGATAGCTTTTCAAGCCTGTTGCCTGGCGGGACGCGCAAATCAACAAGCGAATGGGCAGCATCGAGCATCTGCAGTCGCCTAAACAGCGTTTTCCTGCACTGAGCCGGAACT
This sequence comes from Enorma phocaeensis, assembly GCF_900186505.1. Classification (GTDB taxonomy): domain Bacteria; phylum Actinomycetota; class Coriobacteriia; order Coriobacteriales; family Coriobacteriaceae; genus Enorma; species Enorma phocaeensis. The sequence continues at coordinate 212,296 of NZ_LT891968.1, forward strand.
CTTTTCGGAAGAGCGACGCCGTTCCAAAACGCCTCAATATCTGCGTCTTTAAAGTGCATCGCCCCCTCCTTACTTCTGTTTTGCGAAAGTATACCCGATTATCTTGACAACAATCTGTCTGAGATCGCATCCAGCATTTCGACATGGGGATATTACGTCGAATAACCAAACGGCTTACGACGCCATGTTGTACGCAAGCAGCGATCCATCCGACTGGATATCGACGATCCGCAAGTCGGTCTTGGCGCTCTGGAAGGGAATGAGCCAATCCAGAATCATACCGGTCAGCACGTTGCCATCCACATAGTAGGAAACCTGAACCGTCTGGTCGGGGTTCGCATAGAGACCATCCGACGAGCTGTAGCCGATGCGCACGCGCTGCCCCGTATAGGCATCATCGGGGATATATCCCTGGAGCACGAGAAACGTGTTCGTCTCGATCATGTTGTTCGACGCTGTCATGGTGTAGAGCCTCACTGCGATGGCATCATCGTTGCGCTCGACGATCGTACCCTCGCTCACCAAACGCCCGCTCACGATGTCCGTGTCCCAATGGCTGTAGGGAATGAAAAGACAGGCGACAAGAGCTACAACGATGCCGATTGCGATGAGAGGTCGTTTATCTTGAGCGTTTTCCATACTTGTCCTCCGGTTTGTACCAACACACACATCCAGCGACGGTAGGTGATGATGCTGTTGCGACTAATCAAATGGCTGGAAATCACCCAGCACATCCGCTGTCGTTTGCCGCCAGCTCGAAACGTCACCGGCTTGGAAAAAGAGCCGTATCTCGTAAACGCGATTGAGCGTACCTTCCACATGCGCTACCACAATCGCATCGTAATATCCGCTTTCGTCAGCAAATGACGCAACCACGGCATAGCCGCCCGCCCCTGTGGAGACATCGCCTGCATACGAGATATCGTCCGTTTGAATCCAACCGAAATCCTCGTACCAATCGCCCATCTGATCGGGGCCAAAGCCTATCTCTCCCTCGGCTGGCTCGAAGATGATGATTTCGGTCGTGCCTCGCGAAGTGTCGTAATACGTTGTGCCTTCATCGTTCACTTCGCGCTGCATCGTCGCAGTCGTCCGAAAGACAAAGTGCTCAAACGGCGCAACATAGAGGAAACCATTCGAGAAGCCCAAGATAAACGTGAGCAGAACACTCGCAACAGAAAGACCTATGAGCACCTTACGCGCAACACCAAGTGACGCCCGTTTGAACTCCCTGTTGAGCAGCAAACCGAATAGCCCTCCAAAGAGGCAGTTCAAGAAGGACGCCCATCTTGTCTTCGGAGTATAGTCGCGCCGTTCCCTCTGAGCGAGGCAGAGGTTCGCCTTATGGGTTTCAAGGCTATTCGGCAGGGCGATCGCGAACCAGATGACAGCAAGCATCGTCCAAAACACGAGGAGCAGCGCTCCATCGAGTCCGCGCATCTGGAAATACAGGTTCGTGCATGCCGAGCATACTATACCTAGGATGCTAAACGGAATCGACTGCTTCCAAGGTTCGATCTTGGGCGGAGGGGTTACCTTCTTGCCACAATACCGGCAGAACTTCGCCTCACCGATTTCCTTGCCGCAATACTCGCAGTACATGACGACTACTCATCCTCTTCATCTTCAGGGCATTCACCGAGGAAGCCGAAATAGCAGACGGCGTCGTGTGTTTCACGACCGACGAGACGACGATCCGTTTCCGGCGTGGAGTGAAGGTGGCCCCAGCTTCCCAGCGAAGCCACATAGTATCCGGGCCTATCCTCCGCTTGCATCTCGGAAATCATTTCCGCGTAGCGATTGCACAGCTCCTGGTTCCGTGGACCGGTCCATACCAATCCCGCTCGATAATAAGGAGCATCACCGTCTGCCGTTTCCCAGGAGGTTCTGTTGCGGCTCCCCGTGGCGATCGGCTTCGTACACTCCCTGTTGTATTCCGCTTGATGGGCGGCGATGCAATCGGTCCAATCCTGCCCAACGTAGCAGGGATTTACTTCATCCATGGTGATGATGTAGTAGCCTGTCTCATATGTCTCCCAGTAACCGGGATCGTCAACCTTCTCCCAGTGGTATGCCGTGTCCACGCCATACCACACCACCAAACCGATTGCGCAAAGCAGGGCGGCAGCGATACCGAGGTTGATCGCGATGACGCGGCGCGGCGAGCTCTTCTTGTTTCTCTTGCTCTTCTCGTCATCTTCTTCTCGCTCGGGTTCTTCCGAAGCGGCTTCCTTGTTGTCCTCCTCCTCGTAAAGAAGCACACCGCACTTCGGACAGATGCCGCCCTCGCCCAACTCCGATCCGCACTTGCGGCAGAATCGACGGACCCCATCGGCGTTCTGCTCTGCATCGCTTTGCCCGCCCTCTTCCTCGGAAGCCGAGTCAACGGCAGGCACGTCTTCGGTAACGGTCTCACCGCTTTCGTCCTGAAGCGCCCCGCACTTTCCGCACGTCTTCGCGTCGCCGATCTCTTCCCCGCAGCTCTTACACTTCATTTGAAGCCTCCTCCCCAGAAGATGCCAGTATTTCCGCACCCTGCTCCAGCAGGTCGTACATCAGGCCGTCGCAACGTTCCCCATCGCGAAAGACGCCGGGGACGTATTCGAGGTCGGTAGGAGCATCGTGTTCGATCTGCACGATGTCCTCCAATTCAGATTCGAGGTCGTCACGTACCCAGCGTCGGCCTGAGTACTCGTTTAGCCATGCAACAAGATCCGATTCGTCAAGTACCGTCCACTCGGCCTGCGAGCCGAAAAGCTCAGCCTCGAGTGCGGCATATGCCGCTTTGTCATCCCGGTACAGCTTGAGCATATAAGCCGAGACGAGCTCTTGGGTAGAGAAGACGCCCTCAGCATCTTCAAGGAGCAGGATGCGGCTCGTGTACTCAATCCCTTCTGCATGCGCTCCGAAGTAGAGCTCCGCGCAGTGGGGGCAGGCATAGTTCGTATAGACCACGTATTCTTTTCCAGGATCGATGTCGTAGGGCATCTCCTGGTAGACGAAGTCGCTCTGAACCACGTCCTCATGCCCGCCGCTCGGCACGCCGTAGGCACCGGCAGCAGGGCTCGATACGGCACCATGCCAAAGCGCCATACCTCCCACCGCTGCAATCGCGCACAACAACACGACGAAAAGAGCGAGGTTCATCGTCCGCAGCTTGCGCTCGACATGCGATGTATCTGTTCTGGGCGATGGCAACGTTCATCACGCTTCCGCGTCGCTCGTAGCGCGCTCGTCCAAAGGGGCACCGCAGTATTCGCAGAACTTGCTGTCTAAAGGCAGGTCGTGCCCGCATTTTGGACAAGCAAGCTTCGGCTCGCTTGAGCCTTCGGGCTCAGCGGGAACCGCGACGGGAGAAGCCCCTGCCTCGACAGCCGATGCCACCTCTTGAGGAACGGCTTGGGTGATATAGATGACCTGAGGCTGCACCGTAGCAGCGGGCTCCTTCTTTTTCTTTGCCTCCTGCTCTTCCTTGCGCGTCTTGTCCCAGAAGTAGATTCCCAGACCGGGAACGATGGCCGAAAACGAGAAGACGCAGAACCATCCGAAGAGGGCGACACCGTTATCGCCCCCTCGCTTGGCATAGCGATATGCCGTACCGAAACCGAAGAACACCTGAACCCAGTAGCAGGCTCCCCAAAGGAAAACGATAAACGTGATCATGGCTTCCATATCGGTGCTCCAAGCGAAACGATTCGAATCCGTACTTGGGGCAAGTTAATCACCGGCGATGCGGAATCATTTGCCAATCGACTTTCATTGGCAAAGCTCCTATCCATTGCTCTTCGCTTGCAACCAGAAGCCATAACTATTCCAGCAGCGTAATGAGGTGGTAGCCAACAAATGGGGTGGCTCCCCGACCAGTTTCATTGGGAAACGGTCCAAAACCGTTGGCGGTATCGTTGTCTCGGTCAAGGGGAAGGCGCGCTGTACAGGAAGAAGCATGGAACCCAAAAGCGGGCGTAAGCCCATCAACGTGCTCGCGGAATACCTCACCTCCTGGATTCGAGAGAACTCCGAGGAGGCGCTGCCGTTTGACTCGTTCGAGAGCCTCCGCCCCCACCGCGTCGCCCAGAAGGACGTCGAGCGCTGGATCTTCAACTGCAACTACATCTACAGCCGCGTCGGCGACTTCCTCTATGACGAGAACCTCCTGCCCGATGACGCCGGGAAGCTCAACGACCTCATCGTGAGCATCGAGCGCTCGTTCAAGGCGATCAGCGACAACACCCCGCTCGACCTGCGTTCGAAGCCGCAGCAGTCGGTCGTCTACGAGCTCTCGCGCGACTGGCCGCCCTTCAACCGCCGCAGCCGCAACAGCATGGGGCTCTTCCGCCGGGCGCTCGAGCGCTTCGCGACGGAAAGCCCGGAGTTCTGCGATGAACACCAAGAGGAGCTCGGCGCGCTCGAGGAGCAGCTCGCCGAGGAGGCGGCGTTCTACGCCGAGGTGGGGCGGCAGGCGGGCGCAGGGCCGCGGGCATTCACGACCCGGTGCCGCGAGCTGCTGCCCATCTGGTGCGCCAAGGAGATCAACCCCATTGTCACCCTGCTCATCTGGACCGACGACCAGGCCATCGCGCGCCTCGCCAGCCTGTTGCGCGAGGCGTTCAGCGTTCACGCGACCGACATGGCGGCATCCGAGGACGCGATCGACGCCTGGTACGAGGCGACCCTCCAGGCGCAGGCCGCCTACATCGACACCATCGACGACGACAACGACCTCAGCGCCCTGAGTGTCCGCGAGATCGGCGCGCTGCTTGCCGCCTGCGGCTTCTCGCTCGACCACGGCGGCAGCTCCGCACGGCTCCCCCGCTGGCTTCTGGGCAAGTCGCGCCTTATCTGGAACATCGTGATCTGCGCCGTGCTGGGGCCCGGGGAGGCCATCGGCGGCATCCAGCCCCGGCGCTCCGCCACGGCGGAGACCGGCCGGTGCGCGCCGCTCACCCTGCACCCACGCAACCTCAACGGCGAGGCGCTCCTGCGCCGGCGCTACCGCTCCGGCCGCGTGGAGACCGTGGACCGCCTCGCCCTCGACGGCGTGCGCGCGCCGGGCCTGTGGAAGGTCATCGGCAGCCATTACGACGCGCACGCGCCGCTCCCCAACAGCGCATACCGCTGCCAGTTCGCCCACCTGGGGGCAGCCTACGTGGCGAGTGAGGTCCCGTGCGCCACCGGTACGCCACGCGAGGGGTCCGGCGACTCGCGCTTCCATGTCGAGCTCACGCTCGAGCTCGACCAGGACGCGAACGTCTCAATCGTCCTGCACGACCTCGATTCCAAGAACGGCACCTGCGTGCTGCGCACCGGCGCCGGACGCGCCACATGGTTCGCCTTCCCCGGCAGGCGGCACCTCACCGAAGAGGACTGGGCCGCGCGGCTCGGCATCCCCAAGGGCGACATCCACCTCGTGCGCGAGCTCCCGCTCGAGCGCGGCGACATCATCCAGCTCGCAAGCTCCTGCTTCGAGCTGATCTAGATGAGGGACCGTAACCGGCCTTCAGGCATCCAGCGCTGAGGAGGGCACACCCGCGCCCTACCTGCCCTCATGGGCGGCAAGCGTCTCCTCGGCGAGCTCCACCAGCTCATCAAGGCTGTAGAGCGGCTGCGTGTAGAGCTCCCCTCCCTGCACGAGCACACGGCTGCCTCGCTCCGACACACCCCATGCCTGGGGAATCCGCGCGGCAACCGCGAGCTCACCGTCAGCCGCATCGAGGGCGAGCACCTCGACGTTCCAATGCATCGTATCGGTCGTGCTCAGGTAGATCAGCGTCCCGTCATCGGAGAAGCGAGCATCCGTAATCAGGGCCTCGACGGCATCGGTCTGGGCAATCAACGTACCGTCCTCTACGCCGTAGAACCCGACGGTACCGTTCGTATCCTGCGCGAGCACCATCGCCCCGTCGGGCGAGAACGCGACGAACTCCTTGAATCCCACCTCGAGCGGGACGCTCCACAACAACTCGCCGCTCTCGGCGTCGATAAGCGCCAGACCCTCCTCGGGCGTGACGGTGGCCACGGCCGAGCCATCCGGCGCGATGGCGATCTGCGCCGTGTCGCATTCCAACTCGAAGGTGAGGCCGTCGAGTCCCTCGCCTACGAGGTCCATGCTCGCACGGTCGTAGAGCCCGACGATACCGCTCTCATAGACGAACAGGTAACGGTCGGGGTTCACGAGCACTACGTCCGAGATACCGTAGCCATCGACCGTAAACTCCTCCACGACCTCGAGAGTCTCGGTGTCGAGCAAACCCAGATAGCCGCCTGCAGGGAAGCTCAGGGTTACATACCCGGCACGCTCGCTGGAGCAAACGCAGCCGTCGTATCGGACGCCTTCGACCTCATACGGCCACCTCCACGACGCGAGCATCTCGCCGGTCGCGGCATCGAACTGCCAGGCACGCGGCGGCGTCGTGCCGCCGCCGGGATCACAGACCACCAGCAGGTCGCTGTCGCTATCCGGGAACGTGATGAACGTTTGCCCGTTGTTGGCGAACTCGATCCCTTGAGCGGCAAGGTCGATCGTCGCCGACGGCTCGAAGTTCTCGCCGCTCAAGACCGTGATGGTTCCCGTCCCGTCATAGATCGCCGCGCGGGAGCCGTCCGCACTGACCGAGATGCCTGAGATGGCGTCGATGCCCTCGACTAGCTCAACGCCGGGTTCCTGCGGTATCACCAGGTCATCACGGTAGACGTATATGACCTCGGTTTCCTCGGCAGAGCAGGCGACGGCATAGCGCGAGGGCCCGACCTGGATCTCCTCTGCATGCCAGGTGAACGTGGGAAACCGGTAGCCGGCGACCGTCATGAGCTCCATGCTGCCTTCAGCGACCGCGCCCGCGTAGCGCTTACCGGTGATGTCGGTCGCGCGCAGCACCTCGCCGCCGTCCGAGTTCACGTAGTGGAACTGGACAATCGTCCCCTCGGCCGCCACATCGACGATCACCTCGCCGGTCGTGGCGTCCACGAGCAGCGCATGGGATCCCGCCGTGAACGGCACGACCGTCCGTCCGAGCGCCGCAGAGTCCTCGACGGGATGGATCGAAGCATCACCGTTGAACGGCAACTGACTGAAATCGATCTGGTAGGGCGCCCAGCTGCGCTCGAAGCTCCACGCGAGCGACAGGTCGTCGAGGCGGTACGCGCACGCCGTCATCGCACCCTGCCAGGAATCATCCACCCCATCGCTCGCCAGATCGCTGCTCACGGTATAGATCGCGTCGGCGCTGAGGACGATGCCCGTCACGTCGGGCGCGGCGAGCTCGCCGTAGCGCACGGCACCCGTCGCGAGGTCCCACACCGCCAGCGATCCGCCTGTGGCCACAGCGACCGTGTCGCCGGTAACACCTATGGCAATCGTCTTCGCATCTTTCTCGGACCATTCGAACGTGACTTCCTGCACGACCTCGCCGGTCGAAAGGTCGATTACCGCAGAGAAGTCCTTGCCGCTCGAGGCCCCTGCAACGGCGATCCGCCCATCGCTCAAAGGCTCGATCCACGCAATCCATCCTAGGTCACGCTGCGTCCAGAGCAGCTCGCCCGCAGCCACATCGAAGCAGGCGAGACCTCGGTCATCGAAGGGCGCGAGCAGCAAGCCCTCGGCCCTGTCCATGTACCCGGAGAACGAGCCGCCCCCGCCCTTCCCATCAAGGGTGAGCTCGGTGGGGGCACCGGTCTCAAGGTCGTAGGCCATGATGCAGTCCGGAGAATCAAGCACGGCGAGCCAGCCCCCGCCGCGCGCGCCGCCCGTATCGGAAACGACGAGCGTCGAGGCATCGACCACGCCATCGATTCGGTACTGAGGCACGGTATCAATGATAGGATGGTAGACGCCGAGCGCGCCCGCGAGCGCTGAGGATGCCTGCGCCTCCCTGATGAAATCGTCATTTGAGGGCACCGTCTCGAGCGCATATCCGATGGCGGCCATGCGGTCGCCTGCCGCGTGGGCCTCGTTCGCCTTGGCGGCGGCGTCCTGGGCATGCGCCAGCTCCTCGGTAGCGGCCACCCGCTGCTGCTGGAAGAACGCCACCCCGCCCACGAGCGCCGCGACCGCGCACGCGGCGAGTGCCACCGCGCCGATGCGCCTGCGGACACGCGCGCGCTGCCGCTGTGCGAGCTCGTCATAGGGGCAGCCGATGATAGGTGCCGTGATGCGCAGCAGCTCCGAGCGGCGGCGACGCCGGGACACCCCGGCGCGCAGGTCGGCGGCGATGGGCTCGCCGCCACCGGGCTGGCCCACAAGGGGGACGCCGTTCGCCACGTAACCGCCCGCTGCTCCACCGGATACGAGCTCAGGGACGAACGGCCCCGCATGCGCTACCAGCGCCGGCGGGAACGCCTCCGCAGGCTCGCCGCTCGCGAGCACCGTGAGCACGCGGCCGGCGCCGTGCATCGCCACGAACGCCTCGATCTCGCGCGCGACCCAAGGTGATGCCGCGGCGGCGGGCGAGCACACCACGATGAGCCAGCGCGAGGCCGCAAGCGCCTGTGCCAGCCCCGCATCGAGCGAGGTCCCCGCCGCGAGCTCGTCCTCATCGCGAAAGACCTTCCCCAAGCGGGAGCGGCCCAGGCCCTCACGTAGGCGGGCCGGCACGGGAAACCCTTCGATGAACCGCTGGACCTCGCGCGCGACGCGGGCGTCGTACTCGGTATGGCTATAGCTGATGAACGCCTCGTAGCGGCATGGCTTATCGCCGGCAGGTTCCCCTTTCATGTCGATACGCTCGTCCATGTGCAGCCCTTTCACCGACACGTCCATCCATCCCCTACCATGAAGGGTACGATGGAGGGACGCCCTCCGCAAACGTTTGTAGGCGGACGGCGTCACGACTCGATGGCAGACGGGGGAACCATGAAGGCAGTGAACGAGGCCAAGCCCATCAACGTGCTCGCGCGGTTCATCGCCACGTGGGTTCGCGAGCATGGCGAGAACGGCGCCCCGTTCGACTCGTTCGAGGCGCTGCGCACGGAGCCCATCGAGCAGAAGGACGTCGAGCGCTGGATACTCGGCTGCAACTACGCCTACTATCGCGTAGGCGACGCGCTGCTCGAGGCGGACCTCTTCCCCGATGACGACGCCACGGCGGCGGAGCTGATCGCCTGCCTCGACGCCCAGCTCAAGAACATCCGCGACTCCAACCCGCTGAACCTGCGCTCCAAGCAGCCCGAGGCGATCGCGGCCGAGCTCGGCAAGGACTGGCCGCCGTTTTGCAAGAAGAGCCGGAGCGACATCCGCAAAAGCGCGTCGGGGCTCAAGGAGCTCTCGCACCGCTTCGCGCAGCGGGTCCCCGGTCTCACCGATGTGCTGCGCGACGTCGCAACCGAGCTCGCCGACGAGGCCCGCTGGTACCGCGCACTCGCCGGGCGGCACCCCGGCGCGGAAGGCATCGCCGAACGTGGGCGCGTGCTCGTGCCTCTCTGGTGCATCAAAGGGGTGAACCCGCTCTTCACGCTCCTCATGTGGCAGGACGAGGACGCGATCGACGAGCTCGCCCGCCAGCTTTCCGCGGCGTTTTCGGCCAACGGCTATCCCTCGTTCGACGGCGGGAGCCGCCATGAGGCCTACCGCGGCGTGGTGCGCGCCTCCCAGCGGCTGTACCTCGACGGGCTCGCCGGCGACGGGGCGGCGCGCGGCGGCGATGGGCTCACGCAGCTCCCCCTCACGGAGCTTGCCGACCTGCTCGACCGCGAGTTCTTCGACTTGGGCCACCCCGCGCCCTCCCGCGTGCTGCCGCCCTGGCTCGCCGGCAAGGCGCTCCTCGTCTGGAACATCGTCGCCTGCGCCGCGCTCGGCCCGCGCGAGGCCATCCGCCCGAGCGGCCCCAACAGGACCGCGACGACGCTCGTACCCGGCGACGCGGTAACCGCCGCCAAGCGCGCGCTGCGCGGCGAGGTGCTCCTCAGGCGCTGCCTCAAGAACGGCGAGCGCGAGGTCGCCGGCATGCTGCAGCTCGATGGGGCGGAGCCCGCGGGCACGGTCGCGCTCGACGACGGTGCAAGCCGCCTCTGGTACGTGCTGGGCAGCGCCTACGACGAGCAGGCGCGCGTGCCCGAGGCGCTCGCCCCCGTGGCGGACGCGCTCGCCGCGCACTTCCTGCCCACGATGCGCTTCGATGAGCGCGGGAATCAGACCGAGGGCACCGGGGACTCGCGCTACCACGCCGCCCTCACGCTCGCGAAAAGCGTCGACGGCTGGCAGCTCGCGCTCGAGGACCTGGGATCCAAGAACGGGACCTGCGTGGTGCGCAGGGAGGGCGCGGGCATGCGCTACCTGGTGCTCGCCGCACGGACGCAGCCCGATCCCTCAGCCTGGGCGCAGGCGCGCGGCATCGACCCGGCAAGCGTCACGGTAGAAGACCAGGTCCTGCTGGAGCGCGGCGACGCCATCCAGCTCTGCGGCTCGCGCTTCGAATTGCTCTAGGTGGGATGCCATGGACGGCTACGAGCACACGCCGGCAATCACCGGCAACGATGTCGAATTCCCCGCGCCCGGCACGGCACCCTCCCGACCCGGAATGCTCCGCACGGAAACCGCAACCGCGGACGAGGCACCCTTTGCGCCCGAAGGCACTGCGGGCGCACCGCGCTTCGCCACGGTGGCGGGCGTCTTCGACGCGAGCTCGCCGCACCCCATGGTCTCCTCTACCCGCAAGCATGTCTACCGTGGGATACTCACCCGTCCGGACGGCGTGCACCTGCAGGCGGTCGCGGTGCTCTTCCAGCCGGGAGACGTGTCGTTCTACGCTGCGGAGGTCGCATCGCTCGCGCGCAACCGGCTCCTCTGCGTGGGGCCCGAGGTGCACGACCTCGTGGCGACGGTCGAGGTCGCCGGCCGTACCGTGCCCTGCATCCTTGAGGAGGACGCAGGAGTGAACCTCGAGCAGGCCATCTTCTCCGGCGCTCCCCTGAGTGACGCCCGGGGTGCCACCGCGGCGCCCTTGAACCCGGTGGGCTCACCCGAGCGCGCAGCCGAGAACGCCAAGATCCTCTACGACATCCTCGACCAGGTCGAACGCCTGCATGCGCACGGGCTCTACCACCGCGACGTGCGCGCGGCGAACATCTGCGTGCGGCGCTTCGGCCCCGCACCCGCGGATATCCACGCCTCGCTCATCGACCACGAACTCGTGACGGACTACGCAGGCAGCGACATCCCCGCCTCCGCCGAGCGCTACAGTCGCACGCTCTTCCAGGACATCCCGCGCGCGATCGAACCCGGCGCCCGCCCATGCCGACCCACCTCGCTCATGCGCGACCTCGGCTACCTGGCCGCCCTGCGCTTCGAGCTTGAGCACGGCCGGGGCGTTGAGGAGGCCTCGGCCGCAGAGCTCACCTTTGGGCGCCGTCCGTTCTTCCAATACACGGAAGCGGGCGCGCCCGTCATCAGGCGGCTCGACCGCGCGGAGGACCTGGACCCGCTCGCCCGATCCCTCGGCCTCACGCCGCTCGACGCCGACCATTTCTTCGATGCGCGGCTCGTGGGCTACGCGCTCGAGCGCGTGGCACCCGGCGGCTTCATCGACGCGCGCGGGCGCGCCATCCTGGCACGCGACGTCAGCTTCCTCGACGAGGCGCCCATCGACGCCATCGCCCGCGACGCCACCTACCAGGCCTGGCTCGAGGAATGCCGCCGCGCCGGACGCACGCCCGAGTACGCGAGCTTCGATGAGCAGCCGGAGACGCTCAAAGCCTCCAACGTCGACCAGGTGCGCGACATCCCCGCCAAGGTGCACGCGCTCGGCTACCGCATCGTCCGCGCCGACGATCCTGCGGCCGCCGCGCGCATCCGCGCCTTCTCGCCCGAGGAAATCGAGTCCCTCGCCTTCTTGGAGCACCGCCGCTGGTGCGCAGAGCGCCTGCGCAACGGCTGGGTCGCCGGCTCCCCGCGTGACGACGAGCGCCGCATCCACCCGGACCTCGTGCCGTACGACCTGCTCAGCGAGCAGAGCCGCGAGTACGACCGCGTGGCCGCGCGCACGGTCCTCGCCATCTTGGAGCACGCCGGGTTCGCCGTGGTGCGCTAAGCGGCGAACTCAAGAGCGCCGGGAAGAGAGTTAAGCAGGCTCCTCGTCGTGCATCGGCGTGCCCAGGAAGTCCTCGTCGTAGGGGATGGTGCCGTCGAACACGGTTTGCGCGTCCGTGGCGAGCACGATGTAGTTGTCCTCGCCCGCCCAGACCGTCTCATCCACGGGAAGCACGTGCACGTGCGCGAAGACCTCGGCGAGCGTGGCGACCTCGTCGCGCAGGAAGGTGAGGTCCTGGCCGTCGTCGCGCGAGACCACGTTCATGGCGTAGACGCCACCGGGCACGAGGCAATCCCTCACCGCGCGGGCGGCCTCGACCGTCGCGAGCGCGCGGACCGGCTCGTCTCCGGTGAAGGTGTCGTTCACGATGGCGTCGAAGCGGCGCGTGCGGCGGGGCCGGGCGCTCCTGCCCCGGTGCGGCGCGCGCTTGACGATGCCGGTGGATGCGCTTTCGGCCGGGGCACCCTCCACGGATTCCGTCGCGTCGGGCTCCCCCGCTTCGGGGGCGCTCTCGTCGCGCGGCCCCTCGGCAGACGCTCCCGCCTCAAGGGCACCCTCGGCGCGCGGCTCCTCGGCACGTGCCTCCCCTGCCGCGTCGCCCTCCGGGAGCAGGTGCTCCGTCTGAGCGATCAGCTCGGCACGCTCCTCCAGATACGCGCGGCCGTCGCCCTCGATGATATGGAGGCGCTTCTTGGCGAGCTTCTTCAGGCGCTCGACGTAGAACCACGCCTCGGCCGTTTCGATGACCTTGGGGTCGAGCTCGACCACGCCCATAATCAGGTCAGGCCGGGCGAGCAACGCGTGCTTGGGCCAGGCGAACCCGCCGCCGCCGAGCGCGAGCACGCGGTGCACGCCGTGGCCGTACATCGAGGTGAGCACGCGGTCGGCCTCGAAGACCGCGTCGAACGCGCGGTGGTAGGCGAAGACCGGCTCCGCCCAGTGGAAGCCCAGGTTGGTGGCCGACTGGTAGACGCCGCCCAGGCGGAACACGCGCACGAGCCGGCCCTCGATGAGCAGCGTGTAGATGAACGCGCGGCCCTGGCCGGTCTTCACGGTATGCGGCCAGAACCGCATGATGATGTAGCCCAGAAAGATGCAGCCGGCGAAGAAGGCCGAGACCTGCCAGGGGTATTTCCAGAGCTCGACCACGATCAAGATGACGAACACGAGCCCGACCGTAGCGAGCGTGTAGATGAACTCGAGGGGGTTGCCCTCGCCCGAGCCGCCCGGGGAGGGCGTGATGCCGCCGTTCGCCATGCCGCCTCCTTAGAGCTCGCGCTGCTGGTAGAGCCCGTGGTCGTGAAAGCCCAGGCGCCGATAGTACTCCCGCGTGCCCACCGCGCTGATCACGTTGATGCGCGCGTAGCCCGCCGCGCGCGTGAGTTCGCAGGCGCGCTCGACGAGCCGGCGGCCGAGCCCCTGGTGCTGCGCGGCGTGGCCCTCCTCGCCCACCGGCACGGCGCTGCCGTACACGTGGACCTCGCGGATCATGGCCTCGCCCGGCGCGATCGGGCTGGTGGGGCCGGGGCCGCTCGTCCCGCCGGCGGCCATCGCGTCGCCGAGGGCGCGCACGGCGTCCTCGTGCGGCAACGAGAGGCGCAGGAAACCGGCGATGCGGCCCGTGGGCGTCACCCACTGCAGGAAGCGCTCACTCGTGGCAGCCGTCTCGTACGGCACGACCTTGAGCTCAAGCTCGGCAGGGTCCACGGCGTCGAGGGCGATCTCGCGGTAGCGGATCTCGTGCACCGGCTCGCCCGTCTCCGCGACGCGCCGCTCCACGAGCTGGCGCAGGTTGGGCTTTTTGTTGCCGGCCATGATGTCCAGCGACGAGAAGTCGCGGATCATGCGGGACACGCGGCAGAACGCAGGCGTGGCGAGCACGTCGGCGGCGAGCACGTCCACGAGCTCGTCCTCCGTGTAGGGCACCCACTCCCCTGCCTCGTAGCGCTCGCGCAGCCGTGAGCTGCCGATGAGCGCGCACGGGTAGAGCTTGACCTCGTCGGGAAGGTAGGCGCGGTCCGTGACGAAGGAGCGGTAGTCGCGCTTGTCCGCCTCGGGCGTGGCGCCGAGGAGGTTCGCCATGAAGTGCGCATGGATCTTGAAGCCGAAGAGCCTGAGCAGGCCGAACGAGCGGGCGATGCGCTCCGTGGTGATGCCGCGGCCGTTCGCGTCAAGGATCTCCTGGTCCACGCTCTGGACGCCCATCTGGATCTTGGTGGCTCCCATGCGGCGGATGAGCGTGAGGGCGGCAGGCATGATGGCGTCCGGGCGGGTCTCCACCACGAGGCCCACGACGCGGTGGCGGGCGGACTCGTTGCGGCGCTGCTCGTGCTCGAGGTCGTCCATGGTGGCGCGCTGCCAGGCCGCCACCTCGCGCCACGCCGGCGCCGCGCGGAAGAGCCGGCCGATCGCCTGGTTGTAGGTCTGCTCGCCGGCATCGACCAGCGGCTGGAGCGCGTCCACCTGAGCGGCGCCCTCCTCCGCGTACCAGCGCTCGATGCCGCAGGCGCGGTAGCGCTCCCGCCGCTCGCGCACGCCTGCGGGGATCGGGTCTGCAGGTGCGGCCGCGGAGGCAGCCCCATTCTCCAGCGCGGCCCCCTCCGCAGGCTCGGCACCCTCCACCAACGCGGAGTCCTCCGTACACCCGGCACACGCCATCGACGCGGACCCCTCCGCCGGGAAGCCGCGCAGCATGGGGTTCGCCGCCACGCCGGCCACCGCGTCGTCGTTGAGCGCCCGGAAGAGCTCGGTCACGAACCACGTTTGATACTCGACTGGATAGCCGCTCCACGTGCCGCCGAGCACGATGAGCTCGATCTTATCGGTCGCGTGCCCCATCTGCTCGAGCGCCGTGAGCCGCGCCGATACCTGCAGGTACGGGTCGAAGTAGTTCTGCTCGGCACGTGCGCAGGCGGGCTCGTCGGCCAGATAACTCTTGGGCATGCGAATGTCATTGGGACAGAATATGCACGAACCGGAGCACGGCCACGGTTTGGTGATGACGGTGATGGTCGCCACGCCCGATGCCGAGCGCCGCGGCTTGATGCGCAACGTCGCTACGAGCCGCTCCTCGAGCTCCGGCGTGATGCCCCAGCGTGCCCAACGTTCGGGATCCTCGCGCTTGACGCGCTGATAGAACGGCAAAAGCCGCCGCTTCGCGAACGCGCGCTTATCCCCGCCGGCGCGCTTGGCCTGCGCATGGATCAGCTTCACGAGCTCGCGCTCGCCCACGGTCTCGCCGCGACGCAACGCCGCGACTATCTGCAGAATGATATCTTCCATGGCAGCTATTCTACCGCGAGGCGCGGCGGCGCCCGTCCAGCCGGCAAAATGGGGAGCCGCCCGGGCGCCTTGAGCGCGCGTGCGGTGCGAACAGACCGGCCACGAAGCCCGGCCGAATCACTTCAGATAAGAATACTGTGCCTTGTTACTGCCAGGCCACCGGAACCCGGAAGATCGGCTTACAAAACCCCAGATAACCACGTAATCAGATACGCGTCTCGGCGGCAGATCTCAAATTACCCACAGTATTCTTAATCGAATGTCGCCAAACCCCTTAACGCTCCCGTGCCTCCCAAATGAGAGACGACACATGAGAATGGCCAAGAGGGCGATTGAAGGGTTCACCCCACCATTTCAAAACGCGATAGGGTTAATTTCTTTTATCTAACAGTCTAGAACTTAGGTGATAGGCGATCCGGCTCTCGGCGGCCGGGCTATACTCTTCCCAGCCAAACAGAGAGTCAGCCCGAGCGCCCACCCGGATCTTTGTTTGGCGACAATCCCTCCGGGTGGGCGTTCGGGCGGATGGGAAGACCCCGCCATGAAGCGCACGAACCCCTACTCGGGGCTCGTCGACGGCCTCGCCGCCGGCGAGCTCGACCTGCTGTCCGCCGCCGTCGCCGAGAGGAGGCTGCGCGAGGAGGCCGGCTTCGGGACCCTCGCCGAGGCCGCCGAGGCGTACCGTCCCGAACCGGCCTGCCCGTCGTGCGGCGGGACCGCCCCCTGGAGGGACGGGTTCGAGCCCTCGGGCGTGCGCAGGTGGCGCTGCCCGCGATGCGGCGCGAGGTTCACCTCGCTCACCGGCACCGTCCTGGAGGGCTGCAAGAAGCCCCTCGCCACCTGGGTCGACTTCATCAGGCTGGCGCTCTTCGCGGTGCCGCTCGACGCCTGCGCGGCGGCCTGCCGCATAAGCCACCAGACCGCCTGGGAGTGGCGCCACCGCCTGTTCGCGGCCGTGGACGGCTACCAGGACCGCGTCGTGCTCCGGGGACGCGTCTGGATCGACGAGACCTACGTCAACGACACGGACCTCTCGAGGGGCTACGGGCAGGCCCGCAAGCGGGGGCTCTCAAGGCAGCAGATCTGCATCGCGGTGGGCATCGACTCCCGAAAGGAGCCCGTCGCCGTGGTCTGCGGGCACGGCAAGCCGTCGTCCGCCCGGATCAGGGGGGCGCTGAAGGCGCACATCGCCGAGGGCTCCGTCCTAGTGCACGACCGCGAGCGGGCGCACGGCGCGCTGGTGCGGGAGAACGGGCTCGTCGACGAGAGCTACAAGGCCGACGTGCGGGACCCGGTCTACCTCGAGGCGATGGCCCTCGTGAACAACCTGTGCTCCTGGATCAAGCGCTACCTGTGGAGGTTCACCGGCATGGATCCGAAGAACCTGCAGTCCTACCTCAACCTCTACGTCTACCTGTTCAGGGTGAAGCGCGACGGCGAGAGATGGCCCGAGATCGCGAGGGTGGTCCGCCATCTTCTCATGACCGACGCGCGCTTCCGCAGCTCAACGTAGGCTCCCTATCACCTAAGTTCTAGACTGTTAGATTCTTTTATATTTAAAAATAACCACTACCTGCGATAACGTCACAACGGAACTCCTTCTACCTCGCCCGCACCGCCTTGCGGCGCATCACGGCATTGAGCTTCTCGCCCGAGGCGACCATGACGAGGAGCAGGGCGCCGAGGTACAGCGGGTACAGCTCGACGGAAAGCGCCTCGGCCAGCGCGCCGAAGAGCGGCGACATGGCGAGCGACCCCACGTAGGCGAAGGCCATCTGCATGCCGGTGAGCGCGAGCGCCACATCGTCGCCGAAGCGCGCGGGCGTCGCATGGATGACCGAAGGGTAGATGGGTGCGCAGCCCACGCCCGTGAGCACGAGGCCAGCCAGGAGCGTCCCGCCGCCAAGCGGCAGCATGATGAGCCCGATGCCCAGGGCGACGAGCACCTGACCCAGGCGGATCATGTTGTGGTCGGACACCTTGAGCGACAGGAAGCCGCTCGCCGCGCGGCCGACCGTGATGCCGATGTAGAACAAAGACGCCCAGCTCGCCGCGGTGTCGGCGGGGACGTCGCGACCGAGCGTGCAGTAGGTCGCCGCCCAGTTGCCGCAGGTGGACTCGAGCGCGCAGTAGCAGAAGAAGCACACGAGCACCGCCACGACGCCGTCGCGCCGCAGCAGCTCGCGTCGCGAGAGGTGGGCGACTGCCGCCGCGGAGGGTGAAGACCCCTCGGGAGAGGCCCCCTCGCCCGCAACGCCCCGCTCCCTGCGCGGGAGCTTGCGGTCGCGCCAAAGCGGCAGCGAGAGCGTGAGCACCACCGCGATCGCGACCTGGATGGCGCCGAGCACGAAGAAGCCGAGCGACCAGCTGCCCGCGCCCAGGCACTGGGCCATGATCATGGGGCCGCCGCTCGCGCCGACGCCCCACATGCAGTGCAGCCAGCTCATGTGCTGCGACTCGTAATGGACGGCGACGAAGGAGTTGAGCGCCGCGTCGACCGCGCCGGCACCGAGGCCGTAGGGGATCGCCCAGAGGCAGAGCTGCCAGAACGCATCGGATGCCGAGAAGCCCACCAGGCCCGCCGCCGTGAGGGCGACGCTCGCCACGGTCACGACGCCCGTGCCGAAACGCTCCACCACACGCACCGACATGAGGCTCGATACGATCGTCCCGACCGAGATAAGCATGGTCACGATACCAACCCACGATATTCCCGCGCCGAGCGCCGGAGCCATGGTCGGCCATGCGGAGCCGAGCGCGGAGTCGGGCAGCCCCAGGCTGATGAACGCAAGGTAGATGATGGGCAGCAGTCCCGCTGGCATGGCGCCCCTCCCTAAGCCCCGTGACCGACGAACCGCGTCCACGATACCCGTGACGCAGCTTGAGTTCAAGATGGAACATGTCGTACGTGCACGCCACAACGCACCGGACGCGCTACCATACGTGAGACCCATCCCGAACCCACGCCGCCAGCACTCGGAAGGAGGCCCGTGGACACCGCGACCGCACGCGCGCTCATCGAGCTCGACACCGCGTTCTATCGCGCGCACGCCGAGAGCTTCTCGGCCACCCGCCAGGCCCCCTGGCAGGGCTGGCGGCAGGTCGCCGAGCTCCTGCGCCCGCGCGGAGCCGCGGCAGGCGCCCTCTCCGTGCTCGACCTCGCCTGCGGCAACCTGCGCTTCGAGCGCTTTCTCACGGCCGAGCTCGCCGGCCGCACCCTCACCTTCCACGCCGTCGACAACTGCCCCGCCCTTATGGATGCGCTCGGCAAGGAGAGCGCCGTCCGCCTGCATACCGTGGACATCCTAGACGAGCTCCTCGCGGGAAACGACCCGCTCGCGGGGATTCCCCGCTGCGACACCGCCGTCTGCTTCGGCTTCATGCACCACGTGCCCGGCTTCGAGCTGCGCCGCGCCGTGCTCGACGCGCTCCTGGCTCATACGGAGCCGGGAGGCGTCGTGGCGATATCGTTCTGGCAGTTCATGCAAGACGAACGGCTCGCCTGCAAGGCGCGCGCGACCACGGAGGCCCATGCCGCCGAGCTGCCCGGCGGGTCCGGCCCCACCGTCCCCGGCGGCGCGGCCCTCGAGACCGGCGATTACCTCCTGCCCTGGCAGAACAGCGAGCACGCCCTGCGCTACTGCCATCATTTCGAGGACGCCGAGATCGACCAGCTTGTCGCATCACTGCCCGCAGGCATCGTGCGCGAGGCCGCGCGCTTCTCCGCCGACGGCAGGTCCGGCAACCTCAACCGCTACCTCGTCCTCGAACGCACCGGGCGCGGACACACCGCACCGAACTAGAAGGGCAGCCATGGGCCTCACGCACATCCGCACCCCCAAGAACTTCGTGCTGGAAGAGCGCCTCGAGCGCTACGGCGCCGTTATCGAACAGCAGCCCGAGCGCTACCGCGGGCGCTGGGCGGAAGCCTGCTGGCCACTGGGCGAGACGGCCAGCGAAGCGCAGGCCGCGGCCGGATCGGCGAGCACGCCACCTGCGGCGACGAAGGCGGCATCAGGGGCAATGGGGGCGGCAACCAAGACAGGCAGCCCCGAGCAGCCCAACGCGTTCGCTTCCGTACACCTCGACCTCGGCTGCGGCAAAGGCTCCTACCTCATCGCCCGCGCGCAGCAAGAACCGAGCACCCTCTTCATCGGCATGGACACCGAGCCTATCTGCATCGCCTATAGCGCGCAATACGTCACCGAAGCGCAGCTCGCCAATGCGGTGATTCTGCCCCGCGGCGCGGCGTCTGCCCCGGCAATCTTCGCTGAAGGCGAGCTCACCGGCATCAGCCTCAATTTCCCCACGCCCTACCCCAAAAGCCGTCACGCCGAACGACGCCTCAGCCACATCGACCATCTGCTGCGCTACCGAGCGCTGCTGGCACCCGGAGGCACCGTCACGCTCCGCACGGACAGCGCGCCGCTCTTCGAGTACTCGATTCCCCAATTCGAAGCAGCCGGATACCAGCTGCAATGGACATCGCGCGACGTACGATCCGAGCATCCCGGCATCCCGGAGACGGAGTACGAGCGCCGCACCGTCGGCCGTGGGGCGACCATCTTTGGCATCTGCGCCACGCCTGGCTCCATGCCGAGCGAAGAGCGCATCCAGGCTGCCCGAGCGGCAGAGCAGAGCCTCGTCGCCTATCTGCCTGAGGACCTCGGCAGCCTAAGCTACGTGCCGATCGGCATGGAGGGGGCCGTTACCAACCTGCGCAACCGCGAGCGCAAAGGGCGCCGCCGCATCCCATAGGAATCCGCAAGGCGAGAATGCCCCTGGGCAGCCGCAGCCCCTCCGGGCGTCGCAAAGCCGAACCTCGCCAAACCGCACCCGCGCACCCCGCCGCAAAGCAGCCTACCGCTCGCGCTCCCGTCGCTGCAAAAAGCGCGCCATCAGCACACGTTTGCGACCGCGCTCGCGCTCCTCGGCCATCAAGTGATGCAGCACGGCGCTCACCACCGCGGCGAGCACCTGCTGGAACAGCGTCCCCATCATGACCGGGATGATCGCCGTCCCCGGGAAGAACTCGGCCGCGATGACCGCACCGGACGAGATGTTGCGCAGCCCCACAGCGAAAACCATCGAGTACAGATCTGCTGGCGGCACGCGCATAAAGCATGCGACCACCAGCCCCAGCGCGAACCCAAAGCATGCAAACACCAGGATGAAGAGCGCCGCCTGCAGCACCATCGGGTCGAACGAGAGCACATAGGCGGACATGCCCGTCGAGTTACAGGTGATCACGAACACGGCAAGAAGCCGGCATACCGAAGCTATGCGCGGCGACAGGGTCTCGTGCCCCCATCCCCCCGTGAACTCGTTGACCGCCACGCCGGCAACAGCCGGAACAGCCACCATGAGCGCGAGGTCCTTCACCATCGACAAGACGTCGACCTGCACCGCCGTGCCCATGAGCAGCTGGATCGTGATGGGAAGCGTCACCGGTGCGAGCACCGTCGACACCAGAATCGCCGCGAGCCCCAGCGAAGCGTTGCCATGGTACATGTCGATCCACATGAAGCTGACCACCGCCACGGGGATGCTGTACTCGATAACGATCCCGGCGACGATCTCGAAATCAGAGAAGAAGAGCCCGCCTGCCAAGCGTGCCAGAACCGGCATCACCACGATGGAAACGGCAAGAATCGCAAGGAGCTCGCTCGGATGGCGAAAGGTGCGCACGATCTGCCTGAGCGAGGTGTTGAGCGACCCCTGGAACGTGATGATGGCGAACAACGGCGTGACGGCCGGCTTAAGCACGCTGAATACCTGCGGGAATAGCACGCCTAGCACCACGCAGCACGGAACAACGATGGGCATGTGCGATCCTACGAACGTCCCCGCCCGCCTAATCAAATCCATGTGCTAAGCCCTCCCCATCGAACGCGAGAACAACGCGCCAAACGTCGCGCCCCGCAACCGCACGGTTAGGCGCACCCAATAACGCGCCTCATTACCTATAGCATCCTCATGCGCCCAAGAAGCCATGATCTGGAAATCCACCTCAGCTGAAACGTTCTCGTCACGCTATAAGCAAATTCCCGTCGAATCGGGTTGGCGCCCAATGCGTCCGGCGCGACGTCCCCTGCTTCGGCGATAATAGGGACCGGAAAAGGAGGCACCATGGCACAGAACGGCACCGCACGAGGCATGGCATCGCGCACCGATACCGCAAACGGGCAACCAGCCGGCAACAGCTCCGGCGCCGGCGCGGCAAACCGCGACGCCATCGCAGCAAGTTCCAGCTCGTTCGCCGCCGGCACCGGCAGCACGGGCGAGCGCGGATCGCTGGGAGCACTCTCCCCCAGCTGGTGGGAACCGGCAGAGGGCGAGGAACCCGAGCCCTGGTGCACGGCAGATGAGGCCTTCGAGCGCTTTCTCGGCTGGTGCGACGAGCGCGGCATCGAGCTCTGGGAGCACCAGGAAGAGGCCCTCATGGACCTCGCCGCCGGCGACCACGTGATCCTGGGCACGCCGACCGGCTCCGGCAAGTCGCTCGTGGCGCTCGGCATGCTCTTCCTCGGCATGGCGCAGGGACGGCGCGCCTACTACACCGCTCCCATCAAGGCGCTCGTCTCCGAGAAGTTCTTCGACCTGGTCGAGGTACTCGGCCGCGACAACGTCGGCATGATCACCGGTGACACCCACATCAACACGCAAGCGCCCGTCATCTGCTGCACGGCGGAGATCCTCGCCAACCAGGCGCTCCGCGAGGGCGAGGACACCGACGTGGGCGTCGTCGCCATGGACGAGTTCCACTACTTCGCCGACCCCGACCGCGGCTGGGCGTGGCAGGTGCCGCTGCTCACGCTGCCGCATACGCAGTTCATGCTCATGAGCGCCACGCTCGGCGACGTCACGCAGATCGCCGACGCGCTGGAGGAGCGTACCGGGCACACCGTCGACCGTGTGACGGACGCGCCGCGCCCCGTGCCGCTCGCCTACGAGTACGTAGACACCGCGCTCGAGGGCACGGTCGAGCTGGCGCTGCGCCGCGGTGAGGCGCCGCTCTACATCGTGCACTTCTCGCAGGACGCCGCGCTCTCCACGGCGCAGTCGCTCGCGAACTTCGGCATCGCCACCAAGGAACAGCGCGAGGCCGTGAAGGAGGCCGCCAAGGGAACGCGCTTCACCACAGCGTTCGGCAAGATCTTGAAGCGCCTCATCTCGAACGGCGTGGGCGTGCACCATGCCGGCATGCTGCCGCGCTACCGCCTCTTGGTTGAACGTCTGGCGCAGCAGGGGCTCCTACCGGTCATCTGCGGCACCGACACGCTCGGGGTGGGCATCAACGTGCCCATCCACACCGTGGTGCTCACCGCGCTCACCAAGTATGACGGGTACCGCATGCGGCGCCTCCGCGCACGTGAGTTCCACCAGATCGCCGGGCGTGCCGGACGAGCGGGCTTCGACACCGAGGGCATGGTCATCGCCGAGGCCCCCGAATATGAGATCGAAAACGCCAAGCTCGTCGCAAAGGCCGGCGACGATCCCAAGAAGCTGCGCAAGCTCAAGAAGAAGAAACCGCCCGAGGGCTTCGTCACCTGGAACAAGCAGACCTTCGAGCGTCTCTGCGAGGCGGCGCCCGAAACCCTCAAGCCCCGGCTGCGCATCACCAACTCGATGGTGCTCTCCATGGTGGAACGCGGCGGCGACGCGCGTGCCCGCGTGAGCGAGCTCATCGAGGCGAGCCTGCAAACGCCCGAGGAGAAGCTCAAGCTCGAGGCGCGCGCGAGCGAGATCTTCGCCACGCTCATCGACACCGGCGTGGTGGTGCGCGACGAGATTCCCGATGGCGCGGACGCCCCCGCAGACGCAGAGCCGCAGGTCGAGTACTCCCTCACGGTCGATCTGCCCGAGGACTTCGCGCTCGACCAACCGCTCTCGCCGTTTTTACTCGCCGCGCTGGAGCTGCTCGATCCGGAGAGCGAGACGTACACCTTCGACCTCATCTCCATGGTGGAAGCGACGCTCGAGGATCCCAAGCAGGTGCTGCGCGCGCAGGAGCGCCAGGCGCGTGACGCCGCGATGGCCGCCATGAAGGCCGACGGCGTGGAATACGAGGAGCGCCTGGAGCGCATCGCCGATGTCACGTATCCCAAACCGCTCGAGGACCTGCTCGATGCGGCGTTTGCCCAGTACTGCACCAAGGTGCCGTGGGCGGCGGACTACGCGCTCTCGCCCAAGAGCGTGCTGCGCGACATGCTGGAGAGCGCGGCGGACTTCAAGGGCTACATCCAGAAGCTCGGCATCGCTCGGTCCGAGGGCATCCTGCTGCGCTACCTCGCCGAAGCGTTCCGGTCGCTCGACCGCACCGTACCGTTGGAGAAACGCAACGACCAGCTGAACGACATCATCTCGTGGCTGGGCTTCGTGGTGCGGAGCGTCGACTCCAGCCTGGTGGACGAGTGGGCCGCCGCGGGCGAGGATGCTACCTTTGACGCCGCTCCGCCGAGCGAGGCGGACGTGGTGGTGGCAGACCGGCGCGGCATGACGCTGCTGGTGCGCAACGCCCTCTTCCGCCGCGTGAGCCTGGCCGCCCGCGAGCGCGCCGACGAGCTGGGGGAGCTGGACGAGGCCTGGGGCATGGGCGAGGTCCGCTGGCGCCGCGCGCTCGACGCCTTCTTCGAGGCGCACGAGGAGCTGCTGGTAGACGGCGACGCGCGCTCGACGGCGTTCTTCACCATCGACGAGTCCGATGAGCTCAAGCCCACGGCCGACGGAGGCCATGTGTGGCATGTGCACCAGATCTTCCATGACGGCGACGGCGACCACGACTTTGGCATCATGGCCGACGTGGACCTCGACGCCACGCAGGAGGAAAGCGAGGCCGTGTTCAAGAACTACCGCGTCGGGTTCATCGAGGAGCTGCTGGAGCAGTAGCCCTGCGTCAACCATCCTGTTCCGCTGAGGCGCGTTCGCCACGCAGAGTTTAGGGGGACCGGCAGCAAGATACTCGCCAGGTCGGTCGCCGATACCCGTCGCTCCGTGCGCCGAGCAGGCCGAATACCTTAGCATAACGCGCGACCGCTTGGGTAGCAGAAACGTGATGAGTCAACTGCGCGTGCACGACGCTCGCGCGATGAAAGGAGCATCCATGCTACTCAAGGGTAAGACTGCTGTCGTAACCGGAGGATCGCGCGGCATCGGCCTCGCGATCGTCAAGCGCTTCCTCGAAGAAGGCGCCAACGTCGCCCTTTGCGGCAGCCGTCCAGAAACCGCCCAGAAAGCCGTCGACGCCATCCTCGCCGAGCATCCCGATGCACCGGTTATGGGCATCGCGCCCAACATCGCCGACGAAGCTGAGCTTGAAGCCGCCTTCCGCGAGGTCGTCGAGCGCTTCGGCAAGCTCGACATCGTCTGCAACAACGCGGGCATCTCACAGTCGACCCCCCTTGCCGACTACACCGCCGAGGAATTCGACAAGATCATCGACATCAACATCAAAGGCGTGCTCAACGGATGCCAGGCGGCATCACGCGTGCTCGGCGAGGGCGGCGTGATCATCAACACGAGCTCCATGGTATCCAAGATGGGTCAGCCCTCCGGCGTGGCATATCCCATGAGCAAGTTCGCCGTGAACGGCATCACCATCTCGCTCGCCCGCGAGCTGGGACCTCGCGGCATCCGCGTGAACGCCGTCGCCCCGGGCGTCACCGCGACTGACATGGTCGCTTCCCTACCTGAGGAGATGATCAAGCCCATCGCAGACGCTATCCCGTTGAAACGCGTCGGCCAACCCGAGGACGTCGCCAACGCGTTCGTGTTCCTGGCGAGCGACCTCGGCTCGTATGTGACCGGCGAGGTGCTCGCGGTCGACGGCGGCATGACGGTGTAAGCTCTCCGCGCGGTCCCGTGACGTATGCACCAGGCGTCGCTTGCACGGCCGGACTCTCGGGCCTACCCGCGTGCGTCCGTGACGTAGATGCCAACGCGCACCTGATGCCACGGGCTGCGGTCCGGCGAGACTTGCTGCACGCGGCACTCGAGCGCATCGCCGTGCCCGAAGTAGAGGAGCGTCGACAAGGTGCTGTTCATCTCCGCCGGCACAAAACCGAGCTTCATGCCCCTAAAGTAGATGGCCACCGCCTCGGGATCATGCGGATTCTCGATTTCGGGAACGAGCTCGAGCTGCTGGCCAGGTTTCAACTGGTCGAGGACGAGCGCTCCATCCCAATACTGGAACCCCGCGACGTGAAACGACATGAGATTGCGTGACGGTACGTACATGGCTGCCTCCTTGGCCCCGCGCCGCCAGCCAACCGGCGGCTTCGTTTGACGATGCCAGAGTACGACCCCGTACGGACATATTATTGAAACAGCGAGACCTTCCCCAAGAGAAAATCCTCCACCGGGAACTCATCCGACCCGATAACGAGGGCGTAGGTACCGGGAAACCGCTGGACGAACTCACCCAATCCCTTGAGGCTCTTGATGCGACCGCTCTTTACTTCGATGGCGGTCCTCTTTCTACCCTGCGTCACCACGAAATCCACCTCGCTAGAACCGTCCCTCCACCAATTGACCGTGAACTTCTCTCGAGCAGAGCGGGCGAGCAAGTGGGCGCCTATTGCCGTCTCAACAAGGTGGCCACGCCTGTCCTTGTCTTCGAGCAGCCTAGAGCGCCCCTCGCCGGAAGCAACCACCATGAGGGAGGTATCGTGGACGAGCAGCCTCGGTGAACTGCCCCGTTGCTTAAGGACCTTCTCGTCATACTTCTTAATTCCACTCATTAGACCGGCATGCGAAAGCAAATCGAGATAGTGCGCGATGGTCTCCGTGTTGCCCCGGTCGTCAAGCTGGCCCAAGAGCTTTCGATACGAGATCTCTTGTGCGGAATACGCCGCACCCACCTCGAACAGCGCACGGAGGAGAGCTGGCTTCCGAACCGTCTCCATCTCCAGGATGTCCTGCGTCAGCGTGGGCTCTATGATGGCGTCGTGCACATAGGAGCTCCAACGGGACTCATCCGCCCTAAGCTGCACCGCACCTGGATAGCCGCCGAAGTAAAGGTACTCGTCCAGCTCGCACCCGAAGGCTTCCCGGCACTCGTCATAGGTCCACTGGGTCGAGTGGATGAGCTCGTAGCGGCCCTTGAGCGATTCGGACATTCCGCGGCGCAGCGTAAGCGTGCTCGATCCAGTTACAACCACCTTGACGTTTTGCTGCGTCCGCGTGTCCTCATCCCAAAGGAACTTCACCGTTGAGGACCAGTCGGGAACCTTCTGCACTTCATCGAGGGATAGAATCACCTCGCCCTCGCGCGCGGCGACCTCCCGGGCAGACTCCCAGACCTCTTCCAGCTTGCGAGCACGCCGGTCCCGAGGTCGATCGAACGAGAAATCGATGCGTGGCACATCGATGTATGAAAGGGCTTGATTGACACCTGTGCTCTTACCCGTTTGGCGCGAGCCAACCACGATCTGGATGAAGCACCGCGGCTCGCAAAGACGATCAACCAGAAGCTTTACCCACGCTCGCTCATACATTCGCTCCTCCGCCCATTCGCCTCGGAAAGCCTGGCTTTTCCGTTAATCAACTTATCAATACTTAGATTATAAGTTTCTGGTAGTATAATCTGTCAAAAATTGATATTTCAAATCTTGCTAGGATAAATTGCCAACTCCCGGCCATTCTGAAGCATCTCATGACAATGTTGAGGCACTGTGCCGCGCAACCGATCCCGTTTGTTGAAGACTTCAGCCATCCGTCGCGCCGTATGTCCGCAGCCAGGCCATCCAGCCATCGAAACCGCATCGCAACCGCTTGAGCTCTTCGCCCTACTGTCGCTCCAGCACTGCAAGCATTTTGCTCGAACATTAGGCGTGCGAAATATGACTGCTCCAATGCCTCTGTGCCTTCAACCATCAACCTCTACAACTAGTGAAAACCTCATGTTCGAGCATTCGACCGATGATGCCAAGGAAACTGCTCCCTGTATATCCATGAGAACGATTCTCCTGCCGCAAGGCAACGGCTTCAGAATTCCCTAATCGACTTGCATGACTAAGCATAGACACCGCCCTGCGACTGAATAACAAAAAATCTTCCTGCTAAACGCCCCAAAAGATTCGATGGTCTCCTCCGCATTCGCTCCATCTGGATAATACTGCAGACAAGCCTCAGCGATGGCACGCAATCACTCTGCCAACCTACGCGGAGGCAGCAGAGTCATCGAAGTTGACGATTGGCACACGAGGCTCAGACGGCTGAAAGATATAAGCGACCTTTCTTATGGTCCCTTCCTCACATCATCTCCTGCGGAAAAAGGGATGTATGACCGCATGCGGATATATTGACCAATGGAAGCATGCGGCCTGCATAAAAGTGAGACCTAGCTCACTTTTATGCAGACATGGTCAGATCTTAAATCAAGAATATGGGCTATCGCTTATGAAGCGCTTATCTGTTTTCCCGTGTATTGCTCGTATAGTTCATCCATTTCACGAATGTACTGGTTCGCCAGCTCCTCCGAGCCCATGTTCTGAGCAAGGTCGCCCTCGATTATCTGAAAACCACCGTTAGCATACGCCTCAGCCAGCTCATACGTTGCATGAGTATCTCTTAACGAATCAGACTCCGCGTAATCTGACTGAGCATAATGCACGGCTCTCATGAGAACGTTTTGCTTGTCGGAAAGGTAGGAGGTGCGGATAAATCCTCCACCCACCCTTGCAGGAGGCTTAATCGCCATATCATTATGAACACCGATTGCGAAAGCGAGCATGAAGACATCCTTGTTCTCTACCCTGCCCCCTTCGATGTTTTTGGAATCTAACAGTCTAGAACTTAGGTGATAGGCGATCCGGCTCTCGGCGGCCGGGCTATACTCTTCCCAGCCAAACAGAGAGTCAGCCCGAGCGCCCACCCGGATCTTTGTTTGGCGACAATCCCTCCGGGTGGGCGTTCGGGCGGATGGGAAGACCCCGCCATGAAGCGCACGAACCCCTACTCGGGGCTCGTCGACGGCCTCGCCGCCGGCGAGCTCGACCTGCTGTCCGCCGCCGTCGCCGAGAGGAGGCTGCGCGAGGAGGCCGGCTTCGGGACCCTCGCCGAGGCCGCCGAGGCGTACCGTCCCGAACCGGCCTGCCCGTCGTGCGGCGGGACCGCCCCCTGGAGGGACGGGTTCGAGCCCTCGGGCGTGCGCAGGTGGCGCTGCCCGCGATGCGGCGCGAGGTTCACCTCGCTCACCGGCACCGTCCTGGAGGGCTGCAAGAAGCCCCTCGCCACCTGGGTCGACTTCATCAGGCTGGCGCTCTTCGCGGTGCCGCTCGACGCCTGCGCGGCGGCCTGCCGCATAAGCCACCAGACCGCCTGGGAGTGGCGCCACCGCCTGTTCGCGGCCGTGGACGGCTACCAGGACCGCGTCGTGCTCCGGGGACGCGTCTGGATCGACGAGACCTACGTCAACGACACGGACCTCTCGAGGGGCTACGGGCAGGCCCGCAAGCGGGGGCTCTCAAGGCAGCAGATCTGCATCGCGGTGGGCATCGACTCCCGAAAGGAGCCCGTCGCCGTGGTCTGCGGGCACGGCAAGCCGTCGTCCGCCCGGATCAGGGGGGCGCTGAAGGCGCACATCGCCGAGGGCTCCGTCCTAGTGCACGACCGCGAGCGGGCGCACGGCGCGCTGGTGCGGGAGAACGGGCTCGTCGACGAGAGCTACAAGGCCGACGTGCGGGACCCGGTCTACCTCGAGGCGATGGCCCTCGTGAACAACCTGTGCTCCTGGATCAAGCGCTACCTGTGGAGGTTCACCGGCATGGATCCGAAGAACCTGCAGTCCTACCTCAACCTCTACGTCTACCTGTTCAGGGTGAAGCGCGACGGCGAGAGATGGCCCGAGATCGCGAGGGTGGTCCGCCATCTTCTCATGACCGACGCGCGCTTCCGCAGCTCAACGTAGGCTCCCTATCACCTAAGTTCTAGACTGTTAGATTTTGGAAAAGAACTCGAGATCGTTCATCCCGGGGAGCACCGAAGAATCTACATGTCCGTCAATTCCCAGCGTTGCCTGCACCGGCTTCAAATCTTCACTTGCCATGAACAATTACCTCCGGTTCTGCGACGTGAGATTCACTTGCATCCAACCTTAACCTGATGTAGGTCGCCGTCGCGGGGCCAAATTCATTTGAGATGGACTCAGAATACTCATCGGGCGTGAAAGCGAGAATAAGCTGTTTGCCCTTACTGACCTCGACGAGCGTCCGCGCGAAGTTCTCACGGTTCTCACCAGACGCTCGGGCAATGGGCGTATCGATAAACAGAGGCGAATCGAATCCAGACACCTCATGCATTGCCAGAGTAAAGGAAAGTGCCAAGAGGGAGCGCTCCGCTGCTGAGCAAGTTCCCGCACAGGAGAAACCCGCCCTATCGTAAAGTGAGGGCGTGTAGTTCTGCGACAGTTCAATGCGATCGCATTTCGATTCTTTCCACACCAACCCCTTGAACAGCTCTTCAGTGCGCTGCTCCATGTTTTCCTTAGTCTCACGAATGACATCCGCTTCCGCATCCTTCAAAACGCGAAGAGCCCTCTGTCCAAAATCTATGATCGCCTTTATCTCTGAAGCTTCAGCATTCTTCTGCATCGCTTGGTTCAGCAACTTTTCATATTTTTCAATCTTCGTCTGGGCATTCTTGAGGTTATTTCTTCGAGTTCCAATTAGCTCAAAACACTCATCGCGCTGCCGCTGGAATAGGCTGCGATCCTCGTAAAGCTTCTTAATCCCATCTTTCGTGTCGGCGTACTTCCCTTCCAGCTTCTCGATATCACGAAGCTCATCTTCAGCGCTATCCAACGCTTTTGCAGCGTCTTTCAGATCGCTAATGCGCCGATTTCGCTCTGAAGGATAGTTCTCGATTGCCACTATGGTTCTGCCTAACTCACTTCGCATGGAAGAGAGGATGTTGGATGTCTCGCTCCCCACCCTGTACTGTTCGAGCAGCTCCTCAATATGTGCCCTCTCTTCACCATCAAGCTCATGGCGGCACACGACGCATCGCCCCGTCTTGAGAGACTCCGCCAGCTTTACCGGATCGATTGCCGGAGGTAGCTGACCAGCCCCCTCTAAAGCGCGAATGCTTGCGAGTGCGCCGGATGCGACAGGATACAGATAAAAGTCTATGACTCGGTTACGTACGAAGCTGTAAAATTCGCTCCTCGTTCGTTCCAATCGACTCCTCGCGGCATCTCTTTGGCGCTCGGCTAACTCGCGTTTTTTCTCAATATCCCGAACATCATCAACTCCCCGAAGTCGATCTCCGATTTCGGAAAGTTGTTGGTCAAGCTGCTCGATTTCGGCTTCTTTCCTCTTAATGAACTTTTCGCATCCGTTGGCAAGCTGTTCAGCTTCCGTCAGAATCTGCTCATACTTTTTTGTATCCACCGAACATACGGAAGCTTTCGTACGCTGTGACCTAATTATCTTGTCCAAGCGCTCAATCATGGTGTGGAACAAATCAATTTGCGAGATGGAATAAACCGCTTCCTTGATGCGCTCACCGCCGGTTGCTTTGAAATACGAATCGAGCTGCTCTCCGTCGAAGAAAAAGTATTCTCGAATTGATTGAGGCAACAGCTTGTCAAGGTACTCGCTTGCCGCGTCACTCCATAGCGGAAGCCTGTCCTCCCCATCAATCCAAGCGATTGAAAAACGCTTGTCGTATTTCACTTCAAAGTATCCGGCGTCTTTATCGACTTTAAACGGTACCGAGCGCGTAACGCGCAAAGCGCATCGCTTACGGTCGCGCTCGTATTCAAGGTCGATTGAAACGCGAACGATGGCGGTATCTCCCCCACGGTCCGCGCATTCCTGGATGACTTCCTTATTTAATCTTGGCTCAATGCGCTGTCCTGAAGCCTGCTTGCCTGAGTTTCCGAGATGAGGCTCCTCATCATATAAACACCAGGTAAACGCGTTCAATAAATTGGTTTTACCGACACCGTTATCCGCAACGATTACCTGCAAGTCATGCTCCCCTGGCGAAAAGCTCAACGTAAGGTTGCGATACTGACGATAGTTCTCGATGGTTATGGAGCGAAATCTCATTTCTTCTCTCCCTGAGTCGCATACTTACGCAGAATCTGCTCATACTCCTTGGTATAGCGACCCGAGCTTGTCGTTTCGAATACGAGCAAATCTCGCAAGAACGAAAGAACCTGTTCGTCTCCCTTCGCCCTCTCGCGGATTTTCTCCATTACTCGCCTATTGATCGCCATATGCCCTCCCCAATAGTTTTCTCGTCTGTATCAACAGCTCCGTGCTATTGCTCGCGCTCGCACGCATGTCCTCTATTCGCACAAGCTCCTGGTTGAAGAGTTTTCGCTCCGCTTCGATATCTCCAAACAGCTCCAGCCTGCTCCAGTCCGGGATGACAACGAAGTCGTATATGTGTGCGAGCTCTTTTCCTGGACTCCTTCGGATAACACGACCAACTCGCTGTATGTACTCTCGTGGATTCGTGCTGCTTGATAGCAGAATCGCGCATTTTGCCTGCGGGATATCGATACCCTCGTCCAAACATTTGATGGCGACAAGCGCCTGAAGCACGCCTTCTCTGAACATGTTGATGATGTAGTCTCGTTCGCTGAGGCCACCGAGATCTCGCTTGAGGCGTGTACCTTGCTGTTGCGTGATGCGATGTGCGGCCACACCGTGCTTTGCCAGCAACGCTTCTACTTCATTAATTCGTCGAGGGGACGTAAAGACGAGCAAATCATTGCAATCGACCTTAGACAGCAAATCGTCAAAAGCATCGAGTTTTGTCTCGGCGTCTTTCTTGATGAGCGCACGCCTTCTGAGCAGCTGATCTAAGCGCTCTTTGGTCTCGTCGTCGTCAGAGTGAGAAAGCTTGGAAATTTGCCTGGTTAGCTGGTTGTACTTTTCCGCTTCCTCATCCGTAAGCTCCACGGTCACCAGATGGTATTCATAAGGGCATAGAAACGTCTCGCCAGTCAAAGGGTTAATCGTATCTTGGGCATCCTCGATGGTGAACTCAAACGAAGCTCCTCCATAAAAGGCGCGGAGCAACGCGGAGCCTTCTTCATCGAACCAACGAGATGGGGTCGCCGAGAGCCCGATGCGATAGTCGTATCTATCAAACAGCGCGCGTCTATGCTCGCAAGAACCCATGCCGTGAACTTCATCGCCAACCATACAGGTGATGATGGAATTATCAGCCCCCTCGATAGCACGCACGAACAGCTCGTTCGCGGCGCTTGCATGGGTGGTGAAAATGACCACCGTCTTATCAATGCCAATGGCTATCCTGCCAAGAGCAGCTCGGATTTCCGATGACCATTGAGCGCTCGTTCCAGCAGACGAGTCCGCAAAAACTGATTTATCGAACTTCAATCCAAGCGCAGCCAGCTCGCGCTCCCATTGACGAGACAGGGTGCTTTGCGGCGTCGCAATAACACATGCGAACCTGCGTCCCGACAAAAGCAATTCCTGAACACATGCGAGGGCCGTCCTCGTCTTACCGGTGCCTGTTGCCATCTCGAAGAGCAGCCTGCCATCGTGCTGGCGCCACGCTTCCAATGCTTCCCTCTGATAGGGAAACAAGGAGATCCGGTCAACCTTCGGACGCGCTTTCCGAGAAATGGAGCTGTATTCGATATCGAAGTCCTTACCCTCAGCAACGAGCATGTCGCAGAATTTGCCTTTGGGCTCGAACGTCATGACTCGTTCTCGCTGGTTCTCCCACAGCTCGGAGAACTTGCGTTCATCAGATTCGAAAAAGCCTCGCTGCCCTTCATCCCAGCTTTTGAAGACCTTGAATTCTTCTGAGTTGAATAACCATCCAGAGGCTGTCTCGTTTATTGACCCACTGAAGGAAAGCGCCTGACCGTCAGCATCTCTCAGAATGCCAACCTTTTGATGAAAGAGCTGATTCGGAAGAATACCCCCGGCTTCATCTACGATGCAGGCAATGCGCAGCTCGAGAAAGCCGTTCGCAAGCATCCAGCCCAGCGCTCGAACATGGTCGCGCTCGATTTCATCGGCAAGCGCGTCAACATCCATGAGGCCCTCGCTCATGATTGACTCAATCGCCTCACTCGGATTGTCCTGCGCCTGTCGTATCGCTTCAATATCTTGCCCTGAAAGGTGGGGGCTAACAACAAGGCGCATCCGTCCCTGGTTGTAAATAAGCCCAGCGATGCCCCGGGCCGCCAAAGCAAGACTTGCGGAAGAAAAGAACCCAACACTTCGGTCGTATTCGACCGACTCGGCAAGCGCCGGAACATAGAACTCGGTTACCGGATCAGCCCCTTCAAGCGTTTCATAAGAAGGAAGAATGTCCAAATCCTTGAGTCCCATCAGAGCCTCACATTGCTCAGTGCATTCAGCAAGCGCTCATCATCTTCACAAGCGTGTTGCTCGATAAGGACAAAAAGTGTCCGCAGGTTGGGCAACCTTCTCTTTTTCGTGCTCTCAGAAAAAGGCTTCAAGTATTCCGATGCGTCCACCGACCCATGAGCCGCATCAATTAGAATCCTCTGGATTATCGGAATCCGGAATGCCAGACGCGCCGTCATGCTCCTCTGCTCGTCGAGCGAGAGCGCACGGAATCGCTCGCTGAACGGGGTTGCGCATACGTGCAGTGGCGCCCCAGATACGATGTCCGCTAGGTCAAGCAGCGTGGCAAGTTTGGCGTGATTTTCTCCATATTTCTTGTTCGCAGTTACTTTTTTGCTCGAGTCGTAATCAAGATAGACCCCGAGCTGGTCAAATGTCTGCGCCTCGTCAAGCGCACAAAGCACCTCAGGAACGCGCAATGCCGAGTCGATGCTACTGAACTGCGGCACATTCGCAGTCGAAATAAGTTCCGTTTCCGAGAACTTGAGCACCTGCGCATAGATTTGCCCAAGCGACGACCGCCGAATAAGTGAAAAGAGCTTTTCGAAGCACCCATTACAGTTTGAGAAGTAGTTAGCCCAATCGCTTAAGCCATCCGCTTAGACGGTCGGACTACGATTGACATATGTCCCGAGGGACTGCCGATCGGGCGCCCGCGGACGGCCTTATGCCCCTGCCCCTTGAGGGCCCGGGGGGTGTTGCCGACGCGGGCGCCGCTGCTTCTGACGACTAATAGGAAACTGCCGGGCTCCTCCGACCAAAGAGCGCCACGGCCAGGTAATGTGGGTGTCGCGCGAGGCAGCATTCCGATCGACCGACGATTGGAAGGATACCATCATGCTGACCGAAGCCACCGCCTGCCCTGCCGTAATAGGCCTCGACGTCGGGAAGTTCTCCCATTGGGCGTGCCACGTGACCAGGCAGGGCGAGATCCTCGCCAGCGGCCCCGTGGCCAACACCGAGCATGACCTGGACAGCCTGTTCGCCCGAGTGGATGCAGGGACGCTGGTCGTCGTCGACCAAGTGCGCAACATCGGGTCGCTGGCGATATCGAGGGCAAGGCTGGCCGGGCTGCCCGTCGCCTACCTGCCGGGAATCGCCGCCCACGGAGCTGCCAAGNACGACTAATAGGAAACTGCCGGGCTCCTCCGACCAAAGAGCGCCACGGCCAGGTAATGTGGGTGTCGCGCGAGGCAGCATTCCGATCGACCGACGATTGGAAGGATACCATCATGCTGACCGAAGCCACCGCCTGCCCTGCCGTAATAGGCCTCGACGTCGGGAAGTTCTCCCATTGGGCGTGCCACGTGACCAGGCAGGGCGAGATCCTCGCCAGCGGCCCCGTGGCCAACACCGAGCATGACCTGGACAGCCTGTTCGCCCGAGTGGATGCAGGGACGCTGGTCGTCGTCGACCAAGTGCGCAACATCGGGTCGCTGGCGATATCGAGGGCAAGGCTGGCCGGGCTGCCCGTCGCCTACCTGCCGGGAATCGCCGCCCACGGAGCTGCCAAGCTGTTCGCGGGCGACGCCAAGACCGACGAGCGCGACGCCGCGGTCATAGCCAAGACGGCGCTCGGCATCCCGGATTCGCTGCTGCCCGTGCCAAGGCGCGACGAGAGGCTCGAGGCCGCAAGGTCGATGGCGGCGCAGAGGAACCACATGGTCACCTGCTCCACCCGTGACAAGAACAGGCTCAGGAGCATACTCCTGGAAAGCTGCCCCGCGTTCGAGGCGCTGGCCGACCTGGCCGATCCCCATTGGCTGAAGATGATGGAGTCCCTGGGCGGCCCCTGGGGCATCCTGGATGCCGGCAAGCCTGCCGTCGGCGCCGTGACCCGCGGCGCGAACAGGGCGCGCATCGACGCCGCGCTGGCGGCGATATCGTCGTCGACGCGCCCGTCCGAATACCAGGTCATGGCAGAGAACCCGCAGGTCAGGATGCTTGCCAGGCGTATCAGGGAGTCCGCCGAGGAAGCCGCAAGGCTCGACACGGAGATAACGGCGCTGCTCGTCGAGGACGGCACTTACGAATGCCTGCTGACCATCCCAGGAATCGGCCCAAGGACCGCATCGGAGCTGGTGATAAGCATCGACATCGACGACTTCCCCGACCACGACCACCTCGCATCGTATTGCGGAATCGCTCCCAGGAACCGCCAGTCAGGCAAGTCGATATCGTCGGTGAGCGCCTCGCGCCAGGGAAACAAGAGGCTGAAAAACCTGCTCATCTTCTCCTGCAACTCGCTTAGCAGGAGCAGGGGCCGGTTCGGCGACTACTACCGCAAATGCAGGGATCGCGGCATGTGCCACGGAGAGGCATTGAAGGCGGTCGCCAGGAAGAGGATGAAGGTGATCTACGCGATCATGAGGGACAAGGTCCCGTACTCGGCCTAGCTAGCCAGAGCCATAGAAAAACGCCAGCCCGACAAGGGCTGGCGTCAGCATGCTCGAAAGCAGTGATCTTTGCCAACAAAATCAGTTGACAAAACTATAGGAACACCCCCC
>NZ_LT891968.1:250435-587397 GCF_900186505.1 Enorma phocaeensis
GCCCTGCCGTAATAGGCCTCGACGTCGGGAAGTTCTCCCATTGGGCGTGCCACGTGACCAGGCAGGGCGAGATCCTCGCCAGCGGCCCCGTGGCCAACACCGAGCATGACCTGGACAGCCTGTTCGCCCGAGTGGATGCAGGGACGCTGGTCGTCGTCGACCAAGTGCGCAACATCGGGTCGCTGGCGATATCGAGGGCAAGGCTGGCCGGGCTGCCCGTCGCCTACCTGCCGGGAATCGCCGCCCACGGAGCTGCCAAGCTGTTCGCGGGCGACGCCAAGACCGACGAGCGCGACGCCGCGGTCATAGCCAAGACGGCGCTCGGCATCCCGGATTCGCTGCTGCCCGTGCCAAGGCGCGACGAGAGGCTCGAGGCCGCAAGGTCGATGGCGGCGCAGAGGAACCACATGGTCACCTGCTCCACCCGTGACAAGAACAGGCTCAGGAGCATACTCCTGGAAAGCTGCCCCGCGTTCGAGGCGCTGGCCGACCTGGCCGATCCCCATTGGCTGAAGATGATGGAGTCCCTGGGCGGCCCCTGGGGCATCCTGGATGCCGGCAAGCCTGCCGTCGGCGCCGTGACCCGCGGCGCGAACAGGGCGCGCATCGACGCCGCGCTGGCGGCGATATCGTCGTCGACGCGCCCGTCCGAATACCAGGTCATGGCAGAGAACCCGCAGGTCAGGATGCTTGCCAGGCGTATCAGGGAGTCCGCCGAGGAAGCCGCAAGGCTCGACACGGAGATAACGGCGCTGCTCGTCGAGGACGGCACTTACGAATGCCTGCTGACCATCCCAGGAATCGGCCCAAGGACCGCATCGGAGCTGGTGATAAGCATCGACATCGACGACTTCCCCGACCACGACCACCTCGCATCGTATTGCGGAATCGCTCCCAGGAACCGCCAGTCAGGCAAGTCGATATCGTCGGTGAGCGCCTCGCGCCAGGGAAACAAGAGGCTGAAAAACCTGCTCATCTTCTCCTGCAACTCGCTTAGCAGGAGCAGGGGCCGGTTCGGCGACTACTACCGCAAATGCAGGGATCGCGGCATGTGCCACGGAGAGGCATTGAAGGCGGTCGCCAGGAAGAGGATGAAGGTGATCTACGCGATCATGAGGGACAAGGGCCCGTACTCGGCCTAGCTAGCCAGAGCCATAGAAAAACGCCAGCCCGACAAGGGCTGGCGTCAGCATGCTCGAAAGCAGTGATCTTTGCCAACAAAATCAGTTGACAAAACTATAGGAACACCCCCCTCACTTGTAAGGATCGTGCGGGCAGGCGCATCAACCGGATCCGGAAACGCCATGGCCCCTTCCGAATATAGATATTCGAAGCCAGTTCGCTTGTTTACGCGAGGCTCCTTTTTCCCTCCCTTGAAGTATTGCCACTTCTCGAGTTTCTCGTCATCAACGTAGTATTCCTCAGGCACTTCCTCATCAGGCACAAGCACATCGCCCAAGGTCATCTTCGGGCCATCAAATACAGGGCTCATCGCGACCGTGACAACGGTCCCGCCCTGCATGCAACCGGCATTCTCGAAGGGAGACTGTTTGAGGCCTACACCAAATCTTTCTGAGTTCTCGTATGGATCGGAAAGCAGCTCTATGCACCGCATAT
Source organism: Enorma phocaeensis (assembly GCF_900186505.1). GTDB lineage: Bacteria > Actinomycetota > Coriobacteriia > Coriobacteriales > Coriobacteriaceae > Enorma > Enorma phocaeensis. The sequence continues at coordinate 252,053 of NZ_LT891968.1, forward strand.
CCCCAGAAATCTCCGCTGGAAACGCCTCGGCGATCACACCGTGCTCAATGCGGTCTTCCAGATTCCAGCCAGAATCAGCCTTCTCTGCATAGATGTAGACGCGGCGGCGCTTTTGCGGGAATCCGTACTGGGCGCCATTGACCACACGCCATTCGACTGCATAGCCAAGCGTTGCGAAGCACGAGAGGATGATGGCAAAGTCGCGGCCACGTTGCGAGGCGGGGCTCTTAAGCAAACGATCGACGTTCTCCAGCAAGACGAATCGAGGACACCCCTTCAGCTGCAAGAAGCGGTAGATGTCCCACCAAAGAACGCCTTTCTTGCCAACGATGCCCTCTGCTTGAGCAAGCGGTTTGGCAACGGAGTAATCCTGGCACGGGAAGCCTCCGACAACCATATCGACATCCGGAATGTCGATCGCGCCATCCTCGTATGCATCTAGCACAGCATGGATGTCCTGGTTCACAACCGAATCGTCACCGAAGCGCTTGCGATAGCAGCGAGCGGCAAACTGTTTGGTGAACGCTCCCGGCGGTTCCCACTGGTTTGCCCAAACCGTGGCGAACGGACCGGCGGCAGGCATATCGAACTCCGGATGATCCGGGTCTTGATAGCCCTCCAAACCAAGCCTGAATCCTCCAACGCCCGCGAAAAGCTCGGCTACCCTTATCGTATTCTTCGCCACTTCATCCCCTAAACCATGAGCGCGACGGTTCCTCGCGCTTCTTGAATCCGCCCGCTTAACTCTATCGATCTCTTCGCCGATGTAGCGCGCATTGATCCAAAAACATTTCTTTGTCGCTTCAGATCCATAGGGCGTGGGCAGTGTGTCTGCCTTGTTTCTGCCGTGCGGACGCACATGGCAGCACCGGTTTTCAGTCGAGGTTACCGAGCGCTCTGCATGACCGGCACGAACCCTGCGCTGCATCTCCTCGTAGCAGCGCTTCGCTTCGACGATATCAGCGTCGGGCATCTGCCAAAACAAGACCTCAGAAAGGTGAAACGTGCCGTGCTCGCGCCTGTCTTCTCGATAGATGACGAAGAGGTACTTTTGCCGCAGGTATCCCAAAAAATCGCTTTCCTCGAACGCGCGCTCCGCAAGATCGAAGTAGCTGAACGCCGGGAAGGAAATGGACTCCTTTGGAACACCGTTCCGCTTGAGCCTCATGGTCTTCGCCTTGATTCCCGCTTTCTCGAATTCCGCGATCTTAAGGTCTTCATCCACGCCAAGGATGTGCTTGGTTATAAGTGCGCAGAGATTTTTCGGCTTACGCCGACCTGCCCAAGAATAGCCGCAAACCTCTGCCAGCTCCTCCTCCGTCAAGCCGGAATATGGCTCGAAGCGACGCTTGACCAACTCGAGCAAATCGAGTGTTCCCTCATCACGCGTTCGACGAATGCTCTGGACGTGGAGCAGGTGGTTGAATGTCACCGTCATATAGGCCTGCTTGATCGCCCAGGCACGCGGCTTAGCCGGAATCGGCGAGTACGGCTGAGGGCGCCGATCTTTCGATGACGACGCCTTGGTCGCAGCTTCCAGATACAACGTATCTGAACCCGACAGCTCATGAGCTCTACCAGCTCGAATTTTATCGACGACCGTGTCCCAGTCGTGCTTGAACGTTGGTAAGTCCTCTTCGGGGATACCCCACAGCTCGACGATCTTTATGAGAAAGTCGACTGGATTAAGATCCTTATCGTATTGATAGGCCACGAGGAGAATGTGTCGAAGCTTCTTCTGCAAAGAGCTTGTTTCCCAAGTCTCACCCACCACGCTCATATAGTTAATGAGGCTGATGACCAGGCGTTCTTTCGCCGAGTAATCCCCGTTTCGCTTCACCTTGAGCGGTGTGGACTTGAGCTCAGTCGACACTTCGGCGAAATCGGGGTTTGGGTCGCTATTGTTGGCGTAGTGGAAGTAATACTCCTCAAGTGCATCGCCAAACGAGCCCTTGCGCTTATGCGAATCTTCAATATCGTCTAGATTGCATGCTTCGCGGAGCGTTTTGCCTTCGAGCTGCTTCGCATACTCAAGAATAGAGGCCAACGATGAGGCATCATAATCGGTATGCTCAACATGCATGATTAACTCCATAGAACATATGATCGATCAAGAAATTGTATCGATCGATCATATGTTCTATGTGGATCGCTCGTTGGATATGCTGCGAGGTACCACATGAAACCGGAAAGGAAGACCTATGATCAGGCCAATTGTCACTTCACCGATATTCCTGCGTCTTCCTAGCGAGGAGGCTACGCCGGAAGACGTAGCCCTTGGGCAAGATCTACTCGACACCCTTGCCGCGCATGCGCATGAGTGCGTGGGGATGGCAGCCAACATGATTGGCGTGCGCAAGCGGATCATCGTCGTTCAGGACGGCAGCGTCCCTCGCTTGATGTTTAACCCCAAGATTCTCGAACGCGCACAGGAATACCAGACCGAGGAAGGCTGTCTCTCGCTGACAGGCACACGGGTGGCGACGCGTTTCCAGCGAATCAAGGTGTGCTACCTCGACAGCGCCTTCAACGCGGAGACAGCGGTATTCACGGGTTACACCGCCCAGATTATCCAGCACGAAATCGATCACTGCGATGGGATCGTGATTTAGCTTTTCTCCGACCTTTATTCCATGTCCTTGAAAGAGATAATCTGTGGATGACGCCGCGCCGCATCCATCTTCGACATTCACTGCCTATCTGATAATCTGCGAATTAATTCGGGAGTCGCGCCTAGACGAAGAGGTTTACGCAGCCTACAAGCGCGACGCCCAGCACAACGGTGAATCCGAGCAAGAGCGCGCATCCAAACGCCACATTGCCGCAGCCAGATGATTGGCGAGAAGGCCTGCCGCCTAACCGCCTGCGCTCTTCTGTATGCCACGCATCGACCGCAGCGCCCTCCCACATGCTCACTTTGCGATCGTTGTTGATGTCGGGCAACATCGCAACCTCCCCGTTCGACTTATCCAGACTCTTTACCATGGCATGAGGACAGCTCTCGTTTATCGCCATGACCGGGAGACGAGTAAACGGAACCATCTCTGTCATGGCGGGCGCCCCGAGCGTGAGTAAAATCCCCATAGATGCTATTTGCAGCGAGCGGCATCCCCTTCTCCGATTCAGTAAGCGAGTTATCAATAGCAAACTTACTGTGAAGGAACTGCGCTCTTTTAGGAAACTGTCCTAATATGATGTCGGACTAGAAACATTTCGGCATAATGGCATCAACCCGCGACGCGATTCGGAAAGGTCCGAATACGTCGCATCGCCAACGTACAAAGGAGTACACCATGAAGTTCGTTTGCCCCGTTTGCGGTTATGTTGAGGAGTTCGACGGCGAGGAGCTGCCCGAGGGCTTCAAGTGCCCCCAGTGCGGCGTCTCCGGCGACCGCTTCATCAAGCAGTCCGAGACCGAGATGACCTGGGCCGCGGAGCACATCGTGGGCGTCGGCAAGCTGCCCGAGGTCTCCGAGGATATCGTGAACGACCTCCGCGCCAACTTCGAGGGCGAGTGCTCCGAGGTGGGCATGTACCTGGCCATGGCCCGCGTTGCCCATCGCGAGGGCTATCCCGAGATCGGCCTGTACTGGGAGAAGGCTGCCTACGAGGAGGCCGAGCACGCCGCTAAGTTCGCCGAGCTCCTCGGTGAGGTCGTGACCGACTCCACCAAGAAGAACCTCGAGATGCGCGTTGAGGCCGAGAACGGCGCCACCGCCGGCAAGTTCGACCTCGCCAAGCGCGCCAAGGCCGCCGGCCTCGATGCCATCCACGACACCGTGCATGAGATGGCCCGCGATGAGGCTCGTCACGGCAAGGCGTTCGCCGGCCTGCTGAAGCGCTACTTCGGCTAAGCAACTGCGCGGGGCATATGCCTCGTCCATCCGCAAAAGGAATACCGGGGCGCGCATTCCATACGGGATGCGCGCCCTTTTCTTTCCCGTGGATGAACCGCCGGCGCCTTCTGACCGTGCAGGCGCACTACCCCAGCTTTATCGCCTTGCCCTGCCACAACACACAGCCGATTTCCCGGCGCCTCCACGTGCGCGCAGACGAGAGCCCGTGCACGTCCTCGCGGATTAGCAACTATGCATTGTGGCAGAGCCTATTTCATAAGGCAGAAGGGCCGCTGCGCTTGCAACGGCCCTCCCTTATCAAGCTATGTTGAGGCGATGCGCCCGACGAAAGGGCTTACCAGCGGTTGCCGCCGCGATCGCCGCCGCGACCACCAAAGCCGCCGCGCCCGCCGCGGTCATCACGACCGCCGAAGCCACCACGGCCACCGCGCCCGCCGAAGCCGCCACGGCCACCGCGGTCACCGTAACCGCCGCGACCACCACGGTCGTCACGGCCGCCGAAGCCACCGCGCCCGCCGCGGTCACCAAAGCCGCCGCGGCCACCGCGATCGTCACGATGACCAAAGCCACCGCGATCGCCACCACGGCCACCTCGGTCGCCGCCGAAGCCGCCGCGTCCACCACGGTCGCCACCGCGTCCGCCGAAGCCGCCGCGTCCGCCGCGGTCGCCACCGCGACCGCCGCGATCGTCACGACCACCAAAGCCGCCACGGCCACCGCGATCGCCACCGCGGTCCTCGCGCTCCTTCTCGCAACCCATCTCGACCAGCGGGTCAATGACCTCGTCGAGCACCGAGATGAGCATGCGCGCAGAGTCGGAGGAGAGCTGCGGCACGAGCTTCTTGCGGCGGTTGCCGCGAGCCTCGGCCATCGCAACCGCGTCCTCGCTCGCGAAGACGACGATCTTGCGCATGTCGCCGTCCTCGGGCTCGATGCGGCCCACGATATCGTTCTTCTCGGCCTCAATCAGCAGCTCGTTGAGCACGCGCAGACGCATGCCCAGAAGATCGGCCATCTCCTTCTCCTCCATACGGGGCTTGAGGTCGAGAAGCCTAAGAGCGCGGACCAGGTCCTTGGTGCGCTCGGCCTCCTCGGCAGCCTCGTCGGCAAGGGATGCCTTGCGGTTGCGCAGCAAACGGGCAGCGCGGTTAATCTTGTCGAACAGTAGGTCATCGAGGTCCTCGGCAGGGATTTCCTTTTCCTCGCCGTCATCCTCGGCAGCATCCTCGAAGTCATCGTCGAGGTCCTGCTCGGCGTCATCATCGAACTCGTCGGTCTCATCCTCGATGGGGGCGACCTCCTCGAGCTCCTCGGTCTCGACGGCAGCTTCCGCGACCGTCTCCATTACGTCGTTCTCTTCCATGTTCTCGATCTCGCTGTACTCTGACATGCGTTCCTCCTGCGCCTTCCGGCGTCTCTCATGGGGCGTCCGTCGCCCCGCCATCTCAGGCCTCTCGGCCGTGCACCGAATTGTGCGTTCCTCAGTGTAGAGGTCGCGCACGTAAACGCCGGCAACAATCTTTTTGAACACGAAAGGAGAACAATCTCGGCAACCTCGAGCAAGCCCGCCGCCAAGAAGCGAAGCCTGCTTAGAAGGGCCGCACTACGATCATGAAGACGAAGGCCGCCGCGAACACCGCGATGGTAGCCACGTAGAGATTCCGACACATGCTGTAGGCTCCGTCGCGACCGAACCGCGCGATGACCTCGTCTGTGCCCTCCGCGCGCATCGCCGCAACGAGTTCATCGCGCTCGAGCACGGCGGCGCGCTCCGTCTGCACGCGCTCCGCCTCATCGCGACCGTAGAGGGCGAGCACAGCACCCGCGAGCTCGAACGGCTCGCCGGAGCGATACGCCGCCGTCATCTTGGCGAGGTGCCGCCAGCAAGTCACCACCGGGTACAACGATACCGCGCACGCGAAGAGCAGGTCCGAAAGCGGATCTGTAGCAGCTGCGATCAGCTCATGCCGGTTGCCCGCAGCCTCCACGAGGAGGGCGAAGACCGTGAGGAAAAACGCCGCGCCCACGTACCGCAGCACCTGACCTTTGAGTCCGGTGAACTCGCTCTCGCGCGGACCGATGATCGCGTTCAGCGCTTCCATACCTCATCCCGCCTTCTCATCTCAACCCGGCGCCCTTCCCACAGGCACCCTACGACCGCCGTCTTGCCCAACGTGCACCTTGCCTGGCGCGCCTCGGTTGACGCCCACCTTGCCCGGTACGAGCATTTGTAAAGAAATTACCCTGCTAGAGCCACCGGGACGTCACCGTATTGTCAGGTTTGTGTAAAGAAGCGCAGCCGCTCGTTCGGCAACTGGCGCGATGAGGCACCTCGATCGCTAGAGCTCCAGGTGCATGGGCCGGTATGAAATGCCGCAAGAATCGATGATCCGCTTCGAGATGAGGTTGTCCTCGGTGCCCTCGTACTTATCGTCGAGGTAGACCACCTCGCCGATGCCCACTTGCGCAAGGATCTTGGCGCACTCGTTGCAGGGAAAGAGGGTCACGTAGATGGTGGCGCCGCTCATGTCCTTGAGCGAACCACGGTAGTTGAGGACCGCGTTGGCCTCGGCATGCACCACGTAACCGTGCTTGTCGTTGAGCGGATTCTCCGAGACGCCCCACGGGAAGTCATCGTCATCCAAAGCGGAAGGCGTGCCGTTGTAACCCACCGAGAGGATGCGGTGGTTGGTGTCGGCGATGCAGGCACCCACCTGCGTGTTGGGGTCTTTGCTGCGCATACTCGCCGCCACAGCGACCCGCATGAAGAACTCGTCCCAGGAAATGACGTCGTTGCGCTTCTCCGACATAGCTTCCCCTTCGCTCCAGGCGGCAGATCGCCGCATTGCGTCAACTATGACGCATGCCGAGCCGCGATACAAGCACCGAATCCCATTTCGAACCCCGTCTCGAATCCCGTCTCGAATCCCGTCTCGAACCCCGTCCTACGAGCGCCTCCGTGGCGGGAACGCAACGGATCTTCCTCCATAGAAATCCGACTGGGATAGGAATCTAATTGGGACGGGAATCCGATTGGAATCTGCGGGCGCAATTTAGCAAGAAAAGGCCCCGTGAGGAGCCCTCTCTTGCTATTTCCTGCCCGCAGATTCTCTTTGGTCCAAACAATTCCTGATCCAAACGGCGCCTGGTCCAAACAGCGCTTTGCTCCCAGCAACACCTGGTCCGGACAACGCCGAGGCAGCGTTCTCCGCTTAGCTCTGGCGATAATGCTCGAAGAAGTCGGCGAGGTCGTCCATGGCCTCGCGCAGGACCTCCATGCGCGGCAGGTACACGATGCGGAAGTGATCGGGTTCGCCCCAGTTGAAGCCGCCGCCGCGAGTGATGAGGATGCGCTTCTCGTGCAGCAGGTCGAGCGCGAATTGCTCGTCGTCGGTGATATTGAACTTCTTGACGTCCATCTTGGGGAAGATGTAGAACGCAGCCTTGGGTTTCACCGCGGTGATGCCGTCGATGGCGTTGAGCCGCTCGTATACGAAGTTGCGCTGCTCATAGACGCGGCCACCGGGCACGACGTAGCCCTTCACGCTTTGATGCCCGCCGAGTGCCGTCTGCACGATGGACTGCGCAGGCACATTCGAGCACAGGCGCATGTTGGAAAGCATGTTGATACCGTACACGAAGTCGCGCATGCAACGCCTGTTGCCCGAAAGGATCATCCATCCGATACGGTACCCTGCGATCATGTGCGACTTGGAGAGGCCGGAGAACGTCACGCATGGCAGATCGGGCGCAAGCGAGGCGATCGAGGTGTGCTCGACCCCGTCCATGCACAAACGGTCGTAGATCTCGTCCGAGAAGATCATGAGCTGGTGGCGCCGAGCGACCTCGACGATCTGCTCCAAGATCTCGCGTGGATAGACGGCGCCGGTGGGGTTGTTGGGGTTGATGATAACAATCGCCTTGGTTCGCTCGGTGACCTTCCTCTCGATATCATCGATGTCGGGATTCCACTCTGCCTGCTCGTCGCAGATGTAGTGCACGGGCGTGCCGCCGGCGAGCGTGGCGCACGCGGTCCACAGCGGGTAGTCGGGGCTGGGAATCAAGATCTCGTCGCCGGTGTCGAGCAGCGCGTTCATGCAGAGCTGGATGAGCTCGGAAACGCCGTTGCCCGTGTAGATGCCATCCATGGAAACGTTGGGCAAGCCCTTGATCTGCGCGTACTGCATGATGGCCTTGCGTGCGGAGAACAAGCCTCGCGAGTCGGAGTAACCCTCGCAGTCGGGCAGCTGCTGGCGCATGTCCTGCACGACCTCGTCGGGTGTGCGGAAGCCGAACGGAGCCGGATTGCCGATGTTGAGCTTGAGAATGCGCAGGCCCTCGTCCTCCATGCGGGCAGCCTCGTCGGCCACGGGACCGCGGACATCGTAGAGGACGTTATCGAGCTTGGATGATTTATTGAACTGACGCATGGTGGTACTCCCTGAATTTGAACGCATGGACGCAGGTGCCTGAGGTGCGGTCGCAGACCGCGCGCTAGCTCGCGCGGACTCCGCCGCCGAGGGCATCGCTCCACCGTCCCACTCGGCATCATCGACGGGCCGCATCGCTGTACCGCTCTGGTACGTCGAACCATCCTCGGCAGTATCGGGGGCAGCCAGCCGGCCCTCCCCGCTCGCTAGCCAGCGGGCATCGACGCTAAGCAAGGCCGCGAGCAGCTCCATGACATCGCGGCGCGGCACGGTCTTGCCGCTCGCATATTGGCTCACCTGGCTTTTCCCAAGTTTCTTTCCACGCAGGGCGGCGGCATGGATCAGGTCCGCCTGCTTCATGCCGGCGTGCCCCATCGCATGCACCAATCGCTCAGAGAATCGCTGATCTGCCATGGCGCCTCGCTTCGCAAAAAGTTCAATTTGAACTGACATTGAACTACATGGTATCAGGAGTTCAATTTAATAGTTCAATTTAACTATTCTCCATTGAACCTCTGGATGGTGAGGCGCGCCTCGAGAGTCTTCGTGTAGAGCGGTTTGTACTGCGCGCCTCCAGGGGTGAGGGAGCTTTTGAAGAGCGTGACCGCAACTGCTTGGGAAGCTTCGGGAAAGACGAGCTCCGGCAGGGGGCCACGCGGGAGTTTGGCACGGCGCGCGAGCGTAATGTGGGGTCTGAACGCCTTGCGATCGAACGGGAGGTCGCGGGCGGCAAGCTCGGCGCGAACCGCTTCTGCCAAATCCATCAACTCCTGCGCAGTCGAGATACCGAGCCAAAGCGTCGCGTCGTGCGGTTTACCGAACTTGCCGAGCCCATCGGGTACGAGGGGAATGGCAGCGCGATCCACGGCGGCGTCGTCCAGCGCCGCCATGGCATCGCGCACCTGCTGCTCGTCCAGCTCGCCTAGAAACGCTAAGGTCAGATGATAGGTGTCGGGCTTCATGAGACGCCCGGAGATGCGGTCGCCAAGCTGGCGCGCGAGCACGGCAACCTGCGCGACCATATGATCTGGCAACTCGAGTGCGATGAACACCCTCATGCGATCCCCCTGAAACGCACGAGGCGGCGGGGACACGGAGCCTCCGCCGCCTGCTGGTGAACTATGCCGAAGCTTGGCGTAGATACGTGCGCGCCGCGTCTCCGCGTTAGTACGGAGCGTTGTAGCTAATGTACATGTCCGTGCCGTAGCCGTAATTGGAAACGCTCACGTACCAACCGCCCTCAGCGCCGTAGAAATCACAGGGGCCGGACACGGTGAGCTCGGAGAACTCGAAGTCGTACTGTTCAGCGTCGTTCAGGTACCCTTGGTCGGATTCAAAGCCGAACGCCTCAACAGCAGCATCCAGCAGCTCCTGGGTGGAGGCCGTACCATAGTCGGTCCCGGTCAGACCGAATGCCTGGGTAACGCCCAGGACCTGGGCAATGTAGTCCGCCTCCGCGATGTTTGTGGTGTAGGAGATGTTCACCCTCGAAACCGTGGCATCTGCCGGAACCTGATCGATCGACTCAACGTAGCTCAGGTCCGCATCGTTGGGCGTATCGAGGCCCACCGTGATGAACATGTCCGCCTCTCTCGCATTCGACGGCATCGCGGCCGGCGTACCGGAGAACGACACGTCGCAACTGCCGCTCTCGTACCCGTAGACGCTCGCGATCTCCAGTCCCAGGCCTTCGAGCTGGGTGCGGATGTCGGCAAGCGATTTGCCGTTGTAATACGTCGGCCCGCAATAGTCGGGCATGGTCACGTCGGCAGGGGAGGTCGTCACGGCACCCTGTGAATCCTGGGGCTCCTCCCGGGGCTGCTCCTCCTGTGTGGCGGGCTCGCTCGAGGAGCTGGTTGAGGAGGCATCGTCCGCCGGCTTGCCGATGCCGAGGGCGAAGAGGGCGATCGCGACCACGGCTAAGACGGCGATGCAGCCGGCAACGATCGCGATGATCTTGCCGGTGTTGCCCTTGGAACCCTGCTGCTCGAAGGTGGGCGGCTGCTGGGGCTGATCGGGCCACGATGCAGGCGGCTGCTGGGGCTGCTGGGACTGAGATGCCCATGGAGCGGGCTGAGTGGGCTGGTCTTGCGGGGCCCAAGGTGCGGGCTGCTCAGGCTGGGCAGGCTGTCCCTGCGGAGCCCAAGGTGCCGGCTGCTCGGGCATAGATGGCTGGGACGCCGTTTGGGCAGGCTGGTCCTGCGGCGCCCACGGTGCGGGCTGAGCTGGTTGCTCGGGAGCAGGAGCGGCAGGTTCGGGCTCGGGGGCAGCGAAGGGCGTCGGCTCGGCAACGGGTTCAGGCTCGGGTGCGGGCTCAGGCGTGGGCCGCGCCTCGGGCGAGACTGGCGCGACAGGTTCGGGGATGACCTGCGCCTCTGGCGCGGCAGGCGCAGGCTCGGGCGTGGGCTGCGCCTCAGGCTCGGGTGCGGGCTGAGGTGTGAACTCGGGAGCGGGAGACGGGGTGCCCATCGGGCCCGCTGCCGCAAGCGGCGCTCCGCACGTCGTGCAGAACTTGGCGCTATCGTCGTTGGGCGCTCCGCATCTTACGCAAAACATTGCTCCTCCTTGCATTCAGCCAGCGGCAGTGCGCCAGCACGGAACCGACTGATGCGCTCCGCCGCCTTATGACCGGGCAGCGGGGCACAGGAATCCTACTCTTTGCCGTCCCAACAGTACGTGCAGACCTTCGACGGGTCGATGCCGATCGCTTCGAGCATACCGGGCAAGCTCTGATAGCCCAAGCTGTCGAAGCCCAGCTGCTCGCAGATGCTCTTAAGCAGGCACTTGCCGCGCTCGGTCGAGCTGTCGGCGTACTCGTCGAGGTGCTCGTCCCCCTCGGGTCCCTCGAGCTCGCGCACCACGCGCCGCGCGATGAGGTCCTGGTCGGACTTGCCGCGCGAGAACGAGAGATATGGGCAGCTGAACATGATGGGCGGGCACGCAGAGCGCATGTGCACCTCCGCGGCGCCGGTCTCGTAGAGGAAGTCCACCGTGTTTCCCAGCTGCGTACCACGCACGATCGAGTCATCCACGAGCAGCAGACGCTTGTCGCGGATGAGCTCCGGCACGGGAATCTGCTTCATCTCGGCGATGCGGTCGCGCACCTTCTGGTTGGTAGGCATGAACGAGCGCGACCACGTGGGCGTGTACTTGATGAACGGACGCGCGAAGGTGCCACCGCACTCGTTTGCGTAGCCGATTGCATGCGGGGTGCCAGAATCGGGCACGCCGGCAACATAGTCGACCTCGGGCAACGTGCCGGCCATCGCCTCGTCACGCGCCATGATGTGACCGTTCTTGTAACGCATGACCTCGACGTTGACGCCCTCGTAGTTGGAGTTGGGGTAGCCGTAGTACACCCATAGGAAGGCGCAGATCTTCATCTGGTCGCCCGCCGGAGCGACGGTCTCGAAACCCTCGGGCGACACGCACACGATCTCGCCGGAGCCGAGCTCGTAGGCATCCTCGTACCCGAGCTTGTGGTAGACGAACGACTCGAGCGACACGCAGTACCCGTCGCCGTTCACATCGCGGCCGATGATCACGGGCAGGCGGCCCATCCGATCGCGCGCGGCATAGATGACGCCATCCTCGGTCATCACGAGCAACGTGAGCGACCCCTTGATGGCACGTTGCGCAAAGAGAATACCCTCTACCAGGTCTTCCTTTTGGTTGATGAGGGCGGCAACGAGCTCGGTATGGTTGACCGCCCCCGAGCTCATGGCCATGAACTGGGCACCGCCGCGCTCGAAATACTCCTCGATCAGCTCATCGGCGTTGTTGATCGCACCCACCGTAGTGATGGCGAACGTACCGTGATGCGAGCGGACGAGCAGTGGCTGGGGGTCGGTATCGCTGATGCAGCCGATACCGCTCGTTCCTTTGAACGTCTCGAGGTCCTTATCGAAACGCGAACGGAAGGGCGTGTTCTCGATAGAGTGGATCTCGCGGTTGAAACCACCCGTGCCATCGCAGAACACCATGCCCGCACGGCGCGTTCCCAGATGCGAATGGTAGTCGACACCGAAGAACACGTCCAGAACCACGTCGCGCTTGGAGGCCGCGCCAAAGAAACCGCCCATCGGACTCCCCTCATCGGAGTTGCAGTTGCTTGTCATTATACGTACACTCCAGCGGTTTTCGGTCGCACAAGTGAATCTGAAGCGGAACGCATGGCGACCAGTTGTCGCAGCGCATGGCCAGCAGCAATCGACCCGCTCAGCAAGGCAGCCGGCCGGGCTCTCCCCTGCTACACCTCGTGTACCTCAATGTCCGAACCGCACCCACGCGCTATAATCCCGCATGCCAGGCAACGCGGGAAAGGGAACGGCATGGCGGTATTCGACCGAGGGAGACGCATCGAGCTGGTGGCGTCAGACATGGACGGCACGCTCATCCACGAGGCCGGAGGGCTGCCCAGCGCACATGCCATCGAGCTCATCGAACGGCTCATGGACCACGGCGTGATCTTCGTCGCAGCGAGCGGCAGGCGCCAAGTCAACCTCGAGCGGCTCTTCGCACCCATCGCCGATCGCATCGGTTACGTGTGCGAGAACGGCGGCTTTGCCCAGTTCCGCGACCATCGACCCATGATCCGCGAGTTCGAGCAGGATGATATAGAAGAGATCTGCCGGCTAGGCGCCGAGCACGCCTGCCAGGCGCTCATCGAAGGGCCCTACACAAGCTATGCCCCCTCTTCCGATACGGACCTTCTGCGCTACATGCGCGAGGAAGTGGGCTACGAGATGCGCGCCATCGAGCACTTGGAGGACATCGACGAACCGATTATCAAGATCTCCTACTTCGTCGATCCAGCACGAACCAAGTCCGTCTGCGAGTTCTTCCAGCGCGAGTTCGAGGGGCGCTTCTCCGTCATGACCTCGGGGCCCATCTGGATCGACCTCGCACCGGAGGGCGTGAGCAAGGGCAGCGCCCTACGCGACCTGGGTCGGACCCTTGGCATCGACGTGGCGAACATGCTTGCCTTCGGCGACGAAGCGAACGACCGGGTGATGCTCGACACCGTGGGCCACCCCTACCTCATGGAGGGAGGCAACCCCGAACTCCGCGGGCTTAACGACCGCATCCGCCTGTGCTCGTCTGTCGAAGATGAGCTCGAACGGCTGCTCGCCGAAACCGAAGCCCGCGCAAACGCCTGATCCGACACCCTGCTCACAACCGGTTATCACCAGGTCGACCGAACGAACCGGCAGCTGGTCGGTACCCGCCTTCCCTGCGATAGGAGCCTCATGAATATCCTCGTGATCCCGCCGTTCAACACCGCGCAGAAGACCGTGCTCGAAGCGGGCGCGCCCTCGGCGACGTTTACGTATGCCGCGAAACCCGACATCACGGACGAGCAGGTCGCCGAAGCTGACGTCATTGTGGGAAACCTCCCGCCCAAACGCCTCGCCCACGCACGCCGCCTCCGTCTGCTGCAGCTCAATTCCGCAGGTTATGATGCCTATATGGCACCTGGGACCATTCCGGACGGAGCAGTGCTCGCAAGCGCCGTGGGCGCCTACGGTCAGGCGGTCTCCGAGCACATGTACGCGATGCTGCTTATGCTCATGAAGAACCTTGCCGGCTACCGAGACGACCAACGTGCGCACGCGTGGACGGACCGAGGCACCGTGGACACCATGGCGGGCTCGCAGGTGCTCGTACTCGGGGCGGGCGATATCGGACAGCACTTCGCGAAGCTTGCAAGCGCGCACGGCGCACATGTGACGGGCGTTCGCCGCCATGTAGGTACCGTGCCCGAGGGCTTTGAACGCATCTGCACCATGGGCGAGCTCTTCGACCTGCTCCCCCATGCAGACGCCGTCGTCTGCTTCCTACCCAGCGCACCGGAAACCCGCGGCCTTGCGGACAACCGGTTCTTCTCTACCTGCAAACACGGGGCATACTTTGCAAACGGAGGCAGGGGCGATCTCGTCGTACAAGCCGACCTCATCGCCGCGCTCGAATCCGGCCACCTCGCTGGAGCTGCGCTCGACGTGACGACACCTGAGCCCCTGCCCCAGGACGACCCCCTGTGGGACGCCCCGAACATCCTCATAACGCCGCACGTCTCCGGCCAATTCCACCTCTACACCGTACTCGACAACCTTGCGCGCATCGCCGCCGAGAACATCCGTCGTCTTTCTGCTGGCACGCCCCTGCTCAATGAGGTCACGCTCCCGTAGCGCTCAACCGCGCGTCGCGACGGGGCCTTCCCCGAAACAGCCATATTCCCGCATCTCGGCGCGCCGTATCTGGCCTCGTCCCATCGAGATCCCCCTGGATGGACAGAAACGGCTTCTCAAGGGCCGAAACCGTCCGAATAGCGGGATCTCGATTTCTGGGCCCGCCTCGAGATGCGGGAATATGGACATTCCGGACCCCCGGGAGCCCCCGGGCGCGCCCTCCCCGGCGGCCCCTGGGGGCACCGCCGCCCGAGATGGGCTCCCTGCGAATCAGTCGTCAAACTGCTCAGACCGCCGAGCTTCCTCGAAGGCGGCCTTCATGGTGGGGTTGCCGCGGGTGAGCTTCTTGATGGTGAGATCCTGTGCCTTGTCGTTCGCCAGGCGCAGGTTGCGGTCGCTCGAGAGCAGCGCGTCCTTGGTCTTTTGCAGATGGTCGATCGTCTTATCGATCTCGTCGATGGCCGTCTGGAACTTGCGGCTCGCAAGCTCGTAGTTCCGCGAGAATCCCTGCTGGAACTTCTCGAGCTTGGACTCGAAGTTGGTCACGTCCACGTTCTGCTGCCGAACGATGGCGAGCTCCTGCTTGTAGGTGAGCGCGTTCAACGCGGCGTTGCGCAAGAGCGTGATGAGCGGGATGAAGAACTGCGGGCGGATGACGTACATCTTGGGATAGCGGTAGCTCACGTCCACGATACCGGCGTTGTAGAGCTCGCTCTCCGGCTCGAGCAGGCTCACGAGCACCGCGTATTCGCAACCCTTCTTCGTGCGGTCGCTGTCGAGCTTCTTGAAGAAGTCCTCGTTCTTGTGCTTGGTGGCCGTGGTGTCGTTCTCGTTCTTCATCTCGAACATGATCGAGATGATCTCGTTACCCGCCTCATCAGCTTCGCGGTAAATATAGTCACCCTTGGAGGCGCGCCCGTCATCACCCACCACGGCGTCGTTGTCCTTCTCGAAGTACGCGTGCGGGAACGCGGTCATGCGCAGACGGTTGAACTCGGTCTCGCAGTGCTGTTCGAGCGTCTCGCCCACCATCTTGGTGGAAAGGCGCGCCTTCATGTCGCGCAGGCGCTCGATCTCCTCGTCCTTGTAGCGGATGAGCTCCTCGCTCGTCTTGCGAGCCCGGGCGAGCTCGAGCGCGTGAGAGGCCTCGAGCTGCTGGCGCTCGCTTTCGCGGAGGGTCTGCTCGCTCGCGAGCTTGGCGCGCGCCTCGTCGCGCTCGCGTTCCACAGCCACCACAGCCTGGGTCACTGCGAGCTTCTGAGCCGCATCACCTGCAGCAATCTGCTCCTTGAGCCGGGCGATCTCCGCATCCTTGGCAGAAAGCCCTTGCGCGAGCTCGCTGCGGGCAGCCGCGCGGGCGTTCTCGAGTTCGAGCGCGCCCTGCTGCGCCGCCGCCTCCATCTGCGCCTTCAGGCGCGCAATCTCGGCATCTTTGTCCGCAACGCCGCGGCTCAGCTCCTCGCGAGCCTTCGCCTGCTCGAGTTCCGCTGCAGCAGCCTGAGCCGCAAGCTTCGCCTCGAGCTCATCGCAGGCGCGCTGCAACTCGGCAAGGCGCTCCTGTGCCTCCTGTTTTGCCTCGGCCGCAGCCTTCTCCTGCGCAAGTTCCTGCTCGGTCGCCGCGGCGGCAAGCTTGGCCTCGAGCTCCGCGATGCGCGTCTCGCGCGAAGAGACCGTCTTCTGCAACTCGTCGCGCACCTGTTGCTGGGCGAGCTCCACCGCAGATGTCCGCTCGCGCTCCATGATCTCCTGGCGTTCGGCGAGCTGCCGGGCGAATTCCTCGTCGCGCACCTGGCGCACGATGTCGGCATAACCGCGCTCGTCTACCTGAAACACCGTGCCGCATTGAGGGCATTTGATCTCGTTCATGCCATCCTCCGTTCCCGCCCGCGGCGTGCACCGCGAGCGCCACTTCTCATCACGGCAAGCATACCGCGCCGTGCGGACTTCGCCTACGAACCCGCCCGCCGCTTCTCCACATCTGCTTAAGCATTCCTTCACCCGTCATGGAAAGCGGATGGCGCTCAATGGGGCAAGGAGGTGTCGCCGGTACAATCGAGGCGGGGAGATGGGGCAGATGCAGGGAGACGCAGATGCCGAACTACGGCTGTACGAGGAGGCATCATGGCAGAAACCGTGCTCATCGTTGAAGATGACCGTGATATCGTCGAGCTGCTGACGCTCTATCTATCGGGCAGTGGATACGAAGTCCTCACCGCTTCAGACGGCGAGGAGGCGCTCGAACGCCTTGCCAGGTCATCTGCGGATATCGCGCTCGTGGACATCATGATGCCGCGCATGAACGGCTACGACTTCATCAAAACCCTGCGCCAGACGAGCGACATCCCCGTCATCATCATCTCCGCGCGCTCGCATCCTGCCGACAAGATCGTGGGTCTCGATGCGGGCGCCGACGGCTTCATCAGCAAGCCGTTCGAGCCGCTCGAGGTCACGGCATACATCCGCGCGATGCTGCGCCGACACGCCGCAAGCGAACGGAGCGAAGGCGATGCCGGCAGCGAGGAGGGGCAGCAGCCCCACGCCGGTGCCGCACGGCAGGACGCTGGCGAACAGACCATGCGCGTCGGTGACCTCACCTTCGACACGAAGCGCCTTGTGCTCAGCAAGAACGGCGCACCCATCCCCCTCACAGCGGCAGAACTCAAGATCATGGCCGCCCTCATGGCAGCGCCGGGGCGCGTGTTCAGCAAGGGCCAGCTGTACGCATGCGTGAATGGAGAAGCGTATGCCGGCAGCGAGGGGAGCGTCATGGTGCACATCTCTAATATTCGCTCCAAGCTGGAGGACGACCCGCTGCGCCCCCGCTACATAAAGACCATCCGCGGCATGGGGTACCGGCTCGATGGCTAACGCGACACCGGACACCAACATGGGACTGCGGCATCGGATCTCCCGGCTTTGGCACGGCGTGCGCTCGAGCATCGCCGTGCGCTGCCTGGCATGCATCCTCGTCTACGCCGCTCTGCTGGCGCTCATACTCTGGGGCATCAACCGTGCTACCGAGCAGCTCTTCGACAACGCCTTCCCCTCGATGGAAACGGTCCTCGCATATTCGGACGACCTCGAGCGAGACCGCTTCGACGCGCTGCAGTCGAGCGACCTCGAGAACTGCAGGATCGTCATCTTCGATAGCGAGGGCACGCGCCTGTACGCATCGAACACCAAGGCGGCGGAATCCATCCGCGTGAGCGACCTCGCCCTCATCAGCGAATATGACGAGCGCATCTTCTACGAGGTGTTCCAGGAGACGACTGTCGACGGGGTGCATTACCGCATCATGCAGTGCACGTATGACGTGGACGATGGCTTCTCGAAGCGCATCACGGCATGGTGCGAACTCGACGAGGAGCTCAATATCATCGCGGGCACGCTCTTTGCCGATCGAAGCGCGCTCTCGCAGCGCGAGTTCAATTTCCTGCAAGGCGTATACAACGCGAAGATGTCCGTCGAGCGCGTGAGCTACCAGACGGTCGAAGGCGAGGACCGCATCCTGGTGCTTGCCGCGCCACTCGTAAGCGGAAGGCGCTATCAGCAGGTTGTGGACGACGCCAGCCGCCTGCCTCTCATCGCCGCACCCCCCGCGTTCATCGTCACCGTCGCCTGCGCTTGGTACCTGGTGCGCATCGTGAAGCGCGCGACCCTTCCGCTCGACCAGGCGATCGAGGCGTACCGACGCGGCGAGAAGCACCCGGAGGCGGCTGCGACCGTCCCCCTCGAGCTCTCCCCCATTTACGCCAACTTCACCGACCTCATGGACGAGCTCGATCGAGCGCGCGATGACCAGCAGCGCATCATCGCGGACATCTCGCATGACCTCAAAACGCCGCTCACGGTGATCTACGGCTACGCCACGGCCTTCCGCGACGGACGCGTCCCGCCCGATAAGACCCCGGAATACCTCCGCGCCATGAGCGACAAGGCCATCACGGCGAACGAGCTTATCGACACGCTGTTCGCCTATGCCAAGATGAACCACCCCGAGTTCGCGCCGCATCTTGAGCGCCGGCGCGTCGACGACGCGGTGCGTGCGATCGCGAGGGATGCGATGGATCAGGTCGAGCAGGCGGCGTGCACCCTGGAGGTCGTCGAGCCCGATGGGAGCGAAGACGCCCCGGCACCCTACGCGCTCATCGACGCATCGCTGCTTAGGCGCCTGCTGCTCAACCTCATCGGTAACGCGTGCACGCACAACCCGGAGGGCACCACGGTGTACGTGAGCTGGCGCGTCGACGAGGGCGAGGGACGTGCGATCGTAAGCGTCGCCGACACGGGAGCAGGCATCGCACCGGAGGTGGCCGACCGGCTCTTCGACCCCTTCGTCACCAAGAACACCGCGCGCACCGCAAAAGGAGGCACCGGGTTGGGTCTTGCCATCTCCCAGCGCTGCGCCGAGCTCATGCATGGGCAGCTGAGCCTCTCGACGCATCCTCCCCTACCGTGCGCAACCGAGTTCATCATCGAGCTGCCGCTGGCATAGGACGCGCTGAGCTGGAGAGCGCCGAGGACGAACTCGAAGCCGGAGCGGCGGCGTTGCCAGCAGCACGGCAGAAAGCAATCCCCGATGACGGACCGGCGCCGTGCAAGCTAAAGAAACCTTTAGCTTGCGCTCAGGGTTGCTGAAGCTTCGCCTTCCATACTGGGAACCAATCGAGGCCCAGAAAGGAAGGAAACTATGACCACGCATGCAGGCGGATCCGTTCGGGCAGCCCATCAGCCCGAACGCTACCGCGCAACGGCCCTGGAGCTCCTTGAGCGGAGCGCACGGCGAACGCCCGATGCAATCGCCGCCGTAGACGAGAAGCGGTCCTGTGCCTATGGCGAGCTCTTCGAGATGAGCCAGCGCGCAGGCAGTGCCCTCATCGCGCGGCGGGCGGGCGCGCCGGCCGAGGAAACCGCAGCGGCCGCACAGCTCGGCAGCGGTGTTCCGCGCGCCGTCATCCTCTTCATGGAGAAGCGCGTGGACGCCCTCGCCGCCATGATGGGTGCCCTCATGGCAGGCGGCTTCTACGTACCCGTGGACCCCATGGTCCCCGAGGAGCGTGCCGCGAGCATCTACGAGACAATCAGCGCCGGCAGCCCGGCTCCCATCGTGGTCACCTGCGCCGACACGGCGGAGCAGGCCCGTCGCGTATTCCCCCGCGCCACGATTCTGCGTGCCGAAGAGCTCGTCCGCCACGACGTCGATGATGAGGCGCTCGCCCGAGCAGCAGCATCGATCATGGGCAACGACCCTGCGTACGTGCTCTTCACCTCGGGATCCACGGGCACGCCGAAGGGCGTCGCCGTGAGCCATCAGGCAATCTTGGGGTTTATCGAGCCGTTCGTGGAAACCATGGGAATCCGCGCGCAGGACATCCTCGGCAATCAGGCACCGCTCGACTTCGACGTCTCGGTCAAAGACATCTACGGGTCGCTGGCCGCCGGTGCCACCATCCTCCTGTTGCCGCGCCGCCTGTTCAGCGCTCCCGCCGAACTCGTGGAAACCATCCGCACACGGCACGTGACCGTCATGATCTGGGCGGTCGCGGCACTCTGCCTGGTAAGCGGCCTGCGCGCACTCGAGGGCGCCGACCTGCCCGAGGTGCGCCTCGTGGGGTTCTCGGGCGAGGTCATGCCGCTCAAGCACCTGCACCGCTGGATGGCGTGCGCGCCGCACGCGACCTTCGTGAACCTCTACGGCCCCACCGAGGTCACCTGCAACTGCCTCTACCACGTGCTCGACCGCGAGCGCGGCTATGAAGACGGGATCCCGCTGGGCACTCCCTTCCCCAACCGGCGCGTCGCCGTGCTCGATAGCGAGCAGCGCCCCGTAACCGAGCCAGGCGGCGTGGGCGAGCTCTACGCGGGAGGCCCCTGCAACGCGCTCGGCTACTTCGCCAACCCCGAGCGCACGAGCGCGGCGTTCATACAGAACCCGCTCACCGATGCGCTGCCCGACACCGTGTACAAGACCGGCGATCTCGTACGCCTGAACGAACGCGGCGAGCTCATCTTCTGCGGAAGGGTGGATAACCAGATCAAGCATCAGGGACACCGCATCGAGCTCGAGGAGATCGACGCGGCCTTTGAGCGACAGCCCGGCGTGGACCGGTGCCGCTGCGCCTATGACGAGAAGCTCAAGCGCATCCATGCCTTCTTCGAGGGCACATCGGATGCAGGCGAGCTGCGGCGCGCCGTGGCGCGGCTCCTGCCCGTCCCCATGCTGCCGGCTTCGATCACCCCGGTCGATGCCATGCCGCTTACCAAGAACGGAAAGGTCGACCGACGCGCCCTCCTTGCACTCAAGCAGGGAATTAACCGCGGCGGAAGGCCGGCGCGCCACGAGGGGTGCGGCGTCGCATGATGCCGCACCCGCCCAGCCCCCGAACGTGCGCCGCACCGTTCGCCCACCACGCAAACCGTCTCCCCGGCGCCCAAGCGCCCGCGAAAGGAGCAAGAGACCATCATGACGACCGCGACAATCGCACCGACCATCACGTCCCCGGCAGACGACACGCTACGCGAGCTTGCCGGAAGCTTCGGCACACCGCTCTTCGTCTTCGACGAGCGAGAGCTCGCGCAGCGCGTCTCCCACCTGCGCAGCATGCTGCCCGAGCGCACCGGACTCTGCTTCGCCGCGAAGGCCAACCCCTTCGTGCTGCCTGAGCTCACCCCGCTCATCGACCGCCTCGAAATCTGCTCGCCGGGAGAGTACCGCATCTGCCAGGCGCTCGGCCTGCCGCACGACAAGATCGTCGTATCGGGCGTGCATAAGAGCGAGGAGATCGTGGATGCGGCCCTCTCCAATCCCACGCCGCCCGCCGCGATCACCATCGAGTCCACCGCGCAGCTCGACCTGGTGATGCGCGTCGCCATCGCCCGCGGCAAGCGCGCTCCCATCCTGCTGCGCCTCACGAGCGGAAACCAGTTCGGCCTCGACCGCGCCGAGCTCATATCGACCGTGCACAAGCTTCGCAAGGCCTCCTGCGTGGACCTGCTTGGCATCCAGTTCTTCTCGGGCACGCAGAAGACCTCGCTCAAACGCCTCCAGCGAGAGCTCGACGGGCTCGACAAGCTCGTGGCAGAACTCGGCGAGGAGCTCGGCTGGACCCCGTGCGAACTCGAGATCGGCCCCGGCCTGCCCGTCTCGTATTTCGAGGGCGATGCCTTCGACGAGGCGGCATTCATCGAGAGCTTCTCCGGCATGCTCGAGAACATGGCGTTCAGCGGCTCCATCACGCTCGAGCTGGGGCGCAGCCTCACGGCATCGTGCGGCACCTACCTCACGCGCGTGGTGGACACCAAGGTGAACGCCGGTCAGCGCTACGCCATCGTGGACGGCGGCATCCACCAGCTCGTGTACTACGGCCAGTCCATGGCCATGAAGCAACCGCCGTGCCATCTGCTCGACGCGGGCACGGCAGCGGGCGCGGTGACGGGTGCGACATCGGCGGGCGCGGCGGCGGGCGCAAGCGCGCCAGACAACGCCGCCGAGCCCTGGAACATCTGCGGCTCACTCTGCACGGTGAACGACATCCTCGCCAAGCAGCTCCCACTCGCCGGACTCGACACGGGCAGCATCCTTGCCTTCCGCTTTGCCGGCGCGTACTGCATGACCGAGGGCATCTCGCTGTTCTTGAGCCGCGACCTGCCGAAGGTGGTCGTCCTCAAGCACGACGGCGAACCGGTGCTCGTGCGCGAAGGCCTGCGCACCGACATCATCAACACGCCGCTGCACCCGCTGGGGTAACGGCGCCTGCAACAGCCAGGGCGCCCGCACGGCACCCCGCCATCAAACCTGCAAGCCATGAGTTGAAAGGACCTTATCATGGACGCGATTCTGGACATCCTGAACGAGCTCAATCCCGACGTCGACTACCGCGACCGCACCGACCTCGTCGATAGCCGAACCCTTGACTCGCTCACCATCATCACGCTCGTATCCGAGCTGGAAGACGCCTTCGACATCACCATCCCCGCCGTCGAGGTGGTGCCAGCGAACTTCAACTCGCTGGAGGGCATGTGGAAGATGGTCGAGCGCATGCGCGAGTCCGGGCTCTAGCAAGCTACGGCGGCTCTTCCCGCGCTTCGATGTGCGGGGCGCATCGCTGCCTGAACCCGCCGGATCGACCCCATCGCCCCTCCTTGCACCACAAACCCTTAGAAAGCCCGATGCCATGAAATCGTATTTCTCCCTCACCGTCCTGGCGCTGTTCCTGCCGGCGACCATGCTGTGCTATCAGCTCATGCCGCGCAGGCTGCGCTGGCTGGTGCTCCTTGCTGCGAGCTATATCTTCTTCTGGAGCATCAGCGGAAAGCTGCTGGTCTTCCTTCTCATCTCGACCGGCACCATCTGGCTCGCGGGCATCGGGCTCGACCGTCTGCTCCGCGAGCGCGCGAGCCGGCTCCGCGCCCCCGGGGCGAACCGCCGCGACATCAAGCGCCGCTATGCGCGGTACATGCGGTTTGTCCTCGCAGCGGGCCTCGTCGTGAACCTGAGCATGCTCTTTGCATTCAAGTACCTCAGCTTCGCCCAGCGCCTCCTGGCACCGCTCGCCACCCCGCTGCTCGCCCATGCGGGCATCACCTTCCCGCAGGAGGCGGTCGCCCTCGCCGCGCCTATCGGCATCTCGTTCTACACGCTGCAGGCGGTCTCGTACCTTATCGACGTGCACCGGCAGAGCATCTCTGCCGATCGCAACCCCGCACGGCTCGCCCTCTTCCTCTCGTTCTTTCCCCTCATCATGGAGGGACCCATCTGCCGTTACGGCGACACGGCGCAAGCGCTTTGGGCTGGCAGGCCCATCACGGCGGAGAACATCTCGCGCGGCGGCATGCGCATCCTATGGGGCCTGGCCAAGAAGGTCATCGTCGCCGACCGCGTCAACCTGCTCGTGAAGACGGTCTTCGAGCAGTACGGGTCATACGACGGCGGCGTGATCGCGCTCGCTGCCGTGCTCTACACCGTCCAGCTGTATTGCGACTTCTCCGGCACCATGGACTTCGTGATGGGCTGCGGACGCATATTCGGCGTGACGCTGCCCGAGAACTTCAAGCAGCCGTACCTTTCGCGTACCGCCTCCGAGTTCTGGCAGCGCTGGCACATCACCTTGGGCACATGGTTCCGTGATTACGTGTTCTATCCCCTCTCGCTCAGCAAGCCGGTGAAACGCCTGACCAGCGCGGCGCGCAAGGCGTTCGGCAACCGCATGGGACCGCTCGCGGCAAGCGGCGTTGCGCTTCTCGCCGTCTGGCTGGGCAACGGCCTGTGGCACGGTGCCGGCGGACAGTACGTGCTCTTCGGCTTGTTCTGGTTCGTCGCCATCTGGATCGGCGGGCTCACGGAACCGTTTGCTCAGGCTCTCTGCGAGCGGCTTCGCATCGACCGCGCGAGCATGCCGTACCGCGTGCTCCAGCATGTGCGCACCCTCGCCATCATATTCGTGGGAGAGCTCATCTTCCGTGCCCAAGGGGGCTCGGCTGCGCTCGGCATGCTCGGGAAGCTCCTCGGCGGGTTCACGCTCGAGTCGTTCGCCAACGGCACGGTGCTCGGCCTCGGCATGGACGCTGCGGACTTTGTCTGCGTGGGCATAGCCGTAGCGGTGATCGTTGCCGTCGGCATCCTGCGCGAGCGCGGCGTATCGCTTACCACATGGTTCTGGAGCCATAACGCCGTGACGTGGAGCGCCGCCGTATGCGCGCTCGCCATCATCGCGGTCATCTTCGGAGCATATGGTGCGGGCTATGTACCCGTCGATCCCATGTACGCCTCGTTTTAGGGGAGCACCCGCCACCGCCCCCGCGCGGGCCGCGTCCCGCGATGTCCCGTCCGCCCCGGCGCGGCAACGAGCCGCGTCCGCTAGAAACCTGCATCAAGGAGCCCTTCCATGCGCCTCCCCCAGCCTTTGCGCTTCGTGCTGCGCCTCTGCATAGCCGTCGCCATATTCCTCGGACTGCTCGCCATCACGTCGCGTATCGTGATGCCCAAAAACAACCAAGACGAGTTTGGCCAGATGGATTCCGCCGCGAACGGAATTCTCGGCGAGCCCGCCGATTCCATCGACGTGGTCTTCCTTGGAGACTCGGAGTCGTACACCGCCTTCTCGCCTTTGCAGCTATGGCACGAGCGCGGCATCACCTCGTACGTGTGCGGCACGGCGGGGCAACCGCTTCCCTATACGTACTCGCTCCTCGGCAAAGCGCTCTCCAAACAGAGCCCGAACGTCGTCGTGCTCGAGACGAACTGCCTGTTCAGGGATTTTACGCCCGGCTTCGCGCTGCTGCGCGCCGCACAGGATGCCTTCCCGGTGCTTGAATACCACAACCGCTGGAAGAGCCTGCGCGTCGAGGACCTCACGACCGCACCCCGCACCACGTGGACCCATAGCCTCAAGGGATTCTCCATCAAGAGGGACACCGTCGCCGCAGACGCCTCTGGCTGGATGGCTCCCTCCGACGAGCTTGCCGACATCCCGATTCTCAATCGTTGGTACCTCGAGCAGATCAACAGGCTCTGCCGAGAACATGGCGCGACGCTCGTCCTCGTGAGCACGCCGAGCACCGTCAACTGGAACACGCCGCGGCATAACCGCGTGGCGCAGCTGGCAGCCGACCTGGACATTGCGTACTACGACCTCAATACCGGCTCGACGAGGGTCGATATCGATTGGACCCAGGACACCTGCGACGGAGGCGACCACCTGAACATCAGGGGCGCTCAGAAGGTCACCACCGCTATGGGCTCGATTCTCGGCGAGCGAAGCGAGTTGACGAGCCATGCGGGCGACGGCGCGTACGTATCATGGGATGAAGCGTATGCGGTATACGCTCGGCAGCTGGAGCAATAGGGGCGCCTCCTCGGAGGCACCGCGGTATTCTTGGCGCTGCCGGGCTTGGCGACCTCGGTCAGGCACGCGTCGTTCGCGCTCCGCTGCTCCGAGGCTTCCTCGCCATGGCGCCGCCGCCTAACGGCCCGGCGGCCACGCCCCCTTACTGCTCGATCTTCACGATGCGCGTGCCGTGCACCTCGTCTACACCGAGCGCATGCGCCACATCGAGCGCGTTCTCGTAGCTGATTCCCGCACCGGGAAGGATGATGATGCGGCCATCCGCATAGGCGATGAGCTCGCGCAGGTGGTCGAGGTTCTCCTTGATGGTCGCGCTCTTGGGACCACCGTGCGTGAGGATGCGCGCGACACCCTCCTGCGCGAGAAAATCGATGGCATGAAGCTGCTCGTCATGATCGAGCTCGTCGAATGCCATATGGAACGTCACGTCGATGTTAGAACGCGCCGGACTACCGTCGCCAGCGAAGCTCCAGCTGCGTCTGTCGCGCATCCAGCGCACCGTGTTCATGAGGTAGCTCACCGCCGCGGTATCCACGGTATAGCCCTGGCCGTCCTCACGTTCCTTGAGGCATCCGAAGACAACGCCGTCGGTGCCGCACCGGCACGCCTGCTCGAGGTCGGTGCTCATCATGCGGAGCTCGTCATCGGTATAGACGAAATCTCCGCCGCGCGGGCGGATCATGGTCATCACGCGGGCGCCGTGCTCGTGCACATAGGCGACCGCCGCCTGGATCACACCGACCGTTGGGCCCGTGCCGCCCACCGCGAGGTTGTCGCACAACTCGATGCGCGCGGCACCCGCCGCGATCGCAGCCGGCACGGAGGTGAAGTTCTCGGCGCAAAACTCACGCAAGAGGCGATTGGACATGGCATAGCTCCTTGTCGTAGGTGGTCGCCCCTCAGGTTACCACGGTGCGCGGCGTTCAGCGCGCGGTCGCGTCGCGCGCCCCCGTACGATCTGGCGGCCTCGTTGGCGAAGTGCGCGAACTTCTTTGTTACAGATAGCGCATTCGTTTGCGACGCCGTAGACGCTCCCGCATAATAATGCTCCGTAACCGAAGCTAAGGGGTCTATATGTCCATGAAGTTCAAGCGCCTGCTGCCCATCCCCAAGGAAATCCGCGAGGAGATGCCGCTCTCCACCGAAACCGCAGCGAAGAAGCCTGCATTCGATGAGCAGGTTGCCAATATCCTCACTGGCAAGGACGACCGGCGCCTGCTCATCATCGGACCATGCTCGGCGGACCGCGAGGACTCCGTGCTCGACTATGCAGTACGCTTGGCAGATCTCGCCGAGCGCGTCAGCGACCGCCTCTTCATCGTCCCGCGCGTCTACACCAACAAGCCGCGCACCAAGGGCACCGGCTACAAGGGGCTGTTGCACAATCCCGATCCCGAGGGGCCCAGCGATCTGCTCGGTGGCATCAAGGCTATCCGCCGCATGCATCTGCGCGTTGCCGAAGAGACCGGCATGTTCACCGCAGACGAGATGCTCTACCCCACCAACTACCAGTACCTGATCGACGTGTTGGGTTATATCGCCGTCGGCGCGCGCTCCGTCGAGAACCAGGAGCACCGTCTCGTGGCGTCCGGCGTGACCATGCCGGTGGGCATGAAGAACCCCACCGGCGGCTCGACGAGCGTGATGCTCAACTCGATCTATGCTGCCCAGCAACCCCAGACGTTCATCTTCCGCAACTGGGAGGTTGAGACCACCGGCAACCCGCTCGCGCATGCCGTTCTGCGCGGATACATCGGCGACGACGGTCTCAACTACCCCAACTACCACTACGAATACCTCGAACGCCTTGCCGAGAAGTACACCGAGACCGATTTTGCCAACCCTGCGGTTATCGTCGATTGCAATCATGACAACTCCGGCAAGCGACCGTTCGAGCAGATTCGCATCAGCCACGAGGTCGCCGACTCAATGCGTCGATCCGAGACCATTCGCCATATGGTGCGCGGCTTCATGGTTGAAAGCTATCTTGAAGACGGCAACCAGCCAATCGACGGAGGAGTGTACGGCAAGTCCATCACCGACGCGTGCTTGGGCTGGGAGAAGACAGAACGCCTGGTGCTCGACCTTGCCGAGCGCGTGTAGCACCTGCCAGGCAACGCCCGCGCGCGACGCGCGTCGCTTAAGCGCGCGTCGCGCAGGCTTCCGCCTCGCAACTTTTCCAGAAGTGAGTGACTAAATCTCAAACCGGCGAGAAGCCATACTTTTGCTGACAACGAAATCGCAGGTTTCCGGTCATTCTGGTCTTGGCTTACTTAAGCATCCCGCGAAAAGTCACTCACTTCTGGATTCTTTGGCACGCGGCACGCGATTCCCTTATCCAAGCTCGCCGGTGCGCAGCAGGTCACGCACCTCAAGCAGACTCGAGCAGATGCGATGCGCGATGCGACGCATCTCTTCGCTGGGAGCTGCGAGGTCGGGAACCATAACGGTGCAGAATCCACCCGCAACGCCCGCGCGCACGCCATTGTAGGAGTCCTCGAGCACCAGAGCTTGGGACGGCTCGACGTCGATGCGGTGCGCCGCTTCCAAGAAAACATCGGGCGCGGGTTTGGCGTGCTCGACTTCCAAACTGGAAAGCACCACCGTAAAGTAGGAGCGAATTTCCGCCATGTCGAGGTGATGGATGATGTCTCGGCGCGTCGATGAGGAGGCGACAGCCATGGGCACATCCTGCTCATCGAGATACGCCAGCAGCTCATCGAGGCCTGGCTTCTTCTCGATCCCATGCTCGAAGCACTCTGCAGCCACCTCATGCCACACGTCCCAGATGAGCTGGGCATCAGCCTTCTCGCCAAACCACTCGCGCACCACGTGGGCGAACTCCGGTCCGGCAGTACCGCGTGCAGCGTCGGCTATTCCCTCCTTCATTGGCAGGCCCAATCGCGCCAGCGTAGGCTCCCAGCAAGCGCCCCAAACCTTCTCGGTATCGAACATGAGGCCATCCATATCGAAGATGACGCCAGAAAACATGGTTACCTCGCTCTCGTCATGCACCGAACCGCGACGCGTCCAGAATCGAGCGCACCGCGGCCTGCGCTAGATTCCACCCGCATCGCGTCGCCAGCGGTCGATGCACGCCCAAAGCTCCTGTACGCGCGGCAGCGCAAGCCCGCAAGGAACTTCCGCACGCGGGGCAATCTCCTTCCAACCCCGGCGCGCAACCCGTTCGAGCAGCGATGCGGCGACGTCCTGGGCAGAACGCGTCCCGTCGGCGAGCCTCCGCTCGATGATGACGCGCATAAGCTGAGCCAGGGCACGCACTTGCTCCGGGTCGACGAGCTGCTCGACGCGGCGGAGGTCGACCGATCCGTTTCCGACCGAGAAACCATCTAACCCCTGCGTGCGCACCTTAAGCGGCTTGCCTGTTCCACCGCGCCCAGCGCCGATTCGCGCTGCATGCCCGCGACCACCCACGAGCACGTCGCCTCCATCCAAGGTCGCCGCCGGCACCACACCACGCTCGCTGCAGACCTCGCGAACGCGCTTCGTGACATCGTGCGCGCGATATCGATCCATCTGGATCACGGTATCCGCCATCGGGAAGAACGCCCCCGAGCTCCCGACCACGATGATGCAGCTCACGCCCTGGTGTTCCCACAAGCTACGGACGCGCTCCACGAACGGGGTGATGGGCTCGTGGTCGGCAGCGACGACGGCTTCCATGAGCTCGTCGCGAACCATGAAATTCGTTGCCGAGGTATCCTCGTCGATGAGCAGCACGCGAGCGCCGGCATCGATCGCCTCTATGGTTGCCGCCGCCTGCGAGGTGCTACCGCTCGCATCGAGCGTCGAGAACCGTCCGGTATCGCTCCCATCGGGCAGGTTCGTGATGAACGGGGAGATATCGACCCCGGCAACTGGCCGGCCATCCTCTGAGCGCACCTTTACCGCCGTAGCGTCGGTGATGACGAACTCGCGGCCGTCACCGCCAACATGGTCGTATACCCCCTCTTGCAGCGCCTTGAGCAGAGTGGATTTGCCATGGAAGCCACCACCGACCACGAGCGTGACGCCGCAGGGGATACCCATGCCGGTCGTCGGGCCACGATGGGGCAAGTCAAGCGTGACGCGCAGGCTCTGGGGCGACTCGAACGGCACGGCGCCCTCAAGCGGCCGGCACGAAATGCCGCTTGCCCGCGGAAGAATCGAGCCGTCCGCCACGAAGGCCACGAGCCCGCGGCGGGCAAGCTCTGCACGGGCCCGAGCGCGGTCATCGGCAAGGTCGGCGGCCGCACGGGCGGAGGCAAGGGCCGCGCGGTCGCACACGAGCGCACGCTCGGCACAGCTCGGAATCAAATCGAATAGCATACGGTCGAGCGCACGGGCGTCAATCGTCCTGCCATGCGCGGGAAATCCCGCCTCGAGCCGTACGATCACCGCGCCATCCGCTGTCACCTCGCACGCCGAACGTGAAAATACCTCTGGCCCGGGCACACTCGTCGCTATGAGTCCGCTTTTACCCGAGCCCCGCACAACGTAGCTTGCCCGAGCAACCTCGGCAGCGAACCGACGCAGCAGCAAATCCTCAAGAGCCACCCTTCGATGCGACGCATCGAAAAGCTCGGGCGGGAAGGCAGCCGTCTCGGCATACACGCAGATGCTCACCTGCGAAGGAGCTGCAAAGGGATCGCCTTGCACATGGTCGATGGATAGCGCAAACGGTCCAAAATCGTACGAGCCTTTGAGCGACTTGTACGCCGGATAGCCGCAGCCGTCAATCGCTCGCAGCCGCCGTTCCAGATCCTCATCGGTCGCCATCACAATCCCCTGTCGACGCGCTGCGCCCCATCCAAGGCGCACCAACCGGTACCATGCAGTGCGTACCCATCGTACCCGATGCATCCACCCGCATCGGCGGGGCGGGCGCGGGACCCAGCGACGCGAACGGAAGCCTGCCTACGCGGATCCCTTAAGCTAGGTACCGCTTCAGCGCCGCGAACGTCGCCTCGCCGTCGCGCCGGCCCACCTCGTACACCTTATCGAGCACCGAGGGGTCCTTGAGCGAAATGGGAACCGCCACCGACTCGCTCGGCTTTATCACGAAGACCTTGCCCGCGCGCTCAAGTTCCGCCAGCTCATCCAACTGAGCGTTGTAGCGCACGTGACGATTCGCGAGCAGCTCGACAAGGCGCGGATAACGCCTGAGCAGCACGCGGAGCGCCGGCATGAGGCTATTCGGCTCCTTGCGAAAACCCGCGGGCTGCGTGCACACCACTACGCAGCGCTCGCATCCCTGGTCGAGCATCCAGCGGAACGGAATCGAATCGGCGGTGCCACCATCCAAGAGCTTGCGTCCTTCGAGCTCGACCGGTCGAGAGAGCGCGGGGATCGCCGACGAAGCGCGCATCCATTCGACGTCATCGCGGTCTCCCTGGTTGACGTCGTGGTAGATCGGCTCACCCGTCTCGATGTCGGTCGCAACGACCGTGAAGCGCATGGGGTTCGCAACGTAGGTTCCCGTGTCGAAGACGTCGAGCTCCCACGGCAGCGTGTCGAACGCGAAATCCTTGCTAAAGAAGTTCCCCGTGTGCAGAAGGCTCCCGAATCCGGCATAGCGCGGATCATTGCAGAAACGCTTGTTGTAACGAAGTGCACGCCCTACCTGGCACGACTTGTAGTTGCAGCCAAAGGTCGCGCCCGCGGACACACCCACGGCATGCGTAGCCCAGATCCCCTGCTCGATCCACACGTCGAATACGCCCTCGGTGTAGACCCCTCGAAAGCCACCGCCTTCGAACACCACGCCCGTCGTATGCGCGGGCGGAACGAAAGCCGGGCGCTCATCCGACGTGCGCACATCGGCGATTCGCAGATCCGTCGACTTGATGCCGCTCATTTCTCACTACCCATCTGGTTCCGCACCCTGGCCGCATGCACTGCCTGGATGCACACTCGATTGCCTGCGCAATCCCATCTCGATCCCGCTCGCCAGCGAAGCGGCTCGCACGCCATCGGTTGCAAAGCCGCCTCGGAGATCTCTCAGCCCTGCTCGCGCGCGCTGCGGGCACGCCGGCGTTCCAGCATGTAGGTAAGGCCCGCAAGACCCCATGCTGCCAGCGAAAACGCCGCACCCACAGCACCTACGTGCGCTATCCCCGGACCCGACACGACCACGCCGCCCATCGCTGTTCCAAAGGCGATGCCCATGTTGAAGGATGTCGGCTCGAGCGAGCTCGCGAGCGTGAGCGCCTTGGGGTGCCAGCGCATGGCCGAATGCATGAAGACCGAGACGCACGGGACCGACACGAGGTACATCGAAAGCCCCACGAGCAGGATCATCGCGACCCCGCCCACCGCGCTTCCGCGCAGCAGCCATACGGCAAGCAGGAGCAGCGCCTGCATGGGAAAGGTCACCGTGAGCGCGCGGATGCCAAACCGGGTATCCAACCAGCCGGAAAGCAGGTTGGAGAAGAAGCACGCCACGCCGTATGCCATGAGCACCGCACTTGCCGCGACGGCATCGAGCCCCAGCACCTCCTCGAGGTAGGGCGTCACGTAGCCGTACAGCACGTATACCGATCCCACGCCGAACAAGAAGATGAACACCGCGCAGGCGACCTGCGGCTCGCGGAAGAGCTCGATCTGCTCGCGCATGGTCGCCGGCGCATCGGTCGAGCCCGTGCGGGGTAGCACGGCGAGCAGCGCCACCGAGGAGGCCACCGCGAGCCCAAGCGACGCCAACATGATGAGCCGCCAATCGAGCGCGTGCGCGACGATCTTGCCAACCGAAGTGATGAACACCATCGCCACCGCAAACGACGCATATACCACCGAGATGGTCATCGACGAACGCTCTGCCCCCACAAGCTCGGGAATGTAGGTGATACCGAGCGCGAGCAGGCCGCCCGACACCGCACCGAGCAGCACGCGGGAAGCAAGCAGCAGCTCGAAGGTGGGCGCGAACGCCATAACGACGTTGGCGAGGCAGAAAAGCGTTGCGTAGGCAACGAGCAACGGATAGCGGCGAAAACGCCCGGTCACGATCGCGAGCGTAGGCGTGAGCACCGCATATGCGATCGAGAAGAAGCTGATGAGCTCGCCGACCCGAGCAAGCGGCACCCGGAACGCCTCGGCAAGCTCCGCCTCGATCCCGATCACCACGAACTCCGAGCAACCAAGGGAAAAGCCGATCACCACGAGCAGCGCCACGCATGCCAAGGCGCGACCGCGTGAGACGTTCGGCGTAGTGGATGCTGCGGAAGCAGATGATGTCGTCACAGATAATCCCCCCGATCGAAGATGGACCGAGGGGATTGTACAACGGAGAAAGCCGCCGCGAAACCGCGTTCTTCATGCGAGCGCCGGCCATAGCGCAGCGCGGGCGCAGCAAGCATTCCCGGCTTGCCGCGCACGAAGACCCGCTCGCAGCGACATGCGCCATGAGTCCCGCAAAGCTGCGCTCGACAGCCTACTTCACGGTAAGCACCGGAACATCGACGGAGCGCAGCACGCCGAAGCTCACGCTACCCAGCATACCGCGTAGAGCGCCGAGGCCGCGGCGCCCCATGACCACAAGGTCGATTCCGTGCGACTCGACGTACTCGGCGATACCCTCCACCGGAGAGGATGCCACGCCCGCGGTGACGACAACCTTGCAGGTAGCGCCATCGAGCGCATCGTCGACCGTTCCCTCCATATCGGTGCGTGCGCGATGCACGAGCGCGCCCATGATGTCATCGCTCTCGGTACGGTCGGGGTCGGAAAGGTACGAAAGGTCATCAAAGGCGTTCCCGGTAAGCGTCGGCGAGGTAAACGCGCCCGTGGCGACGATCGCCAACACATGCACCGTCGCCGTGGGATCATCCCCCACCATGCCCAACGCGATGTGCAACGCGCTCTTGGCGTGCTCGGACTCATCGTAGGGAACCAGGACGTTCTTGAACAACATAGCCGCTCCTTTCCCTCGCGGCGACCATCTTGTTCCGCTTATACCCGCATGCGGTCACGGCGCACGCGGCGCCGGACCGGAGCATCGACAGCCAGC
Source organism: Enorma phocaeensis (assembly GCF_900186505.1). Classification (GTDB taxonomy): domain Bacteria; phylum Actinomycetota; class Coriobacteriia; order Coriobacteriales; family Coriobacteriaceae; genus Enorma; species Enorma phocaeensis. The sequence goes on from NZ_LT891968.1 coordinate 285,377, forward strand.
GAACCTACAAGGGGTAGATGCCTTTGCCGAATTCGTACGCCTTCTCCAGGTGGTCCGTCTTATCGATCTGGGGCCCGTCGTTCGTCGAGCCGCAACCCCCAGCGAGCAGCATCCCGCGGTCGTTGAACCCGATGTAGTTGACAATTGCCTGGCGATAGTACGCAACGGCAAGCTCAAACGTCCAGAAGTTGTCATCCGCCGCAGTCATGAGCAGTGCGCTGTCATGGACGGGGTACTTCTCGTACCGGCCGTACGGCGGGTTGGGATCGCGCTGCGCGATGCAATAGAACCGCTCGATGAACGCCTTGAGACGCGCCGGTATGGTCCAGAAGTAGAGCGGTGCCGCAAAGACGATCAGGTCAGCTGCACGAATCTTGGGCACGAGGTCGTTGAACGCATCCTTCTGGATGCATGGCTTCTCGAAGCGGCACGCATTGCATCCCAAGCAACCGCGCACCTCGTTCTTGATAAGCGAAACGACCTCCACCTCATGCCCCGCGTCACGCGCGCCGGCACAGAAGCGCTCAACCAGCTGGGCGGTGTTTCCGTGCGCCCTACCGCCGCCTTGAACGACGAGGATGCTCTTCGCCATAACCCCTCCCTTGTCGATACCGCCATGTAGGGCGCGTACCACCAAGACCACCAATACCCCGGCATCCTGCGAACCGGACTGTGCCCAGGTTTGACGGACAAGAAGCAACCAGCCGACCTTAACCTAGGAGCGGCTGCCCATCTCGGTTGCCTACGAAAGCGCTTTGACCAAGAGCGCCATGAACAGCTCGATGTTCATGAGGTATCCGTCGATGGACATTTTCTCATTAGGCATGGTCGATTCGCCGTATTCGTCACCCATGGAGAAGTTCGGCATCGGGATGCCCGCAGCCTCCACGATATCCGAAGCATCCGACGCGCCGCCACGCGAGTAGGCCTCGGTCGTGCTGCCGGTTACCGCATGGAACGCCTCTTTGCACAAGCGCACGATCTCTTCGTCCTCATCGACCACGAGCGGCGGGTACTCCCCCATGATCTCGTACTCGTAGGTGTAGTCCTCCCCCGGATGCCGCACCGCGAGCTCGTCGAGCGCATGCTTGATCTGCGCATGGGCGTCAGCGATGGCTTCACCCGGCACGAGCCTGCGGTCGATTACCAGATGGCCCTCCGAGGGGTACATGTTCACCGTATTGCCCGAACCCATCATGGTCACCGAGAGCTTGGACCAAGCCTGGGTCGACTCGTCGAAATAGCTCACCTTCCGGCCAAACTCGATGAGAGCCTGCGCCGCGTTCACGGTCTTCTCGAGCGCATCGATATTCGGATGGGGCAAGGAGGTATGCTCGGTCTCGGAACGATACGTCACCCTGACGTTGATTCCACCGCAGTGCCGCACGAGGACGCGGCCTGACGTCGGCTCGGGATCAAGACCAAAGTCCCCTTGGATCAGTCCCTTCTCGAGCAGGAACTTCGTTCCAGCGTTGCCGGTGTTCTCTTCATCGGAAACCCAGGTCATAAGGATGCTGCCGACAGGGTCGAACCCCATGCGCTTAAGAAAGGTCGTCGCCATGACCGCTGCGCACACGCCGCTCTTCATGTCCACAGATCCGCGACCATACAGGTAGCCATCGACGATTTTGCCTGACCACGGTCCATAGAGCCCGGGGTCGCCTTCGACCGGCGGAAATACATCCATGTGACCGTTCCACACGAACCGCTTGCCCGGTTTGGAGCCCACCCATTCCGCAACGACGTTGGGACGGCCCGCCTCCTTCTCGTACACGCGCGGCTCGAACCCCTCGCGGTCCAAGAAATCGACCATCACCTCGCCCATCGCAGCCTCATCGCCGGTCACACTGGGCGTCTGCACGCACGCTTGAAAGAACCCGATCGCTTCATCGCGATTCCTCGCGACCATGTCCTTGATTTCTTCAACCGTTATCATGCTACCTCCCGATACCCATCGTCACCCTATCAGCCGGCATGCAGCAAAGCATCTGATAACAGCTTGCACCAATCCCGCCACCCATTTTTCCAGAAGTGAGTGGCTTTCTTCACACTCTCCCGAGTATGCCGCAACAAGACATCCTGTTTTCCTGCGCGTTTGCGCGCGTCACCACGATTGTACTTGGCACGCCCCGAAAAACGCACTCACTTCTGGACAAAATTGCTTCAAAGCGCGAAACAGGGCCCAGCAGCAGTGCCCGGCAGGATTATCGTGCGTGTATGCGGGCCTTGAGCATCGCGGTCACCAGCAGCAGGTCCTCCGGCACGGTGACCTTGATGTTGTCGCGCGACGTCTCGACGCAGCGCATCCGACCGCCGAAGCGTTCGACGAGTGATGAATCATCGGTCCCCACGAAGCCGGCCTCAACCGCCGCGGCATGTGCCCGTCGCATTGCATCGAGCCTGATGATCTGGGGTGTCTGCACCGTCCAGAACCTGCTACGCGGCGGCGTATCCTCGATGCCCCCGTCCGCGCCGACCACCTTAAGCGTATCGATCGCGGGCTGGCCGCAGACCACCCCATCGAGCCCCGGGTCCGCCAGCAGCTCCTCGATGGCGTGGTCGATCGCTTCGGGCGTTATGAGCGGGCGGGCGCCATCGTGAATCGCCACGATATCGAAGCCCGCCGGCACGGCATCTACTCCGGCATCAGTCGAATCCTGGCGTGTCGCCCCAGCGTTAGCAAAGGTCACCGGCGTCGTGAACGCAAACGGCGCAACGGCAAGGCGGCGCATCTCCTCGCGCCGTTCCTCCGGGCACACCACCACGATATGGCCCACATGCGCGGCGCGGTCGAACGCCTCAAGGCACCAAGACACAAGGGGGCGCCCCGCCACGTCGATGAGCTGCTTGCCCCCGGGATTGCCAAAGCGCTGGCCCGAGCCGCCGGCCACAACCACCGCGCAAACGCGCTGCGAGGACAAGCCGTCCCCATAGCTGGAATGCTGACCTCTCATAGGTATCACCAACCGTTCCGGCGTCGTCTATGCCCCCCGCTTGCCCTGCATGCGGTAGAGCGAATCCGCGAGGATAGTCGGGTTGTTCACGCCAAAATCACCCAAGCGCTCGGGGTTGTCCTTGATGTTGTCGAGCAGCTCCTGGAGCGAGCCGTATTCGTCGACGATGCGCTCGGCCACGCCATCGCGAACCACCGAGACCTGCGAAAGCGTGCGCAGGCCAAGCGGCGTCATGACAGCGTCCTCGTCGAGGTCGTCGTATCCCAACACCTCGGCCACCCGGTGCGGATTGGTAAGATCCTGCGCAGTCATCTTAGAGAACTGCTCGCGAATGCGCGCCGCGTTCTCCTCCGAGGAATCCGAAGCGTAATCGCGAATCATAAGGTTGTAGTCGTTTTCGATGGCGCTGCCCGCGAGCTGCTCGAGCTGCATGCGCACGAGCTTGCCCTGGCTGCCGAGCTTGACGATGCAGAACTGCAACTCCTCTTTAGCCTGCTGTAGGATCTCGAAGCTGGAGAAGATGTCCGTGATGTCGGCAAGCGTCACGTAGTTGTCGAGCTCAAGGGCGGTGAGGCGCAAGAGGGCGCGGTCGAGCGAGGAGCGCGTGGTCTGCAGCGTCGAGACGAGCTGGTTGACCTGCCCCATGACCTCGGAGACGGTCTGGATCTGGTACGACTTGCCGTGCACGTACACATTCACCACGCTGCGGCGCTCGGAGACCGAGATCACGATCGCATCGGTGAGGACGCTCATGCGCGCTGCGGTGCGATGCCTCATGCCGGTCTCGCTCGTCGCAAGCGACGGGTCGGGATTGAGGTGGAAGTTGGCTCGCAGAATCTGCGAGAGGCTCTCATCGATAACGATGGCGCCGTCCATTTTAGAAAGCTCGAACAGGCGGTTGCTGGTGAAGGAGATGTTCAGCGGGAAGCCGTCGTTGCCGGCGGCGAGCACGTTCTCCGTGTCGCCCACGCAGATGAGAGCGCCAAGATGACCTGCGATGATCATGTCGAGTGCGGTGCGGACGGGCTGCCCGGGAGCGGTAAGGCGAATGGCCTCGTTCATACGCTTCTGGATCTCGTTCTTCTCCAATGAGCTACCCCCAAACTGCTACGCAAACACACAGACAGTGTTATTTTCCCACGAGAGCAAGACCGGCAGCAGCTTCAACCTCATTTTCAACAGAAAGCAAGAACTAGCACCTCCCGCAGAGCGGAGAAGGGAGCCCGAGAACGGCGCCGCCGCGGTAGGTCGACCTATCGCGGCGGCGCGACAACATTCTTGACGTGGGCTCGCCGCCCACGGTGCGATGCGCCTGACGCGGCGGGCGCGCAGAGTCCAACGCGACCGATTACCGCCACCCGCAAGCGATCGCTACCGATGCGAGCCGCTGCCCACCTGTATGGCACCGCCGGGGCCACCACCCGCAAGCGCAGGCGTGCCGCCCGAGGAACGCGGGGCGGCCTCGAAGCTCTGCCCCAGCACGCCCGTCGGACGCGGCGCGGGGATCTCGCCCGTGCCATGGCTGAACACGAACGCACCGTCCACCACGTCGCAGAGCACCGTGTCTCCAACGCCCCATTCGCCCGCGAGCAGCTCCTCGGAAAGCGGGTCCTCGATGAGCCGCTGGATCGCGCGGCGCAGCGGGCGCGCGCCGTTGGTGAGGTCGGTGCCCTCAGCCACGATCTTGGCGATGGCGGAGTCGGTGAGCCGGATGTTCATGCCGTTGGCGATGAGCCGCTGGCGCAGATCGTCGACGAGCAGCTCGGCGATCTTGGTGAGGCTCTCGCCGGCAAGCTTCTGGAAGACCACGATGTCGTCCACGCGGTTTAGGAACTCGGGACGGAACAGGCGCTTGAGCTCGGACATCGCGCGGCTGCGGATCTCCTTGCCGGAGAGCCCCGCCTCGCCGGTGGTGCCAAAGCCCACGCTGGATTCCTGCGAGATCTCGCGTGCGCCCACGTTCGACGTCATGATCACCACGGTGTTGCGGAAATCGACCGTCTTGCCCTGGCCATCGGTGAGGCGACCCTCATCGAGCACCTGCAGCAGGATGTTGAAGATGTCGGGGTGCGCCTTCTCGATCTCGTCGAACAGCACCACCGAGTACGGGTGACGGCGCACGGCCTTGGTGAGCTGGCCGCCCTCCTCGTGGCCCACATAGCCCGGAGGGCTACCGATGAGCTTCGAGACCTCGTACTCGCTGGCGAACTCGCTCATGTCGAAGCTGATCAGCGCGTCCTTGCTGCCAAAGAGGTACTCGGCGAGCGTCTTGGCCAGCTCGGTCTTACCCGTGCCGGTGGGGCCGAGGAAGATGAACGAGCCACCAGGACGGCGCGGGTCCTTGAGCGGCGACCGACTGCGCCGGATGGCCTTCGCCACGGCGGAAACGGCTTCGTCCTGGCCGATGATGCGCGTCTTGAGCACCTGCTCGCAATTGAGGAGCCGGCGGCTCTCGTCCTCGGTAAGCGAGGAGACCGGCACGCCCGAGGTCACGGACACGATGTCGGCGATCTGTTCGATGCCGATGGTAACCGGCGCCGAATCGAGCTCGGCGTTCCAGGCAGCGCGCGCTTCGGAGAGCGCGATCTCGGCCTGCTGCTGTTGCTCTTTGAGCTCGGCAGCGCGGTTCATGTCGTCGCCTTCGGTCGCTTCTTCGACCGCAGCCTTGAGGCGCATGACCTCGGATTCAGCCGAGCGCACCGGCTCGGGGGCGCGATTGCGCGCGATCCGGGCGCGGGCCCCCGCCTCGTCGATGAGGTCGATGGCCTTGTCGGGCAGGTAGCGGTCCTGGATGTAGCGGGCCGAGAGGCGCGCTGCCGCCTCGACCGCCTCGGGCGCGTAGCGCACGTGGTGATGCTCCTCGTAGCGCGGCAGCAGGGCATTCAGGATCTTGACGGTGTCCTCGACGCTTGGCTCCTCGATGTCGATCGACTGGAAGCGCCGCTCGAACGCAGGGTCTTTGGAGAGGTACTTGCGAAACTCCTCCGCCGTGGTGGCGCCGATGATCTGGAACGCGCCCCGCGCGAGCACGGGCTTGAGCATGGAGCTCGCGTCGATGGATCCCTCGGCGGAGCCGGCGCCGATGAGCGTGTGCATCTCGTCGATGAAGAGGATCGCGTCATCCGCCTCGGTGCACTCCTGGATGACGCCCTTCAGGCGCTCCTCGAACTCGCCACGGTACTTCGCACCGGCAACAAGGCCGGGCAGGTCGAGCGACCAGATGTTCTTGTCTATGAGGTTCTCGGGCACGTTGCCTGCGGCGATCTCCTGCGCGAGGCCCTCGACGATGGCGGTCTTGCCCACGCCCGGGTCGCCCAAGATGAGCGGGTTGTTCTTGGTGCGGCGCGAGAGGATCTCCATCATGCGCGCGATCTCGTGGTCGCGGCCGATCACCGGGTCGAGCTTGCCGTCGCGCGCCTGCTGCGTGAGGTTGGTGCTGAACTGCTCGAGCAGCGATCCGTTCTCGCCCTTGCCGTGCGCGGCCTCACCCGAGAAGAACGGCAACCCAGCACCGGGCCGTCCAGACGCGGAACCTGCCATGGGGCGCTTGCCCTGGTCCTTGGAGGTGAGCCGCTCAACCGCCTGGCGCACCGACGCGGCCGTGACGCCTAGGCGCATGAGGATATCCATGGCCATGCAGGACGACTCATCCACGATGCCGAGCAGCAGGTGCTCGGTGGAGACATAGGTCTGGTTGTTCTCCCGCGCATGGCGGAAGCTCTTCTCCATGACGGTGATGACCTGTGGCGTGAACGCGAGCTTGCCGCCCTCGCCCTTGCTGTCCGCCGGAGCGGCGCCGGAAGCGGGGGCATCGGCGGGGGCTGCCGCCTGCCCGTCGGAAGCTGCCGCGTCGGGCGCGGCAGTGCCCTCGGCATCCGCCTGCGCATCGGGCGCGGCGGCGCCGGAGGCGGCGCCCTTCTTGGCCACGACCTCCTTGAGCTCGTCCATGATGTCGTCGTAGGAGATATCGAGGACGCGCAGCGCCTCCGCGGCGATGCCCTCGTCCTCCTTGGCGAGCGCGAGCAGCAGGTGCTCGGTGCCCACCTTGTTCGTGGAAAGCGCGATCGCCTCTTCCTTCGCCAGGGACATGACGCGACGCGCGCGGTCTGTGAATCTGTCTAACATGCTCGTACCTTCTGTCGTGCTGAACCGTGCGGGACGGCTCGACCGCGCGCCACGGCGCGTCGAACCGCATCAAACCCGTGTACCCATTGCCTATCGATACTAACAGGTCGCGCCGGAACGATACATGCCTCGAATGCAGGGGAGCCCCCGGCGGATTCTCCTGGGCGATTCCGCAGCCGCGAAGCGGCGAGGACCAGCGAAGAAGAACCGCCGGGGGCTTCCCGGTGAGAGTTTACAGCTCAGGGCTTAGTACATGCCGCCGCCCTGCGCGTTGGCCGTGGCGGACGCGATGGCGTCCTCAAGCGCGGTGTTCTTCGGCACGTCGGTCACCGTAGCCTCGGTGATGAGGATGAGCGAGGCGACGGACGCGGCGTTCTGCAGCGTGGTGCGGGTGACCTTGACCGGGTCGAGCACGCCCATCTTGATCATGTTGCCCCACTCGCCGTTGGCGGAGTTCAGGCCCTCGCCCGCGGGCAGGCTGGCGACCTTGTCGACCACCACGGCGCCCTCGAAGCCGGCGTTCTGGGCGATGGTCGCCACAGGAGCGGTCAGCGCCTTCTTGACGATGTCGATGCCGATCTGCTCCTCGGGGTCGGAGATCTCGATGCCCTCGAGCGCAGGAGCAGCATCCATGAAGGCCACGCCGCCGCCGGCGACGATGCCCTCCTCGACGGCAGCGCGGGTCGCCTGCAGGGCGTCCTCGACGCGGTGCTTGATCTCCTTGAGCTCGGTCTCGGTGGCAGCACCCACCTTGATGACGGCCACGCCACCGGAGAGCTTGGCGAGGCGCTCCTGAAGCTTCTCGCGGTCGAAGTCGGACTCGGTGTGCTCGAGCTCGGCCTTGATCTGAGCGACGCGGGCCTCGATGGCGGCCTTGTCGCCACCGCCGTCGACGATGGTGGTGTTGTCCTTGGTGACGGTAACGGACTTGGCGGTACCGAGCATCTCAGCGGTGATGTCGGCAACCTTGATGCCCAGCTCGTCGAGAGCAGCCTGGCCACCGGTAAGGGCGGCGATGTCCTCGAGCATGCGCTTGCGGCGATCGCCGTAGCCAGGGGCCTTCACGGCGACAACGGAGAGCGCGCCGCGGACCTTGTTGAGCACGAGGGTCGGCAGGGCCTCGCCCTCGATGTCCTCGGCGATGATGAGCAGGCTCTTGCCGGCGCGCGAGACAGCCTCGAGCACGGGCATGATGTCCTGGACATTGGAGATCTTCTGGTCGGTCATGAAGATGTAGGGATCCTTGAGCACGGCCTCCATGCGATCGTTGTCGGTCACGAAGTACGCGGAGACGTAGCCCTTGTCGAACTGCATGCCCTCGACCGTGTCGATCTGGATATCGAAGGTCTGGCCGTCCTCGACGGTGATGACGCCGTCCTTGCCCACGACGTCCATGGCGTCGGAGATCTTCTCGCCGACCTTGGGGTCGCCAGCGGAGATGGTGCCCACGGAAGCGATCTGCTCCTTGGTCTCCACAGGCTGAGCCTGCTTCTTCATCTCGTCGACCGCAGCGTTCACGGCCTTCTCGATGCCGCGACGGATGGCAAGCGGGTTAGCGCCTGCTGCCACGTTGCGCAGGCCGTCGTTCACGATGGCCTGGGCGAGCAGGGTTGCGGTGGTGGTGCCGTCACCCACGGTGTCGTTGGTCTTGGTGGCGACCTCCTTCACCAGCTGAGCGCCCATGTTCTCGATGGGATCCTCGAGCTCGATCTCCTTGGCGACGGAGACGCCGTCGTTGGTGATGGTCGGCGCGCCGAAGGAGCGCTGCAGGGCAACGTAACGGCCCTTGGGGCCCATGGTCACGGTCACGGCGTCAGCAAGCTTGTTCACGCCCTTGGCGAGCTTGGTGCGCGCTGCGGTGTCAAAAGTGATGTCCTTAGCCATCTTATATATCCTCCAGTACTAGTAAGTGATTCCGAATGCTCCGGCTGCGAGTTACTCGACGATCGCGTAGATGTCGTCGGCGCGCATGAGAAGGTAATCCTCGCCGTCGATCTTGACCTCGTTGCCACCAAACTTGCCGTAGATCACGGTATCGCCAGGCTTGACATCGATCGGCAGACGCTCGCCCTTGTCATTGAGCTTGCCCTCGCCCACAGCGATGACCTCGCCGCGCTGCGGCTTCTCCTGGGCATTGCTGGCGATGTACAGACCGGAAGCGGTCTTCTGCTCGGCAGCCTCGGGCTTGATCAGAACACGATCACCAAGCGGCTTAAGACTCATAGAAGGTTCCTCCTTCACCGGTTGCGCAGGCACCTTGCCTACCGCACCTCTGACTTACGTACGCCCTGAATAGTACCCATCTGTCTGAACTTATACAACGCAGGAGCAAAAAATCTTATTATTCGACACTTAGATTTTGTGAGTCATCTCGTTGCGTCTGGCACGAACGTCCGCGCGGCGCCATCGGAGGCCGTAGCTGCTCCCATTCGATATGGTCGACTGCTCGCCGCATTTTGCATGAGATACCGTCGCCTGCGTTCAAAAATTGAAAAGCCATTCGGGACATCGAAACGGCCCTGATCCCCTGCAGCCGTAATCAGCAAGAGTTTAGTAAGTCCAGAACGATCGCCGAGGTTTCAATCAGATAACAGCCCACTCTAGTAAATAATCCATCCCGCATTCATCGATAACATGCTACTGTACTTGCTTACAGACTCGCCGCGTCCGCGGGTAGTCATCTTCCCCACATCATTTTGAAAGACCCAAGCGATGGAAACCGATTCGTTCAATGTTGTCTCATTCGCCGCAACGTTCGGCGTATTCACGCGCGAGCCGCTCGAGCGCCTCGAGGCCGCCGGATGCAACGTCACCATCGTCGAGCACGACCACCCCCTCTCGCCCACCGAGATGATCTACCATGCGCACGAGGCCGATGCGGTCATCCTGGGCGGCGGGGGCATGAAGCGCTCCGTCATGGAGCGCCTCCCGCGCCTCAAGCTCATCGTGCGGCATGGCCGCGGCATCGACGGCATCGACTACACCACCGCCATGAAGTGCGGCATCACCATCGCCAACACCCCCGGCGTGAACACCGAGGAGACGGCCGACCTCACCTTCGGCCTCATCATCGACCTCGAGCGCCATATCACGCAGATGAACAACGAGTTCAAAAGCGGCATCTGGAAGAAGCGCGCCGGCCACAGCCTCTACGGCAAGACGATCGGCATCGTCGGCGTGGGCGAGATCGGCAAGGCGGTCGCGCGGCGCGCGATGGGCTTCGGCATGGACATCCTCGGCAACGACATCTGCCCGCAGGAGGACGCCGCCGCGACCGGGCTCATCTTCACGAGCCTGAACGACCTGCTCAAGCGGAGCGACATCGTCACCCTGCACGTACCGCTGACCTCCTCGACCGTCAACCTGATCGGTGCCAAGGAGCTCAAGATGATGCGGGAGAGCGCCATCCTCGTGAACACGTCGCGTGCCGGCATCATCCGCGAGACCGCGCTCGAGAAGGCGCTGCGCAGCGGCAGCCTCTACGGCTACGCGACCGACGTCTACAAGAACGAGCCCGGCCCCGCGCCGAGCATCGCCGAGCTCCCCAACGTGATCGTCACGCCGCACGTGGGATCGGCGACCTATGAGACGAACCTGCGCATGGGCATGGCGGTCGCGGACAACATCATCGCGGTCAAGAACGGCATGACCCCGCCGAACGTCGTGACGCCTTTGAGCCTCCTGTACGGATAGCGCACCCGCAGGCCCCATACCAATATATAGCGCCCGTCGCAGCCCACCGCGGACGCGCCCGGGCCATCCCGTCGAGCGGACTGCGATGACCTTTCTTCCCGATGCGCGAAGCAATGCGCCATCTTTCTAACTACTTAATTGTGTGCATTATGTGTACAAATTCTTATTCGTTCTAGTTTTATGCGTTTTTGACTCTTTTTTATGCAGTTCTGATTTAGCATTTTTAGTCTCCCGTTTTCCATCTTCATGATAAACGGTCAAATCTAATCGGTGAACGGTATCTTGCATTTTCATAAACTCGGCTACTAGCTGCGGTCTCCATATTCATTAAGGCAGTTACCTACCGTTCACGGATACCCAGTTGCACTTGTTCCCAAAAGTGTTGAAAATATGTGGTCATCTTCAGATAGTGAATGTAATTATGCATTTACTCAGAGAGAGGAGATGGCATGCTCGAAGAAGCGAGCAATTTCCCGAAGGTGACCGTCATCTTGCGCGGCTACACCTACGACCAGTGCCGTTGCGTGGTGCGCCAGCTCGTCGGCAGCAAGCTCAACGCCGTCGAAGTGGCCATGAACACGCCGGGCGCGGCCGAGACGATCGCCAAGCTCGTGCAGGAGTTCGGCAGCGAGGTCCACATCGGCGCCGGCACCGTCACCACGGTCGAGCGCGCCCAGGCGGCCGCCGCGGCGGGGGCGAAGTTCATGCTCTCCCCCATCAACTTCACCGAGGAGATCTTCGAGATCGCCCGCAAGGCGGGCGCCATCACGGTCCCGGCGGCCTACACCCCCACCGAGGTCATCAAGATGTTCGACATGGGCGCCGACATCGTGAAGATCTTCCCGGCGGCGTGCGCCACCCCGCGGTTCTTCTCCGACATCCAGGCCCCGCTCGACCGCATGCCGCTCATGGCGGTCGGCGGCGTCAACGGCAACAACGTCCAGGACTACTTCGACGCGGGCGCCGAGTTCGCCGGCATCGGCTCGGGCATCTTCGAGAAGGATGATATTCGCGCCATGAACGAGGACGCGCTCGCCGAGCAGATCAAGGCATTCGAGAACCGGGTTAGGTGGTAGACATGGCAGGACTGTTTTTCTCCGAGGACCTCGTGACGATCCTCGATAAGCCGGGCGACTTCGCCGCCGTCGAGAAGAGCATGGCCGACCGCATGTTCGAGGTCGGCGTGGTCAAGGACACCTACGCCGGCGCGATCGCCGAGCGCGAGAAGGGCTTCCCCACCGCGCTGGCCGTCGGCGAGGTGAACGTCGCCATCCCGCACTGCGACACCGAGCACGTCAACAAGGACGCCGTGTGCGTGGGCATCCTCAAGAAGCCCGTCGCCTGGCACCGCATGGACGACGCCGCGGCCACCACGGACGTGAGCCTCGTCTTCATGCTCGCCCTGAGCGAACCCCACGCCCACCTTCAGATGATCCAGAAGGTCATCGGCATCATCCAGGACCAGGAGCTCGCCAAGCAGCTCGTCGCGTGCGATCAGCACGGGGCCTTCGAGCTGCTGAAGGACCGCCTGGCCTAAGCGCCGCGCCCCCGCGGCACCAGATCGGCATATCCGGCTGGAGACCCAGCCGATACGCAAGGCAGACGCGACAAGAAAGGAAATGGCATGAAACGCGTACTGTTTGCCTGTGGAAACGGCATCGTGACCTCGACCATGGTCGCCCACAAGGTCGCCGACTACCTCGAGGAGAACGGCGTCGAGATCAAGTACGACCAGTGCAAGGTGCAGGAGGTCGCCGCCATCGCCGGTGATTATGACCTGGTCGTCACCTCGGGCCAGTTCAACGAGAACGAGATCAAGACCCCCGTCATCATGGCGATCAACCTGCTGACCGGCATCGGCGAGGACGAGACCCTCGAGGAGATCCTCGAGGCCTGCAGGGAGTAGCCCTAAGGGCTCAACGGCCACCCCATTCGCATCGTAACTAGAGGAGGAAATGCATGGACGCATTCGTCAACGGCTTTTTCGCTGCGTTCCAAGCGGTCATCGATGCCGGCGCCTACGTTATGCTGCCGATCATCATCACCGTGCTCGGCCTGGTCTTCGGCCTTAAGTTCAGCAAGGCGTTCAAGGCGGGCATCACCATCGACATCGGCTTCGCCGGCATCAACCTGGTCACCCAGCTCATGAAGGACCAGCTCGGCCCCGCCGCCCAGGCCATGGTCGAGAACTTCGGCGTGCAGCTCGACGTCCTCGACGTGGGCTGGAGCGCGCTTGCCTCCGTCGCCTGGGCGTCGCCCATCGTCCCGCTCATCGTGCTCGAGGTCATCGCCATCAATATCATCATGCTCGCGGTGCGCATGACCAACACGCTTGACGTCGACATCTGGAACTACCATTCGATGCTCACCTGCGGCGGCCTCGTGTTCTTCGTGACCGGCAACATCGTGTGGGCACTCGTGGCCTCCGGCCTCATGGCTGTCATCACCTTCAAGTTCGCCGACTGGTCGCAGCCGCTCGTGTCCAAGTTCTTCGGTATCCCCAACGTCTCGCTGCCGCACGTCCCCTCCGTGAGCTCGCTGATCATCGCCGCGCCGATGAACTGGCTGCTCGACCACATCCCGGGCGTCAAGGACATCGACCTCAACCTCTCCGGCGTCAAGAAGTACCTCGGCTTCTTCGGTGAGCCCTGGATGCTCGGCCTGATCCTGGGCTGCATCATCGGCGCCCTCGCCAAGTACGACATCGCCGGCATCTTCACCCTCGGCGTCTACATGTCCGCCGTCATGGTGCTCCTGCCCCGCATGACCGTCCTGTTCGTCGAGGGCCTCATGCCGGTCTCCAGCGCCGCCAGCAAGTTCTGCAAGAAGCGCTTCAAGGGTCGTGAGTTCAGCATCGGCCTCGACGCCGCCGTGGTCGTGGGCAACGACTCCGTCATCACCCTCGCCCTGCTCATGGTGCCGATCACCCTGCTGCTCGCCGTGATCCTGCCCGGCAACCACATGCTGCCGTTCGCCGACCTCGCGGTCATCACCTTCCGCGTCTGCATGATCGTGGCCCTCTGCCGCGGCAACATGTTCCGCTCGCTGATCATCGCCTGCGTCGTCATGACCGCGATCCTGTACGCCGGCACCGTTGCCGCCCCGTACATGACCGCCTTCGCCTCCAGCGCCGGCCTTGACTTCGACAGCCTGATCGCCTCCACCTGCGGCCCGTCGCTCACCATGAGCGCCATGCTCTTCTGGAGCTGCATCACCAACCCGGTCGTCTTCATCCCTGCCATCGTGGTCGTCTTCGCCGCCGTGTACTTCTTCATCGAGAAGAAGGTCGGCATGAACCGCATTCAGGCCTACGCCGAGGGCAAGACCCTCGAGGAGTACGAGGCCGAGCAGGCCGAGGCCGCTGCCGAAGAGTAGTCCCTCCTTCGAACGCATGGCCTAGCGACACACTCTCCCCAGTCAGCTCGCCATGCATCGGGCGGGCATCTGAATCCCAGGATGCCCGCCCGTTTTTTATCCGCAGACCGCAAGAAAGGCTCCCATGGACCAGCAAGCAAAGCACATCAGCATCGCCATCACCAACTCGTCGTCGTTCGGCTACGCGGTGCCCGAGCACATCGAGCGCCTCGAAAAGCTCGGAGCGGTGAAGCGCGTCGACGTCCCCGGTGACTGCCACGGGGCGGAGCTCGCGGAGGCCGTCGGCGACGCGAACATCATCATCTCCTCGGGCACCCCGCAGTTCGACAAGGAGTTCTTCGCGTGCAAGCCAGACATGCTCCTCGTCGCCCGTGACGGCCTGGGCTTCAACAACGTCGACGTCGACGCCGCCCGCGCCTGCGGCTGCTACGTCACCAAGGTGCAGAAGGTCGTCGAGCGCGAAGCCGTCGCCGAGTGCGCGGTCGGCGAGATGCTCGACCTCATCCGCCAGTTCAGCGCCGCCTCGCGTGCCGCCAACGAGAACCGCTGGCTCGACCGCGGGCAGTTCGTGGGCATGGAGCTGCGCGGCCGCACCGTCGGCATCATCGGCTGCGGCAACATCGGCTCGCGCGTCGCCGAGATCCTCCATCACGGCTTCGGCATGCGCGTGCTCGCCAACGACCCGGTGCATGACGACGAGTGGGCCCAGAAGAACGACGTGACCTACGTCGACCTCGACACCCTGCTCGCCGAGTCCGACGTGGTCACCTTCCACGCGACCCTGAACCCGACGTCGTTCCACCTCGCCGACGAGGACTTCTACAAGAAGATCAAGCGCGGCGCCTACGTGATCAACACTGCCCGCGGCGACATGCTCGACCAGGCCGCGACGGTCGCCGCCCTCGAGGACGGCACGATCTCCGGCCTCGCCATCGACGCCATGAGCGTAGAGCCGCCCGCGCCGGACGACCCGTTCCTCAACAACCCGCGCGTGCTCGTCACGCCGCACATCGGCGCCTACACCGTCGAGGCCCTCGGCGGCATGGGCGAAATCTGCGTGAAGAACGCCGAGCTCGTCGCCCGCGGCGAGAAGCCGGTGAACATTGTCTGGGAGCAGTAGGGGCTTTTTGTGGCAGACGGCCGCGACGCTGCCGTACCGACCTTTGGAGGTAATCCGACATGGCAGATCTATCAGCACGGGATTCCGCGATCAAGTTCGGCGCGGGCAGGTACCGCCAGGAGCGCAACCTCCTGCCCGAGCTCGGCGAGGAGATCGCCCGCTTCGGCAAGCGCGTGCTCATCATCGCCGGCACCCGCTCGTGGGCCGCAGTCGAGCCCAAGCTCGCGCCCAGCATGAAGGAGGCGGGCATCGACTGGGATCTCGTGATCTGGAAGGGAGCCTGCTCCGCCCAGGCGGCCAACGAGCTCGCCGAGCGCGCGCATGAGTTCAACGCCGACGAGGTCATCGGCATCGGCGGCGGCAAGAACATGGACCTCGCCAAGGCGACGGGCGAGCTCGCCGGCATGGGCGTCATCAACATCCCGACGTCCATCTCGCAGTGCGCCCCGTTCGCCTGCACGAGCGTCATGTACACCCCCGAGGGCGCGAAAGACGTCACCTGGCGCTACGCCCACGAGATCGACGCCTGCTACCTGGACCTCGATATCGTGGCCAAGTGCCCCGTGCGCTATGCCGCCGCGGGCATCCTGGACGCCATGGCCAAAAAGATCGAGATCTTGAACGGCCGTCCCTCGCTCGATGTCACCGACACCGACATCGACCTGTTCACCGCCTACAAGTTCGCCGAGTACACCTCAGACGTCCTCGACCGGCGCGCACAGGAGGCCATCGAGGCGATCCGCGCCGGCGAGGCCAACAAGGCGCTCGCCGACGTCGCGTTCATCAACGTGCCGGTGACCGGCATCATCTCCAACACCACGCGCGGCTACAACCAGACGCAGCTCGCGCACGTGTTCTACGACTGCACGCGCACGCTGTTCACGCGCGAGGTGGCAGACGTCGTCCATGGCGAGATCGTCGCCGTGGGCCTGTTCCTGCAGCTGCATTTCAACGGCCTTGAGCACCAGGAGGACGAGCTGAGGAAGCTCCTCGCCGACTGGAAGATGCCGCGTAACCTCTCCGACCTGGGCATAGAGCCCACCGAGGAGAACCTCGACGCCATCGAGGAGTACATCGTGAACTCGCGTCACTACAACAGCACGGACCCCGCCGACCGTGCACGGCTCCATGAGTCGATCCGCCAGATGATCTAGCCACATGGCTGCAGGGTGGCCGCGCGTCGCCCTGCAGCCCGCTGCCGGAGGGGCACGCGCCCGCGCGTCCCTCCGGCAGCGCCGCCATCCGCACAGGCCGGGTGGCGGCGGACTCTGGAACACCATTCGCACGGAGGTAGACATGAAGCGATCCATAGACAAGCTCGAGCCGTTCCAGCGGGCGATATCGAAGGCGCACCTGGCGTCGGCGGGTATCTCAATCGATTCCCTGCTCGACAGCGACCGCCCGCTCATCGCGGTGGCGAACAGCTGGAACGAGCTTTGCCCTGGGCACGAGCCCTTGCGCCAGCTCGCCCAAGAGGTCAAGAAGGGCATTCTCGAGGCCGGCGGCGAGCCCGTCGAGTTCAACACCATCGCGATGTGCGACGGCGTCGCGCAGGGGCACGCCGGCATGCGTTACTGCCTCCCCCACCGCGAGATCGTGACCGATTCGTGCGAGGCCATGATCGTGGGCGAGGGCATCTTCGACGGTGCGGTCTTCCTCGGTAGCTGCGACAAGATCATCCCCGGCATGCTCAACGCCGCGGCCCGCATCGACCTCCCCGCGGCGATCGTCACTGCGGGCCCCTGCTACGACGAGATCAAGCCCTCGGAGTCTAAGGCGCTGCGCGCCCGCTTCCTCGCCGGCGAGGCGACCGAGCGCGAGGTCATCGAGGGGACGCTGCGCTACTACACCGGCCCGGGCGTGTGCCCGTTCCTCGGCACCGCGAACACCATGGCCTGCCTCTCCGAGGCGCTCGGCATGATGCTGCCCGGCGGGGCGCTCCTTCCCTCCTCCACGAGCCAGCGCCGCTTCTGCGCGCGCCGCACCGGCGCCGCCGTCGTCGATATGGTCCGGCGGGGCATCAGGCCCTCGGACATCATGACCGAGCAGGCCATCCACAACGCGGTCGTGCTCCTTTCCTGCATGGGCGGCTCACTCAATGCGATGCTGCATCTCCCCGCCCTCGCACGGGAGCTGGGCCTCGAGCTCACCTGGGACGACATCGCCCAGGTGAGCTCATCGGTGCCCGTGATCACCAACATCGTACCCAACGGCGACATGAGCTGCATCAACCTGTACAAGGCGGGCGGTGTCCCGGCGCTGCTCAAGACCGTCGAGGAGCTCCTCGAGGGGGGCTGCATGACCGTCACGGGGAAGACGCTCGCCGAAAACCTCGACCGCGACATCGCGATCGACCGCACGGTGATCCGCACCATGGACGATGACGCCTCGGTCGCCAGCGGCATCCAGGTGCTCTACGGCAACCTCGCGCCTAAGGGCGCCCTCGTCAAGACCAGCGCGGTGCCCGAGGACCTGCATGTCTTCACCGGCACCGCGCGGGTCTTCGACTCCGAGGACGCCTGCTACGAGGCGTTCGGCCAGGGCACCATCGAGCCGGGATGCGCCGTGGTCATCCGCTACGAGGGCCCGGTCGGCGGCCCCGGCATGAAGGAGCTCCACCGCGTGACCGAGATTATGCGCGGCATCCCCAACTCGGGCGTCATCACCGACGGCCGCTTCTCCGGCGCGTCAGGCGGGCTCTCCATCGGCTACCTCTGCCCCGAGGCGGCCGCGGGCGGCCCCATTGCCCTCGTCCAGGACGGCGACCGCATCCACGTCGACCTCATGCGCAACCTCATCGAGCTCGAGGTCCCCGCAGACGAGCTCGAGCGGCGGCGCGCGGATCTCGAGCTCTCCGGGCACACCGTGGACCGCGGCCTGCTCCCACGCTACGCGCGCATGGTCGGCAGCGCGCGCACGGGCGCGGCCGTGCGGTAGAGGGCGGCCATGAGACTGATCTTCTCCGATATGGACGGGACGTTTCTCGCCGACGACAAGACCATCCCCGAGGGCAACCTGCGCGCCCTCGATCTCATCGCGCAGGCCGGCGACCGGTTCGTCCCCTGCACGGGGCGACTGTTTGACGGCATCCCCGCGTGCGTGCTCGAGCGCCCGGACGTCGAGTACGCGATCAGCGCGAACGGCGCCTGCGTGTCAAGTAAGACCGCGCAGGGCTGGCAGCTCGTCCATGCGCACGAGATGGCGCCCGAGACCATGCTCGCGGTCGCGCATGCCGTGGAGTCGATGGACCTGCTCGTCGAGTTCTTCACCGAGCACGCCATCTTCATCACGAGCGACCGCTTCGCCGCGTTCGACCGCTACTTCAAGGACACGCCGTTCTACGAGTACGCGCAGCGCACCCGCCGGCCGTATCCCGGCACCGTCGAGGAGCTGGTGGCCGCCTGCGCGCCCATCTTCCGCATGAACCTGCGCACCTACACGCCCCAGGTGAGCCGCGAGGCCATCCGCGCCCTCGCGGGCATCGGGGGCCTGCACGTCACGTCCTCGATCCCGCGCGCGGTCGACATCACCGTCGCCGGGGCGACCAAGGGGACGGCGGCGGCATGGCTCGCCGAGCGCCTGGGCGTCTCACTCGCCGATGCCATCGCGTTCGGCGACGCCAACAACGACAGCACGCTCCTCGCCGCCGTGGGCGACGGGGTGGCCGTGAGCAACGCCGATGACGACGCCGTCCGCGCGGCGCGCCATAGGACCTGTTCGAACAACGAGGCAGGAGTCGGGCGCTATATCGCCCGCCACTACGAGAAAGAGGACTGAACATGAGCAAACGAGGCCTGCGCATGGCCGAGGCCGACGACGTCGTGACCCTGCTCGGCGAGACCTGCGCCGGCGACACCGTCGACGTCATGGACAAGAAGACCGGTGCGTGCGTCGCGCACGTCGTCGCCAAAGACGACGCCCCGGTCTACCACAAGCTCGCCCTGCACGACATCGCCCGCGGCGACGAGGTGCGCAAGTACGGCGAGATCATCGGCGTCGCGACCGCCGACATCCCGCAGGGCGCCTACGTCCATGTCCACAACATCGAAAGCGCGAAAACGAGGAACCATGACTGAATTTCTTGGATACCCACGCCCGGACGGCACGTACGGCGTGCGCAACTATGTACTCGTGCTCTCCACGGTCGGGTGCGCCAACGGCACGGTGCGGCAGATCGCCGCGCAGGTGCCGGGCGCGGTCGGCGTCGAGAATGTCAAGGGCTGCGGGCAGATCGGCAAGGGCATCGAGATCATGAAGCGCTGCCTTGAGAACCTGCCCCGAAACCCCAACGTCTACGGCACGCTCATCGTGGGCCTCGGCTGCGAGAGCACCAAGCCCTACGAGCTGGCTGACAAGGTCCGCTCGGTGAGCCCCAAGCCGCTCGAGGTCCTCACCATCCAGGACGAGGGCGGCACCGATGCCTGCGTGGAGAAGGGCGTCGAGATCGTGCGCCGCATGGTCGAGGAGGCCCAGAAGGTCGAGCGCGTCGCCGTGCCGATCTCCGAGCTCATGCTCGCCACGAACTGCGGCGGCTCCGACGCCACCTCGGGCCTTGCGGCCAACCCGTCGCTCGGCTCGTGCAGCGACCGCATCGCGCGCGAGGGCGGCACCGTGCTCCTCGGCGAGACAACCGAGCTCATCGGCACCGAGCACATTCTCGCCGCCCGCGCGAAGGACGAGAAGGTCGCGCATGACGTCCTCATGATCATCAATGACCTCGAGCAGCAGTTCATCGATAACAACATCGATGTCCGCGGGGCGAATCCCACGCCAGGAAACATGAAAGGCGGCTTGTCCACGCTTGAGGAGAAGGCGCTTGGCAGCATGCAGAAGGGCGGGACCTCCCAGGTGAACGAGGTTATCCCCTATGGCTGCGTACCCACAGAGCACGGTCTCGTCATCATGGACACCCCGGGCTACGATATCGAATCCGTCTCGGGCATGACCTGCGCGGGCGCCCAGGTGTGCATCTTCACGAGCGGCCGCGGCACGCCGGTGGGCAGCGCACTCGTGCCGATGATCAAGCTCACGGGCAACCACCAGACGTTCGAGAAGATGGAGTCCAACATCGATATCGACACGTCGCCCGTCATCGACGGCACCTGCTCGGTCGACGAGATGGGCGAGCGCATCTTCGACGAGCTCATCGTGGTCTGCAACGGCAAGCGGACCAAGGCCGAGGAGCACGGCTTCGAGGACTTCGCGATCTACCACAACCAAGAGATCTGGTGCTACTGCGAACCGTAATGATTTCGCCGGCGCATGGCTTACACAAACGTTGCCATGCGCCGGTTTCCTTTTTTGGGGGTCTCATCATGCTCGAAACCGTTCAAATCAAGCCCTCGCTCACTTCGGCGGATCAGCTCGAACTTGGTTCCGCCATCGCCCGCATATCGCGCGCAGATGCTATCCATCTCAATATCACCGACGGACACTTCTGCCCGAACCTCGCCTTCGGGCCCGCCTTGATACGCGCTGTGAAGCGGCGCTCGCCACTTCCCGTCGAAGTGCATGTAATGGCGACCAACCCTGAAACCATCGTCCAATGGGCTCTTGACGCCGGCGCCGATGCCGTCATCTTTCCCATCGAATCGTGCACGAGCCCGCTTAGGCTTGCAAACCATATCAAGAGCACGGGAGCGCGGGCGGGAATTGCGCTGTCACCTGGCACATCGCCATCTACCATCGAGTATTGCATCGGACACTTCGATATGGTGCTGATCATGGGGGTGGAACCGGGCTTTGGCGGACAGGCCCTGATGGATACCACCTACGGAAAGGTATCCCGAATATACGAGTTGGCGCGCAACACCAATCCGCAACTCGACATCGCGGTCGATGGCGGCGTCAATAGGGGAAACATTGCACGTCTCGCCGCTTGTGGTGCCCGATCATTCTGCGCCGGCTCTTCGGTCTTTGGAACTGAGAGCCCCAACGGGGCGATTGACCGTCTCCGCGCCCTCGCCATGGGACGTTGATCGACAGAAATCCTATTCATTCCGGGTTACGGTGGTCGGTTCTCTCATCGGGGGGTAGACCCCTCTCGTCCCCCTGAGAACACGCAGGTAGGGACGACTCTCATTATCGGTCTACTCGAGTATTCCACCATCGACCACCGTAACTCGATGCGAGCAATTCAGCACTTCGTCGGAGCGGCTTAATTTGTGCATAGAACATGGATATCGGCCTCCAACCATGCATACGGCCCGGCGAAGCGCCGCAACCGGGCGAGCAATCCTTTGCGTTCGGAGCGGAATCGCAGCCTAAGGAGCTTGAATGCCGAAGCTGGCGACAGACATCGAGCCGCAGCGAACGGGCAACGGGTTATGCTGGCTGGCATCGAACAGGTTGCCTACAGGCGGAAATCCCATCTGAGGACTGCGAGCGTACAATACACTTAAGAACGATTAACGAACGAGGGGCGCAGCAAATGGACATCCATGCAACTAGGACCGACCAAGAGCCCGGGAGCGCAACGCGGCACATCCAGGCGCTCGGACATGCAGCCGAACCCTATGTCATCGAGCAGCGGCGATACTTCCACCAGCATCCCGAACTCAGTCTCCAAGAAGTCGAAACCACCGCAGCCATCGCCCGCGAGCTCGAAGCGATGGGGATCCCCTTCGAACAGCCGCTCGAAACCGGCTTGGTCGCGACGCTGCGCGGCACCGCGCCCGATGCCTACCTGCCCAACGGCGAGGCGCGCAGGCGCCTGCTCATCCGCGCCGACATCGACGCCCTTGCGGTTACCGAACGCACCAACGAGCCATTCGCCAGCGTGAACGATGGCGTCATGCACGCCTGCGGGCACGATTGCCACATCGCCATGCAGCTCGGCGCACTTAAAATCCTTTCGCAAATGACAGACGACCTCCATGGCGAGGTGCGCGCCGTGTTCCAGCCGTCGGAGGAGAACGGCGGCGGATCCAAGCTCATGATCGGTGCGGGCGTCTGCGACGGCGTGGACGGCGCCTACGCGGCACACATCTGGAGCGAGGTCGAGGCTGGCACCATATCCTGCGAACCAGGGCCCCGCATGGCCAACACCGATTGGTTCCGCATCGACATTAATGGCACCTCATGCCATGGCGCCATGCCGCAACGGGGCGCGGATGCCATCATCGCGGCGGCCGAGATCGTGAACAACCTCCAGACCATCGTGAGCCGCGACCTCAGCCCCTACGAGCCCGCCGTCGTAACCGTAGGCGAGCTCCATGGCGGCACGGCGCGCAACGTTATCGCGGGCACAGCATACCTAACGGGCACGGTGCGCACGTACAGCGACTCCGCCCACGAGGCGATGCCCCGGCTCATCGAGCGCATCGCTGTGCACACCGCCTCCGCACTGGGCGCCGAGGCCGAGCTCACCGAGTACACGGTCGCCCACGGCGCCGTGGTGAACGACGAGCAGGCGGCCAGACGTTGCCGGAACGCGATCGAAAAGGTTCTTGGCGAAGAGGCAATAGGGCACTACCGCGGCACGCTTTCCGGCGAGGATTATTCCGAGTACCTGCGCATCGTGCCGGGCGTGCTCGCCTTCGTGGGTACGCGTAATCCGACGATTGGCGCCACCTTCGCGCAGCACTCGTGCTATTACAAGGTCGATGAGTCGGTGCTTGCCAAGGGCTCTATGCTGGCGGCGCAATACGCCGTCGATTTTCTTGCGGAATGACGCGGCGGGCGAGGTTTCGGCCAATTCGTACCGGACTAGACTTCCACCAATTCATAGGCCTGCGACCCAAAGCCGATCGCCTCGGCGTGCTCGAGCGTATGCGCACCGTTGCGCCGCCCCGCCGGAAAACTGGTAGACAGGACGCAACAATAGCTTTATCTACAGGCTCTCGCGCAACACCTGGACGACCTCGTCGCGCGTGAGCGCATGGTAGCCGCCCTGCATGATGAGCGTGCTGTCGGCCACGTCCTCAACCATGTCCTCGGTCATACCGAGCTCGCCCGCGCTCATCACGCAGCCGATCTCGCGCATCCAGGCCTCCATGGCATCGAGGCCTGCGACCGCCAGCTCCTCCTCGGTCTTACCAGCCGGGTCCACACCCCACACGGCGGTCGCAAAGCGCGCGAACTTGGGCAGACCGTACGTCATGATGAAGCGGTAATACGGCAGCGCCACGGCGGAGAGCGTCATACCGTGCGTGGCGTCGGTGTGCGCACCGATTGCCTGACCGAGCATGTGGACCTCCCAGTCCGTGCTCTTGCCCATGGCGACGAGCGTGTTGAGCGCCCACGTGGCGCACCACATGATGTTGGAGCGCGCCTCGTAATCCTCGGGATTCTTAACCGCTGCGCGGCTCGCCACGATGAGGTTGCGCATGAGGCCCTCGGCAAGGTAATCGCTCGTGTTGTCGTCCTCACCAGAAAAGTACTGCTCGGTGATGTGGTTCATGATATCGAAGATGCCGGCTACCATCTGGTATTTCGGCAGCGTGAAAGTGAACGTGGGATTGAGCACGGCAAAGCGCGGGTACGCCTCGGTACTTGCGAACACGTGGCCAACCTTCATGTGCGTCTCGTGATTGGTGATGACCGAGCCGCCGTTCATCTCGGAGCCGGTTCCCACCATGGTGAGCACGGCGCCCACGGGCACGATCGGGCAAGCGGGCTCCTCGAAATCGACCCAGTAGGTCTGCCACGAATCGCGGTCGGCAGGAAGGTTGACGCTCACAGCTACGCCCTTGGCGTAGTCGATACACGAGCCGCCACCCACGGCGAGGATGAGGTCCACGTCGTTCTCGCGCGCGATGGCAATGCCCTCGTTGAGCTTCTCGACCGTGGGATTGGGCATGACGCCCGCGTCCTCCACCACGGTCTTGCCAGCTGCTTCGAGCGCGGCGATGACCTGCTCGTAGATACCGTTCTTCTTGATGGACCCGCCGCCGTAGACGAGCTGCACCACGGGACCGTACGCTTTGAGCTCCTCGGTAAGGGCATCCATGGCCTTATCGCCAAAGATGAGCTTCGTGGGGTTGTGGTAGGTGAAATTGCCGAGCATGATCTTCCTCTCGTTGCTATCGGGCGCGCGACGAGGCGGGATTTGCGTCCGCGGGGCGGATGCCTCGCCGCGCTGGGACTGCAGCCGACGACCATGCGGAAGCAAGCGAGGTCGGGATGCCTAGTTCCCGCATACTACGGTTCGTCGTGCTGCTCAGTAATAAAATACGTAACGTCACGTTAATTATAAATAGATTTGTTAACATTACTTCATTTAATTTACGGTTAACAAACGATATAATGACGTGCAAGCAGATCCCAGCATGCCCGCTGGGCATAGGAGAACCATAGAGAAGGATCCATGGCCGACTTCATTCGCGCGCGCAGCGACGAGCAAAAGGAACAGCGCCTTGCCGAGATCAAACGGGCGACGAGCGAGCTCTTCGAAGGTCACCCCTACCACGAGATAACGCTCACCACCATCGCAGATCGGCTCGGCTGGTCGCGCGCGAACCTGTACAAGTACACCAGCACCAAAGAGGAGATCTTCCTTCTGCTTGCCCAAGACCAGATGGACTCGTACTTCGATGCGCTCATGGCGGCGTTTCCCCAGGGTTGCGGCCTGGATGCGCCCGTCATCGCGGAGGTGTGGGCCGGAATCGCCAACGCACACCATCTGTATTTCCGCATTGGCGATATCCTTCTGACCATCGTCGAGACCAACGTCACGATCGATCGGCTCATCGCGTTCAAGGGCGACTACTACAAGCGCCACGATGCGCTTGCCGTGCGGCTGGCAGACCTCCTACACGAGGACGAAACGCGAAGCGCGTGGACGATCGAAGCCGTCTACACCCACGCAGTCGGCCTGGTATCGAGCTGCGCTAACAACCCGTTGGTTACCCAAGCGCTCGAAGCGCTGGGTATCGAGCGTCGAAACGTCGATTTCCGCAGCGAGATGCGCGACTTCATCCTCATGTGCCTCGAGCGGCGATAGCACGCCGGCGTCTCGCATGTGAGCGCCACAGGTTCGCGCTACACTGGAAAAGTTGATATACCTGCGACGAGCGGAGGATCCATGTTCTGCACCAACTGCGGGGCGCCGCTCACTCCAAACGCCCGTTTCTGCGTCACCTGCGGCGCACCGATTGCTCCTGCACCCGGCGGCATGGGCTCCCCCGCCCGCAGCGGAGGCAGCCCGGCGTATAGCAACGCCGCCGGCGCGGCATCCAGCAGCGCCTGGCAGGCGCCCGCTCCCGTGCCGCAAGCACCGGCAACGCCCGCTCCCGCCCCTCAAATCCAAACCCCCGCAGCGACGAGCCCGGCACCCGCCGCCCATGGCAGCGCAGCCATACTTCCCAGCTATCTGCAGACGGTCGCGTCGCGAATCGGCCAGGCTCCCCAGTTCATCCCCGAAGCCGGGGCATACCTCCTCGTTGCCGATCAGCGCGGAGCCTTGGCGGTGCAGATGCACAGCTACTTCTTCTTCGCCGCCAACGACCTCGCGGGCTACGCCCAGATGCAGGTCTATGCCGAAGCGTGCATGGCTTGGGCACGCAAGAACTACGAGGGGCTCCCTCGCGGCATGCAGAGCGGCCTTGCCGTTTACCCTGTCATGTTGCAGCATCCATTGCAGCCGGACGCACTCGCCTATGTGAAGCAGATCCCGGACAAGCATTGGGCCGCCTTTGAGCTGCCCGTGCTCTTCGACCCCATGACCGGTCAGCTCGAGCATCTCGACAAGACGCCCGTATGGGGCTTCGCCATGTGGCGCGGCATCAAGGCGTCCGCGCGGATGGTTCTTACCGGGTCACAGGGATAGGAGAGGCCATGGCGAGCAGAAAGCCCTCGGCGCGGGCACGCAAGATCGCCGCGTTCAAGGAAGAGCGCGCATCGAGCATGGACGATATCTTCGGTCGCGAAGAGCAGCGGCGGCGCGAGCGCGCCGCACAGCACGAGGCAGCCCTGCGCGAGAAGGCCTGCCTCTCCAAGAACCGCTACGCCACACGCGGCGAGGCAGAGGCCGCGATCCTCTCCTGCGCCGAGAACGGGCGCCGCGGCCTGCATTGCTACCGCTGCGACTACTGCGGCGGCTGGCACCTGACATCTAAAGCCCAACGCGACTAAGCGCTTCGACCCAACACGCCGCGACCGCACCCTAAACCCTCGGCAGCGCCATCCCGACCGTACGCCGCCCGAGGTGCTCGACGCCCCGCCCTCACACCGCGCCGTTGCTATACTTGAGGAACTTGCACCCGGGGATAGGAGCCTCAATGTCGTTTACCGTCTACAACTTCACCAATAATGACGATGTGAAGATCCTCCACCAGATGGGCCAATTCCAGGTCCTCCAGTGGGATCGCGACCTCTCCTTGGCGCCTTGGACCGCCCAGCAGGCATGGTTCGCCTCGCAAATGGACGTGCGGCGCCGTCAGCTCATCGCCAATCTCGACGGGCGCACCGGCGTGACGCTGCAGGCGGGCGCCATGCAGTGGACCGCCGGCCAAATCCAAGCCACGACCGGCGTGAAGGGCGCGGGCGACCTCCTGGGCAAGATGGTCCGCGGCGCGGTGAGCCAAGATTCCATGATCAAGCCCGAGTACACGGGCGTGGGCATGCTCGTCTGCGAACCCACCTGGCAGCACCTCTTGCTCGTGGACGTGGCTCAATGGGGAGGCTCGATCGTGCTCAACGACGGCTTGTTCCTCGCCTGCGACAGCACGCTGCAGCACGCCCTCGAGCGCCGTTCCAACCTCAGCTCGGCGGTTGCAGGCAACGAGGGCCTGTTCAACCTGCGCCTTAACGGCCAGGGCACGCTGGTGCTCGAATCGCCCTGTCCCCAGACCGAAGTCCTCTACATCGACCTGCAAAACGACGAGGTCAAGATCGACGGCAACTACGCGCTTGCATGGACGGCAGGGCTCCAGTTCTCGGTCGAGCGCTCCGGCAAGTCGCTCATCGGCTCCGCCATGGGCGGTGAGGGCTTGGTGAACGTCTACCGCGGCACCGGCCGCATCATGATGGCGCCGATGCAGGCAGCAACCAGCTACAACACGCTGGCAAGCCAGCCCACGAGCTAAACGCGGAAACGCACGGCTTCGCGATCTGAAACAAGGGACGCTACGGCAACCGATCGGTACCGTAGCGCCCCTTTTCCTTCTGGCATGAGCGAGGCTACTGCGTCTGGCGCAAGTCCCCGCCATCGATCGTTTGCATCCATGCGATATAGACGCCCGGGTAGTGACCGTACAGGATCTGCATGAGGTCAACGCCCGAGGTGAGGTCGTGTACGAGCGTTGCGAACGTCCCTACCGATACAAGGTCATCCTCGGTGGGCACCTCGCGGCTCAGGTCATCGATCAGGCGGTCGACGTTCTCGCGGTCCTCGGGCACGTAGGGACACGGCGCCCCTACGTTCTCCTCGAACGCAACCGCCATCTCCTCGTACATCTCATCGAATCCATCGTCACCATAGCCCGGCAGCCACAAATCATTGCCATAGCGAGAATATCCCCAAGACGCGAGCGGCATGCGCGGCACCATGTCGCTGGGGTTCATGATGTTGAAGATGTTGTCGTAGATGGGATCGGTGACGTTGGTGAACTCGGTGACCTCGGGGGTAGCAAAGGTATAGCAATAGATGCTGCCAAGCGGCGCGAGCGGGCGGAGACCCTCGGTCATGTCGTCGGCGTAGGATGCCGCAAGGTTTGCCGTCGCCGCACCGCGCGAGTGGCCACAAAACAGCAGGGCGACGTCATCCGTACCGCGATCCTGGGCGTCTTCGGTGATGCGGTCGGCGAGCTGCTCGACGATCTCGTTCGCAGCTTCCATGAACCCCTGGTGGTCGATGGCGTCCATCTGGTAATCGGCAGCGTCACCCATGTTGAAGTCACTCAACCATTCCGCCCCGTAGCTGCCGCGAACCGAGACCACATAGAGCGTTTTCTCGCTGCCATCCGGCCCCGCGATGCGCTTGCTCGCGATGGAGTAGGCCACCACGTCATCCGTTCCTGTGATAAAGTCGACGACCTCGTCGAAGATCTCGCTGCGATACTGGTAGGACGCCGTCGATATATCGTCGAATCCCAGCTGGGCAAAGGCGTTCTCCAGGTAGGCGGGCGCATCGGATCCGGCTTGGTAGTAGGAAGACTCCGCGTTCGCCACGGCAGAAAGCACCGAGCAGGTGGTCGCCAAATCGTGGTTATAGACCGTGGGGTCTTGGAAGAACCAGGCGTCATCCCAGCTGATCTCGGTCGAGACATGCTGTCCCTCGGTCGCAGCCAAGCTGGTAAAGTCCACGTGCGCGGTGAAAGCGCCCGCTCGCCCGGTGGAACCCTCGAGCTCGTGCGGAGTGCTCGGTGCGCTCATCGCGATGGTGCCGGCACGCTCTTCCTCGATCCTGCGATGCACCGCGATCGCGAGGATGGCACCGCCCGCAACGACCGCGACCAGGACTGCGAGGAGAGCGATCTTGAGCTTACGGCGACCTTTGTGCGGGCGCCGCGGATCGCCTCCGCCCGCATCATGGCGAGCCTCGGCGTTTGCAGCACCGACCTTGGAACCCGCTATATCGAAATTCGCCTCGCCTGCCGGCGAATCCATCGCATCGTCTTCGACGGGCAGGTTCCCATCTCTGGTCATCGTCATTCCACTCTCCAACGTCATCCCAAGGGGTGGCACAAAGCGCTCGATGATTTCCCCTACCAGAATACTGGATGGAGCCGAACGACGCACGTGACGCATCTTGCGCATTCGGCTCGGTTGCTGCCAGCGCCCGGGGCCGCGATGGCGGGCCGCGCTACCTGCCGCGGCGCTTGACGTCCTCGTCAAGGCCTATGCGCCAGCCCGCTTCATCAAGGTCGGCACCACGGCGGCAGGCACCCACCGCAATACTCGCTGCCTGATATACGGTTTCTGTGCCAAATCCGTCAGGCACGTACCCTGCCGCGCGCCCACGATCGATACCGAGTTTCTCCGCCTCCGCCACGACATCGATATTCGCGCCGATGAAGATGAACTCCCAGCCCATCTCCTGATGGCCCTCGATCATCTTTTTGACCCTGCGGTACGTATAGTCCCTGCTTGCGTTTTCCATGCCATCGGTCGTGATGGCAAACAGCACCTTATCGGCCTCGTAGCCCTTTGGCTGGACCTTCTGCACAAGATCGATGTGCTCGATGGCGGCGCCCACGGCATCGAGCAGCGCCGTGCACCCGGAGCACCGATACTGCTTGCGCGTGAGGCGCGGCACCTCGTCGATCGGCACGCGATCGAGCAGCACGTTCGAACGATTGTTGAAGGTTATGACCGAAACGGTGGCCTCGCCCGGCTCCTCGCGGTTCTCGGCGATCATCGCGTTGAAGCCGCCGATGGTATCCGCCTCAAGCCCCGCCATGGAACCGCTCGCGTCGAGGATGAACACGAGCTCCGCACGCAGCCCCGCGTCTTTTTGCTCCGATTCCCAAGCATTCATATTGATCCGCTTGCTCATGTGATGCCCTTTCTCTCAAGGTCCAGCTTGCACCTTGGAGATTACGCGGCTCGACCGCCCTCGAGGTAAACCGCCGAGCGACATCCGAGTATGCTGGGGGAGAGGCTGGATCTAGAACGATCCCACAAGCGGCTGATCGTAGGCGAAGAGGGCCTCGTTCAAACGGAAGATGTCGTAGATACCGCGCTCGATGAAGAAGCGTACGATCACATCGAACTTGCTGGTATTCGAGAGCGCGAGCCCCGCGCGCGCGAGCAGGTCCTGCGTCGCAGGCAGATCGAGCTCAAGCGCCAAGGCGAGAGCCACCGCCGTCGGCTTGGTCGGCCGGTAATCGGCCTTACTGCGGATCTTGGAGAACAACTGACGGCTCAGATTGGCACGGTGGTACACCTCGGCATCGGTCATACCGCTTCGATCGATGAGGGCGAGCACCGTCTCTGAGAACGAAGCATCGAGATGGTCGAGCAGAACATCGAGCTCACCATCTTCCAGGGATGCGGCACGGGACCCTCGCTTGCCAGCAGATGCGCCAGCCGCAGCTGGTGCCGCCGCTGCAGCTGGCGCCGCCGGTGCCACGTGTTTAGAAGCAGCGAGGAACGCCGCCCCATCACTGCGGAAGAACTCGGGCGCGGCAGCCTCGACGAGGGCGTCGAGTTCCCTTGCCACGTAAGATCCCCGCGTGGCGCCATGCCTTCTATGCGGGTTCCGCTCGACGTACTCATCATCTATGTACTCGCGGATGGCGTGTCCCAGGTCTGAACCCAAGCGCACGGCAGAGCGATCGAACACGACGAGCGTGACCTCGACGTCATCGTGCTCGGCAAGGAATGCCCGGGTCTCCTCGCGGGCGACGGCAAGTGCGCGATCCTGCGGGTATCCGAAGATGCCGGCAGAGATGAGCGGGAATGCCACCGAGCGCGCACCCAGCTCAAGCACGCGCTCGAAGATGCTCTGGTAGCAACTGTGCAGCGCTTGCTCCTCGCCATGGCCGCCACCCTGCCAAACGGGACCGACGGCATGGATGCACCAGCGCGCCGGCAAATCGAACGCGGGCGTGACCACGGCACCACCCGTGGGGCACCGGCCGATGGCATCGCAGGCGGAGCGCATCCGCTCGCGCCCGGCAGCGGCG
Source organism: Enorma phocaeensis (assembly GCF_900186505.1). GTDB lineage: Bacteria > Actinomycetota > Coriobacteriia > Coriobacteriales > Coriobacteriaceae > Enorma > Enorma phocaeensis. The sequence continues at coordinate 316,213 of NZ_LT891968.1, forward strand.
AAGATGGCACCGCACACACCGCCGCCTTCTTGGAGCCCGGTGTTCGCAGCATTCACCACGGCATCCGCATGCACGCGTGCTATATCGTTCCTCACGATGGAAAATGGCATGGTCTACCTCACACTTTCTCGCGCTCCGCCTCAGGCGCCAAAGTAGCGGATGTCCTTCTCTAGGTACCGGCGCTTCTTGACCGTAGGATACGCTTCGTTGATCTCGCGGTAGCGCGGGCAATCCTCGCCATGGTCGTTGATGATGCCGCATGCCTGCAGATGCGAGTAAATCACCGTAGGACCCAGGAACTTGAAGCCGCGATGCTTGAGGTCGCGAGCGACACGCGCTGAAAGCCCGTTGCTCACCGGAATGTATCCTTGCGCATGCTTGTTGTAGAGGATAGTCTTGCCGCCGGAATAGCTCCACAGGTACGCGTCGAACGTGCCGAATTCCTCGCGAATTCGCTGGAAGCAGCGAGCGTTGCCAACGATCGCCTCGACCTTGCGACGGCTGCGAATCATGCCCGGCGTCTCGAGGATGCGCTCGATATCTGCCTCATCATAGGTGGCGATGCGATCGAACTCGAAGTTATCGAGGCACGCACGGAAGATCTCGCGCTTCTGGATCATCATGTTCCAGTTGAGCCCGCACTGCATGACTTCGAGCGTGAGGAACTCGAATTGGCCACGATCGTCGTGGAGCGGCGTGCCCCATTCCTCGTCGTGATAGCGGATGTTGAGCTCGCTCGTCGCATCCCAATCGCAATAGGCCATGGAATATCGCCTCCCTACGCGAACGGGTCGCGTCCCGCCCGTAGCGCATCGAGCCACGCGGAGAACGCCGCCCCCGGCGCCACGGGGTCGACCGCGCGCGTCGCCATGGGCTCGTACACATACCGGGCGTCGTAGCCGCCGCCCGCGACGTAGCGCCCGTAGAGCTGCGTCGGGCACGCGCGGCCGTGCTGCGCGCAGAGCGCCTCGAGCTCCGCGAGGTCCTTTGAGCCCAAGCCCATCACCTGGAAGAGCACGCGCCGGTCCGCGACCAGGGCATCGAGCCTCTCGATGCGCCCGGCCAGCTCGGCGCACGCGTTGAACGAGGTCATGCCGCCCTCGATGGCGCCGAAGATGAAGACGCGCGCCACGCCGCCTGAGCCCTCGAGCGCCTCGAGCACCAGGGACACAAGCCCGGTCTGGATGTCCATGAACGCGTCCTCGAAGGTCGTCTCAGCCATCGGTCCCCCTTTGCCGGCAGCACGCGGCGCCTCAGCGCACCTATCTGTTCATACCCCCGAGCGGGCCGGTTCACGCACGCAGCCGCCCGCGCGCGGGAACCGCCCGCCGCGCGAATCGTCCTTGACGCGGACCGACGCATCCTATGCACTTAGTAATGAGTATCGATAAGCGACCGCACGCCCTATCGCCGGGGCGCCCGCGCGTGGCCAGAGATTGGAGGGGCCATGAGATACGTCTGCTCGATATGCGGATACGTCTACGACGAGGAGCAGAAGGGGACGCTGTTCGCCGAGCTTCCGGAGACCTGGACCTGCCCGCTTTGCGGAGCGCCCAAGGCGCTCTTCGAGCCCGAGGCGGCGCCCGCGCGGCGCGCCTGGTGAACGAGGACCTGCTGCGCGAGGCCGGCTACATGCTCCCGCAGAGCGGCAACGCCCACGCCCTGCTCGAAGAGCTCGCAGCCCATCCGCTGAGCGCGGACTTCCCCGTCGAGGCTGCGACCAAGCTGCTCGAGCTCGTGCCCGACAACGACGCACCGGAAGCAGCACCCGATGCGGCGGGTGCCGAGCATCCCGCTCCGGACGCCCCCGCACCCGCCGATGCCCCCGCGGCCGATACGCCCCCGCCGCCGGCACCACCACGTACCGCTGCCTGCTCTGCGGGGCCGTCTTCGACTTCGAGGACGGCGTGGAGCCCGTCTGCCCCATGTGCGGGGCACACGGGGAGTTCCTCGAGGCGATCTAGCCCGCACGGCTCCACAGCGAAACCGCCACAACCAAGACGCCCCGGCCGGAGCAGCTCCGCCGGGCTCTGCCGTTCGCGGAATGCCGGCACCCGGTGCGCATTTTGTCCGCGCGGGACGGTATCGTTACCTCAAGGAATCGACCACCCGGAGGTGCACGATGAGCGAGGTCACCTATGCCGTCAGCCGCGAGGAGCTCGAGCGGCTCTCAAAGTTCGCAGATGTCCCGATGATCTTCCACGAAACGCCCGACAGCTACCATGACGAGGCGGAAATCGGCAACGCCCAGGACCTGCTCACCGAGCTCGCGCGGGCGGCGCTCTCCAGCGTCGGCGACGGGTTCGCACGGTTCGCGCAGGCGAATGCCGCGCGCATCCACGAGGCAGCCCGCTACAGCAACGGCATCGCCGAGGCACTGGTTCTCGGCTACCGCCTTGGCATCTCCGCCGGCAGCGCCGCCTGCATGAACGATCTTGGCGCCCTGTACTATATGGGCGAGCTTGTCGAGCAGGATTACGCCAAAGCTGCTGAGCTGTACGAGATGGCGATGCGCCACGGGTGCTTCCAGTCCGTCATCAACCTCGGCTACATCTACGAGTACGGCCGTACGGGCGAGCGCGACTTCGGCAAGGCGTTTCGTTTCTACGCACTCGCCGCAGCGCTCGCGCCTTCCTGCGAGGCAACCTACAAACTCGGCGACATGTTCAGTCGAGGCCAAGCGACCGAAACCAACCTGACCTTTGCCAAAGCGCTCTGGGAACGCAGCCTTGAGCTTGCCGAGAGCCCCGCGCTCGCCGCCCAGCCAGCGATACGCATCGCGCGCCTGCTCATAGACCCCAACTCGGCAGGGCTGGGCATCGAGCTCGACCCGTTGCGCGCGCTTTCGCTGTTCCAACGAGCCGAGGTGGGCTTGAGAATGGATATCGCAGATGGCCTGTACTACTACCGCAAGCGCTTGGCCGAGGCAATCAAAGGCCAAGCTCAGGCGCGCGCTATGCTCGACAGCGATTCGATTGAGGTTACGACGCAGTAGCAACTGAATAGCTGACCCAGCAAAGGATGCAAAAGGAGTCTCCAATGTCCCGCCCCTACCGAAGCGACATCACCTGCCCCGCCTGCGGCACCAACGGAGAAATCATCCTGTGGGAGAGTCTGAACAACGTGCTCGACCCCGATGAAGCGCAACAACTCATCGACGGGTCGCTCTTCAAGTACCGCTGCCCCCACTGTGGCGTCGAGACTGATGTGTTCTACCCATGCCTCTATCACGACATGAAAGGGCATGCGATGGTACAGCTCGTTGATGAAAGCAGCATCAAGCAAGCCATCGACATGCTCGATCACCTGCAATCGGATGTCATGTTTAGGAAGATGACCACAGAGGCGAATTACCAACATCGCCTAGTCACCTCACAAAATAGCCTGCGAGAAAAAGCGCTGATATTTAGAGATGGCCGCGACGATCGAGCCCTGGAGATTCTCAAACTCCTGGTACTCAAGCAGTTGGCGCAAAACGAAGCGGAATTCGAAGCGCTTGCAAATGATGCGGAGCTGTTATACCTCTGTCAGACCCCCGCTGGAAAGCTTGAGCTCGCGCTGTTCATCGTTCAGAAAGACGGGTCGTGGTCCAAGCCGCAAACGGTAGAGGTGCCACAGGATCTTTACACACGGGCAAACCAAATCGTCGATAGGCGCTCATGCCGCATCGAATCGACCTATATCATCGACCGAAATTGGGCATCCCAGATCCTACTCGCCAGCGAGGACGACGATTAACCTCTCGGCTATACTTGCGTTCATGGATACCGCTGAGAACAACTCGCGCAAGGTCGTCGGCAGGTTCGCTCCGTCGCCCTCCGGCCGCATGCATCTAGGCAACATCTACGCGTCGCTCGTCGCCTGGCTCTCCGCCCGCTCTGCAGGCGGCCTCATGGTGCTGCGCATCGAGGACCTGGACCCGCGCACGCAAAGCGGACCGTGGACGGAGCTTTTGATCCGCGACCTCGACTGGCTGGGACTTACATGGGATGATGGCCCGTTCTACCAGCACGATCGCATAGAGCGCTACGAGGAGGCCGCGCGCTCCCTCGTCGAGCGCGGCCTTACCTACCCCTGCTTTTGCACACGCGCCGAACTCCACGCCGCGAGCGCTCCGCATGCAAGTGACGGTACGCCCGTGTATGTAGGCACCTGCCGAAACCTTTCCCCCGACGAGGTCGCCCGGCGCAGTGCGGAACGCTCCCCGGCGACGCGCCTTATGGTCCCCGCCGCAAGCGACCCTGCAGGCGTCATCACCTTTACCGACCGCGTCTTCGGGCAGCAACGCCAAGAGCTCGCCCGCGATTGCGGCGACTTCCTGATTCGCCGCTCGGATGGCGTGTTCGCCTACCAGCTCAGCGTTGTCGTCGATGATGCCGAGATGGGTGTGAACGAGATCGTCCGCGGGTGCGACCTGCTAGCGTCCACGCCGCGTCAAATCTACCTGCAGCGGCTGCTTGGCCTCCCCGAACCCGCGTATGCCCACGTTCCCCTCCTCATGGCACCCGATGGCCGCCGTCTCTCAAAGCGCGACCGCGACTTGGACATGGAGGGCCTGCGCGAGCGCTTCCGCACGCCCGAGCGCCTGCTGGGATGGCTCGCAGGTATAACGGGAATCGCCCCAGATGCCGAACCGCGTACAGCAGAGGAGCTTGCGCGGATCTTTAGCTGGGACTCCATACGCGCTCATCGCGGGAACATCGCCATCGACCTCGCCTAGCGATACGGCCTCGTCGCCTATCCGAGACATTCCGCCGTGGGAGCTCATAGCCCGCCGCCAAAAGCGAAAGCCCTCCCTATCAAATCGCACCCCGAATCTTGGACAAACGGGACCAAGATTCGGGGTGCGGATCAACGAGGAGGCTTTCACAAATGCAGCGAGGCTTTTTTATTTCAACGAGCCAGCGGATCGCAGCAAAACTCGCAGCGGATTCCGCCTCGGCGAGCCAGTCGGAGCCCTTCTTCAACAGTTCGAGCGCCTTGGCGGTGGTTACATCTGGGATCGTCGTAGACACAAGGTTTCGGCAATCATGAACCCGCAGGTATCTGACTTGAACACCTTCGGTCTACTTGACGGGAAGGAAATGGACCACCGCCAAGACGTCCGAGAGTCCCGAACGACCCGTTTCAGCCGCGCCGGAGCTCGAGGTCATCTACGCGTAGCGCACGGCACCCGCCGGCATCACCTGCGTACGTTGTTCGACTTACGTAGTTCGCGTAAGTTCAAACTTCAATCTTGTGCGGACACGCCCTTATACGGTAATATGAGTGACTGCTACGGAGAGCTGACCGAGAGGCCGAAGGTGCTCGCCTGCTAAGCGAGTATTCCCCACAAGGGAATCTGGGGTTCGAATCCCCAGCTCTCCGCCAGCTGCGCTTTATACGAACCCCGCCTGGACCCATCCAAGCGGGGTTCGCGCGTTTTAGGGCTTGAGCGAGCGAGCAACCGCACCGAGCTCGTCGCTACCAAGCAGGAGCCACACCACGTACACGCACTCATACGCGAGCGCATAGAACCCGTTGTCCGTGAGGAGCACAGCAGCAGACCCGAGCTGCTCGACCGCCTCATGGCTCGGAGGCACGGGTATCCCCGCCGGCTCTATGATCTTGCGAGCCTCCTCGGCAGATGGCTTTTCGGTGCGGCCCATCTCGGCAAGCAGCTGGCCGAGCTCGAGCTGGGCCATCTCGCTCATCGTCTCCCCGCGCGGCACCGTGCGGTAGCACGCCATCGCCACGTCGAGCTGGCCGATGCGCCAGTAGGCAAACGCCATGCGGTACAGCAGATACGAGATCGAATCACGGTCCACGGCAACGCGCAGGCCGTGCTTCGCGACCTCGATCACCTCGTCGAAGCGCTCAAGGCGCGCTAGCACGTTCACCACGGCAGCATGCGCCAGCGTGGAGCTGCCGGCCATGTCGAGCATGCACCGGGCCTCCTCGAGCGCTCGATCGAACGCGCCGGCGCGGAAGTACATCGTCTCGAGCTCATGGTGCGCGAAGAACAGGGCATCGGGCACGCGGTGTATGCGCGCGACGCGGTCCTCCTCCCAAAGCGGAAGCAGCACCCTCCCCACCCTGCTCTGGCAGAACCTGCTGATGAGCGGTACGTCGCTCAAAAGCTCCTCGGCAGCACAGCCCGCCTCGAGCTCCTCGATCAGCTTGATGAAACCCTGCTCCGCTTGCGCTGGATCGCTTTGCACGAGCTCCTTGAGCTCCGCGAGGCGCTCGGAGCGGGCATCGGGTCCCGTCTCCATGACCTCGAGCTCACCGATGCGGTCCGCCATGAGCAGCTCGCGCAGCTCTTCTGGCAGCTCGCGGTCGTCCTCGGCAACCGCCGTATAGCGCATGCTGTCATCCGGGATCTCGAACGGGGCCTCCGTCTTAAGACCGCCGATGCGCTTGAGCGCTGGCTGCTGCTCGAGCGACGCTCCATCCACCTGCTTGGCAAACGGCACCAGCGATGCCAAGAACCCTGCGCGCTCGAAAAGATAGCGCTCTTCCTCGCCGCTCACGAGGTCTCGCACTGCGACAGTACAGCGGCGCATGGTGATTTTGGACGCAAACGCAGCCGCGGCGAGCGCAAGCACCATGCGGGCTGCGTACTCGGCAGCCATGGCCGCGCACTGCGGAGCATCGACGTCGACCCAACGCCCCTCGTCCAACTGATACAGCTCGTGAGGCATGGCACGACCGTCCGGGGCCGTGAAGCGAACGTTCAGTACCCCGTTCGAAGCATCGCAAACGAACTCATACTCTAGACGCACGATCGTGACGAGCTCCTCGACGAGCGTCGCGAAACGCGTGCGCGTATCCCACTCGCCACCCGGGCGGCATGAGACCTCGGCAAAATCCGCCCAGCCGTTACGCGTGACGGTACGGTCGATGCTGGTACCGACCCATGAGGTCATACCGCGCATCATGTGCTGGTCTATAAGCGAGCAAGCCTCCTCCGAAGGCGACGCCTCGACGCCCTCGGGTACCGAGCCGAACCTGTGCTCGACCGCGCACAGGCGGTTCAGAACGGCTTCCACCCCGAAGAGGAACAAGGTGTCATCCACCGTGATGCTCTCACGCGAGAAGTTGAGGTAGAAGCTATCCGTTCCGCGAATGTAGGCGAGCGATACCCACGCGGCTTCGGTGAGCTTGCGCAGGCGCTCAAGGTCTATGGCGGAAAGGAGGCGGCGGGCGAAGCGTTCCAGGCCGGAAGGTTTGGCTGCGCCGTCGATGCGGAACAGGGCCGCCTCGATGGCATCTGGCAGAGCTAAATCGTTAAAGCCCTCGAACAGCTGGACCGGCTCCGAGAGCGGCGTCGCGGCAAGCGAGATCGCGGGCGCATGGCCCCCTCGTGCCGCGCTGCGCCTGCCCTCGGGCCCGGACGCCTCATCTCCCGGCATGCACACCGGAGTCAGCCGGCTCGCGTCGATAACGCAGTAGCGCAGGTACAGCGAGGCAGCAAATGCACGATACCCCATGGTCCGGGAGGAGTTCCAGGTCTCGGTATCGCATACCTCGCGCATCACGCCCTTGAAGGAGCCGCGGTAGCGACTGTACGGCTCAAGCGCCTTGCTCCCATTGCGCACGAAGATCGTTCCGGAGAATCCGCGCTCATCAGGCACCAAGGCGAGTTCCGGACGCGCGGTCGGCTCCAAGGTGATGGGACCGCTTGCCGCGAACACCTCACCGAATTCGCTTACATACGCAAGTATTCTGGCACTCGTGTCGCCCTCGAACCGAACGATATAGCAAGAACCGTTCGCCGGAAGCGGGCAGGCGCCCCAGATCATGCCATAGCTTATGCCCTCGGGCTGCCCCGGAAGCACCGGTAAGCGCTTGCGCCGCGCAAGCAGCGGGATCTTATAGAGCTCTGAACCATGAGGTATGGAATCCATCGCGCCTACACCTCCTCGCCAGAGCGCTCCGGGCGGTGGCCGCCTCGCATTCCGGAAAGGCACGCGCCGCTTGCTCCATTGTGAACCCCGAGCATGGTCGCGCCGGCGACTATTTCGCGCTAGGTAGCTTTGGGCCGATGAACGCAGGCGGGCAGGGAGGCACGAGGCGCGCTGCGGGCACGAGATGGGCTACCGAACACGAGGCGAACCGAGCCTGAAATCAGGACCACCCGCATAGCGGGTGGTTTGCTCTTAGGGTGTAACCCTAGGGGCCCAGGCCAGGGACTCAAGTCCCTGGCCTGAACGAAGTTCAGGCCCGATAGCCCCTTGACTCGTGGCACGCCCGTCGAACGGGCGGGCCGCTACCCCCTACCGAACGGGTCCTCGTACTCCTTCACGCTCAGCCTGTCCAGCGCGATGTCGGCGGCCTCCTGCTCCCTGATGTACTTGGCGATCGTGGCCTCGTTCAGGCCGACGGTGGACACGTAGTAGCCCTCCGCCCAGAACTTCCTGTTCCCGAACTTGTACTTGAGGTTCGCGTGCCGGTCGAACATCATCAGCGAGCTCTTCCCCTTCAGGTAGCCCATGAAGCTCGACACGCTGATCTTGGGCGGGATGCTGACCAGCATGTGCACGTGGTCCGGCATCAGGTGCCCCTCTATGATCTCCACCCCCTTCCAGCGGCAGAGCTGCCTGAGGATCTCCCCGAGGTCCTTGCGGTATTGGTTGTATATCGCCTTCCTTCTATACTTCGGTGTGAACACGATGTGGTACTTGCAGAGCCACTTCGTGTGCGCGAGGCTGTTGGCCTTCTGCGCCATGGCTATCACCCTCCTCTTGGGGCTGGCGACCTGAACAATCACCATCCTAGGAGGAGGGCGGCCCGTTGCGTAGCATCAGTGGGATCCACCCGCGTAGCGGGTGGTTTTCAGTGGCGCGCTGCGCGCGCCACAGGGTTGATGACCCTTGAATCAGGACCACCCGCATAGCGGGTGGTTTGCTCTTAGGGTGTAACCCTAGGGGCCCAGGCCAGGGACTCAAGTCCCTGGCCTGAACGAAGTTCAGGCCCGATAGCCCCTTGACTCGTGGCACGCCCGTCGAACGGGCGGGCCGCTACCCCCTACCGAACGGGTCCTCGTACTCCTTCACGCTCAGCCTGTCCAGCGCGATGTCGGCGGCCTCCTGCTCCCTGATGTACTTGGCGATCGTGGCCTCGTTCAGGCCGACGGTGGACACGTAGTAGCCCTCCGCCCAGAACTTCCTGTTCCCGAACTTGTACTTGAGGTTCGCGTGCCGGTCGAACATCATCAGCGAGCTCTTCCCCTTCAGGTAGCCCATGAAGCTCGACACGCTGATCTTGGGCGGGATGCTGACCAGCATGTGCACGTGGTCCGGCATCAGGTGCCCCTCTATGATCTCCACCCCCTTCCAGCGGCAGAGCTGCCTGAGGATCTCCCCGAGGTCCTTGCGGTATTGGTTGTATATCGCCTTCCTTCTATACTTCGGTGTGAACACGATGTGGTACTTGCAGAGCCACTTCGTGTGCGCGAGGCTGTTGGCCTTCTGCGCCATGGCTATCACCCTCCTCTTGGGGCTGGCGACCTGAACAATCACCATCCTAGGAGGAGGGCGGCCCGTTGCGTAGCATCAGTGGGATCCACCCGCGTAGCGGGTGGTTTTCAGTGGCGCGCTGCGCGCGCCACAGGGTTGATGACCCTTGAACGAAACGAACCCGCGAAGTCGCGCTCCGCGGGTTCGTGCTTCTTGCATATGGTGCCCCCAGCGGGATTCGAACCCGCGATATCCACCTTGAAAGGGTGGCGTCCTAGGCCGCTAGACGATGGGGACAGCGCAGATGAGTATACCAGACTCACACGCTACTTGCACAGCGAAAGGGCAGCTTCATCGGCAACGACGATCACGTTGGGATGGAGCTGCAGGATGGAGGCGGGGCACTGCGGCGTGACGGGACCGTAGCACATGTCGTGGAGCGCCTGCGCCTTGTTCTCGCCCGACACAGCCATGACGATGAGGCGGGCGTTCATGATCGTCTGGGTACCCATGGTGTACGCCTGGCGCGGGACGTCCTCCTCACGCTCGAAGAGGCGTGCATTGGCCTCGATGGTGCTCTGGGTCAGATCGACGCAGTGCGTACCCTTGGAAAAGACCTCGTCGGGCTCGTTGAAGCCGATGTGACCGTTGCGGCCGATACCGAGCAGCTGCAGGTCGCAGTAACCGGCCTCTTCGACCATGCGGTCGTACTCGCTGCAGGCGGCGTCGGCGTCGGGGTTGGCGCCATCGGGCACATGGACGTTGGACGGGTCGATGTTGACATGGTTGAAGAGCTGGTCATACATGAAGTAATGGTAGCTCTGCGTATCCTCGTGCGTGAGTCCGCGATACTCGTCGAGGTTGTAGCTGCGCACCTGCGAGAAGTCGAGGTCGCCGTCCTCATAGCCCTTGATGAGCCGCTGGTAGGTGCCAATCGGGGTGGTGCCGGTAGCGAGGCCGAGCACCGTCGTGGGCTTCAAGATGATATGCGCACCGATGATATTCGCGACTTTCCGGCTCATGTCCTCGTAGTCGCGTACACGAATAAGCTTCATTCTAGGGTCCTTCCTATAGCCTTTCCACGGTCCTGCGGCCGCCTACCCAACCGATGCGTCATCGCTCCCGAGCGGTGAGGAGCTTCCCGAGCTCAGGGACCGTATCGCCCACGTTCCCCTTGATGCTCGAGAACTCAACCGAGTTGCAGATGAGAATGGGAGCAGTGATATCGTAGCCCTCCGAGCGGATCGCGTCACGGTCGAACTCGATGAGCACGTCACCCTTCTTGACGGAATCGCCCTCGGCAGCGCGCACCCTGAAGTGCCTGCCGTCGAGCTTGTAGGTATCGAGACCGATGTGGATGAGGACGTCGAGGCCCTCATTGGTGTGCAGGGCCACAGCATGGCCCGTGGGGAAGACCGCCTTCACCTTGCCATCGGAAGGTGCGACCACCTTGTTGCCGGTGGGCTCGATGGCAACGCCTTCGCCAAGCGAGCCAGAGGCAAAGGTGGGGTCGTTGACCTCCGACAACGGGATCACCTTGCCGGCTAACGGCGAGAGCAGCACATTGCGACGCTCGTGAAACCCCAGCGAATGTAAGAACGATTTAAACATGATCTCCCTTGACCGGACGATGCACGACGATGCAAGCCCACAGGTGCGATCGTTACCCCCTATCCTACCGCAAATCGGTGCGTCCGGCACCCTTGCCGCGAAGAGGCGGATCGAGCCTGCGGCAGTCCATCGGGACGCCGAATATGCGACCGTCATCCCGATCGATGCACGGGCCCGATCCCCGTTAGCAGCATGCAGAAGGCAGGACCAGCAGATAGAAAAACGGGGCCTGCCATAGGCAAACCCCGTTGGAACGCAAGGAGCGGATATCCCGCGAAACCTTAGCGCTTGGAGAACTGAGGCGCGCGACGAGCCTTCTTGAGACCGTACTTCTTGCGCTCGACCACACGAGCATCGCGAGTCAGGTAACCGGCCTTCTTGAGGTCGGCACGATAGTCGCCAGCGTTGAGCAGCGCACGGGCGATGCCCAGGCGGAGCGCACCGGCCTGGCCGGAGATGCCGCCGCCGTCGCACAGCGCGACGACGTCGAAGGTGCCCATGGTGTCGGTCACCTTGAAGGGAGCAAGAGCGCCGTCGAGGAGCTGCTGACGGCCGAAGTACTCGGCAGCATCGCGCTTGTTGACGGTCACCTTGCCGGTACCGGGAACGAGACGGACACGGGCCACGGCATTCTTGCGGCGCCCGGTGCCCTGGTAGACAACGGTGTTCTCAGCCATGGTTTATGCCTCCAACTCGATCTTGACGGGGTTCTGCGCCGCATGCGGATGCTCCGGGCCGGCGTAGATCTTGAGCTTGCCGAGCTGCTGGCGACCAAGGGTGGTCTTGGGCAGCATGCCGCGGACGGCACGACGGATGACCTCCTCGGGGTGCTTCTCCATCGCCGTGCGGAAGCTCTCAGCCTTGAGACCGCCGTTGTAACCGCTGTGGCGATAGTAGGTCTTGTGATCAGCCTTGTTGCCGGTAAGCTGGACCTTATCGGCATTGATGACGATCACGAAGTCGCCGCAGTCGGAGTTGGGGGTGAACTGGGGCTTGTTCTTGCCGCGCAGGATCATGGCGATCTGCGTGGCCAGACGGCCCAGCACCTTACCCTCGGCATCGATGAGGACCCAGTTGCGGGAGACCTCACCCTGCTTGGCGTAGTGAGTCGACTTTGAAATCACTTCGGACTCCTCCAATAAAACGTGTCGTAACAGAGATTCACGGGGCTCTGCAAATGACCGTAGAAGTATACCGCATCTAGCTGCCCGGTCAACGGTATTTCGCAGAGTTTCCGCATCCTGTGCCGCGCGGGACGTTCACCAATCACCCCCGTAGAATGGTCGATATTTCCCCATCTTCATATCGCACGATTTCTTAGTTTTTCTGCCATCGATTGCATTATTATTGCGATATCCCTTGTACCGCTGGTTTGCGGTAGAAGCCACCATGGACCTCCATGCGAACGATTGGACCGCCATGAGCAAAGCGAACGACCAAGTCCTGGCAGACCTCTTCAAAGTTGCCGAACAGGAGGGCTCGTGCCTGGTTAGCGACGATGCTGCCATCCGCGCTCTTTTGAACCGGCGCGTCTCCTCGGGCTCCGTCGTCCGCCCGATGCGCTCGCTCTTCGCGCGGCCGGAATATTGGAACGCTCTCAGACCGGATCAGCAGGCTCTCCACATCGTGCGCGGCCTGCAGAAGCTCCACCCCGACATGGTCTTTTGCCATGAGACTGCTGGCTTGGTGTGGGGGCTGCCCATCTCCTACCCGCGCCTCGCGACTATTCACGTTGCAACCACGCTGGAGAAGCGCCGTAGGTCGGAGGGGAGCATCGCCCGGCATATCGTTGGGGACGATGTCCAAGTGGTCGACGGCATCACGGTCACGCCGCTCGCGCGCACCACGTTCGACTGCTTGCGCACCAGCCCCTTCACCGAAGGGCTCGCCATAGCTGACCGAGCCCTCGCACTCAGCGGATCGAACCGCAGAGCCATGCACGCCGCGTTCCGCGAGTTCGGCACGCACCGCTTCGGCATCAACCGCGCCATCGGGATCATGAGCTATGCCGACCCGCGCAGTGAGAGCTGGTTGGAATCCGCTGCACGTGCCCTCATGATCACGCAGGGTTTCGCCCTTCCCGACCTGCAGGTCGAGCTGCCGCGTCCCGACGACCCGCAGCGCACCTACCGCGTCGATTACCTCTGGACCCTCCCAGGCGGCAGCAAGGTCATCGGCGAGGCAGACGGCATCAGAAAATACAACGATAATGCTTTTGGCCTTGGGCGCTCGGCCATCCAGATCCTTGCAGACGAGCAGCACCGCGAGGCGGAGCTCACGCTCTACGGTGCTCCAATCCTGCGCATCTCGCCTGAAGACGTGCTGAAACCTCAGCAATTCGTTGATAAGCTGACGCGCTACGGCATCCCCCGCTCTGAACGAGTCGCCACGGAGATCAAGCGTCTTGCATCGGTCAGCCCCCAATCCAAGCTCACCTATACGGAAGTGGCGGTATCACAGGAAACCATCGAGGGGTTCCTGCGGACCCAGCAGATCTGGAATGGCACCCAGTTGGAAGAGCGCGCTTGATGCCTAACGGTTTAGCCGCTGCTGACGTATGGCGGGGTGCATTCCCCGCCATTACGCCGACTCGCGTTCGCAGCCAGTTGACCCCGATATCGTCCGCCTTGATTTGATCTGCCCGTCTCTATTTCATATCTCTCGTAATTACTATTCATTTTTCACAGCTCATCGTATGTTTTCTCCATTTTTTATCTTCTTATCGTAACATATCTTTATTTTTTAATAAAATAATTATGATTCTTTACGATTAGGTTCTTGGATTTGAAGATTACTTACGACTCGATTGCCAATTCCGCAGAAATCCTACGATATCATTGCTAACAAATGCATTATTTTTACGACTTGATCAAAGAGCTTTGCAGATTTCCTACGATCACAATTCCAATACGTCGGCTTTGAGGATTCACAGATAGAAGACTGCAGAATTCCTACGATCGCCCGTGAACTCGCTGCGTTTCGAACGACAGAAGATCCTAAACGCAAGAAAGCCGCCTGCACGGATGACAGGCGGCTTTCAACGATCGAACGAAGCGAGCCGGCACCGAGCTAACGGCCCCGACCACGGTCGGTGGCGCCGATTACCCCGTATTCTGGAGCCCCGCGGAGACTCCGGTCACGGTCGAGAGGATGAGCGTCAGGTAGGCGGCTTTCTCCTCGGCGGAAAGCTCGTCTTGCTCAGCTCGGACTACGCGCAGGGCACGCACCTGCGCAAGCGAGAGCACATCGACATAGGGATTGCGCACGCGCACCGCACGCCCAAGCACGCGCCGGTGCTCGAGCGGCCAAGCATCGTCTACGATAGCGAGCACCCAGCGGCGCGTGAGCTGCATCTCGTCATAGACCTTGCGAGCCAAATCCTCGCGATCACCGAGTGCAAGGTACATCTTCGCGATGCGCCCATCGGTCTTGGCGATGGACATCTCGATGTTGTCGATGAACGTGGCGAACAGCGGCCATTCGCGATAGGCACGGCGTAAGAGCTCCAAGTCGCCCAGAGCCTCGCAAGCGCTGCCCAGCCCATACCATGCGGCAAGGTTGATACGCGCCTGCGACCAGGAGAACACCCACGGAATGGTGCGCAGGTCATCGAGGGACTGGGCGCCAAGCCCGCGCTTGGCCGGACGGCTTCCGATGGGCAGAAGACCCACCTCGGTAAGCGGCGTCACGATGGAGAACCAAGGCGCGAACTCGTCCGTGTTGAGGAGGTCGAGGTAGCGCTTATGCGAGACCTCGTTCAGGCGGTCTGCCATCTCGGCGTAGCGCTCGGTGGTCTCGGTATTCAGGCGCTCCACTGACGGCGCGGAGTTGAGCAGGGTCGCGGCTGCGACGCTCTCGATGTGCCGGCGCGCCAAAAGCGGGTTGCCATAGCGCGCAAAGATGATCTCGCCCTGCTCCGTCACCTTGAAGAAGCAGTTGACCGAACCCGCCGGCTGCGCGAGCACGGCGCGGTTCGCGGGACCGCCGCCGCGTCCCACAGCGCCTCCGCGGCCGTGCATCAACACCAGATCGATGCCGTTGCGCTCAGCCCATGCGGCAATGCGCGCCTGGGCACTGTGAAGCGCAAGCGTGGCAGTAGTGGGGCCGGCATCCTTTGAGGAGTCGGAGTAGCCGAGCATGACCTCCATGCGACGACCGGTCTTCTGAAGACGGTCCTGCACGGGCGGCAGCTCAAGCATCGCGTCGAGCACGTCCACGCAGCCCTCGAGGTCCTCGAGCTGCTCGAACAGCGGGATCACGTCGAGCGCAGGGACGTCCTCGGCATGCGCGAAAGCAAGGTTCGCCAGCTCGTAGACGTCAGCCACATGCTGAGCGCTCTTGGTAAACGAGATGATGTAGCGGCGAGCCATCTTCTCTCCGTAGCGCTTCTGGATCGACCCGATCGCGCGGAACGTGTCGAGCACCTCACGCGTCATGGGCGCGAGCTCGCCTTGTTCACCATGCAGTCCGTGCTCGCGAATATCGGCGAGCGCACGCTCGTGCACGAGGGAGTGCTGGCGGAACTCCATCTCCACCATATGGAAGCCGAAGGTCTCGACCTGCCAGATAAGCGTCTGAACCGGTCCGTATGCCGCGCGGACGGCACCGGCGGCGGCGAGCGAGCGCTGCACCACGCGCAGGTCCGCAAGGAATTCCTCGGCGCTGTGGTACATCGTGTCGGCGTTGCGGCGGATAGTGGCGTTGAGCCTGTCGGCCATGACGAGCATCACGGCGCGATGCGGCTCAGATGCAGAGATCCCTCGTGCGCGGGAGGTGAGCACCTCGCTCATCTCGACCTGATGATTCCAGAGGTTCAACAGCTCCTCGGAGGGTGCGGTGTAGCGCGCTTCGAGCGTGAGGTTGCGCCCCACGCGACGGCACTTGTCCTCGAGTTTCTCGAGTATATGCGTAGCATACTTCGCCGCAACCTCGCGAGACACCTTGGCCGTCACGTTGGGGTTGCCGTCGCGGTCCGACCCAATCCAGCTGCCCGGATGGAAGAACGCCGGGCACACAGGCGGTACCGTGCCCGCATACTCGCCGAGCACCCAGTCATCGAAGCGCCGATAGACCTCGGGAATGATGTCGAAGAGCGTGCTGTCGAAGATGTCGAGGACGGTGTCTGCCTCCTCAAGCGGCGTGGGCTTGCTCACCGATGTGGGCGAGGTCCGCACGAGCGCGTCGATCTCCTGCAGCAGGTGGCGTTCGTTCTCCACGAGCGCCGACCCGCCGAGCTCCCGGCGCTCATCGAGCAGTCGGGCGATGCGGCGAATCTTGCCCTCGACGGCCTTACGGCGCGCCTCGGTGGGATGCGCGGTAAAGACGGGATGGAACTCGAGCTTGCTGAGCAGCTGCGTAGCCGGACCGCCTCCCATCTCGTCGACGAGGCGGCTGTAGGCGACGGTGAGCTCGTTGGAAGGATCCACGAGCGCGTTGGGCGAGACCTCGCGCTCGCGCGCGCGCATGCTCTCGACGCGGTAATTCTCCTCGGAAAGGTTGGCGAGATGGAAGAACGACGTGAAAGCGCGCACCACTACCTGAGCGCGGTCGAGCGTAAGGTTGTCGATAAGCGCGACCGCATCGCGGAAGGCGTTCGCGCTCGAGGTGTCCTCCACGGGAATGCCCTCGTCATCGACGCGCTCGCCCGCGGCAGCCGCCCCCGGGTCCCCCTCATTCGCTTGGATGACGCTGTTCAGCAGCTGGTCGAAAAGGTTGCAGAGCTCAGGATCGTACTCGCGTAGCACCTTGCGCTCCAGGCGCAGGAAGATCTCCAAGCTCTCGCGCAAGCGGTCGGGAAGCTCGATCTCGGCATAGCTGCGGATAGCCGCGGCGGTCTCCTCGGAGCTCAAGATACGTACCGGTGGCACCTGCGCTGTGCCACTGCCAGCGCCACCGGCAAGCGTCTCGCGCCCAACCGTGCAGCTCCCTGGATCCATCGATTGTGACATAGGGTCCCCTTCTATCGAGGCGCACCCGGCGAGCGCGCCTCGCCACATTATAGGGAACCCAATCTAGCGGTGTATGAAGATACGCTGAGCAACACGGCAGTTACCGGAGCGTTATCGGCTGGAAACCTCAAACCAGCCGATGTTGCGCCCGGCGAACAGCGGGCACCCAGCAAGCGGCGATGCTCGCGACGCCGCCCTGATCACTGCGCGGCGCGCACCGCCTCGACGATTCCGTCGAGCGGCACCAGGCACTCCTCATGGCTCACCATGTCGCGGAGCTTTACCGCGCCTTGCGCGAGCTCGTCCCCACCAACGACGATCATCAACGTGGCCCCGAGCTTATCCGCCTGCTTGAACTGGCTCTTGAGGGAACGGCTCTGGTAGTCCGCCTCGGTGCGTATGCCCGCCCGACGCAGCTCGTGCGTGATCGCGAACACGCGCTCGCGCAGGTCGGCGCCGGCATTTGCAACGTAGACGCAAGGTTCCGGTTCGTCACCGAGCTCGACGCCGAATGCCTCTAGAGCAAGCATGGCACGCTCGAAACCCACGGCGAACCCTACGCCCGGGGTGGGTTTTCCGCCCTCGAGCTCCACGAGACCGTCGTAGCGTCCGCCGCCGCCGATCGAGCCCACGCCGGCACCCGGTGCCTCCACCTCGAAGACGGTGCGCGTGTAGTAGTCGAGACCGCGCACGAGCGTGGGATCCTCCACATACGCGATGCCTGCCGCATCCAGGTAACGCTTGACCTGCTCGTAGTGGGCGGCGCACTCGTCGCAAAGGTTGTCGGGCGCGAGCGGGGCATCCTTCATGACCTCGCGGCAGTGGTCGTTCTTGCAATCGAAAGCGCGCAACGGGTTGAGCTCAGCGCGCTCGCGGCACTCCTCGCAGATCTCGTCGGCGTGATCCAGGATGAACTGGCGCACCTTGTCGCGGTACGCCGGGCGGCATGCCGGGTCGCCCATGCTGTTGATGAGTAGGCGCAGCTTGGAAAGATCGAAGCCCAAACGCTGATAGAACTCCATGAGCATGATGATGCACTCAGCGTCGGCAGCGGGATCGGGCGCGCCGAGCCACTCGATACCCACCTGGTGGAACTGGCGCAGGCGCCCCTTCTGCGGGCGCTCGCCGCGAAACATCGCCTCGGCATAGTAGAGCTTGACAGGACTCGCACCCTGCGGCACCAGGTTGTTCTCCACCACCGAGCGCACCACGCCGGCCGTTCCCTCGGGACGCAGGGCCAGACGCTGCTTGGCCTTGAGC
The DNA here is from genome assembly GCF_900186505.1 of Enorma phocaeensis. GTDB lineage: Bacteria > Actinomycetota > Coriobacteriia > Coriobacteriales > Coriobacteriaceae > Enorma > Enorma phocaeensis. The sequence continues at coordinate 334,472 of NZ_LT891968.1, forward strand.
TTGGCATCCGTTCCCTCGGCAAGCACGCGCTCCAAATTGGCGCCGGAGAACACGCGGAACATCTCCTTGCGCACAACGTCGGTCGACTGGCCGATGCCGTGCACGAAAACGTCGACCTGCTCGATCGCGGGCGTCTCGACCGGTTCGAATCCGTAGGGACCGAACACCTCGGCGGCAACGTCCTGCATGCGCTGCCATGCGCGCATCTCCCGTCCGATTAGATCCTTGGTACCTTCTGCCTTCTGTGCCTGCATGGCTCGCCCTTTCCATCAGCGCGCGCAGCCGCCGGTATATCGGCCCGCTCATCCACGCCCGCGATAAGCCGTTTGGGCATCCATTATATGGAGCGGCACGCAGACCCGCAAACGAATAGTCCCATCGCGTCGCCAGGGCGCATGGTCGGTATACTGGAATGGAATGAACGCGCCATCCGAGGAGCAACCATGCAGCAGTACCGCAATGACTACAGTGAGGGTGCAGCGCCCCAAATCCTCAATGCGCTGGTGGCCACCAATGCCGAGCAGACGCCGGGATACGGTACCGACGAGCATTGCGCTCGCGCGGCCGAGCTCATCCGCGCTGAAATCGGCCTTTCCGATGCCGTAGTGCGCTTCGTACCAGGCGGCACGGCTGCAAACATCATCGCCATCGCATCGCTGACCGACGAGTTCGAAGGCCCCATCTGCGCCGCTGACGCACATCCCATGAACCATGAGGTCGGCGCGATCCAAGCCACGGGCCGCCGGCTCATCCCAACCGACGATGCCCTCGGCGTGGTAACGCCAGACGGCGCTGAGCGCGCCTGGCGCGCGTGCACAGCCACCGGCACGCACAACACGCGCCCAGCGATGGTCTACGCCTCGGACACCACGGAGCTTGGGCACGTGTGGACCGCTTCCGAGTTCGACGCGCTCTGCAACTGGGCAGACGGGCGCGGGCTTGCGGTCTACGTCGATGGAGCGCGCATGGCGAGCGCTATCGCCGCCGCAGGCAGCGATCTCGACATCGCGCACATCGCACGCCGCGCGACGGCATTCACGCTCGGCGGGACGAAAAACGGCATGCTCTTCGGCGAAGCGCTCGTCATCCGCACCGACACCGCGCGGGGAGCACGCGCGGCGGATCGGCTCCCCTACCTCATCAAGCGCACGGGCTCGCTCACTGCGAAGGGCCGTCTCATGGGCGTGATGTTCGAGGCTGCATTCGATTCTGCAAACGCCAACGATGCCGGAACGGTACTGTACTGGCAGCTCGCCCAATATGCCAACCGCTGCGCCACCATGCTCGCCGATGGCTTGGAGTCGCTCGGCTGGGATCCGGTCCTAGCCACCACGGGCAACCAGCAATTCTTCTGGGTCAATCCCGATACAGCCCAGCTTCTTAACGAGCGCTTTGGCTGCGAGCCGATGGACATGCCCGATCCCACCGGGCAGGGCAGAACCGTCGTGCGCTTTGTGACCAGTTGGGCAACAGACCCCGCCCTCATCGAGCAGGAGCTCTTGCCCGCCTGCCGCGAGCTTATAGCCTAGCCAAGCACCGGTTCGTCAGATTGCGGATCGCGACGGGATGCGCAAAGGACCTCAGACGGGAGACCGAGAGGCCAGGCAACGGAAAGGGCTTCATGCGCGCCGATCTCCTGCCTGGCCTTCTTCTAACGCTTCGGACTGGTCATCCAGCCCGCTTGCGATGCCCCTATCGACAAATATTATGTCAGGTATCGTAGGATATATTAATTCTTGTTGAGCATTACGTAAGATTTCTGCACTATTCTTCTAATATTTAAATTATTTCTACGATTTCATATCTATTTCTGCATTAGTTCTACGACTACCCATGACTGAATGCATTATTTCTACGACAACCACTTCTGATAATGCGCTTTTCTTACGATCCCCAATCTTGCGCACCCATCTCCTGCATGAGCCCTGCAGGGATGCATCCGATAGCCCCATCGAGGGCCCCATATGACGAAACGGAGCCCCTTTCGGGGCTCCGTCGGGTCTGAGCGCATGCTGTTGCAGTTTTTGCAACAGCACCGCCCGTGCATCGCCGAGTCTGTGGACGCAGCCTAGATCACCTGGGCGACGTAGACGACGTTCGTCGAGACCTCGCTGTGCTTCATATCGATCTTGAAGGCGGGGTCACCGGCGGTGACAACCACGAGGTCGCCCTTGTGCGCGGCACCCGTCTCGCGCGCCTCTGCCATGGCGTTGTCGACCACGTAGGCGAGGCTGCCCACGGTACGACCGTTAAGACGTGGCTCGACGCCCCAATAGACCGTCATCTTGCGCTGCGCCCACTCGTTGGGCGTCGTGGCCTGAATGGGAAGCATCGGGCGGAAGTTCGAAACCAGGCGCGCGGACTTGCCGGAGTTCGTGGGCGTGAGGATCGCCTTTGCGCCCACGTTGAAGGCCGTGGTCACCGCAGCGAGGCCCACGGCAGCGTTCACGATGTTGCGACCGGGTTCGACGGCGCTGAAGTCGAACGGCTTGTGCGCCGGGATGGTCGCCTCGGTGGTGAGCGCGATGCTCGCCATCATCTTGACGGCCTCGAGCGGGTACTTGCCCGCAGCGGTCTCGCCGGAGAGCATGGTGGCGTCGGTGCCGTCGTCGATCGCGTTCGCTACGTCGGTGACCTCGGCGCGCGTGGGGCGCGGGTTGCGGATCATGGAGTCGAGCATCTGCGTAGCGGTGATGACCGGCTTGCAGGCCGAATTGCACTTGGCGATGATTTCCTTCTGGATGGTGGGGCACACCTCGGGTGCGACCTCGACGCCCAGGTCGCCGCGGGCAACCATGATGCCGTCGGAGGCCTTCAGGATGTCATCGAAGTGGTAGACCGCGAGCGCGCACTCGATCTTGGAGAAGATGTCGACGTGCTCGCCACCGTTCTCCTTGCACAGCTTGCGAATCTCGTTCACGCCCTCGGCGCTGCGCACGAAGGACGCGGCGATGAAGTCGATGCCCTCCTCGAGACCGAAGAGGATGTCCTTGCGGTCCTGCTCGGTGATGGTCGGAAGCGAGAGCTTGGCGTTGGGGACGTTCACGCCCTTCTTCTCGCCCAGCTCGCCGCCGTTCTCGACGAGGCAATGGATGTCCTGCCCCTCGATCTTCTCGACCGTAAGACCGATGAGGCCATCATCGATAAGGATGGTACTGCCCTCGTGCACCTCGCGCGGGAGCTCGAGGTGGTCGAGGTAGAAGTGCTCGGAGGTGCCCAGGAGCTCCTCGGAGGTCTCGGCCGCGGTGACGACCACGTGCGAGCCGGCCTCGAGCGTGACCTTAGCGTGGCCCTCGAGGAAGCCGGTACGGATCTCGGGGCCCTTGGTGTCGAGCAGGATGCCCACGGGGATGCCGAGCTCGCGCGAGATGCGCTTCACGCGCTCCATGCGCATGTGGTGCTCCTCGTGGCTGCCGTGGCTGAAGTTGAAACGGGCGACGTTCATGCCCGCGAGGATCATCTCGCGCAGGATGTTCTCGTCGTCGCAAGCGGGGCCCATGGTGCATACGATCTTCGTGCGCTTTTTCATCCAATCCTCCATCTCGAGAAAAGCGTTGCAGAATCGAAGGCTTACAGAACACGATCACCACTGCCGCGTGCAGGACGCGCAGATGCAATCAGTGTAGCAAAAGCCAAAGGAGGGTGGCGCCGTATGGCAATATGCTGGGCCTATTCAAGCATATTCGCATGTTGTATGGCATTTTGGGTAGGCAGCGCCGGCAGAGAGCCGCCGGGGTGGGGCGGAACATGAGGGGAGCCCCCGCAGCGCCCTTGCCCGCGGAACCCATCTGGAGCAAGAGCGCTGTGGAGGCTCCCGGTTCGAAACCGTGCCGCGCGAGCGAGACCGCTCCCCACAAGAGGACGGCCCGCACCCGTTAGGGACGCCCCCATCCGGCCACCGCGAGCACATCGGCCGGGGCCTCAAGCACGAAGTCCGCGCCCTCGACCGGGTTTGCCGCACCCCACGTGGCGAACGCGAACGCAACTCCGGCGCGCTGGGCACACTGCCGGTCGTAGTCCGTGTCGCCCACATACAGCGCCTCGGATGCCGGGATACCCGCCCGGCGCAGGTACTCGAGCATGGGAGCCGGCGTCGGCTTGTGCTCGACCGTGTCCTCGACGAGGACCTTGATGTCGAAGAACCCGTCCAGCCCGAGGGGCGCCACCTCGTCGCGATACTCGCCGTGGCTGCGCGATGAAACGATGCCCAGCTCGGCACCGGCCGCATGCAGACGCTCGAGCGCCTCCCGCACGCCCGGGTACACGGTGATCGTGTCCGCCAGGGCACCCGAAAGCTCGGCCCACCGGTCGAGCGCCTCGGCGCTGTAGATGCCGAGACGCTCGAGAGTGACCTTACCGGCGAGCCCCATCGAGAATCGCAGCTCGTCCCTCTCCGGGACGGCACCGGTCATCTCCTCCACGAGCTGCTGAAGCGACCGCAGGGCGGATTCAGCCGAATCGATGAGCGTGCCGTCCACATCGAACACGATATGCTTGAAAGCTGCCATGCGCACCCCTTCTCGGTGGAAACCGGCATCGGATGTGCGCCGCGATCGACTCGCAGCACCATATCCACCTGCTGTATCTGCCAGTATGAAGGGTATGCCGACCGCCAACTAGGCACTATCCTGCCGCTAGCTATCCAATTCCCGCCAACGCGCGCGATATGCCGAAGGCGTGCAGCCCATGGCCGCACGAAACGCCGCGCCGAAGCGACTCGCCGTGGAGAAGCCGCAGCTCCGCGCGATGGCGGCAAGCGGCCTCGTCGTGAACGCGAGGAGCCTGCACGACTGCTCGATGCGATAGTCCCTGAGGTAGCGATGGGGGCTTGTGCCCATGCAGCTCTTGAAGGTCCGGTAGCAGTCGCGCTCGCTCGTCGCGGCGGCGCCCGCGATGTCGGCCACGCCAACGGGCTCGGCGAAATGCTCGTGCACGAAGCCCACCATCTGCTCGAGGCGCACGTCGCGCGGGGTGAGACGCGTCACGGACGGGCAGCCGAACAGGGGCCGCGCGCGCTCGAGCACCTGGCACCACAGCTCCGAGAGGACCGACCTCAACCGCAGTTCCTCCATCTGGAAGGGGGCGTCCTCGGCTCCCGCATCATACGGCGTGGAGAAGGAGCGGGCGATGAGCTCCAGAAACGCCGCGTCCTCCGGGCGGTCGGGATACCAGGCGAGCACGTCCACGCGGCGCTCCCCCACCAGGGGATCGATCGCGCGCGACCCGATGCGGCCACCCGGGTCGGCGAGCAGCTCCGGGCGGAAGATATGCAGAAGCTGCACCGTCCCCGGCTCGAGCGCCGTGGTCATATGCATGTAGCCGCTGTTCACGAAGCCCGCGGACCCTGCGGGGAAGACCGTCCGCTCGCTGATGGCGCGCGTCCGGTACTCGAGCGCGCCGCTCACCACGTAGAAGAGCTCGACCTCGCGATGCCAGTGCCAGGTGCACGAGCGACCCGGATAGCGGTCGAGCTCGGCGCGCTCGGCCACATAGGGCCAGTCGGCGGGCATGTCGGGAAAGAGCTCCTCTCTGCCGCCGCGTTCGAGCACGATGTGATCGGTATTCCTCATGGGGCAAGTATAGCAGCCGGCCGGGCGCGCCTGCACCCGGCCGGTATGCGCCCGGTGCCCGCATGGGGCGCCGGCTATCGATGCTTCAGGGACCCGCCTTTACGCGCGGCCAACGGAACCGAGGTTCTCCATGCGGACCTTCACGATCTTGGTGATCTCAGCCATGCCCGCCTTGCCCGGCTTCTTGGGATCGAACACGCCGGGGTTCTCGGCCATGAAGCCCTGATAACCCTTGGTGTAGGCCTGGCGCAGCTCGGTGGCGTAGTTGACCTTGCAGATGCCGTTCTTCACGGCCTCTGCCACCTGCTCATCGGGCACACCGGAAGTACCGTGCAGCACGAGCGGCACGTCCACGGCGGCACGAATGGCGCGCACGACATCCTGCTCGATGTGCGGGGTCTCGGTGTAGACGCCGTGCGCGGTGCCCACGCCGATGGCGAGCGAGGTGCAGCCGGTGCGCTCGACGAACTCACGCGCCTCCTCGGGATCGGTGTAGGGGTTCTCGCCCTCGACCGCCGGGCCATCGTCCTCCTTGCCGCCGACCTTGCCGAGCTCGGCCTCCACCGGCACGCCCATGGCGGCACCGGCGCGAGCGACGCTCGCGGTAAGGGCGATGTTGTCCTCGAAGGACTCATGGCTACCGTCGATCATGACAGAGGTGTAGCCGGTGCGGAAGGCCTGCATGCAGCGGTCGTAGCCGTCACCATGGTCGAGATGCAGCGCCACGGGCACATCGGTGCGGGCGGCAGCGGCGGCTACCATGCCATAGAAGTAGTCGAGGCCGGCGGTCTTGATGGTGCCGGGCGTGGTCTGCATGATCACGGGGGACTTGGTCTCCTCCGCGGCGGCGAGCACCGCCATGACGAACTCGAGGTTCTCGACGTTGAAGGCGCCCACGGCGTAGTGGTTCTTCTGCGCGTCGAGCAGCATCTCCTTAGTGGTTACCAGCATGGTGTCTCCTCTCTTCCCCGCACCGGGCGGTAGAACTTCAAGCGGTATTCTACGTGGGGCGCCTGCCGGCTGTCGACCGGATGCACGTCCTCGCAAGGGGTCGAAAAGCAAGAAAACGCAGGAGGTCTGCTGCCGCATGCGCCGGTCACCTGCGCCGTCCGGTGGGCATACGCCCGCAAGCGGCTGATACCGGATACATGGGGTCTGACACCCGCTGCATTTTCCAAAAACACAAGGAAAAGAAAAGCGTTATCTTGCTATTATCGAAAGCAAAGGAAACATATTATCTGCACATCTTGCGTATGGATTGGAGATGCATGCCCATTCTCTCTTCCGAGGAGCGCCGCTCCGCCATCCTCGAGCTTCTTGCCGGCGAAGCCTCCGTCCAGGTGGCGCAACTCGCCGAGATGTTCGGCGTATCGCGCGTGACCATCCGCTCCGACCTCGATGCGCTCGCACACGACGGCAAGCTGCGGCGCACGCACGGCGGCGCGATCTCGCTCTCCAAGACGCTTACCGTCTCGGTCCAGGACCGCCGCGTCAACGTCAACGCTGCCGCGAAGCGCGCTATCGCACGCACCGCTGCGCGCTTTGTGCACGACGGCGATTCGGTGCTCGTGGACTCAGGTACCACGGCGCTCGAATTCGTGCGCGCGCTTTCCAGCCACACCGGGGTGACCATCGTGACGGACGATTTCACCATCGCTGACTACATCGACCGCGCTTGCCCCGCACTCGACGTGCTCATTCTGGGCGGCAGCCTACGCAAGGGACACCGCTACATCACCGGTCCCCTCACTCTGCGCATGCTCGACATGCTCCGCCCTGACAAGGCGTTCGTCACGCCCACATCCTTCATCCCCGGGCGCGGCCTTATGACCAACAACCAAGAGATGGCCGAGCTCAAACGCGCGTTCCTCGGCTGCGCGGGCGAGACCTACGTCCTCATGGACGCCTCGAAGGTCAACGCCCCGGGCCTGCTGTGGTTCGGCACGCTGGCGGGCGTGGAGGCGGTCGTGATGGAGGCGGACCCCGACGGCTCCGTGGCGACCGCTGCCGAGGAGGCCGGCTGCCGGCTCATCATCGCACCGTCGGAAGCTTAAGATCACTGCGGGAGCACCAGCTTGTGCAGGGGTGCGGCAAAAAGCAGAGCGGCCCGCCGCGTCGAACAGCAAGCCGCCCCATCATTGTCCTCATCTATTATGGTTTCGCCCTAACGCTGGAGCCTCGCAGCCTAAAGCTCGACGACCTCGACAGCGCCGTAGACCGCATCCCACTGCTCCATGACCAGATGCCCCGTGCGCGGGTCCATGGCGTTCAACGTGCCGCAGGTATTGCCGCAGCGCAGGACCTCAGCCGGGCCCGCACCGGCAGCGATCGCGTGCGCAAAGCCGGCGATCGTTGAATCGCCGGACCCGGTCGCGTTCACGCACTCGATGCGCGGCGCCGTCACGCGCCAGGTCGTCCCCTCGTGGAAGGCAACTGCCCCGGCGGCGCCCATGGTCACGACGACCCAAGGAATGCCCGTGAAGCGCGCGTCGTTCTCAAGCGCTTGGCGCAGCGCCGGGAGGTCATCGGGCGTGAACGACGCGCCCAAAAGACCATTGACCTCGGTGAGATTCGGTTTGATGAGCGTGGGCTTGGTCGCAGCGGCAAGCGAGGCATCGAGCGCGGCGCCCGAGGTGTCAAGCAGCACGGGCTTACCCGCGTCGCGCGCGACCTTCACCATGTTCGCGTAGCAGTCCGCCGGAACCCCCTTGGGCAAGCTACCGGAGATCGTCACGCAATCCGCCTGCGCTACGAGGTCGGCGTAGTTCCCCATGAAGGCCTCGAGTTCCTCCGCGCTCACGGTAGGGCCGCTCTCAAGAAGCTCCGTCTGGTTGCCCTCGTGCAGGATGTTCAGGCAGATGCGGCTTTCACCGGCGATGGGCGTGAAACGGTGCGCGATGCCGTCTGCATCCATAAGCTCCCCGAGGTAGGCACCCATATGCCCGCCAAGGAGACCCGTCGCCACGACATCGTCGCCCAGCTGGACGAGCACGCGCGACACGTTCAGGCCCTTGCCGCCGGCGGTCTTGGCGGGGGTAACGCGGTTCACGTCATCGATGACGAGCTTATCGAGTTGATAGGCGGTATCGATGGAGGGGTTCATGGTAACGGTAAGGATCATGGGTGCTCCTACTTCCAAGCGGTTGGCATTCCACTCTGTTAGCTCAATTGTACCGTCGAGAACGAATCCCGCTGTCCGGAAGGAGCGGCGGGACGTCGGCAAAGCGCAAGAAAACGCAAGCGGTCCCCTGTGATAGTGCAGGCCTACGGCGATCTCTCGGTCAGTCGTGATACTCTCCGCGATCCCACTTCTCGATGAACTCGTCGAAGAAGTGCGGATCGGCCTGGGCCTCGGCGTCGGCCTTGTTCACGGCGTCGATCTTGGCCACGAGGGCGTCGCGCTCGGGGGTCGGCTCGTACCCGGCCTCGAGGAACGCGAGCATGATGTCGGCCATGAGGAACTCGCCGGTGATCTTGCCGCCGAAGCCGACCACGTTGGCGTTGAGCTCGCGGCGGGCGTAGAGCGCACTCGTCATGTCGCGGACCAGGGCGCAGCGGGCGCCGGGCACCTTGTTGACGGAGTTGGTGATGCCGATTCCGGTGCCGCAGAGGACCACGCCGAGGTCGGCCTTGCCGGAGGCCACGGCCTCGCCCACGGCCTTGCCGTAGATCGGGTAGTGGGTGCGGGTGTGGCTGTAGGTGCCGAGGTCCAGCACCTCGTAGCCCGCCTCCTCGAGGCGGTCGTGCAGGTACGTCTTCTCGTCGGTGACGATGTGGTCGCAGCCGAGCGCGATGATCTTCTTAGTCATGATTCGTTCCCCCTAGGCCATCTTGTTGAGCATGTCGACGCGCACTTGGTGACGGCCGCCGGCGTAATCGGCCTTGAGGAACTCGCGGGCGATCTTCTTGGCGACCTCGGGGCCCACCACGGCGGAGCCCAGGCAGACGATGCGGGAGTTGTTGTGCTCGCGGGTCATGTAGGCGCTGCGCTCGTCGGAGATGTTGGCGGCGACCATGCCCTTGACGCGGGTCGCGGCCATGTAGCTGCCCACGCCGTACGCGTCGAAGCAGAGGCCCTGCGAGCCCTCGTTCTCCAGCAGGTCGGCGGCGACGGCGCAGGCGGAATCCACGAAATCGGCCGCCGGGGTCTCGGACAGGTCCACGACCTCGTGACCGTCCTCGATCAGCGTCTCCTTGACGAGTTCCTTGAGCGGCATGCCAGCCGCGTCAGAACCGATGACAACCCTCATGTTGCCCTCCTTTACGTGCGCGCACCCGATATGCGCGCTTGGTTACCTTGCCCAGACACCGACGCCGCCCACAAAGAAGCTAGCAGATCACCTTAGTGAATTCCTCGACCTGCTGGCGCTTCTCGTCCGTAATCGAACCTTCGCAGATGAGCGCGTCGATGTTTGAAAGCCTGTAGAACGTGTAGAAGTCCCGCTGGCCGATCTTGCTTGAATCCGCCACAAGATACCTGGTATCCGCCTGGTCGAACGCGAGCTGTTGGAAGCGTCCCTCGTCCATATTGGAGGTGGAGACCGCGTCAAAGCAGATGCCGTTGGCGCCTATAAAGGCGACGTCTATGCCCAGAGTCGAGATGGCGTCCTCCGCCACGGGGCCCACAAACGCGGTGGTGCGCCTGCGGTACATTCCGCCGATGAGGCAGAGCTCATAGGTCTCGCTGGGTTCCAGCAGGGTGAAGATGGACTGCGAGTTGGTGATGATGCGCAGGTGACACGAGGGCAATAGCGGAACCATCTGCTCGATGGTGGTACCCGTGCCCAGGAAGATAGTCGAATCCTCCTCGACCAGGCCCGCTGCCGTACGCGCTATATCGATCTTCTCGCTCGCATGGCGGGCGCGCTTCTCGATATGGCTGTACTCGTGGCGGATCATCGAGCGGCGCTGCGAAGACGCGCTACGGGCTCCCCCGTGGACGCGAATCACCTCGCCGGTACCCGCCAGTTCCTCCAAATCGCGGCGAACAGTCATGTCCGACACGCCAAGGGCGTCCACGATCTCCTTGACGGAAACGGTGCCCTGGCTCTCGATAAGGCGCATGAGCCTATCCTGTCGTTCAGCTTTGATCACCACGTCCTCCTTTCACAGTTTCCAACATAGTCAAACATTTTTCAACATGCAAGAACTTTTTCAATTTTTGTAAAAAAATAAACGATTTCCCACGTAAACAGCCATACAAGACCGTTTACGGCAGTTTTTATGCCGCTCACACTGTAAATATCACGTATCATCTTGTTTGGCTTTGTTGAGATGGTATTGTTCGACTTGCCCGGATATTCCAACAGCAAGCAAAATTGCGCAACAAAATGAGCACGTGCTCATACTACGGGAGGAACTGCTCATACCACGGGAGGAACCATGGCATCAAAAGAAGAGATCTCGATGATCGGCTTTGAGATTGTCGCCTACGCTGGCGACGCCCAGACCGACCTAATCACCGCATGCGAAAAGGCAAGCCAAGGCGACATCGATGGGGCGCGTGCCCTTCACGAATCTGCAAAGCAAGCTCTTATCGACGCCCACGACGTCCAGACCAGGCTTCTCTCCCAGGAAGCCGGAGGCGGCGAAATGGAGGTCACCTTCATCATGGTGCATGCCCAGGACACCCTGATGACCACCATGCTGCTTGAGAAGCAGACCAAGTTCACCATCGATGCCTACCAGCGCATCGCCCAACTTGAAGCCAGGCTCGCCTAGCGCAAGGCGCCATCAAGCTTTTGAGACAACCCAACTAATGAGGGGGGCCGCTTCCGAGCGGCCCCCTCTTCATCTATATGCGATCAGCCACGGTGCCGCGCTCGACCAGCTCGCCCGGCAAACGCACCGCCTCGACCTTTGATTCTCTCGATAGCTGGGAGAAGAAGTAGTCGAACGTCTTTCGACCACGCTCGCGCATGTCGAAGCGCACAGTGGTCAGGTCATTGTGGGGCACCATGCCCTGCATGGAATCGTCCACGCCTATAACGCTCACGTCTTCCGGTACACGCCTGCCATGGGCGCGCAGCGCCATGATGGCACCCATGGCCATTTGATCGTTGGCCGCGTAGAGCGCCGTCATCTCAGCGTCTTGGACGAGCTTCTCGCCAAGCTCGTAGCCGCTGTCCGCAGTCCAATCCCCGTGTAGGGGCTCAACGACTTCGAGCCCCGCGCGCTCCAGCGAGTCTCGCCAACCGCGCGTCCTGAAATCCGCCGTAATCGAGTCTTTGGGACCGGCCAGGTGCCTGATCTGCGTATGGCCGCGCGAGCGAAGGTGGTCGACCACAAGCTGCGAACACCCGTATTGATCGGAGTCGATAGTGGTGCAGCGCGGGTGCTCCTTCATGGAGATGATGATGGTGGGCAGGCCGTTGAGCGGCTCGAACTCGTCAAAATCCTCGATGGTCCTGTTGGTGTTGAACACCATGCCGTCCACGGGGAGTTCCGCCAGGCGGCGCGCGGTGTCCCGCAGGCGCACGGACTCGCTCTCATCAAACTCGATCAAGGTGACGGCGTAACCGTACTCGCGGGCGGCCGACATAAGCCCCTCCAGCGTAGCGACGTTACCCGTATGGGTGATATCGAACATGCACAGGCCGATGCAGCCGTACTTGCCGCCGCGCAGCGACCTACCGGCAAAGCTGGGGTAGAAGCCAAGCTGGTCCATGGCATCCATAACGCGCCTTCGAGTCTCCTCGACCACGCACGCCTGCCCGTTGACCACGCGCGACACCGTCTGTCGGGAGACGCCGGCAAGCTTGGCGACGTCTGCCATGGACACCGCCCTGCCAGGCTTGTGCACTGCGGAATCTACCGCCGTCATCTTGTTATCCCGTTCCATCCAACGGCTCCCCTCGCATTGCGCATGCTCTCAGATTGATGCTCGAATTGCTGTTCTGGTAAATGTAGCATCAACCGAGCGCAGACTGAAGAGCACGTGCGCATTGGACGCAGGCTATCGTCTTTTCCGCGCACCTCTGTCTACGTCTATCCCGCCGCTTGCCGCCGATAATCGACCGCTCGCATCCCTTTACCCCCAACACCCTTTGCACCGCTATCAACTCATGTTAACGTGCTCATTGTAGAAATGAGCACGTGCTCATAACGAGTAACATCCGGGCAAACATACTCGTAAGCAGCGCAAGCTCGCCCTGGCAGCCATCTCTATCAGCACGTTTAGTGGCTGCAAAAGCAAAACCATGCAAACGGAGGGTCCATGGAAAAGCTCATAGCGTTCATCGAGAAAGGCAAGCCTTTCTTCAACGCCATCGCGCGCAACAAGTACCTCAAGGCAATTCGCGACGGCTTCATTTCCGTCATGCCCATCATCATCGTCTCCAGCATCTTTCTTTTGGTCAGTGCCGTCCCCAATGTCTGGGGCTTCTACTGGCCGGCAGAGATCAACGACGTTCTCATGAAGGCCTACAACTACTCCATGGGCATCGTCGGCATCTGCGCAGCGGCCACCACGGCCAAGCACTTCTGCGATGCGCAGAATCGCGACCTGCCCAAGAACAACCAGATCAACTTCATCTCGGTCATGATTGCATCGCTCATCGGTTTTCTGCTGCTCTCCAGCGACGCCATCAGCTTCACGGATAACGGCGTCTCCATCTCCGGCCTCGCCAACGGCTACATGGGTTCCAAGGGCCTGCTAACCGCCTTTATCTGTGCGTTCGCCACCGGCATCATCTACAAGTTCTTTATCAAGCGCAACATCACCATCAAGATGCCCGAACAGGTGCCGCCCAATATCTCCCAGACCTTCAAGGACATCATCCCCTTTGGCGTCTGCCTGCTCTTCTTCTGGGGCTTTGACTTTGCATTCCGCAACATCTTTGGCTTCTGCTTCGCCCAAGGCGTTATCCAGGTGTTCCAGCCGCTCTTCTCCGCGGCAGATGGCTATTTGGGCCTCGCCATCATCTACGGCGCCATGTCTCTCTTCTGGTTTGTAGGCGTCCACGGCCCCTCCATCATCGAGCCCGCAATCTCCGCCGCCCTCATCTCCAACCTCGAGCTCAACATGGCCATGTACCAGGCCGGCGAGCACGCAACCGCCGTCCTCACCAAACCGCTTCAGGATTTCGTCGTCGCCATGGGCGGCACCGGCGCCACGTTGGTGATCTGCTTCATGTTCGCCTTCCTCGCCAAGTCCAAAGAGATGCGCGCCGTGGGCCGTGCCTCAGCCGTGCCGGTTTGCTTTGGCGTCAACGAGCCGTTCCTCTTCGGCGCTCCCATGGTCTTGAACCCCATCTTCTTCATCCCCTTCATCTTCGCGCCCATCGCCAATATCTGGATCACCAAGTTCTTCATCGACGTCTTGGGTATGAACGGCTTCATGTTCAGCCTTCCCTGGACCACCCCCGCGCCCGTGGGCATCGCCATGGGCCTGGGACTTCAGCCCCTTGCGTTCCTGCTCATCCCCGCCCTGCTGATTGTCGATTTCCTCATTTATTTCCCCTTCTTCAAGGTGTACGACCGTGAGAAGTGCGCCGAAGAAGCCGAGGCCGATCAGGCTGAGGTCGCACAGCGCGCCGCCCAGAAGCAAGCAGCCATGAACGCGGCGTTCCGGGGCAAGGCAGACACGGCAAGCGTCGCCACCGGTGCCGTCGCCCAAGCTGCCGCGAGCATGGCAGCAGAGAAAAAGCGTGCCGCTGGCCAGCCTATGGACGAGGAATCTGCGGGTAACACCACCCCCGCTGCATCTGATAACGCCGTTGCCAGCGCCTCGTCCAGCACTATCGCCGCTGCGAGCGACCCCTATGCAGCGCTCAACGGCCGTCGTGTCCTGGTCCTGTGCCAGGGAGGCGGAACCTCCGGCCTGCTCGCCAACGCGCTGGCCAAAGCTGCCCGCGAGCACGGCATCGACCTTGAGACCGCAGCGGACGCCTACGGCAGCCATCTGGACATCATGCCGGACTTTGACCTTGTTATCCTGGCACCCCAGGCAGCGTCATACTTCGATGACCTCAAGGCCGACGGCGAGCGTATGGGCGTTGCCTGCTGCGTCACCCGCGGCAAGCAGTACATCGACCTCACCCGCGACGGCGAGGCATCGCTGGCATTTGTAGCCCAGCAGCTGGGCCTCTAGATCCCTGCGCGTGCAGTAGCGCACTCGAATAGAGCCCCCATTTCCGCGGTTCGGGAGCAGCACGCCCTGCCGTCTTCTCCCGAACCGCCCCTAACCCCTTTCAGCCCTTCAAACAAGATTGGATTCGCCATGAGTCACATCTCCCCCGCCGATACCTCCCAGCGCTTTCCCGACAACTTTGTTTTTGGTGGCGCCACCGCCGCCTACCAGGTAGAAGGCGCTTGCCAATCCCATGGCAAGGGCAAGGTCGCATGGGACGACTACCTCGCCCAGCAAGGCCGCTTCTCGCCCGAGCCCGCCTGCGACTTTTACAACCGCTACGATAGTGACCTCGAGCTGTGCGAGCGCTTCGGCATGAACGGCATCCGCGTCTCAATCGCCTGGAGCCGCATCTTTCCCAATGGCGGCGTGGGCGAGCCTAACGCTGAAGGCGTGGCCTTTTACCACAACCTCTTCGCCAGCTGCCGCGCCCACGGAGTCGAGCCATACGTGACCCTGCACCATTTCGACTCCCCCGCCGCGCTCTACGCCAACGGAGACTTCCTCAACCGCGACACCATCGACGCCTTTGAAGCGTATGCCCGCTTCTGCTTTGACGAGTACCCCGAGGTGACCCGTTGGTTCACGTTCAACGAGATCGCAGCGGCCACGCTCAACCGCTATGTCGAAGGCACCTGGCCGCAGGGCAAGAAGGGCTGCCTGCACGAGTGCCTGCAGGCCCAACACAACATGATGCTCGCCCACGCCCGCGCCGTCTTGGCCTACAAGCAGGGTGGCTATCCCGGAACGATCGGCGTCATCCACGCACTGGAATACAAGTACCCCTATGACCCCACCTGCCCAGGCGACATCCAGGCAGCCAAAAACGACGATGTTTTGCAAAACCGCCTGCTGCTCGACGCCACCTTCCGCGGCGACTATGCGCCCGATACGCTCCAGATCATCGAGCACCTCTGCCAGGCGAGCAACGGCTCAGTCGAGTTTTTGGACGATGACCTCTCGATTATGCGCCGCGCCGCGCAGCTCAACGACTGCCTGGGCATCAACTATTACCAAAGCCGTTTTCTCAAGGCGTTCGACGGTGAGACCGACCTTCATCACAACGGCACTGGCGACAAGGGTACCGGTCGCTGGCGCGTGGCGGGCGTGGGCGAGCGCGCCGTACGCCCCGGCATTCCCACCACGGACTGGGATTGGATTATCTATCCCAAGGGTCTGTTCGACCTTATGATGGATATTTCACTGCGCTATCCCAATTACAGGCAGCTGTTTATCACCGAAAACGGCATGGGTCGCAAGGACCAGCTTGTCGATGGCACCGTGGACGATTCCGAACGCATCGCATACGTCGAAGACCACCTGCGCTGGATCCTCAAGGCCATCGAATGCGGTGTCGACGTTGGCGGCTACTTTATGTGGAGCCTGCAGGACCAGTTCAGCTGGACCAACGGCTATAACAAGCGCTACGGCTTCTTCTATGTTGACTTTGAAACCCAGCAGCGCACGCCCAAGGCCAGCGCGTACTGGTTCAAGCGCGTCGCCCAGAATCACTGCCTGTAGGCATCGAATCACCTGTTAGTGCCGCATATCATTAAACGCATGCGCCCCCTGACGGGACGCGGGCGCAGTCGCTCACTTCGTGAAGGGAGGGGCTCGGCCCCAAGGGTCCGGATCGAGATGGACGCATCCCCATCACGGACGCGATATGGTCGCGGCTATATCGCGCGCAGGCTAGTCGTGGTACTCGCCGCGGTCCCACTTCTCGATGAACTCATCGAAGAAGTGCGGGCCGGCTTGCGCCTAGGGGTCGGCCTTGTTCACGGCGTCGATCTTGGCCACGAGGGCGTCGCGCTCGAGGGTCGGCTCGTACTCGGCCTCGAGGAACGCGAGCATGATGTCGGCCATGAGGAACTCGCCGCAGATCTTGCCGCCGAACCCGACCACGTTGGCGTTGAGCACGCGACGGAGCCAGGCACCCCAGCCCTTCATCTCCTGAAGCTCATCAAAAAACAGATAGATGCCCTGGCTGTTCTCTTCATCCGGATACAGATACCGGAATGTCTCGAGAACTCGGTCTCCTGTTTCAGGAGTAACCGGAGACAGACGGTCATCTTCGAAATCGAAGTAGCAGATGCGCTCCTTTGGAACGCCGCTCGCAACCAAGGCATCCATTTCTTGGAAAAGCCGATATGACTTTCCACTTCCGCGCATACCGGTGATGACCTTTACTAAATTCCCGCTCGGGGAGGCAGGATTCCACCTAGGGAAAGACGTCGCGGAACAATCGGTCGAAATAGATCGAGATCGAATTCCAAAAGTATGCTTGCTATGGTCTCATCCATGGCAGGCTCCACACGGTGCCAAATTGGTAACTTTGTCTTTCCACTTTACAATCATATTGGCAAGATAAAGTTGCCATTTAGTGAGTAGCCTCTAGTACTCGGCCAGACGATCCTTGAACTGGTCGAGGAGCTTCTGGTTGAACTCGGGGCCACCGTCCACGTTGGCGCTCATGTACAGAGGCGGTTGCACCCCGCGCTCGAGCAGGATGTCGAGCGACTCCATGACCGCGCAGTCTAGAAGCAGGCAGCCGGTGTAGAGCGAGGTGCCGCCCACCTTGGTGGCGATGCCCTCTACGTCGAGCGCCGCGTCGCCGAACGAGCTCTTGTTGTCGAGCACCACGTCCGCGCACTCGAAGAGACGCTTGCCGGTCTTGCTGCGTGAAGTTCCCGCTGCGGAGACCTCGACAGCGGTGACCGCGATCACCTTGATGCCCGCCTCCCGCGCGTGCAGGGCAAGCTCGACCGGCAGGGGATTGCGGCCAGAGTTGGAGATGAGCACCAGGCAGTCCTCGGGCCGGACGTCGAGCTTCAGCCAGAATTGATCGCCCACGCCGTCGAGCATCTCGTAGATGCCGAGCGCGGGCTCTCGGACGATCTTCGTCTGGATGTAGCCGCCCGCGCGGCCGCAGATCTCGAGCGCATTGGCATGGCTATGGCCCGAGCCGAACGCGCGGATGATGCCTCCGCGCTCGATGGTGTCCGCCATGATGAGGCCGGCCTCATGAATCTTCTCGTCCTGTCCCTCGGTCACCTCGTTCAGACGGCGGATGATCTCTGCCTTGAAGCGCTCAGCGATCTTGTTCATGTTCTCCCTTTCATGCCCTTCATAAGAATGCGGGACCCGGACGCTCCGGGCCCCGCGTGCTAGCGTTGGTTCTTTGCGCAGACGGACATGATGAGAGATGCCGCCGTGCACCGGACCCAGCCGATACAGCCATGCGCCGCCATGTGCGAGCGAGCCGCTGGACCCGCCCAACTGGCGATGCGCGACCCTATGCGACGAGCTTGCCGCCCACGTAGGTGGCCGCGAGCGTCATGTCGGCATTGAAGATGGTGAGGTCGGCGGCGCGGCCCGGCTTGATGAAGCCGCAGGCGCCATCG
The DNA here is from genome assembly GCF_900186505.1 of Enorma phocaeensis. Lineage (GTDB taxonomy): Bacteria > Actinomycetota > Coriobacteriia > Coriobacteriales > Coriobacteriaceae > Enorma > Enorma phocaeensis. The sequence continues at coordinate 352,576 of NZ_LT891968.1, forward strand.
ATGCGCGCCGAGCGAGCCGGAACCTCCGTCGCCATGCGGATCGCTTGGTCCGTAGTGACGATCTGCCAGTCGACCATGTTCTTCACGCCCTCGGCGAGCGTGAGCACGGAACCGGCGATGCCGCCCGTCGTGCCGTCCTCGTTCAGGAGGTAGCACAGACCGCCCTTCATGACGACCGGCAAGCCGCCGGACATATACTCGCCCTCGGGCATGCCGCCGCAACCGAGGCAATCCGTGATGAGGACGGTGTGCTGCCAGCCCTTGGCATCGACGAGTGCCTTCACGGCTTCGGGCACCACGTGCCGTCCGTCGCAGATGATCTCGGCGTACGTCCCGTTGGTGGTCATAGCGGCGCCCACGCAGCCCGGATCGCGGTGGTGAAGCGCGCTCTGACCGTTGTAGGTATGGACGAAGCAGGTCGCGCCCGCGTTGACCGCGGCGAGCGCCTCGTGGTAGCTGGCGGCGGAATGACCGATGCAGGTGGTCACACCCATCTCGTCGAGGGCGGCGCAGTACGCCTCCGCGCCTGCGTGCTCGGCAGCGAGCGCGCTCTTTACGATGCGACCGCCCGCGGCCTCCTGCCAGCGCTTAAAGACCTCGATCGAGGGCTCGATGAGGTACTTCGGGTTCTGGGCGCCCACCTTCTTCAGTGAGAAGAACGGACCCTCGAGATAGATGCCCCCTATGCGAGCACCCATGAAATCGTCCCCGCGTGCCTCGTCAGCCGCCGCAATGGCCGCACAGGACGCTTCGATCTCGTCAACCGCCTCGGTGAACGTCGTCGGCAGCCACGTCGTGGTTCCCGCCTGCGCCAGCGCGATGCTCGAATCGTCGATGCTCGCCGGATCGCGGTCCGTCGTGGCGTGGTTATGGAAGCCATGGATGTGCGTATCCACAAGACCGGGGCCCACCGTCGCACCGGGATACGCAACGATCTCGCATTCGGGACGCTCCGCGGTCCAAGTGCCAAAGGCGCCGTCCTGGATCTGGAGGTAGCCGCCCTGCGCCGTCGCGCCCGGAAGCACGAACCGGTCAGCGGAGATAGCGAAGGTTGCCATACGGCATCGCCCCTTTTAAGCCTCAAACGGATGGATGATGACGCCCTTGACCACACGGTTCACGGTACCGGTGGGGCTCGGGGTATCGGGCGTGTTGCCCACACGGACCGAGTTCAGCAGCGAGACAACCTGCGCGACCATGACGAAGGGCAGGGCGAGGTAGGCCTCGGGCAGCGCGGGCCTGCCAGCGAAGGTGAAGGACTCGCCGCAGAACAGCTCGCCTGCATCCTGCTGGACGGCGATGGTCTTCTGGGCGATCTCGTCGCCGGCAATCTCGTTCAGGATATCGAGATCGTATTGGCGGGTGTACGCATCGTTGTTCACGAAGACGAAGGCGAGCGTCTTGTCATCAACGAAGCTCTTGGGTCCATGGCGATAGCCCATGCAGCTATCCCACGACGTGGCAACCAGGCCGTGAGCAAGCTCGAGAATCTTGAGCTGAGCTTCCTGAGCGAGACCCACATACGCGCCAGAGCCCAGATAGGTGACGCGGTTGAAATCGCCCGCGAGGTACGCAGCGATCTCGCTCTCGCGCTCGACGACCTCGCGGCCCATCGCGGCAGCCTGCTCGACCCAGCCGCGCTTCTCTTCATCGGACGCCGGATCGAAGATGAGGGTGGAGAGCAGCGCCATGCAGCTGTAGCTGCCGGTCATCGCGAAGCCCTTGTCGTTCGCGCGCGGGATGAGCAGCGTCAGCGCATCGGGGTCGTCGGCGCTCTCGACGGCAAGGCGACCTTCGGGCGCGCAGGTGATGTTCAGGAACTTGATGTCGTTCACATAGGCGCGGGCGACCTCGACGGCAGCGAGGCTCTCGGGGCTGTTGCCTGAACGCGCGAACGAGACGAGGATCGTGGGATCCTCGGGACGAAGGAAGTCCCGCGGGGCGGAGACGATGTCCGTCGTCGCGATGGGCTTGAAGTCGTAGGCGCCCGTATCGCCAACATGGCGCAGGTAGGGCGCTACGGTGTCGCCGACGTAGTCGGACGTGCCGGCACCAGTGAAGATCACCGAGACGCGGCCATCTGCCATGGCCTTCGCGGACGCCAAGAACGCCTCGATGGCCTCCTTGTTATCGGTATAGATCTGGAAGGTGTCCTCCCAGAGATCGGGTTGCTGGAGGATCTCGCCGGTGGTGATATCGGCACCGAGCGCCTTGAGCTCCTCGATATCCTTCTCGAACATTGTCATCCTTTCTAGATGCTCACCGATCGCATGCGGACCGCGCTTCTCGCTGCCGCCCCTCGTGCCGGGATGCCCCGACCCTAATCGGTGCGGTGGTGGAACACCTTGTATTTGAACTGGTCGGCACGGGCAACTGAGAGCGTGTACTCCACGATCTCGTTGCTCACGTTGTAGGTTGTCCTCACGAGGTCGAGTACGGGAGCGCCCTCGGCAATCCCCAGGAGATGGGCATCGCCGGGTCGCGCGATGCTCGCGAAGAATTCCTCTTCTGCGACCTTGATCGTCTCGTGGTAGTCCTGCTCGATGATCTCGTAGAGCGGTTTGCTATCGAGAAGCGGTCGCTTCAAGGTGAGGAATTTGCGCATGGGCAGGTAGGTGCGCTCCACCATCATGGGGACATCGTCTGCGATGCGCAGGCGCTTGAGCTTGAACACCTTGTCGCCAACGCGCGCGCCCATGTGCTCGGCGATGTTGCGGTCGGCGACGAGCTCCCTGAACTCTAGTATGGTGGTGCGTGGGTTGCGCCCCATCGCGTTCATCTGGTCGGTGAAGCTGTACTGCTGCGAAAGGTTGGTGCTGCGTACGGAGCGGTCGGTGACGAACGTGCCGCGGCCGTGCTTCCTTACCACGAGTCCGAGCTGCTCGAGCTCTTGCAGCGCCAAGCGCACCGTGGTGCGAGAGAGCCCGTAGCGGCTGGAGAGCTCGCGCTCGGAGGGCAACAGGTCCCCAGGGCTGCACTCGTGCTCGATCTTCTCGGACAGGATATCGACAAGCTGGTCATACAGGGGCTGCCTGCGCAAAAACCCTGACATGCGGCCCCTCCTTCCTTTGCCCCGCGTACGCGGGGACCCTATCTAACATCCCATCCAAACTGAATCGAAAGCGTTGTGCACGTCGACGTTTCCGCACGCGGACCGAGGCGAGCTACATCTCGTCGTCCTCGTCATCCCCGACGGGCTCGAGCTTCTTGTGGCAGACAGCGGCCTGGCCGACCGTCACGGCCTGCTCGACCATCTCCGCAAGAGAGGCGGTCGAGAAATCGCGGGTCATGATGAGCTCGATGAGCATCGGCAGGTTGGTGCCGGCGATGACCTCGACGTCAGCGACATCCTGGGAGATGAGCATGGACTGGTTGAACGGGGTGCCACCGAGCAGGTCGGTGAACACGATCACGCCATCGGTCTCGGCACGCATGGCGGTGATGGCGGCACGGAGATCGTCGCCGAACGTGGCGGCCTGCGAGCCCTCGAAGGGCACCGCTTGGAAGGCCTTCTGCTGGCCAGCGACCATATCGACCGCGCTCTTGAGCCCCAGGGAGAAGTCCCCGTGTCCGGTGATGATGAAACCGATCATCTTAGTCCCCTTTCTTATCGTTTCTCCGATGGGCGGGGGCGCCCACCTTAACTGACCTTACGCCCGCGTTGCGACAGGTACGGCTCCTAGACGCGATGCGGTCACGAAGCGCTGGGAGATGCCGGTCCACCGGCATCGAGCTCCTTCATGAGCTCGACATAGCGACGGGCCGCCTTGCCATCGCCTGCGTTCTCATACTGCTTCGAGAGGAGGAAGTAGAGCTTCGCCTTGAGCGGCTTGTCCGCCTTGGCGAGCATCTGCTCCATCTTCTCGATGTAGTCGTGTCGTTTGCCGAAGACGATATCGTACGTGAGCTGGCAATCCTGGATGACCTGCTTCTCGCAGCGCTGCTTGACCTCGACCAGAAGCTCTTTGGCGCGAGTCTTATCCTCGATGGTGGCGAAGTAGTTGAACGCCATCACCACGAGCGCCGCCTGACGCTTCTTGGAATTGCGCATGCGGAGCATGATCTCGATCATGCGCGTGGCCATCTCCTCCTCGCCGCGGGCCTCGTGGACCATGAAGCGCAGGTAATACTGCTTGAAGGTGGTCATGAGCACGCGGGCGGGAAGCTTGTTGAGATAATCGAAGCACTCATCGTACAGGCCTGCGGAATAGAGCGCCTCGATCTTCATCTCGAGATAGCGCCTCAAGCCCTCGCTCAGGAGGAAGTAGACGACAAGGACGATGATGAAGACGAGAACCTCGGGTGCCACGTTACAACCTTTCAGACGACGAACGCTTTAGCGACATTGTAGGGAAAACGGGTACGCACCTCAGGGAGAATGTGGCATGGCTTTCGCCTTTGCCGTGAGGATGCGCACCCGTTTCACACGGATCTACGTGCTATGGCAACGATGCGGCGCCCGCGCCTTGAGCTCAGGCGCCGCATTGGAGGGAAACCCTTCGAGCCTTAGCCCTTCATGGCCAGGCCAAGGGCGCCGAGGACGATGCCAATGACCAGCACGATGAAGATTGCCTTGGTCGAGGTCATGCCCTTGCGGCCAAGGAGCCAGTACACGAAGCCGACGAGGGCAGCGGGCACGAGCTTGGGGCAGATCTGGTTCAGGATGTCCTGAACGTTCATGGTCACGCCACCGATGTTCGGCACGATGTTGAGCACGACGCCCACGTTCGTGGAGATGAGCGCGCCCACCATGAAGACGCCCATGACGGTCGCGGCATCGGTGATGGCGTTGAGCTGATCGCTCATCGTGGTGACGAGCTTCATGCCCTGATCGTAGGCGACATAGGTCTGCTTGCAGCGGAACCAGTCGACCACGATGTTGACGGCGATCCAGATGAAGATGCCGATGGGGTTGCCCTGCATGGCCATGTTGGCAGCGAGTGCGCCGAAGATGGTCGGAAGCAGCGAACCGAAGATCGAGTCGCCGATGGAGGCAAGCGGGCCCATGAGACCGGTCTTAAGGGACGCGACGGTCTCCATGCCCTCGAGACCCTCGGTCTCCTCGATGGCCAGGTCGACACCGGTGATGATGGTGTTCAGGAAGTTCGAGGTGTTGAAGAACGGCGAGCACTGGGTGCGGCAGGCGGTCTTCAGGGCCTCGGTGTTGTCCCCGTAGATCTTGCGAAGCTGGGGCAGGATAATCCAGAGGTAACCGGAGTGCTGCATGCGCTCGTAGTTCCAACCGGCCTGGAAGCCGATAAGGTTACGACGGTTGATCTGCTGGAAGTCAGCCTTAGTGAGCTTGTAGCCAGTGGTATTAGAGCTCATCTTCGTCATCTCCCTCCGCGCCAGCAGAGACAGCCGCAACGGGGGCGTTCTGATGCTGCTGATAGTAGATGTAAGCCAGAGCGAAGCCGATGAGGGCGATCGTCAGCATGGACAGGCCCTTGTAGGAGCCACCGACAAGCGCGGTTCCCTCGGGGAGGGTAACGGCGCCACCCAGGATCGCGACGTCGCCGGCAACGGTAACGATGCTGGAGAACGCGGTGCCGAGCAGGGCGGCGATCACGAAGCCGAGGATCAGGTAGGCGATGTGCTTCTTGACGGGCAGGTAACGCAGCAGGATGGCGAAGCCGACCGCGGGCAGCATGCCGCCAGCGAGGGTCAGGCCGTCGCCGAGCCACTTGAGGTCGCCGTCAAGTGCAACGGTGATGGCTTCTACCAGCGGCTGACCGAAAGCCAGAGCCAAGAAGACCGGGAGCATACGGCTGAGGCACCAAGAGACGGCACCCATCCAGTAATGGAAGTTGTACGCGCTCCAGTTCATCTTCTCAATATCGGCATCGCACGCATGGCCCCAGAAGGTGTTGGCCATACGGCCGGCGATGTCGGTGTAGACCAAGATGGCAGCCACGGGCACACCAATGACGGAAAGAGCAACCTGCCAATCCATATTGGCGCTTACCGCAAATGCCGTGGCGATGAGGGTGCCGGAGTTAGCGTCGATGCGGGACGCGCCACCGAAGGTGCCGACACCGAGAATTGCCATCTGCATGCTACCGCCGATCAGAAGACCCGTAGCCAGGTCACCCATGATAAGGCCCGTGATGAAGCCGGAGAACACGGCGGAGCCGGCGCTGGAGTACCAGTGCAGCTCGTCCATGATCTGGAATCCAGCGTAGATCGTGAGCAGAATGATCTGCCACCACTGAATCATGGTTTTCCTCCTTCTAACTAAAACCTCGAAACGTAACGTTCCTTAAGCTATGCGAAGCCGCGCATCTCCCCTCACGGCAAGGCATCAAAGAAAAGATGGTTAGAGCTTGAACTCGACCGGGTTGTCCTGCGGGGTGAGCTGGATGACCATGGGGATCCCCATGTTCGCGAGCTCGGCCAGGGCGTCTACGTCGTCCTGCCCGCAGTTGATGTTGCGGTTGTAGCTCTTGACGATGTCCATGCTGGTGATGTTGCCGAGGATGATCTGGTCGAACTTGACGCCAGCCTGGGCGAGCTTCAGATAGGTCTCGGGCTTCTTCACCACGATGAACAGACGCTGGGCGTCGTACTTGCCGGCGAGGATGTTCTCGGCGGCCTTGGCAACGGGAAGCACCGAAAGCTTGCAGGAAGCGGGCGTGGCCATGCGGAGGACCTGCTTCTGGGTGGCGTCCTCGGAGATCTGGTCGTCCACCACCATGAAGCGGCTCACCTGGCGAGCGTTGGCCCAGAGGTTGCCGACCTGGCCGTGGATGAGACGGAAGTCAATACGTGCACCTACGATCATGTCACTCAACTCCTTCTTGATCTAGATGACGAATGAGGGGCTCGGAGCGCAGGGAGATCGTGCCCTCGTACACGCCCTCGGTTTCGAACAGAACGAGCTCGTTCGTGCCGGCGTGGGTGAACCCGTGGGGAACGTAGAGCGTCATGATGGGACCAACTTCCCAGAAGCGCCCGACGTTCACCCCGTTCACGAACGCGCAGCCCTTGCCGAAGCCCGTGGTGTCGATAAAGGTGTCTGCGGGCTCATCGAGGTTGAACTCGAAGCGATGGAAGGCGGGCTGGCCCTCCACGAACCCGGCGGAGTAGTCGATGCCGGAAATATCGGTGAGCGGCAGGCAGCGCTGCTCCCATCCGGTGATGAAGTGCAGATCGACGCAAACGCCCGTGCGGATGCCCTTGTGCTGCGTGTCGGCCAAAAGCTTGTGGCCATAGCCCACGCGGCCCATGTTCTCCATGAGAATGTCCAGGCGGTTCTGCTCGGCGGGAAGAACGCACTTGATGTCCTCGCCGATATGCTCCTGGTACTGGGTGGCAACGCAGGTACCCTCCACGTAGACCTTGGCGCGGTCGCGGCCGTCGATCACGCGGATGCGCTCCTCGGCGTCCGGCGCGGTGTCGCGCTCGATCGTGGTGGTGTAGAGGGTGTAGCCATAGCTCTGACCCAGGTCCTCCATGGGCTGCGGATGCTGCGAGCAAACGGGCTCGGACAGCGCATCGAGCACGTTGAAGAGGCCCACGCGCTCCTTGCACGCGATGTCCTCGATGGCAACGGCCTTCTTGATGAGCGGTTCGGCCTGCCACGCGTCCGGATACAGCTCGTGGACCATGCGCTTAAGGCCGTACCACTTGTCGGTGGGGTTGCCCTCCTCGTTGAGCGGCGCATCGTAGTCGTATGAAGTGACCTGGTGGATGTCGTGCGTATGGCGTGCGGAGCAGGCGTTCATGAACCCGAAGTTCGTGCCGCCGTGGAACATGTAGAGGTTCACGCCGTCACCGATCTCCAGGCACTCGCGCACGCAGTCGACGAGGTCCTGGGCGTCGCGGCGAATCACGTTCTCGCCCCAGCGGTTGAACCAGCCATCCCAGAACTCCATGCACATGAGGGGCCAGTTCTTGCCATGCTCCTCGTGGAAGGCCTTGAGGGCGGCGAGGTTCTCGGCGGAACGCGAGCCGAAGTTCCCGGTGGCGAGCACGTCGTCCTCGACGAGCGTGCCGGCGCGCAGGCACCCGCGCCACGGGCCGTCGGAGGTGCAGAGCGGCACGTCCACGCCGCGCTCGACCATGAGGTCGCGGATGGCGCGCAGGTAGTCCTTATCCTCGCAGTACGAGCCGTACTCGTTCTCGATCTGCATCATGATGATGTTGCCGCCGTGCGTGATCTGGCGCTCCACCAAGATGGGCATGAGATGGTCGTAGTAGTTTGCCACGCGCTCGAGGAACTTGGGATCGCGCGAGCGCGGGCGCATGGTGTGGTCGCGCATGAGCCACGCCGGCAGGCCACCCCACTCCCACTCGCCGCAGATATAGGGCGAGGGGCGAGCGATGAACCAAAGGCCGAGCGAGGCCGCTTCGTCGATGAAGGCGGCGATGTCGTTGAATCCCGTGAAATCGAACGCGCCAGGTTCGGGCTCGATGGTATTCCACGTGAAATACGCCTCAACCGTGTTGAAGCCCATGGCCTTGAGATTGTAGAGGGAATGATGCCAATCCGAGGGGTGCACGCGAGACGGATGGATGGCACCCGAGAGAATCGTGAACGGCTCACCATCGAGCAAGAACGTATCACGTACCTCGAACGTATGCATGGTCCTCCTGACGACGCTCCCCGCCCCTCGCCCGGTATGCGACCGGGCATCGGAGAGAGCTAGATATCTCACGATGAGCCAGTATACACGTTCTCGTCATAAATATTGATAGATTGTGAAGAAACCTGTGAACGGTCTGTTTTGCGATGCGAACGGTAGTTTACGTTTCCGCAGTTAAACGTTAGGTATTAAGACATCATAAGACAAGAGTGAGTCATTTAGAGATGTCTAACTGGTAGTAACCACTCAACCACTCACGTCCTGCGATCGTCACAAAGCTGTAAGTACACGCGGCGCATTACCCCAGCGGACGTGCGCGGTTGCTCGTTGTCGGCGGTCGCGAGGCGCCCGCGTGCCTCGGAATCCCAAGAGGAGAGAATCCCGCGCCGCTCATCCCCCTACGCCTGCCGCGCGCCCTTCTCCCCCCGCCGTCTCGGCGCTACCGCGCTCATCCTCGCTATGAAGTGCGTTATCCTACTCCAATAACTGTCGGGAGAAGATCGGGGCGGATCGCGCCGCCTCGGGGTGGGAGGCGCATACCATGGTCGAATCGCAGCCGTTTGGACGCTACTTCCGGCCAGATACCTCCCCCACCGATGAGGACGGCAGCGAAGCGATCCTCTACACGATGCGCAACGATAGCCTCGTGGTGCGCATCATGGACCTCGGAGCAACCATCGTGGGTATCGAGGCACCCGATCGAGATGGCAACCCAACAGACGTGCTCCTCGGTTTCGACAGCGCGTCATCCTATTTCCCAACCGCTCAGGGCGCCTACTTCGGCATGACCATAGGGCCGAGCGCAAATCGCGTCGCAGGCGGCCGCGTGCCCATCGGCGATACCGTCTTTTGGCTCCCGCCCAACGAGGGGCCGAACAACCTCCATACCGACCCGCTTCTTGGTCTCCACGCGCGCCGATGGGACGCAGAGGTCGATCCTCATGCCGATGCCATCACGTTCGCAATCGCCCGGGACGAGGACCTCGGAGAGTTCTGCTGGCACGATGCGGACGGCAAGCTAAGGCGGGGCGGCCTTCCCGGCAACCGCGTCTTTCGCGTGCGCTATGAGCTCGAGGGCGCGTGCCTGCGCGTGAGCATGAGCGCCGACACCGATGCGCCGACGTTCATCAACCTCACGAACCATAGCTACTTCAACCTCGCGGGCGAGGGCTCGGGCACGGTGCTCGACCAGGAGATCCAGATCTTCGCCGAGCGATTCGTCGCGATCGACGACGCCTCGCTTCCCGACGGGGAGCTCCGCCCGGTAGCGGGCACGCCCTTCGACTTCCGCTCTATGAAGCCCATCGGCCGCGACATCGCATGCGACGACGACCAGATCGCGCATGGCGGCGGCTATGACCACTGCTTCTGCATCGACGGCTACGACGAGGCGGGTCTCGGTGCGCCACGGCGCGCCGTGAGGGCGGTCGACCCGGCAAGCGGACGCGGCATGGAGCTTTGGACGACGCTTCCCGGCGTGCAGCTCTACACCGGCAACTTCCTCCCCGCCTGCGACGGCGTGGATGCGCCGCAAGGCAAAGCCGGCCACGCGTACGGTGCACGCAGCGGGTTCGCCTTGGAACCGGAGTACTACCCCGACACACCCTCCCATCCCGGGTTCCCCAGCGCCATCTTCAAGCCCGAGCACCCGTACCGGGCGGTGAGCGAGTATCGCTTCTTCACGGTATGAACCGCATGCGCCCCAAACGGCGCATCGAGGAAAGGATGAGAACATGCCCGCATCGGAAAAAACCCTGGAAGATCTGTTTAGAGACCGGTTCGGCGGCGGTCGCGACCTGCTTGAGGCAACCGTCCCCGCCCGTTCCGAGATCGCCGGCAATCACACCGACCACGAGGGCGGAGACGTGATCGGCGGGGCGCTCGATGTCCAGGTGCATGCCGTCTGCGCGCTCAACGGCACCAACACGGTGCGCATCGAGAGCCTAGGCTACCAGCCCTTCAAGATTGACCTCGGCAAACTCGCCCCGCAAGAGAGCGAGCGCGAATCGACCGCTTCGCTCGCCCGCGGCATGGCGAGCGAGCTCGTGGCGACCGGCCGCGAACCGCTTGGATTCGACCTCCTGATGGAGAGCTCCATTCCCAGCGGCAGCGGGCTTTCCTCGTCAGCAGCCGTCGAGCTCGCTTTCGGCCGCGCGATGGAGGGGCTCTGGGAGGGTGAGCCCCTCGACGCCGTGACGCTCGCCAAGATGGCGCAGCGCACGGAGAACAACTTCTTCGGCAAGCCCTGCGGCCTGCTCGACCAGCTCGCCGAGGCGCTCGGCGGCCTCGCCCACATGAGCTTTACCAACCCGGAGACTCCCGCCACCGAGAAGCTCGCCCTCGACTTCGAGGATTACGGCTACGCCCTCGTACTCGTAAACGTAGGCAGCGACCACAGCGCGCTCACCAACGAGTACGCTGCCGTACCGAACGAGATGAAGCAGGTTGCCGCCGCCTTTGGCAAAGAGCGCCTGTGCGAAGTCGATCCTGCCGCCTTCGACGAGCGCGTAAACGAGCTGCGTCGCGACCTCGGCGACCGCCCGATGCTCCGCGCCCTGCACTATTGGTATGAGAACGACCTCGTTGCCCAGCGCTGGGAGGCGCTCAAGGGCGGCGACATCGACGCCTTCCTCGCGCTCACCCGCGCGAGCGGCGCGAGCTCGGCCATGTACCTGCAGAACGTCTCCGTGGGCGGTGCGCCCGAGCAGCCCGCCATGGTGGCGCTCGGCCTTGCCCAGCGCCTGCTCGAGGGAACCGGCGCCTGCCGCATCCACGGAGGCGGCTTCGGCGGCAGCATCCAGGCCTTCGTGCCCGTAGAGCGCGTCGAGCGCTTCATTGCCGGCATGGACGGCTGGCTCGGCAAGGGCGCGTCCCGTCATTACCGCATCGTGAGTGAGGGAGCTGGATACCAATGGCTGTAGAGACCGATACCCGCACCGCGCCCGCCCTCGTGGAGGACGTCGAGGCGCTCGTGCGCTATGCCGTGGCGAGCGGCATGCTCGCCCCCGAGGACGAAACCTGGGCGTATAACGCCGTTCTGGAATGCGTGGGCACCACCGGCCCCGGTGCGCCGCATGCCGCCGAACTGCTCGCCGACCAGTATGCCATCGCCCCCACGCGCGACCTGGGCGTGGACGAGAGCGTGACCATGTTCGAGCTGCCCGATTGCGAGGGCTTCGACCTCGAGGCCACGATCGAGCGCGTAGCCGCCGCCGGCGTGGCCGCTGGCCGCGACGAGGACACCCCGTCGGGCCGCGACCGCATCGCCACACGCGTGATGGACATCCTCATGCCGCGCCCGTCCGAGGTGAGCAACATGTTCGCCGAACTCTACGACGAGGAAGGCCCTGAGGCCGCGACCGACTGGTTCTACCGCCTGTGCTGCGACGCGCGCTACGTGCGCACCGCCGCCATCGCCAAGAACATCGCCTGGACCTCCCCCACCTCCTGGGGCGATCTGGAGATCACCATCAACCTCTCCAAGCCGGAGAAGGACCCCAAGGCCATCGCGGCGGCCGGTGCCGCCCCCGCTACGGGCGACGTCTACCCCGCCTGCCAGCTCTGCATGGAAAACGAGGGCTACCGCGGCCGCGGGGCGGGCGAAGCGCATGGGAGCCATCCGGCTCGCCAGAACCTGCGCATCGTGCCCGTCACGCTCGGCGATGAGCACTGGGGCCTGCAGTACAGCCCGTACGCGTACTTCAACGAGCACTGCATCGCCATGAGCGCCGAGCATCGCCTGATGCACGTCGACCGCGAGAACATGGGGCGCCTGCTGGACTTCGTCGACCTGTTCCCGCACTACTTCGTGGGCTCCAACGCCGACCTGCCCATCGTGGGCGGCTCGATCCTCTCGCACGATCACTTCCAGGGCGGGCGCCACGTCTTCCCCATGATGAAGGCGCCGGTCGAGGATGCGTTCGAGCTTGCCGGGTACCCCGGGGTGAGCTGCGGGGTGCTGCGCTGGCCGCTGAGCGTGCTCAAGCTCACGGGCACCGGTCGCGAGCAGCTGCTCGACGCCGCCGCGCACGTGCTCGACGTATGGCGCGGCTGGACCGACGAGGCCGTGGGCGTCATCGCCGAGAGCGACGGCGAGGCGCACAACACCATCACGCCCGTCGCGTGCCGCGAGGGCGACGGCTACGTGCTCTACCTTGCGCTGCGCTGCAACATCGCCACCGAGGAGCATCCGCTCGGCGTGTTCCACCCGCATGCGGAATGGCACCACATCAAGAAGGAAAACATCGGCCTCATCGAGGTCATGGGCCTGGCCATCCTCCCGCCGCGCCTGGTGGAGGAGCTCGGCGCCGTGGAGCGCATGCTCGTCGAGCATGCCGGCGAGCCGGAGGCGCTTGCCGCCGCGCTCGATGCCGACCCGCTGACCGCCTCGCATGCCGCATGGGCGCGCAGGCTCGCCGCGACGCACCCCGAGGTCTCCGCGGAGAACGTCGAGGAGATCGTGCGCGGGGGCGTGAGCGACGTGTTCGGCCACGTGCTCGAGGACGCCGGCGTGTACAAGTGGGATGCCGCGGGCCGCGCCGGCCTCAAGCGCTTCATCGACGCGCTCTGAGCTCGCGATGAAACGCTAACGCCCAGCTGCCCTTACCGCGTGCAGCTTCCCTAGTCGAATCTGCACGCGGTTCTTTGTATTTCTTTGCTACCGCCCTTGCGCGCGGGGCCGTTTCCACGTAATATTATCGGTCGCAGGCGATTATGTCTGCCCGTGGAACGCCAGCATAGCTCAGTTGGTAGAGCACCGCTCTCGTAAAGCGGGGGTCATCGGTTCGAGTCCGATTGCTGGCTCCAGTTGTTCGCCAAAGCCCGGTTCCGTTTGGAGTCGGGCTTTTTGCTACCGAACGCCTGCGGGCGGCGACTCCGCCTGCAAGGGCCTCTTTAGAAGAGTAAAGACGAGGATGCGCCACGGCATCAGGTGGAGCAGGGTCAGCGACCTTGAATCCACAACCGTTGCGCAAACCGATTGATCCCATCGAATACGAGCCTTGCCACCGCGCGAAGCTGGAGCGTCGCATCGTCTAGCGGAGTCGTCGCGTGTAGTTGCCACTAGAAAGCCGTACGCGCTTGCACCGATTGAAGGACAGAGCAGGAGATGGTTGGTGCGCGCATGTACCAACGCAAACGTTTTCGTGCTCATTTCCGCAGGTTCCGCATTCTCAAAGCCACAAGCTGGACGTTAGCAACCACATCTGAGAAACCGTCTTCAGGAGGCTCGTGCCGAACACGGCCGTCCCTACGTCCCTGCAAGGTTGGTTGCCGTCTTTTTTTCATCCTTCAGTTGTATATGAATTCACCAGTTTGGAAACAATTGATAACATAATTCAACATATTGTTGGAGGCTGTTATGAGCATACAACTTGCCACGCGCATTGAAGACGACGAGGCTGCGCGCTTTCGCGAGACGACTCGCTTGTTGGGCACGACGCCTGCCGATGCTATGCGTATCTTCATATCTGCGTTTAACGCCCATCGAGGTTTTCCGTTTGAGGTGCGACTTCCTGAGCCTAAGATCGAGGCTTTCGCTTCCGAGCGGGAGGCAGCAGAGTTCTCCGATCGCCTTGCGTTAAGGATGATGAATGATGCGCGGTGAGATCACTTTAGGACTCTTATAACTCGTTGCCGCAAAGCACAGAAGAAGCATCGTCTTGAACATCTCATGCTTAGACGCCAGCCTGCTCTCACATCCCGGAGTCACGAAGGCACTCCATGAGAAGTGGAGCAGGTTCAAATTCAGCTCGCAGTGATGAAGAACGTGTCTCCGTTCCCTTCGATAACGAGGCTCGCACCCGGCATCAGCCCGTCAAGACCCGTTCCCGTGAGGGGCAGGCGGCCCCTCCCATCGAGTTCGACAAGGTCCCCCTCGATCGAGAGGAGGGCGAACTCCTCGTCGAAGCCGGCCGAGAAGCCATCGGGGACGTCTCCGGGCGCACCTTCACCGATATAGCCCCACGCATAGCCCTCGAGCTTCTGCTCGTCGTCGATGAGCTTGGCGAGCAGGTTCATGCGGCGGGACTCGCCGACGCAGCGGAGGCAGCCCCCGTGCTCGTCGAACTGCCTGGCGACGTACACCGCCCGGTCGTTTCCAAGAAAGCGCGGCGGCACGGCGACCGTAAGGTCCTCCGCCACGATTACCTCGTCGGTCCCAAAGGGAATGTCTCTGGGACCCTTTCCTCTGCGAGAGAGTTCTGCGAGAAGTTCGCAGGCCGGCCCCGGTTCCTCCTCCCCGTCATCGTAACCGTAAACCGCCGGGCCTGGCCAGGCGGCGCCGAGCGCTGCAAAGTTTAGCTCGGATTCGCTGTGCTCCATCGCCCATTTCGTCACGTATTGGCCGAACCGAGAGTACGGGAGGATCCACGAGCCGTCTGCCGAGGCGCGCTCTGGGAGTTGCTCCGCGACGTCGATCCCCTCGGTGCGGAGGGCGAGCTTGGAGAGCGCCGAGCCGATGCGGCGCGCAGAACCCCCTTGTGCAACCCGCCAGATTCCCACGGAGGACACCAGACCGGGGAGATCGTAGTGGTCGATGGTTGCGGCGCCGAGCTCGTCGATGGCTCGTCCGGCAGCGAGGAGCAGGCGCCGGAAGAGCTCGAGCATATCTACGAGGGCGTGTAGACCATCGATGCTCCGGAGCATGTCATCCAAGCCGAAGCGCGTGGAACGCCTAGGTTTAGCAAGGAACTCGTCAAAGGCGTCAGCCGTTTTCCCCCATGCAGAAAGAGAGGCAAACACGTCTTCTGCCAACTGACCATCCTCGCCAACGCTCGCTACGGCCTGTGAGAACGGGAGGCCGAGCAGACGCAAGTCCCCATGGTCTTCCTCGTCGAACTCCGCCAGTCGCTTGAAAACGATCGATTCAACGTCCCCATCGAGCACCATGAGCTCCTTCCCGTCCGAGGCGCGAAAGACGCACGCCGAAGCGGCGATCTGCTCACGAAGCGGAAAGAATCGCTGGTCGGTGGGCGCAGCCTGCTCTGCTCGGCCAAGCAGATAGCATGTGAACCCGTTGATCATGTCCGGATCGATGAAGTGGGGGCGTTCGCAGCGGCTCCCCCTCCACGACTCAAGGGAATCACGCTCGTCCGGCCCGAAATCTTCCAAGCGGTATGATGTAAGGCCGATTGATGTCCGAATGCCCATGCTGCTTCCTCTCTCCCATGCCCGCTCTTTAATTGTTGCATCCCTGTCAAGGGCATGTCCCAAACGGAAGCCCTGCCGCCCCGCTTGCGCGCTGCGCTTCAAACAGCTTGTCATTTCCGCAGGTAGTGAGCACGTCAAGAACATTTGACGGCGTGATATGGCCTCGCCGTGCGCCATGTCCGCCCCTTTTGATGGTAGGCTTGCATGCGTCGTGGCACGCTCCTTCCTGACAGGGTCGCGCCGAAGACCTGAAAGGAGGGGCGCCATGGAGATCGGGCACCGTATCAAGAGCTACCGCACGCAGCTTGGCATGTCGCAGGACGCACTGGCCGAGCGCGTGTACGTGAGCCGCCAGACCATCAGCTCGTGGGAAAACGACAAGACGTACCCGGACGTCCAGAGCCTGCTCATCCTTTCCGAGGTCTTTGGGGCGACCATCGACGACCTCGTCAAAGGAGATGTGGAGGCCATGACCAAGACCCTCGATACCGATGCCAAGACCATGCTCCGTCTGGGCTTCGTGATGCTCGCGTTTTTGCTGCTCATGATCTTGGCGCTTGTGTGGGTAAGCGTGCAGCTCATCGTGTGGGACTGGCCCACCGAGCAGACCGTGCCCACCATCGTGCTCGCCCTTGTGCTGTGGGGCGTCGCCATGTTCGCCGCCGTGTGGTCAGAGCGGCTCAAGAAGGAGCACGACCTCGTGACCTACCAGGAGGTCCTGTCCTTCATGACCGGCAAGGACGTGGACCGTGCCACCGAGAAGGGCCGCCGCGAGCGCCTGATCCCCACGTGGATGAAGGTCATCCGCGCCGTCGGCACCATGCTTATCGCAGCCGCTATCGGCGCATTCGTTGGCTACAACGGCGCCGCCCTCATGGATCTGCTCCTAGGATAGAGAACGCCCTGGCGACCCGACCACACGCCGCTGCGAGGCAGCACGTCGCAGCGGCGTTTTACATGCCACGGCTCGACAAGCTGCCGGCACGCGCCTATACTGGCTGCGTCGACCGAGTAGGGCACACGCCCTGCAGCGCGTGTGGCGGCGCCATCGGATCGACGGAAAGGAACGTGAACGTGCGCATTCGCTAGACATCCTCGGTAGCATCAACCAGGCGACAAGCGGGCTCTCGCCCGTGCCGTGACGGCATCTGTCATCGCTTTCGGCACCCACGAAGCGGGCAGGCAGTCGCCCCGCATTCAAGGAGTCCAGCATGCAGCTCGCGCTTTCCCAGATCACGTATACCTATCCCTCTGCCGTCGAGCCCCTCTTCACCTCGCTATCCGTTACCTTCCCGCAAGGCTGGACCGCGCTTCTGGGCGACAACGGCTGCGGCAAGACCACGCTCGCCCGCATCGCCTGCGGCGAGCTCGTACCCGACTCCGGCTCCATCACCGGCGGCCTATTCAGCGTCCTCTGCACGCAGGAGACCGCGATCCCGCCCGAAGCGCTCTACGACTTCGCCACGAGCTACGACCGCGAGGCCCGCGAGCTGCGCGAGATCTTTTCCCTTGAGGACGACATGCCCTGGCGCTACGGAGAGCTCTCCTGCGGAGAGCAGAAGAAACTGCAGGTCGCGACTGCGCTCTGGCAGCGGCCGGACGTGCTCGTGCTCGATGAGCCCACCAACCACATCGACCACGACGCCCGCATCCAGCTAGCACGCGCCCTCAAGCGCTTCCGCAGCATCGGCATCCTCGTGAGCCACGATCGCGAGCTCATCGACGAGCTGGTCGAGCGCTGCGTATCGTTCGAGGCGGGCGGTCTCGTGGTGCGGCGCGGCGGCTACACGGCGGCGCACGCGCAGGCGGAGCATGAGCGCGCGACCGTCATGCGGGAGCGCGCCGCAGCGAAGGACGAGCTCGCACGGCTTTCGGTTGAGAGGGACCGGCGCGCCCACGAGGCGGCGCGCGCAGACGCCCGCCGCAGCAAGCGGCATATCGATCCCAAGGACAAGTCGGCGAAGGCGAAAATCGACCTCGCCGTCTACTCAGGTCAAGACGGTGCGCGCGGCCGGCTCGCAGCGCAGATGGATTCGCAGCTCGCGGCTGCTCAAGAGCGCCTGAACGCCGCCTTCGTGCACAAGCGCTACGACGGCGACCTCTGGATCGAGACGAACCCGAGCCCCCGCAAGACGCTCCTGCGCATCCCCGAGGCAACCATGCCCTGCGGCCCCGGCACGCTCGAGCTGCCCGAGCTCTACGTGGGCAACACCGACCATATCGGCATCGTGGGGCCCAACGGCGCCGGCAAGTCGACCTTCCTCGCACATGTGCGCGGCATCCTGGCCGAGCATGCCGCGGACCTCAGCGTCCTCGACATCCCACAGGAACTCAGCCCTGCCGACACTGAACAGCTCTTCGCGCGCATCAAGGGGCTCTCGAGCGCCGAGCGCGGGCGCGTGCTCTCCACGGTAGCGCAGCTCAACTCCGACCCTGACCGCATCCTCGAGGGCGGCCGCACGAGCCCCGGCGAGGCACGCAAGCTCATGCTCGCCACGGGTATCCTCGATGAGCCCGTCCTCATCATCATGGACGAGCCGACGAACCACCTCGACCTGCACTCCACGCAGGCGCTCGAACGAGCGCTCGCCGCCTATCCCGGTGCGCTCCTGCTTGTGAGCCACGACCGGGCGTTTCTGGCGGCATGCACCACGGCGACCTGGACGGTCCGCAACGGCAGGCTGCACGCGTAGGCACACCGCCCGCTTGTGTGAGCTATTCCGCCTCGGTCTCCACGGCGCGCTCGCGCGTACCGGTGGCGCGGAAGATCGCCCAGTCGGCGATGCGGACGGCGTCGTCGCCCATGCGCTCGAAGTACTTGGCAACCATGAGCAGCTCGGGCAGGTACTTGGCGCGCGTCTCGCTCGCCTTGATGAGGTCGATCACCACGCCCTCGGCAGCAAGGTACACGTCATCGATGTCGTCATCCATGGTGAAGACGCCATGGGCCTTGTCGACATCGCTGGTACGGAAGGCCTCGACAGCGTCTTCCACCATGGTGGCAACGCGCTCGGAGGCGAACTTCAGATGGTCACCGAGATTCGCAACGACCTCGGTAGGCAAGCTCTGCGCGAGTTCGGCAACGTCGCTAGCCTTCGCATCGATATGCGCGAGGTCGGAGACCATGCGGAACGTACCGGTGAGGAAGCGCAGATCGCCAGCGACCGGCTGCTGGAGAAGCATGGCGTCGAGGCAGGCATCCTCGATGGAGCCGCGCAGACGGCGCCCGGTCGTGCCGTTGTCGAGCACGTCCTGCGCAACGCTGGCGTCGCCGGCGAGCGCCTGCGCGAGCGAGCGGACATCCTCCGCCGTCTGGGCCGCGAAGCGGCCGAGGTTGCTGTCGATCTCGTCGAGCTGGTTGAAATACTTGGTACGAGTGCTGCTCATTAGCTGAACCTTCCCGTCAGATAGTCATTGGTGAGCTGCTCCTTGGGGTTGGAGAAGAGTTCCCTGGTGGGACCCGCCTCAATGAGCTCGCCCAAATAGAAGAAGCACGTCTTGTCAGCGACGCGCGCAGCCTGCTCCATGTTGTGGGTCACGACGACGACCGTGTGATCCTCAGAGAGCTGCATCATGAGCTCCTCGACCATGCTCGTGGAAATGGGGTCGAGAGCGGAGGTCGGCTCATCCATGAGCAGGACCGCAGGGTCGGTCGCGAGAGCGCGCGCGATGCACAGGCGCTGCTGCTGGCCACCGGAAAGGCCGAGGCCGCTCTTGTTGAGGTCGTCTTTAACCTCGTCCCACAGGGCGGCACGGGTAAGGCAGCGCTCGCAGATCTCGTCGCCCTCGGCCTTGGACAGGCGCTTCATGCGCTTGGGGCCGTAGAGGATGTTCTCGCGGATGCTCATCGGGAACGGGTTCGGGTGCTGGAACACCATGCCCACGTATACGCGCAAGGCGTTGGCGTCCATCTTGAAGATATCCTCGCCACCGAACTCGATCGTACCGTCGACCTTTACCGTCTCGACGAAGTCGCACATGCGGTTGAACGTACGCAGCAGCGTGGACTTACCGCAACCGGAGGGACCGATGAAGGCCGTTGCCCGGTTTTTGGGAATCTCGAGCGAGATGTGCTTGAGCGCCTGGAAATCGCCATACCACAGGTTGAAATCGCGGATGGAGATCATGCTCTCCACGCCCTCGATGCTGCGGTGGACGTCCTCGTTGATCGTAGTATCCATATGATTCTCCATCAGCCGAACCTACCCGTCAGATAGTCGGAGAGACGCTTGTCCTTGGGTGCCGAGAAGATCTGCTGCGTAGTCCCGGTTTCCACCATATCGCCTACGTAGAAGAAGGCGGTGCGGTCGGACACGCGCCCGGCCTGCTGCATGTTGTGGGTCACGATGATCTGGCAGAGACCCGTCTCGGAAAGGGAGCGGATGGTCTCCTCGATCGTGTACGTCGAGATCGGGTCGAGCGCCGAGCACGGCTCGTCGTACAGCACGACATCCGGCTTCATGGCAAGCGTACGCGCGATGCACAAACGCTGCTGCTGGCCGCCGGAAAGGGCATGGGCGCTCTGCTTGAGCTTATCCTTGACCTCATCCCAGAGCGCAGCCTGGCGAAGCGAGGTCTCGACGAGCTCGTCCTCCTCGTCCTTGCCGTGCAGGCGACCATGCTTCTTAGGCGCGAACAGGATGTTCTCGCGAATGGACTTGCGGAAGGGCGTGGGCTGCTGGAACACCATGCCGATGGACTTGCGGAGCTCGAAGAGGTTCTCTTTGGGCGTATTGATGTTGTGCCCGTGGTAGAAGATCTCGCCGCCGATCTTGCAGCGCGGGATCTCGCGGTTCATGAGGTTCAGGCAGCGCAGGAAGGTCGACTTTCCGCAGCCGGAAGGGCCGATGAGCGCGGTGACCTCGCCGGCATGGAACTCGAGGCTCGTCTTGTGAAGCGCCTCATGCGTGAGATCGTAGGTAACGGTGACGTCCTTGGTATAGAGGAGCGCTTCTTGCACGGCGGCCTGCCCGGTCGCCTGGTCTTGCGTCATCTCGGTCATTCGGCGGTCAACCTCCTAGCGAGGAACTTGCCCAGCACGCGGGCGAGCACGTTGAAGAGGAGCACGCACACAAGCAGCACCGTGGCGGTACCCCACACGATCTCGGTCGAGCCGGGGGTGGGCTCGGAGGTGAGGCGCCAGATGTAGACGGCAAGCGTGCAGGCGGGGCGGAAGATGTTGAAGGGGTTCGTGGGCGAGCTGAAGTTCAGCACGTTGCCGAAGTTCAGGCGGCTCGGCGCGGAACCCGAGGTGAAGATCAGAGCGGCGGCCTCGCCGAACACGCGGCCAGCGGAGATCACGATACCGGTGACGATGGCGGGCATGGCGGCAGGAAGCAGCACGTTGACCGTGGTCTCCCAGCGGGTGAGGCCCATGGCCAGCGCGGCGTCGCGCTGGCTGCGCGGCACGTCCTCGAGGGCCTGCTGAATCGTGCGGACCAAGATGGGGATGTTGAACATCGTGAGCGCTACCGCACCGGAGATGATCGAGATGCCCCAGCCGAGCACGACGACGAAGAACAGCGAGCCGAACATGCCGACTACGATCGAAGGCAGCGAGGACAGCGTCTCGATAGCGGTCTTCGCAGCGGAGGTCACCCAGTTATCGGGCGCGTATTCCACGAGGAAGATCGCGCCGCCCAGCGAGATGGGCACCGAGATGAGCAGGGTGATGAGCAGCATGTAGAAGGAATCGAACAGCTGGTAGAGAATGCCCGACACCTCTGCGCTGGACGGGTTGGTAAGGAACCCGGGCGTGAGCGCGATGCCGCCGCCGCGCACCAAGATGTAGATGATGATGGCCGCAAGCAGCGCCAAGACGAGGCCGACGATGGCGGTCAGGACGCCGGTGGCAATCTTATCCTGCGTCCCGATGCGCTTTACGTGCGCGGAAAGGTCGCGAGCTTCAGGAGCCGCGGTGGTCTGGTTAGCCATTCTGCTTCGCCCCCTTATGTCCGATGAGGTGGATGATGAGGATGAAGATGAGCGACATCACGAGCAGGATCAGGCCGAGCGTCCACAGAGCATGGTAGAACTCGGTGCCCGCGACCGCATTGTTGAGACCGGAGGTCAGCGTAGCGGTGAGGGTCGATGCCGGCGAGAGCAAGCCCGTGGGCATGTTGCGCTCGACGCCGCCGATGACCATCTGGACGGCAAGGGTCTCGCCGAAGGCGCGGGTCATACCCAAGATGACAGCGGTCATGATGGAGGGCGTAGCGCTCTTGAGAACGACGTGCCACACGGTCTGCCAGCGGGTGCAGCCCAGCGCGTAAGACCCCTCGCGGTACTCATTGGGCACGGCGCGCAGGGCGTCGATGGAAAGGGTCGTCACCGTGGGTAGGATCATGACGGCGAGCACGATGGAGCCGGACAGGATGCCCGCACCGGTGCCAGCGCTCGCGCCGAAAACCATACGCATGAAGGAGTTCACCACGTACAAGCCGAGCACGCCGTAGACGACCGACGGAATACCCACGAGCAGCTCGACGAGCGGCTGGAACACGCGGGTGCCGAAGCCCGGGGCGACCTCGACGACGAACATCGCGGAGCCGAGGGCGATGGGAAGGGCGAAGATCGTGGAGAGCAGGGTGACGGAGAACGAGCCCACGATCATGGGCAACGCGCCGTACATGTCCTGCTCGGGAATCCAGTGCTGCCCGGTTAGAAACGCGATGGGGTCGAAGCCGTCGACGAAGAACGTGGTCAGACCTTGTTCGGCGACCATGAAGATCAAGGTAACGACCACGACGGCCACGAGCAGCACGCATGCGCCGGTGATCCCCAGACCTATGTTCTCCAGCCGGCGCTTTGGCATGATGTTCGCCATGTGACGCCTTTCTCGAAACATGGAAAGGGGACCCCCGCGCGAACGGGGGCGCCCCTTCGTACCAACTATTGCTAGCTAAGCAGCGAACATGCTACTCGACAGGCGTGACGTTGCCGTCGACGTCCTTCTGGACCTGCATGTTGCTGACGGGGATGAAGCCCTGCTCGATGACGGTCGTGGACTGGACATCCTCGGACATGATGTACTCGATGAAGGCCTGGGTGATGGCAGCGGTGGCCTCGTCCTCATCGGAACGGGTGTACATGTGCTCGTAAGCCCAGATGTTGAAATCGCCGGTCTCGACGTTCTCCTGAGTGGGCTCGACGCCGTCGACGTTGAGCGCCTTGATGCCCTCGTTGGTCTCGTAGTAGTTGAAGGCGACGTAGGAGATGGAGCCCTCGGTAGCAGCAACCTGCTCGACGACGGTGCCCGAGGAATCGACCTCGGCAACCGGGGTGAAGTCAGCGGGGACCTCGGCGCCCTGGAGCACGGCGGCCTCGAAGGTGGCGCGGGTGCCGGAGCCGGCCTCGCGGTTGATGACGTTGATGGTGCCGGCGGTGCCGCCCACCTCGGACCAGTCGGTGATCTGGCCGGTGAAGATGCCAGCGAGCTGCTCGGTGGTGATGTCGTCGATGTCGACGTTGGCGTTCACGATCGGGCCCATGCCCACGATGCAGACCTGGTTGTCAACGAGGCCCTCGAGCTGGGACTCGTCGTCGACCTTCTCCTCGGCGAAGACGTCGGAACGGCCGATCTGGAGGGAGCCGTCGACGATACCGGAGATGCCGTCGCCGGAGCCGCCACCGGAGATGGCGATGACGACGTCGGGGTTCTCGGTCATGAACTCATCGGCAACAGCCTCGATGAGCGGCTGGAACGACGTGGCGCCACCGCAGTTGATGGTGCCGGAGAGAGCAGCGTCGGCGCCACCGGCAGCGGAACCCGAAGCAGGAGCGGAACCGCAACCAGCGAGGCCGAGGCCGGCAAAAGCAGCCACGCCACCGGCGAGGCCGAGGAACGAACGACGAGAGCAGGACTGATCGAACATGGATGATTCTCCTTCCGGAAATCCTCTACATTGCAGGCGCGGCAGTATGGCTCCCGCGCTTGTCGTTGAGGAATGTACCGCGCCGCAAGCGCGAGACAGGGGTTCGGAGGGAGGTTATTACAGGGGTCTTATCAACCATTACCCGGTGTGAACGACGAGTTTACATTCTGTTTACATTCGTTTCGCGCTCTATGCGGGAGCTTGACCCAAGGCCCTTACGGGGTCTGTCGTGCCAAGCGGCATATGGGCCGGCGCTTTCAGATCCGTCTTTACAAAACCATGATGCGCGCCGTGCCATGACCTGAGCGCGCGAGGGTAGAGTTGAGCCACCGATATGTTCGTGAAAGGCGCACCATGGCAGCTAACAGCACGCCCAGCAACAAGACCCTCGCCGCTAGGATCATGCGCCATGCTCTTCTATATACCTGTTGCGCCGCAGCGTTCGTGCTCGCGGGCAGCTTCCTACCCCCTGTGCTCATCCCCACCAACCCGGACGCGGCGTTTCGCCTCTCATCGGTCCTGTTCGCGCTGGGGCTCACCGCCTATCCGATCTTCTGTTCCGTCTCCGCTATCGTCGATACGATCCGGGCATACCGATCAGGGCAGACGGTCGAGATACCCCTTGCAGCCAAGCTCATCGCGCTCGCGCTCAGCCTGCTCTCCATCGCAGCAGCAGACGGCCTTGCCGATTCGGCCATGCGCAGCAGCGCGGCGGCCCGCGGCCACAGGCTTTCGCAGCATAGTTCGGCAACCTCGCGCCAGGCGTTTCAGGCGCGCATGGTCCTTAACATCCTCGTGCTTCTTATCCTTATCGGCATGAGCGTGACCTTCAGCGTGGTCGGAGACCATGCCCTCTTTGATGCCATGCTTTCATTCACCGCAGGTACTGCCTTCGTCGCACTGCTCATATGCGCGATTCTCCCCGGCGCCGTCATCATCAGCGGTCTCATGCGCGAGCGAGCGCGATTCAAGTCGCGCACGGCATGGTCTGCCGGCGAGAGACCCGTAGCCCCGGGGACGGAGGGCCTCTTCGCCCGCGATGACGAGAAGCGCCGTCGCTACCTTGCACTCCCCCGCACCGCTGCCTTGGTCGATATCGCCTTCCTCGTCATCATGGTCGCCATCTCCGCCATCGCGGCAGACCGGATAAGGCCCTTCCTCGAGTCCGCCCCGGCGCTGCGGTATCCCTTGATCGCGGTTACCGCCGCTTCGTTGTTCCTGCTCTTGCCCCTTCTGATGTGGTGGATGGACTGCTCGGGCAGAAGCCTCACCCAAACCATCGAGATCGACCCCGAGACGCGCAGCCTCGCATACACGCTCACCGCAGGCAGCGGTAGCGAGCGCAGCAATCGCTCGCTGTTGCTGACGCGCGTGCACTCGTATAAGGTGGGTCCGCGCTGCATCACCGTGCGCTGCACCTGCGACGACGGCAAGACGCGCACCATCTTCGCCCCGCGCACCTTCGCCAACGAGGACCGTTTCGTAACCGAGCTCGAACAGCTCCTCAGCGCATAACGGATTCGCAGGAAAACCGACAAAAGCCCCATCCGGGAATCTCGATTACAAAAGTGTCACCCAGGTGTAAGGCAAATCGATGGCACCGCTTGGCTCGTCTCCGCAGAATGAAGCTGTGAGGATGCAGACCCGAAAGGCGGTAGCAACCATGGGATGGCGCAACAGCAACCGTGAAGACAACCATCGAATCGACAGCCCGTATAACGCCACCGCGACCGATGACCACAAACCCGCCGGCGTAGGGAGCGCCATGCGCTCATGCGCGAGCCTCATCGCCTACATCGTCGCCATGGCGGCGCTCACCATCGGCATGCTCTGGATGCTCTGGAAGGTATCGGGACGGTAGCGCCATGGGGTTCATCAGCAAGTTTCTTGCGAGCTACTCGCGCAACTTCCTTGCCGCCGTCATGCTGTGGCCGCTCGCCTCGGCCGCGCTCACGCTGCCCATCCTCGCCTACCTCTATCACCGCGATGGGCGCCTGCGCTTCGCTTCGGTGGTGTCCACGTACCTGGCAGTTCTCTACCTCATGGGCCTCGGCTGCTTCACGCTCTACCCTCTGCCAACCGGCACCTCGGGCCCGGGCATCAGCTACGGCATTCCCTGGCAGTTGAACCCGTTCGCGCCCATCGGCGATTTCATGCGCGAAGGCGTCTCCATCTTGCCGCAGATCGTCTTCAACATCGTGCTCTTCATACCCTTGGGCTTCATCGCGGGGCGCCTGCTGCGCTGGGGAGCGGCGCGTTCGGTCATCGCGGGCTTGGCCGTCTCGTTCGCGATCGAGGCCGCCCAGGGCACCGGGCTCTTCGGCATCTACCCTTACGCCTTCCGCACCGCCGATGTCGACGACCTCATCTACAACACCGCAGGCGCGGCTTTGGGCTGGTGGTCGGCGCAGGCACTCGCTCGCATACTCCCGCCCGGAGCCCTCGCCGAGGAAGGGGAGGTGACCCATGAGCCCGGCTTTGTCCGCCGCAGCGTGGCATTCTGGCTGGACACCCTGATCGTGGGAATCATCTCGATGCTCGCCATCGGAGCGTTCGCGGTGCTCGCGCCGATGACCGTCGACCTCCTCGCGGATGCCGGGGGATCCTGGCAGCTCGCGATCTGCGCGGCGGTGTTCCTCTGGATCGAGGCCGTCATTCCGTGGCGCGAGCAAGGGTCCACGCCGGGAGGGCGCTTCGTGCGCATGAGCTGCGAGACCCGCGAGCGCACGGGCGCGCATCGCGCGGCGTTCATCGCCGTGCGCGCTGCGGTTCTTGGCGCGTCGTACCTGTTCTTTCCCATAGCGTGGCCGCTGCTCGCGCTCTTCTATCTGATCTGGCGGCAGATGCCCTACGACCTCATCTGAGATGCTCGGCACCTGATGCGCCGGCGCGGCCAGGGCGTCGGTACCGAAGGGCGGGATGCGCCGGCGCGGATGTCGCCGGCAGCGGAAGCGGCTGCCTCAGCCCAGCGCCACGTCGAGCACCATCATGATCACGAATCCCGCGATGACGCCGAGCGTACCCACATTGGAATGCTCGCCCAAATGCGCCTCGGGGATGAGCTCCTCGACCACTACGTAGATCATGGCGCCCGCGGCAAAGGCCAAGAGCCACGGCATGAACGGCGCGATCCAACCGCTCGCAAGCACCACGAGGATGCCGAAGATCGGCTCGACGATACCCGAGAGGCTTCCCATCGCGAAGGCCTTGAGCCGGCTTGCGCCCTCGCGCCTGAGCGGAAGGGAGACCGCCGCGCCCTCGGGGAAGTTCTGCAGGCCGATACCTGTGGCAAGCGCCACCGCCATACCCAGATAGGCATCACCGGCAGCGCCCGCTGTTTGCGATGCCATCGCAAAGAGAAGCCCCACGCTCATGCCCTCGGGGATGTTGTGGAGCGTCACAGCAGAAACCAGAAGCGTCGTGCGCTTCCAATCGCATTCAAGGCCCTCCGGCTCTGCGCTGCCGGCATGAAGGTGGGGCAGCAGCGTGTCGAGCACGATGAGAAAGGCGACACCGAGCAAAAAGCCGCCCGCAGCAGGTATCCAGCCGACCTGCCCGAGCTCCTCCGCCTGCTCGATGGCGGGGTTCAAAAGCGACCATACGCTTGCCGCGATCATCACCCCCGCCGCGAACCCCAAGAAGATATGGTGCGTGAGCTTGCCGCGCTCGGGGTCCTTGCCCGTGAAGAGCACCACCGCAGAGCCCGCCGTGGTCATGAGCCACGTGAAGCCGCAGCCCGCCGCAGCCCAGATAAGGCCGCGGACGATGGTTGATTCGAACATGCCAACTCCTATCATTGCTGCGGGCATGGTGCCGCGCAGAGCCGTTGCCGTATGGGCTCTTATTCCCCAGAGGACTGGCGGGCAACCCGCCGCACGAACGACGCGGGTGCAGGCGCGCCGCGCCATCCTGCGGTAAGATGCAGGGGAACGTCGAGGGGAGCGATCATATGGACCAACGGAAACTCATGCGCTTCACGCAGGGCGCAGGTCTCCTTTCCTGCCCCGTATGCGGAGAGCCGCTCCTCCTCGAAGACACGGCGCTGCGCTGCGCCGCAGGCCATAGCTTCGACATCGCGCGCCAAGGCTATGTGAATCTCCTCGCGGGCGCCCACCGCAGCCAGGGCTACGACCGCGCCTCCTTCGAAAAACGGCGCCAAGTCTTCTCAAGCGGCATCTATGACGACATCGCCCAGGAGGTTTGCCGCATCGTGGCCGATCTGGCAGAAGACAAGACCGCCGAGAACGACAAACCGCCGCGCGTGCTCGACGCTGGTTGCGGCGAGGGCTACTTCGCCCGCGCGGTTGCCCATAAGACCGCCGCCCAGGTGGCCGCCTTCGACATCTCCAAGGACTCCGTGCAGCTCGCTGCCGGGACGGATGCCGATGACGGCATCATCTGGTTCGTGGCAGACCTTGCCGCCATCCCCGTACGCGACCACACCATAGACTGCGTGCTCGACATCTTCTCGCCCGCGCACTACGGCGAGTTCCGCCGCGTGCTCGCGCCGGGCGGCTTTGTGGTGAAAGCCATCCCTACCGAGCACCACCTCCACGAGCTGCGTGAGCGCGCTTCCGGCCAGCTGGCCCACGACGACTACTCCAATGAGCGCGTTATAGAGCACTTCAAGGAGTCGTGCGAGCTCCTTGCGACGAGGCGCGTGACCCGCACGCAGGAGCTCGACCCCGAGGCGCTCGACGCGTTGCTTGCCATGACGCCGCTGCTCTTCCATGTGGACCGCGCCGCCATCGACTGGTCGGACGTGTGCGAGGTCACCGTCGAGGCCGACATCCTCCTCGGCCGCTTCACCTAAGATCGGAGCACCTATGGAGCTATCCACGCTCAGACGCTTCCTCATGATCGCTCGCGAGGGCACCATCTCGGGCGCCGCTGCGGCGCTGCACATCTCGCAGCCCTCGCTCTCGCGCCAGATGCAAGATCTGGAGCGCGAACTCGGCTGCACGCTCTTCATACGCGGCAAGCGCCGCATCGAGCTCACCGGCGAGGGCATGCGCCTGCGCGGCCGTGCCGAGGAGATCGTGGACCTTGCCGACCGCACCGAAGCCGAATTTCGCGTCTCGGGCGCGACCCTTGCCGGCGAGATTCGCATCGGCGGCGGCGAGACGCCCGCCATGGAGCTCGTCGCCGATGTGATCGCCGAGATGCAGGAGGCCTACCCGCTCGTGCGCTTTAGCCTGCAGAGCGGCAACGCCGAAGACATCGCAGAGCGGCTCGACACCGGTCGCATCGACTTTGGCCTGTTCATCGGCCATACGGACCTAGACCGTTACGAAGTTCTGCAGGTGCCCGCCCAAGATGTCTGGGGCGTCTTCATGCGTGCAGACGACCCGCTCAGCAAGCGCGACGGCATCACCCCAGCCGATCTGGAGGGACGCCCCCTCATCTTCTCGCGCCAAGCCAGCAGCGAGATGCGCGGATGGTTCAAACGCGACTTCGAGGACCTCGATATCGTTGCCACCTACAACCTGCTATATAACGCAGCGCTCCTAGCACGGCGAGGCATAGGATATGTGGTGAGCCTACAGGGCATCGTGGATGTTTCCGAGTCGAGCGGCCTCACGTTCCGGCCACTCGAGCCCGCGCTCACGGCGGACGTACGCATCGCTTGGAAGCGCTACCAGACCTTCTCCCCCGCCGCCGGCGTGTTTCTGCAGCGCATTCGCGCGCTGTGGGGCTAGCACGGGACGGCGGGGAACCAAAAAACACAGGAGGGCGCAAAGCGGGAAGGTGGGACGGCTGCTCCGCCTCGGAGCTCGCCAATCTCACGCATAAAAGCAGATCTAGCGTAACGAACTATCTCAAGGAGATCGAAGCCATCTGCCCCGCGCTGCTGAAGACGTCATGGCGTATTCGCATGTTAGGCAACCCAGGATATTCAAAGGATGAGCTCTTGGATATCTTCGAACCCTACCTAAGATCACCAGTTAAATCCGCGATAAGACTCGCTCGTACGGTTCCCCTTGATGCGCTGCTACCTTACGAGCCAAAACTGAGCGGAGAAAGCGCCCTGCCGTTCTTCTCCGACCTTGCACACGATCCATCTCAAGTGACACTCATGATGGGGCAGGACGACGTCGTGCAACTGAAAGCCAAACTAGGAAGTGCTTGGAGAGAGGCGGCTGGAACGAACGGGCACCGCTTATCATCGAGGAATGGGACTATCCCCTTGACACAACGTCGTCTCGCAGCCTCGCCGCCACGAAGCTGAAATGCGCCGATCCCTTCTCGCTCTATGCTGAGCTTATGAACCTGAATCAAGACGACGCGCGAATACATGACGCCATAGAGCAGTTGAGGGGGTACCTATGCCGATCGTAAACGGGATTGAAACGTTCAGAGACGCCATGGCAAACCACTCGGACGAGTACGTCCTCATAGGTGGAGGAGCGTGCAGTGTTCTATTCGATACCGCTGACATGTCGTTTCGCATAACCAAGGATCTTGACGTCATCGTGCTCACCGACGTCAAAGGAGGAGGCGGATTCGCGCATGACCTCTGGACGTTCGTAAAGCAACATAACTATGAATGCTGGAGAAAACCGGAAAAGCGCCGTCAACTTGAGGATGACCTGCGAACGCTTAAGCTGGTCTATCTTGGTGCATCCTGAAACAAGGCGTTTGTCCTTGCCCCATCAGACCGTACCCGCCGCAGGCGGCCCGGCGCCTAAGCGCCGAAGTACTCCGCGATCTGCGCCATGCGCGCGGACGCCTCGCCGCGCCCGTATTCGGACTCGTCGGTATAGTCGTACATGGGGTTCAAGCTGAACATCCCCAGATCCATCTCACCGGTAGCAATGAGCCGGCGCGCGATGCCGCCGTATGGCGCGGGCCATGGGCTCGAACGGCTTATCGTTTGAGGTCACGTAGTCGAAGTGGTTGATACCCGCCTCGATAGCCGCCTCAACGGTGCGCTCGATCTCCTCGGGAGAGCCCTCATGCAGGCTGCCCGTCCCAAGGCCGATCACACTTACCTTGTCGCCACCATGCGGCAATATGCGATATTCCATGGAAAACTCCTTCCAGGCGAACTACGTCGCCCACATCAATACTTCTCCCTAGGCAGCCGTGATGTCCATGCCAAAGTAGGTGTTGGAGATTTGGGCGAGCGTGCCGTCGGCGCGCAAGGCGTCGATCGCTTCGTTCATCGCCTCGCGAAGGCTCTCGGTGGCTTCCTCGCGGCGCAGCGGGTAGGCGATGTGGGTGGGCTCTGGCGCCATGGCGGCCACCTTGAGGTTCGCGTCGGGATGCTGGGCCATGTAGTCGTTGAAGACGACCTCGTCGTTCAGGGTCGCATCGATGCGGCCGGCATCGAGGAGCTCGATGGTGGCATTGAAGTCGTCCACGCCCGTGCAGGTGGCGCCGTGGCTCTCGGCGAGCGCGGCGTAGCTGCTCGCCAAGGTGTTCGCCGTCGTCTTGCCCTCGAGGTCCTCGAGCGAGGCGATCTCGTCGTTGTCGCCGCGAACGATCACGACGATGTTGTTGAATGCGTACGGCTCGGTGAAATCGTACTTCTCCTCGCGCTCGTCGGTCACGCTCACACCGTTTGCCATGGTGTCGTAGCGGCCGGAGTCAACGCCCGCGAGCAGACCGTCCCACTCGCCTTCGGCGAAGCTTGCCTCAACGCCCAGCTCGCTCGCAATAGCGCGGGCGACTTCGATATCGAAGCCGGTGAGCTCGCCCGCCTCGTTATGGAAGGTCCACGGCGACCAGGTCCCCTCGGTAGCGAAGATCATCTCGCCGCGGTCACGGATCTGCGCGAGCAAATCGCCCACTGCCTCGCCGGAACCGGAAGCCGCATCAGACCCGCATGCCGTGAGGCCGAGACCTGCCAGCGCGGTGAAGCCGGCGATGAACGTGCGCCTGTTGATGTTGGTGAGCATGGTTGAATCCTTTCATGACATTCATGGTTGAGATGCGCTGGGCCCCACCCCGCCCGATATCGATACCGCTTGGGATACCGCTTTGCCGTGGTGCCGCATGAACTGCCGTCGAGCGGATCGCCACGCGCCTGGGAACGAGCCCCGAGGCGATCGCGCGCCTTAGGCGTCGCCGTCGACCGTCTGCAGAAACGCCCGGACGCGATCGTTCGCAGGGCACTCGAAAAATTCCCGAGCGGGTCCCTCGGCGACGATTGCCCCGCCCTCCATGAAGACGATGCGGTCGGCGACGTTTCTTGCGAACGACATCTCGTGCGTGACCACGAGCATGGTCATGCCCTGCTCGGCGAGCTTGCGCATGGCAGCAAGCACCTCGGAGGTCAGCTCGGGGTCGAGCGCGCTGGTGGGCTCGTCGAAGTAGACGATCTCCGGATCGGTCGCCATGGCGCGGGCGATGGCCACGCGCTGCTGCTGCCCGCCGGAGAGCTGTGCCGGGTAGGCGTCGCAGCGATCGGCCATCCCCACCTGCTCGAGGCAGATGCGGGCGCGGCGCTCAGCCTCATCGGGAGGCATCTTGCGCGCCACCGTGAGACCCTCGGTGACGTTGCCCAGAACGGTCCGGTTGCGGAAGAGGTTATAGCCTTGGAACACGAAGGCGGTCTTGCGGCGAATCGCCGTGATATCGCGCGCCTTCATATGCACGAGGTCGAAGACCTCGCCGTCCAAGCAAAGCTCGCCGCCATCCGCCCGCTCAAGCAGGTTCGCGCAGCGCAGGAGTGTGGTCTTGCCCGAGCCCGAAGGCCCGAGGATGGCAACCACCTCTCCCGCGCGAACGGTCAGGTCGATGCCATGGAGCACCTCGGTACCGTCGAAGGCCTTGCGCACGCCCTTGAGGGCGAGGACCTCCGGCGCAGCGGGCGAGGCTTGGGCAACGACGCCAGACGTTGCGCAACCGATGCTCTCCGCCATTGCTACCCCCTCTCCATTCCGCGCGAGGCCAGGTACCGCTCGCCCACATGCTGGAGCCAGGTAAGTACCGTGGAGAACAGCAGGTAAATCGCTGCGACTTCCAGGTAGAGCGGCATAGATTCCCACGTGCGCGACACTACGCGCTGCGTTGCCATGAACATCTCGAGCACCGTGATGTTCGCCGCGAGCGACGTATCCTTCACAAGCGCGATGAGCTCGTTGGAAAGCGGCGGGAACGCCGTGCGGAGCGCCTGCGGCAGCACGATGCGACGCATGACCTGGCCATAGGTAAGGCCCACGCAATAGCCCGCCTCGAGTTGGCCCACCGGCACGCTCTCGATGGCGCCGCGTATGGTCTCGGCAGAATAGGCGCCGGTATTGAGCGAGAACACAATGATGGCGGCTGGGAACGGGTCGAGCATGATGCCCAAGTCGGGCAGGCCGTAGAACACCACGTAGAGCTGGACCAGAAGCGGCGTGCCGCGCACGATCCAGATGTAGAAGCGCGCGATCTGCGTGAGAACCGGGATGCGCGCGTACTGCACGAGCGCCGTCGCCGTCGCGATGACGAGCGCGATGGAGAACGAGATCACCGCGAGCGGAACGGTGGCGGTGAGCCCGGGGATGAGGATGGAGGTGAAGGAATCGGCCATGATGCCGAGCACGCGGTCACTCACGGCCCTCACCGCCCGCCGCGCTCGGATCTCCCGATGCCTCGCAGCACACCGTCCGCTCCGCATCCATGCGACATAGCACATGGTCGATGGCGTCGATGCCGCGTTGCTTCTTATGGACGTCGTCAAGCAGCTGGCGGCGTTGGTCTATGAGGACGCGCTTGGCCTCGCGCATGCGCCCCTCGACGCAAGCACTGGTCGCACGGGCAGTGGTGCTGGCATCGCAGGCGCAATCGCACAGGCAGCGCTCGACATCTTCTGATAGCTCGCCCATATCATCGCTCCCTTCGGTCTCGATGATACGGAGTGCGATCAAGTATGTAAAAGACCTATATCGTATAGCTTACCATGCATTTGATACATGATAGAGGAGCGGCACAATCGGTCCCCACGCAGCGGACGCGTTGCGGTCGCTAGTTGCAGAACATGGCTTTGCGCTTATCGAAATAGATCTTGCTGAGCACGATCAACCCGATCAGCCCTATAGCGTTACCGACAGCCGGGGCATCGATCAAGTCAGATAACCCTGCTCCGACTATCATCGCGAACAGCAGCGTGTACGCCAAGTTGGCGGCAAGGCTCACCCCAAGGTAGATGAGGTAGTGCAGCGGCGCATCGCGCTTGAAGCCCGACAGCTCGAACCGGATGAAGACCGCCGCAGCAGCGAGCACGAGCATGAACAGCCCCGTGACGATGTCGAGAGCCTGCAAGCCGCCAAACATCAGATAGACCGCACGGGCGCTGCCATCGTAGTTCATGCCAGTGAACAGGCGAATCGCATTGCCGAGAGCAAGCAGGGCGCTTGCGAACAGCTGAAACCAAATGATGAACTTGTACCAGTTCATGCCCAACGCTCCGGGATAGGGGACCTGGTTCGCGGCGTTCCACGACGGGGCAGGCTGCTGATTCCATGCACCGGGCGCAGGCTGCGGGCCGGGGATGCCGGGCATGGGCTGCGACCCCGCGGGCGCAAAGGGCTGGGGAGCCGGGGCACCGGGAGCCGGAATGGGCTGCGGCGCTGGGGCGCCAGATGCCGATCCGGTCTGCGAGGCGGCTCCGACCGCTGAAGCATTGCCCGTAGCGGCGCCGCACGCGGGGCAGAACGCAACGGAATCGGGAATCTGCGAACCACACTGGGAACAGAACATAAGCAACCTTTCTCCCCCGAACCTGAACGGGCATCCAGCGCGCAATCGAACGGCGCGCTCTTTGACAGTATACGACCGTGCGAGGCGGGAGCACGGCTATACTGTGGACGACCGACGAAAGGTGGGGCCATGCCGAACATCCGCATCCTTATCATCGAGGATGACGCCGACATCAATCAGATTGTGACGACCCGGCTTACGCAGATGGGCTACACCTGCACGCAAGCATTTTCTGGAAGCGAGGCACAGCTCCTGCTCAACCTTCCCCGCACGGAGGGCGCAGAAGCCAGCTGCCCGCTCCCTTTCGACGTCGTTATCTGCGACCTCATGCTCCCCGGCATGTCCGGAGATGAGCTGGTGGGCGCCATACGGGCGGTCGATGCGCAGATCCCCATCATCGTGACCTCCGCCCGCACAGCCCCCGCTGACAAGATCGACCTGCTCGGCATCGGGGCCGACGACTACCTTACGAAGCCTTTCGATCTCGATGAGCTCGTTGCGCGCATCGCGGTACAGCTCAGGCACCGCCATCGCGCTGCGGCAGAGGGACGAACCGGCGCTTTGCGATTTGGCGCTTGGGAGCTCGATCCCTCGTCGAAGACCTTCCACGTAGCAGGAGCCTCAATCGAACTCACGCGCATCGAGCTCGCGATCCTCGAGCTGCTCATGCGTCATCCCAGCCGTGTGTTCAGCAAGCAGGAGCTCTTCGAGGGCGCATGGGGAGAACCCTATGCCGCCGATGACAACACTCTGAACGTGCATATCTCGAACATCCGCGCCAAGCTGCGGCCAAGCGGCACGGACACCTACCTCAAAACCGTATGGGGCATGGGTTTTAAGCTTATCGAGCCATAGATCCCGCCATCAGGCATCGCCTTGCTTGACAGCACGACGCCGCGAGCCGCGAGAGCCACTCTGGAGAAGATGCCCTGCCCAGAGCATCGCTGCCCAGCGCGAACGTGGGTCTTGCAACGCCGGGCTTCTTAACCCTTTTCGGGCTTCTTTAACCTTTCTTTATCCTTGCTGAAGGCCTGCTAAAGAATCGCTCGCCATACTGGTAGCCAACAGGAAGCACCAAAGCGATTGGAGCGACATGAACGTCATCGAGCTGCACGACCTCTCCAAGGTTTACGGAGGCACGCGCGCCGTCGACCATTTGGACATGCACGTCGTGCAAGGAGATATCTACGGCTTCGTAGGCAAGAACGGCGCCGGCAAGTCCACCACCATGAAGATCGTAAGCGGGCTCTCGACCCCCACGAGCGGCACGGTCAAGATCTTTGGCAGCGAGATGCCGCGTGGCGGGCTCTCAAGCGCCTTCTCGCGGATCGGCACCCTTATCGAGCAGCCGGGCATCCTGCCCAACTTCTCCGCCCGCGAGAACCTCATGATGAAGGCCCTGTCCATTGGCGTTGCCCACGCCGCAGCCCAATGCACCGACCTCCTTAAACTCGTTGGGCTCGATCCCGCAAGCACGCGCAAGACCAAGAAGCTCTCGCTCGGCATGAAGCAGCGGCTCGGCGTCGCCTTGGCGCTCGTGGGATCGCCCGACCTTTTGCTCCTCGACGAGCCGTTCAACGGCATCGATCCCGAAGAAACCCGTGCGCTGCGCCAGGCACTCGTCCAGCTCAACCACGAGCGCGGCGTGACCATCGTCATCTCGAGCCATGTCCTCGACCAGCTCAACCGCATGGCAAACCGCTTCGGTGTGATCAGCGCGGGCCGCATGGTCCGCGAGTTCACCGAGGACGACCTGCACGCTGCATGCGGCAGCTCGGTACGCGTGAAGACGACCGACCCCACGCGCAGCCTTGCCGTCCTAGAAGAGCGGCTGGCAGGGATGACGTTCAGGGTCGAGCCGGACGGCGGCATCGTTATCACCGGAGGCAACGGGTCCCGGCCTGCGCGGGCGGCGTTCGGCGGGGCGGCAAGCGACGCCTCTACCACAGGCGCCCCCGCACCGGAAACGGTCTCGCGCGCGCTCGCAGAGGCAGGCCAAACCATCCTCGAGCTGACCGTGCTCGAACGCGATATCGAGGAATACTTCGTCGAGCTCATGGGCGGCGCGGATGGCGCAGCGACAAGGGGAAGATAGCCATGGCCTTCACGCTTCTCGACCTCGCCATCATCGGCGCCCTCTTCTATCTACTCGTTCCCACCGGGAAAGGCAGGTAACCCCATGCTGAACCTTCTCAAATCCGACCTGTACCGCATCACGCGCCCCCGCGGTTTGCGCGGAGCGTTCTGGCAGTATACCAGCGCCTGCACGGCCATATTCGTCCTGGTCTACATCACTTTCTGGTTTATCGCCAACGGGGACTTCTCCGCATCCGGCCTCCTCCTGATGTCCAACTATGCTAGCCCGAGCGCCATGCTCGGAGCCATCATTACCGACCTCGCGCCGCTCTTCGCGTGCTTCATCGTCGTCGAGCATGTTCTCGCCGATTTCAAAGAGGGCTTCGTGCGCACCCTCGTCTCAGTGCGTGTGGGACGCCTTTCGTACTTCGCCGAGAAAATCGTGGTCGCCGGCATCATGGCAGCGCTGTCAGCGGCTGTGCTCGCCATCCTTTCGCTTGCGTTGTGCGGCGCGGTCGGCGGCACCTTCACCGGATCGGATGACGTGCTTGGGTTCTTGGTATGGGTGCTCGCCCTCTGGCTGAACACCTGGGCGCTCGCTTCGCTCGCCGCGATGGTCGCCCTCATCACGCGTGTGCCGGTGTTGAGCTACGTCATGGCCTTCTGCTTGGGGTCGGCGGTCATTCCGCAGGGTCTAACCCTCGTCGCGAGCCTGATCTCCGCATTCGGCACACCAGTCCTTGGGGGCATCGCGCAGGGTATTGCCAACGTGATCGGTGAGCTCACCTATTGGATGCCGTCCACGCTCATCGTGGAGTTCGTCACCCCGGGAGCGTCGGCTCTGGCAGGATCCGGACTGGGTGACTTCGCCGCCATGCTCCCCGGCGGCGCGGTGACGCAAGCCATCGCCGCGCCCGTGATCTGGATCGCGCTGGCGATGGTCGTGACGCTCGCCGCCTCGAAGAACCGCGAGGTCTAACTTCGTCGCAACACCCGGCCCTGTCGCGCTGCCCGGCCACATCGGAACACCCGGCCCTGTCGCGCTGCCTGCTCGCATCGAGCGACCCAACCCGCTGTGCGACACGACCGCACCGCGATATCCGCTCACATGAGATGATACGGCTGCGGGGATGCCCGCAGCCGTCCGCGTTTCTCGAAAGGACCCCAGATGCTAGCCGCATTCCTACTCGTTGTAGGTGTATTTCTCGGCGTACTTATCGCCACCGCCACCTATGCGACCGAGCTCGGACGCATCGCGGCGTTCCTGCGCGGGCACGACCTGCATAGCAACGCACGGGTCACCGTATGCGCCCATGCCCCGGGAATCGCCGCCCTCATCGACGCCGTGAACAACGCGCTCGACCGCTCCACGCTCGAACGCGTGGATGCCCTGCGGGAACGCGAGGGCTTCCAGCGCGACCTCGCCGCTCTCTCGCACGATATCCGCACGCCGCTCGCCGGGGCTCGCGGGTACCTGCAGCTCGCCGCAGAAGAGGCCGACCCCGAAGCTCGGAACCATCAGCTCGGAGCCGCGATCGGTCGCATAGACTCCACGACCAGCCTGCTCGACGCGTTGTTCGCCTACACGCACTCCGCCGATCCGGACCTTTCCCTGGAGCATGACGCCGTCACCCTGCTCCCCCTTGCCGAGCGTGCGCTTCTTGCCCAGTACCCTGCCTTTGAGGAGCACGGTTGGGAGCCGCATCTCGAATGCGCCGATAACGCACTCGCTGCCTGGGCGGATGCAGGCGCCCTCGATCGCATCATGGGGAATCTGCTCGTAAATACCCTGCGTTACGGCTCAGCGGCACCCAAGGTGCGGATTTCACCTGAAAGCGCCGACCGGGTGCGCATCACGGTCGAGAACCCCGTCGCCAAGCCCGAGGCGCTTGATACCGACCGCCTCTTCGATCGGTTCTACCAAGCGGACAGCGCACGCGGCACAGCGGGCAGCGGCTTGGGCCTCGCCGTGTGTAAGAACCTGGCAGAGGCCATGGGAGCGACCATCGAGGCCCATCTTGCAGGGGATGTCCTCGCAATCGACCTCGTGCTCCCGCGCGTGCCGGAGCAGGCATCCCACGGCGGGCGATCCTAGGCCCGTTAGCGCTTGGCGCCGCGCTCCGTCCTGAGCAGCGCATCCACCAGCTCGTTGTCCTCGGGGTCGGGCGATCCCAAGGGCAGACCGCACGCCTCGAAAAAGTGGCTTCCTGCGAATTGCCGCGCCCTGAACGAGCCGTGCTCGCCGTCATCCAGATACCGCACACGGCTGCGGCAATCGGTCGTACCGCAAAAGAGCGGGCCATGGCTGCGCGCATAGCGCACGTACACCTCATCCGCCGACCACAACAGCACGCCAGCCATGTTTTCCAATTCGTAGGCGGTCGCATAGCGCTGCCAGGGCACGTCGCGACGGCGCACGTAACGGTCGAGCACCCCCGCCAGGCGCGTCACGCGTCGCAGGGTATCCGGGGCAGATACCACGTTGAACGAGGCGCCTGCATCGATGCCGCACAGGTCGTGCAAGCGCTCGAGCGCAACGGCTCGCTCTTGGCCTGCGAGGACCACCGCCGGCACCGTAAGCTTGATCGATTCATCGGGAAAAAGCTCTATGGCAGAATGCGGGACCATGCCGTCGAACGCGATTGAAGCGCGAAAGATGAGCGAGTCGTGCGCATGCTGCACGTGGCAATCGAGCCCCTGCGCAGCGAAGCACTCCGCCATGATTTGCGCCCGCGCGTTCTGCACCACGCGATCGGGCAGTTCCTGCCCGCCAGCCCCCAGGCGGTAGAAGTACAGGTCGAACAAAGGCACGGAATCGATGTAGTACACCGTGCGCCGGCAGAACTCCGATATGCGCTGCCACGAGCGCGTAGCCTTGTCGTAGAGCTCCACGAGCACGGACCCTGTCGCCGGACCGGACGTAGAGCCTTCGCGAACCTCGACGATGCCATCGGCCACGTAGGGCGGGAAGGTGCCTTCCTCCACCCGGACGACCACCACGCCCTGCTCGGGATCGGCTGGATCGGGGATGAAGCGGACATCGAACGGCGGCGCCGGGGAGATATGCCGGCGGCAAAGCTCGCCGATGATCTGGCCGTAGTCCGCGCTGAGCCGCGGGACGGGACGCACGCTCCGGTCAGCGTCCGCGATACCGATGACGAGCCAGCCTCCGCGCGAGTTAGCGAACGAGGCGATGATCTTGGGCAGCTTAGCCTTGACGCTGCCGGAGAACTCCTGCTTGAACTCGAGCAGGTAGCCCTCATCGTAGCTGGCGAGCTGGGCCATGTCGGCAAAGGTGACGGCAGAAAGCGGTTTGGGGTCGCCCTGATCGCCGCGGAACGGACTGAACACCATCGACCTCCAAGCAAGCTCGATTCGCGACGCGCGACATCATAACCCGGAGAAGACAGAAGCGGGCGAGGGCGCTTCGCCCCCGCCCGCTCACATGAACGCGATGCTACGCGGTCTTGGTGATGTACTCCGCATCGTAGAAGCTCAGCGGATTGACGTTGTAGCCGTCGACAGCAGCCGAGGTGGCGCCGAGCGAGACGCCGTGGCTGATGACCATCCACGGCAGGTCGCGCGCGACGATCTCCTCGCACTGCAGGTAGACCGCGTCGCGATCGTCGCCAGCGGGCGTGCCCAGGCCCTCGACGATCAGCGCATCGTACTCGGGGTTGGAGTAGTGGGCGATGTTCTGCGTGCCGGCGCTCGTGGCGAGCAGGTTCATGAAGTTGTCCGGGTCACCGTTGTCGGAGAGCCAGCCTGCCAGGCAGACGTCGTAGTAATCGGTCTGCTGGCGGTTCTTGTACGTAGCCATATCGTAGGCGACGATCTCCATGTCCACGCCGACCTCGGCAAGATAGCCCTGGAGCGTCTCGGCGAGGTTCTGGCCGTTCACGACGTTGTAGTCCTGAGCGTTGGTGTAGGTGAGCATCGTGATGTTGGTCACGCCCAGGTTCGCGAAGGTCTCGCGGGCGGCATCCGGGTCGTACGCCGGGCGCTCAAGATCCTGCGCATAGGGTGCCATCGACTCGGGCATGCAGGAGTGCGCGACCGTGGAGTACTCGCCGTAGAGAGTCTCGACCATCTCGTCGATGTTGATGGCCTGGCAGAACGCCGTGCGCGCCTCGAGGTTGGAGAAGATTTCGCTCTCCATGTTGAAGGCCATGTAGTTCAGGCTCGAGGCGTCCTCGATAACGCCCACGCCGCCGTTCTGCTCTACTTGGTCGATCATGGCAGGGTCCACGCCATCGATGATGTCGACCTCGCCGTTGCTGAGCGCGGTGACGCGGCTCGAGGGCTCGGGGATGAAGCGGTATACGATAGGCGAGCACTGAGGCATGTGCTCCTTGTCCCAGTAGTCCTCGAAGGTCTCCATCTGAACGTTCTCGCCCTTGGACCACGAGATGAACTTGTAGGGACCCGTGCCGCACGGATGCTCGTTCAGGTTGTTGTCGTACTCATCGAGGGCGGTAGGGCTCACGATGGGGGCGCCGAAGAGCATGGCGAGGTTCATCTTGAACGGCGTCGAGGCGGCGCGCATGTGCAGGACGACCTCGTAGTCGCCCGTCTTCTCGACAGAGGCGACACCCGTACCGGTGCTCTCGGACCCAAAGACGAACGAGGCATACGCCATGTCATCGGTGCGGTTGGGCTCGAGCTGGCGCTCGATGGAACGCACCACCGCGTCGGCGTTGAAGTCGGTCCCGTCGTGGAACTTGACGCCCTGGCGCAGGGTGAAGGTATAGGTCAGGCCGTCGTCGGAAACGCTCCAGTCCT
The DNA here is from genome assembly GCF_900186505.1 of Enorma phocaeensis. Classification (GTDB taxonomy): domain Bacteria; phylum Actinomycetota; class Coriobacteriia; order Coriobacteriales; family Coriobacteriaceae; genus Enorma; species Enorma phocaeensis. Next base: position 393,731 of record NZ_LT891968.1, read on the forward strand.
CTGCCAGGCAGGGCTCGACGTCGGTGCAGTCGGCGTTGAACTTCAGGAGCCCCTCGTACATCTGGCTCATGATCGTGCCGGGGTCGGAGCTCGCGAGCGCCGGGTCGAGGCCGAGCGACTCGGTGCGGACGCCGTAGGTGAGCGAGGTCATCGCGGCGGAGCCGGCTTCGCTCGCGCGCTGGCTACCGCAACCCGCAAGCCCTGCAACGCCGAGCGCGCCCGTGGCGCCCATAGCCAAAAAGCCGCGACGCCCGCACATTAGCTGTGAATTCATAGTGTTCCTCTCGTCCGGGCACATAGGCACCCTCACCAATAAGCAGTATGGATTCGTCTACCCCAAAGTGTTCGGCGAAAAACACCCGGGCGAGCACCAAGCCGCTGAACGGTAGCATTGAGCCCCCGGGTGCATCGGCTAACTTACCCCCGGGCTTAGGACAGCCTCAGACTCAGACTCAGGCCGACCGTTAGCTCAAGCTGTTCCTCAAAAGCTCGTTGAAGAGCTTGGGGTTTCCGCTTCCCTTGCTCTCGCGCATGCACTGGCCGACGAGAAACCCGAGCACCTTCTGGTTGCCGTCACGGTACTGCTGAGCCTGCTCGGCGCAGCGCGCGAGCACGGTATCGACCACAGCCTGCAACGCTTCGGTATCGTTCACCTGGCGCATGCCGCGCTCGTCGACGATACGTTCGGGATCCTCGCCCGATGCCGCCATGAGTTCAAAGACCTCATGCGCCTGATTGCTCGAAACGGCATCCTCGGCGAGCAGACGAGCGAGCGCCGCCACCTGCGTGGGCGCGATGCCGCACGTGGCGACCGTCGCTTCAGGGCCGCGGGCGTTCAGGTAGCCGGCAAGCTCGTTCACGATGAGGTTGGCCACCGTCTGAGCGGCCTTGCCGGTCATGCCGGCAGCAGCCTCCTCGAAGAACGCACCGGAATCAGGGTCGCCCGCGAGCTGCTCGGCATCTGCGCGCTTGATGCCAAAATCGCGCTCGTAGCGATCGCGCTTGGCATCGGGTAGCTCGGGCAGCTCGGCGCGGCAATGGTCGATGAACTCATCCGTGAGGTCGAAGGGCGCCAGGTCGGGATCGGGGAAGAACCGATAGTCGTCAGCGGTCTCCTTGGTGCGCATCACCACGGTGCGCTTGCGGCTAGGCTCCCAGTGGCGGGTCTCCTGGTAAATCTCGCCGCCCTCCTCAAGCACCTCGGCTTGGCGGCATATCTCGTAGGCGAGGCCGTCGTGCAGGGCTTTGAACGAGTTGAGGTTCTTGAGCTCGGTCTTGGTGCCGAGCTTGGTCGACCCGCGACGACGCAGGCTCACGTTACCGTCGCAGCGCATGGAGCCCTTCTCCATGGAGCAGTCTGAAATCCCGAGCGTGAGGAAGATGCGGCGGAGCTTCTCCATGAAGAGGCGCGCCTCCTCGGGCGTACGCAGATCGGGCTCGGTCACGAGCTCGATGAGCGGCGTGCCGCAGCGGTTGTAGTCGATGAGGCTCTCCGTCGCGCCGCCTATGCGGCCCTCCTCACCGCCCACGTGCACCATCTTGGCAGCGTCCTCCTCCATATGGATGCGCAGGATGCGAATGGGAACGGTGTAGGAGCCGTCATCGCGACGCTCGGGCACGGCGAGCGATGCGGTGTCGTAGGAGGCGAGGCCGGCGAGCGCGGAAGCGGCGGGAGCGAGATCGTTCGTCCCGAGGTCCGCCGATTCCGCTTGAGCGTGAGATGGCTGGGACAGCTGACTTCGTCCCCGTTGCCCCGCCCCCTCGGGCAGGTCGCGCGCCATGCTCGCCGAGAGACCGACGGCACCGGCCGAGGCGCTCGCCAGGCTCTCGGCTTCCGCAGCGCCGAACGCGCATGCCGGGCGCTCCTCGGCTCCGCGACCAGAGACCTCCAAATCGAGGCGGCCGTGCATGCAGAAGGCGACGGGACCCTGTGTGGTCTGGAAGTTCTTGGCCATATCGGGATAGAAATAGTGCTTGCGGTAGAACATCGAATGCTTCTGGATCTCGCAATTCGTGGCAAGCCCCGCCTTCACGATGTACTCGATCGCGCGACGATTGGGAACCGGGAGCGCACCGGGCAAGCCCAGGCACACCGGGCACACATGCGTGTTGGGCTCGTCGTCGTGACTGAGCTTGCAGCCGCAAAACATCTTGGTTTCCAGCGTGGTGAGCTCCGTATGGATCTCGAGGCCGATCACTGCCTCCCAGTCCTGGAGCACCTCGTTGAGCTCGCGCATCTAGAGCTCACCTCCCTTCCCGGCGTAAACGGGCGCAACCGGAGCACCCGCCCCGTGCATCGCCGCAACCTCGCCCCAGACGCCCACCTTTCCCGCGTATGCCTGCTCGAGCGCCGAACCGAACGCGATGAGCCGCTCGTCTTTGAAAGCGGGCGCCACGAGCTGCGCCGCCACGGGCAGCCCGGACTCCGCACCGAGGCCCAGCGGCACCGTGATGCCACCGTTGCCGGCGATGTTGATGGATATGGTGAACAGGTCCGCAAGGTACATCTGCGTGGGATCGGAAATCTCGCCATGCTTGAACGCTGTGCGCGGGCTCGCCGGCATAAGGATCACATCGACCTGCTCGAATGCACGGCGATAATCCTCGGTGATGAGCGTGCGAGCCTTTTGCGCAGCGTAGTAGTACTTGTCATAGACGCCCGACGAAAGCAGGTACGCACCGAGCATCTGGCGGCGCTTGGCCTCCGCTCCAAAGCCGTGTGCGCGCGAAAGCGCGCTCTGCGCGGCGAGCGTGGCGCAATCGGGTTCCTGGTAGCCATAGCGAATTCCATCGAAGCGCGCAAGGTTGCTGAACGCCTCGGCAGGGCCGATGACGTAGTACGCGGCAATCGCAGCAGCGAGGTGCGGGAGGTCGACGTCGACAAGTTCGGCGCCCGCAGCCGCAAGCTCGGACGCAGCGGACTCCACGGCAGCGCGCACCTCGGACGTGAGGCCCTCGGCCTCCATGAAAGCGGGAATGATGCCAACGCGCTTGCCAGCGATATCGGTGCCAGCCTGCTCAGCGAACCGCGGAGCAACATCCTGAGAGGTGGAATCAAAGGGATCGTGCCCACCGGCAACGAGCGCATCCATGGCAAGGGCGACGTCTTCTACGGAGCGCCCGAAGGGGCCCACCTGGTCGAGCGAGCTACCAAAAGCGACCACACCGTAGCGCGATACGGCGCCGTACGTGGGCTTCATGCCTACTACGCCGCACAACGCGGCAGGCTGGCGGATTGAACCGCCCGTGTCCGAGCCGAGCGCAAGCGGGACCTCGCCGGCCGCGACCGCAGCCGCCGATCCGCCCGAGGAACCGCCCGGCACGCGCTCGGTATCCCACGGGTTGTTCGTGGGATGGAAGGCAGAGGTATCAGTCGAGGATCCAAAGGCGAACTCGTCCATGTTGGCCTTGCCCACCGGTATGCAACCAGCAGCCAGCATACGGGCCACGCAGGTCGCAGTATAGGGAGACTCGTACGACTCGAGCATCCGGGATGCGCAGGTGGTATGCGTACCCGTGAGGTTCATGTTGTCCTTGATTGCCAGCGGCACGCCTGCAAGCGGCGGGAGCGCAGCGCCTTTGGCACGCGCCTCGTCGATGCGCCGCGCCCGCTCGAGCGCGAGCTCGGGCGTCACCTCGAGAAATGCCTGGATCTGCGGCTCGCGAGCATCGATTGCCTCGAGCGCGGCGCGGGTGACCTCCGTTGCGGTAAACGAGCCGGCGGCGATGCCAGCCGAGATCTCCCGGGCGGAAAGGGCGTCGAATGAAGGCATCTACTCCTCCTCCCCCAAAATCGACGGCACGCGGAAGCTGCGGTCGCGCGAGCTCGCGGCGTTGCCTAAGGCCTCATCGATCGTGAAGCCGCGCTCGGCGTCCTCTGCATCGCCGCGCATGACGTTCGAGAGGCTGCCGATGGGATGGAACGTGGGTTCCACATCGGGCAGATCGTACGCGAGCACGGGCTCGAGCATGGAGACGGCGTCGTTCATGTACGACGTCATCTGGGCCAGCTCCTCCCCTTCCAGAGCGATGCGGGCGTAATCCGCTATCGCGCGCACGTCGTTTTCACTGAGTGCCATGGGCGCTCCTTCCGGTCAGTCAATCTGCACCATTATACGCAGCGGATTGAGCGCTGCATGAGCGCAACCGTCCCGAACGCGGAACCGAAACACGGGGCGCACGCTATCGCCTAGCGACGTTCGTCTGGACGGGCCTTCGTAGCGAGGAAGCGCTACGAGCTGCACCCTCGGCAAGCCTTTGTGCGCTTCCGACGCATTTTTTGGCCTCTAGACCGGTAGAACCGTGCCAAAACCGCACAGAGGTTCACGTGAGAACGATACGCGGGATGACTCGCGCCCGCCGCAGGGCGGCACGGGATGACTCGCGCCCGCCGCAGGGCGCGATGGCTCCAGATGGCGCCGCCGCCGTGCACTAACCTGCTAAACTTGCGTTGATGCAAGAACGATAACGCAGGAGGCACCATGGATACCGCACGCATCGAACGGGTACGGAGCAATCTTAAGCAGGCGGGTCTCACGCAGTTGCTCGTGGTCGATCCGCTCTCCATCTGGTGGCTCACGGGCTACTACACCGCGCCCATGGAGCGGTTCCTTGGCCTGTATATCGGACGCGAGGGCACCCCGACGCTTTTCGCGAACCGCTTGTTCCCCGATCCGTCGGGAACCGGAGCACATGTGGTGACCTTCTCCGACACCGAGGACCCCATCCCGCTTATCTCCGCTGTATGCGACGCCACCAGCCCGCTCGGCGTCGATAAGGAGCTTGCCGCGCGCTGGCTTGTGCCCCTAATGCAAGCGGGCGTCGCGAGCTCCTTTGTCCTCGCCTCGAGCGCCGTCGACGATGCTCGCGCCCTTAAGGACGCCCGCGAGCGCGAGCTCATGCGCGCTGCCTCCGCAATCAACGACGAGGCCATGGGCTGGCTTGCCGAACAGGTGCGACCTGGCGTGACCGAGCTCGAGGTCGCCGAAGGACTGCTGGGCACCTACCGGAGCTTAGGAGCGGAGGGCTACTCGTTCTCGCCGATCGTCAGTTTTGGCGCAAATGCGGCTGACCCCCATCACGCACCCGATGGGACGGTGCTCGCCGCTGGCGACATGGTCCTTTTCGACGTGGGCTGCAAGCGCTCGTGGTACTGCTCCGATATGACGCGCACGTTCTTCACCGCCGAACCGACCGACCACCAACGCGCCGTCTACGACGCGGTCCTTGCGGCAAACGAAGCGGCAGAGGCCATCGTGCGACCCGGCGTGACGTTTGCCGAAATCGACCTCACCGCGCGCCGCATCATCGAGGAGGCAGGCTGGGGCCCGCAGTTCAACCACCGCTTGGGGCACCAGATCGGCCTATCCGAGCACGAGCCCGGCGATGTCTCCTCCTCCCACGACGAGCCGGTGCAACCCGGCATGTGCTTCTCCATCGAGCCGGGCATCTACCTGCCGGGCGACATGGGCGTGCGCATCGAGGACCTCGTCATCGTGACCGAGGACGGCTGCGAGGTGCTCAACCGCTACCCCAAGGGCATTCAGGTTCTGGGGCACTAGGTCTGGCAGCGCAATCTCGAGCATGCGATTGATCGCTCAGCCGGCTGGGGCGATCCGTTGGCATCAGCCGGCTAGAGCGATTGCTGGTTAAAGCAATCCATTGAAGAGCTGCAAGACGCCGCAGGCACCGATCAGCATGTATGTGATCTTGCGGAGCAACTCGTCGTCGATCTTGGACTGGATCGCGTTCGCCGCCACAAGCCCCACGCCGATGCTTGCGCTCCCAAGCATGATGATGCCGAGCGCGTTCGGCGGGAAGGCGCCCGCCACCGCACGTACCACCGTGGTGTAGACGGCGTTGATGGAGAAGAACAGCTGAAGCGAGCCGAGCCGGGCCTCGCGCGTTTCGAATCGGTCGAGGAAATACACGACGAGCAGCGGACCGCCGATACCAAAGAGCCCGTCGCACAGGCCGGAAACGACGACGCAAAGCGCTCCTGCCGCCTTGCCCATATGGCGTTCTCCAAAGCGCTCGTGTAAGAACAGGTAATAGATGCTGAGCAGGATGAGAAAGAATCCAAAGGCACGCTTGATGAGCACCTGGTCGGTCGCGACAGTCGCGAAATACGCCGAAGACCCCGAGAGAACCATGTAGCAGATGAGCGGGAGAACGATTTGTTTCGGCTGGAGGCTCTCACGGTACTGAACCGTCATCGCGATGCTCAGCACCAAGAAGATGATGCCTGAAACGGCAGCGGCGCTGGGAACGGTGTAGAGCATAGGCAGCGCCATCATGAGCACGAGCCCCGCTCCGAAGCCTGTTACTCCCTGCAGCACCCCGCCAAGAAAGGCGGCGAGCGCAACCACGGCGTATTCCATCCGCACCCCCCTGCATTCATCTGCATGGTACCACGTCGCAAAGCCTCCACAGGAGGCATGGGGCACGGTGGCCGTCAGCGCCGTCGTAACGTCGGCAACCGCGCGAAGAGACGATATGAGCTGAACATTGAGCCCCTCCTCCTGTCGCAGGTCCGTGGGTCGGGCGACAATGGTCGTATCCCGCAACCGTGGCCGCGCGCCACATACGACAGAGGAGGGGCCATGTCCCATTATGTCACAGCCATCGGTCTCGACGTCCACGCCCGCAGCATCAAGGCCTTCGCCCTGAACCCGATGACAGGCGAGGCCGAGCGGGCCTCGTTCGGCTACGACCCGGCGGCGGTCGCCGAGTGGGCGCTCGGCTTCGAGTCCCCGAGGGCCGTCTACGAGTCCGGGGTCACCGGCTTCCACCTCTGCCGCGCCCTGCGCGCGCTCGGCCTGGACTGCGTCGTGGGCGCCGTCTCCAAGATGCAGCGGCCCGCCGCCGACAGGGGCAGGAAGACCGACAGGCGCGACGCCGAGTTCCTGGCGCGCCTGCTCGCGACCAGGAACGTCGTCGAGGTGTGGGTCCCCGACGAGCGCACCGAGGCCGCCCGCGACCTGTCGCGGGCCCTCGCCGACGCGCGCGACGACCTCCAGCGCGCCAAGCAGCGGATGTCGAAGTTCCTGCTGCGCCACGGCCACGTCTTCGACGAGTCGACGCCGACCGGGCGCAGGAGGGGCAACTGGACGCGCGCGTACTGGAAGTGGGCCGACGCGATCGAGTTCGACGAGCCCGATGACGCCGCCGCCTACGAGCACTACCGCGACTGCGTGAGGCGCTGCCAGGAGGCGCGCGACGAGCTGGCGGGGAAGGTCGCCGAGTCGGCCGGGAGGCCGGAGTGGAGGCCCGTCGTCGACGCCCTCAGGTGCGTGAAGGGCTTCGACGTCGCCACGGCGTTCCTGCTCGCCTGCGAGGCGGGCGACTTCTCCCGCTTCCCCACCGCCCCGTCCTTCGCGTCGTGGTGCGGCCTCACGCCCTCGGAGCACTCGAGCGGTGAGACGTCGTCGAAGGGCGGGATCACGCGGGCGGGCAACGCCCACGTGCGCTCCGCCCTCGTCGAGGCCGCCTGGCACGTGCCGATGTCCTCGCGCGACCCGAAGCCGCTCGCCCCGGGCCAGGAGGTCGCCCCCGCGGTGAGGAGGCACGCGACGAAGTGCAACCGCAGGCTCATCGACCGCAGGGAGGCGATGGCGGGGGCCGGCAAGCGCCCCGTCGTCGCCAACTGCGCCACCGCGCGCGAGATGGCGTGCTGGGCCTGGGCGATAGCGAGGATGGCCGCGGAGTAGCGGCCGCCCGAGCGAAACAGGGTCCGACCCCGGGGCCCGCCGCGTTCGAGGCCGTTGGGAGGCCACTCGAGTCTCTTTTTATGGGCAGCGGGGAACCGCCACGCCCGCCATACAGACTTCGGCCGAGGCCCCCAGCCGTAGCAACGAAATGCGCAGCCGACGAGGCCACGCGCGGATATTAGAATGCCGAACGTGCGTCGAACAGACACGCCCTCAAGCGGCGGCGCCCCCGGGTGAAGATAGGTAGGCCCGACCGGTCGCGGTAGCTCCGCGGGCGGTCGGGCCGGTTTTGCCTCTTGACAATGTTCAGCTCATATTAAAAAGGCCGGAGTCCGAAGACCCCGGCCTTTGCAGCTCTTGAAGCGATGAGTCGAGCGCGGCTTAGAAGTCCACGTCCACGTCGTTGTAGACGCACTCGAGGAGCTTCTCCATCTCCTCGGGCGTTGGCTGGCGCGGGTTGGAGCCGGTGCAGGCGTCGCCGATGGCGTCAACGGCGATGCGGGCCTTCTTCTCCTCGAACTCGGCGTAGTCGATGATCGACTCGTCGGCCTTGACGCCGCCCTTGCCGTAGTTCTTGATGCCCTGCGGGATGTCGATCTTGTCGTTGAGGTCGCGGATCATCTGAACGAGCGCTGCCACGAGCTCGTCCTCGGTCTCGCCGGCAAGATGGAAGACCTCCTTGGCGATGTAGGCATAGCGGCTCTTAGCGCGGGCATCCTTGCTGTTGAACTGGATGACCTTGCCGAGGTACATGGCGTTGGCGCAACCATGGATGATGTGGTCGCCGGTGAAGGCGGCACCGGTCTTGTGGGCCATGGAGTGCACGATGCCGAGCAGGCCCGAAGAGAATGCGATGCCGGCGATGCACTGAGCGTCATGCATGTGCTGGCGGGCTTCCTTATCGCCGGCGTAGCTCTTGGGGAGCCACTCGACGATCTCGCGCATAGCATAGAGCGCGTTGGCGTCGGTGTAGGCGGAGCCGGCGGTCGAGACGTAGGCCTCGATGGAGTGGGTCAGCGCGTCCATGCCGGTGTGAGCGCAGAGCTTGGCAGGCATGGTGTAGGTGAGCTCGGGGTCGACGATGGCCACGTCAGGGGTGATCTGGAAGTCGGCGATCGGGAACTTGATGCCCTTGGAGTAGTCGGTGATGATCGAGAAGGCGGTCACCTCGGTCGCGGTGCCGGAGGTGGAGGAGATGGCGCAGAAGTGGGCCTTGGTGCGCAGCTCGGGCAGGCCGAAGACCTTGCACATATCCTCAAAGGTGGTCTCGGGGTACTCGTACTTGATCCACATGGCCTTGGCCGCGTCGATCGGCGAGCCGCCACCGATGGCGATGATCCAGTCGGGCTGGAACTCGGACATCACGGCAGCACCGTTCATGACGGTCTCAACGGAGGGGTCGGACTCGACGCCCTCGATGAGCTTGACCTCGAAACCGGCCTCCTTGAGGTCGTTCTCGACGTCCTGCAGGAAGCCGCCGCGGCGCATGGAGCCGCCGCCCGTAACGATGACGGCGCGCTCGCCCTTGAGGTTCTTCACCTCATGGCGGGCACCCTCACCAAAGTACAGGTCGCGGGGGTTGGTGAAACGTCCCATAGCAATTGCCTCCAAACACGGGTCCTCCCTAGGACCCGAATACACACGGAGCCGCCCATCGGCTCCGTAAGGACCGAGTTCGAACGCCCGGCAGCATCGAGCCGGACGCACATTCCATCGCATATTCTACAACTCGAATCCCCGTTTTGTGCATGAAAGGGGCCGATTTTTCCCTATCGGCGCAATACTCTTGCGAACCCCGCGAATGCCTTTCCCTCCCATTCGCAAGCTGGCGCAACCGCTACCTCGGCTTGTTTATTTACCTGCTACGATGTGCTAATCTGTTTTGTTCAACCGGAGGTAGCACGCTCGCTGGGCACCAATGCCGACCCCGCTCGCGAAAGGAGGCGTGATGGCGTTTGACCCCATACAAGAAGACTGCCTGCGCCTCATTCTCGAGTCCATGCGACGCGATCGCATCTACCCGCTCGAAAATGCCCTCTACTTCGAGTCCTGCATGGCCTCGTTTAACGAGGACCCCGCCAAGCTCATCAATAACGACCGCGACCGGTCCTTCCACCTGGTAGCCAAGGCAACGCAAACCATCGATTACCGGTTCCCCTTCATCACCGATGACTCCGCCGCCGAGAAGGAAGCTGCCCAAGCCGAGGCGCAGCTGCGCGAGGCCTGCGAGCTCGATCCTCGCAACTGGGATGCCCGGCGCATGCTCGCCGCGCTCCAATCCGAGTCGAACGATACCTACGTTTCCTACCTCATCGATCATCGCGATGAGGTGGAGCGCGACCTTGAACGCATCAATTCCGAGGCAACCGACCCCTACAGCCGTGAGTTCGCCCGCGACCTTGGGCGCCGTCCGCTTATCCGGTGGCTTGCCGCCCTCTCGTCGCGCGCGCTCATCTCCGGTCGGTATCGACTCGCGCTCTCGGCTGCGGAGGAATGCCTCGAGTTCGCCGCGGACGATCCCGCCGATGTCCGCCACACCGCGCTGCTTGCCCTTGCAAAGCTCGAATGCTCCGCCGAGGACCTCGAGCGCTTCCAACGCAAGCACGCCGCGGCCCTGAGGCCCATGGTTGCCCGCGCCCGCCGACACCATCTCGCCGAAAAGGCGCCCGATGCTTGGGCTCTTCTGGCAGAGCTATCCGTAAGGTACCGCTCTTTCGACTTCGCCGGGGCAACACGCGCGCTCCAGGCGCTGCTCCAAGGCTATCCCAACGCGGCGCAGCCCCTCTACTATCAAGCCGAGTTCCCCGACGGGCTGTTCTCGCGCGTCAACGTGATCCCCGGCAGCGAGGACGAGCTCATCCTCGCGATCAGCGAGGCAACGCCCTTGCTGCAGGAAGGGTTCGGCGCTCCCGACAACGCCGGTCTTTCGGTGTGGATCGCCAATCACGAAGCTGTACGCACGGCGCTCGAAAACGAGGACGGTAGACGACGGGTAGCAGGCCGGCGCAGCTCGGGAGGCGAAAACTAATGGACCCCCGGCACTACGTCGCCGCTTATCTGGAGCGGCTCTACCTCGATGCGCATCACGACCTCACGCCAGCCGCTCGCGGGCTCGTCCACGAAGACGTCACAGCCCGCCCAGATAAGTACGCCTCGAGCGAACATGCGCAGGCCCTTGTTGCCTATGCGCAATGCCACACCCGCCTCATCACCGCTCTCGACCGCCTTGATGACCTTCCTGACGGCGAATTCGAGCGAAAGCGCGGAGAGCTCTTCGAGGAGGCGCGAATCGAATTCTTCAAGATCGCGGAAAACGATCGGCTCTGCATCGACGCGCGCCTCGTGGGAAACCTGCTGTCGAACATCCCCCTCGATGCCTGCATCAGCGAGCTCATGGATCTCGAACAGCGGTCCCACGAGTATCTAGCCGGCAGCGTCGAGGGCTTCTCCGACGAGGCCCCGCAGTTCTGGACCGATCGAGCCGTCGCCGCTTGGCTCGAGCGCCCCGGCTCGATGAATGCGTTCGACAGCGCGCCCACCGCAGATGAGCGCGCCAGATACGCTCGCGAGCGCATGACCGTAGCGGAGCCCGCGCTTATCGGCTGGCTCCACACGCTCGAGGCGATCTCGCAGCTGTGCTTGGCAAGCGCCCGCTATCACGCCGCCTCCGACTACGCGCGCCGCGTACGCCGCGCTGCCGGATATCCCAACCGTGCCGAGGGAACGGTGTTTCTCGCGCTGGCACGCCTCGAGGATGAGGATGGCTTCTTCACGTTCGCCCATGAGCTCGAAGCCGAAGCAGGCACCGACGCGCCGAAGCTCCTCGATGATTCCCCTTGGTTCCTGCTCGCGCGGACGCTCTTGCTCTACAAGCTCGGCAGGCGCAAGCCCGCCCGCCGTGCACTTCGCGATTTTGTCGCACGCTGCGATGGCGGCGCGTTCTTCCTCCTCAATCCCACGTATATGACGCCCTATCTACCGGTGAGGCCCGAGCCTCGCCATGCTTGGGGGCGCACCCATCAGGCCGTCTGGGAAGCAGACGGCATCATAGCCGACACGCCTGATTTCGCCGCATGGGCCGAGTCGATTGAAGGCGTCTACGACGAGTCCGAGCGCTTCGCCGACCGCAACGGCTTCTAAACCGCCGGCCTCTCGCCCGACGATACCGGTCGCACCTGCGAAGGATCCTCGCTAACCGGGATAATCTCTTGCACCCACGAACGCCGGAGTTCCCATACCGCTGCTTGCAGGTAGCAAGCGGGGCAACCATCTGCAGAGGAGAACAGGCGCTTCCAGCTCTCTTGCACGCGGCGTTTCTGCAGGGGGTAGAAAGGTGTTTCGAAGAGCACGCGGGTATCGGTGATACCCATGCGCTCGAGTTCCGCCCGAAAACGTTGGGCATCCGCCTCGCCTGCAGGGATATACGAGAGATTTAAAATCGCGTTCCACATACGAGAGTCGAACAGGATTACGCAACTGCAAGGAATCGCAAGCTTGAGTACATAGGAACCCGGACCAGCATAGAGGTTCGATTTATCGGCATAGAGCCAGATTGCAGACTCAGCACCTTCCGGCAGCTCCATCATCCGCGCGCTCTCGCGGCGGAAGAACCCATACGCCTCCCGGAACGCCCAAGCGCTCTTCGCGTACTTGCGCTCAACATATGCCATCTTGACCCGTGAGACACCATCGCGCTCCAGGGCATCGATGACCACGCGCTCCTGCGCCGACCAGAGCTCGATCATCTGCTCGCCCGCCATCATGCCCCCTCGCCGATCGTGTAGCCGCGCACCCAAGAGTTCCTGAGCTCCCAGCACAGGCCTAGGTTCTTTTCCATCGACTCCGCCGGGGTGAAAACGCGCTCCCAGCTACGCTGGATCTTGCCCTTGAGCGCGGGATGAAAATTGCCCAAAGGGCCTGTGACCACCAGCGACTCGTTCGCGATGCCCAGCCGCTCGAGCTCAGCATTGTGGGCCTCTTCATCAGCGAGATCCAACGGCACATACCAATTGTTTACTCGATACCCCCATCGATCGCCGTCGATGATCGCGATTTGGTCGCGCGGTATCTCGAGGTCGAACATCACCGTGCCCTCGGTCTCGCCAAGTTTCTGCGATTCGGTAAGCGCGATCCAAATGGGCAGGGTCGCATCCTCTGGATTGTTAGCCCCATGAGCACGGCATCCAGCGATGAGCCAATGATATAACCCGAGGTAGTGATCAGCGATGGAATCGTACTTCTCGCTCACGAACTCCTCCCGGGCATGGTAGATCCCCTCACGCTGAAGCGCATCGAGTACCGCTAGCCCTTGGCGCGTCCATGCGCGGACCATCTCGGCCATGGCCATCCCTTCTATCAAACGTTCCCTCGAGCCGATATATTGGCATTCGCATACTCAGGATAAGCGTGCTGCGTGTATCTAGGAGCGGCATATCGCCAAACGAATGCCTGCACCATTTCAACGGATGGAGGATGCTTTGGCGGTACTTTGCCGTCCCCGCGCCCTACATTACCGTTTCCGGATTATTTCCATTCGGCTAAACACGTGAACACTGCTTTAGCTTTACACTAATCATGATAGCTATTGAATAAGCACGGTCATTGATTCTGGTGCGCTACCGTTATTACGGACGCGACCGTCATACAGCCGTCATGTGTCAGCAGGCACTTTCGGGAGGAGGATGTATGGGCCGCAGAGAGTATTCTGATGAGGAACGTGCGCAGATGGTCGACATCTTCCTGCGCGCGACCCGCAAAATCATCGACTCTGAAGGTATCACGAGCGTCTCGATCCGCAAGGTCGCAACTGCCGCGGGGTATCACAGCTCGACGCTATACCTTTACTTCCGCAACCTCGACGAACTGGTCACCTTCGCCTGCATGGGCTACCTGGTAGGGTATTGCCGCAAGATGGCCGACGCCGCCTCGCAGATGAAGACCCCGCGCGACGTCTACTATCGCACCTGGGAGATCTTCTGCAACAGCGCGTTCGAGAACCCCCAGATCTTCCAGCAGCTCTTCTTCAGCGAGCATGTTCTACCCCTCGATGAAATGGTCAAGCGCTATTACAAGGTGTACCCGCATCAACTTGACAGCATGGACTCCTCCGTAACCGAGATGCTTACTGCCGGCGAGCTCGATGAACGCAATATCCATGTGCTGCGCCCCCTTGCCGCAGAGCTTGGCTACGACGAGGAAGAGACGCTCATGGTCAACACCATGACCACCTGTTTCTTCAAGCGGCTGCTCTCCGAAAGCTGCCGTGCCGCCGCATCCGGCGAAGGGCCGAACGCTGCCGAGCTTACAGCCGAGATGATCGAAGGCATTAACTTCCTCTTCAGAAACGCCACGGCAACGCGCGATATGCGTCGAGCCGCAAAACAGAAGAAGGATGCCGGCGAATAAGGCTTCATCAGGTCGCAACGACCCGCTCGCTTAGATTCTGGATATCTGCACCGTACAGCAGCTCACTCCAAGAAGATTTGCTCTACTTTTCTTAGGGCGATATCCATTCGTCCAAGATTTGAAGCCCCCATCCCAGCGCGATATCCACTCGCGTGAAATTTGCTACACATCTCTCGACCCTACGTCCACTCGCCCAACAATTGTTCTCCGAATGGAAGTTGAGCACCATTCAGTGAAATAATGAGTGATTTTTTATATACAGTATTTCAGCGAGTGTACCTGGATTTGCGTCACCACTGGTAGATTGCTTGCGCCCTGAGTTCGCAGAGGGGAAAACCCACTCATTTTTTCGACGAATGGGCTCGCATGCCCATTCGTGGAACTATTGGAACGCAAATTCCGTGCGACTGTAGGTCAATGCGCGAGCCTACTTGCGCAAGATATCAAAGCAGCTGAATCCGCGGGTTGTACACGGCAAGGCAAGCAGGTCAGCGCACATGGAGTAGCAAGGCAGGTACGTCAACCCACGCAGAGCGACAGTGCGGCAAGGTACGTAGGCCCGCTGTAGCAAAACGACCGGCATTCAGAACGAGAAGCGTGGCTTGGTAGGGGCGGAGCTCCAGGATCGAGCAGGTAAAGCCAAGACCCTGCAATCGTTTCCGATATGGATAGCACTCGCTGCGAGCTTCAATCTAGGAGGTAGTGGGTGTTGCGGCGCGACCATTTGCCCCTCCACCCATAAGCCGTCCTCACCGCCCGCTATAGAAAAGCGTCCCGGCTGCTAGAACGCAACCGGGACGCCGTCATCGACTAGGCGCGCAAGCGACTACGTCGAATCCACGAATCGAGACCCTTAGCGATAGGTATCGAATTCGTAGGTCATGTACGGATGCTCGCAAGCGTTGCCGAACGTGATGTGCATCTTGCCGGCCTCAAGCTCGTACACCTGAGCCGCGAACGTCTTTCGATACGGACGGTCGGCGCAGGGATGCACGCAAATGCCGTTGGGGAACCGGTCATGGCACTTGAAGAACTCCTTGGCCACATCGACGTCGATGTTGCCGTAGTTCTCCTTGAGCTGCTCCTCCATGAGCTCGCAGCGATCGAACGTCGTGGCAGAGACGGTCTCCTCCGGCTCGGGATCGCTGAAGCGGTTATGGTTGGTATGCGCCATGGTGGGCAGGCCACGCTGCACGTAGACAGCGTTGGGGAAGCACTCGACCTGGGCTACGTCACCGGACTTGTCGCCGATGCCGAACTCGTTGGGGATGTCATGCGGGATCGTCTGCAGGTAGTTCACGGCCTCCTCGGTCGAGGAGCACTCGAGCAGATGACGGATGATCACGCAGGTGGGCACGCCGCCCTCCTCGTTGAGCTTGCCGTTGTCGATGTAGGTCCACAGCACTGCAACGCCATCGTTGTTCATGCCCATATAGGCAGGCACGCCGGGATGGGTGTAGATGAGCTGCTCCTTACCCGTCTCGGGATCGACGTGATGCACCACGACGTCGAGCTGGTAGATCCACTCGATGAGGTCCTCGTCGTTGGTCTGGCCGATGACGGTCTGGCCGCCCTTGGTGGCCTCACCGGTGGCAAGGAACGAGGTGCACTTGCCGTCAACATGCTTGTCAGCGACGGTATCCACGGCGAACGACTTCTCATAGGCGGTGGTCATGGCGAGCACCTGGGCAAACGACAGGTCCGAGCCGTCCGCCATGCCGCGGACCTCATCGAGGACCTCAGGGGCCCACTTCTCGAGAATCGGCACGTAGCGACGCTCTGCGATTGCCTCCCAGTCGGCGTAGTCATAGCCCTGGTTCTTGTAGAAGGTGACCTGATTGTTGTAGTTCGCCTTCATCTGCTCGTTCATCTGCTCGCCGGCCTGCTTGCCGCGCTCGTAGGCGTTGCCTTCGACACGATACAGACGCTTGTACATTTCCATGTTCGCTCCTTTATAAGAACGATAGATTCCCTACCCTACTGGAAGACGTTAGCCTGCGATACCGATATACGGGGCAAGCATGAGTACCGCCAAGCCCGCAATGGTGACAGGGATGAACATCTTGGTCGCCACGGCAAGATACGTGGGATACGGGATGCCCGTAAGCTCGAGGACGCCCATCTTGGATGCCTCGGGGAACAAACCGGAAGCAGAGAGGTTCAGGCCCATGGTGAAGGCGGAGATGAGGACCATCTGGCCAGCCTCGGGGGAGACGGCGGTGCCGGCGAAGAGCGCCATGGCGACGGCGCCGAGGATGGACATCGTCATGCCGGCGACAGCCGAAGTGGACTGGATGGCGAAGCCGATGCCGAAGTACGCAGCGAAGGCGGCCAGGGCGAAGGCCCACATGGGCACGCTGGAGAGCGCATTCTGGATCCAGTAGACGAACGTGACCGACATGCCGTACTCGCTGGTGCCGATGATGGCGGAGATGCCACGGCAAATCGAGATGACGATGACGAGGGACACGAGGTCAGCGGCACCCTTGACGAACTCGTTCACGAAAACGTCCTGCGGGATGCGGTTGATGACCACGATGAGGATCGTAGCGAGCAGGAACACGACGCCGTACTCGTTGAAGTACCAATCACCGAACCAGGTGAAGCTGCCAGCACCGAGCAGATCGCTCAAGAAGGGGATGTTGGTGGAGAGGAACGTGGTCCAACCGTTGATGACGTCGTACATGGTTCCATCGCCCACCGGAATCGAGGCCCAGGGGAGGTAGCCCATGATGAGGAACACGACGACGAGGCCGAACACGATCAGCGAAGCGGCGTGACGTCCGTTCATCTCGGGGAAGGCATCGCTGTCGCCACCGGTCATGTCGCTCAGGTTGTTGATGCCCTCGACGTTGGCGATGGCGCTCGCGGAGGGATTGGCCTTGACCTTGGCGGCATAGCGCATGACGAGGAAGGTCCCGAGCGCGTACATGACGGCGAACAGCAGCAGGCGCATCGCGATGCCCGTGCCCAGCGAGAGCTCGGGGTTGCCGATGGCTGCAACGGCGGCACCGATGGAATAGGGGTTCACGATGGAGCCCATGTTGCCCACGGTCGCGCCGACGAAGATGATGAGGAAGCCGGTCAGCGCATCATACCCCGCAGTCACACACAGGGGGATGATGACGAACGCGTATGCCGGCAGCTCTTCCCAAGCGCCGTACACGGCACCCGTAATCGCGAAGAAGAACATGAGCGCCGCGATGAGCACGTTGCCCTTCAGGTGCTTGAGCAGGGCGCCCACGCCCGCGCTCATGGCACCCGTGTAGCTCAGCAGCGCCAGCAGGCCGCCCGAGATGAGGATGGCCATGCTGACAGCCGCGCCGTCAGAGAAGCCCTGGATAGGAGCGTACAGGATGTCCCAAAGACCCTTGGGATCGGTGCCGGCGTTCTCGATGACGTTGCCGTCGGCGTCGAGTGCAGCGTTGAAGATGATCTCCTGCGTACCGTCCTCAGCGGTGACCGCGACCGACGTGGGGACGAACCACGTCACGATGGCGACCGCAACAAGTACCATGAACAACAGTACGATGGCACTCGGCATCTTGAAATGCTTTTTCTCCTTTACTTCTTCTGCCACAATTGCCTCCTTTACCTGATCGGTACTTACTTCCCCGAACGTGTCGGAGTAAATTAATCACGTTCATTTTATACTCCACAAATGCTTCACCGAGGATTATGGGGTAAGCGGTAGCGGATATCCGGCAAACGGCAGGGACGGGCATCGTGGGCTCCAGTCCCTGCTAGAAGGCATTCTGATTGAAAGAAGCGCAGCTTGAGCGCCTATGGCGAATATGGATACGCGCACGTGACAACACGGTTGGCAAAGGCGAGCGTCAAACGTTTTAGCAAGAAAAATGAATTAGCATATCATAATTCGATGACGTATACGCCCTGCCAAGAGATCCCAGCAGCTTTGAGCGACGTGAGAATGGAATCCCGGTCTTCGGGAGCCGCTTTCCAAGCCAGGCCGCAGCCTGCGGTAATCTCACGAGGAACAGGTATGAGCCGCCCAGGAAGTCCCTCGGCATGACAATTCTTTTCGACTTGCATGGCATCAACCGCCGACGCGAACGATATGACGAGCGCCGGCGCCTTGGCGTGAAGCATCGCAGCCCCTTACGGCTTGACGATGCGGCGCGCCTGGCTGAGCTTCTCGACGATGACGTACATGTTGGTAACGTCGCCTACCGCGAGTTCATCGGTGATGCCGTAGTAATTCAGGCACGTGCCGCACGTGAGGATCTCCACCCCTTGCTCGGCGAAGGAGCGCAAGTCCTCAAGAGATTCCGAACCCGTGCAGGTAAGATGCGCGCCGCCGTTGTAGAAGAGGATGGTCTCTGGCAGGATCTCCTGCTGGCCGAGCACATAGATGAAGCTCTTCATGAGCGCTCCACCGAGCTCATCCGAACCAGACCCCATCGTCGCAGATGAGATCGCGACCACATATCCCGAAACGATGCCCGAAGCGCTCTCCGGTTCGGCAACCTCGCAGCTGACGGCGTCCTCCTCCCCCGATGCGACAGCCACGCCTGCACCGACCTCGATCGTCACGACGAACCGATCGTCTGCAATTTGCTCGGATGTAGCGGAGCACCCCTTCTCCTTGGCCATTTTGAAGAGGTTCTGGACAGCCACCTCGTTATCGACGGTCGTGGCAACCGTATCGCCCGCTGCGCTGCCACGCAAAGCCTTCAAGGTCTTCACCACCGGGATGGGGCAAGCATCACCCACTGCATCGACGTCAAAGCGCTCACTCATACGAACTCCTCCTTTGGTACGACCGGTTGCCTACCATACATCCCGCCGCGAACGAATGCGCCGCAGCATCGCCGCCGTGTCGCGGTGCCCAGCCCTCACCGCTGCTCACGGGGCGCAAGCAAAATACGCTTGTCGCCAACCATCTTCGAGATGCCCTTTGCATCGAACGCGTCGAGGATCTGCTGGGCGTACTTGCGCGACACGCCCGCCAAGGTCCTGAAGTCTCCGAGCGCGACGGCATCCGTATCCTTGAACATTCCGCGAAACATATCGAGCGCGCGCTGGTAGGCCGCATGCGAAACGCACGAACGCGCGGTGAGGAACACCAGGTCTCCCGTCTCACGCAGATGGGACACGATCTGTTTGAACGCCTTCGCGTTGCCCGGCACCGCCTCTTCGAGCTCGTCGAGCGTTGGAGCTTCGAGCCCCCTGCTTTCGACATAGACCATGATCTCGCGCTTGAGCCGCTCGTGCTCAGGGGTGAACGTGGGGGCGTATCCGGGCGTGTGCACGCGATCGCCCGCCGCCTCGAGCGCACCACAGGCGATGAACTCGGCAAGAAGCCTCTCGGCAATCGCAGCGTCGCTCGGGCAGAGCTGCTCGCGCACATCAGCCGCGCGCATGCCCGCCTCCAACGGGTGCTCTGCTTGATAGGCGCTTGCGGTCGCCACGGCGCGGCCCTTGAGCTCGCCTATCGCCGCATCAGAGAACGGCACGCCACCAAAGCGCGCGATCTTTCCCGCCGCCTCGAGATCTCCGAGCACCGCCTCAAGCTCGTCCGGGGAGGCGACGGCGTCGAGCGCAAGCTGCCCGAGGCTGCATGGGACGGCGCCCGCATCCATCGTCAGCTGCGCGACGCGCTCGGCAAGCGCGCCGTCAAGATGTTCCAAGCGCTCCTGCACCGCCGCGTCATGCCGGCGCAGGCGCGTCGCATGGCAATCCAGCACGCGACCGCCGCCTATGGTCACGAGCGGCGAGAGGAAGCGGACGATGAAGCGGTCGAGGTTGCGCAGGGCAAGCGGCTTCTCGAACGTGAGCTGCGCCCAAGACGTCTCCTCGGGGAGCAGCTCATCGCGGTCGAGCAGGCGCACGCGGGCGACCGTCTCCTGCGTCCCAGCGTACACGTGGACGCGTGAGGAATTGCGCACGCTGAACGGAGCGCTCGCGGTGAGACTGATGACCACGCTCGCCATCTGCGTCAGCGTGAGCGTACCCGGCGCTGCAAGGGTGCAGCCAATAGCCACCTGTTTCTGGTCCACGCCCGCGAGGTTCGCCGCGACGCGCATGCCCGCCTCGGACGACTTCTCGGAGATGCCGTGATTCTGCAGCTCGCGCACGCGCACACTCAGGCGCTCAGGATATACCTCAACGGTCTCGCCCACCGTGACCGAGCCCTCCGTGCAGGTACCGGTCACCACCGTACCGAACCCCTTGATGGTAAACGAGCGGTCGACGGGCATGCGGAAGGGCAGATCGAGCCGCTTGGGCGCAGCATGCTCAACCATACCCGCAACGAGCTGCTTGAGCTCGTCGATACCGGCGCCCGTAACGGACGACACCGCGATAGATGGCGCCCCCTCGAGGAAGGTCCCTGCCACCCGATCGCGTGTATCGGCTTCGACCATCTCGAGCCAATCGGGCTCGACAAGGTCGGCCTTGGTGAAGACGATGATGCCCGCCTGCACCCCCAGAAGCGAGAGGATATCGAGATGCTCTTGCGACTGCGGCATGAAGCCTTCGTCTGCCGCGACGACGAACAGCACCACATCGATGCCGGATGCGCCGGTCAGCATGTTCTTGATCAGGCGCTCATGACCGGGCACGTCGATGATGCTCGCCGTGAGCCCGTGTGCGAGCTCGAGCTGCGCGAAGCCGATTTGGATCGTGATGCCTCGGCGCTGCTCCTCGGCAAGGCGATCGGTGTTGGTGCCCGTAAGAGCACGGGTGAGCTCGGTCTTGCCATGATCGACATGGCCAGCGGTGCCGATAATCACGTGCTTCATCGCGCCTCGCCCCGCTCTCCCACGATGGCGCGCACCGTATCGGCGATGCGCTGGACGTCGCCCGCCATGAGCGTGCGCACCGAGAAGAGTACACGCCCCTCGGATACGCGGGCGACTATGGGATGGAGAGCGCATCTGAGCTTGCGCTCCAGGTCCTCTGCTGCCACGCCCTCAAGCGTGAGCGCCACGGCCCTCCCCTCGAGCTCGACACCCGGGAGCGATCCGCCGCCCACCTCGTCGGTAACCGGAAGAACTTGGGTCGAAGCGCCCGGAACATCGTCCAGAGCGGAGGCGAGCTCGTTAGCGCGAGGCTCGAGGATATCAGGTCCCTCGGCGATCATGCGCAGCGCCGGCACCTGCTCGCGAGCGCAAGCGGGGTCGAGCTGCCAGACGAGCGCCTGTTCGAGCGCCGCAAGCGAAAGCTTGTCGATGCGCAGCATGCGGGTGATCTGGTTGCGCTTCATGCGCTGGATCGCGTCCTGAGAACCCACGATAACGCCCGCTTGAGCCGATCCGAGCAGCTTGTCGCCCGAAAACGTAACCACATCAGCGCCCTCGGCAATCGCTCGGCGAACGACTTCGACATCGGTCAGGCCCAGCACCTCGCCCGGGAACAGAAGCGCCGAGCCCACGTCGTAGAGCACGTATGCGCCTGCGGGGTGCGCGATCCGCGCGAGCTCCGCGATGCCCACTGCCTCGGTGAAGCCGCACATGACGAAGTTGCTCGTATGCACCTTAAGCAGCGCCCGTGCGCCCGCCTCGACCGCACGCTCGTAATCGTAGGCATGCGTCTTGTTGGTGGTACCCACCTCTATGAGCTCCGCACCGCTCGCCGCCATGATCTCGGGCACGCGGAACGAGCCTCCGATCTCGACCAGTTCCCCACGCGAAACGGCAACCCGCTCATCAGCAGCAAGCGTGTTGAGCATGAGGAAGACCGCTGCGGCGTTGTTGTTGACCACCATGGCCGCCTCGGCACCCGTGAGCTCGCACAGGAGACGCTCCACATGTGCGTAGCGGCTGCCGCGCTTGCCCTTGGCGAGATTGTATTCAAGGTTGCTATAGCCGCTGGCTACCTGCGCCACATGGCGCGCCATGCGCTCGCCGAATGGCGCGCGGCCCAAGTTGGTATGCAGCACTACGCCCGTCGCGTTCACAACCGGTCTGAGGCTAAACGAGCCGCTCGCATCAAGCTGTGCCAACACGTTGCGCGCGATGGCTTCCTTCGTGGGCACCTCGGTTTCCGCACCTGCAAGCACCTGCTTGCGAATATGGTCAAGCTCCTGAGCGATAAGGTGCTTTACCTCAGGATATGATGTTCTCTCACAAGCTTGGGAGATCTCGGGAAGCGCTAAGAGCGCATCCATCTTGGGAATCCGGCGCAACACCTGGCCCACGTCCATACGGTCTCCCATCCACTCGCACGATCGATGCAAGGAGCCGGAATCTGCCTCCGGCAGAGCTATAGTGCAGCTGTCCGCGCGGTCGAGAAATGGCGGGAGCATGTGGGAATCGAACCCACCCGAGCAGGTTTCTACTCACACCGGTTTTGAAGACCGGGAGGCACACCAGTTACCTAAATGCTCCCCTAGCGCCCGCGCTCGCGACTGCGGCTTAACGATAATCGCGATGCGTCAATGTGTCAACGGCTGGTTATCGCGCATGGAATCCAGCTCGCCCTCACGTTCGATGGGCCACTTGCACGATTTTGCAGGAATCCCGAAACGTGCCGCACGAACGTGGGGGCAAACCAAGGGGCTCGTTCCAAGGGGGCTCGTTCAAGAACCTCCCTAAGACCTGCGTTCCCTATGCCCGCACGCGGACGCGGACGCCCTCGTACGGTGCAAGCGATCCCACAAGCGCCCCGGGAACCCCAGCGTCCTCCAGACGCGCCAGCAGCACCTCGGCATCTGCGGGCGGCAGGGCGAACAGCAGGCCACCGGATGTCTGCGGGTCAAACAGCACGTCCTCCATGCCCGTGGGCACATCCTCATCGAACGAGACGCCCGCTCCAAAATGGTCGGCGTTGCGGTAGGCCCCAGCGGGAATGACGCCCATGCGCGCCATCTCGAGCGACTCCGGTAGAAGGCGGAAGGCCCCCGCGCTCACCGTGGCGGAGAGGTCGCTGCCCTCCGCCATCTCGCACAGATGGCCCGCCAACCCGAAACCGGTCACGTCGGTGCAGGCGTGGACCGCAAGGTCGCCCGCGCATTCAGCCGCCGTACGGTTGAGGGTCCGCATGCTGTCGACCGCGCGCAGCACCGATTCCTCGCTAACGAGGTCGCCCTTGAGTGCGGTCATGATCAAACCGGTTCCCAGCTCCTTGGTGAGCACCAGGGCGTCGCCCGCGCGCGCCGAGGAGTTCTTGAGGATGCGGTCGGGATGAGCCATGCCGGTGACGCACATGCCGTATTTGGGCTCGTCGTCCGTGAGCGTGTGCCCTCCCGCGACGGTCACGCCGGCCTCGCGCGCCTTCTCGGCACCGCCTGCGATGATCCGGCCCGCCACCTCGACGTCGAGGCAGTTGGGGAAGCACAGGATGTTCATGGCCAACACGGGCGTTCCGCCCATGGCGTACACGTCCGAGAGCGCGTTCGCGGCGGCGATCTGCCCAAAGACGAACGGGTCGTCCACCATCGGCGGGAAGAAGTCAACCGTCTCGATGAGGGCGATGTCATCCGTCACCCGATAAACGCACGCGTCGTCGGAGGTATCGAGCCCCACGAGCACGTTTGGGTTATTCATGCTTGGAATCTCGCGCAGAACCTGAGCGAGGGCGCCTGGCGCCATCTTAGCGGCTCAACCCGCAGCCTTCGTCATCGACGTGAGCTTGATCTTCTTGGCGGTCATGAACCCTCCTCTCGCGTTAGGCGAAACTCCAGCAGGGCGCCGGGCAAGAGCCCAGCGCCCTGCGCGGCTCGCCGGAAGCGCACACACCCGGCGAACGTCGTCTTGATACTAGCCGATGTATCCAGCCTGGGTAAGCAGCTCCACGGCCTTGTCGTGGTTTGCCTCGCTCATCATCACCAGCGGGCCCGTGCAGCCCATGCCCGACTCGGCGTAGATCCCGGCGCGCCAGAGCACCTGCACGGCATCCTCGAGGTCCATGACCTCGATGCCGGGAATGCTCGCGGTGACCGGCTCGGCCGGAGGAGCGCTGACGGCCTCCTCCTCGGCGGGCTTCTTCTCAGCGGCACGTCGCTCGGCGAGGATGGCCTCCAAGCCTGCGGCGTCGGCGCGCGCGTACTCCTCCTCGGCGACTTTGAACACGCCGCCGCGCACAAGTTCACCCGCGAACTCAAGGGCATGCTCCACCACAGGAGCACCCGAAGCACGGGAGACGATGAGCACAAGCTTGTCGTAACCGCGACCGATACCCGGTCCGTAGCCAAAGCCGGTTGCCTCGAAGCTGCCGCCCGTCGTGAAAGCGGAGATCATCTTCGTGAGCACGTTGCCCGTGAGCGAATCGGTCACGAGGATGTCCGGCGTGCCGCGCAGCACGTCGTTGCCGCGCATGACGGCACCGCCATCGGCACGGGAGGACTCGGCGAACGTGATGGGGTAGCCGCCTTCAGCGAGCTTCTTGAGCGCGATCTCGGCTTGACGCGCGCCGTCGACGTTCAGGATGCCCACGGTGGGGTTCTCGTTGCCGAGGGCGCGAGCCACGATGATGCCGGCGATGGCGTTGAGCACCATGCCCTCGATGCGGTCTCCCGACGAGGTGCCGGTGGTGTTGGCGATGAGCATCTCCTTGCCCGTTGCCGGCGTCACCACACGGCCGACCGTGCTCACACCGATGGGGAACGGGTAGTGCATGGTGACGGCGCCATCCACCTCGCCAGAGGCGAGCAGCTCGTCCATCTTGACGTGGCCGGCTTCGTCATCGGCAACCGGCACGCAGGTGAGAGCGTCATCGGCAAGCGAACCGATGTAGTGCACGTCGATGCCCTGCTTAGCCGCAGCGCGGGCGGCGGCCAAGGAGTTCTCCTCACCGTGCTCGCTTCCCATGCCGGTGAGGGCGATGCGGGGGCGCGCCCCGTAACGCCCGCTCTCCAGACCCTCCGCCATCTCCAGGAATGCGGAGGCGATGGTCTTCTCTAAGCTTCCCATACGACGCTCCTACTCAGCCTGCTCGATCAGGGTGGCGGCGAACTCCCTCATAGCCTTGGCGATCATGGACTTGACCTCGGTTTCGGAAACGCCAGCAGCCTCGTCCTGGACGCCCTCGTTGCGCTTGATGAGCACGGAAACGCCGTCGAACAGGTTGGTCATGCGGCCCAGGAAGAGGGATCCCTTGCCGATGATCATCACGCGCTCCATATCGCCCGCAAGCATGGCGTCGCGCGCATAGCCGATCGATGGAACACCCGAGGGGATGTGGCCCTGAGTGGGAGCCCAACCCACGAAGCCATGCTGGCTCACGAAGTCAGCGAGCTGCGTGCGCTCGAGCTCGCCGCGCTTGACGCCCAGGGCGCCGATCATCTTGTAGTTCGAGGCCGGCACATCGCCTGCGCCCGCGAACTTGGTGATGTCGGGGTTCTGCAGCTCGGGCGAGAAGTAGTCGACGTCGGTCACCTTGAGGCCGGCGCGCTCGAGCGGATCGTAGACGAGCGAGCCGATGACCACCTGCGGCGCAGAGCCGGTGCCAACGGTATGGCGACCGAGCACCGAGAGATCGATCTCGGGGTTCACGCCGTCGTTCACGGTGACGAGCACCGCCAGGCCGGCGACCATGTCCTCGAGGATGGGCAGGCCCTTCTTGACGTGGTCCTTGCCGTTCATGCCGAGCTTGGCGGTGCAGCCGCCTGCCGTCACGGCAACGGTCTTATAGGCACCGGAAGCCACGAGCGCAGCAGCCTCGACGAGTGCATGGGTCGGCGCAGCGCAGAAGCCACGGACATCGGAGCCGGTCGCGGCGGTAAGGCCCGCGATCTCGGCAGCGGCCTTGGCGAAGTTGCCACCGCCGCGCTGGTTCATGTCGCCGCAGGCCTCCTCAGAGCAGTCGATGACGTACTCGATCTCGTCCTTGGCGATACCCGTGTTGTGAACGAGTGAGAGCAGGGAGAGGACCGAGGACGCCTTCTCGACGATGTTCTCGAGCATGATCTCGGCGGAAAGGTTCACGTCGATGTCGTGCGCAGGCTTCACGCAGCCAACGAGCTCGCCGCCAAAGCAGATGCGCTCGGCATGGTCGTCGGCAATGAGCTGCTCGATCTCGGAAGCATCGACGCCCTCGACGATACGGGCCATGATGCTCTCATCGATCACGGGGTTCTGGGCGAGCGCATCCTTATGGGCGGACACGAAGCCGCGCTCGAGCTTGACCAGATCGAAGACGTCGCACGCCTGCATGAGCAGGATGAACTCGTCCTCGGGCATCATCTGGCCGTAGGCACCGTAGCGCGACGTCTCGTCGCACGCCTTGTCGTACCAAGGCTGCTCGATCTCGGCGAGCTCCATCGGGGTCTTGTTGCCGATGTAGACCTGGTTGGGCCAGTATGCGAGCGCCTCGTCGAAGCTGCGCAGATGATTGGGCAGCTCCTTCAGATACTCGCTCTCCGGATTCACGATCCGCTCGGTCGTCTGGGTCGTGCCGTTCTCGATCACCATATCGGGGGTATGGGCGAGCACGTACCCGACTCCCTTGATAACGCTGTTCACGTTTGCACTCCTAGCTCTGTGTCTTGAAAGAGCAGCCGATCAATCCGGGAAGGGGCGGCGGCACCAGCCACCGCCCCCTTTGAAGCACGTCAAGCACCCGGTACTACTCTTTTAGAACTTGCAATACTGGTCGCGAATGGAGGTCATCTCGTTGATGATGTCATCAACGTCGAGGACCATCTCCATCATGCTCACCTGCTCGTCGTAGACGGCGTCATCGAACTCCGCCTTGACCTCAGGCTCAACAACGTGGTAAACCGCGAGTCCCAACTGGACTCCAGTCAACGGACCGGCATAGGTCGGGTCACCGTTGGTGACCGTCTCAGCAGCGAGGCCGGCAGCCTCACCGTCAGCGGCGCCAAGGAGAACGACGACGTTCTCGGGGCCATACTGCTCGGTGAACTCCTTCACACGCTTCTGATTCTCCAGGTCCATTGCACCTGCAGCGGTTCAAACAAAGCACTCTGTCGAAGAGAAAATTACTTCGGCACCCGCGCTAGCGGCACAGGCCGAGATGGCCTCGCCGGGGATGCCGTCGCGGTCGCCAATGACGACGCACTTCTTCCCAGCTAAGATGCTCATGTTCTCTCCACTCCCTTCCATTCTCCGTAGCTTCAGCCTAGTGGCCGTAGGCTCGCCGGGCCGCAAGCGACCCGGCGGCGTCCCGGTGCACCTAGACGTACTTCTGAATCATCGCCTCGACGTTCTCGGGCGTGGCGTCATCCTTGACGCACTCGTCGACCTTCTCGCCGTCCTTGTAGATAGCGATCACGGGCAGACCCAGGATCTTCTGGGAAATTGCCAGACGACGAGCCTTGGTGGTGTTGAGCTCGCAGAACTTGATGCTCTCGCCGTACTTCTCAGCGAACGCCTCGATGTGCGGATGAAGCGCGGCGCACGGCACGCAGCCGTCACCGAAGTAGTCGACGAGCACGTAGCCGTCGGCCTTCAGCACCTCGTCCTCGAACGTGTTCTTATCTACCTCGAGCATATCCGTTCCTCCTTTTTACGCGGACAGGTTGGAGATGTAGTGCTCGGCCTGCATGGCGGCAATGGCACCATCGGAAACGGCGGTGACCACCTGGCGCAGGCTCTTCTGGCGCATGTCGCCAGCAGCATAGACGCCCTCGATGTTGGTATGCATATCAGCATCGGTGAGCACGTAACCGCGCTCGTCCATGTCGATGATGCCGTCGATGAGCGAGGTCGAGGGCAGAAGCCCGATGAAGCCGAAGAGGCCGAACATGCCGTCCTCAGGGTCGGCCTCGATGGTGGTGAGCTCGCCCGTCTTGGTGTTCTTCACAACCATCTTGGAGAGGATGCCGTCGCCGTCGACCTCGTCGACCACGGTGTCCCACAGGAAATGGATCTTGGGGTTGGCGAAGGCTTTCTCTTGGATGGACTTCGCGGCACGCAGCTCATCACGACGATGGATGATCGTCACCTTGCGCGCGAACTTGGTGAGGTACATGGCCTCCTCGACGGCAGCGTCGCCACCGCCCACGACGTAGACCTCGAAATCCTCGAAGAAGGCCGCGTCGCAGGTCGCGCAGAAGGAGATGCCGCGGCCGGTGAACTCGGCCTCGTTCTTGCAGCCGATCTTGCGCGGATGGGCGCCCAGCGCCAGGATGACGCTCTTCGCCTCGTACTCGCCGTTATAGCCGACGAGCTTCTTCACGGGGCCCTCGAGCTGGACCTCGTTGATGGTATCGCTCACGCGCTCGCAGCCGAACTTCTCGGCCTGAGCGGTCATGCGGGCGATCAGCGAGGGACCGGACTCGCCCTCGAGCATCTGCCCAGGGTAGTTCTCGATCTCATCGGTGATGGCGATCTGACCGCCATCCTGGGCTTTCTCGATGATGAGCGTCTTGAGCCTGCTACGCCCAGCGTACAGACCCGCCGCGAGACCCGCGGGGCCGGCGCCCAAGATGATAACGTCGTACACCTCTGCCATGGACGAGCTTACCTCCCTGCCTTAGTACTTGACCTTGAAGACCGTCTGCTCGGTCACCGGTGTGGCGAGCGCGTCGAGTGCTACGCCCACGCGATGATAGCGCAGTTTCCACTGCTCCTCGGGCGAGGTGTTGGGATCGCCCAGAGGATAGGGGATTGAGATGGTGGGCACGATCCTGTTCGCGCCGACCGTCGTGGAGACCGGAACGAGATTGCACATGTGCACCACGGGGAAGCCGGCCTTCTCGAACTCTTTGACCATCGTTGCACCGCAACGAGTGCAAGTGCCTCAAGTGCTGCCGACGATAACGCCGTTCACACCGTCCTCCTTGAGGTACGGGATCATCTCGATGGCCATGCGCGACGCTTCGGCCTCGGTGGTACCGGTGCCCACGGTGGAATAGAAGTACGGGTGCAGGCGACCGATCTTGCCCTCGCGCTCGTAGGCGCGCATGGCGTCGACCGGCACGATCACGTTAGGATCGGCGTTGGCAGCCGCGGGATCGAAGCCCGCGTGAATGGTCTTGAACTTGCCAGCGTCCAGACGGTCCATATCGGAGATGTCATAGCGTCCCCAGCGCGTCGCGGACGCGGACTGGATGCGGTCGGGGTTCGCGATAGGCACGATACCACCGGTCGTCACGAGCGCGATGACGGAGGAGCCGAGATCCTTGATGGCATCGGCAACCGGCACGGTCTCCTTCTTGGGAATCACGAGCTCGGTCTTATACTCCTCGCCGCGAATCTTCTTGAGCAGCATCTGCACGCCGCGATAGGCAGCGGTGTTCTCGCGCTTGTCCTCGAGGTAGATCTCGTGGCGGATGCCGCGCGGGAAGTAGCCCTCGGCATCGGCGCCAAGCGTCTGCTCGCCAGCGAGCACCTTGTTGACATACCCAATCATCTTGGGAACGTCCTTGCGCATCTTGGCGGCACCGTCGCCACCCTTGAAGATCACCACGTCGCCCTTGAACATCTCGACACCAGGGTTCTCCTCGTTCATCGAGGTAACCGCAGGAACGCCGAGCTTCTCCTGGACAGCCTTGCAGATCGTGCCGCAGGCAACGCCGTAGCGACCGGCGCGGAACGCCGGACCGGCGACAAAGAAGTCGAACTCCTTGCCCTTGAGCATCTCCATGATGCGTGAGACGGCTTCCTCGGTATTGGAACCCATGAAGTTGTCGCCGCACACGATCGTGTGAGTAACCTCGGCATCCTTGAGGGCGCCGTTGATGGCCATGGACGGGCCCACAACACCTTCAACGATGTAGGGCTCGATATCGGCCTTATCCTCGCCACCGACACCACCGAAGAACTGGTTGAGGTAGCAGATTACCTTCTTCACCTAAGCGCACCCCCTTAGACTTCGACCATGGTCTTCACGGAGAAGCCAGAGATGTGGTCTCCACAGAACCAATTGTTGCCTTCCATGATGATGGAGCCGTCGTCGCGCGCGGACTTTCCGAGCACCTCATCATATCCCCACGAGCCGGACATGCCGTCGCGGTTCATGGCCTCCAGGTTGCCGATGACCGTCGAGCAGGCGGGAAGCTCGCTGAGCTCGGAGACGTTGCCCGTCGAGACAAGCGCCGTCATCTTCTCATCGAGGGTCACGAGCGGCTGCGAGCGGCCGTCGCGGCCGGTGCACTCGTTGGAGATGCCCACGACGGGGATGCCGGCGTCCTCGAGGATCACCTGGCAGCGCACATAGTCGGTATCGGGGTTGCCGTAACCCTCCTCGGTCACGAGCGCATAGTCGATACCCAGGTTGAGCGCCATGTTGCGCACCATGATGGCAGCGCGCTCCTTCTGATCGAGCGCAACGTTCAGCATGGAGAGGATCACGCCTACGA
The DNA here is from genome assembly GCF_900186505.1 of Enorma phocaeensis. GTDB lineage: Bacteria > Actinomycetota > Coriobacteriia > Coriobacteriales > Coriobacteriaceae > Enorma > Enorma phocaeensis. The sequence continues at coordinate 424,073 of NZ_LT891968.1, forward strand.
AGTTGATGGACTTCCCGTCCTCGGCGAAGAGCTCCTTGATGGTGGGGAAGTTCTGCATCTCGTAGGTCGACCACTTTGAGGAAGAGGGCATGAACGAACCCGAGATGAGAGCGCCGTCGAGGATCTCGGTGGGGCTCACGAAGGTCGGCAGGTACTTGTTCATATCCCAGCCGTACCAAAGGTCGTTATAGCCCAAAGCCTCCATCTGCGACTGCGGCTGCAACACGAGGGCGACGTTGGGCAGGTCCTTACGGGCTGGATCGCGCTTGAGCACCGGATCGACCACATAGGTCTCGGTCTCGTCAACCTCGACATCGCGGGCGATCTTGCCCAGATACTCGGCAAGACGGTGACCGCCCCAGCGCAAAGCGTGGTTGCACTTCTGCTGCTCATGGCGCTCGAAGTCCTCGTCGGTGTCGGCAACGAGGCAGATGTTGATGAGCTTCGACCAGTAGGTGTGCTTAGCGCCCTCCCCGCCCATATCGATGACGCCGTCACCGAATGAGCCGTACTCCTTGGCAACCACGGTCACGCAGCAGCCCTTGAGGGCCTTGAGCTCGCCGTCTCCCGCAGGCACCACGTCATCGGTGACACCGGGGAACAGACAACGGCCGTCCATGCGCACGCGCGGCTCGATCGTCTCGACCACGGGCACGATGCGCGTGTCATCGCCAGGGTGGGCGATGACGAGATCCACGTCGGTCAGATGCTCGTCGCACTCCTTGAGGTAGGCGATGGCGGCATCCTTGTCGATGGTGAGCACGCCGTTCTCGAACGAATCGGCATCACCGAACTGGACATCTTTGACATGGATGTTCCCAATCTCCAATTTCATACGCTTGCACTCCTTTCTTTCGAATCTACGGCTTACAACCTTCCTGATACATGGCGTATCGACACACTACGCCTGCTGACGCGATTTTATAATAATCGCGATTATTGAACAATGCCGCTCGCCGCCTTCTGTCCACCGCTAACCGACTTTCTTACAGTTCAACCAGCGTATTCCAGAAGGATCCCGTTAAGGATCGCGCCGCGGATGCATCTCGTACCTACCTACGGTGCGAGCCCACAACGCTAACCACATATGCACACGCATGCGCATGCGAATCCGTGGGCGTGAGTTGGTTTCGAAGACGATATGAGAAAGCCATTGGAGGGAAAGCCTCCCCGCGGCATGCCGGGTCGCGGGCTGGGCGGGAACAATGGCTGTGTATCGTCAGCCTGCGGTGCCCGCCGTACCGCACGCATGGGAGGAGGCTCCCCGTGTCCCATGTTACCTCCGTCGGCCTCGACGTGCATGCCCGCTCCGTCGCGGCCTGCGCCTTCAATCCCTACACGGGCGAGGTGAGGCAGAAGACCTTTGGCACCGACGCTCAGGAGATCGCCTCCTGGATAAAGGCCTTCGAGGACCCCAGGGCGGTCTACGAGTCGGGCCCAACGGGGTTCGCCCTGTGCCGCGAGCTCCGCGGGCTCGGCGTCGACTGCATCGTCGGCGCCGTCTCCAAGATGCAGAAGCCGGCGGCCGATAAGCGCCGCAAGAACGACAGGCGCGACGCCGCCTTCCTGGCAAGGCTCCTCGCCACCCACAACATCATCGAGGTCTGGATACCGCCCGTCGAGGTGGAGGCGGCGCGCGACCTGTCCCGCGCGCTGGACGATGCGCGCATCGACCTGCAGCGCGCGCGGCAGCGCCTCTCCAAGTTCCTGCTGAGGCGAGGATACGCCTTCGACGAGGTCGACGCGCTCGGTCGGAAGAGAGGGGCCTGGACCCGGGCTTTCTGGAGATGGGTCGAGGGCCTGCGCCCGCAGGAGGCGGCAGCGGCCCATGCGTTCGACCACTACGTCACCTGCGTGCGCTGCGCCGAGTCGGACAAGCGGGCCCTCGAGAAGCTGGTGCTTGCCGAGGCCCGGAGCGGAAGATGGAAGGATAGGGTCGGCGCCCTCGCCTCCATCAAGGGCATCGACGTCATATCCGCTTTCAGCCTCGCCGCCGAGGCGGGCCTCTTCAGCCGCTTCCCGACCGCGGGAGCCTACGCTTCCTGGGTGGGCATCACCCCTTCCGAGCATTCCAGCGGCGAAAGGGAGGCGCGGGGCGGCATCACCAAGACGGGGAACGGCGCCTCCCGCCGCGTCCTCGTGGAGTCCTCCTGGCACTATATGAGCTGCTCGCCCAAGCCCAAGGCGGCGCCTTCGGGATATGAGGTGCCGCGGCACGTGAAAAGCCGGGCAGACGATGCCACCGCACGTCTGGCGCATCGCCACGAATCGCTCAGGGCCGCCGGCAAGCGGACCTGCGTCGCCAACGTCGCCGTCGCCCGGGAGCTCGCCTGCTGGGTCTGGGAGATCGGCAGGCGGGCCGAGGGGACGCTCGGCTAGGCCCGGGCGATACAGACCTTCTTGCCGGATGCGCCTGCATATCGACGCATCGCCGGGACCGGCTCACGGCTTTTTTGATGGGCAGCCAGGCGAGGCGGCGCCCGAGGACAAAGACTGGGAGGTTTTCGAGCGACGGCCCCGGACGGAGAATCGGAATGCGGTAGGTGCGCAAAACATATGCCAGCTGAGCTAAACGCAAACAAAATGGCGCACGAGTCCGCGGATATTAGCCTGCCAGGCGAGCGACGACTAACGAGCATCTCATGCAGGCGAACCGGCGAGAAATAGTTACAGGTCCCGGAATAAAATCTGGGACCTGTAACGTCATGCCTCTTGACAATGGCTTTCTCATATTAAACATAAAGGGCACCCTCTCGGGTGCCCTTCAACCATCGGCTGGTGCGGCGTATAGGATTCGAACCTATGACGTTCTGATTCGTAGTCAGACCCTCTATCCAGCTGAGGTAACGCCGCAACGCACGAACTATAATGGCACTGGCCCCCGGGTTCGTCAAGCAACTTTTTCAAAAATTTCTGCGCACTACTCGCGCATCCGCCCCCAGCAGCGCATTATCCCTCGAATATGGGGCATTCGACCACCGAATAAGGCAGCTCGAGACGCTCAAGCAATCGCTCGATGCCGAGCGCTCCGTCACAATCACCAAAAATCAGAGTGAACATGCTACACAGCTGAGAAATCGTCTCCACGCGAAAGTAGTTGATGAGCTCCGCAGTTGAGCGAGGCGCGATCTGGATCTCTACGACACGGAGCGGGGAGCCAAAGCACCACGCCGTAAGCGCTCCTGCACTTGCTTGGTAGACGCAAAGACCGGCATCCTCCGTTGGGTAGCAGCCAATCAACAACCACTCCTCTTCATCTTGAGCGCGGAACAGAACGTGATTCAATCGCCTCGTCGCTTCCATACGGCCACTCCTTCCTACATCGGCTTGGCCATAGTCTATGTCAAAACTAGAACATGTGTTCGTGTTTCTTTTGTCAGCATTTTCGCAGATGTCCGCGCAAAATGCTATGGTGCATTACGGATGACCGACGAGCATCGAGCCTAAGGAGCCCCGCCATGCCTTATCCAGTTGTCGACCTGCACTGCGATACCATCGACCGACTCGCATGGCAGAAGCTTCCTGCAGAGTTCAAGATGGCAACCGGCGAGGACTACTACTTTCCCGGCGATTCCGAAAGCCCGTCGACCATTCGGGACCTCGCTCGCAACCATGGCCACGTCTCCCTCGAGGGCATCGGAGGCACGCCATGGGCACAGTGCTTCGCCTGCTACGTTCCCGACGCCCTCACGCCCGAGCAATCGCTACGCTTCCTCGAGTTCGTCCAGTCCTATCTCTCCGAGCAACTCGCCGCGCTCCCCCAGGTCCACGAGATCCGCTCAGGCAACGAGATCCGCCCCGTCCTCGAGGAGGGCGGCGTTGCCTGCATTCGCACCATCGAGAACGCGCGGCTGTTCGCGCACGACCCCGCACTCGTCGAGCAGCTCGCCCGCTCGGGCGTGCTCATGGCATCGCTCAGCTGGAATGCGCAGGGACCGCTCGCAAGCGGACATGATGTCGAAGATGCTGATGTGACGCCCATCGGCCTCGAGGTCATGCGCCGCATGGAGCAGGCGGGTATGGTGCTTGACGTCTCACATCTCAACGACGTCTGCTTCGCCACCGTCGCCCGCGTTGCCGAGCGCCCCTTCATCGCGAGCCACTCCAACAGCCGCGCCGTCTGCCGCCATCCGCGCAACCTCACCGACGCGCAGTTTGCCGAGATTCGCGATCGCGGCGGCATAGTGGGCCTCAACTATTGCTGCGACTTCGTGCGCGACGACGGCGCGCCCACGTTTGACGACTTCTCCCGACACATCGACCATTTTCTCGAGCTCGGCGGCGAAGACGTGCTGGCACTTGGGAGCGATTTCGACGGCTGCGATACCCCCACCTTCATCGCAGACGCTCGAACGATGCCATCGTTCCAAAGACTTCTTACGGACCGTTTTGGCGAGAAGCTGGCAAAAAAGATCTGCTACGAAAACGCCTGCGCATTCTTCGAACGCTGGGAGCAAGAGGGCAAGCGCTAAACCGAGTCCTACGACAGCGCGCATATTGTGCTCAACGAGAACGGGCCGCCCTCGTCGGGCGGCCCGTTTCGTTACACGAATTGCGGCGTTACGCTGCGTTTTGCAGCATCGGTTCGCTATCCGATGCGCTCCATCCCGCCCATGTAGGGGCGGAGCACCTCCGGAACGGTGATCGACCCGTCAGCGTTCTGGTAGTTCTCCATGATGGCGGCCATCGTGCGACCGGTAGGAAGACCCGAGCCGTTCAGCGTGTGCACGAAGCGCACGCCCTTGAAGTTCTCGGGGTCGCGATACTTGATGTTCGCGCGGCGCGCCTGGAAATCACCGCAGTTGGAGCAGCTGGAGATCTCCTTATAGGCGTTGTAGCTCGGCAGCCAGACCTCGATGTCGTAGGTCTGACGCGCCGAGAACCCGAGGTCGCCCGTGCACAGGCTGATCACGCGATACGGCAGACCAAGCTGTTGCAGAAGATACTCGGCTTCAGCCACCATGCTCTCAAGCTCGTCGTCGGATTGCTCCGGCGTGGCGAACTTCACCATCTCGACCTTGGTGAACTGATGCTGGCGAATGATGCCGCGCGTGTCGCGCCCCGCAGAGCCCGCCTCCTCGCGGAAGCATGGCGTGCCCGCGGTGTAGCGAAGCGGAAGCTCGGCGACGTCGATCACCTCGCCGGCATGGAGGTTGGTCAGCGCTACCTCCGCCGTGGGGATGAGGAACTGGTCGTCACCGGTATGGTAGGCATCGTCCTCGAACTTGGGCAGCTGGCCCGTGCCGTACATGATCTCGCGGTTCACGATCACCGGCGGGATGAACTCCTTGAATCCCCGCGCGATATGGGTGTTCAGGAAGAAGTTCTGAAGCGCGCGATCGAGCATGGCGCCTGCACCGGCAAGCACGGTAAAGCGTGCACCCGCAAGCTTGGAGCCGCGGTCGAAATCGAGAATACCCAGATCGGTACCCAGGTCCCAATGGGGCTTTGCCTCGAAGCCCTCGGCCGCGAAGTCGCGCGGAACGCCCCACCGGCGGCGCTCGGGATTCTCGGACTCATCTTTGCCTACGGGCGTGGCATCACAAGGGATGTTGGGCAGGTGAGCCATGAACTCGTTAAGCTCGTCCTCGAGCGCGCTGCGGCGATCGGCCAGGCCGTCGATCTTGTCGTTGACCTCGCGCACGGCCTCCTTGGCGGCCTCCGCCTCATCGCGCTTGCCCTCGCGCATAAGGGCGCCGATGCTCTTGGACGCAGCGTTGCGCGTAGCCTGCAGCTCCTCGACTTCGGTGATAACGGCGCGGCGCTCCTCGTCGAGTTCGAAGAAGTGCGCGCGGTCCCACGAGGTCTGGCGGTTTGCCATGGCGGCATCTACCGCATCGGGGTTCTCGCGAACAAACTTGATATCAAGCATGGTCCCTCTTTTCCAGCTGGATACATTCAAATGGCTTGACACGCTAGGGGCTCGTGCGCGCAAGCATGCTCTGGCAAGTATATACTTAATGGACGCCAAGGGCACCGAAGCTGCTGTTTTGGCTTGGCAAGAGCATGTCTTTTCACCTAGATTGCGAGAGCTCACATGGGCGATGTCTTTTCCTTTTTGTTCAACACCCGCGAGGGCCTGGCTGTCCTCTTCTTCGGCGGCATCGTCGTCGTCGCCATCATTGCGTTTGTGCTCGAGAAGCGCACGAGCAAGCTGTACGTCGATCGTGGACCCAAGCAGGACGGCGAAGAGGATAGCTTCTTCTAACGGCGCAGCGCTGCAGTCCATCCTCGTCTGCCACGCGCCTCAACCCGTCCCTTCCTGCTCATCAGTTGGCTGCGAGCGTTAGGATGCACTATGGCATGGAAGTTTTCGCGTTCCGAACCGGACATCGACCCGTTCAACGCACCCGACCCCGTCATGCCCACCGACGAGCCGTCCTTCGAGATGGATGTCGATGACGGCGCCGAACGGTTGAGGCGCCATGAGGAGGAGCGGGGGCTCCGCACGTGGACGAGCGCTCATGGCAGGCACAAGGGCATTTCCGGCGCGCATCTGTCGAACAGCAGAGCAGAAAGCCACCAGGCACAGGCGGCAGAGCTGTTCGGCGAAACCGATCATGCCGAGGATTCATGGCGAGCACGCGCGGCTGAGCAGGCAAAACGCTCCGCTCGAACAGCCCGCTCCTCACGCGCGAAGCATGATCGCCACGCCTGGCACCGGCGCTTCGCAGCGCAAGCAACCGAGGGCACCGAGGGCGCACGACGCTCCGCGATGCGACGCCTGCGCACCGCCGTCGCTTTAGCGGTGTTCCTAGGAATCCTGAGCGTGTTCCTCGCCCCGCTTCTCTCCATGTGCTCCTCCGTGCTCGACGATGTCCTCACTACGCGCGAAGATGTCGGCAACATCGATTTCGAGTTCGATATCGAGTACGACCCGAGTATCTACAGCCAGGTCTGCGACGACTTCGAGGAGCTCGCGATCACCGCAACCGAAGACCGCCTCAGCCAGATCGCCGCCGGAGAAGGCGGCTACCTCGAGCGCGTTTCGGCGGCTTTTTCCTCGACGTTCGAGGCATACGCTGGCGTCGCGGCCGAGGAAGCCGGCGTCGATGCCCAAGAAGTTGCAAGCTGGATGCTCGCGCACAGCAGCTATACCCTGGAGGATTCCACCAGCTACGGCAGCGCCACCCAGGAGGGGTTCGAAATCACGAGCTCGGTTTACTTCGACTTCTCGATGCCCGATGTGGATAATGTGGTGAGCGACCTGTGGCTGGACATGCAGTATCGCGATCCAGCTATCTTTACCGGCGATTCCGTATCGGACGAAGAGCGCGCGACGGCGCAGGCGGCGGTCGCCGCTCTCATCGCTCAAGACGGCAGAGCGCAGATGAACGAAACCTACACCTACATGCATTACGCAGGAACTTCCACCCTCGAAGGCGAGGAGCTCGAGCTCACCTTCGACGAGGACGCATGGGACGATTCCACCAGATGGATTTTTGATGCGTAGACACACGGGCAGCGCCCGCACCGTTGACCGAGCAAAACCAACCGAAGAACACGTGCAGTTGCGAACGGAACGCTAAGATGGGTGCGTCGCGAGCACTCATGCCCGCGCACCTGCACGCAATCGATAGGAGATTTATGAGAGCCGTCCAGATCGCCCGGTGCGGCTTGTGCGTCGCACTGCTTGCCGTGTCCTCTGCTATCAGCATCCCCTTGGGCCCGGTGCCGTTCACGCTGCAGACGCTCACGCTCGCCATGCTACCCGTCGCCCTCGGCGGCAAGGATGCCGTCATCACCGTGGCGCTCTACCTGCTGCTCGGCGGCCTCGGCTTACCCGTCTTCTCCGGGTTCTCCGGCGGCATCGCAAGCATCGTAGGTCCCACCGGCGGCTATCTCTGGGGCTTCCTCGTGGGCACCATGCTCGCAGCGGCCATTCTGCAGCTTCACATCATCCCCGAGCGCCTACGCGAGGTCCTCGCCGCGATCGGCATGCTGCTCGTGGCGTACACGCTAGGGACCGCGCAGCTCATGCTTGTGACGGGCATGGACCTCTTCGCCGCGCTCGCCGTAGCCGTGCTGCCGTTCATGATCCCCGACGCCATCAAGCTCGTCATCGGCGCTCAGCTGGGCCATTCCGTGCGCCGCGCGACCTCGACCCGCACCGCCTCGGCATAATCAGCCGTCCTGCCATTACGGACGCGCTCCATTGACAGAGATGTCCCCGCCACGCAGCGCGCAGCGGGGACATCTTGCATACAGGACCGCTTATCAGACAATCGCGCCAAAGGAAACGCTCCCTATGGCGGATCCTATGGCAGAGGCGCTAGTTCTGCGGCGTGACGGGCGGAACGTTTCCCTGATCGTTCGCTTCGGAGGCAGCGAGCATCTGCTCGAACATCGAGGCGCTCTCCTTGAAGTTGGAAGGAAGCACCACGGTGGAGCTCTTGCCGGTGCGTGCGAACTCGGTCATCATCTCGGTCCACTGCGTGTACATGAACAGCAGGTTCGCCTCATCGTTGGATACACCCGTCTCCTGGATGCTCTCGAGCGAGTCCTTGATGCCCACGGCGATGGCCTTACGCTGATTGGCGATACCCTCGCCGGCCTTCTCCATGGCTTCGGCCTCGGCGAGCGCCTCGGTCACGCGGCGGATGCGGTCCGCCTCTGCCAGATCCTGCGCAGCAGCCTTGGTGCGCTGCGCCGCATTGATCTGATTCATGGAATCCTCGACCTCGGCAGGCAACGCGATGCGCGTGATGAGGGTCGACACGAGCGTGAATCCGTAGGCGGCCATCTGCTCGGAGACGGTGGCGTTCACGTCCTGTGCGATGTCGTCCTTCTTGGCGAAGACCTCGTCTAACGTGTAAACCGGAATGGACGAGCGCAGGGCGTCGGTGATGAAGTCGCGCATTTGGGCAACCGGCTGCTGCAGCATGTAATAGCTCTTGTAGACGCCGGAATCTGCGGGACCGCGACCCATATCGTACGAAACGTGGTACTGGACGGAAACCTCGAGGCCGATGGTCACGTTGTCCTCGGTCTTCGCGTCGATGTCGAAGCCGTTTTTCATCGTACGCAGCGAAACCGTGGCGGCTTTGCGGTCAATCACGGGGATCTTGGCGTGGATGCCAGCGCCCACGATCCCGTTGAATTTACCCAACCGCTCGATGATGACCGCGTGCTGCTGCTTGACCACGAAAAGCGTGTTCGCCAGCACCACGATCACGATGACGAGAATAATGATGAACCCGAAAAGCCCGCCGATACCGGCCAAAAATGAACCGACCATAGGGTGTCCTCCTAACATCCGCGAGATGCGCTACGGGATAGCATAGCAGGTTTATGCAGTAGCCCCGTCGATACCGCGTAAGGGTTTCGCAGAGCTTCCCGGTTCGTCGCTGGGAGCTCTTCCCATCGCTCCGCCCACGTTCGGAAACTGCATGAAGCCGCTTCAACAGGCGGCGTTTACCGTTCAGCGCCGGCATGCCACCGTCTCCCTCGATTGTTCGCACACCCATCGCAGAGCATACACATTTCAGGACGATTCTTGTGAGAAACTAGATGTTCACGCTGAACTGACGGGGACGGGCTATAGATTTCGGAGCGCGGCGCGCAATGCTTTTGGAACACATCACATCACCTCGAGATGTCAAGGCGCTCGACGCCGAGAAACTCCCGCTTCTCGGCGATGAGCTCCGGCGCGCCATCATAGCGAAAGCCGCAGCGGTCGGCGGACATCTCGCTCCCAATCTCGCCGTGATCGAGCTCGCCGTTGCCCTGCACCGCGTGTTCGATTCCCCGCACGACAAGATCGTCTTTGATGTTTCGCACCAGTGCTACGCCCATAAAGCGCTCACCGGCCGCGCGGCAGCATTTCTCGATCCCGCCGCGTTCGATCTGGTATCTGGTTTCTCCAACCCGCATGAATCTGAGCATGACCTGTTTTCGATGGGACACACCTCGACCTCGCTGAGCCTCGCCTGCGGCCTCGCCAAGGCACGTGACCTCGCCGGCGAGGACTTCGATGTGGTCGCCGTCATAGGCGACGGGTCGCTCTCAGGTGGCTTGGCGTTCGAGGGACTCGACGCCGCCGCAGAGCTCGGCAGCGGCATCATCATCGTGGTCAACGACAATGACCAGTCAATCGCCGAAAATCATGGCGGCATCTACGGCAACCTGGCTGCGCTGCGGGAGAGTTGCGGCGGCGTCGAGAACAACCTCTTCTGCGCCATGGGTTTCGAGTACCACTATGTCGACGCGGGCAACGATGTGTTCGCGCTCGTGGATGCGCTCTCCGAGGTACGCGGCACCGACCATCCCGTCGTCTTGCACATCCATACCGTAAAAGGAGCTGGCTTCAAGCCCGCCGAAGACGACCCGGAGGCTTGGCACCATGTAGGGTCCTTCGATCCCACAACCGGCAAGAAGAGCAAGCTCATCGGCGGCGACGTCCCACGAGGCACCTACGCTGATCTCACCGCCGAACACCTGCTTGAGCGAATGGACGAAGATCCACGCATCGTTGCCGTTACCGCAGGCATGCCCTACGTCATGGGCTTCACGCCCGAACGCCGCATCGAAGCTGGGAGGAACTTCGTCGATGTGGGCATCGCTGAAGAGCACGCCATAACCTATTGCACGGCACTTGCGCGCGGGGGCGCCACTCCCGTATTTGGCGTGTACGGCGCCTTCCTGCAGCGTGCCTATGATGAGCTATGGCACGACTTATGCCTGAACGGCGCTCCTGCAACCATCCTCGATATCGGAGCCTCGGTTTATGGCGCCAACGCCGAGACGCATCTCAACTTCTTTGACATCGCCATGCTCGGCAGCATACCGGGCCTGCGACTATTGGCCCCCTCCTGCTGCGAGGAGTATTTCGCCATGCTCGATTGGTCGCTGAACCAACGCAGTATGCCGGTGGTGATTCGCGTGCCCGTCGGCCCCGTGGTATCACGCCCCGACCTTGTGGCGACGCCCGGGAGTACGGATTTCTCCGTACCGTCCTATCAAATTGTGTGCGAGGGCGAGGACGTTGCGATTCTTGCACTCGGCGCGTTCCTGCCTTTGGGCGAGCAAATCGCCGATGCCCTTGCGACTCGCGGCATTCACGCAACCGTGGTGAATCCCCGCTTCGCCGCCGAACTCGACGAGGTGTTCCTCGCTGAGGCGGCGGAGCGCTACCGCGCGCTTGTAACGCTTGAAGACGGCGTGCTCGAGGGCGGTTGGGGCGAGAAGGTCGCCCGGTTCCTCGCCGCAGACGATATACGCATCCGCTGCTACGGCATCCGCAAAGGATTCCCGGACCGCTACAAGCCCGAGGAGCTGCTCGCAGAAAACGGCATCACCGTCGAGGGCATCACCGCGGACATCGAGGGCATGCTCGCATAATTATCCAGTTGTGAGTGACTATATCTGACTTTGCCCAGTAGCCCCGTCATCTTGGTTCATGAAATGCCAGCTCACAGGCTTGCGGGAATGTCGGCTACTCCGAGATCCACACACGAGCCACTCACTTCTGGAAAAAGACCATGGCACCAGCCCTCGAACGCTCGCCGACGCCTGCTGGGAACCCAAAATCAGGACCACCCGCATAGCGGGTGGTTTGCTCTTAGGGTGTAACCCTAGGGGCCCAGGCCAGGGACTCAAGTCCCTGGCCTGAACGAAGTTCAGGCCCGATAGCCCCTTGACTCGTGGCACGCCCGTCGAACGGGCGGGCCGCTACCCCCTACCGAACGGGTCCTCGTACTCCTTCACGCTCAGCCTGTCCAGCGCGATGTCGGCGGCCTCCTGCTCCCTGATGTACTTGGCGATCGTGGCCTCGTTCAGGCCGACGGTGGACACGTAGTAGCCCTCCGCCCAGAACTTCCTGTTCCCGAACTTGTACTTGAGGTTCGCGTGCCGGTCGAACATCATCAGCGAGCTCTTCCCCTTCAGGTAGCCCATGAAGCTCGACACGCTGATCTTGGGCGGGATGCTGACCAGCATGTGCACGTGGTCCGGCATCAGGTGCCCCTCTATGATCTCCACCCCCTTCCAGCGGCAGAGCTGCCTGAGGATCTCCCCGAGGTCCTTGCGGTATTGGTTGTATATCGCCTTCCTTCTATACTTCGGTGTGAACACGATGTGGTACTTGCAGAGCCACTTCGTGTGCGCGAGGCTGTTGGCCTTCTGCGCCATGGCTATCACCCTCCTCTTGGGGCTGGCGACCTGAACAATCACCATCCTAGGAGGAGGGCGGCCCGTTGCGTAGCATCAGTGGGATCCACCCGCGTAGCGGGTGGTTTTCAGTGGCGCGCTGCGCGCGCCACAGGGTTGATGACCCTTGAATCAGGACCACCCGCATAGCGGGTGGTTTGCTCTTAGGGTGTAACCCTAGGGGCCCAGGCCAGGGACTCAAGTCCCTGGCCTGAACGAAGTTCAGGCCCGATAGCCCCTTGACTCGTGGCACGCCCGTCGAACGGGCGGGCCGCTACCCCCTACCGAACGGGTCCTCGTACTCCTTCACGCTCAGCCTGTCCAGCGCGATGTCGGCGGCCTCCTGCTCCCTGATGTACTTGGCGATCGTGGCCTCGTTCAGGCCGACGGTGGACACGTAGTAGCCCTCCGCCCAGAACTTCCTGTTCCCGAACTTGTACTTGAGGTTCGCGTGCCGGTCGAACATCATCAGCGAGCTCTTCCCCTTCAGGTAGCCCATGAAGCTCGACACGCTGATCTTGGGCGGGATGCTGACCAGCATGTGCACGTGGTCCGGCATCAGGTGCCCCTCTATGATCTCCACCCCCTTCCAGCGGCAGAGCTGCCTGAGGATCTCCCCGAGGTCCTTGCGGTATTGGTTGTATATCGCCTTCCTTCTATACTTCGGTGTGAACACGATGTGGTACTTGCAGAGCCACTTCGTGTGCGCGAGGCTGTTGGCCTTCTGCGCCATGGCTATCACCCTCCTCTTGGGGCTGGCGACCTGAACAATCACCATCCTAGGAGGAGGGCGGCCCGTTGCGTAGCATCAGTGGGATCCACCCGCGTAGCGGGTGGTTTTCAGTGGCGCGCTGCGCGCGCCACAGGGTTGATGACCCTTGAATCAGCCCGGGGCGCGATCGCACCGATCGCGCCCCGGGGAAATAATCGACAGATCCCATCAAGGGTCTAGTCGTACTCTCGCAACGTTTAATCGAACTCCCGTAACGCCTCGGAAAGGCGAACAAGGCCCTCGCGCAACGTCTGCTCAGGAGCGCAGTAGCCTAAACGGGCACCGCAGGGCAGCTCGAACCGACCGCCGGGGACGAGCAGCACGCCACGCTCGCGCAGGAGCTTGAGGCAGAATGCCTCGTCATCCATGGGGATGTCGAACTGGATATACGAGGTCGACACCCCCTTGGGCGCGACCCAGCGAACACGAGGCTCGCTGTCGACCCACGCCTGCGCGATGGCGCGATTCCCCAACACGATCGAACGGTTGCGCTCGAGGATGCGCGCGCGGTTGCGAAGCACGTGCACGGCAAGGGCGTCGTTGAAGATGCCGCCGCAGATGAGCGTATAGTCGCGATAGGTGCGGATGCGGTCTGCCACCTCGGCGTTCGATACCGTCCAGCCGATACGCGCCGCCGGGACGGAATACGTCTTGGAAATGCTGTTGGTCACCACGGCGCGGTCATAGAGATCCGCCATGGAAACGAACCTCTCGGTATCCTCGAGCGGTAGGTACACCTCGTCGGAGAGCACGTAGGCGCCCACGGAACGGGCGATCTCGACGATCTGCTCGAGCGTCTCGCGCGGCAGTACCGTGCCGAGCGGGTTCGAGGCGTTGTTGATGCAGATGAGCTTGGTGTCGGGACGGATCAGCCGCTCAAGCTCCGCGATGTCGGGCTGCCAGCCCAGCTCCTCGCGGATGTGCCAGTACTCGACGTCGGCGCCGAGCGTGCGCGGGATCTCGTAGAGCGGCTGGTAGGTGGGGTACTCGGCGATCACATGGTCGCCAGGCTCCACGAGCGTCATGAGCGCAAGAAGATTCGCGCCGGTCGCGCCGTTGGTCTGGAGGATATTGTCAGGCTCGACATTCTCATAGAGACCGGCGACCTCATCCTTGAACTCGGGCGACCCCTCGATCCAGCCGTAGTTCATCTTCTCGCGCCCCAGTTGCTCGTAGAAGCCCGCGCCGTCCGTGCCGTCGAGCCGCAGGATCTCGTCCATGGTGAGCGATGCTATCGTGGACTGGGCGATATCGACCGTGGCGCTCTTCTCGTGGACGTTGAGCCATTCCTCGACGCCGATGGTGGCGATATTCATACGTGTTCTCCTTCCTTGCAGGCCCCTCGCGGACCAGCCGCGCCGAGACGTCGGCCTCCGCCGCCCCGGCGCGATGACACTACATTACAAAGTAATGACACCCATGGCGAGCAGGACGAGCGCGAGCACTCCGAGCGCGGTTATAACCGCGATGCCCGCCTTGTCCACCGCGCCGAGGGAAAGACCCTCGGACCTGCGGCCCTGCACATACACCACGAACCCCGGAATGTATCCGACGCAGGTGAGCAGCAGGTACGACCAGCCATTGAAAACGACGCCCACCACGAGGAACACCGTCGCCACGAGTCCGATGGCGAGCTGCGCCCCCTGTTTGGCCTCGTGGGCGCTCTTCACCTGGTACGCTGCGGCAAGCGCCCAGGTGATGACGATGGCAACCGTGCACATCGAGTATGCGAAATCGTAGGCATCCTCGCTCACGAGCAGGACGATGAGGAACGCCTGCGTGCAGACGCCAACGACCACGAGGCTGAGCTGCGGGGCTCCCTTTGAGTTGAGCTTGCCCCAAGAAGCGGGCAGCAGCTTGCTTGCCGCCATCTCAGAGGTGGTCTCGGCGGGAAGCATCGTGAACGAGAGCCACGAACCCAGGATCGAGATGATGATGGCCACCGAGATGAACGCGCCACCCCAGCCAGGTGCCATATCCTCGAAGATGTACACCATGGCGGGATAGTCGAGCGAAGCGATCTCGGTGTAGGGCATGTACCCGTACGGCAAAACAGAGCAACCGATGTAGATGGCCAGCAAGCACGCCAGGCCGATCACCGTCGCCTTGCCTACATCGCTTTTGCGCTCCGCGCGCGACGACATGACCGTAGCGCCCTCGATGCCGACGAAGACCCAAAACATGATGATGAAGCAATTCATGATCTGCTGGGTGACATCACCGAGCGAGACCGCATCGGCACCCGCCTGACCAGCAGCCACAGCATTGTTGTACAGCGTGCCCCAGAAATCGGACGTGAAGACCCCCGCGTCGAACATGAAGACCGAGAAGACCACGAACACGGCAAGCGAGGCGACCTTGCAGACCATGACGACGGCATTGAGCACCGAGGCGCTCTCGACGCCGCGAATCACGAAGATCGTAAGCAGCCACATGACAACCGACGAGATCGCGATGCAGGGAACGGTGTTGCCCGCAAGGAACGCTGGGAAGAAGTACCCCACGGTGGACATCATCATGGTCGCAAAAGCCACGTTGCCCAACCATGCCGAGAGCCAGTAGCCCCAACCCGACACGAAGCCCGCAAAGGGCCCGAATCCTTCCTGAGCGTACGAGAAGATTCCCGGCAGATCAGGGCGCTGGGCTCCGAGATTGTTGAGGGAGAGCGCGAGCGCAAGGAATCCCACGCCCACGATAAGCCAGGCGATAAGCGCGCTACCAGGAGCCGCCACCTGCGACAGCTGGCCCGAAATCGCGAATGCCCCGGAGCCTATGCACGAACTCACCACCATGCCGATGAGGCCGAACAGCCCGATTCCCTTCTTGCCTTCCTTCGCCTCTTCCATGGGCGAACCTCCTTCCCCGCGACCGGATGGAATCCGAGCGCTTCAAATGCGGTGCCGCGCGTACGGCGACCGACGTTTGGACTACAGGCGGATGGGGCTCAGCGCGGCATCCATGCTGGGGGACATGGCACCCTCGCCCCGTCCGCCTCAATCCCATCCTCATCTCCCCCGGATGCACGCAAAAGGGCTAAACGGGTTGTATCCTTCGTTGTATCTTGGTTCTACGCAAGTCCAAAGCGGGACTAAACCCTTACTAAACCGCAGGTCATCGGCTGCGTGCTAGATAATCCGCCGCAGCGGACCGCCTGCCGAAACCGGCCGGCATCGTCCAAGCTGGCAGCAAGAAGGCAGGTAAGATGGATGGGTGCCGAGCACGGCAGGCGGGTGCGCTCCTTTCGACCGAATGGAACGCCGCACGATGCCCGAGGCCCACCGCACGCCGCGTGAGGCACACCGCGTTACCCGAAGCAAGCCGCATCACCCAAGAGGAAAGAAGGAAGCAATTGGCGTTCTTCGTATTGCATTTCACGTTCTTCATGCTCCTCTCCTCCATCCTCACCTCGGCAAGCTGCCTCTCCGCCTACCTCGTCTCCCGTAGGCGGCTCTTCCTGCTCGCAGCGATCGGCTTTTGCTTCTACTTCTTCGACATCGCCTGGGTGTTCCAAGACAGCTTTGTTTCCGCCGGCCGCCCATGGAGGCTCGATACCGTGTACCTCACGGTCCGCTCAGCCGCCACCGTGGTCTCGGGCGTGGGCTTCATCTCGTCGTTCTGGCTGCTCGTATGCGATTACCTTGCCGTCAAAAGCCGTCCGGTGAAAGCGGTGCCCTGCGGGATCTTCCTCGTGGTAAGCATCCTGTCGCTGTTCTTTCCACCCACGACAGGCCTAGGGCGGTTCGCTTTCTACACCACGCGAGCCGTGTTCCTGTTCTGGATCCTAATCTATAGCGCCATTCGCTATCTCAGAACAGCGAGCACCGAGGAGCGGACGCGCATGCGCCGGGGAATAAGGATCTACCTTGTTGCTTGGTTGCTCGGCATCAGCGTGGTCGTGGAAGACGCGTTCTACTTCCTAGACCCCAATGCCGGCGGCATCCTCATGGAGCTTCGAGCGGTCGCTCCCGAGCGCAACTACAGCGAGAACGCGCTCATGATCTGCTGCATGGCAGCAGCCTGCAAGAGCGCGTTCAAAGCCCTGTCGCTCAGGTTCGACAACCCACCCACAAAAGCCACGGAGCCTCAGGAGGCTTTCGCCGCGGAGCATCTGCCGCACTTTGGCAGGAGGTTCCACCTCTCACCGCGCGAGCTTGACGTGCTCTCCCTTGTCATAGCGGGCAAGGACAACCAAAATATCGCCTCAGAGCTGCAGTTGTCGCCAAGCACCGTGAAGGTTCACATGCATAACATCCTCAAGAAGACCGGGTGCAGCGACCGCAGGAAGCTGATACAGGAATTCTGGAAAGAGACCTGATGGCGCATGGGGGAAGTCCGCACGGAGCGGCTCCTTGCGAGGAGCGATATGGGTCGACTGCCTCAGGCGCCCGCGCCCGCTCCCTGCTGAAGCCACGACACGAGCCCGTCCAGATACCAGCGCTCGAAGCTCGGCCTGTACACGAACTCGGGCATAGCCCATGTTGGAACCGTTTTGGCTACCGAGACCTCCAGAGATCTGACCGCTTCGGCATCGACGAGCGACCCGGTGATGATGAAGCGACCCGGGTTCATGGATGCAATCAGCGAGCGCATGACGAACCAAATGCCATCACATACTGCCTCCTGCCGTCATCTGCCGACGCTTTACCTAACGTTGATGTCCCCCATACACGGTAGGTGTCATACTTGCCCCAAGATTGCGGGCGACCGTACGATTGGAGACGTTCATGGACAACCAGCCTAACGGGTATCAGACACCCAACGGATACCAACAGCAACCTAACCAACCCAGCGGGTATCAGCAACCCAACCAGCCCAACGGTTACCCGCAGCAGGGGCCCACGGTTGTCCCTTCCTCAGTTGATAACGTTGCGATGGGCACGCTCGGCGCCTTCCTGGGATCGCTTGTCGGCGTGGCGTGCATCGTCATTCTTGGCAGGATCGGCATCATCTCCGCGCTGTCCGGTGTCGTCATGGCGCTCTGTGCGCTCATCGGATACGAGAAGCTCGGCGGGGCACTCACCATCCGCGGCATCGTGATCTCCATCGCATTCATCCTGATCATGACGTTTGTGGGCGATTATATCGACTGGGGCTTCGTTGTATCCGAGCAACTAGGCTATGGGCTCTTCGAGGCGCTCGGCGATATCCCGCGCCTGCTGGAGCGCGGAATCATCGATACCGGCAACTACATGGGCAACCTCGTCCGGCTCTATCTCTTCGCCGCGATCGGCGCCGTGCCCACGATTCTTTCGTTCATGCGCAAGTAGCTGAACCCCGGATACCGGTAGCTGGGCCACGACGCCGTCGGAGAGCGACGCGGCGCGCAGTGCACCCGCAGGACATCTCTGACGCGCCCGGCTGATTTCGAGGCAACGTACTAAAGAGAGAAGCGCCGGAAACCCATTCTCGTGCGCTATCAGAACGTTAAACCCTCCGCATCTCGGTACCCCTTGCCGCGGCAAGGGGTACACTGGTTGACGCGTGTTTTTGGGAGAGGAAGGACTACTATGCTCCGTATCGGACTGCTCACGAGCGGCGGCGACTGCCAGGCGCTCAACGCGACTATGCGCGGCATTGTGAAGACGCTCATCACCAAGAGCCCGGAGCCCGTCGAGATCTACGGCTTCGAGGACGGCTACCAGGGCATGATCTACCGCCGGTACCGCAAGATGGACGCGCATGACTTCAGCGACATCCTCACACGCGGCGGCACCATCCTGGGAACGAGCCGCACGCCGTTCAAGCGTCTCGACATCCCCGAGGCCGATGGCGTGGAAAAGGTGCCCGCCATGAAGCAGACCTACCACGACCTCAACCTCAACTGCCTGTTCATGCTGGGCGGCAACGGCTCCACCAAGACGGCGAACCGCCTGTCTCAGGAGGGCCTCAACGTCATCGCGCTACCCAAGACCATCGACAACGACACCTGGGGCACCGAGATGACCTTCGGCTTCACGAGCGCCGTGGAGATCGCCACCAAGTGCATCGACGACATCCACACTACGGCGAGCTCGCACGGCCGCGTGTTCGTAATCGAGATCATGGGCCACAAGGTGGGCTGGATTCCGCTGTATGCCGGCGTGGCGGGTGGCGCGGACGTGATCCTCATCCCCGAGATCCCCTACGACATGGACAACGTCATCAAGACCATCGAGAAGCGCATGGCCACGGGCAGCCGCTTCACCATCATCGCCGTAGCGGAGGGCGCCATCTCCAAGGCAGACGCCAACTTGCCCAAGAAGGAGTACAAGAAGAAGGTTGCCGCGCGCACGAGCCCGTCCATCGTGTACGACATCGCCAAAGAGGTCGAGGCCCGCACCGGCCGCGAGACCCGCGTCGCCATCCCCGGCCACACGCAGCGCGGCGGCATCCCCGATGCTCAGGACCGCATCTTCGCGACGCAATGCGGCGTGGAAGCGGCACTCGGCTGCTTGGAGGGCGAGTTCGGTTTCATGGTGGCGCAGCGCGAACGCCGCATGTGCCGCGTGCCGCTCGCCGAGGTGGCAGGCAAGCTCAAGTACGTCGATCCCAACTGCGACCTTATCCGTGAGGCAAAGGCGCTTGGCATCAGCTTCGGAGATGAGTAGCAGGCGGCACGCATCCTGCAGCGCGTAAACGAAACGCGGCCAATGCAATTAATAAGCGGCTATTCGATGCCTCGACGCGGCGCCTTCCCCAGCGGGGGCGCCGCGTTTCGCGTTCTCGAGCGACTGAGAGGGGGAATTCGCACAGGACTTTTCCAGTTCGATCATCTTGGCGGTGGTTCTCGGGCAATTGAGTGACTAGCCAAAACGTGGACACTCCGGCTACCTGCGATGATTCTGCTCGCGCATCGCAGTGTACGCAACAGAATCGCAAACGACCACCGCCAAGACAGCCGAAGCGCAGCTGCGCAAGCAACCAGCAAGGATTGCACAATGAAAGAACTTCGCCCTCGCGAGATACAAGGTAGTTCCTTTGTTCATCTCGCAGCAAACGCTCAGCAACCACCTTGCTCGCTTGGAACGCTACTACGGCACCAAGCTCTTGGTGCGCGGCACAGAGCCATCGCTCACGCCTGCGAGCAGGCTCGTGCTTGATCACGCAAAACGGGTATGCGAGAGCGATCAAAACGCCTTGCGCATGTCGCTGAGCTTAACGGACGCGCGGACCTTAAACTGCTGGAACGCGTGCCCGTATGCATGATGGATAACCGCGTCGCCGATTATGTTCGCCGCGCCTATCAGTCCGCCGGCGCACAACCGAACACCGTTGTGACCGCATCGAATTTCAGAATCGGTTTTGAGATGTGCCTCGCAGGCAGCCCCGCTACCTTCACGACCACCACGAGCCTCATCGCCGATATGCAAGACCGACCGGATGATCTGCTGATACTGCCCGTCTATCTGGCAGATGAGCAGCTGGCGCTGCAGCTCTCGCTCAGCTGCCTCCCCTCCCGCCATCAAGCCCAGTTCACGAAAGAGCTCATGAACTTGATCGGCGAGTACTACCTGTCGATCGAGCAATTCAGCTGAATGGGTGCGCATCGACAGCGCGATTCGCTAGGGCAACGCGATTCGCTACGGCAGCACGGTACCCACGATGAGGTCGATGAACGCGCTCAGGGGTATGCGGTCGGGCGCGGTCATCCAGGCATTGATCGAGGCGAGCAGGCCACTCGCGTAGAACTCGCGTAGGAGCCGACGCTCATCCTCGGTGAGGGCGACCTCGTTTAGGATGAAGCGATCGAGCAGCGGCGTAATCACCGCTTTCAGGCGTTCGCTGAACGATGGGTCCCCGCTCATGAGGCGTGGCAGGTAGCCGTCGAACTGCTGGGCAAGCTCCACGATAAGACCCATGTGCTGCTTGAGGTTGAGCGTCTCATCATGCATGAGATGCTCGTTGACCAAGGTGCGCACCTTGCCGAGCACGCCCTCCTCGAACTGATCGAACAGGTCGTACACGTCGCGATAGTAGAGGTAGAACGTCGCGCGGTTGTAGCCCGCGCGGTCCGTTATCTCGCGGATGGTGATCTTCTCGATGGGCTTCTCCAGGTAAAGGGACCAGAACGCCTGCGTGAGATTCGCGCGCGTCTGCTCGGTTACCTGCGGCTGCTTGGTGGCCATCTCATCACCTTCCCATGATGAACGCATCTCAGATGGGCGCTCCCTGCGCCTTACGCTCATGCGCACCGTCCGCACGAAGCAGATCTTCTGCATGCACAAGCGCATCGGAGCAACGATCGCTCGACAATTTCCCCTGCAGTGTCGAGGGCTCCTCGAAGCGCCCCCTTGCCTCCACTATACTACGGTTAGACAACACGCTGTCGAGTGAATGTGCGGACAGCCATCGCACGACGCACGCGGCAAGCCGTCGACGCCACGAGTGCAAAGGCGGCTTTCAGGGACGTAGTCGTTCGCCACTGCCTGCTAGATTGGTTGCACCATGGCGTATATCGAATTCAACGATGTCATCAAAGCCTACGGAAGCGGCGAAACGCTGATTCACGCGCTCGACGGAGCGTCTTTTTCGGTAGAGCGCGGCGAGCTCGCCGTCATCCTGGGCGCGTCGGGAGCGGGAAAGACCACAGCGCTCAACATCTTGGGTGGTATGGATACCGCAACCTCGGGCACGGTCATGGTGGACGGCCGCAACATCACGCACGCAAGCGAGCGCGAGCTCGTCGAGTACCGTCGCACCGACGTGGGCTTCGTGTTCCAGTTCTACAACCTCGTGCCCAACCTCACCGCACTTGAGAACGTCGAGCTCGCGGCGCAGGTATGCCCTGATGCGCTCGATGCCGCGGAATCGCTCGCCAAGGTCGGCCTTGAAAACCGCCTGAACAACTTCCCCGCCCAGCTATCCGGCGGCGAGCAGCAGCGCGTCTCCATCGCGCGCGCCATCGCCAAGAACCCCAAGCTCCTCCTCTGCGACGAGCCCACCGGCGCGCTCGACTACCAGACCGGCAAGCAGATTCTGCAGCTCTTGCAAGACACCTGCCGGCACGACGGCATCACGGTGATCATCATCACGCATAACTCGGCGCTCGCGCCCATGGCAGACCGCCTCATCCGCTTCAAGAGCGGCCGCGTGACCGAGATGAGCCTGAATGCCCACCCCAAACCGATCTCCGAGATCGAGTGGTAAGGCGAAAAGCTCATGATCTCGGCGTTTCGCAAGGACATAGCACGCACCATACGGGGCAACCTCAAGCGGTTCGTGGCAATCGGCGTCATCTGCGCACTGGGCGTGGCGATGTTCTGCGGTCTACGTGCCTCGTGCACCGATTTGCGCAACGCTGCGGACGCGTTCTTCGACACGCAGAGGCTCTTCGACATCCAAGTCCTTTCCACGCTGGGCCTCGATGACGATGACGTCGCAGCGCTTGAAGAAGTCGAAGGCGTGAAAACAGCAGAGGGCACCTGGAGCGAGACCACGTACACGGATATCGACGGGGCGCGCGCCACGGTAGAGGTGAAAGCTCGTTCGTCGCAGGGGCTGAACGAACCCTTCCTCATCGAGGGGGACCTGCCTGACACCGCCGATGAGGTGGCAGTAACCCAAGAGTTCATCGATGCAAGCGGGCTGGAGATCGGTGATACCGTAGAGATTGCCGAGGCAGAAAACGAAGACGAAGCGGTCTTCGCGCGCCATCCCTATCGCATCTGCGGCATCATGGTCGATGCGATGGATGTGAGCAACCCCGAGCTCTCGTTCCGATCGAACTCAAGCGCCGACTACACCTTCATCACCTCACCCGAGGCTGTGGAGTCAGATACCTACACAGCCGTCTACCTGACCGTCGAGGGAGCAACCGCGCTGTCCACTTACTCGGATGCCTATTCTGAGTGCGTGCGCACGGTGACCGATCGCATCGAAGACGACATCCGCGCCGACCGCGAGGCTGCGCGCACATCAGCGGTCAAGGAGGAAGCCCAGGCAGAACTCGATGACGCGCGCGCCGAATACGAGGAAGAACGCACCGATGCCGAGGCGGAACTCGCCGATGGCTGGGCCGAACTCGAAGACGCCGCTCGCCAGCTGGGCGATGCGCTCCAGGAGATCGTGGATGGCCAAGCGCAGATAGACGACGGCTGGGCCGAGTACCACGAAGGCGAACAGGACATCGTCGATGGACGTGCACAGCTAGCCGATGGATGGGTGCAATTCGAGCAACGTACCATCACCGCTCGCGCGGAACTCGAAAGCACGCTGGAAGATGGTCACACGCAGGCGCTTGAGGCCGCCCGAACCCAGGCAACGGCAACCGTGGAATCGCAGATCGAGCAGATGCGCCCGATAATCGAGCAGCAGGCCATCGCCGCTTTTGAGGAACAAGAGGATGTGAAGCAGCTCCTCGCGTACCGCGAGGCCCTTGCCGCACAGCTCTCCCCCATTCAACAGCAATGGGGCACGCTCGATGCACTGGAAGCCGCCATCGAGCAAACGAGCGCCAATGTTGATGCTTACACTGCTGCAGAACAAGCGATTGATGAAATCAACGCCCAGATCGAGGAGATTGAGCTGCAGATCGCCGAACTCGATCAGACAGACCCTTCGTATGAGAGCACCAAGGCAGAACTGGAGAACCAGATCGTTGCGCTTGAAGGCCAGCGCGACGAGCACCAGGACACGATCGATGCCCTCGATGCGCAGACTGGCGGCCTTGATGCGCTCCAATCCCTGCTTGAACAGGAAACGAATGCAGCCGAACTCTGGGAAACGGTCAACTCCCTTGACGACGCCCTGGAAGAAGGGCGCCAGAAGGCCATCGATGCAGCCATAGACACCGCGCGCCAAGCAGCGCTTGACCAAGCCCTTCCTGCAGCCGAAGCGCAAGCAGAAGCGGAGTTCTCACAAATCGAAGAGTCCGCATGGCAAGCGTTCTACGCGGGAGTTGCCGAAGGGCGCGCAGAGATGGAGAGTGCCGAAGCCGAACTCGAGGCCGGAGCGGCGGCGTTGCCAGCAGCACGGCAGGCGCTCATCGACGCACAAGCGGAACTTGACCGCGGTCGCGCCGAATACGAGGACGGCATGGCAGAATACCTCGACGGCCTCGCGGAATGGCAAGACGGTCGCGCCGAGGCAGACGAGGGGTTCGCCGAGGCTGAAGCCGAGCTCGCCGATGCCCAAGCCGAGATCGACGACATCGACGCTGCGACCTGGTACGTCCAGACGCGATCTTCTCTTTCCAGCTACTCGTCCATCGCGAGCGACGCCGATTCGATCGAGGCGATTGGCACGCTCTTCCCCATCGTCTTCCTCGTGGTGGCGGCGCTCGTCTCGCTCACCACCATCACGCGCCTCGTCGAAGAGGAGCGTGGACTCATCGGCACGTACAAGGCACTCGGCTACCGTAACGGCGAGATCTTCTCCAAGTACCTCACATATGCGCTGGCAGCGAGCATTCTGGGCAGTCTCTTTGGACTCTTCCTCGGCTTCATCGCGCTGCCGGCATTCATCTTCACCATCTTCGACATCATGTACCTGCTGCCAAGCTACGGCTTCGCGTTCGAAGCGCTCTACGGCATCGGCGGCACGGCAATCTTCGTGGTCGCAATCGGTGGTACGGCGTACCTTGCCTGCCGTTCGGAAGTACGCCGCACGCCCGCCGAACTCATGCGCCCCAAGGCGCCCAAATCCGGCTCGCGCATCTTCTTGGAACGCATACCCGTCATCTGGCGGCGCCTCTCCTTCCTGAACAAGGTCACGGCGCGCAATCTCTTCCGCTATAAGCGCCGCTTCTTCATGACGGTCGCAGGCATCCTGGGCTGCACAGCGCTCATCGTATGCGGCTTTGCCATCAAGGACTCCGTAGCCGAGCTTGTTCCGGAGCAATACGAGCGCATATCCCATTACAGCATCCTTACGGCAACAGAGACTGCCGATCATAGCGATGCGCTGCGCGAGCTTGAAGCCGACGAGCGCGTCGAGGAAGTCATCGACATCTATATCGATTCGGCGACGATCAAATTCGGCAATGCCGAGGAAACCATCCAGCTCATCGTCGTACCCGATGACTATGCTGCGTCGAACGAGTTCTCGCGCTTCGTGAGCCTTTCCAGCCGCGACACGCAGGCAAGCATCGATTTGCCGGAGAGCGGAGCCGTCATCACGCAGAACGCTGCCGAGGTGCTCGGATTCGATGTGGGCGATACCATCGAGCTCCAGGATTCGCAACTTGAGCAATCCGACCTCAAGGTGGCACACATCACCCGCAACTACCTGGGCAACTATGTGTACCTTACGCGCTCGGCATACCTCGAGGCGTTTGGTGACCAGGCGAGCGCCCTCGATGACAACGGCGTGTTCCAAGCAAACGGCATGCTCATCCGCTGCAGCGATGTCGCTGATGCCGAGGCGTCGCTTACTGCCGATCTCTCCGACGACAGCCGCTTCCTTTCGGCCACCAGCACCGAGGAGCTCGCCGAGGATTTCTCGAACTCGTTCATGCTTATCAACGCCGTCGTGGTGATCGTGCTCGGCATGGCCGCGGCGCTCGCCTTCGCGGTGCTCTTCACGCTCTCGACCACCAACATCTCCGAACGCGAGCGCGAGCTTGCCACCATCAAGGTGCTCGGATTCCGCCCGAACGAGGTGCACCACTACGTGAACAAAGAGACCGTCATTCTCACGATCATCGGAATCGTATGCGGGCTGCCCTTTGGTTATATCCTCGGCGACTTGCTTCTGCATTCGCTCAAGATGCCATCGATCAGCTTCCTCACCGTGGTGACGCCGCTAAGCTATGCACTCGCCGCCGTGCTGCCGCTGGTATTCGCGCTCGCCGTGAATCTCATCACCAACCGCACGCTCAACCGCATCGACATGATTGAAGCGCTCAAGAGCGTGGAGTAACGAGCGCAGGGTAGCGTGGCCGTCGCTTTAGACGGCATGGTTTGCCGCGCCGCGATTTACGCAGCGCTGGATTTGCGCCGGCGGCAACATCGTCGAAAGAGCGATGGCTCGAGGCGAGATCTCCCGCCGGCCAAGCGCCCTATTGTGCCAGCAGCTTGAGAATCTGGACCGCGTTGGTCGCCGCGCCCTTGCGGATTTGATCTCCGCAGCACCAGAACGTGATTCCTCGATTCGGATTGGGATTCGAGATGTCGCGGCGTACGCGACCGACCCAAATCAGATCCTGGTCGGAAGTGTCGATGGGCATGGGATAGCGATCGTGCGCGCTCAGGGCGACGCGGTCGTCCACGAGCTTGACGCCCGGGGCGGCAGCGAGCGCCGCGCGCGCCTCGTCCACCGTGATGTCGCGCTCGAACTCAAGCGTAATGCTCTCCGAATGCGAGCGGAACACGGGCACGCGCACGCAGGTGCAGTTCACGCGCAGGTCGGGCAGATGCATGATCTTGCGACCCTCGTTTTGCAGCTTCATCTCCTCCGAGGTGTAGCCTTCGTCATCGAACCCGCCGATCTGCGGAATCAGGTTGCTCGCAAGCTGCGCCGCAAACGCCTTGGGTGCGGGAACCTCCTCGCCGCGGCCGATGGCCTCCATCTGCGCCTCGAGCTCAGACATGCCGGGAGCTCCGGCACCGCTCGCGGCCTGATAGGTCGAGACAACCATGCGCGTCACGCCGGCAAGCTGGTGTAGCGGCCAAGTCGGCACGAGGCCGATGATCGTTGCGCAGTTGGGGTTGGCGATGAGGCCCTTGTGGTTCAGAGCATCCGCGCCGTTGACCTCGGGCACCACGAGCGGCACGTCGGGGTCAAGACGGAAGGCATGGCTGTTATCGATCACGATGGCCCCGGCGTCGACTGCCTTGGGAAGCAGCTCGCGAGCGATGGCATCGTCCGCCGCGCCAAGCACAAAGTCGCATCCTGCAAACGCCTCCGGGCGCGCCTCCTGGATGGCAACGGACCGCCCTTGGAACTCCACCGTCTTGCCAACGCTGCGCGCGCTCGCAAGCAAACGCAGCTCACCAATGGGAATCTGCTGCTCGTCCAGGCACTGGAGCATCTGCGTGCCGACCGCTCCGGTCGCACCCAAAATAGCGATCGTGTACTGCTTCATGGAATCCTCCGGATCATCGGGCCGGCGCAGCGGTGGCAACGGCTCCCAGTGTTGGGCACCAGCCTAGCGCAGCAGTGTTTCAGCATGATAACGGAATGAAAGATTGGGCGCGCCGCGTTAATGCGCGAATGCCGTCAACAACATGAAGGTCTCTCGGCTGTCCGTACTCGCGCTGTCACCATCGTTCCCCTCGGCTTTCCCGCACTCCTGCGGCCGCCGTCATCCCCCTTGGCTTTCCCGCACTCCTGCGGCCACCGTCATCCCCTCGTATCTTTAGAATACCTAGCCTGCTGCTTGAAAATGTCCATTTCACCGCATCTCGAGATGCTTCCGCGCAGGGAGAATTCATCGAGATGCCGCTGGATAGCCAGATTAGGCCCCTGAGAGTCTGATTCTGTCCATTTTCCCGGACCTCGAGAATTGAAGCGTCACCGAGATGCCGGAGAATGGACATTTTGGCTTCCTCGCCGCCGGCCTGCCCCGGCTTCCTTGTCGCGACCTACTGCCCGCCCGTAAGCACCGCGGTCTCCGCCCGTGCAGCCTCCTCGGCACGCTTGAGATCCGAGAGCTCCAGCAGATGGTCACCATCAGAAAATGCCTGGTACACAGCGCGAATCGCACGCTCGAAATCCTCATCCCGCACGCCCACGATGATGTTGATCTCATCGGAGCCCTGGGCGATCATGCGAATCGAGATACCCTCCTGGCCGAGCGCGGCGAACAGGCTCCCCGACACACCGGGGCGCCCGATCATGTTGCGGCCAACGGTAGAGATGAGCGCGAGGTCGTCGACGACCTTGATCTTATCCGGCTTGACCTCGGTCTTGATGTCCGCGACGATCGACCACAGCGAGTCTTTGACGTCCTCGCCCTGCACCACCACGGCAAACGAGTCGATGCCCGACGGGATGTGCTCAATCGAAACGCGATAGCGCTCGAAGATCGAGAGCACGCGGCGGATAAGGCCCACCTCGTTGGACATATGGTCCTTCATGATGTGAACTGCCACGAAGTTGCGCTTGCCGGTCACGCCGGTAATGATGGGCTCGTCGGCAACGAAGTCCTCGCGGTCAGAGATGATGGTGCCCTGGTCCTCGGGATGGTTGGTGTTGAGCACTGCGATGGGGATCCCCGCCTCCATGACCGGGAACACGGCTTCCTCGTGCAGGACCGAGGCACCCATATAGGAGAGCTCGCGCAACTCGGCATAGGTGATTCGGCTGATAGGCTGCGGGCTCTCGACGATGCGCGGGTCTGCTGAGAGGAAGCCCGACACATCCGTCCAGTTCTCGTAGAGGTCCGCGCCCAGGCACTTGGCGAGAATCGAACCGGAGATATCGCCGCCGCCGCGATCGAGCAGCATGATGCGGCCCTCGCGCGTGGCGCCGTAGAAACCGGGCATCACAAAACCACCGGGGATGCCGCGCTCCTGGATGAGCTCCTCGGTGCGCGTCATCGAAAGGGTTCCATCGTGATGGAACGCAACGACGTCCGCCGCATCGAAGAACGGCAAGCCGAGGTACTCGGCCATGAGGCGCGCCGTGAAGTACTCACCGCGGCTCACGAGCTCCTCGGTGGAATATCCGCCCTGCTTGGCTCGCTCCGCGAACGCGGCGTACTCCTCGCGAATGGGGTAGCTGAGCCCCAGGTCATCGGCGATCGCGAAGAAGCGCTGGCCGATCTCGTCGAGCAGGTCGTCGCAGGAAACGTGATAGCGTACGTGCGCATTGACCAGGTAGAGCAGGTCCGTGACCTTAGAGTCGCTCTTGTAGCGACGGCCACAAGCCGAGACCACGATGAAGCGGCGGGCGGCATCGCGCTCGACGATGGAACGGATCTGCTTGAAATGCTTGGCGTCGGCGACCGAGGAACCGCCGAATTTTGCGACCTTTATCATGACGAGGAAGTTACCTTTCTGCTCGGGGTCACGGACCGCACGCAAGCTTTTGCTACCATGGGCGTGACAACAAGGGCGGCATTCGAGGAGTTTCGCATGAAACCGTATCATAGTACACGTTCGCGCACGATTTCATGCTCGGCCAAGGAGGCCGTGCGCCTAGGCATCGCCCCAGACGGGGGGCTGTTCGTCTCAGACGAACTCGAGCTGGAAAAACTCGACGTAAACGCGCTGGTTGACTCCGATTATCCCGACATCGCGCGCCGCGTGCTCGCAATGTTACTACCTGATTACACGGCAGACGAGATTGCCGCCTGCGTCGATGAAGCCTACCGCGGAACCTTTGCAAGTTCCGAGGTGACCCCCGTCGTGAAGCTCGACGGCATCGACGGCGATGCACGCGCGGAAAACGGGGGATCGAGCGCCGAGCCCGGCGATGACGCCTCATGCGCCCCAGGCGCCGAGCCCGACGGCGCGGCAGGCACCCCCTCAGACAGCCCGGCATCCTTCGTGCTCGAGCTCTTCCACGGCCCCACCAGCGCGTTCAAGGACGTGGCGCTGCAGATGCTCCCCCGCCTCATGGCACGCGCAGGCGCAGCCAGCGAGAACGCCGCCCCGACCGCTTCCGAGCGCATCATGGTCGTCACCGCCACCTCGGGCGATACGGGCAAGGCGGCGCTTGCCGGCTTTGCCGATGCCCCTGGTTGCGGCATCACCGTGTTTTTCCCCGCAGGCAAGGTGAGCCGCGTGCAGGAACTCCAGATGACCACGCAACCTGGCAGCAACGTCGCCGTCTGCGCGGTCCGCGGCAACTTCGACGACGCGCAGAGCGCCGTGAAGCGCATCTTCGCCGATCAGGACCTTTCCTCGCGCCTTGCCGAGCGCAACTGGACGCTTTCCAGCGCGAACTCCATCAACATCGGCAGACTCGTTCCGCAGGTCGTCTACTATGTCGCAGCCTACGCTCAGCTCATGCGCGCCGGCGCCATCGCGGCAGGTGATGAAGTCGAGTTCTGCGTGCCCACGGGCAACTTCGGCGATGTGCTCGCCGGGTACTACGCAAAGCTCCTCGGCCTCCCCATCGCCCGGCTCATTGTGGCGAGCGACGCCAACAACGTGCTCTTCGACTTCTTGACCACGGGCGTCTACGACCGCAACCGGCCGTTCTTCACCACCACCTCGCCTTCCATGGACATCCTCATCTCATCGAACCTCGAGCGCATGCTCTACCATCTCTCGGGAGGCGACTGCGAGCTCGTCGCCTCCCTTATGGCAGAGCTTGCCGAAAAGGGACGCTACGAGGCTCCCCCCGAGCTTCTTGCCCGCATCCAAGAGATCTTCGCCTGCGGCTGGGCGAGCGAGGCCGAGGTGGCGGCAGCCATCCGCGCCTGCTGGCAAGACCACGGCTACCTGATCGACCCGCACACCGCCTGCGGCTACCATGTGCTCGCGCAGCTCCCTGCCGCACCCACAGCCAAGGCCCGCGTGCTCCTGTCTACCGCGAGTCCCTACAAGTTCCCTCGCGCGGTCGCTGAGGCGCTCGGCATCGAGGTCCCGGCAGACGATTTTGCCTGCATGGACGTGCTCGCGAAGGAGACCGGCACCACCCCGCCCACTCAACTCGCCTCGCTCAAAGACGCCCCCGTGCTCCATGACGACGTGGTCGACATCGATTCGATGGGCTCCTTTGTCGAGCAAGCGGCGGCAAAGCTGTAACGCACAAGACCGGCTCCTGTGGCGGCGCCCGCCGCAAGCTCCGAGGCACGAAGCGCGAGGACTACACAACGGGAGATGGAGAACTGCGGCCTCTATCGAAAGGATCATCGGGAATGATCAAGATCACGGTACCCGCCACGAGCGCGAACCTCGGCATCGGCTACGATACGCTCGGCATGGCGGTCTCGCTCTATGCGCACTTCACCTTCGACCACGCCGACGAGCTCGTCATAACGGGGTGCCCCGAGGAGTTCCAAAACGAAGACAACCTGGTCTACCAGTCGTTTACGCAGGCACTGGGCACCTGGGGCGTTGACCCCTTCCCCATCGCGCTCGACATCCAGACCGAGATCCCCGTCGCACGCGGCTTGGGCTCGAGCTCGACCTGCGTGGTGGCGGGCATCATGGGCGCAGCGGCGCTCACCCGCCATACCGTCACGCGCGAGGAGCTCGTCGCCATGGCGACCGCTATCGAGGGCCACCCCGACAACGTCGCGCCTGCACTGCTGGGAGCCGCCGTCTGCTCGTTCACGCCGGCAGGCGAGCTGCCGCGCTGCCTGCGCTACGAGGTGAGCGATCGTCTGAGATTCGTGACGATCATCCCCCCGTACGAGGTCCACACGAGCGAGGCGCGCAAGGTCGTGCCGCAGGAGGTGCCGCTCTCGACGGCGGTATGGCAGATGGGCCGCATCGCCGGGCTCACGCGCGGGCTCGAGACGGGCGACACCAACCTCATCGCCGCCGCCAACGACGATCGTCTGCAGGAGCCGTACCGCCGCGAGCTCATCCCCGATTACGATGCCATCCGCCGCACCTGCCTCGAGGGTGGAGCCAAGACGCTCTGGATCTCCGGCTCGGGCTCCACGCTCATGGCCGTGACGGACGACACCATCGTGGCCAAGTTCTTGCAGGTGCGCCTGCGCGAGGAGTTCCCTTCCTGCGAAACGCATATCCTCACCTGCGATAACGCCGGGGCTCAGATCGAGTACCTGTAGCATAGGGGCACACGAGCTGCCTTAGCTCGACCCGCGCGCACCGCACGAACGGACTCCCCTTCCGCATGCTCGCCGCGCACTCGTCGCTTTGCCGTGGATTCGGCCACACGAACTATGAACCGCGCACGCTTCGCGTTATCTTGATGGCGTCAACCAACCCGAGGCGAACCCTATTTGGAGGGAGCAAGCGATGGCGGAGGAGCAGGCGCCGACGGCACCAACCGAGTCCGAGTCCACAGAAGCGTCCCGAGACGAGGCCTCGCAAGATATGGCCTCTCGACAACCAGAGCCTCCCGGCCCATCCGCCCGCTCATCCGCTAGAAGACAAGCGGCGACCGAAGCATCCCCCTCAACCGATCCATCTCCCTCAGAAGGGAACGATGCCGACATCTCCATCGAGCCTGACGAGGCGGCCATCGCCCGCGTGAAGCACCTTGGACGCTACGTGTTCGTGCGACGACTTGTCACGCTCTGCAGCGTTTTCATATCCGCACTGCTGCAAGCTTTCGTCATCCAAGCGTTCATCAACCCCGCCGGGCTGCTCTCGTCCGGCTTCACGGGCGTCGCCATCTTGATCGACCGCGTGACATCGCTCGTGGGATTCTCGTTCCCCACGCAGCTCGGCATGCTCGCACTCAACTTCCCGGTGGCACTGCTGTGCTGGAGATCCATCAGCAAGCGCTTCGTCATCTTCTCCATGCTTCAGGTGGCCCTCGCGAGTTTCTTCTTGCAGACCTGCACGTTCAGGCCCCTGCTCGACAGCACCGTGCTCATGGTGCTCTTCGGCGGGGTGCTCTATGGCATCTCCATATCGCTCGCGCTCAAAAGCGGCGCCTCCACCGCGGGCACCGATTTCATCGCGCTCATGGTCTCCAACAAGACAGGCAAGACCATCTGGGGTTATGTCTTCGCAGGCAACTGCATGGTGCTCGCGATCTTCGGCGCGATCTTTGGCTGGGAGTACGCGGCGTATTCCATCGTGTTCCAGTTCCTCTCGACCAAGACCATCGACAGCTTCTATCATCGCTACGAGCGCGTGACGCTGCAGATCACGACCGAACATCCCGAGCGAGTGTGCCACGCCTACACGTCGAACTTCCGACATGGGGTCTTTCGCGCTGACGGCGTGGGAGGCTACAGCGGCCGGCCGATGAGCCTGCTCAACACGGTGGTCTCGTCGTACGAGGCGAGCGATGTCATCAAGCTCGTGCGCACTGCCGACCCCCGCGCCGTCATCAACATCATGAAGACCGAGGACTTCGTGGGGAACTTCCACCGCACCGCCGTCGATGAGCCGCTGCCGACCGAGGTACCCGAGACCCCCAAGGAGGACCCGGTGCTCGATCTGCCGGAGCGCGTGCGCCACCGTGCGCTCCAGCGCGACAAGCGCGGAGCACGCGGCCACCGGCGCTGAGATAGGCATGCGACAATGGGGGCAGGAGACTGGAAAAGAGGAGCGATGGCACGCACGCCGGTGGAACAGGATCATACGAGGCAAGGGGGACGAACCCCGAAAGCGGTGACGAGCGCGAAAACCGGGAAGCCCGACAACCCGGGCAAGAAGACCCGACCGTCGAGCCGCACCGCGCGGAAGGGAAGCGAGGCGCTGGATCCCGCCGGGCCCACGGCGCTCGGCCTCACGCGCGCCGATTTCCTGCCGGTGACCCGCGCTGACATGGACGCCCGCGGCTGGGATCGGTGCGATTTCGTCTATGTGTGCGGCGATGCCTACGTGGATCACCCGAGCTTCGGCATGGCAATCATCTGCCGACTGCTCGAGGCGCACGGCTACCGCGTGGGCGTTATCGCCCAGCCCGACTGGCGCGATCCCGCGAGCATAGCCGTGCTGGGCGAGCCGCGGCTGGCGTTTCTCGTCTCCGCCGGAAACATGGACTCCATGGTGAACCATTACAGCGTGGCCAAGCACCGGCGCCGCACCGACGCCTACACCCCGGGCGGGAGGGCGGGCGCACGGCCAGATCATGCCACGGTGGTTTACGGCAACCTGATTCGGCGCACGTTCAAGAGCACGCCCATCATCATGGGCGGCATCGAGGCGTCGCTCCGGCGCCTCGCGCACTACGACTACTGGCAGGACCGCCTAAAGCGCTCCGTATTGCTCGACGCGGGCGCGGACCTCATCATCTACGGCATGGGCGAGCGCCCCATCATCGAGGTGGCCGACGCGCTCGACGCAGGACTTCCCATCGACCAGATCACCTACATCGACGGGACCGTCTACCGCACGCGATCGCTTGACGACGTCTACGACGCCGTTGTGCTGCCCTCCTGGGACGAGCTTGGGACCGACCCGCTCGTCTACGCCAAGAGCTTCAACACCCAATACCGCAACATGGACCCGTTTAGCGGCAAGCGCCTCGTGGAGCCCTACCCGCACGATGTCTACGTGGTGCAGAACCCACCCGCCAAGCCGCTCAGCCAAGCTGAGTTCGACGAGGCCTACGACCTGCCGTACACGCGCTCGTATCACCCCGACTACGAGGCGGAAGGCGGCGTACCCGCGCTCAAAGAGGTCAAGATGAGCCTCATCTCAAACCGCGGGTGCTTTGGCGAGTGCAGCTTCTGCGCGCTCACCTTCCACCAAGGGCGCATCGTGCAGACGCGCAGCCACGCATCGCTACTTGCCGAGGCGCGCCGCATCACCAAAGATCCCGACTTTAAGGGCTACATCCACGACGTTGGCGGACCTACTGCGAACTTTCGCCAACCGGCGTGCAAAAAGCAGCTCACGCGCGGAGCATGCGTGAACCGGCGCTGCCTGTGGCCCGAGGTCTGCCGCCAGATGGACGTCTCGCACGACGACTACGTGCACCTGCTGCGCGAGTTGAGCGAGCTGCCCGGCGTTAAGAAGGTCTTCGTGCGTAGCGGCATCCGCTTCGACTACGTCATGGCGGACCCCGATCCCGACCGCACGTTCTTGCGCGAGCTCTGCGCGCATCACGTCTCCGGCCAGCTCAAGGTCGCACCGGAGCATGTAAGCGACGCCGTGCTCTCCGTCATGGGCAAACCGAGCCGCGCCGTCTACGATCGCTTCGTGCGCGCCTATAGGGACATGAACCATGAGCTGGGACTCGACCAGTACCTAGTGCCCTACCTCATGAGCAGCCACCCGGGCAGCACGCTCAAGGAGGCCGTGGAGCTCGCCGAGTACTGCCGCGACCTGGGCTACATGCCCGAGCAGGTGCAGGACTTCTACCCCACCCCGTCCACGATGTCGACCTGCATGTACTACACCGGCGTGGACCCGCGCACCATGGAGCCCATCTACGTGCCCAAGACCGCGCACGAGAAGGCACTCCAGCGCGCCCTCATCCAGTACCGCAAGCCCGAGAACTACGACCTAGTGCGCGAGGCGCTGCTGAAGGCCGGGCGCGAGGACCTGATCGGCTACGGGCCCCGGTGCCTCATCAGGCCGGTGCGCCCGCACGGGGTGAAGTCGGGCAGGCACGCGGGGGCGTCCGGGCAACGCGGCGGCTCGCCCTCGTCTGCGACGCGGAAGTCCGGGCACGGGGCAGAGGGCGGGGCGCGCGCCGACCGCGCGAAGCACGAAGGCTCCAAAGGACGCTCAGGTGCACGAAGCTCGGAAACAAAGCGCGGGTCGAGCGCCGCCGGGCGCAACCGCGCCGGGCAGGGGCGCGAAGCCAACCGCGGCGGGCACAGGGGATAGCAGATACCCGCGGTCCCGGGTGCCAATCCTGCAAGTGCGAGCACTTCGCGCGCCGATTTCGCTCCGATAGCCCAACCCAACGAACGCAGTCGGCCGGGCGCAAAATGCTACTGCCCCGTATCGTCGGCCCACATCCGTGCCGCCTCGACCATATCGCGCGTGATGGCCACACCCGCATACGCTCGATGCCGCTCCCGACGCAGCCATTCGGCCACACCTGCAGGTGTCATAACGGGGATACGCGACCGAGCGAATCCGTCTACATCTCGCGTGATGATCCAGTCTGCCCCGATCTTCCTCGCCGCCTGCGCGACGAGGCAGTCCTCGAAATCGTCCCAACCCTCTTGAGCGGCGCGCACGATGTCGTTCCCGTCTATCGATGCGATATGCAGAAACGATGCCGAGGCGAGAAACGCCCGTTGGATGTCCGCCGACGGGACATGGCGAGAGAGCACGTAGAACACATCGGTAAACGACTTCGCGGACGCCCAGAGCTCGAACTCCCCATGCCACTCCGCGATACGCAGCGAGCTGCACGCCTCGAAGAACGGCTCGCGACAGCCGAAATAATCTATGAGCACGCAAGTATCAAGCAAGAGCTTCATACTCAGCCTCTCGCTCCGCCGCGATGTACGCCTTGTAGTCGCCGCCGATGGCGCTCCACGCGGAAGGGGGCACGCCTACCGTCGACTCGGCGATGGATGCCACCAGCGCGTCGAGCGATGCGGCATCGGGGGCTTCTTCTCCCTGGCCCCCGTCGCGAAGCTCGTCGCCCGGGAGACGATGCTTCACTATGACGTACTCATATGCGCTGCGGATGAGCTCGCTGGGCGACGACCCCAGCTGGGCGAGTACCTCGTTGCCCTGGCGACGGATCTCGGGCGCGATGCGCGCGGAAACAAGATCGGACATAGTTGCCCCCAAATGAGCGAAAGCGTGCTATATCCAATTGTATTACGTATTACAGTCACCTACAAGAACAAGACGTATTCCGAACCGTAAGCTTTGGATACCGTTCTTGTCGCTACGAATGTGATGCATAGGGGCGAAGCACTCATGGAAGCCCATGTGGGCAGGCACCCTTACAGGCAAGCCGCCTCGATGCGGCGCTTGAGCTCGTCGATACCCAGGCCGCTTTGCGAGCTCGTGACGATGATGTCCTCAGCAGGCACGGTGAGCTGGCGCTTGATCGCCGCGGCCTGTTTCGCCTGCTGGTTGCGGCTGAGCTTGTCGGCCTTGGTGAGCGCCACCACGAACGGGAACTCGCCCTCTTGAAGGAACTCGATCATCTGGTGGTCGAGGGCGCTCGGATCGTGGCGGATATCGACAAGCGAGACCACGAGGTTGAAGCTGCGCTCCGATTCGAAGAAGTCGCCGATGAGCCGCGCCCACCGGCCGCGCTCCGCCTTCGAGCGCTGGGCGAAACCGTAGCCCGGCAGGTCCACGAAATGCACGCCATCAGCCTCGAAGAAGTTCACGTTGCTCGTCTTGCCCGGCGTGCTCGAAACCTTGACCAGGCCCTTGCGCCCAAAGAGCTTGTTCATGATGGACGACTTGCCCACGTTCGAGCGGCCCACGAACGAAACCTCGGGGCAGGACGACGGCGGGATCTGCGAGACCGCGCCGTAGCTCGCGACGAACCGGGCAAGCTGGTAGTTGATGGAATCTGCCATGACGGGTCCTTTCGGGCTCAGGGTATTCGGGCTGATGCGGCATCGCGGGGCCTCCCGAGCAGCATTCCGCTGGGAGGACGCCGATGATGCGTGACGAACGCTGTCGCTACCGCTCCTCAGCTTCCAAACGGCGCACGATGCCAAGCGTAAGCGCGCTTGCCGAGCGAGCATACTCGTCAAGATCGAACTGTCGCTGCGAGAGCGCATCGTACGCCTCGTCGCAGTTGTCGGAGATCGCGCGGAGCACGAGGCACGCCGCCCCGTTTTTGGCAGCGATGTGCGCGACGGCGGCGCCTTCCATCTCGACGCAGTCGGCACTCGTCGCCTCGATCGCAGCGGCGCGCATCACGTCCCCTGTGACGAAACGGTCGCCTGTGGCGATTGTTCCGCGCAGATAGCAAGGTTGGTCATCGAGCGCCGGCGCAGTTGTCGCCTGCTCGGCTTCCGTCTGATGGGAGGTCTCGTCAGCATTGATTGTGCCCGCAGGCAATTCCTGTGCAGCGGCGTCGACGACACGATAGCCCTGCGCAAGAAGCTCCTCCTCTGCAAGCGCGACCAGATGCTCCGTCGAGGCAAACTCCTCGAGACCCGGGGCGGACTCCGCTATAAGCGCGGTATCGGTATCCAGGTAGCGCAGGCGCTCGCCCACAACAACGTCGCCGATGTGGAGCGCCGGGTTGAGCCCGCCCGCGATGCCGGAAAAGATCACGGTACCGGCTCCGTACGCGCTGATGAGGTGCTGGGTCGCTGCAGCAGCGTTCACCGTTCCCATGCCCGCCGTGCAAGCGACGATGCACACCGAACCCAATCGCCCACGCGCTACGGAAAGGCCCGCCTCATCGCTCTGCGAGCGCTGTTCGAGCGTCTCGTACACCTGGGCGACTTCTTTCTCGAGTGCCCCGATGATCGCAACCGTAAGGGCCATGGCCCACCTCTCCTCCTTGTGCCCGCGCAGCCATGCACGCCAGCATCCTTTGTCCGCGTGCCATTATAGCTGCTCGGCTTGGCGGACCTCCTTCATGCCGCGCAGCACGGCAGCGCGCAACTCGGGAATGCGCTCTTTGTCCATCTGCGGCACATCGTCCAGGCGGTAGGGGATTCCCAACTTCTCATATTTCACTACACCCATCGTATGGTAGGGCAGCATCTCAAGACCAACCACGTTGGGCCAGCGCCCGATCAGGCGCCCTAGGCGCATGCACTCATCTGTGGAATCGGTGTATCCGGGAACCACCACGTGCCTGATCACCGTCTCGATACCGCGCCGCGCGAGCTCGTCGCCGAACGCGACGATGCGCTCCATTCCGCGACCGGTGAGATCGCGGTGGCGCTCGGGGTCGGCATGCTTGATGTCCAGCAGCACCAGATCGCAATCATCGAGCACCGCAGCGGTGCGCTCCGGATGGTCGGGATCGAAAGCGTATCCACTGGTATCTAGGCAGGTATGAACCCGCCCGCGCGGACGATCGTGCATCTCGGCAAAGAGCGCAGCTAGGAAATCAGGCTGCAGGAGCGGCTCGCCGCCCGAGACCGTAATGCCGCCGTTGCGGTAGAACTGCCTGTTGTTCTCGAACAGCTCGACGATATGCTCCACCGAAACCCTGGTTCCGGCATTAATTGCCCAGGTATCCGGGTTGTGGCAATACGCACAGCGCATGGGACACCCCTGCACGAACACCACGAAGCGGATTCCCGGCCCGTCGACCGTACCCATCGACTCAAGCGAGTGAAGGCGCCCCAACGGAAAGCGC
Organism: Enorma phocaeensis; assembly: GCF_900186505.1. GTDB lineage: Bacteria > Actinomycetota > Coriobacteriia > Coriobacteriales > Coriobacteriaceae > Enorma > Enorma phocaeensis. The sequence goes on from NZ_LT891968.1 coordinate 462,714, forward strand.
GAGCCCATTCCCGCATCAAGTGTGTTCAAATCGATATTCGCCATAGCATCCCCTCCCCACCAGGAGCGGCGTCCGGAATCGTTATACGTGGACTAGCATACCAGCGCGCGGCGTGCTCCACGCAATAACCCTCCAAGCAACGGCTCCGGTTCTACCGGCACGAAGAGGCCGCATGCCAACGCCGCCCCAAGAAGGAGCCGATTGCAGCAGCCCCTTGAAAACCCGCATCCAAACGACCGTTGTACACGCATTTGAAGAAAAGATACTCCCTTGAGAGCGACTCGAGCGTCTTGGCGGTGATTATTTGAAGCTCCTCCTTCTAGACAAGGCCGAAGGATTTGAAAACTCGCTGATAGATGATTTGCCCCTTATGGCTCTACTCAGCAAACCCGGTTACAACCACCGCCAAGATGCACGAACTGCTCGCAAAGCTGCTCGAGCACCACCCTGTTGCAAAAAAACAGGCGCACCGCTAGTGGTGCGCCTGCCTCGAAGCGAATTCGTTGGATGCAGCGGAAACCGCTCCCGTCCTACATGGCGTCGTGGAACGTACGGCTGATGACCTCGTCCTGCTGCTCCTTGGTGAGGTTGTGGAAGTTGACCGCGTAGCCCGATACGCGAATGGTGAGCTGCGGGTACTTCTCAGGGTGCTGCTGGGCGTCGATCAGCGTGTCGCGGTTGAACACGTTCACGTTAAGATGATGACCGCCCTTCTCGGCGTAGGCATCGATCATGTTGACCAGGTTATCGGCCTGAGCTTGCGAAACATCCTTCACCTGCATGGGATCCTCCTTCATGCGTTAATTGCTATAACAATAATAGCATTAGTTGATTGCTGTCACCGCGCGTCGTGATTTGCATCGCACGCCGGTGCCAGACGGGGCGCAACGGCGGCGGCACGATGGCCGCCCACCGCCGCGCATAGCAGCCCCTTAGCAGTCGCCGCAGCAAGGCGCCGGGTTCTCGAACGAGACCTCACCGAGGTCAATATCGCCGAAGAACACCTGGTCCTCCTTACCGAGCGCACCCGGGATAATCGAGAACGTGTTGGAAATGCCGTCCTGAGCATCACGGAACGGCAGCTTGGACACGCTGGAGAGCGAGGCGATAGCGCCGTGGGTGTCACGCTGGTGCATGGGGTTAGCACCCGGCGCGAACGGAACGCCGGCCTTGCGGCCGTCCGGCGTAGCGCCGGTCTTCTTGCCGTACACCACGTTAGAGGTGATGGTAAGGACCGAGGTGGTGGGCACGGAGTCGCGATACGTGTCGTTCATGCGGATGTACTCCATGAACTGGTGCACCACGTCGTGCGCGATCTGGTCGACGCGGTCGTCGTCGTTGCCGTACTTGGGGAAGTCGCCCTCGATCTCGAAGTCGACGATAACACCCTGCTCGTCGCGGACCGGGTGGACCTTGGCGTACTTGATCGCGGAGAGCGAGTCGGCCACGACGGAGAGGCCGGCGATGCCCGTGGCGAACCAGCGGTGCACGTGCTTGTCGTGCAGGGCCATCTGGATGCGCTCGTAGCAGTACTTGTCATGCATGTAGTGGATGATGTTCAGCGAGTTCACGTACACGCCGGCGAGCCACTGCATCATGTCGTTGTACTTGGCCATGACGTCGTCGTAGTCGAGCGTGTCGCCCTCGACCGCGCGGTACTTGGGCCCGACCTGCTTTTTGGAGACCTCGTCCACGCCGCCGTTGAGCGCGTAGAGCAGGCACTTGGCGAGGTTCGCGCGGGCGCCGAAGAACTGCATCTCCTTGCCGATGCGCATCGATGACACGCAGCAGGCGATCGCGTAGTCGTCGCCGTGGTAGACGCGCATGAGGTCGTCGTTCTCGTACTGGATGGACGAGCTCGCGATTGAGGTCTTGGCGCAGAACTCCTTGAAGGCCTGCGGCAGGTTCTTCGACCAAAGCACGGTGAGGTTGGGCTCCGGCGAGGTGCCCATGTTCTCGAGCGTGTGAAGGTAGCGGAAGGCGGTCTTGGTGACGAGCGTGCGGCCGTCGACGCCCATGCCGCCGATGGACTCGGTGACCCACTGCGGGTCGCCGGAGAAGAGGTTCTGGTACTCAGGGGTGCGGGCGAACTTGACCATACGGAGCTTCATGATGAAGTGGTCCACGAACTCCTGGATCTGCTCCTCGGTGAAGGTGCCGCGCTTGAGGTCGCGCTCGGCGTAGATGTCGATGAAGGTCGAGGTGCGACCCATGGACATCGCGGCGCCGTTCTGCTCCTTGACGGAGGCGAGGTACGCGAAGTACATCCACTGGATGGCCTCCTGCGTGTTCTTGGCCGGGCCGGAGATGTCGAAGCCGTAGAAGTCGGCCATCATCTTGAGCTCGCCGAGGGCGCGGATCTGCTCCTGCAGCTCCTCGCGGTCGCGGATGTTGTCCTCGGTCATGACCTTGGGCGTGGAGGCCTTCTGGGCCTCCTTGTCCTTGATGAGGTAGTCGATACCGTAGAGGGCCACGCGGCGGTAGTCGCCGATGATGCGGCCGCGGCCGTAGCCGTCGGGCAGGCCGGTGATGATGTGGGCCGAGCGGCAGGCGCGCATCTCGGGGGTGTACACGTCGAAGACGCCCTGGTTGTGGGTCTTGCGACGGTAGGTGTAGTTCTCGACCACGTCGGGATCGATGTGGTAGCCGTGCTGCTCTGCCGCCTGCACGGAGATGCGGATGCCGCCGTTGACGTGCAGCGCGCGCTTGAGCGGCTTGTCGGTCTGCAGGCCGACGATGGTCTCGAGCTCGGGGTGCTTGTTGTCGATATAGCCAGCCGGATGGCTCACGATGCCCGTGACCACCTTCGTGTCCATATCAAGGCAGCCGCCCCGCTCGCGCTCCTCGGTAAGCAGATTCATGACGTAGTCCCAGAGCTTCGTCGTGCGCTCAGTGGGGCCCGCGAGGAACGATCCGTCGCCCTCATAGGGGGTGTAGTTGCGCTGAATGAAGTCACGGACGTCGACCTCACCGGTCCACGTACCGCCCTCGAAGCCTTCCCATGCTTCCTGCATCGTGTAACCACGCTCCTTGAACGTGCGCCGCATGGCGAGCTTTTGCTTTCTCGCGTGAAGGAAGGATCGACCGAAGCGCATGGCATTCGCAGACACTGTGAGCAGCCGGGACCGCGTTATCCTTCTCGCACCGTTCGCAAGGCGAAATCCCACGCTCGCGCACGATTTCCAACCGTTCACCGAGAAAAATTACTCTTTTGCAGAGTACCACATGAACGCCTGCTAATTGCGCTCGCTGCAGGCAATTCATAGTTATCTAAACCAAACTTTTTCACCCATCGATGGTTCTCCAGCCAGCGGGCTCTCCAGCGCCGCTCGACCCCACCTTTATCGGTGAACGGTCGTTGACATGATTGCAATGTGATATCACAATGCAATCAGCATCGCAGAGGCGATGCACGGGAACGCTCCACCCGAGACACGACGGGGCGACGTCCGGGCTGTCACGCAAACGCGGGCGCATCTGTGAAAGGAACTCTCATGAGCGTGGAAAAGAAGATCAAATCTGCATCTGGTTGGGGCATGCTCATCGCCATCATCATCGCGTTCGCCGTCATCATCGCGGCATTCGTCCTGAGCGTCATCGGCCTCGCCAGCGCGGAAGACACCGGTGTCCCCGCAAGCCCGCTGTATGGTTGGGGGCTCGGGCTCAGCATCGCGGCGTTCTGCCTCATCTGGATTCCGGTGAGCGGCTTCTTCACGCTGCAGCCCGGTCAGGCGCGCGTCTGCATCCTCTTCGGTGATTACAAGGGGACCGTGCGCGATGAGGGCTTCCATTGGGCGAACCCGTTCTACAGCCGGAGTATGGGAGGCAACGCAAGCGCCGAGGAGACTACGGCGGAGGTGCTCAGCAAAAGCGGCCTCTCGCTCGGCAAGCAGATCAGCACGGCAACGAAGGTGTCCTCTGCGCTCTCGACCAAGATCTCCGTCCGCGCGCGCACGCTCAACGGTGAGATCCTGAAGGTCAACGACAAGATGGGCAATCCCATCGAGATCGCCAACGTCGTGGTGTGGCACGTGGCCGATACCGCCAAGGCCCTCTTCGACGTGGACAACTACGAACAGTTCGTTTCCACGCAGGCCGAAACCGCGCTGCGCCATGTGGCGAGCATCTATGCCTATGACCATGCCGAGGATTCGAGCGACTCGATGGATTCCATCACGCTGCGCTCGAATATCGAGGAGGTTTCGACGGCGCTCAAGCACGAGCTCACACAACGCCTGGCGCCCGCCGGCGTGGCCATCGACGACGCGCGTCTCACTCACCTCGCCTATGCTCCCGAGATCGCCCAGGCGATGCTTCGCCGCCAGCAGGCCGAAGCGGTCATCGCCGCGCGCAAGAAGATCGTCGAGGGCGCCGTCACCATGGTGGAGATGGCAGTCGACGAGCTTGGGCAGCATGGCAAGATCGACCTCGACGAGGAGCGCAAGGCGCAGATGGCCTCGAACCTCATGGTCGTGCTCTGCGGGGAATCAGAGGCAAAGCCCATCGTGAACACAGGCTCGTTGTACTAAGCGAGCGGCGGCGGAGCGCTCCTTTCGCACCCCTGTTTCGCGATGACGGGAGGCGCACAACCGGGACGCTCCGCGCATCTACTCGGGCCGGCAGGCTCGAAAGACGGAAGAGCCGCACGGGTTGACGTAAGTAGTTGAGTTGCATGGCACGTAAGCAGTATCCGCTCCGCATCGATCCTAAGATCTGGGAGGCCGTCCAACGCTGGGCGGATGATGAGATGCGCAGCGCCAACGGCCAGGTGGAATGGATACTGCGCGATGCCCTCAAGCGCGCGGGGCGCCTGCCCGCACCGAACGGCCGCCCATCAAGCGACGAGTCCGATGCGCTTCCGCGCGAATCGTAGTCCGTTCTCCGCACCCTGCTCGGAATCCCCTCCTATGCGTTCAATTGCCTGTTTGGATACCTGTTCATGCTGGTGATCGCCGGTGCGGCGAGCATATTCGGCCTTGATGGCATCTTGGGGTCGGGCGCCATCGACGGGGTGGAGATCTCCTCCGAAGATTACGTCGCTATCTCGGGACTCATCGCGAACATTCTGCCGTGGGTGTTCGTCTTCTGCAGCATCATGTGCCCCAGCGCCGCATGCTCCATCTCGATCTAGGGAAAGGGCTCCTGGGTGATGGGGACGGCTCCGTTGCCGCTACGCACGATCCTCGGAGCGAAGCTCGCCTCGAACGCTGCCCCCGTAGCGGCAACGATCGCCATAAGCGCGCTCATACTGCTGGCTGGCGGGCAGATCGACGCCATCGTCGCGCTCGAAGTGCTGCTTACGGGATTTGGTGCTTTCTTCCTCATGGTGAACATCGGGCTCTCGAGTGACGCGCGCAAGCCCAACCTTTCGTGGACGACTCCGAACGACGTGGTGAAGCGCGGATTCCCCATCACGGTCGTCGTAATCGGCGGCATGGCGCTCGCCTTTGCCGGCGGAGCCGCGAGCTTCGCGCTCTCGCTGACTTGGGGGACGATGGCGGGGACTGCATGGAATCTTGCGGTGGGCACCCTATGCCTCGCGACCGGTTGGCTCGTGTTCCAGCACACCTGCCGAATCGCCAAACCCTACCTTGTGCGCTGATCTCCGCCCAGCTCCATGAATCCGTGTGTTCGGCGTGAACGCTGACTAATCGAGCCGTAGCGAGGTACAAGTGAGATGGCATTCGATACACGACCGCCGGCCGTAGCAGCGCAAGGCGCAGCACCGGCGACACAGAACGGGAGCACATCGTATGCATCGTATGCACAAGCATTCCTCTCGCGAGGACTCGAAACCTGGGCCTGAACGCAGCGCGCATGACGTGACATCCTTCGCAGCGACGGCGAAACCCATCGCAAGCGATGGGCCTACGGTTTTTCCGCGCTCATCGGGCAGCGTGACGCGCATGCGCACCCCGCGCAGCCGAGCAGAAGATCAACGTGTGAACCTGCGCCGCGCCTACCAGTCATTTCTGCGCAAAGCCGGAACGACCCTCATGGAAGGCACCCGCGGCAATTCCGCATCGGACGCCGGCGGCGCGCCGACATCCGGATCGACCTCGTACCAGAGCTGGCCTGTGCGCCCCTACGCCGCATCGGTCTGACAGACTACCTCCCAAGCTGCAGAGACGTCCCTCCCCTTCCTCATCCTCTCTGCAGCGAGCAATGGCCCGGAGCATGAGCCCCGGGCCATTTTTGAGACGTAAGGGACGGGTCGGCTGAGCGCTACCAGCTTATGCGCACGCGCACCGCATCACGGATAATCCCGCGGCTCATCAAATAGGTAACGAAGAAGTAGCCACCGTATGCCACCAGGAAGATCAGCGCTGTGAAGCCCGCCGCACCGGCGATGGAGAACCCGCCGAACAACTCGACGAGATCGATGATCACCGAGAGCGCCACACACGAGTGCGCGATACCCAGCACGAGCGGGAACACGAAGAACACCGCCTGCTGCACGAGTACGGAGTGCGCGATGTCGCGCCGTTCGGTGCCGAGCTCGGAGAGAATGCGATAGTTACCGCTCGCATCTGCCACACCAGAGAGCTGCTGAATGGTGAGGATCGCCGCACACGCCACCACAAGCACGAAGCCAATGTAGATGGCCAGGTAGCTGATAAGGCCGTTCATGGAGTTGACGCTCTCGTACGTCGAGGTGCGCGTGGCCTCCATTCCCCACAGCGCCACAACCACTCCGTCATCGTTCGTGAGGTCGCCGTAGCTGCGGTACTCCCCCACAAAGGCGTCGCCCTCCTCAACCGAGACGCCCTCGGCATAGTCACCCAAGAAGTAGCTGTAGTAGAGCGGCAACCCGGCTTCCTCCACCAGCTCATCGGGTACCACGATAACGCCGGAGTTCATGCCCATCATCGCGTTCTGGAACACGCTTGCGTCGTAATCGACGGCATCTGCAGCTGGATGCAGCTCGTGACCAGCGAAATCAATCGTCACGCCCTCCTTCATGACCGCGTTGTACACATCGTTTATCGACGAACCCATATCGGAGGTGATGAGGTAGCCATCCTGACCGAGGTCGACCTCCTTGAATCCCATGAACCTCAGGTAGCGGTTGTAGTCGCTCTCCTTCGCGATGCCGAGCCCCAGCCCCGTCGCATCCGACGACTCCGTACCAGCAGGCAGCGGCATATCCACGGCGTCGCACAGCCCGTCGAGGGTCACGAGCGGCACCTGCTGGCCGATCGGCGTGGAGTCATACACGTCCAGCTGCACGGAGTCGCCGATGATCGACGCCAGGTCGAACGGGCGCGCCTCGGGCGTATCGGGAGCTACGGTGTCGACCGTACTTGCCGCGAGCACATCGATGGGTTCGGTTGCCACGTCGTAGCGGGCGGCTGCACCACCCTCCTGTCCAGAGGCATTCAGTTCCGCCGCAGACCTCTCGCCGATATACGAGATGATGCGCGAGTAGTCTGCGGGCGTACCGTGCTCGACGGTCTCGTTCATAACGCCCGCCAGCGACATGCCCGCGGTCACCGCGGTGATCGCCAAGAAGAGGATCATCGCGATCATGGCCATCGAGAAGCTTACGGTGTTCACCTTAGCCGCGAGCTGGCGCAGCGTCACCATGTTGAGGCCGCGCCAATAGAGATTCCGCGCTGCCTGCAGCACCTTGAGCAGGAAGCCCGAGAGCCCGAAGAAGAACAGGATCGTACCTGCCACAACGGTGATGGTTGTGACCAGAAACGCCTGCATGCCCTCCGGCGAGCCGTCGTAAGGCAAGCCGTCGTGAAGCAAACGAACATAGGCGACCACGATCGCCACCGCACCCACCACGAACACAAGGGCAGACAGCCACGGGTTCCGCACGCGGATGGCTTCGTTCCTGCGGCTCGCGCTCATGAGATCGATGATCCTCGCCCGTGCGACCACACGCAGGTTGAAGACGAGCGTCACCAAGAAGATCGCCACAAGGCAGCCGACGGTGAGCATGAACGCCGAGATCGAGAAGAAGAAGTGGAAGTCCGCGATCTGCGTTTTGAAGGTGCTCGCGGTGAAGAACACCATGAGCCACGACAGCCCCAAGCCGCAGGCGACGCCCAGCACCAATGCGGCAAGCGACACGAAAAGCGTCTCCATCGCCATGATGCGCGCCACCTGCCAGCGGCTCATGCCAAATACCTGGTACAAGCCGAATTCCTTCTTGCGCCGCTTCATGATGAAGTTGTTCGCATACACCATCAAAAAGCCCATCACGAAACCCAGGAACACCGTGAGGCCGCCTATGATTCCGCCGAGCGTCTCGCCCATTCCGGCGTTCTGTTCGGTGACGCCTGCGATGTCAACCTGGACCGAGATGGTGTTGAACGCGTAGAACACCGTAACGGCAAGCGTAAGCGTGATCAGGTAGACCAGGTAGTCCTTGCCTGCGCGACGCACGTTGCCCAGCGCGATCTTACAGAGCATCGGAACCCTCCCCACCCATCATGGCAACGACCTCCATGATGCGGTCGAAGAACTCCTGGCGCGTCGAGCCGCCACGGCGCAGCTCGGTGAAGATGCGTCCGTCGCGGATGAAGAGCACGCGATGCGTATAGCTTGCGGCGAAGCTGTCGTGCGTGACCATGAGCACGGTCGCCTTGAGGTTCTTGTTCATGGTCTCGAAGCTCTCGAGCAGCAGGCGCGCGTTCTTGGAATCGAGGGCGCCGGTGGGCTCATCCGCCATGATGATGGCGGGATCGGTCACGAGCGCGCGGGCAGCCGCGACGCGCTGCTGCTGGCCACCGGAGAGCTGATAGGGGTACTTGACGAGCGTATCGCGAATACCCAACCGGCCGGCGACCTCGTCCACCCGGCGCAGGACCTCCTTGGGTGCCACGCGACTGATGGTAAGCGGCAACGCGATGTTCTCGCGAGCGGTAAGCGTGTCGAGCAGGTTGGAATCCTGGAAGATGAAGCCGAGCTGCTCGCGACGGAAGCGCGTAAGCTTCTGGGACTTCATCCGCGTGATGTCCTCGCCGTTCACCAGCACGCTGCCGCTTGTCACCGCATCAATAGTTGAGACGCAGTTGAGCAGCGTCGACTTGCCGGAGCCCGAGGCGCCCATGATGCCCACGAACTCACCTCGAGCGACGGTGAACGAGACGTCGCGCAGGGCGTGCGTCACGTTATTGCGGCTGCCGTAGACCTTCTCGATGTGGCGCACGTCGAGCACCGGTGCGGCGGGAGCGGCGGGTGCGCCCTGCTGCGCGCCCGCGGGAGCGGCGGAGACGCCTCCAGTCGCAAAGTGGGCGAATGTCTTGGAATTCACTGGCATCTTAGGTCCTTTCCCTGTGCCCTAGCTTACCTCGTGCGCGAGCGGGTGCGGCCGGGGCGTGGACGGACGCGGTCGGGGACGCCGCACCGCTCGCAACCCTATCCTCGCAAGACGGGCGGCAGGCAGCCATCGATTTGGCTTACAGTTGGCTTGCAAATTCGTAAGGTGCGCAGTCTGCTATGCTTGCTTGTCGTAAAACGTCAGCGACACGGCGCAGGCGAGAGGAGGGGCCCATGCGGACGGTACACGTGGCGGCCGGCATAATCAAAGCGGGCGACGGCTCCGACCGCGTGCTCGCCGTCCAGCGCGGCTACGGTGAGATGGCAGGCCTCTGGGAGTTCCCCGGCGGCAAAGTGGAGCGCGGCGAGACCGCCCGCGACGCCTGCCGGCGCGAGCTCGCCGAGGAACTGCAGGTGCGCATCTGCGACTTGCGCGACTTCTACACCGTCGAGTACGACTACGAGGACTTCCACCTCTCCATGGAATGCTTCTTCTGCCGCATCGCCGAGGGCGACGAGCCCCGGCGCTCCGACCGCCAGCTCAAGCTCCGCTGGGTCGAGCGCGCCTCGCTCGCCAAGCTCGCGTGGATGCCCGCCGACATCGAGCTGGTGCGAGCGCTCGCCGCCGCCTCCCCTGCCGAAGGGACCGATGCCGAGGACGGGCAGCCGGCAGCAGGATGCAAAAGGTCCAAGCTCCTGGACGAGATCGATACCGCTGATCTCTCGGCGGACGAGACCGAGCTGGTGCGCCGCCGCGCCGCCATCCGCAAGTCCATGCAGGGAAACAAGCGCGCGGACACCAAGCCCGAGCTCATCGTGCGGCAGCGGCTGCGCGCCGCGGGCCTCACGGGCTACCGCCTGCAGTGGAAGAAGGCACCGGGTCGCCCCGACATCGCCTTCCCCGGCCGCAAGGTCGCCATCTTCGTGAACGGCTGCTTCTGGCACCGTTGCCCGCACTGCCACCCCTCGACGCCAAAGCGCAACACGGAGTTCTGGGAGGCGAAGTTCCGCCGCAACGTCGAGCGCGACCAACGCGCCCTCGCCGAGCTCGCCGAGCAGGGCTGGACCGCGATCACCATCTGGGAGTGCGAGCTCAAGCGCGACCGCGTCGACGAGACCATGGAGCGCGTCATCGAGCAGGTGCGTGCTGCCGAGCGCCGTCAGTGATCCCGCCGGTCCTCGGAGCGCTCCATCACTCCCACATCGTCTCTACACGCACCCCCGCTATGCACAGCGTCGCATAGATGCCTGAATCTATGCGCTTACCTGCTGGTTCATAAAGCCTTCAAACCAATGTAAGCCATTCTTAGGTTACGTGAGTGGGTGCGCTGGCCATAATGGTCACAAGCGCACGGGAGAGCAGCACCCCGGACGCTATCTAGGTGGTTGAGCGAGGAGGCCGCGCATGCTTTCTTCCAGAGACGCAGCTTGCACATGGTCACCATTGCAAACAGCCCAATGTGCGAACCATTTCTCCTTCCCCCCGACACAGAGATATGGCCTCCTCGTCTCCACCAACCGCTCGCACGACCAGCGCATCAATCTCCATCGCACCTGGAGCGGTGCGCTCGAACGGTTGAGCAAGCGCCCCACGGAACACGCGTCGACTCTGCTCTAGCCTATCGCACGTTCATGCTTGAACGTGCATACCGCCCGAACCAATACGAGCCGGCGCGCAACTTGACGGCAAGCGTGATGAAGAACACGAACAGACACAAAGCGTTGATAAGCGCAAAGGGCAACAGTGCGGAGAGCAGGTCCGCAAACGCCGCGTTGCCCAGCTCGCCCATGATGAGGTCCTCGATTATGCCCTCGGCACGGGGGATATGCTCGAAGATAACCGTGTGCATAACCCACCGCATGCACGCTATGAGCGCACTTGCCGCACCATCCGCCACCAACGTGGCGCTGAGGATCCCCGCAGGATGCGCCCAGCATGAGGCGGCCAGGCGCCTCATGGGGAACGCGTCGGAGAACGACCCGCTCGCCCCCAGATGCACTACCGTTGCCGTTGCCAAGGTTTCCATGGCGATCGCAGCACCGATGATCAGAATCAAGCTCAGGAATAGCACGATGATGGAGATTATATCGGGCATCACATCGGCCAAGGCGCCGATCGCGTCGGCCAAGATTCCAACAAGCACCGTCCCCACACCTGCAACCAACAGCAGAGAACTCCCGCCAAATATGCCCCACGACAACAGCGTGCTGCTGAAAAGGCGTGCTTGCGGTGTCTGGGAGCTTGCATACGCCGCCTGACGCCCCCATTCCAGCGCACTTCCGAATCCCGCCGCACAAACCACCGCGAGCAACGGGAGCCAGTAGGTCGGCACGATGGTGCAGAGGGCTCCGAGCGCGGCATACAACGCCATATGAGTTGCCACTTTCGGCATCGAGAGCACGTCTGCTATCCCCTGACCCAGGCAGCTGCGCTTCCGCTGTTCCGCCGGTACCCCCGAATAACCCGGCGCCACATATCCGCTCTGAGCTCCCACATTGCCCGGCTGCCCACTCAAGATCTCGCGGGCCGTTGCCCGTGCCGGCACAGAAGAGCCCGTAGCAGCAACTGTCGTCGCGCCAGGAGCCTTGCCCTGCGGCGACTCATGCAACGGAACCGGGCCCTGATGCGCTGCTGGCTCAGACCTGAGCACTGTTGTACGCGTATCGGGATCGAGCGGCTCTGCTTCAGCGAGAAGCGTGGTCTTGGCATCTGCCTCCCGCAGCTTGTCCGCCTCCTGCAGCTGGTCGCCGGACCCCGAGATACGCGCTCCGCACACGCAGCAGAAGGGCATGCCCCGCTCTACTTTCGCACCGCATTCTGGACAATACATAGCGCTCCCTTCCACGACGGATTGCGCTTAAGCCCTCACCACCGAAAAGTCCTCGTTACCCAAGGTAAGCCTGTCTCCAGGAGCCAACGCGACCCGTCCGCCCCGAGGCACGGGATTGCCGTTCACCCGCGTCCCGTTCGTCGAGCCGCAATCCTCGACCACATAGCCAGTGGCTTGCAGGCCTATGCGTACATGCACGCGGGAGATCGCGGAGTTCCCATCTATGCGAACGTCCGCAGCAGTTCCCTTGCCCACCGTGATGGGGAAGGTGCCAAGCGCGTAGGCGGTGCCGTCTTTGCGCTTGAGCACAAGGGCGTGACGAGCAACCGGCTTGGCGGGGTACGCGGGCGCAGCGGCGGCCGATGGCGCCGCCTGCCGAACAGGTGCCTGAGCGGCAGGAACCGGGCGAGCGGACGCCGGAGCGGCAGCCGGAGCCGCGTTCTGCCAGACAGGAGGGCGGACCGAAGCCGGAGGCATCGTTGGAGTCGTGGCCGGAGACGCCGCCGGAGTCGACAGCGGGACGGCGGTATTCGCCCCAGTCCCCGAGCGTGCACCCGAGACAGCCCCTTGCTGCGGATTTGCCGAGGCAATCCTCATCAACTTCGCCCCGCACCGGATGCAGAAGAAGTTGTCATCGCTGTTCTTAGCCCCGCATGTAGTGCAGAACATCGTTTACCTCCCTTATCGTGCGTCCTCGTATAGCGCCTCAGCTGACGCCTGGTCGCTCGCCACATCAACGGTGTACAGGCCTTGTTCCGCCACGAGGTAGAGCAGGCCGTCCTCCACCTCGATGCGCACGGTGGAGGGCCCCACTTCCCCCAGAACGGACTCGATCGCAGGCGCAAGGTCATGGGAGAAGCCCGTCGTCTCGGCAATCCAAGCAATCGCACCCGTGTTGGTCACCACGACGCATCCCGACGCATCGCATGCCGTGAGCCCCGCACTCGCGAGCTCGGCATACTCTTGGAATCCTCCCGAGAATTCCCTCCGGACAAACCGCACGGCGCCATCGGCACCCTGCTCGCCCTGGTATAACGAGGAGCCATCGCACGACGGGCACTGTGCAGCGCCCGATCCGGACAGAAGCGTCACGGGCGTCGCATCCGGTTGCCGTGCCATCGCACCGGCATACTCGTCGAGCCGCCATCCCGCGCCATCCGTAGCGTGCACCAGCAAGCTACCCTCATCCCAGAACAGCGAGAGGGCCGTCGCTCCAGGGTATGCGTGCTCAACCGGAGGAGTATCGAGCCGAGCAAGGTCTATCGCCACGGCCTTCGGGTCCTCATCAGGCATCAGGCACGCGGCGTATACCCAACCGTCGCGTACCAACATGTCGGTCAGCGTCCCGGTTGTCGCATACACCTCCTGCACAGCAGGGGCATCGTTCCCGCGCGCGCCAACCAGCCGCACGATCCGCGTGTCGCCCTGCGCCGCGCTCACCACTGCATACAAATCGTCCCCGGAGATGTTCAAGCAAGAAGCGGGACCTTCGTACACGCGCACGGGCTCGGCATCTTGCTGCGGGTCCTCGGCATCTGTCTGCGGCTCCTCGGCGACCTCCTGCTCATTCGCGCCATCGAGCGCGAGCCGCATGATCCCCGCGCCATCAGCCCAGTACACCACGCTGCCGTCGCGGATAACATCTCCGCCGCCGCGGGCGCCGGCGGCATCCGCAGGCATATCGCCTTCGAATGCAGCGTTGCCCGATCCCTCCGGAACAGCGTCATCGGGCGACGAGGCGCCGGCAGCGGCTTCCTCGACATCCTCCGCGCTGGGCGGGGTGCCCGCAGCGCAAGAGAAGAGCAAGGCCGCAAGCAGCACGCACCAGAGCACGAGGGCTGCCATACCCGCCCTGCGCAGAACCTTGGCATGGCCGTCAAGAGGGGATGCTTCCTCGGGCTCCGACGCATCCTGGCCGCGAGCCCGGCAATGCCACCGCTCCAAGGTTCACCCCTCCCAGCATCCAAAAAGCGCCCCGCACATGCAGGGCGCTTGTACCTCATGGTCTCATCTACTCGTCAGCTTGCTGCTTCTTGCGATACACCGCGAAGCCGATGCCCGCCACCGCAACTAGGGCGGCGACGATCGAGCCCGCAAAGAGCGGTAGGTTGCTCATCCACAGCACGATGGGATCGTCCGACACGAGCACGTTTTGAGCCACCAGTTCATCGGACTCGTTGCCCGCCGCGTCGAACACCACCACCGAGACCTCCTGGCGCTCCGCGCTGCCCGCAAGCACCACGTCGTACGTGGAGCTCTCGGCGAGCGCCTCGGCGTCGAGCTCTGCATAGGTCTCGCCGTTCACCACGATCTGCGCGTGGTCGAGCATGAGGTTATCCTCGAACATCACCTGCGCGGTGTACTCGGCCTCCTCGTAGCGGCCGTTGCTCTCGAGGTCGACGAAGCTCGCGATGGGCGCCGTATCGTCAACCGCGAAGTTGACCTCGGCCGTAGCGCCGGCTTCCTCGGCGTTCTTCCCCTCCATGGTGTTCTCTGAGATGTTCTGGGCGTTGTCGAGCGAGTGGAACAGCACGCGGTACACGCCGTCGGCATCGAACGTCGCCTGGCCGACGGTGTAGGTGTACTCATGCCAGCCCGTCGCAGTGCTGTGCGCGACCGTGTAGTCGGCATCGCGCTCGAGCGTGGTGTTCTCAGCGTCATGCGTGAGCTCGACCGCCGTCGCGGCCTCCTGCAGGCCGGACGGGTTGATTTCGGTCACCACGACGTCGATGAGCTCATCGGACGTGATGTAGCTCCCCAGCACAGCCCCCGTCTCGTCGGAGATCACGTAGGTCGAGCCAAAGCGGTTCACCGACCAGGTCATGGCCTCGGTCGCGGTGCTGCCCGCCAGATCGCGCGCCGTGACCGTGATGGTATACACGCCGTCGTTACCGCGGACGCTCGCAGGGTTGGTGTAGGTCACCGTCATATCGGTCGCCGTGGCCTCGGGGGTCGAGGCAGCATAGGGGTTGCCGCTCGCCGCACCCAGCACCGCATGTCCCACCTTGTCGACCACGATGGTCGTAGCCGGGTCGAGGTTCGTATCGTGCACCGAAGCCGTGGGGACGGCGTCGCCGGCATAGGCCGTCTGGTTCGCAACGCCACCCAGCTCGATCTCGGGCACCAGGGTGTCGACCACGAACTCGGGCGAAGCATACGGGGTAACCGCGTTGTTCGCGAGGTCCTCGCCTTCAACCGAGAGCGTGTACACGCCCTGGCCGGGGAAGGTCACACGCGCGATGTGCGTGTCGCCGTCGGAGCTCCAGGCGCCCACCTGCGGCTGGCCCACCTCAGAGCCGTTGCCGGGCTCTGCCGTGGTGCTGATGCGCATATGGTCTGCCGAGAAGTTATGCTCGGTCACCGTGATGGTCGCCGTGCGCGCACGGCTGTAATAACGGCCGTTCGCGACGTCGTTGTTATCGAAGCTCACCTGCATGACCGGCGCGGTCTTGTCGATGGTGAAGGACTCGCCGGCGGCCGTCGCCGTATGCCCCACGATATCCGATACCGCAAAGCTCGAGACCTCCCAGTCGGCGTCGGTGGTAAAGGGCAGCGTGTAGGTCCACACATTGCTGTTGGGGGCCGTCTCCGTGAAGTCGCTCGGATGGATGGCGAGCGTCTGGGAGCCGTTCTGGCTCACCGTGAACACGACCTGATCGTTGGCGAACTGCTGGGTGTAGTTGAAGAACGGGTCGTTCACCGTCACCGTGAGCGTGCGGTTCGTGCGGTAGTACGAGCCGTTCTGGGCGTCGGTGGTATCCCAGCCGATGCTGAGCGACGGGCCCGAGCTCTCGGCCACGAGCTTGGTGTACTCGATGGGGACATCGCGGCTCTGATCGGCCGTGGTGGTGAGCTCGTTGCCCGCATTGTCGCGCGCCGTCACCGTGATGTCGGCCGTATCGACGTCGCGGTCGCCCGCGATCGTAAAGGAGTAGAGCGGGTCGTTACGCGTAAGGCTGGCTTCGATGTCGGTCTCGCCGCTCTCGTTATCGTCGTAGGTGGCGGCAACCGAGTTCGCGTCCACACCCGACTGCAGAGCGGTGATGGTGTCATCGGTATCCGCCTGGTTGCCGTTCAACTCGTCGCGCAGCGTGAACTCGACGGCGATCTGCTGGTCGCCGAAGAGGTAGCCCCCGAAGCTCTGGGCGCGCTCGGCGGTTGCCTCGGCACCCGTAAGCACCGGGGCGAGGGTATCGAGCTGGTAGCCCACGCCGGTGACGAGCACGATCTCGTTCGTGGTGTCGTCGATGGCATAGAGCGACAGGCTATGGATGCCATCGCCCGCGGAGAGGGTGGTCGAAGTGAACGCATTGTGCGATGCGGGGACCTGTTGCGCGCCGTAGGCGAGGCCGTGCCCCTCCCACGCCACGGTAGGCACGGCCTTCACCCACGTCGTCGCAGCGTTTCCAGCCGTGAGGCTCACAGCGCCGGAGCCGTTCTCCGAGGAGAGCGTGAGGCCCGTGTCGCCCCAAGCGAGCTGCTTCATGGCCGCAACGGTCACGCTCGTGGGATCGGTCACGGTAAAGCTCGCGTAATCAGCTGCCGCAGCATCATTGCGCGTGAACATGGGCGTCAACGTCTGTGCCACGGCGCCCTGGCCGTCATAGCTGGCAAACGTGACGGCAGAGTAGTAGTCGGCCTCAGGAGCCTGCTCGCCCTGGGACTCGATCGCGGTCTTGATAGCCTGGTTCACCTCGGCGAGCACGGCAGCCTCCTGGTCTGCCTGCAGGCGGAACGGCTGCTCCGCAATGGTCAGCCCATCGAGCGAGAACGGCTTGACCTCGCCCACGGTGACCTTGGTGGTCTTACCGGTGGAGGTGCCGTCGGGGTAATACCACTCAACCGTGACCTCGCCACCGGCACCCACCTTAAGGCCCGTCGCGGTGAAGGTGCCGCTCTCGTAGGCGAGCGAGAAGGTGCCGTCCGGGTTGGTGTAGCCGCTGAACGGCGCGCCGTCGAGATACGGGGTGAGGTCGTTCACCCCGGCGACCGCCGCTGTTGCGGTCGAGCTGAACATGAGGGGGTCGGTCGTCGCGGTCTCGGCGGTGAGGTTCGCCACCTGGTCCGCCCAGTAGTCGGTGACCGAAAGGTTGACGGTAGCCGTGATGGTCCCCGCATATGCCTGGTCCGCAAGGGTCGCCTCGACCGTATCCGGCGCGGCGGACGGATCGGTCGCGCTCTTCTTGGTGTAGCTGTAGTTCACGGTGTAGCTGAAGCCCGTGCCGGAAACCTCGACGGCCAGCGGCGCGGTGGTGACCTTCTTGGCCGTGATGGTCGCCGCGTCATCGGAGAAAGCGATCTCGGCGTAGTCCGCCGCAGAGGCCTCGTCCGCGAACGAGATGCCCACGCCGGAAACCGCCTCGGTCGGGACGACCTCAATCGAACCCTCGACCAGCGTGTAGATGGACTCGGCATCCTCAGCGGCCAGGGCAGCTATCGCCTGATCGACGGCGAGCGTGACCGCACCCTGCTCCTGGGTAAGACCCTCGACCGCTGCCTGGACCTGGGTTTCGATGGCCGGCAGGTCGTATGCCTGCTCGCTCAGGTTCGCAAGCACGAGCTCGCCATCGACGAGCGGCTCCGCCCCTTCCGCAACATGGGTGTCGAGCTCGACCGAAAGGTTCTCGGTAAGCTCGACCTCGGCAGGCGCGGCAAAGGCCTCCGGGACAGACGCCACTGGCAGCAGCGGGATTGAAGCTGCTACCAGCAGAATCGTCAAGATGAGCGCCACGGGCCGGCGCAAGCGCTCAAACACCTTATGAGGCATGGTTCCCCCTATTCACCCAACGTATCGTCGGTATGCACAACAAGCACGTTCTGTTTCAGCTTAAAGCGGAATCCACCTGTCTTCTGTTGCTCAACACCTGTGCCGGCCGGTTGTGGCCTCGCTGCGTCCTCCGGGGCGGCAGCGCCGGACGCTTCGGGCGCGCGCGGCGGCCGAGCTCCGGACGCGGTGCCAGAACCATCGGACAGCAAGTCGGTCATCTGCTCCGAGGTCTCGCTCTCCGTGAGCTCCTCGGTCAGGTATTCAGAGGACTCCTCGTCTGGCGCGGGCGCGCTCAGGACCTCGGTCACGTGATCGGCATCGGCAGGAGCACCGGCGACGCCCGGCGCTGCGGTGGCACCAGGGGCGCCGGCATCACCCAACACGGTCGTGGGCGCATCCGAGTCGCTGGCCGCGCTACCGCCTATCAGACCGGTAGGCAGCTCGGACGCAGCCTCGGCGGCATCATCGAGCAGGCCGGTGGGCAGCTCGGAGATGGCCACCTCCTCGCCCATGCTCAAAATGTCCGTAGGGTACTCCGACGCCTCGGCGCTCTCGTACAGCACGCCGCGCGCCGCCATGTCCACGTGCATGCCCTCGCGCTGCCCGGCCTGCTTGGGCTGCGCGACGACCGTAGTGGGTGCGTCGCTGCCCAGGTCGGCCACCGGCGGGTGCGACAGCACGTCTGCCTTACTCGCGGCGTCGTCCCTCGGGGTGCGCCGCGCACGCCGCACCAGCGCGCTGCGGCCGCGACGGGAGCCATAGCTCCCCACAAGCTCGCCGACCCTTCTCCCCTGGAGGAAGTGGATGGCGGCAAGGACATCGAGCTTCACGAATATCACGCCGGCGGCCACGGCACATGCGAGCGCGCACATAAACGCGACCGTCGAGACCACCGAGAGCACGGTAATGCTATCCACAGCCCCACCTCCTAATGCTGGCCTACGACCGCGTTGGAGTACGCGGCGGCGATGCGTGCGTTCACTTGATTCGCGAGGCGGCTCTCGAGCTCATCGATTCTGGCGAGCATGGCCGCGTCGTCCTCATCGCTGCCTACGGTGCCGATCTGCCCGCGCAAACGGTCGAGCCCCTGCTCGACCACGCGGTAGAGCTCTTCCATCTCCGCCTTCTCGACACCGGCCCCCTCGAACTTGACCGCGTAGGTCTCCATGGCGTTCACCAGCAACGCGTAGCTATCGAGCTGCACCGTCTCGTTGGTGTCCGAGCTCACATTGCGTGCGAGATCGACCAGGTTGCCCCAATAGGTGGCGTACATCTCCTCGTCATCGTCGTCGGTGCGCACCGCCGTCGCGATGTCGGTCGTGAACTGCGCGATGCCGTAGTACACCTCGGCGCGGTCTTGATCCTCGAAGTTCGCGTCCTCGGCAGGGATGCGGAAGTACTCCATGGAGGCGCGGATGCGCGTGGTCTGGTTATCGTCGCTGTCCGGACCGGCCCCGTAGGAGTAGAAGTACCAGTAGAGTTTGCCGATCTCGAAGCTCAGCTCGGAATAGTCGCGGCTGCGCTGCAGGACGGTGAGGTTTTGCTGGTATACCGAGTTGAACTGGTCGCGCTCGCCCACGTCGAACTCGCCGTCGACCTTGTAGGTCTCGATGAGGCCCAGGTACGCCTCGATCGCATCGGGCCGGTACCCGATGGCCGCCAGATATGCCTCCGCGGCCGCCTCGGGATCGCTCTGGCGCTGGTCCACGCCCAGCTGCATCTGATATTCGAACCGCTCGGTAACCTGGACGGAGCGCACGACCATACAGGCCAGGCCGATCACCAAGAACATGATGGCCGCGGCCGCGGCCAGGCCGAACGTGCGGACGCGGCGCACCTGGCGCTCGCGGAACGAGCTCGTGAGCTGCTCGTAGCGCTCCAGATCGATCTCGAGCTCTTCGCAGGTCTGGTACCGGTCCGCAACCCCCATGGCGCAGCATTTGGGGATGATCACGCCGGCAAAGCCCTCGCTTGCCTGGGGGTTCACCGTGCGCACATCGGGGATGGGGCGCTCCTTGGAGGGCGCCTCGCCCGCAAGCAGATGCCATATGGTGGCGCCCATGGTGAAGATGTCGCTCCGCGGGTCGATATGGTCGACCGAGTCCATCTCGGGCGCAGCATATTCCCTCGTGCCGAAAAGCACCCGATCGCGCTCGGGGCCCTCCACGAGCTCGCGCGCGGCACCGAAGTCGATAAGCTTGATGTAGCCATCGGGGTGCAACATGATGTTGGCCGGCTTGAGGTCGCAGAAGACGATAGGTGGGCTCTGGCGATGCAGGTAGTCGAGGGCGTCGCACACCTGCAGCATCCAGCGGCGGACGTCCTCCTCCGCCTGCGGGCCCTGCTCGCGCACGCGCGTCTCGAGATCGATCCCCTCCACGTGGTCCATGACGACGTAGATGAAGTCCTCGGTCTTCTCGATATCGACGATGTTCACGATATTGGGGTGATCGAGCCGCGACAGCAGCTCAGCCTCGCGCGCGAGCGATTGCTCGATGGGGCGGCCGGCGCTGTCGGAGGCCTGGCGGTCGATCTCCTTGACCGCCCACTGCTTGTTGGTGAGCTCAAGGTCCGCCGCCAGGTACACGCGGCTCATGCCGCCCTTGCCTATGAGCGAGAGGATGCGATAGCGGCCTTTGAGCACATCGCCTACGTCGACGCTCCCCCCGCGCAGTGTCTCACCCATCACGAACGCACCTCCTCTGCATGGGCGCGCAGCACGATGCCGGTGATGTTATCCGCCTCGCCGCGCGCCATGACCAGGTCGGCGATGCGCATCAGGGCGCTGCTGGGCGTGCCCTCCGGCGCGGGGCTTTCCGGTGCGGTCCCCTCGGGCCCTGAGCCCCCGGGTATCATCCCCGCACCGGCGCGGCTCTCGCGCCATCTGCGCTCGCGTTCCCACGCCGCCGCATCGAGGACGCGGGGGCCGAGCGCGCCATACAGCTCACCAGCCGTTACCTCGTGCCTAAAGCCGTCGGAGCAGAGCAGGTAGATGGCATTGTTCTGCACGTTGCCGTGGATGAGCTGCGGCAGCACCTCGCGCGTGGAGCCCAGGCACTGCAACAGCACGTTGCGCTGCGGGTGCACGCGTGTCTCTTCTTCCGTTATGTTGCCCGCCTCGAGCTCGCGCTGCACAAGCGTCTGGTCGCAGGTGAGCTGCACGATCCCATCCGAGGTGATCTGGTAGGCCCTCGTATCGCCCACATGCGCGATGGAGTAGCGCCCGCCGATGGCGAGCATGACGGTGAGCGTGGTGCCCATGTTTGCCTGCGCGCTCATGCCATAGCGGATGAGCTGCAGGTTCATCTCCTGGACAAGACCCTTGAGCTGCCCGTCGACATAGAGCTCGAAGCCTTCTACGGAGGCGTCGAGCGCCTCGAGCGCAAGCGGCAGCTTGGTGTCGAACCACTCGGACAGCATGCGCGCCACCGCCGCGGACGCAAGCTCCCCCTTCTCGAGGCCACCCATGCCGTCGGCTACCGCCGCCATGGCGACATCGCCCACATGGGTTTCGGCGACCTTGATGAGATAGCTATCCTGGTTCGACTCGCGCGTGGCGCCTTGATCGGAATAGCCGACCCCTTCGAATATCACTCCTCGCTCCCCTCCTCGGATGCTTCGAGCACCTCGAACACGAAGGTCTCGTCACTCATGCGAATGCGGTCATCGTCTTCTAGGGCATAGCGTTTTCCCTGGTAGATGCGCTCACCGTTGAGATAGGTCCCGTTGCGCGAGCCGTCGTCCTCCACGCTGCATCCCTCGTCGCTGCAGAAGAACAGGGCGTGACTGCGCGAGACCGTGGTGGTATTGCGCACCTGGTAGCTGCTGTATTTCGACTTGCCGACCACGAAGCGCCTGCCGCGCACCTCGAAGCGCTCCTTTGTGGACAGGCGCGTGAGGAAATAGCGCCGGCGCGGCGCACGTTTGCGCACCGGTTCGCCCTCGGGATCGGAATCGGTCCGGTCGGCCGCAGGGGCGGGTTCGGGCTCGTCGGTCGCGGGGGTGCGGGCGAAAACGGGCGCTTGCTCCAGCGACACCGTGAGCAAGGTCTGCGCTCCCGAGGATGCATCGATGCACTGGTCTTCCCCGGCGATCACCTCGGTCTCGGGAATCTCCCCCCGGTTGCCCACAGAGATATCGCCCTCGCGCTTGGGCTTGGGCACCTGGGTCGTTATGGGCGTCTGCGAAACCGGAGATGTCTGCTCGCCTGCGCCCTGCACGCACGGATCATCGGCAGCCTTGGGAGCGGCATCCATGCCGCGCGGGGCATCCGTGACGCCTGGGATATGGTGGACATCGATGCCGGCGACCACGACGGTAGGCGTCCGCGAGATCGCGGGCCGCCTCGCCGGTGCGCCGGTGGCCTGCGCCTTGTTTACGGGCGCGGCAGCAGCCGAGATGCCGCCTGCCCCGACAGCAGGCGGCGACGAGACCACGGCAGCGCCTAGCCCCTGCGTCGCGGCGGGGGCGATCACCTCGGTCTTCTCGCCATGGAGCGCGCGCGACAGGCCGGCCGCCGGCGAGACGCGCTGCGCCGGTGCTGCCTGCATGTCGCTCGCCTGCATCTGGCTTGCGTACGACCTCGCGCCCAGGTTAACGGTGCCCCCCGGCACGGGTGCGGGCTTGGAGGACTCTTTGGGCACCACCCTGGCAGCCTCTTGCGCACGCTGCCGCCCATCCGTCTTGAACGGCCGGCACGATACGCTCGCAACCACCTGCTCTAGGTGCGTGGGAAACGCCATGATATCGAAGCGTTCGCGCTGTCTGAAAAACGCCAGGTACGAAGTCTTAACGCCCGTCGCGTCCTCATCGGCGGGGATGAGGGCCTCGCCGATTCCCTTGAAGAACCGCTCCGTGGCGTCGAGATTCACGGCCAAGCCGCTCACAGGGAGATATGTGAACCGCCACGTGCCCTGCTGGGCGTCGAACAGAGCACACCGCGCCTGGAACGAAAGGTTCTTGATCGGCAGCTGCTCGCGCACCAGAGCGCGCAAAAGGGCGGCCATATGGTCGAGGAGCGCGCATGCATCCCTCCCGCCCATAGGACGGAGCAGCCGCTGCTGCAGCGACTCCCCTGCCCCATAGAAGCGCAGGGTCATCCCGGTGCCATAAGGCTCCACCCGGAAGGGGAGCAGCTGGGGCACGCGCGACATGCGCGCTGCCAGCGCCTGATCGAGGGGATACTGCGGGCCCAGATGATATTCGAATTCCGGAACGGGCGCCCCCGCAGGAACCCCAGGTCGGGAGAACAATCGCATCAGAGCTCCATCCGTTCCTGGGAAGGCCGTGCGGGCGCGTATAGGCAAAACAGGTACGAGACGCGTCGCGCCAGCTCGATCACATCACCCGGGCGGAGCTCGAACGTGCTGCCCGCTCCTTCTCCGAGGCTGTCATACACCGGCTCGTACGCGTGGTCGGCGCCGCGGCGCAGCACGCGCGTGCCGTAGCGCGCATGTGCGTCTTCCACAAACCACCCATCGGCATAGGCGTATACGCGGCAATGTAGGCGTGACACATACGGATCGCTTTCGATGATGGTGGTGTCGGTGAATCTCCCGAGCGTGGCCACACCGTGCTCTATGGGCCAAAGGCCGAGCAGCTCACACGGGGCGGCGGGATCGATTTTCACCAAGCACCCTTGCGTGCTCGGCGCGGGCAGCTCCTGGTTGGACGGGGCGGCCACCGCGACGGGCGTGTCGCATACGAGCAGGTGCGCGAGCTGGTTGGGGATGCAGCCGAAGGCGAGCATATGAAGGAGCGCCTCGAACAGGACCGGTAGCGGGCTGTTCCCACAAGTGCACTGATGCCGTGCCCATGAGCCAAGGCCGCGCAGTTCGCGTTCGATA
The DNA here is from genome assembly GCF_900186505.1 of Enorma phocaeensis. Classification (GTDB taxonomy): domain Bacteria; phylum Actinomycetota; class Coriobacteriia; order Coriobacteriales; family Coriobacteriaceae; genus Enorma; species Enorma phocaeensis. The sequence goes on from NZ_LT891968.1 coordinate 486,431, forward strand.
CGGCTCACATTGAGCTCGGGACGGCCCGCCCTCGCCTCGCTTGCAAAGCCCTCGAGCAGCGAGGGGAAGAGGTCGACATCGATGACATCGAGCAGTTCGCAAACAGACTGGCTGGAGGCTTCGCTCACCCTGCAGGCAAGATCGCTTCCCGCGCTGACGAAGAGCTCGGGATCGTCTTGGAAGCGCTCGCGCATCTCTGCGGCATAGCGCGTTGAGTGGATCAAGCGCGAAAGGGCTGCCGCCGTTCGCTTGCGCACCAATGGGTTCGCGTGGTTCGCGTAGCGTGCGTTCGTGCCCACCAACGCGTAAATCGCCTTGTGGTTAACCGCGCCGCCGGTGATGATGCGTATACCCTCGGCGAAGCGGTAGAACGCGCTGTCCCACCCTTCTACGGTTTTCCGCTTTCGCGGGGAGCGCCCGTCATCTTGCCGATCGAGCGTATCCCCGGCTGCTCCCAAGGCACCCATTGCTCACCCCCAACAGTAAAACTGTACGCAGCGGCCTACTGCAGAGGTGTTGCGCAACAGCAGGGCGCGTCTTTGATGCAACGCCGGACACGCCTCGGGCTCAGGCGCGCAACGCCTGCTCCCCCTCTCCCAAACAGACAGCGACCTCGTGCAGGGCGCGTGCGATCTCGGTGAGCTCGGGCCGGTTGCCTGGAGCGACATCCATGCAGGCCACGAGCGTGGACAGGGCTTCTGCTGGCAGGTTTATCCACCTGCGGTCGCCACCCCTCCGGTATAGGAAGAGGTTGTCAAGCAGCGCATACGCCGTCTTGGCGGGAATGTTCTTCCTGCACCAAGCCAGCCAGGCATGTACCGACGCCTCACCCTGCTCGCCGATGGTCGCGGTCGCATAGGGCCAACTCCCCGAAAGCGCCTCGCACGCGATGATGCCCAAAGCCCACGCATCGCTTCGCAGGGTGACGAGCGCTTGCTCGCCAAAGAGCTCGGGCGCGCTATAGCCCGGCGTGCCAGGCGGCGCACCAGCCGGCAGGCCCATCGCGGCGACACCCACCCGCGCGTCGCGGAACCCCTCTTCAAACAGCACGAGGGTATCGAGATCCAGCAAGCAGGGGCGAAACCCTCCTGCAGCGCCATGAGCGGAGCACAGGAAGATGTTCTGGGGTTTCAGATCGAAGTTCACCAGCGCGGGTACCGGTTCACCTGCATGGTCCAAGCACTGCCCCCGCAGGCGCGCCAGGCCGTCCGCAAGCAGCGACAGCTGCTCGCACACCCAGGGTCGCGACAGCTCGTAGCTCTTCTTGACGCGCGCCCCCCTTCTACGGGAGATAACGCCCCAGTAGAGGGCATCGGCCAAGCTCGACCCCTCGAGCAAGGGAGTTACCAGAAAGAACGCCTCGTCGCCATCGGGGAACGCCATGTTACCGTGATGCAAGATGGGAGTGAGCGCGCCGGCGGGCGCACGACCGGGCCCGCCGCCCCACGCGCCGCCCCTCATAAGGCATGCGCGGATGATGCCGTCCTGGCGACCTATGAACTCATGGGGGCCACGGACGATCTTGAGAGCGCAGGCTATCCCGTGGCAGCCGTTCACCCGGTATTCCCCGCGGTACACACGGGCGTGCTCGGTCGCATGCATCTGCTCGGCAACAGCTACGCCCGCCGCGGCGCATATCAGCCTAAGCTTCTGCTCTTCAGCCGTCACAGATGGCATCGCCGCACGCTCCTTTTATATTGCTCCCCCCATAATATTCACGGAACGGATTCTTCGAAGATGACATGGGAACGGCGAGTTATGACATGGCGCCTACGATACGGCGCTAGCGAATCGTGAACTGCTCGGCACCGAGCTTGAGTGCGCTGCCGCGGCGGAGGGGGACCTCGGCACGCGGCATGATGCGCCTTCCGTCGACGAACACGCCGTTCGTCGAATCCATATCGGTCACGGCGCACGCTGCGCCCCGGCACGTGAAGCACGCATGCATGCGGCTGAGCCCGCGCGCGTCGGGTATGACGATGGAGCACGATTCGTCGCGACCTATGTCGTACACGCCCTCACCGAGCTGCCATGACGCACCGGTCGCCTCGCGGATGAGAATCCATGGCCGGGCAGCGGGCATGCCCATATCCGGCCTTATTCCTTGCCTCAAATCCGGGGACTGCCCGGCGGCCTTTGTGAAATCGAGGCCATGGGAGCTGCGCTGGCCAAGCTGGTCGGTGTCGAGCCAATCATAGCTCTGAGGTTCCTCGCGGTCGGCAGGCAGGGCCCCGTGTTCCACGAGGAACAGGCGGTATTGGCCGCTCGTGACCACGGCCGTGCCACGTGCGTACTCGAGAGCGGCTGTCCGCAGCACGCTCTCGTTCACCGTGTCCGCGCGCTCGCAAAGGTATGCCATCGCGTCGCTGATCCCCACCGTGCCGGTGGTGAACGACTGCAAAGGCACGTAGACGAAGCGCAGACGCCGCGCCTCGACATCGAAGAACAGCTGGGTGTGGTCGAGCGCTACCCGCTGGCGCTTGAGCTCGCACCGCTCGCAATCGCCGAGCAAGTCCAGGAACGATATGAGGAAGCTGCTCAGCTGCCCGGGTTCGAGTCCCATGGCGAGCACATCGTCGATACGCACGAGGTTCGACGGGTCGTACATGAAGCACCAGGTGCGACCGTGCTGCTGATACTCAAACGGCACGAACGAGACCGGCCGTCCATGAACCAGCCGCTGGATATCGGCGTAATCGACCGCGTCGTTTTTCCCGCTCTCGACCGTGATGGCGCGAACCTCTTTGCGCCTCGGTCCTTTGACCTTGAACTTCATAGCTACACCAGTACAAACCGATCGCCATCGGTGAAACCGATCTGCGCAACCGTCGCCTGGGGCATCTGAATCTCACCCGTGGGAACGTACATGAGCGCCGCATCCGCCGTGGCCCGGTAGAAATCGGGTTCAGCGACCTGCATGGCCCGTGCGACAAGCTCGGTAACCGTCTGCATGGGCATATCCGAGGGAACCCAAAAGTCATAATGCTTGCCCGTAGCGGGCAGCATGATATCGAACAGCACTTTCTGCATTGCTACCACCGTGCACCCCATGCATACGTTTCGTCGGATTCCAGACTCTCCTGCAAGCGATCCAAGCGCTGAGATTCATCGCGCAGGCTCTCAAGCTGCTCGTCGGCCTCTCCCATGAGATAATCCGACCCCGCTTGAACCACCTTGCCAGCCAAGTCGACGGTTCCTGCACCGGTAAACCCGTCGGCGATGCCGTCGTAGACGTACGACGCGCCCTCGCCGACGATCTTCACGCCCGTCTTCGCCTCATCGCTCTCGACCCCTTGCTCAACCATGTCGAAACCGAGACCTAGGGCCTGGCTACCAAGGAAAAGCTTGTCGCTTCCCGGCTTGAACGCATCGTCACCTTTGAGGACGCCTCGCTTGGTGTAGTCGTACTCGAGCATAAGCCCCGTGCCCTCGCCAACGCCCTTGCCGATGGCGTTCGCCGTCGACTGGACCTCATCCTCCTCGACGTCCGCATACACGTCTACCCCGGTCAGGACCTTACCGGTCTGTTCCACACGATCCAGCAGATCGTTCGAGGCGCTTATGAACCCCAGCGTGCTGACCGTGCCCTGGACCGCGAAGAGCAACGGGGTGGCTGCGCCGGCGGTCGCCACCATAGCCATCCCCGCCCCCACGACGATCGCAACCTGGGCGATGGTACCGACCACGCTCCAGCGCTTCTTTTCCTTCAGCGCTTGCTCGCGTTCGTATTCGATCTGGGCGTTCTTTACCGAGATGCTCCGCTCGAGCGACTCGGTGACGATCTTCTCGTTTGCGACCTGGTATTCACGACACCTGCCCAGCGCATCGGCTATCCCCAGCTCCTCGACGGTCTGCAAGAAACTTCCGGGCTGGTAGTCCACGATGGGCGCGGCGCTCTTAGCGCACGATGCGATCGCCTGGCTCAAGCCCGCGGCCACACGGTCGAAGTCGCCCTGCTCATTCGCGAGGGAGGCCGCTCCCTCACCATCCGCGTTGCCAACAGCCTGGCGCAAGGCCTTCGTCTTCTCGATGCACTCCTCGAACGCCGAACGCAGGTTGCCCGAAGAGGGAATGTCGAATGAGATGCCCTGGGGGAAGCTCTGTGCCGCGCGGGTCAGGTTGCGCTCCGCTTGAGCCAGCTGCTCGTCGCGGTAGGTAGCCATCTTGGAGCGCGCCGACCCGATCACCGACGACGGCCAACGCGCATCGTGGGCGTCCGCCCCCTCCTTGATCGGATCCTCCGCGAACCTCGACGAGAAATCGGTCGCATACGTCGTGCTAAGCTGATGCGCCAGGGTGGAGAGCGCCTCCGCCAAGCCTTGGTGCACGTCCTGGAAATACGATTTGGCAGCGAGTGCGGCCTGCCCCTGGAACGAATCGAGCCCCGACAAGGTGTTCACGGCGCTGTCAACGGATCGCATCGCCTCATCAAGGGCCTGCTCATACTCAGCGTATAGCCTCTGATGGTCGTTGACCTCTATGTATCTGATGTCGTAATCAGCTGCCATGCTTTCCCCTTCTATGCGCCTGGGTCCGCCGCTGCCGGTTCATGCGCCGTGCGCACCGCACCCGCCGCGCCCTACCTGCTAGTGGTTCGCCTGACGTTTGACGGCGCCGAGCGCATCCGCCCCGACGGAGGCGCCCCCTGCCGCAAAAGCCCCCGCCGACGCCCTATCCTGCTCCTCAAGGTTCTGGATGAGCGCATCGAACTCGCGAGCATCGGATTCCAGCAGATCGCAATAGCTCTTGACCAGCTTCTTGAACTCCTTGGCACGTGCGCGGAACTCCTTGAGCGCCTGGGAGTTCGACGATTTATCGCCCAGCGAGAGCTTTACGCCATCGACCGAAACGCGAGCGGCGTCTATCGTCTTCTGCGCCTGGTGCAGCTCGGCGAACTTAGCTTTTATCTGCGTTCCCATACCTCGCTCCTCAATCCTGCCGCCGGCTTACGCGTCAACCCATCAACTCGCCGAGCGCTCTGCTCAGCTCGTTCAACCTGTTGTCGAACCCTGTTATGGCTTCGGCAATCACGTTGACCTGCAGCCTCAGATCCCAGATCTTGCTCGAGATCCGATCCTCAAGCTCGTCTATAGCTTCGCGATAGCGGTGGGCCTTGGCGTATACCTGATAGCGCTGGCTACCGAAACGCTCGCGGGAGCGTCCCTTCCACGCATCATCCGGGTTATACGTCTTGAACGTGTCCTCAATCTCCCGCGCTTCCCTCTTTGCGCTCTTCACGTAGGCCAGCGCGATTTCCAGATCGTCGATCTGCTGTTTGAGCCTTTCGTTTTCCGCGCTCTCCTCACGGTACCAACGCTCGATCGCGGACATCTCCGCGCGGATCTCGGACTCCGTAGCCATGCCCGCCTCCTACCACTCGTTATTCGGCGCGGGGTCGGCCTTGGGGATGGTCAGCTTGGGGAGCAGCTCCTGCAGGTCGGCCACGACCTTCGCGTTCTCCTCGTTCTCGAATCCGCGGAACAGTACCTGGTCTATCAGTTCATGGTTGGTGTAGATCATGGTATCGCGCAGCATTCCCTCGGGGTAGAGCACCAGGCCGTAGTCGTAGTACTCCGTCTTGCCCTCGTCGGATTTATAGGCGAGCGCGCGCGAGACGATCATCAGGGTCTTCGGGCTCCCTTGGATGGTCACCACCGATCCGAGCGGGTAGAATTCATGGCTCTCGATCATCGGGCTACTCACTCCCCTCATCACCGGCGGCGCTACGAACCAGGCGAACCAGCCTGGGGGTGCCGCCCTCTATGGCATAGCCGCGCTCCGCGCGCATGGCGTGGTCGGGCACGAACTTCGTGTACGACACGTTGAACGCCGTCTGGGCCTCGATGCCGGGGCCGATCCAGAGGCCATCCCTGTTGGTCATCTGGGCTTTGAACCAATCGTCATAGCCGTAGGAGACATCTGCCGCCGCATCGAAGAGCATGACGCGGACCGCATCGGTAAGGGCGAGGCTCTGCAGGTGCTGCTTGGCGAGCGTTGCCGTCTCGCGATCGCCCGAGCTCAGGAGCCCGGCTATGCCGGTGACGATGACCAGCGTCGTATGCGCGCCCTCCTCCGCCTGCTTCGTCGGCAGGCTGCCCGAGAGCGCCGACGCAAGGTAGGCCAGGCCCTGGTCGTGCTTGCGCGTGGCGAACGAGCATCCTTCCGGTTTGGTTGCGCCGAAGAGCTGCGCGGCATCCACGAGCGCCACGTCCCACGCGGGCAGATTCGCGGCAACAGCCACGAGCGCGTGAAGGAACGCCGCACCGCTTTTGCGCCGCTGGTACAGGACGCGGACCATAGCCGCCTCGTCGAAATCGAAGCCGGCGGACTCGAGGGTGTCCTCGTACAGACCGTAGGGCATGTACAGGGCATGCACCGGCTGGACGAGCAGGGCATCAAGATCGATGTGCTCGGGCACCGTGGGGACGGGCTGCGCCTGGGGCAGGCCAGCCGCCTCATGCGCGCGCAGCAGACGCTCGCCCAGCGCCGCGGCGGCGCCGTAATCATCGCCCGTGCGGCTCAGCTGCGCCGCCTGGAACTCGAAGATGCCCTCGTCCGTGAGGGTGAGACCACGCCCGTAGCCGCGCGGCAGGGGGATGCCGCGCATCGACCCGAATACCGTCCCGTACTCGGTGGGATCGCTTGGGTCGCACACGAGGATCTGGCGGAACGTCTGGCGCATGCGGATGCGCAACGACGACGACCCCGGGGCGGAGGCGATCACATAGATGCCGCTGCGGCCCGCCTCGCGCAGGAAGCGCACCAGGCGCTCCTCGAGCTGCGGAGCGGCCTCCGTGAATGCCGGAAGGCCGTTGAGCACCACGACGATCGCCGGCATCGCGCCACCGGCCGCGATGTAGCGGTCGAACGATCCGCCGTACTGCGCGAGCTGGGCGCGGCGCCGTACCTGCACGCCTTCGATCAAGTCGAAGAAGCGACGCGCCTGCTCCTCGTCCTCAGCGCATACCACGCCACCCACCTGCGGAGCTTGCGCGAATGCGCGCATCGACTCGCTGCCGAAATCAAGCACGTAGGCGTTGAGCTCGGTCGCGTCGAAATCTTGCAGCATGCCGTAGAGCGCCGAGCGCAGCACCTGCTCCGCACCGGTCTCCGCCGAACCGTAGACAAGCGCGCTGCCGTTCCGGGTAAGGTCGAGCACCAAGGGCCCCTGGCGCTGACGCTGCGGGTCGTCGAACTCACCCACCACCGGCGCGATGCTAAACGCCTGCGCATCGGCGATGCCGCCGCACGGCACGCGGTACTTTGCCGCCACCTCGTCGACGACGATGCGAGCCGGGATGGGCTCGAGCCAGAGCTGGCGCGCCCGCAGGCCCTCTTCGGCTGCGACGCGCTCGACCATGCGCAGCACCGCCACCGATTCCGGCCCCGTCTCCTCGGTATCAACCGCATGGTCGGGCTTGACCGAGACCAGCTGCCGGCCCGTGTCGGAGATGAGCGTGACCGCCTCATCGCGTGTGGCGATAAAGCGCTCGCGCGGAGTATAGCACGCCCCCGCGTAGGCCGCCTGGCCCAGCGCTGAGTACTCGTTATAGCCCACCAGCAGGAAGAACCTGCCCGCCTGCGAGAACGAGGCGGCGTCCGGGCGGCGGATCATCTCGCGCGAGTCGGCCTCGTCGGCGACCTTGAGGCAGACCTTGAAGCGCGCGTTGCTCCAGATCTGGTCGTTCACCACGCCTGACGGCTTCTGGGTGGCAAGCACCAGATGCACGCCGAGCGAGCGACCGATGCGCGCAGCGGAGATCAGCTCGTCCATGAAGTCCGGCTCCTGCTGCTTGAGCTCGGCGAACTCGTCCGCGACGATGAAGAGGTGCGGGCACGGCTCGGTCATCTTGCCCTGACGGAACAGGTCGAGGTAGGTGTAGATGTCCACATTGTCGCCGCCCACAGCATCGCGCGCGCGGTTGAAGAGTGCCTGCCTGCGCTTGAGCTCGCTTTGAATCGACACCAGGCTGCGCTTGATCGCCGCGCCGTCGAGGTTCGTGATGACGCCCGCCAGATGCGGGAGATGCACATGTTCGTTGTCGAAGGCCTTGGCAAGACCGCCGCCTTTGTAGTCGATGAGGACGAAGGCGACGTCGTTGGGCGAATAGGTGATCGCCATGGACAGGATCCAGGTGATGATGAACTCGCTTTTGCCCGAACCGGTGGTTCCCGCAATCAAGCCATGGGGACCGTGGAACTTTTCGTGCAGGTTGAGCATGAGCGGCTCGCCCTGCGCGTCCACGCCCACCGGGCACGCCAGCGTTGCCGAGGCGTTGCTCTCGCGCCAGCGGGCGGCAATACTCAGATGCTCGACGCTGCCGGCTCCCTCAAGCTCCAGGAAGCCCAGGTGGTCGGGGATGTGCTGCGCGGCGACCTCGACATCGAGCTTGACCCTGCCCATGGCGAACGCAAAGCCCTGCGCCAGGTCGCGCGTGACGCCGATATCGGGAACGAATTCCCTGCGGTTTCCCAGCGGGTCATCGCGATCGAGCTGGTAGGAGCCCTCGTGACCAAGGTGTATCACGCTACGGCACTCTTTGGGAAGGTCATGCATGTCGCGTGCGATAGCGATAAGCGAGACGCCCAGGTTCTCGCGGCTCTCGACGATGGAGCGCACCAACCCCGAGGTATCGGCGATGTCCTCGGAAGCGCATACCACCACGTAGTACGGCTGGGCGTCGCGTGCCTCGAAGACATCGGCAGCACGGCGGGCATCGAGCACGCGCTCCATGTACATGCCCAGCTCGCTTGCCTCCTCCATGCCGCACGCCGTGAAGCGTACGCTGCGCTCGCCCGAGAAGCAGTGGGGCAGGTGCCAGGCAAAGGACCACTCGTCGCGCTCGGCCCCATCGCAAAGCACCATGAGCTTGACATCGTCGTAGCTGCACAAGGCGGCGATCTGCACCATGATCCCGCGAACGAAGCTGCGGGCGAGCTCGCGGTCGCCCACCACGCCGAGCACCGGCTTGTCGATAAGGGAGTAGGCGACGGGCACCTCGCGCAGGACGCGCGGCTCGCGCGCCTGGGCATCAACGGCATCGCGGACGTCATCTTCCACGACCGAGAAATGCGATTCGGGGAAGCGGATGTTCGCCTGCAGCGGCTCGCTGCCCAGGCCCAATCGCACGGCGAGGTAGTCGTCATGCAGCGCCGTCCGATCCATGAGTTCAGGGCTACCCGTGTACGCGCGCTCCAGGCACGCCTGCACGGGGATGCGGTTCTCGCAAAGGATCTGGCGCTGCAGGTTCTCCTCCTCCGCGATGGAGGTGAGCTTGCTGCTGAGGTATTGGGAATAGGCCGCGCGACGGCGTGCCTCATCTTCACGGCGCTGGCGTGTCTGGCTTCGAGAACTCAAAATGGGCCAGAGCACGCTACCCGCGAGCATGGCCACGGCCATGCCGATCATAGGGACGGCACGGATCATGGAACCGCCCTGGTCGGCAAGCGTGCTCACGGAAACCATGGCCGAGAGCACCGAGGCCAGCACCATGACGAGCGACGGGCCTATGCGCATGGCGAGGGACATCTTCTCTTCTGCCGGTGGCTGCGGCGGGGCATCGATCACGAAGTCCTTGGGCTCAATCGACCGCGCGAAACGGAGCGCCGGATAAAAGTAGGCTGGTTTTGCGTCCTGTTCTGACGTGGGCGCCTCGACAGGGACCGCTCGATAGCGCACGAAGGATTCGCGGACGCGCACCGCGCCCCCAGGGCAGTTGCATGAGAACAACCCCTTACCCACCGTGATGCGCTCGTCGAGGAAGGCTACCACATCGCCGTACGCCAATCGATACGGCACGCCCGCACGGATGCGCGCCCCGTTGACGAAGACGCCGTTTTGCGACCGCTCATCTTGCACGGTCCAAACGCCCCGTTGGTACGCCAGGGTCAGGTGGAGCGCGGACACGAAGGGGTTGTCATAGCAGACGTCATTTTCGGGCGCACGGCCCACGGTGATGACGCCGTCCCCGGTAAAGCCGAAGATCTGGGTCTCTTTCGTTCCCGGTGAGTCGGGATAGAACACCAGGCACCAGGTTTCGCCGCTCGCGGAGTCGAGGTTGAGCACCATCGACTCCCGCGGCGTCAACGCGAGCGCGCCTCCGGCACCATCCATCCCGCGCACGTTCATGCCTCCGGCGGGCTCGATGTGCCAGAAGCCCTCCCTACCTTCGATAAACGCAAGACGCGTGCCCGCTGCGTCCTCGATCCAATGCGCACCGGCGACCGTTTCCGGCAACGCCCGCGTGCGCAGACGCTCGCGAGACTGGACGGTGACGATCATCAGCCGCGCAAAGCTGCAGCAGCAGCGCGGTCGGCCTCTTCTTTGTTGCTCGCCTCTTGGTTCAGGGCGCGCGAAATCTCCTCCAGCATCCTCTGAGTGCGCTCGAGGCCCGGTTTGAACTCGCCGAGGTAACGCTCAGAGTACGCATCGGAAGCCTGGCCCTTCCATTCCGCTTGGAGATTCGCAAGCAGGGCGTCCATGTTGCGGACGACGTCGCCGATCGTCTTCGCCTGGGTATCGCACTCACGCGCACGACCACGCATCGCATCAGGGGAAATCAGGATCTCGTTCGAAGCCATGGCAAACCTTCCCTTCGTCCGTGCGCCCTATGCGCACCATGCTTTCATTGTGCGCACGAACGAACTTCCGGGCTGTTGTGCAACAGCTCGGGGGCCTGGTGGGAGCGCACCTCGTCATGACACGCGGGGGAACGTAGGAGGACCCGTAAAGCACCCATCCGCAAGGCGCCCCATACAGGAAAAGCATCGCACGTTCGTCAAATCCAGCGCATTTCCAAGCGCTTTTGACGTTCATGCGATGCTTTTCAATCCGGAGCCTCGACGCAGCTTGCCGTTCGATCACGACGGCAAGCTGCGACGCCGCGAAGGAAGCGCTACATCAGCTCGCAGACGTTCCGCGCGAAGGCGACTGGGTCCTCGGGCAGGATGCCCTCGACCAAGAGAGCCTGGTCATAGAGGAGCCCAGCGTACAAGCCGAGCTTCTCGGTATCGCCAGCCTCCTGGGCTGCGACGAGCTTAGCGACCACGGGATGCTTGGCATTGAGCTCGAGCACGCGCTGGGTGCTCGGCAGGTCCTCGGTGTCCGCTTCGGGGCCGCGCTTCAGCACCTTCTCCATCTCCAGCGAGAGCGGACCCTCCGTGGAGATGCAAGCGGGCGCGCTCTGCTCCCCCACCAGGCGCGAGGACACGGCAACCTTCTCCACCTTGTCTCCCAGCGCATCCTTCATCGCCTCGAAGAGGTCGGCATGCTCCTTGGATGCTTCCTCAGCTTCTTTCTTCTCGTCCTCGGTCGCTAGGTCAAGATCGCCCGACGCGACGTTCTTGAGCTCGAGGTGACGGTCCTCGGTCTCGGGCTCGGCACCGTCGGCCACCGCCTTGGCAGCGGCCTCGCGAGCTGCCTCGTCTTCATAGAGCTTCGGCATGTCCTTTGCCACATACTCACGCATGGCCTGGAACGTGAACTCATCCACATCCTGCGTGCAGAGCAGCACGTCATAGCCACGCGCGAGCACCCCCGTCACCACGGGCATCTTGGAGAGGCGTTCGCGGTCGTCGCCCGCGGCGTAATAGATGGCTTTCTGGCCTTCGGGCATGGCGGCGGCGTACTCAGAGAGCGTAACCATCTTCTGCTCCTTGGCGCTCCAGAAGAGCAGCAGGTCGGCAAGCTCGTCTGCTTTCATGCCGTAACTCGAGTAGATACCGTACTTAAGCCCGCGGCCAAAGTTCTCGAAGAACTTCTCATACGCCTCGCGGTCATCGTCGCGCATGGCGCCGAGCTCGGTGGTGATGCGCTTCTCGATGCGGCGAGCGATAGCGTGCAGCTGGCGGTCGTGCTGCAGAGTCTCACGGCTGATGTTGAGCGAGACATCGGCGGAGTCGACGATGCCGCGCACGAAGTTGTAGTAGTCCGGCAGCAGGTCGGCGCACTTCTCCATGATCATGACGTTGGAGCTGTAGAGCGCCAAGCCCTTCTCATAGTCCTTGCTGTACAGATCGAAGGGCGCGCGACCAGGAATGAACAGCAAGGCGTCGTACTCGAGCGTGCCCTCAGCGTGGAAGCTGATCGTGCGCGCCGGCGCCTCGAAGTCGTGGAACGTGCTCTTGTAGAACTCGTCGTAGTCCTTCTGCTCAACCTCACTTGCGCGCTTCTTCCAGATAGGCGTCATCGAGTTGATGGTCTCGAGCTCCTGATAGTCCTCATACTCGGGCTTGTAGTCGTCGCCGGCATCCTCGGGCTTGGGCTTTTGGCGGCTCTTGGTGACCATCATCTGGATGGGATAGCGCACGTAGTTGCTGTAACGGCGGATGAGCTCCTTGAGCTCCCACTCAGTCAGGTAGCGATCGTAGTTCTCACCGGGCTCGGCGGGCTCGCCAGGCTGCGTGGGACGGGCAGGCTCGTTATCGCGCAACGTCAGGATAACGTCCGTGCCGTGCTCGGCGCGCTCGCCGTCCTCGATGGTGTAGCCCTCCATGCCATCGGACTCCCATACGTGAGCCGCATCCTCGCCATAGGCGCGACTCACCACGCGCACATTCTTGGCAACCATGAAGGCAGAGTAGAATCCCACGCCAAACTGGCCGATGATATCCACCGCGTCGCCCTGGCTCTGGGCGTTTGCCTCCTTGAACTCCTCGGAACCGGAATGGGCGATGGTGCCCAGGTTGCGCTCGAGCTCCTCGGCGGTCATGCCGATGCCGTTGTCGGAGACGGTGATCGTGCGCGCATCCTTATCGAAGCTCACGCGAATCGCAAGGTCCTCCTGCTTGACGTCGAGCGACTGGTCGGTAAGGCTCTTGAAGTTGAGCTTGTCCACCGCGTCCGACGCGTTGGAGATGAGTTCGCGCAGGAAGATCTCCTTGTTGGTGTAGATGGAATTGATCATCAGGTCGAGGAGCTTCTTGCTCTCTGTCTTGAACTTGCGCATGTGCTGCGTCCTTCCCATGTTGCCGCATGCGGCCACGCCGCGTGCGCTATGTACCGACCACATGGTACCCATATGGGCACGCATAAAACCTTAGCGTACAAGACTTAGATTATCTACATGCCCTCCAATTTGATTGAGAAGCGATCCTGGGAAGCATGCGTAACGAGCGCCGTGACACGACCCGCGAGAAGCGAATCAGCCGAAACGCAGGATGCCCCCGGCAGCAAAGCCGCCGAGGGCATCACAACAAGTGTCTATGGTTGCTGGAGCGGGGGGATGAGCGCAAGCGCGGCGTGCGCTCCGCAACCAGCTGCAGCTATCCGCGTCACCGGACCTACAGCACAACCATAGCGACGGTGAGAAATGCGGTGAGCACCACGCCGAGACCGACCACATAGGGCATGATGAACTTCACGAACGTGGTGTACTCGATCTTGGAGATCGCAAGGCCGGCCAGCAAGACGCCAAACGTTGGCGTGAAGAGCAGGATCAGACCGTGAGCAACGACGTAGATGAGGATCATGACCTCGGGCGCAAGGCCAAGCTGGATGGCCAGCGGCCCCATGATGGGCATGGACACGGTGGCCATACCGGAGCTCGAGGGAATCACGAAGGATAGCAGCAGGTACAGGGCGGTCGATCCAACGGAGAAGATCGCGGCGGGGACGTTCGCGAGCGCGCCCGCACGCAGGGAATCGGCACGTACGTCGAATTATAGGATAGAGCTGTAGGAACGGCCGTGCCTCGGCGAGCTGCCAGGCGCGGCCTCGCCGCATAGGGCGGCATATCGACCGACCGCGAATGCAGACAGGAGAACAACCATGAAGATCAAGGATTTCGGTGTCGAGCAGTGGATGAATGCTTGGGAGACCAAGTGCACGCACAACGTGGCAGAGACCTGCGTCTACTCGCTCAGCCTCGATGAGCTCTTCGAGCTCACCGGCACGGATCCCCAAGAGTTCTACGGAAAGATCTCGAGCCGCCGCTTCACCTACGGTGACATCGAGGGATCGCCGGCCTTCCTCGAAGGGGTCAGCAAGCTCTACCGCACGGTTAAACCCGAGCACATCATCCCCACCCACGGAGCGGCGGGCGCCAACTCGCTCGTACTCACCACGCTCGTCGGCCCCGGTGACCACGTGGTCTCGATCATGCCAACCTACCAGCAGCTCTACTCCATCCCCGAGATGTGCGGCGCCAAGGTCGACATCCTGCATCTCGATCCCGCCAAGCACTACCACGTGGACATCGCCGAGCTCGAGGCCCTCGTGACCGACGAGACGAAGGCGATCTGCATCAACAACCCCGACAACCCCACCGGCGCCCTGCTCAGCACAGAGGAACTCGAGGCCATCGTCGAAACCGCGCGCAAGCACGATGCCTGGCTCGTCTGCGACGAGGTGTACCGCCTGCTCACGCAGGAGGACGTCTACCCCGAGTCCGCCATCGATCTCTATGACAAAGCTGTCGTGACCTCATCGATGTCCAAGGTGTGGTCGCTCGCCGGCATCCGCCTGGGTTGGTGCATCACCAAGAGCCCCGAGCTCCGTCATGACCTGCTCTCGCATCGTGATTACAACCTCATCTCGTGCGGCATGTTCGACGAGGCGGTCGCCGCGCTCGCGCTCGGGCACGCCGACAAGATCTTGGAGCGCAGCCGCCGCATCGTGCGCCAGAACCTCGCCGCACTCGAGGAGTGGGTCAACGCCGAGCCGCATCTCTCGTTCGTAAAGCCGGAGGCGGGTACCACGGCATTGGTCTACTACGACTACGACATCGACTCGTATACCTTCTGCACCGACATGATCAAGGTCTCCGGCGCGCTCGTCACCCCGGGCGATTGCTTCGAGGAGCCCAAGAGCATGCGCATCGGCTACGCGTACTCCGACAACGTCGCGGACCTGAAGCGCGGACTCGCCGCCATCTCAGAATATATGCGCACCCTGGAGTAGCGGGCGAGACGTCGGCATATGGCGCCCATCGCACTGACCGCGAAGGGCATCGCACCGGCCTCGGCGCGGTAGCGCTGGGGCCGGTTTCGCCATGCCGGGAACCTGCTACATCTCGGGCAGGTCCTGGACGGGAAAGGTCACGGTGATGCAGGTGCCCATGCCAAGCTCGCTCGCCAGGTCGATGGTCGCGTTGTGGAACACAGCCGCGTGCTTTACGATAGCGAGCCCCAACCCCGTGCCGCCGCGCGCCTTGCTGCGGCTCTTGTCCACGCGATAGAAGCGTTCGAACACCTTGGGCTGCTCCTCCGGCGCGATACCGATTCCCGTATCAACCACCTGGATGTAAGGGTGGCCCTCGACGTCGATTCCGCATCTGAGCGTGACCGTGCCCTGGGGCAGGTTGTAACGGATGCCATTGCTCGCCAGGTTGTAGGCGAGCTCGTCGATCAGGCGCGGCACGCCGAGCACCATCGCAGGCTGGATATCCAGGATGATGGTCACTTCCGCTCGCGAGGCCATCTGCTCCAATCGCTGCTGGATAGACTCGAGCATGCGTGGCAGGTCGACCGGCTCGACCGACCCCAGGACCGAAGCCGAACCATCCAGTTCGGAGCGCTCGGCCTCGTCGAGGTTGGAGAGCGTGAGGATATCGTTTACGAGCGAGGTCAGGCGGCCTGCCTCCTTGTGGATGCGCCCGCCGAAGTCACGCAGGTCGGCCTCATCTGCCACCATGCCGCCGGCGATGAGCTCGGCGTAGCCAGAGATCGTGGTGAGCGGCGTCTTGAGCTCATGCGTGATGTTGGCAGTGAACTCACGGCGCATGCGGTCGTTGTCGGCCAGCGCGCGCATCTGCTGCTTGAGCTCCTGCCGCTGGCTCTCAATACGGTCCAACATAGGCATCATCTCTGAGTAAACGGCATCGTTATTCCTACGGGGATGGTCGAGGTCGACCTCTTGGAGCGGCGCGATGATCGTGGCGGCGAAGTGACGCGCGGCGATGAACGACAGGCAAAGCACCGCGATCGCCAGCATGATGAAGGGCACGGCGAGCGACACGAGCACGGCAAGGAATCCATCCTGCTCTTGGGCGAGGCGCACCACCATACCGTTATCCAGACGCACCGCCTGGTAGAGCATGACCTCGCCGAGTGTGGAGCTCGAACGCTCGGACGTACCGGCGCCATCTGCAAGCGCCGCAGCGATTTCGGGGCGCCGGGCATGGTTTTCCATTCCCTCAGCAGGCTCCTCGCTGTCATAGAGCACGGTGCCGTCAGCCGCGACGAGCGTGACGCGCTTTCCCTCGAGCGAGAGGCTCTCGATCGTCGCTATGTCGTCATCGGTCTGGTCGAGCGCAGTGGCCAACGTCACGGCCTCGTCGTGGAGCTCGAAGCGAGTCACATCGGCGAGGTTTCGTTGCAGGTACGCCGTACCGGCGACCGTAAGGACCACGACGACCGCGAGCGCGACCGCGAAGATGGTCCCGAACACGCGCCTGAACAGCGACCGCTTATTCCCGATGGGACTCATGGGCAGGACCCGAGGCTATTCGTGCGACTCAGCGGCTCGGTCGGCGAAGCGATAGCCCACGCCGCGGACCGTCTCGATGCATCCCGAACGGTCGCCGAGCTTCTGACGGAGCGTCTGCACGTGCACGTCCACGGTGCGCGAGCCGCCGTCGAAGTCCCAGCCCCATACGCTCTGGAGCAGCGCTTCTCGGCTAAAAACCACGCCAGGCTTGCGCATAAGGTACTCGAGCAGGTCGAATTCGCGCAGAGTGAGCTTGACGGGCTTGCCGTCGACCGTCACCTCGCGATGGCTCGGCGACAGCACGATGCCGCCGTAGGAGAGGATGTCGCTCGTCTTTTTGGTCATGCCGCCGCGACGTAGGAGCGCACGGCAACGGCTGGTAAGCTCCATCAGGCTGAACGGCTTGGTGAGATAGTCGTCTGCGCCGCCGTCGAGCGCTACGACCTTATCGAGCTCGGTATCCTTGGCGGTGAGCATCATGATGGGCACCGTGGCGGTCTCTTGGTCGGCACGCAGGCGGCGAAGGATCTCCAAGCCGTCGGTGTCCGGCAGCATGATGTCGAGCAGGACGGCATCGGGCACGCGGCGCGCCACAGCGGCCTTGAACTCGCTATCGCACGAAAAACCCTCGGCCTCGATGCCCTGCTGGTGCAGAGCGTAGAGCGTGAGCCCGCGGATGTTGTCGTCATCTTCGACGTAGTAGATCACGGCTTGTTTCACTCCAACCAGGATGCCGGCATCGCTTGGATGCACCCCATCATACACCGGGCACCTTGAGAACCTGGGCAGGGGCCCGGCGGTGGCGCATCCCCTTGATTCCAATATGCCGCTTCTATAGTACGCGTCAAGGTTCAATAAGGCGAAAGGACTTTGTCAAGGCGATGTAAAGCCGCCGTTTGCACCCGTCATCTTTGCTACCGAATGGTTTCCGCAGGCGGCAAGAGGTCTCCACGGGAAGCCCTGCGATCGCATCGAGCCGCAAAGCCGCCGCACCAAGCCGCTGCGCCACGGCGGGGCACACGGACCTCTACGCGGGGATGACGATGGTGAAGACCGTGCGCTCAGGAGACGAGGCGCAATCGATGGTGCCGCCATGCGCAGCCACGATTTCCTTTGCGATGGCAAGTCCCAGCCCCGCTCCGCCACGGTCCGTCGCTCGAGCGGCATCGAGCCTATAGAACTTCTCAAAGATCACCTGCAACTTCGGAGCAGGGATGGGGTCGCCGTGGTTCTCGAATCGGATGACGATGGTCTGCTCGTTGCGCTCGGCGGAAACGGTGATGGTGGACCCCTCGTAGCTGTAGGCGATGGCGTTCTTCATGACGTTATTGAACACGCGCGCCATCTTATCGCCGTCGATAAGCGCGGTGAGTCCGTCGGGAACCTCGATGTCGGCGCGCTTCTGCTGCTCTTCGAGCGCCGGGTAGAACTCATCAGCCACCTGCTCGAGCATGAACTTGAGGTCAACGTATCCCCGCGTCAAGACGATGTCATGGAAGTCGAAACGCGTGATGTCGAAGAACTCTTCGATGAGCGCATCGAGTCGGTGCGCCTTGTCGAGCGCGATGCCCAGGAAACGAGCGCGCTGCTCGGTAGGGAGGTCCGGCGCCTCGTCCAGAAGCGAGAGGTAGCCCACCACGCTCGCGAGGGGCGTCTTGAGATCGTGCGCAAGGTAGGTCACGAGGTCGTCCTTGCGGCGCGCCTCGTCGCGCAGGGCCTGCCGCGCCAGGCGCTGACGCTCGCGCACCCGGTTGATGGCGCTTTCGACCTCCAGGAAATCCCCGTCCAGCTGGGTCCAATCGTCGGGATGATCGATGAGGCGCCCCACGATATGCTCGGCGATAGCGTCGTCTGCCCGCTCTTGCCCGCGCTCATAACCCAGCTTGTACATCGCGCGTCCGGCAAAGAAGGAAGCACACACCGCGACGCCAAAGAGGAAGCCGCAGAACATGAAGAGGTAATCGAGCTCCACGAACACGCGGCCGGCGACGCTCTGGTTGATGAACTCGCCTAATAGAACGACCGCGAGCCACGAGACGCCGCCGAGCACCACGCAGCGGCGGACATTCATGAAACGATCGATCAGCAAGAACCCTGCAAAGAGAAGCGCAAGGAACACGATGAGGTTGTCGAGGCCAACGATGACCAGAAGCAGCAGCACGAGCACGATCGTCGAGGCAACACGGCTGTCGGCGAGCGAGCGCAAGCGCTCGACAAGAGCATCGTTGCCCTGCTGGGCGATTGGAGTGACGAACGGCGCGGCAGGATAGGTGGGTACGGAGGCGGGGCCGGATGGGGAAGCCATGCCAGGCGAAGCGGTGAAGCCAGGAGCGCCGCCTGCAGCGGACGAGGCGGCAGAGGCGCCGCAAGCGGCGGGGTCGGGAGCGGCCGAGGATGCCGGGGGCGTGCTGCCCTGCGGAGAACACGGCGCGCTCGCAGGGCCATTTGCACCCGTCACACCCGCTTGCCCACCATACGAGGCATGCCCCGCTTGCGCAGCACCTTGCTGAGGCACCGGCGGCTCGCCCGGAACATGCGGCAAGCCCGTGTACGGATTCACCGGTGCATGCTGTGCGCGCCTTCCCGCAACATCATCGATCTTCACGCTCGTCGCTCCCCATGCGCCCAGCGCGTACGCCAAGCGTTCTCAAAACGTTCCATTTGCTTAAAGTATAGGGAACGAATTACCCGACATAACAGGGAAGAAAAACTTAAAGTTGCGAGATGGCGAGCATCGCCCGCTCCCGTCGTCGTGCATACGTGCCGACAGCAGGGTTCGTCCCAAAGCTTCGTATGGGGTTGCGGCGACTGCCCCCGCGACCTATACGCGATAACCGTCCGCATCCTCGCAGACGTCGTCCTACCCCTCGATCGTGTACCCCACGCCCCAGATGTTCTTGATGAAGCGCGGATTCGCCGCGTCGTCGCCGATCTTCTCGCGCAGGTGACGGATGTGCACCATCACGGTGTTGTTGGAACTCGCCATGAACTCCTCGTTCCACACCGCACGGAACAGGTCCTCCACCGGCACCACGCGTCCTTGGTTCTCGGCGAGGTACAGCAAGATGGAATACTCGAGCGGCGTGCAGCGCACCGGCTTGCCATCGACCGTCACGGAATGCGCATCTGGGTTGATCTCGAGCCCCTTGATTGAGATGATCGAGGGACCATCCTCTTTCTCGCGACTCCCGTAGCTGGTATAACGACGCAGCTGGGCCTTCACGCGGGCAACAAGCTCAAGCGGGCGGAAGGGCTTGACCACGTAGTCGTCGGCGCCGAGGCTCAGGCCTTCGATCTTGTCTGTCTGCGAATCGCGCGCGGTGAGCATGATCACGGGATAGGTATGCTCGGCGCGAATGGTGCTCAGCAGCTCGAACCCGTCGATGTCAGGCAGCATGATGTCGAGTACCGCAAGGTCGAATGTCTGGCCGAGAATCGCGCGGGCGGCGTCCGCTCCGTTGTAGGCAAGCGTGACATCGTAACCCTCGTTGCGCAGGTAAATGCCAACCAGGTCGGCTATGGTCTTCTCGTCGTCGACGACGAGGATACGAGGCTCCACATGTGCTCCTTTCCCCGTTTCATTATGCCCGCGATACAGCTGCTCACTATTCATTCAGCTCGTATTAAGGAAGAGTTCACTATTGGTTGGCGTATGGCGGCCGCCCCCGTCCGCACGGCCGCACGCTATAATCTGCTCAGGTATCCACCATCCAAATCGCACCACCATCGCACCTGGAGGTACCCTGTGCCCACCAGCCCCACGCTTTCCCATCGCGCTGCACGGAGCGCGGTGCGGCTCATCCTTATTGCATCATTAGCCTTGACAGCGACACTCATGCCGCCTGCGCCCGCCACGGCCGAGACGCTCGGCTCGGATGTCGTCTGCTCGCAAACCGCCGATGAACGCGGCCTTGCCGCCGAGGACCTGCCCGACATCTCCGCGCGCAACGCCATCGTCGTGCGCAGCGACGGCGAGGTCTACTTCGAACGCGACGCCGATGCGCAGGTGAAAATCGCCTCGACCACGAAGGTCATGACGGCGATCGTCGCGCTCGAGCACGCGAGCCTCGATACCGTGATCACCGTCGACCACGCCGCCGCCACGGTGGGCGAATCAACCGCGCACCTGCGCGAAGGCGACACGCTGACGCTCGGGACCGCGCTCAAGGCCCTGCTCATGCCCTCGGGCAACGACGCGGCGATGGCTATCGCGCGCTCGATCGGGGCGATCATCGACCCCGCCAGCGCAGATCCGTATGCCACCTTCATCCAGGCGATGAACGACAAGGCCGCTGAGCTGGGCATGGGAGCGGTCTTCACCAACCCGCACGGCCTCGATTTCGGCGCATGGGAAAACGACGCGATGCACGCCTCGGCGCGCGATGTGGCAACCATGTTCGCCCACGCCATGCAAAACGACGACTTCCGCGAGATCTCGGCGAGCACCGACAACGTGATCACCGTCACCGGCTCGGACGGCGCCGAGCGCCAGATCGAGCTGCTTGAACGCAACGAGATCCTGGGGCAGCAGGGAAACATCGGAGGCAAGACCGGAGGCACCTACGAGGCGCTCTCGTGCTTCGTCGGGGCGTTCTCGCGCGATGGAGACGAGATCTACACCGTCGTACTCGGTTGCGAAGACAGCGACATCCGCTGGGCGGATACGCTCGCCCTCGCCAACTGGTACTACGCCCACATGCATACCGCGCCCGTCTTGAACAGCGAGCGCACCACGGCAGAAGGCGAGCTGCTCGTCGCCCGCGCCTCCGCCGTCGACTGGACCGATAAGACGATCGACATCGTAGCAGACGATCCAGAAGCAACCGTGCGCTTCTTCGACCTGGAAGGTGATCTCGCTCTTGATGTAGAGCTAGAAACGTTCGACGGGGATGTCGAGCTCGGCGCGGAGGCGGGCACGCTCACCCTCATCCAAGGGGATGAGACCCTAGCCACGATCGACCTTGTCACAGCCGAAAGCATCCAGGCGCCGAGTCTGCTCGAGTGGGGCCTGATCCAGCTCGATCGATTCGTGCGCCTCTTCACCGGCGAACCCGCCACCGCGCCGAGCGAGATCTTCGCCACCGTACCCGAAGTGTAGGGCGGACACGGCACAGGGCGGACTCGCGGGGTCTTCGCACGCCAATCATGCTAGACGAGCCGGCTAATCCGCCGCGCCTAGGAACTGCACGAAACGGCGCGGAAGCGGGACCCTAGCGAAGCCCCTTCTCGATGCGGAACAGCTCCTCGACGCGCTCCCCTGCTTCGTCTGGCATAACGAAGCACGTACCCATCGCGGGCGAATCGCCGTACTTCCCGTGGTAATCGCTTCCGCCGGTCACGAACAGGCCAAAGCGGCCGGCAAGCTCGAACGCACGCGCCGTGTCCTGTGGACCATGGTCCGGATGGAAGGCCTCGATACCCATGAGGCCGGCTTCGACCAGCTCCGGCACAGCGTCCCACGAGTCCATCTGGCCGGGATGCGCCAGCACGGGCACGCCGCCCTGCTCACGGACCGCCCGCACGGCGCCTGCAGCCACCGGCGAGGCGATGTCGTGGGCCGCCACCCCGTCGCCCTTGAAAAGGCACTGGTAGCAGAAGCGGTAATCACGATCGGTCTGCGGCCGGCGCGTGAGGGCTTCCATAATGTGCTGCTTGTAGACGCCCTTGCTCTCGCCCGCAACAGCAACGACCTCATCGAGCGAGACGGTGTGACCCGAGAACTCCGCGCCCGCGCACTTCAGCACCCAAGCCTGCCATAGGGAGTTCGCCGTACGGTCGAACAGCGTCTGGGCAACTAAGCGCTCGAGCGGCCCGGAGCCATCCGGCGTGGCCTCGAGACCGAAGGCCAGGATGTGCACCTTGCGGCCGGTTGCAGGATTGTGTGCCGAAACCTCGGTCCCCGCCAACACGGGAAAACCCAGCTCACGCGAACGCTCGCGTACATACGAGAGCTGCGCCAAGGTATCGTGGTCGGTAATGGCGATTCGCGCGAGCCCGGCGGCGCGCGCTTCGGCAATTAGTTCGTCGACGGTCTTGGAGCCGTCGGAAAAGACGGAATGGGAATGCAGGTCCCACGCGCCCTCGACCGAACGGGATGCCTTGATCCGGGAAATGCTTTCCGCAGAAGCCCGCGCGCACTGGACGAGCTTCTGCGCCGTCTCCTCGGCAGCAAGTTGTATTGCCTTGGCGGCCTTGCGCTCTGCCTTGCGGCGCACCTTCTCTGCGGCCTTTGCACGCGCGCGCGACTCCTTCTTGCTCTGCTTGATGCGAGCCTCGTCATCACGCGCACCGCTCTTGCCCTTGACCTTCTTAGCCATCGCGCCTCCCCGAAACGAATCTTGCTCCCATGGTAGCAGGCAGGAAGGATGCGAGCGCGCCTCTCAGCCGAAAAGACGGACGGCGTTGTCCCACGCGGCACGCGCGACAGCTGCAGGCTCCTCGCCCGTGCGGGCGGCGCGATCGCGGCTGAGCGCGTCCACCGTGAACGCAATCATCGCCGGCTCGCACTCGAGACCGCGAATGGGATCGGGTGCCATGTAGGGACAATCTGTCTCGAAGAGGATACGGTCCGCCGGACAGGCGGCGAAGGCCTCGCGGATGGGCTCGTTGCGCTTGAAGGTCGCCGCGCCTCCAAAGGCGATGTAGCAGCCCAGCTCCACGAAACGTTCCATCGTGGGACGGTCCTCGGTAAAGCAATGCAGTACGCATCCCGCGGCGGGAACGCCCACCTCGCGCAGGACCCGATAGGCATCTGCATGGGCCTCGCGCTCACTGTCGCCGGCGTCGTTGCGCAGATGGAGTTCAACGGGCAGTCCTCGCTCCATCGCAAGGGCGAGTTGGCGCTCCATGCATGCGATCTGAACATCATGCGGGGCCGCCTCAATCTGATCGTCCGCATCGAAATGGTAATCGAGCCCGATCTCGCCGATACCGATGCACCGAGGATCCTGCAACGCCGTCTGGAGACGGGCATGAACCGCGTCATCGTAAGCCGGCGCACCGTAAGGGTGAACACCCACCAGATAACGTACCTTGTCGGGCAGTGTGAGCGCAGCCTTCGGCGGCATGGCTTGGTGCGGCGCACCATCACGAGCACCCGCTGGCACCGCCCGCATATCCGCCAATTCCCCAGCGCCACATGCTACGACGAGCATCTCACGCGCAGAAGCGAGCACGCTATCGAGCTGCATCCGGAACTCCGCCGGCTCGAGCTTATCGCCAACCGGATCATACAGCGTCACGAGCCGCTCGATGCCCGCGAGCGCCGCGCGGGCAACCGCTTCGGCGGGATCTTTGCTCCAGAAGCAGGTGAGGTGTGCATGGGTGTCGGCAACAGGCGCCGATATCAGCGGTGGAATATAGGTCGTCACCTTGGATTTCTTCTTTTTTCTGTATACAAGCGCAAGGGAATCGTCCAAGCAGGCATGCTGCGAAGACTTCCCGTCCACTGGATCCGTTTCCATATCGCAAGCCTCCTGCCCGCCTCAGCCAACCTCGCACCCCACCAGCATGCCCCAATGCGCGCCGCGCGAGCGACGTCGCAGCTTTCCGTAGCGCCAATCGAGGACGATCAGCGAAAATAACCGCATCGATAAAAGTTCGTCCCTCTTGGCGGTGGTTAATTGCGAAACTCCAAAATAGCCTCTTGCATGGCACTCATTCTACCAGCGCATTCGTCTCTGCACGTGGGGGGCAGCGCCCCTCAGTCCGCTAGCACCTCGGCAAGTCGGATGAAGTCCTCCACGGAAAGGGTCTCTGCGCGCGCCGCTGGCGCGATCCCCGTTGCAGCGAATGCGGCGTCTAGCTCATCCTTTCCGAACCCGTTAGCGGACATCGAATTGCGAATCGTCTTGCGGCGCTGCGCGAACGCAGCCTCTACCACACGCGCTACCTGGGCAAACTGCGCATCCGCGACAAGCGGCTCATCGTAGCGATCGATGCGAACCACGGCAGAGTCCACGTGCGGAGCCGGCATGAAGCAGCGCGGCGGCACCTCGAAGCGGCCCGTTACCCGCCCATGCAGCGCAAGCTTCACCGTGTAAGCCCCGTATTCCTTAGTGCTAGGCACGGCCCCGATGCGGTCCGCGACCTCCTTCTGCACCATGACGACCGCCCGCCGAATCGAGGGCATCCGATCGAAGAATGACAAAATGATCGTCGCGGCAACGTTGTACGGCAGGTTCGCGACGAGCAGCTCCGGTTCGCCGCCCAAAGCCTCCACGATCCGCTCGTAGGGCACCTTAAGCGCGTCACCCATCACGTAGGAGAAGTTGGCGTGCTCGGCGGCATGCTCGGCAAGCACCGGCTCGAGCTCTGCGTCCATCTCGATGGAGGCGACATGCGCCGCCTCCTGCACGAGCGCGAGCGTGAGCGTGCCGATGCCCGGCCCCACTTCGAGCACGCGCTCCGTGCCGGTAAGCTCAGACTGGGCGCAAATGCGCTCGATAACATGGTTGTCCACCAAGAAGTTCTGGCCCAAGCGATGCTTGGTCGCGAGCCCGAACTCCTCGAGCAGAGCGCGCGTCGCGGTAAGGTTCGCCAGCGGGGATGTCGTCATGGCCTATTCGTCCGTCAGACGCGGGAAGAGCGGCTGGCCCTTCTCGACCGGCGCGCCGCCTTCGAGCCCTCCCCACGCGCAAGCGGCGGCAAGGTCCGCCGTCGGCGCCGTATCCAGCGAGAGCCGGCGACGTACCTCCGCGGAGATACTCGGCATGAAGGGATCGTAGAGCTCGGTGGCGATACGGATGACCTCGAGCAGGCTCCAGATCACATGCGCGAGCTCGTCGGACTGCGCGGGATCCTTCGCGAGCGCCCAAGGAGCCTTGTCCTCGATGTAATGGTTCGCCGCGGAGACGATGCCGAGCACCTCGCTCACAGCCCCGCCAAAGTCCATGGCCTCCATGCGCGCGGCATAGCGCTCGAACACACCTGCGCACGCATCGTGCAGCGCCGTGGCGCGCTCGAAGTCCGCAGGGCGCACGGGCGCGCAGCCGTCGAAATACTTGGCGCTCATGTTGAGCGTGCGCGACACGAGGTTACCCCAGCTGTTGGCGAGATCGGCGTTGTACACCTGGCGCATGCGGCCCCAGCTGATGGGTGAATCCGCACCGTGCACCACGTCGGTCATGAAGTAGTAGCGGTACGCGTCGACCCCGAGCAGGTCGACAACCTCCTGCGGCGCGATCACGTTACCGCGGCTCTTGCTCATCTTCTCGATCTTACCGGTCTCCTCGTTGCGAACGGTGAGGAAGCCATGCACGAAGACCTTCTCGGGCAGCGGCAGGCCAGCCGCCATGAGCAGCGCCGGCCAGATAACGCAGTGGAAGCGGATGATGTCCTTGCCCACTACGTGCACCTGGGCGGGCCAGCGGAAGGCGAGCGTTTGGGCCGCCTCTTCACCCTCGGCGCCGTAGCCCACGGCAGAAAGATAGTTGATGAGGGCGTCGACCCACACATAGGCGACGTGTCTCTCGTCAAACGGGAACGGCACGCCCCAATCGAAGGTCGAGCGGCTGATGGAGAGGTCCTTGAGGCCACCCTTCACGAAGGAAATCACCTCGTTCCGGCGGGTCTCAGGCTGGATGAAGTCGGGGTGCGCCTCGTAGAAGTCGAGCAGCGGCTGCTCGAATGCAGAGAGCTTGAAGAACCAGCTCTCCTCTTGAATGCGCTCGAGCGGGCGATCGCAATCAGGGCAAAGCGGGTGCTCGGGGTCGGCGGGCGCCTCGCCGGCAGCGACGCGCTCCTCCTCGTGATGACGTACCTGCGTCTCGGTGAAGTAGGTCTCGTCCGGACGGCAATACCAACCGTCATAGGCATCCGTGTAGATGTAGCCGCGGTCGAGGAGCTCCTTGAGGAACTTCTGCACGCCGGCAGTATGGCGCGGCTGGGTGGTGCGGATGAAGTCGTCGTTCGAGATCTCGAGCTCGCGCCACAGGTCCGTGAAGGCAGGCTCCATGGAGTCGCACCATGCCTGCGGAGATTCGAAGCCGTTCTTCTCGGCAGCTTCTGCCACCTTCTCGCCGTGCTCGTCCATGCCGGTGAGGAACTTCACGTCATAGCCGCACGAACGACGGAACCGCGCCTGCACGTCGGCGAGGACCGTGCAATAGGCAGTCCCCAGATGGGGCTTGGCGTTCACGTAGTAGATGGGCGTGGTGATGTAGTACGAAGGCTTCGTGTGCTCCATGCTTGAGATCCCCTCCGGTGGTTGTTGCACTCGACCTCCCATTCTATCGCATGAACCCCGATGTATGCCGCGCTTCCCTTGGCAAGTGCAGACCAATCAAGTGCGATGCGCGCAACGAGCCTCCGCTTCCCCCTACAAAAACGGGGCAATGCGGCGCAATCACCGCTCGCTCACGATCATTGTGAAGCGCATGCCCCCTTGATGAAGCGTACGACCCCTTGGACCGAACCGAGCGCGCCGTCCCGAGATGGTCACTCAGCCTGAAGCTCGACCACCATAGCGTAGACCTCGCGGCGGCGGCGCGAGTAGCGTTGTGAAAGCCGCTTTGCGATCGAGGATGCCGACTCACCGTCTGCCAGCGCGCGCTCTATGTCTGCACGGAGCGCCGCATCCAGGTCGGAAACGCCCGCCCCTGGAGCTCCCGCAGCGCCCGGCATGAGAACCGCCAGCTCGGCGAGCTCGCCCGCTGTAGGCGGCGCGACCACGAGCACGATCTCGCCTCGAACCTCGTCACGGGTCTCAAGCTCCTCGAGCACTTCTGCCGCCGTGCCGCGGATCACCTCTTCGTGCAGCTTGGTGAGCTCGCGGCACAGCGCCACCTCACGCGAAGGGTATGCCTCGGCGAGCGATGCGACCGTCGCCGTCACACGGTGCGGGGACTCGTAGAAAAGAAGCGCTCCCGGTACAGCGGCCAACTGAGCCAAGCGCCGCGCGCGCTCGCCCGCCTTGCGCGGCAGAAACCCCTCGAAGAAGAAATGCTCGCACGGAATGCCCGACGCCACGAGCGCGGTGATGCAAGCGGTCGGCCCCGGCACGACCTCGACGGCGATACCCGCCGCGCGCGCCGCGTCGACAAGCACCTGCCCGGGATCCGAGACGCCCGGCATGCCCGCATCTGAAGCGAAAGCCAGCGTGTCTCCCGCCGTCATGCGTTCAACAAGGCCCGCGGCCCGGCCCGCAATCACGTTCTCGTCGCAGCGCACAAGCGGTTTCTGCACTCCGGCGTGCGCGAGGAGCTTGCCCGTCACACGAGTATCCTCGCAGCACACCGCATCAGCGCGACGAAACGCCTCGATGGCGCGAGGCGACAGGTCACCGAGATTGCCGATCGGCGTACCGACCACGATGAGGCGGCCGGCGCTTGTTGCGTGCTGGACCCCCATGGCGCCTAATCGAGCATCGCGCGCTCGAGCGTGCCGAGCGCCGCGCGCGCATCCCAAGCGGCGATGCGCTTCTCGGTCTTCCACGTTTGGAAGAACCAGCCGCGTGCCTCGGCGAACGAAGCCATCTGGTTCGAGATGAACACGCGCTCATAGGCGGAACGGCCCTCGGGCGTGATGGAGACGTTGGTGAACACCGCGGCTCCGGACCACTCGCCCACGATGACCGGGAACCCGGCCGAACGCGCCTCGTGGATGAGGCGGCGGTTGCGTGCAAGCGCTGCCGAAAGCCCGTGCGGCGTGGTGATGTCGAGCGCCATCTCATCGCGATAGTGGTAAAGATGCACGTCCATGCACACGTTCTTATAGCGAGAGCTGCTCATGAAGCGCTTCCACGCCTTGGGGTGGCCCGAAGCGGAGAACACGATCATCTTGTCCTCGTTCATGTGCATGCGCACCAACCCGTAGGCATCGCGGTAGAAGTTCCTGAGATAGTGGCTCGGAATGCCCTCCGTCACAGTGAAGACGTTCTTGCGGACGCTCATGATGGGAGAGTCGAGCAGCTCGATGCCCATGAGGTTGGCGTTCGTACCATAGCGCGCAGCAAGACGCTCGAGCACGTTCAACGCGATGTGCCTGCCGTTGGTTGAAGAATGCCAATCGACGGTTGACTCAGGCGTGCTGCGGGAATCGTTCGAATCCCCCTGGCCACCGGGAACCGTGGCAAGGTCGAGCAGGACCTTCATATCGTATTTGCGCGCCCATTCGAATGCACGATCGATGTAGTCGACCACCGGGATATGGACCTCGGAATCCTGCTGCGCGCCGAAGGTGTACCACGGCACCGGCAAACGCACCGCGTTCAGACCAATCGCCGACATGCGGCGGAAGTCGTCCTCGGTGATAAAGGTCTCATAGTGCTCGCGAATGCGGTCGCTGTACGTAGCCGCGCCAAGCGCCACCTGAAGCTCGCTTTCGTTTGAAGCGCCCGTCGCTGCGAAAAGCGATGGCGAGACCCACGGCTCGGGGATGAACCATCCAGACAGATTGACGCCGCGGATGCGATCCGCTGCGCCTCTCACTCGTCCTACCTTGGCATCCCTATTCATGCCCGCACGCTCCCTACGCCTCGCTCGTCAGTTGCAATCACTCGATGGTTACCTGAGTATAGGCTATGTACCCTACCACATTGACCCGAGCATGCAATTATCCCGCCGGGGATTTGCGCACCACATCGATGCATCCGACGATGCACCCAACACCAAGGCCGTTGGCCCTCCGTTTCATGCGATTTTCAAACCCGTCAAAATGGCCGCTTGACGCCCCGCCGCAATTTGGTATAGTTATCGAGCCGTTAGTTGCTAACGCACCCGGTCAGATAGCTCAGTTGGTAGAGCAGAGGACTGAAAATCCTCGTGTCGGGGGTTCGACTCCCTCTCTGACCACCATCGATTACTCAAGCCCGCCTCGTGTGGGCTTTTTTAATGCGTTCTCCACAACCGCCGCCACGCCTTCCCGCATGCCCTGCGCGCTCTTCTCACGCCTTCCCATCTCGATCTCGCGTATCGCGCGTCTTTCTACCACCAATCCTCGCTACAGCAGTGGCATTCACGCATGTTTTGCAAACCTCAACATGCCTATCGTAAGATTTCTGCAGTTATACCTTTTGTAATCGTAACTATTCTGCATTTCTAAATTCTTATATCGTACTTTTTCTTCGTTTTAATTTAATATCGTAAATATATTGCATTTCATATACTGTTTTCGTTGTTATTCTGCATTTTATTTTTGGTTATCGTAGTTTATATGCGTTTATTTTTAAAAATATGTAGCATTCTTACGATTGGCATTTCGTTTTTGCATTAATCTTACGATCGTATATTCATAGCAGAAGTGTACGACGGACGGTGATGCAATTCAGCGGCTCGTGCGAAATAGGTAAGGCCCTCATCCGGACGCACCACCGCGTCCCCCATGGATACTGGCAACTTGGCCACCTGCCCGAGGTGCCAGCCATGCTAGCCGTTCATGCCACCCTTACCATAGAGTACGGCAACGGGTTCCACAGGGCACGCCGCGCGAGCCGTCAGCTCGGCGACAATCCCCGCGGGCAGGCTGACGCCGGAGTCGGCAATATCGCCCCATGTGGAGAGCGCTTGCAGGTCTTCCACTGAGGCCTCCACGCGCACCGTGCCGCCAATAAGCCGCGCGCGGACGGTGCTCAACCCAAGCGAGTACAGGTAGTCCTCGCACGCCCGAACCGTTGCGAGCTTCCGAAGATCCAGCTCCTCTCCGCACGGGATGCGCGTCGCTAGGCATGCCCCAGCCGGCAGGTTCCACTGCGCGAAGCCCCAAGCTCGCAGCAGCTCGCGTTCTTCAGGCTTTCGCCAACCGCATTCCATAAGGGGCGAGCGCACACCGAGTTCCCTGATCGCTCGCATGCCGGGCCGGTAGTCATCGGCGTCGTCGGCGTTGCTCCCGTCCGCGACCTCCGCGAACCCACGCTCGCGAGCGACCTCGACGATGCGCTCGAAGCCCATACGCTTGCAGTAATAGCAACGTAGCGGCCCGTTCTCCCTAATATCCGCATCGCCGAGAGGATCGACGTCGATCGTCACGAGCGGCAGGCCGAAGCTCGTGGCTTGCGGGGTATCCAACGCCGTGTCCGGGTAAGTGCCCGTCGCAGCATCCGCCCTGGCACCCCCCATCGGTACCGAGCGTTCGCACTCGACCGTTGGCGCAACCGGTACCGAGCGCTCGCAGCCGGGCGTCACCGTGAGCGGTGCCGAGTACTGTCGTTCAGGCGTTGTCGCAAAGGGCGTCGCCAGATGCACGAGCAGAACGCGCGTGGGCATCACCCGCGCGCAGACCGCCGCGAGAAACGTGCTATCCACCCCGCCGGAGAAACCTACTGCCACCGACCCGTAGCCCAGCAGGCATTCTTCGAGCGCGCGCAACTTGTCGCGATACCGGCTCTCGACCCGATCCATCCCCATTGCCCCCATCTGCTCCGCATCCAACAGGGCGGGAAGCCTAAGCGATTCCCGCATCACGAAGCGGTAACGAATTCAAGAAGACGCCGCCGATTGCCGGCAGCTCTGGCACAATGGTAGCGGCTACGCTGCCGTAGGACGCGCATCTTCAGCAAATCCCACATCGCTCAACCGCGCGCCGAGTATTCGCATGCAACAGCAACCGAACGGAACAAGCATGATCACCACCATTCTCTTCGATATGGACGGCACCCTCATCGACAGCGAACCGCTGAGTGCACGCGCCTGGCGTCAAGCCGCCGACGCGCTCCATGCGCCCGTGTCCGACGAGATGATTCGCAGCTTTGTTGGCCGTCCAATCAAAGCCATCATGAACATGATTGCCGAGAAGCTGGGTTCCCGTGAGTTCGCAGACACCCTCTATGCCGACTACCGCGCCCGCAAAACCCTGATCTACGACCAGGAGCTCGAACTCAAGCCCCAGGTGGCGGAGTCGCTTCCCGCACTCAAGGAAGCCGGGTTCCGCATGGCCGTTGCCACCTCATCGCGGCGCGAGATCACCTTGCACAACCTCGAGCGCTTAGGCATCCTCGACTATTTCGAAAGCCTCACCACCGGCGATGAGGTCGAGAACGGCAAGCCCAATCCTGACATCTATCTTCTGGCCTGCAAGCGTATGGAAGCCGAGCCCGCCGCGTGCGCAGTGATCGAGGACTCCATCAACGGGGTGCGCTCCGGGCATGCTGCCGGCTGCCCCGTCTTCATGATCCCCGACCTCACCCAACCGGATGCCGAGCTGCGCTCGCTCTGCACCGACGTGCTTCCGGACATGAGCAAGCTGCTCAATGCCATCAGACGACAGAATGCGTAAAAGCCCGGCAGCGAAGCGCCCCTGTTAGAGATACGCCCCCGCATCGTATTCCGGAATCCCAGCGGCAACATCGGTCGCTGGGACGCCTGCGGAGGCCCCCGATACATCCAAAGGATCCAAGATTCCCCGCGCCGTGCTTGCACGCTCGAGTAAGAACGGACGAACCGTCTCGTGCGCGACCGGCGGCCCCTCCTGCGCGATGCCGCCGAAACCCCGCAACACCGCGCGTTTCGCCTCGCGAGCGTGCTCCTCGTCCCACATAACGCGCTCGATAATGAGCTGCGCACCTTTACGACCCAACTCGTACCCAGCGGGCGAGCAGGTAGTGAGCGGCAGGGGCCCGCCCCAAGCCAGCGGGTTGCCATCGCATCCCGCAACCATGATGTCATGCGGAACCGAGCATCCGGCCGCCATCACGCCGGCAAGCGCACCCATTGCAATGGCATCCGTTAGACCGATAATCGCATCTGGTCTCACGCGCTCGTTCCGGCTGGCGAGCATAGCGCCCAGCCGGGCTCCATCGCCCGACCCCGAGGTTGCTCCCTCGTTGTAGATCTCCAGCGAGACGTCGCCGTACCCGGGAAACATGTCTCGGATCCCTTCAAGGCGTTCGGCAAGCTGCGCGTTCTCGGCACGCCCCACCACTGCGACGCGCTCTGCCCCCCGTGCAAGCACGTGCTCCGCGATAAGGCGTCCCTGCGCACGGTAGCGCGCTGCAACCGAGGCAACCCGGTCGGACACCCAAGGTACATCGAGGTAGACCGTCGGCACGGGAAGCTCCGCCGCGGCGCGCTGCTTCATGCTCGGCGCGGGCTGCACCAGGATGCCGGCAACCTGAATGCCTACGAAGAAGTTGAGGTAGCGGTCTTCGAGCGCGCTGTCGCCGTCGCTACTCATCACGAGCAGGTCGTAGCCATGGCGCATCGCCTCATTGCGCGCACCGTTCGCGATCTGCAGGCTGCAGCCGCTTGTCAGACCGGGCAGCACCAGGCCGATCGTGTTGGTACGGCCGCCCGCAAGCAAGCGCGCGCTCTGGTTGGGCAGGTAGCCCAGGCGCTGGATGGCCTCATCGATGAGTTTCCTCGTCTCGGGCCGGACCTTCTCGGGATGGTTGAGCGCGTTCGACACCGTGCCGAGCGACACGCCCGCTTCGCGGGCCACATCAACGATTCGCACCTTGCCCATGCGCCCTCCCCTGTTTGCACTCGCCCCGTTCATACCGAAGCCCATCGATCTTGTCGACCATCAATCCCATGGACCCTGAGTATACCAAGGAGTTGAAACGCTTCAAAGCCACATGCTGCCGAGCGCGCAGTGCTCCATAAAGCAGCGGCGCTCAGCGACGATGCTCGTAGGCAGCATGGGTGCAGGCATCGAGCCGCAAGCACCTGAGCTACAATGTTCGGCAACCAAGCGCCCCGCTCCGCAACTACCGGCACCGGGCTCCACCACCTCCAGGGAGGCAGTATGCTACTCGCCGTCGATATGGGAAACACGCAGACCGCTCTCGGCCTCTTCGATGGGACCGAGCTCGCTCATTCCTGGCGCATGCCCACCGACCGTACGTTCACCGCAGACGAGCTGCACGTTCGTCTGCTCGGCTACCTGCGCGTTTACGACCTTCGACTTGAGTGCATCGATGCCATTGCCTTCGCCGGGGTTGTGCCTCAGCTCACGAGCGAATGGCGCGCCGTGGCGCAGCGCATCACGCAAAACGTCGTGGCAGTGGGCCCTCAGACCGCGGACGTCGTACGCGTGGATGCTCCGCACCCCGCCGAGGTCGGCGCGGACCGCATCGCCAACGCCGTCGCTGCGGAGCAGTTCTACGGCGCTCCTTCCATCGTGGTCGACTTTGGCACGGCAACCAACATCGATGTCGTGGACGACCGCGGCTACTACATCGGCGGAGCCATCGCGCCGGGCCTCCGCATCTCGATGGACGCGCTTGTAGCGCGGGCGGCGCGCATCGCGAGCATCCCACTCGATACTCCCCAGCACGCCATCGGCCGCGACACGGTCGAGGCAGTGCAGAGCGGCGCGGTGCTCGGTACCGCCGCCATGGTCGAGGGCCTAGTCGCTCGCATCAAAGACGAGCTCGGCTCGCCGCGTGCGCGGGTCATCGCCACCGGCGGGCTGGCGAACGTCGTCGCGGACTCAACCGATGTGTTCGACGTCATCGACCAGCAGCTCACGTTGAAGGGTATCGCCGAGATCGCTCGCCGCATGCGCGATCGCTAGGCACATCTGCCCTCCATCTGCAGGGGCTCCTCCGAATCCGGCATGAAACCGCGCCTAGCCTTGGAATCCCCCGCGTTCTAGAGGCCGTTTCCCCGCTTTCTCAAGCCGCGGCTTCTCAGCAGGAACCGCGCGCTACTCCTCGCCTGCATCATCCTCGGCAGCGAAGGCGTCTGCAGCCAAGCGGTGCGCCATCACGTCGCACGCAAGCGCGCCTACCACGGTTTTCGCGTCTTCGATCTTGCCGTCGAGCACCGCGTCCACAAGCTCCTGGACATCGACGAGGTCCACATTGAGGAACTCATCCTCGTCGGGCTCGGCGCCCTCGAAGGAGAGTTGCGTGGCCAAGAAAATGTGGATGAGCTCGTCCGTGAAGCCACCCGAGGTAGCGATCGTGGTGAGATAGGCGATCTTCCCCGCGACGAAGCCCGTCTCCTCCTTGAGCTCACGCTTGGCGCTCTCCAGCGGTTCCTCACCGGGATCCATCTTGCCTGCCGGAATCTCCACCGTCACGCGGTCGAGAGCCGTGCGGTACTGGCGCACCACGGCGATCTTGCCATTCTCGGTGAGCGCGACCACGGCAACGGCGCCGCAATGACGCACCACGTCGCGACGGGAGCAATGGCCGTTGGGAAGCTTGACTTCCATGGTCTCGATATCGAAGATCTTGCCGCGCCAAACCGTCTCCTGCGAAAGGATCTCCTCATGCAGGCCGGCGTCGCGCTCGTCCTCGTCGCCGGGGACCAGATGGCCCTCCTCTTCACCGGCATCAGCCTCCACGGCCTGTCCGTCTTCGTACTCAGCGCCGGTTGCACCGCTTTCGAACGGTTCTTCTACGACAGAGCTCGTCGCTACCTGCTCATCCAGCATCTGGTTCTCGTCTTGGGACATATGATCCTCCCCCGGTTGCACGCCCTCTGGTCATACAAGCGTCTTGTACCCAGTCGTCCGGTTTTCCAGCGGAGAGCCAGGCAATCGGGTCGCGCCCCACGCCCCTTTCCCACGAGAACAAGCAAACCATCGCACGAACGTCAAAATCAATCGAAATAGCCATACAAATGTCGCTCATGCGATGCTTTGGGCGGCGAGACGCGGAGCAGGCCGTAAATCGAAAGGCACCCCACCGCATACAAAAGAAGCCCCGAGGCAAGTGCCCCGGGGCTTCCGTTCAGAGCCTATCGACCCGTGGAATCCATGATCCCTTAGACCTCAGCGTAGAGATCCTTGAGCTTGGTGAGGTGCTGGTAGCGGGCGACGGCAGCTTCCTCGTTCTCCTCGAAGAGCTTGTCGACCTGCTCCTGCGGCAGCACGCGAGCGAGCGACGCGTAGCGAGCCTCGTTCATCAGGAACTCCTTGTAGCCGCCCTTCGGCTCCTTGGAGTCGAGCGTGAACTTCTTGCCCACCTCGGCAGTCGGGTTGAAGCGGAAAAGGTTCCAATAGCCGCACTCAACAGCCTTCTTCATCTCGGCCTGGCAGTTCTGCATGCCGCCCTTCTTGATGGAATGCATCTCGCAGGGAGCGTAGCCGATGATGAGGGACGGACCATCGTAGGCCTCGGCCTCCTGAATGGCCTTGAGGGTCTGAGCCGGGTTGGCGCCCATGGCAACCTGCGCCACGTACACGTAGCCGTAGCTCATCGCGATCTCGGCGAGGCTCTTCTTCTTGGTGCGCTTGCCAGCAGCGGCGAACTGGGCAACCTGGCCGATGTTCGAGGCCTTGGAGGCCTGGCCGCCGGTGTTGGAGTACACCTCGGTGTCGAAGACGAAGACGTTGACGTTGTGGTCGGACGCCAGGACGTGGTCCAGGCCGCCGAAGCCGATGTCGTACGCCCAGCCGTCGCCGCCGAAGATCCAGAAGGACTTCTTGGTGAGGTAGCTCTTGTCGGCGAGGATCGCCTTGGCGGCATCGCAGCCGCAGGCCTCGAGCGCTTCGACGTAGGCAGCGGCCGTGGTCTTGGAGGCCTCGGCGTCGTTCTTGGCGTCGAGCCAAGCCTGGCCAGCGGTCTTCACAGCCTCGGGCGTGCCGTCGGCGGCGATAAGAGCCTCGGTCTCGGCAACGAGCTTGTTCTGGACAGCCTCATAGCCCAGGAACATACCCAGGCCGTGCTCGGCGTTGTCCTCGAACAGGCTGTTGTTCCACGCCGGGCCATGGCCGTCCTTGTTCACCGTGTAGGGCGAACGGGCAGCGGGGTTGCCCCAGATCGAGGAGCAGCCGGTGGCGTTGGAGATGAACATGCGGTCACCGCAGACCTGCGTGACGAGACGCGCGTACGCGGTCTCGGCGCAGCCGGCGCAGGAGCCGGAGAACTCGAGCAGCGGCTGCTTGAACTGGCTGCCCTTGACATTGGCGGCCTCGAGCACGGGCTTGGGGGCAACGTTCTCGACGCAGTAGTCGAACGTCTTCTGCTCCTCGAGCTCCTGCTCCTGCGGCACCATGGTGAGAGCGCCCTTGGGGCAGACCTTCGCGCAGTTGGTGCAGCCCATGCAGTCGAGCGGGCTGATGGCCATGGTGAACTTGAGACCCGTGTCCTTGGGCATCTTGATGTCGAGCGTGCGCATGCCCTCGGGGCCGGCAGCGATCTCGTCCTCGGTCAGGCCGAACGGACGGATGGTCGCATGCGGGCACACATAGGAGCACTGGTTGCACTGGATGCACTTGGTCTCATCCCAGTGCGGCACCATGACGGCCACGCCACGCTTCTCGTAGGCGGAAGCGCCCTGCTCGAACTGACCGTCCTCGTGACCGATGAACGCGGACACCGGCAGGCTGTCGCCTTCCATGCGGTTGATGGGCTGCATGATGTTCTTGACCTGGGCGATGAGCTCGGGACGACCCTTGAGCTCGGCCTCGACGGCCTCGTCCTCGGCGGTAGCCCAGTCAGCGGGCACCTCGAACTTGCGGAACGCGGTGGCGCCAGCGTCGATGGCCTTCCAGTTGGCCTCGACGATAGCCTGGCCCTTCTTGGCGTAGGACTTCTCGGCGGCGTCCTTCATGTACTGGAGGGCTTCCTCAGCCGGGAGGACCTTGGCGAGCGCGAAGAACGCGGACTGCAGCACCGTGTTGGTGCGCTTGCCCATGCCGACCTTCTCGGCCAGGTCGATGGCGTCGATCAGGTAGACGTTGATGTTGTTCTTAGCGATGTAGCGCTTGGCATCGGCGCCGAGGTGCTTCGAGAACTCCTCGTCGCTCCACTGGCAGTTGACCAGGAAGGTGCCGCCAGGCTTGACATCGCGGACCATCTTGAAGCCCTTGACGATGTAGCTGGGATTGTGGCACGCCACGAAGTCAGCCTTGTTGATGTAGTACGGGCTCTTGATGGGGTTGTCGCCAAAGCGCAGGTGCGAGATGGTCACGCCGCCCGTCTTCTTGGAGTCGTACTGGAAGTAGGCCTGGACGTACTTGTCGGTGTGGTCGCCGATGATCTTGATCGAGTTCTTGTTGGCGCCCACGGTACCGTCGCCGCCGAGACCCCAGAACTTGCACTCGATGGTGCCCTCGGCAGCCGTGTTGGGGGCGTCCGCGTCCATGGGGAGGCTGAGGTTGGTGACATCGTCGACGATGCCGATCGTGAACTCGCGCTTGGGCTCGTCCTTCTCGAGCTCCTCGTAGACCGAGAACGCAGCCGCAGGCGGCTCGTCCTTGGAACCGAGGCCGTAACGGCCACCGATGACCTCGACCTGGGAGAGGCCGGCCTCGTAGAGAGCAGCGACGACATCCTCGTAGAGCGGCTCGCCGATGGAGCCCGGCTCCTTGGTGCGGTCGAGCACGGCGATCTTCTTGACGGTCTTGGGCAGCGCGGCCACGAAGTGCTCGACAGACCACGGACGATACAGGCGGACCTTCACCAGGCCGACCTTCTTACCATGGGCGTTGAGGTAGTCGATGACCTCCTCGAGCGTGTCGCAGAAGGAGCCCATGCACACGACGATGTTCTCAGCATCGTCGGCGCCGTAGTAGTCGAACAGGTGATAGTTCGTGCCGAGCTTCTCGTTCACCTTGTTCATGTAGTCCTCAACGACCGCCGGGAGCTTGTCGTAGGCGGTGTTGCAGGCCTCGCGGTGCTGGAAGAAGACGTCGCCGTCCTCATGCGTACCGCGGTTGTGCGGATGCTCGGGGTTGAGCGCGTGATCGCGGAAGGCCTGGACGGCGTCCATGTCGCACATCTCGGCGAGGTCCGCGTAATCCCACACGGCGACCTTCTGGATCTCGTGCGAGGTACGGAAGCCGTCGAAGAAGTTCAGGAACGGCACCTTGCCCTCGATGGCGGAAAGGTGAGCCACCGCGGAGAGGTCCATGACCTCCTGGACATTGGTCTCGGCGAGCATGGCGAAGCCGGTCTGGCGGCAGGCCATGACGTCGGAGTGATCACCGAAGATGTTGAGCGCGTGGCTCGCGACCGTACGGGCGGACACGTGGAACACGCCCGGCAGGCCCTCGCCCGCGATCTTGTACATGTTCGGGATCATGAGCAGAAGACCCTGGGAGGCCGTGTAGGTGGTGGTCAGCGCACCCGCGACAAGCGAGCCGTGGACGGTGCCCGCGGCGCCAGCCTCGGACTCCATCTCGATGACGTTCACCTTCGTGCCAAAGATGTTCTTCTTGCCCTGAGCCGCCCACTGGTCGACATGGTCGGCCATTGGGCTGGACGGTGTGATCGGGTAGATACCCGCAACTTCGGTGAACGCATACGATACGTATGCGGCCGCCTCGTTGCCGTCCATGGACTTGAACTTACGCGCCATATACCCCTCTCCTCTCGTGTAGGTATACAGTCCCCGGCAGCCCGTGCTAGCCGGTTAGTCAACGGCGCTTGTGGCCGAATCTGCAACCATCGAGGGTGCGGAGCATTGTCTGGCATACGGTATGCTGGCAACACCGAGCGACCCCGTCCAAGCGCGACCGGCGATGAGGTCGAACGCGTCTGGCCACAGAAATCCACATGCGTGTTTATTGTACCGCGTTCGCGCGGGGCGTATGCGTGAATCTGAATGACATGTGTCGCGGGACACGCCACCTGCGTGTTTTTCTAGTGTTCGATAACCGCTATTGTGGGAAGACAACGGTGTAGGCGTGAACGCTGTCGAGCGACGACGATTTGCAGAGGCCGGCCACTAAGCTTCCGGTTTTAAAAGGTTGTTTCGCCGAGCACCTTACAGCGCGCGCCGGGCCTCGATGGCGCGGCCGAGGGTGAGCTCGTCCGCGTACTCGAGGTCGCCGCCCACGGGCAGGCCGCTCGCCAGGCGGCTCACCGTCACTCCCAGCGGCTTGATGGTGCGCGCCAGGTAGCTCGCCGTGGTCTCCCCCTCGATGTTGGGGTTGGTGGCGATGATGACCTCTTGGATGTCCTCTTCGCCAAGGCGCGCGAGCAGCTCGCGAATGTGCAGCTGCTCGGGACCGATCTTGTCCATGGGGCTGATCACGCCGCCGAGCACGTGGTACAGGCCGTGGTAGGAACCCGTGCGCTCGATGGCCTGCACGTCGCGCGGCTCGCCCACCACGCAGATGCGGGTGCGGTCGCGCATGCCGTCCATGCAGATGGGGCACTCATCGGCCGTAGCGTAGTTGAAGCAGCGGCTGCAGAAGTGCACGTGTTCCTTTACGTCGAGGATGGCCTGGGCCAGACGGCGTGCCTCCTCGGCATCGGCTTCGAGCAGGTGGTAGGCGATGCGCTGCGCGCTCTTGGGGCCAATGCCCGGCAGGCGGCCCAGCTCATCGAGCAGCCGCTGAAGATCCTGGTTGCTGGCCATGCTAGCCTCTCCTGCTCAACACAAACGGAGAGAGCCTGGGCAAGGCGGCCGCAGGCTCCCACCGTCACATCAATCAAACGCTAAAACGGCATCCCCGGGATGTTAAGGCCACCGGTGATGGCGCCCATCTGGCGATTCGCCATCTCGGCAACGCCGCGCACGGCCTCGTTCACCGCGGCGGTGATCATGTCCTCGAGCATCTCGACGTCCTCGGGATCGAGCGCCTCGGGATCGATCTTGAGCGAGGTGATCTGCATCTCGCCATTGACCGTGACCTTCACCATGCCGCCGCCGGCAGACGCATCGACCGTTGCCTGCGAGAGGCTCTCCTGTGCGGCAGCGATCTGCTCCTGCATCTTGCGGGCTTGCTTCATCATCTGCTGCATGTTCATCTGAGCCATGGGGACTCCGTTTCTGTGCACGCCACCTACAAAAGACGGCTCTCTATCTTCCGCGAGCATCGTACCACGAACGAACCGTCACGACGCCCAAGGGCAGGCTAGTCCTTCTTGAAGATCACGCCGTCGCCGAAGACGCTGTCGAGCACGGACTTCACCTCGGATGGCGCCATGTCGACACCCATGAGGCCCGACCCCGAGGCAGTCGCCGCCGTCGTCTCCGGCGTTGGAGCCGGATTCTCCTGCACGGGGGCCGCAGCCGGCTCTGGGGACGACGCCGGCATGTCGAACGGCGGGAGGTCGCCCTCTTCGTAGGAGGCGATGGCATCGTCGTCGTAGGGAACCTGCTCATCCTCCCAAGCACGGCGCTGCTCGTCGATATCACCGGGCTCGGGGATGAAGGTCGGGCTGCTTACCTGGTCGACCACAGGCGCCGCGTCATTGGAGTTGGCAGGAGTCCGTACCGGAGCGGGAGCGGATTGGGGTGCCGCGGGAGCTGGCGCGGCAGGAGCGGGCGTGGCAGCTGGGGCGGGCGCAGCAGCCGGTGCCGCGGGAACTGGGGCCGCGGGAGCCGGCGCAGGCGCCGACCCGGAAGAAGCCGCTGGCTTCGTCGCAGGCGCGGCGGGCGCATCCTGGGCACCGCCCATGACATAGCGCACCGAGCGTCCACCGAAGACGGAGGTCACCTGGGGCAGGATCACGCTCTGCATGTCAGGACGGCCGACCATCACCATCGCGAAGTTCGATCCGGCGGGGAAGCTCACGGTAAGGCTGGTGCCATCGTCCGCGGAAGCGCGGGAACTCTGCAGCAGCGCGCCGCACGAGGGCTTGGCCGCAACGACGCGGCGCACGACATCTTGCCACTTGCGCTGGAGCTCGCCTTGGTCAGTCACGGCAGGCGTGGTCGGCCCGGCAGCGGCAGCGACCGCGGCCGCAGAGGCGGGCGCCGAGCTTTCCGCAGGCTTCGCCGCGGGGGCGGCGGGCTTGGTCGCAGCAGCAGAAGTCGCAGGCTGCGGGCTCGCAACGCTTGCGGAGGGGGCGGGGGCGTAGGCTGGTGCGGATGCAGCGACCTGCGGTGCCGGCTGGGGAGCGGGCACCGGGGCAGCGGGTTCCGGCGCAGGCGATGCCGGGGCAGCGGGCGACTCGGCGGGAACGGGCGATGCGGCGGGTACGGGCGGCTTAGCAGCCGCAGGCTT
This sequence comes from Enorma phocaeensis, assembly GCF_900186505.1. Taxonomy (GTDB): domain Bacteria; phylum Actinomycetota; class Coriobacteriia; order Coriobacteriales; family Coriobacteriaceae; genus Enorma; species Enorma phocaeensis. The sequence continues at coordinate 527,643 of NZ_LT891968.1, forward strand.
CGCGGTCGATACGGAACCAGCGCCGGCAGGAGCACCGGAAGCAGAGCGAGCGAACGCGTGCGCGACGGAAGCGCCGGCTCCGGGTGCCGTTGTAGGAACAGCGCCGGTGAGCGCCTGCAGCCCCGATCCAGCGAGCGGAGCCGCGGGGGTATCGCCGGCGAGCCGGGCCTCCAGGCGCTCAATGCGCTCAACGAGCGCCTCCATCGTCAGATCGGTTTCGGGGCGCGCAAGCCTGGTCAGCGCGATCTCCAGCACCAGCCGCGTGTCGGCGGCGGTACGCATCTCCAGCACCGCATCATCGAGCACCGTCAACGCACGAGCGAGCCGATCCGCGCTGCCGAAGAGCTCCGCCTCGCGGGCGAGGGCGTCGACGTCTACCATCGCGCCCTCGAACAGCTCCGGCCGAGAGCCTGCCACGCGCACCATATATACATCGCGGATATGCGCGACCAGGTCGCGCGTAAGCTCCAGGAGGTCGTTGCCCTCGTCCACCTGCGTGCGGACCATGCCAAACAGCCGTGCCACGTCGCGCTCGGCAATGCCCTCACCAAACTGCTCGAGCACCGCACCCGACACCTCGCCCAAAAGCGAGCGGGCGTCGGGAGCCTGAACCGACCCGTTGCCAAAGACCGACAGCTGCTCAAGCGTGGAAAGCGCGTCGCGCATGCCGCCGCGGGCATGCTTGGCCACGATCTCGAGCGCCTCGGTGTCGTAGGCAAAGCCCTCCTGCTCGCAGATGTAGGCGAGCCGCCCCACGATGTCGGCGTTGCCGATTCGGTGGAAATCGAAGCGCTGGCAGCGCGAGAGGATGGTCTCGGGGATCTTCTGAGGATCGGTGGTGCACAGCACGAAGACCACGTGCGAAGGCGGCTCCTCGAGCGTCTTGAGCAAGGCGTTGAAGGCCTGCGTCGTGAGCATGTGGACCTCGTCGATGATGTAGATCTTGAAGGCGCCGCGCACCGGGGCGAAGTTCACCGAGCTGATGATCTCCTCGCGCACGTTGTCCACACCGGTGCGGCTCGCGGCGTCGAGCTCGTAGACGTCGGGGTGCGTGCCCTCGGCGATGGCCGCGCACTCCGGGCAGGTGCCGTCCGGCATGCAGCCCGAGCCACCCTGGGCGCGCGCCTGCTCGGCGCCCTCGCAGAGCAGCGACTTGGCGAGGATGCGCGCCATGGTGGTCTTGCCCGTGCCGCGCGGACCGCAGAACAGGTAGGCATGGCTGAGCCTGCCCTCGATCACCGCGTGCTCGAGCGTGGAGACGATGTGCTGCTGGCCCACGACGCTCTCGAACGTGAGCGGGCGGTACTTTCTATACAGCGACTCCATGTGCCACTCCTTCTTCTGGTCATGCAGCCGCCAGGCGGTTGCAATCGGTCGTGTTCCCTCGGGCAGGTTACGCCTGCGCGCGAGCGCCATCCCAGGGCGGCGCATCGGACGCGGCGCCTCCGCTACAGCCCGCGCTCCTGCAGGCGACGGTCGATGTCCTTGAGCGTGATGCGCGCGGCGAAGAGCTGGCGGTAGGTCGCCGTCTTGACCTTGTCCTGCGCGCGCAGGTCGTCCATGCGCTCGCTTACCTGGGCGAGCTCCGCGCGCACGCCCTGGGCGAACTCATCGTATGCGGCAAGTCTTTGCTCGTCGGTCATGCCGAGCGTCCTTCCTTCCAACAATCACGAGGGTCCAGCCATGGGTCCAGCCGCGGCGCCGCCGAGCGGCACCGCAAGCGTCCCCCTATGATACCCCGGCGCACGGGCACGGGCGGCGGCATGGTACCATAGCAAAAAGGCATACCGAATCACACCACACACGCACGAAAGGCCATGCCGTCCATGCCGCTGTTCCCGCCGCATAAGCCCCAATCAATGCGCCAGCCCGTCTGGCGCGGGCCCGGTGCCGCCTCGCCCGAGCAAGCAGGCTCCCCAGCCAAGGGGGCGGAGGTCGCCAGCAGCCAAAAGGGGCCGTCGGTGCCGCTCGGCTCGCTCGGCCGCCGAAACGCGGGCGCTTCCCGCACGCAGGCACCCGGTGCCACGGCATCATCGCTGCTCAGGCGCTACCGTCCGCTCGAGACCCGCGCCACGGGAGGCTTTGGCAGCGTGGAGGTCTGCCTCGACACGCGCCTGCAACGCCGCGTGGCAATCAAGCGCATCCCGCTCTCCTCGCCCATGGGCACCGCGCCCGAGAGCACGCGCGACGCCGCACTCGCCGAAGCACGCACCGCAAGCATGCTGCAGCACCCCAACATCGTGTCGGTCATCGACTTCACCTATGACAGCGCCTATGCCTACCTGGTCATGGAGTACATCGACGGTATGTCGCTCGAGGAGTTCCTCGCCGGCGTGGAGGGCAACTCGCTTACCTACGACGAGGCGGCAGCGGTCGCCGACGCCCTCGCGCAGGCACTCGCCTTCGCGCACGAGAACGGCGTGCTGCACCTCGACATCAAACCCGCCAATGTGCTGATCGACCGCAACGGCCACATCAAGCTCACAGACTTCGGCATGGCCACCCTCACGAGCGCAGCCGGCTTTGGCGGGGCGCGCGGCGGCACGATCGGTTACATGGCGCCCGAGCAGCTGCGCGGCGAGGTCGTGGACGAGCGCAGCGACGTGTTCTCGCTGGCAGCCGTACTCTACGAGGCGCTCTGCGCCACCGCGCCGTTTCGCGCCGGCACGCCGGCAGACTCGCTCAAGCGCATCGAGAAAGGCGTCATCTACCCCTCGAGCCTGCTCGCGGACATCCCCCAGAACACCGAGGACGCGCTGCTCTGCGCCCTCGCGCCCAACGCGGACGATCGCCCCGCCACCATAAGCGACTTCGGCGATCTCTTCGGCGCCCACCTGGGCAATGCCCGCGAGGGCCGCCGCAGCCTCGCCCGCATCATCGCACGCCTCACCGCAGACGACGATGCCGAGGAATCCGGTGGCGAGACGACGCGTGCGCGGCGCGACCGCGTATGGGAGCTCGACCCCGCCCAGGGCTGGCTCGGCAGCAGGACCAATCGTGCCCGCGCGCTGGTAACAGGCGCCGTCGCAGGCGTCTCCGTAGCCGGAGCGGCCGCTGCGCTCCTCGCCGCCTTGGGACTTGCGGAGGGGGCGGCCCTCGCAGCGGCGGCCGTCGCCATCGGAGCCGCGGCAGCCATCGCCCCGGCGATCGGCTCGGCGCTCGTGGTCACCGGCTTTGTCATGCTCGTGCTCGGCGCGACCCCGATCGTGGGCGCGCTCGCGCCCGTCGCCCTCACGGTGGCCCTCGCCGCCGGCTGGTGGTACGCCTGGGGCCGCACGCTCCCGGCTAGCTCGGCCGTCTTCGCCGCGTTCGCCGCCCTCTCCGCCGTCACGGGCGACCCCGTGCTCTTCTGCGGACCCGTTGCCGTGTTCGCCGGCTGCGCCCTGCCCGCCGCACCCGCCGCGGCCAGCTGCGTGCTCGGCATTCCCTTCGCCCGGCTCTTCCAGACCGCACTCGCGACGGGCGGCCTCCTCGACGCGGCAGAGGCCGCGTCCTCCCTCGCGCACCCGGCGCTCTGGAGCTCCACCGCGCTCGCCGCGCTCGCCGCAGCGACAACGGCGCTGCTGCTCGACCGCCACGCGCGCAACCTGCAGAACTCCCGCGGAAACGCCATGCTCATCGCGGCTAGTACGCTGCCGCCGATTATGGTCGTTTTGCTCCTCTGTCTTGCACACCCTGTGGAAATTGCCAGCTTGGTGACGTACCGCATCGCCATAGCTCTGGGCGTGGGCGCGCTATCCTCTATAATCGTCTGCATGTATGTGTATGCACTGGGCTATCTAAGAGACCTCCCGGAGGGTGATTGATCGTGAACTTCCTTTCCGTCTTCGAGGACCGTGTGGCCGGAATCTTCGGGGCCGCCCGCGCGCCGTTCTCGTTCAAGAAGCTCGCCAAGCAGGCGGCGCACGAGATGGAAGACGCCACTCTCGTGGTCAATGGCGTCAACACGGCGCCGGCGCTCTACACGATTCTCATTTCCGGCGACGACGACTCCTTCATGGCGCCGTATTATCCCGAGCTCTCCAACGAGGTGAGCGAGTTCGTGAAGGCCCAGGCCGAGAAGAAGCGCTATGTCTTCGTGGGCGAGCCGCTCGTCCGCTTCATGATCGACCCCGAGCTCAAAGCCGGTCGTTTCTCGGTCTTTGCAGAGAACGTCGACGCGCCCACGCTCGGCCGCCTGTATGAAGAGGAGCGCGCCTACCAGAAGGGCCTTGCCCAGAACTTCCGCAACAACGAGGCCATGAACCGCAGCAAGGAAGCGCCCATGCCGCGTCAGCAGCCGCGGGCGGAGCAGGGCATGCCGGCGTCTGCGAACGTCGCGCGACCCGCCATGCGTCCGCTCCCGCTCGTGGACGCCGTCCCCGCCGGCGCTGCCGGCGCTGCCGGTGCCGCTGCGGCGGGCGCTGCCTCGAACCTGGCAAGCGCCCCGGTGGACCCCTTCGCCCCCTCGATGCCCGATCCGGCGCAGCCCATCCCCGTGCCCAAGACCATCACCCGCGAGGCGATGGCCGGCGTGGGCGGGGCGGCAGCCACGGGCGCCGCGCTCGGCGTGGCAAGCGTCGCCTCCAACATGGCCAGCACCCGCAACCCCTCGCCCGTGCAAGCCACGGCCCAGCTCGTCGACGTGGTCACAGGCGATACCTTCGAGGTAACCGGCCCCGTGTGCATCGTCGGCCGCGAGCGCGCGGTCTCCAACGTGGCCCTGCGCGACCCCAACGTCTCGCGCCGTCATGCCCAGCTCATGGCCACGGGCAGCGACTGGTCCATCGAGGACCTCAATTCCACCAACGGCACACTCGTGAACAACCGCCGCATCACGCGCTGCCCGCTGCGCAACGGCGACCTGCTCACCTTCGGCCTCTCGACCTTTGAGTTCAGGAGCTGAGCGACATGATCGACGTCATCCTCTTCATAGGGCGCATCGTCCTGGTGGTGATCCTCTACATCTTCCTGTTCGCCGTCATGAAAACCGGCGTGGGACTTGTGCGCGGCCAGCGCCGCGACTCCGCCATCTGGACCATCGACGTCGACAAGGGGCCGCGCGGCATTCGCGGCATCCATGTCGACATGCTCGGTCCGGTGATCGTGGGCCGCTCGCCCAGCTCTGACATCTGCATCAACGAGCCGTTCGTCTCGGCCTCGCATGCGCGCTTCTCGCTGCAGGGGCCCGCGCTGGTGATCGAGGATCTCAACTCGCTCAACGGCACGCTCGTGAACGGCCGTCAACTCGTGGAGCCCGCCACCCTGCGTGAGGGCGACGAGGTGCAGATCGGCGACGTCGTGATGAAAGTGAACCGTCGATGATGCCCGACGAGCACATAAATCCGGACGAGCAGAACCCCCGGGCCGTCGGGGCGCCGGCAATCGGCGCGCATGCCGCGCCGGTGGAGTACCCGAGCGTGGAAGCGCACGGCAGCGCTGCGGCTCAGGGTGGCGTGGGAGCTCACGGCAACGCCGCAGTGTTCGAGCCGCTTGGCGGTGGTCAGGCGACCGCAATGGACGCCAACGCACCAACCGACCGTAACGTTTCCGCAGGTATGAGCGATTTGCCGAGCGATGAGCAACCGCTCCCCCGCCCCGATACCACCGCCGAGATCGATGTATCGCTCGTCGAGGCGCATCTGAGCGATCCCGGCTCCACACAGAGCTTCGCCCCCATCACCGACGACCGCATCGAGACCGACTCGACCTACGACGCCGGCACAAGCACCACGCTCATGTGGGGCGCTCGCTCCGACGTGGGCTGCGTGCGCAATCACAACGAGGATTCCTACCTGGTGCAGCCGCCGCTCTTCTGCGTATGCGACGGCATGGGCGGACACGCCGCCGGCGAGGTCGCCTCGTCCATAGCGGTGGAGACCATAGCCAAGCTCGCGCCCAAGGAAGCCGACCCCATACGCCTGGCCGCCGCCGTTGAAGCAGCGAATTCCGCCATCATCGAGGCCGCCGCGAACGGCCTGGGCAAGGCGGGCATGGGCTGCACCGCGACGACCGCCTACATCGAGGGAACCACGATGGCCATCGCGCATGTGGGCGACTCGCGCGCCTACCTGCTGCACGAGGGCACGCTCATCCGCGTCACGCACGACCACTCCTATGTGGAGGAGCTCGTCGATGCCGGCGAGATCACGGCAGACGAGGCGCGCGTGCACCCCAACCGCTCGGTCATCACGCGTGCGCTCGGCTCCGACCCCGCCATGTACGCCGACCATTTCCAGCTGAACATCATCGAGGGAGACCGTCTCATCCTGTGCTCCGACGGCCTGTCGAGCATGATCTCCGACGGGGAGATCGAGAGCATCGCCACGCAGTCGCCAACCGCGCAGATCTGCACGGACAACCTGGTCGACGCCGCGCTCAATGCCGGCGGCGGCGACAACGTGACCGTTGTGGTGGTCGATGTAGTGGACGACGGACGCATGCGCGAGCTCGTACGCCGCCGCAAGCGCAACTTCCTCATCGCACTCGGCAGTCTGCTGGCAGCCATAGCGCTCGCCTGCACCATCGCGTTCTTCATGATCTCCAACTCGCTGTTCCTCGGTGTCTCCGATGGGCACGTGGCCATCTACTCAGGTGTTCCCGCGAGCTTTATGGGCCTGGACCTCTACAGCCTCTCCGACTCGACGACCATCGACATCGAAGACCTGCCCGAAGACACGCAAAACCGCCTGCGCGCAGGCATCCCGCAAGCCAGCATGGACGAGGCGCGCGACACCCTCTCCAGCTACCGCCAGCAGATCGATGCCGAGATGACGCGTCAGGCGCAGGACGCAGAGGCCATCCGCAATAGCACCGAAGGGGACGCCGCATCCACCGAAGACGATGCCGCCGCAAGCGGGGCGGACGCCGCTGCGGCGCCAGCAGCAGACGAAGCGGCTCCAGCGGATGCCGCGGCCGACGCTGACCCCGCTGAACCAGCACCCCAGGGAGGCGATGCCTGATGGGTAGCCGCAGGAATACCGAGCTCATGCTCCTCATCGGCGCTGCGTTCCCCGTAACGCTGCTCTACGCCCTCTACGTGGTGACCACGGGCACCGCCCTATCGTTCACCACGCTCGCCGTGCCGCTCGGCCTCTTCGCCGGCTTCGCCGCGGCGCATATCGCCGTTCGATTCCTCGCCCCCGGGGCGGACCCGGCGATTCTGCCGATCGTCTTCGCCCTCTCCGGCGTGGGCATCACCTTCATCACGCGGCTCGACTCCTCGATCGCGATGAGCCAGATCGTGTACCTGTTCGTCGCCATCGGGCTCATGGTGGGCACGCTCGCACTCGTGAAGAACCTCGATATCATCAAGCGGTACAAGTACACCTTGGGCATCGCAGGCATCGTGCTGCTCCTTTTGCCGATCTTCATCGGCGTGGACCGCTACGGCTCGAAGCTCTGGATCGAAATCGGCTCGTTCACCGTGCAGCCCGGCGAGTTCGCCAAGGTCTTCATCGTGCTCTTCCTCGCAGGCTACCTTGCCGAGAACCGCGAGCTGCTCTCCATCTCCAACCACAACGTGCTCGGCATCAAGATTCCGCGCCTGCGTCTTTTGGCTCCGCTGTTCGTGGTGTGGGGCATCTGCCTGGCGGTCGTCGCCTTCGAGCGCGACCTGGGTAGCGCCCTGCTCTTCTACACGCTCTTCCTCATCATGCTCTACGTAGCCACGGGCCGCGTGTCGTACGTGATCATCGGCATGCTGCTTTTGGGTATCGGCGGCTTTGGCATGTACCAGCTCATGGGCCATGTGCGCACGCGCTTCGCCATCTGGCTCGACCCGTTCTCTGATCCGCAGAACGCCGGCTACCAGCTCGTGCAGTCGCTCTACTCGCTTGCCGACGGCGGTCTGATGGGCACGGGCATAGGACGAGGCATGTCCACCACCATCCCCGTCGTGGAAAGCGACTTCATCTTCTCCGCCATCGGCGAGGAGATGGGGCTTCTCGGCGGCGCTGCGATTCTCTTGCTGTTCATGCTCTTCGCCGTGCGCGGGCTCACCACCGCGGCGCGCGCCAAGAGCGACCTGGCCGCCTTTAGCGCGACGGGCCTCACCGCCGCCATCTCCTTCCAGGCTTTCCTCATCGTGGGCGGCGTGACGCGCCTCATCCCGCTTACCGGCGTGACCCTGCCCTTCATGAGCGCGGGCGGCTCGTCGCTTTTGGCGAGCTTCATCATCGTGGCGCTGCTCATGCGCGCCGGCGACGAGGCAACCGGCCGCGAGACCGAGCTCACCGGCACGGGCATCATGACCGCCATGCCCGATGCGCCCAAGGCGCCCGCTGCGGGCTCGCCTGCGCTCAGCGCCGTGGGTACGCGCATCTTTGGCGGACAGCGCACCCCCGGCTCCTCGGGCTCGATCGGCGGCTCGCACGCACGTCCCGGCTCTCGCATGCGCCGGCGCCTGCTCGACACGCCCGAGTCGGGCGTGCTCGGCCGCGTTGCCCTCGCCAAGCGCCTCACGCGCACCGTGTTCCTGTTCACCGCCGTGTTCGCCGTGCTCATCGGCAACCTCACCTACATCCAGGTGATCAAGGCAGACGAGTACCGGAGCATGCCGAGCAACAACCACACCATCGCGCGCCAGGCCTACATCCAGCGCGGGTCGATCATCACCTCGGACGGCGTGACGCTTGCCGAATCCGTGGCACAGGGCGACGGAACCTACGTGCGCTCCTACCCCAACGGCAACCTTGCCGCGCACACCGTAGGCTACTACTCCACGCGCTACGGATCTTCCGGCGTGGAGAGCACCATGAACGACACGCTCACGGGATCGGTTGATTATTCCAGCTGGGAAAACGCCTTCATGTCCCTTGCCGGCGTGGCCCAGCCGGGCAACTCGGTGGTGCTCACCCTCGACTCGCGCATCCAGGCGGCCGCCGAACGGGCGCTCGAGGGCTACACGGGCGCCATCGTGGTGCTCGACCCCCGCACGGGCGCGGTGCTCGCCAAGGCGAGCTCGCCCACCTACGACAACACCGATATCGAATCCGTGCGCGCCAACGGCTCGTCCGACTCCTCCGAGTACGACCGGACCACGCAGGCGCTCTACACGCCCGGTTCGACCTTCAAGGCGGTCACGCTCGCCGCGGCACTCGAGACGGGCACCGCCACGCTCGACTCCGAGTACGATGCCCCCTCCGCGCTCGAAATCGGCGGTGCCGATGTGACCAATATCGACCGCCTGAATTTTGGCACCATCAGCCTGCGCCGGGCCTTCGAGCTCTCCGCCAACACGGCGTTCGGCCAGGTGGCTGTCGCAACCGGGGCGGACAGCATGGTGCAGTTCTCGCGCGCCTTCGGCTTTGGGCAGTCGCTCGGCCTGGACTTCACGACCACGCCCTCGATCATGCCCGACCCCGATGAGATGACCGAATGGGAGCTCGCTTGGGCGGGCGCCGGCCAGCCCGTCGGCCAGGGCCATACGCCCGGCCCGCAGGTCACCTGCATGCAGAACGCCGTCATCGCCGCCGCCATCGCCAACGACGGCATCGTGATGAACCCCTATGTGGTGCAGCAGGTACTCTCGCCCGACGGCACCGTGGTCTCCACCACCGAGAGCCGCTCCCTCGGACAAGCCGTGAGCTCCGACACCGCCAGCCAGGTGGCCGAGGCCATGCTCGGCGTGGTCCAGAGCGGTACGGGCAGCGCCGCGAGCGTCTCGGGCGTGCAGGTTGCCGGCAAGACCGGTACCGCCGAGACCTCATCGGAGCACACCAACTCGACCTTCATCGGCTTCGCGCCGTACGATAACCCGACCGTGGCGATCTCCGTTGTTATCGAGGACTACTCGGAGCACGGACACTCGGCCGCATCGGTCGCGGGCAGGGTCCTCGCTGCGGCGCTCGCCGCCCAGGGGCTCTGAGGCGCATGGCGATAGGGAGCGAACGCACGGGAACGCGGGAAGCAAGACGCCCGCGAACCGAGCAGGCGGGGCGCGCGACCGGGATGCCGACCGCGACCGCACGAGAGGTAATCACGTCCGTCCTTAACAAGGGTGCGGACGCAGAGGTTGTTAGGAGCTAATCAGATGGTGCAGCAGGTGCTCGGGGGAAGGTACCTCCTCAAGGACAAGGTGGGCTCTGGTGGCATGGCCACCGTGTACCGTGCGCAGGACCAGGTACTCGACCGCACGGTCGCCGTGAAGATCATGCTTCCGCAGTACGCCGCGGACGCAACCTTCGCCGCGCGCTTCAAGCAGGAGGCTCAGGCTGCCGCCGGCCTCTCCAGCCCGTATATCGTGGGCGTCTACGATTGGGGCAAGGACGGCGACACGTACTACATCGTGATGGAGTACCTGCGCGGCACCGACCTCAAGAGCGGTGTGCGCTCGCACGGGGCGCTCGACCCCAAGAAGGTCGCCCAGATCGGCAGCCAGATCTGCGGCGCGCTCTCCGTCGCGCACAAGCACGAGATCATCCACCGCGACATCAAGCCGCAGAACATCATGGTGCTGCCCGACGGGAACATCAAGGTGATGGACTTCGGCATCGCGCGAGCCAAGAACAGCCATCTCACGCAGGACAACAACGTGCTGGGCACCGCGCACTACGTATCGCCGGAGCAGACCCGCGGTCAGGAGCTCGGCCCCACCTCCGATATCTACTCGCTCGGCGTGGTTATGTACGAGTGCGCCACCGGACAGGTGCCCTTCGACGGCGACGACGCCATCTCGGTCGCGCTCAAGCAGGTCAACGAGCTGCCCGTCCCCCCGTCGCAGATCAACCCCAACCTCGACGCCGACCTTGAGCGCATCATCCTCAAGTGCATGGAGAAGGACCCTGCCAACCGCTTCCAAACCGCCGACGAGCTGCGCCAGGTGCTCAACAGCTACCTCGCCGGTCGCCAGGTCGACGTGCCCGAACCCACGCGCGTGCTCGGCGCGGTACCGGTCTCCGGCATGGGTGCAACCGAGACCCGTGTGATGAGCGATCAGACCCAGGCCATGGTGCGCCCCGTCGGCTCGGGCAACACGGCCGTTCGTCCGTCGTCGATTTCCGGACGCTCCAACGCCTCCAGCTACGAGGACGAGGAACCCAAGGGCGGCAAGGGCAAGATCATCGCCGGCATCATCGCCGCGATCGCGGTCATCGGCATCATCGCCTTCATCGCCATGTCGACGCTCGGAGGCGCCGCCTCGGTCACGGTGCCCAACGTGCTGGGATCCACCGAGGAAGAGGCCCGCGAGGCCATCGAAGCAGCAGGACTCGAGGTCGGCCATGTCGACCACGGTTACAGCGACGAGTTCGCGGAAGACGAGGTCATGGGCCAGACGCCGAGCGGCGGCATGGTCAGGCGTGAGGGGGATGAGGTCGATATCACCATCTCTCGCGGACCCGAGCCGGTCGAGACCGTGCCCGTGCCCAACCTCATGGGCATGACGCAGGAAGAGGCTGAGCAGGCACTCGAGGAGGCGGGGCTCACGCCCAGCGCCAGCACCGAGGCAAACGATGCCGAGGAGGGCACCGTCTTCGAGCAGAGCCCCGTCGCCGACGAGGAAGTCGAGAAGGGGACCGTCGTGACCTTCAAGGTCTCCAGCGGGCCTGACACCACCGCCGTACCCAACGTCACGGGCGACAGCCGATCAGCCGCGACCTCGGCGCTCAGCAACGCGGGCTTTGGCGTGGATTACGAGGAGCGCTATAGCTCCTCCGTCGCAGCGGGCTATGTCATCAGCTACAGCCCCGGCGGTCAGCAGGCACCCGGCACGACGATCACCTTGGTCATCTCGCTCGGACCGGAGCCCGAACCAGAAACCGATCCCGAGCCCGATAGCCCTGAGTCACCCACCTCGCCCGACCAGGCCGTTACGGGCAATGGCGACGAGGAGGCCTCGCAGTAGGCGCTCAGGCCAGTATGGCAAGTGAGCTTCGGCAGCTCTGACGCGGGGCTGCGCGCGTGGCGTCTGTCGCAAGCGCGCAACTCCAGCCTCGCATCTGCCGAAGTTCGCGAAGCTGCGGTCTTGTGCTAGACTTTCTCTCATGCCTCCGTAGCTCAGGGGATAGAGCACCGCTCTCCTAAAGCGGGTGTCGACGGTTCGAATCCGCCCGGGGGCACCAGACACATCACGGGCCGGGATGCATGTGCGTCCCGGCCCGTTCTGGTTTCTCACTACCTACGCTCGCTGCAGTCCCGCATCACACAACGCCGGTAGACTCATGCAACGGTTCGCCAAACGCATCCTGCGGTGACAGGGCGATCCGATCGCTGTGATGCCGCATGCAACCCCGATTTGGCCGTGGGGCAATCCTCTGTGCGCTCTCTGCACGCTTTTTAGGCCAAAACTCCTCCTTAGTGTGCCTAAAGCGCACAGAGGTTGACGTTGGCATGCATGCCCGAAGTCCGCAGGGGCAGGAGCTGCCACGCGCGCCCTAGCCATAGTGCCTTGGCTACAGCTAACATCTGGCAGGGCCGCTATGCCACCTCGACGACGCCGCCATCGCGCACGGTGACCTTCATGCCATCTTGCACGTACGCCAAGAACTCCTCGCCCAGCGAATCTATGACGGGCATGGACACATCATCGAGCCAGACGTCCGCGAGCACCGCACCAGCTGCGGCAAGCGAGTCTATAGGCTCGGAGAACAGCATGCACGCAGGCTGGCGCTTCATCGCGCAGGCGCAGTAGAGCACCAGGCCACCCGTCGTGGAGCCGATGGTCTGCGGCAGGCAAAGCGCTCGACCGACCATCTGCTTGCCATAGAGATCGGGGTTGTTCTGGTCGCCGCAGGTCGCCTTCTTGTCGCCAAACTGCAGCGCCTTTTGGAACGACGCCAGCGTGTTGAGACCGCCGTGGCTCACCACGGCCTCGGCGATCGCCTCGCCTGGGGAGATGACCCGTCCGGTAAACGTACGCATTAGCGCTCGCCTCCCTTCGCGCCCTGGGCGCCGCCCGTGATCTGCTCCAGAATCTCGTCATCGGTGTAGTAGCGCGCCGTCGTGTAGGTGCGCAGCTTGTTGCTCGATGTGATAACCGGCATAGTGCTGCATAGCGGGTTGTTCATGTACATGAGCGGGCAGATGTAGGAAACGATCACGCCCATGGCTTTGAGGCACACGGCGTACGGCGTCTCCTCGAAACGCTTGATGACCGCCGGGGCGGCAGTGAACACCGTGGGCACGACAACGCGGCTGCGTCCCGCTGCGGCAAGCGCCGCCTCGAGCCGCTCGGTCCACGTGATGAGCTGGTTCAGGCTCATGTGGGGGCACCCCATGAAGCAAAGCTTAGGTCTGGCGTCCGGGTTCTTCCACACCACCGGATAGCTGTCGTAGACGCGCTGAAGCTCGGCATCGTCGATTACATACGTCTTGGCGCCGTCGCGCACAAGGTCACGACCTTGCGCGACCGCCTCAGGCGTGATGCCCTCGACGTGATAGAGGCCGACGGCGCCGTTGGAGGCCGTCGCCGCACCAAAGTCCTTGAGGTAGGTGCGCGCATCCTCGTCGAGCTCGCCAAGCCAGCGATCGAGCCCGACGATGTAGGGCACGTCTTCCATGACCTTCATGCCGATGGCCGAACCTAGCAGCTGCGCCTCGGGCTTGCTCGACGTCTTGATCTCAACGACCCAATCCGCTTGGCGCCCTTCATCGGTGAGCAGGCCGAAGTACGGGACATAGCCCACGACCGAGCCCATGAGGTCGATGATGCCCGAGTTGCGGTTGCACCGTGCGCCGAGCACCGAGTTGGCGTAGACCACCGCCGAGGACTCCGACCAGCTGAGCACCTCCCCCATCAGGGGCGTGTTGCCCACCTCGTCCATGTAGCATGTACAGGTAAAGGCATCTGGATCCATGAGGCCGAGCTCGCGCAACTGATTCTCGTAGAAGTCCTGCTTGGAATACATGAAGTGCTTGAAGACGATGTTCTGCAGGATGTTGCTCGGCACCGCCGGGTCAAGCGGACGCGGATCTGCCGAGAACTTCTGCTTGGACGCGGCTCCAGCCTGTATGAGCTGGTCCATGAGCTCGTAGACAGGCGTCAGAGCCTTGAGCCCGAACGATGTCACCAGATGATTGTACGTGCTGGTGACGGGGACCATCGTCGTTGCACCGAAGATCTCGCCATAACGCACGAGCGTCTCCATGACGCGGGCCAGCGTGTCGCCGCGAGCGCCATCGAGGATGGCTTGCTGCTCCTCAGATAGCTGCATATGATGCTGCATGATTTCCTCTCCTCCCCTGCTTAAAGCGAACCAATGGTTCGGGATAGTAAAAGTTTACGGTTTTCTTCAAGTTGTCAATCGCCCATCATGCCATCCTTCGAGATTTGCACCTGGCGTACTGGCATCGTGCCTTTTCCATAATGAATGCAGGCACTATCGTGCATTTTCCAAAAGAACCGCATTGTTGTCGTACGAATTATGCGTTTTATTATCACCAGTCGTATAATATGTTTTTTTAAAAAAGTAGTCGTACATATTCCGCATTATTGGTCACTTGACTGCAGTTTTTCTACGATGACCTCCCATTCATTGAGATTATGTACTGCATATTCCTTGGCAATGGCCGACTTTCCGCCTACCGCAGGACTTTCGAGTGCCCATGATGGTGAGCTCCGCACTTGCTGGCTGTCACGAGCCATCCAGTCGCCACTGCCGCCAGCCCTGAAGGCGCGCCGGCAGCCAAGCGGCACGGGCATCGACCGCGGCCCGCCCCGGCCGAGCGGCACGCCGCAGGCGCACTGCCCACCGCGCGCCGCGTCACCCCTAAATGCGCATCGCTGCTTCGTAGGCGCTCCAGATAACGGTGCGCAGGTTGCCCACGCGATCGCAATCACCCACCAGGTAGATGCCCTTGCCGCGAGGGGCAAGGGGCGCCGGATCATAGCCGACCGAGCTGATGACCGAGTCGCATGCGAGCTCGAATGCCGAGCCGTCCTTGCCGCGGCACACGATACCGGCTTCCGTGACCTCGGCAACCGTGGTCTCGAGGTAGACCGGCACCTCATGCAGCGCGAACCACTCGCGCAGATATGAGCTGTTGGCAAGGCACACGCCCGTTTGCGCGATGAGGTCGTCTTTCATCTCTACAATGAGCGGCTTCTTGCCGGTAAGCGCTAGCTCGTAGGCGATCTCACAGCCCGTGAGACCGCCACCCACCACGGCAACCGTCTCGCCCACAGGGGCACCGAGTAGATACTCGCAGGCTTCCACCATGCGCTCATGGCCGGGAACGCTGCGCATGACCTTGGGGACAGCGCCCGTCGCCACGATGATCGGCCCATCGCCAAACGCATGGACATCGTCCACCTCGTCATTGAGATGGACTTCGATGCCGAGCTGCTCCATCTGTCGCCGATACCACGCCAGCAAGTCGCGCAGCTTGCCCTTGTACGACTCAGCGCTCGCGGCGATGAAGGTTCCGCCGAGCTCGCCGGCCTTCTCATGGATAACAGGATGGTGTCCGCGCAGCGACAGCACGCGCGCTGCCTCCATGCCGCCGATGCCTCCGCCCACGATGTGCACGGTCCGCGGCTCCCGAGCCGGCACGATGCGGTGCTTGTTCCACTGCATGGTCTCAGCGTTGACCGCGCAGCGCGACATATGCAAGCTATCGTAGAGCGCCTGGTCGTTGGGCACACCCTTGTAGTGCGCCATATTGAAGCAGCCGTTGTGGCAGAGGATGCACGGGCGAATGTCCTCGGGACGATCCTCGATAAGCTTGGTGACCCATGCTTGGTCGGCGAGGAACGGGCGAGCGAAGCCGGCTCCGTCGAGCTTGCCGTCCGCGATGGCATCGGCGGCAACGAAGGGATCGAGCCTGCCGGCGGCGACCACGGGGATGTCGACGAAGCCCTTCAGGTGCTCCACGTCCTCGAGGTTGCAGTTCTCGGGCATGTAGATGGGCGGATGCGCCCAATACCATGCGTCATAGGTGCCGTTATCGCAGTTGAGCATATCGTACCCTGCATCCTGCAGGTACCGCGCCGCGCGCTCGGATTCCTCCATGTCGCGGCCGACCTCGGTGTACTCCTCGCCGGGAAGCGCGCCCGAACGGAAGCCCTTGGTCTTGGAGACCACACTGTAGCGCAGCGATACCGGGAAATCCTTGCCGCAGAACCGCTTGATAGCCTGGACGATCTCGACCGCGAAGCGATAACGGTTCTCGAACGAGCCGCCGTAGTCGTCGGTACGATGGTTCACATACGGCAGCGTGAACTGGTCGAGCAGATACCCCTCGTGCACGGCGTGTATCTCGACGCCATCCACGCCCGCATCCTTGAGGAGCTTGGCCGACTTAGCAAACGCCTCGACCATCTCATGGATCTCGGGCACGGTCATCTCGCGCGAGGGCACCTTGTCCGACCAGCGGTTGGGCGATGGGCTCGCGGTGGCGCAGATCCTGTCGAGATCCATGAACGGCTTGGAAAGACGCCGCAGCACCGGATTCGAGTAGAGCTGCTCCATCATCGCGCTTATCGTGAACGACCTGCCAAAGCCCGCCGTCAACTGCACGAAGAGCTTGGCCCCCGTCTTGTGGAACTCGGGCATCCATGCGGCGAGATCCCGATACATCTTCTTGTTCTTATAGAACCACTGGCCAAACATGGGATTGTAGACCGGCTGGCATCCCGGCAGGACAAGACCGACGTTGTTCTTTGCGACCTCGAGGATGAAGCGGGCTCCCGCTTCGTCGAAATGGTTCTTCTCCATCCAGCCGAAAAGATCCGTTCCGCCCATCGACGTGAGCACGATACGGTTCTTGATGGCGCACGTCCCGATGTTCCACGGTGTGAACAGCGGTTCCAACCTTGTATCCATGCGACCGCCTCTCCCTCGTTGCGATTTCCCCAACCGCCCGCGTGCGCCCCGCCGAGCAGGCGTCAGCGGCGCTTCCACGCGGCCCTACGACCACTGACCATTATAGACAGCCGCCCCCCCGTACGAGCAGCAACCTCTTAGCGCATCATAAGTTGACGCTACGTCAACAATGACGGAAACTAAAGACACGAACTCGATCGGTCATAGACCAGAGAGGATACGCGCGCCATGGCAACCTCCGACAGCACCCGCGGCAGCCGCGCCGCCCGCTACACCTATGACGCCCGCCGCAATGAGATACTGCAAGCGGTGGTGGACGTCTGCGCCGACGAGGGCATCGGCAACCTCTCCATCTCGGCGGTAACGAAGCGCGTGGGCTGCACGCGGTCGCTGTTCTACCACTACTTCCCCAACAAGACCGTCGCACTCGAATCCGCGCTCGACTATACGATCGACATGTTCATCTCACGGTTGCGTACTTGGAACGAAAGCCGCGTCTTCGGCGACATCGAGGGCGCCCTCGACAGCATCGCCGCGCTGCTCAAGTCCCTCGTGCTCGAGATGCCCGGTATCTCCGGCTCTATCACCGCGGGCGGCGACGCCGTGCTCTACACCGCCTTCGTCGATCGCGTCGCCGAGCGCTGCGCTCGCTACATGTGCGAGTCGACCGTGGTCGATTTCGCCGCTCACCACGAGGTGCTCATCGACAACGTCTTCGAAACCTTCTACGTGCTCATCAGCGGGCTTATTCTGTACATCCGCTCCCATCGCGATGTGCCCGAGAGCGTGATCAAGGAGATCATCGCCTGCACCTTGCATATCGAGGGCTATACCGAGAAGTACGCCGAGCGCAGGCCAGTGCGCTAGACGGGCACAGCAGTCGCCGCGAACGTGTATCATAGTGCGGAGTTTGTAGGCGCGCCGCGCGCCATCTAGCTGCAAGGAGCATTCATGTCCAAGAACTGCAAGTCGCTCAAGATCTTGAGCTTCATTCAGGTCGTCGTCGCACTCGCCTGCATCTTCCTCGCGATCATCGCCCGCAGCGGAGTCGCCCTCGCCGAGGAGGAGGCTGGCTTTGCAGGCGTCATCCTCATGTATCTCGACAACTTCCTGTACGGTGCCTGCGGTGTGCTGACCATCATCACCGCGATCATGGGCATCCACGGCGCCAATCGCCCAAGCCGCCTGGGCAGCCACCGGCTCATCGCGATCATCACCGCGCTCTTCGCCATCCTGACCATCGTGGTCGCGGGGCTCGGCCAGGGGATCCCATCCGTCGCACTGCTCGTGCTCATCCTCTCGATCGCCGTGGCGATCCTGGACGGCATGTGCCGCGCGGAGCTCGACCGCTAGGACCCGAATCGTCCAGCCAGCTCAGCTTTCAAGCGATGACGCAGCCGCCCGGGACCGGGCGGCTGTCTTATGCTGGCAGACCGCGGGCGCGACCTATCCCCACGGGTCGCGCTCGAACAGCGGCTCCGGCTCGGGACGGCGGTCCGAATAGGGATCGTAGCCGTCATCGTCCTCGTTCTCGGCACGGATAAACGGGTCGCGCTGCACACGCGCCCCCGCCGCGCTCCGAGCAGCAGACCGCAGCTCGCTGGAACGATTCCCCGTAACGTCGTGGGTCGCCGCCTCGCTGCTGGCGTCAAGCCCCATGGTGGCACCTCGCATTTCCGCACCTAGCATCTTCACATCACCTGCAGGCGCTCCAGCGCCCACCATGTACAATAGCGGACGAAACGCAAACGCGCACGTGCTGCACCGGCAACGCGCCGCCCCCGCCGCGCGCCACAACGAGGAGCATTATGGAGACCATCGCCAGCTTCACCGTCGACCACCTCGTGCTCGAGCCCGGTGTGTACGTATCGCGAATCGACCGCGACCCCGCGACCGGCGCGGTGGTAACGACCTTCGACATCCGCCTCACAGCGCCCAACCGCGAGCCGGTCATGAACACCGCCGAGGTGCACACCATAGAGCATCTGGGTGCGACCTATCTGCGCAACGATGCCACTTGGTCCAGCCGGGTTGTCTACTTTGGCCCCATGGGCTGCCGCACGGGCTTCTACCTCGTCGTTTTTGGCGAATGCACCTCGCGCGACGTCATCCCCCTCCTGCAGGGCCTCTTCCGATTCATCGTTGGCTTCGAGGGCGATATCCCCGGCGCTGCGCCCGAGGCGTGCGGGAACTACCTCGACCAGAACCTCCCTGCCGCGCAATGGTGGGCACGCCGGTTCCTGCTGGACACGCTCGAAGGGATCGACGAGGCGCACCTCGCCTACGCAGCCCCAGCGAGCGGCTGCTAACCCGCTTGGAGCAGCAGACGGCGAGGCATGGCCATGGCGAGTGCCTTGGTCATGCCCCCTTGCCCCGCTCAAGCGCGGACATCTCTCTCGCAACCTGGGCGGAGCAGCCCCGCCGCGCGGCAGGAACCGCTCCGCCCCTCATGAAGCATTAGACCTCGTAGGTCTGCGCGGGGCCCGTGCCCTCCGGCGCCACGAAGAAGCCGCCGTCCAAATCCGCATCGACGGTTACCTGGTCGCCCTCGTGCACCGTGCCATCGATGATCGCGCGGGCGATGCAATCCACGACCTCGCTCTGGATGAGGCGCTTCAGCGGACGAGCGCCGTACACCGGATCGAGGCCGCCCACGGCGAGCATCTGCTTTGCCGACGGCGTGATCGCGAGCGTCATGCGGCGCTCCGCAAGGCGCTTGCGCACGTTTGCCAGCTGGATGTCGACGATCTGCTCGATCTCGTCCATGCCGAGCGGATGGAACACCACGATGTCGTCGATACGGTTCAGGAACTCCGGACGGAAGGTCTGGCGCATCGCCTCATCGACCTCGCGCTTGAGCGCCTCCTCATCCGAGCCCGCATGCTCGGCGATAGCCGAGGAGCCAACGTTCGACGTCATGATGATGATCGTGTTCTTGAAACTCACCTGGCGCCCCTGGCCATCGGTCAGGCGGCCGTCGTCAAGCACCTGCAAGAGCACGTTGAACACATCCGGGTGCGCCTTCTCCATCTCGTCGAGCAGGATGACGCTGTACGGACGCCGCCGCACCGCCTCGGTGAGCTGGCCGCCCTCGTCGTAGCCCACATATCCTGGGGGCGCGCCGATGAGGCGCTGGACGCTGAACTTCTCCATGTACTCGGACATATCGATGCGCACGAGCGCGCGCTCGTCGTCGAACAGACACTCCGCCAGCGCCTTAGCAAGCTCGGTCTTGCCCACGCCGGTGGGACCGAGGAAGAAGAAGCTGCCAATGGGCTGGTCGGGATCGGAGAGGCCCGCCCGGCTGCGGCGCACGGCGGCGGCCACGGCACGGACGGCCTCGTCCTGGCCGATGACGCGCTTGTGCAGCTCGTCCTCCAAGTGCTGGAGCTTCTCCAGTTCGCCCTGCATCATCTTGGATACGGGCACGCCCGTCCAGGCAGATACCACCTCGGCGATCTCGTCCGAGGTCACCTGCTCGTTCAAGCCCTCGCCATCCCGCTTCTGCTCCTCGACCTCCTGCTCGGCGGCAGCCATCTGCTGCTCAAGCGCGGGGATGGTCGAGTATCGCAGCTCACCGGCGCGAGCGAAGTCGCCGTCGCGCGTCACGCGCTCGAGTTCGCCGCGCGCCTCATCGAGCTCGCCCTTGAGCTCCTGCACGCGGTCGATGGCGTTCTTCTGGTTGAGCCAGCCGGCCTTCTGCACGTTGAGCTTCTCTTGGACCTCGGCGATCTCCTGGCGCAGCGCCTCCAAGCGCTCCTTGGAGGCATCGTCCTCCTCCTTCATGAGGGCCTGCTCCTCGATCTGCATCTGGGTGAGCTGGCGCTCCGTGGCATCGATCTCGGCCGGCATGGAATCGAGCTCCATACGCAGGCGGCTCGCCGCCTCGTCCACCAAGTCGATGGCCTTGTCGGGCAGGAAACGGTCGGCGATGTAGCGATCGGAGAGGTCCGCCGCCGCCACGAGCGCGCCGTCGGTGATGTGCACGCCGTGGAAGATCTCGTACTTCTCCTTGAGGCCGCGCAGGATGGAGATGGTGTCCTCCACGGAGGGCTCGCTCACGAACACGGTCTGGAAGCGGCGTGCGAGCGCGGCGTCCTTCTCGATGTACTTGCGGTACTCGTCGAGCGTGGTGGCGCCGATGGCGTGCAGGTCGCCGCGGGCGAGCGCCGGCTTCAAGATGTTGCCGGCATCCATGGAGCCCTCGCCGGCTCCCGCACCCACAATGGTGTGGAGCTCATCGATGAACAGGATGATGCGGCCCTCCGCCTTCTCGACCTCTTTGAGCACCGCCTTCAAGCGATCCTCGAACTCGCCGCGGTACTTAGCGCCCGCCACGAGCGCGCTCATGTCGAGCTCGATGAGGTCCTTGTCGCGCAGGGTGCTCGGCACATCTCCGGCGACGATGCGCTGGGCGATACCCTCGACGATGGCGGTCTTGCCCACGCCGGGCTCGCCGATCAGCACCGGGTTGTTCTTGGTGCGGCGGCTGAGCACCTGGATGGTACGGCGGATCTCCTCGGAGCGGCCGATGACCGGGTCGAGCTGGCCGGCGCGCGCCAAATCGCAGACGTTGCGCCCGTACTGCTCGAGCGCTTCGAACTGCATCTTGTCGTTCTCGCTCATCACGCGGTCGTCGCCGCGAAGCTCCTGATAGACCTCCTGGATGCGTTCGGGCGTGACGCCGGCGTCGCGCAGCACGCGCCCCGCATCGCCCTTGTCCTCGGCAAGTGCCATGAGCAGATGCTCGGTCACCACGAAGTTGTCTTCCATCTTGGCGGCAAGCTTCTCGGCACGCTCCAGCACGCGCACCATGTCGCGCGAGAGCCCCATCTGGGTACCGTCGCCCGTGACCTTGGGCGCACCATCGATGGCCTCTTGAGCGGCCCGGGCGAGCGCGGCAGGCTCGGCGCCGATGCGCTCGATGATGACGGAGATGTTGCGCTCGCCGCCGCCGAGCAGCGCCGCCAGCAAGTGGATGGGCTCCACGGCTCCGGCCTCGGCATCGCCGGCGATGCCGATGGCCGTCTGCAGCGCCTCGCGGGAGGTCACAGCCAGTTTATCGATTCTCATGAGAATCACCTCTCTTGATTGACGGCGACCGACTCGCAGCCGCGCCGCCACCGCCCTACGGGGCGGATCTCGTTCGTTCGAGGCTATTGTTTCCGATTCCCGGCATCTTATACCAAAATCTAAGTCTCTCTATATAAGATTATCTAAGTCGATTTAAGAGATGACCGAAGCCTTCACCATCGCCCTGCTGAGCGCGCGCAGGGGCGCGACATGCGCTCGGTGCGGGAGAGGGCCCTACGACGGTGCCCTGATGCCCGATGCCAACCGGACACCCATAAGGGCACGCGTCATTTCTCGCCTCCGCAAGCTTTTGCGAACGTCGTCCCGTTCCGTTGCTATACTGACGGTATCGGCACTCTTGTCAATCGATGCGCCGCCGGCGCGATTGGAGCACGTATGGCACGGCTCAGCGTGGACTACTATTCCCCATCACTCATGCGTACGACAACCCTCGACGTGATCCTCCCCGTCGACGACCACGGCGAGGCGCTCGGCCTCGACGCGCTACGGCGGAGCGATCCCGCCGCCTGGGAGCGAACGCCCTACCCTCCGCAAAAGGCGCCGTTCAAGACCCTCTACCTGCTACACGGCATGTCGGGGAACCACCGCGACTTCGTGTCCGAGACGCGCATCCGCTCATGGGCGGAAAGCCGCGGCATCGCCGTCGTGATGCCATCGGGATACAACGCGTTCTACCTCGATCAACCCGGTTCCCACAACTACTACGCGCGCTTCGTGGGCCAAGAGCTCGTCGAGGTCAGCCGCCGCATGTTCCCGCTCTCCAACCGGCGCGAGGACACGTTCATCGGCGGCATCTCCATGGGTGCGTACGGCGCCCTGCGCAACGGCTTCAAGTATGCCGAGAACTTTGGGTCGATCATCGCGCTCTCCTCGGCGATGGTCATCAACGACATCGAGAGCATCGTCACCGACGACCTCTTCTTCCTGAGCCGCCCCTTCCTCGAATCGGTCTTTGGCCCGCTCGACCAGGTGCCCGATAGCGACAAGGATCCGCGCCGCCTCGCCGCCGACGTGGTCTACTGCGACCGGCCGCGACCCCGCGTGTACATGGCCTGGGGCACGCAAGACCCCCTCGCGCAGGCCAACCGCCTGCTGGCTGAGCGCTTGCGCGGCACGGGCATCGACGTGACGCAGGAAGAACTCCCCGGCGGCCACGACTGGGAGTTCTGGAACACCTCGCTCAAACGCGCGCTCGACTGGCTGCCGCTTCGCTAACCCATGACATCGGGAACGGGCCCGATCGCCGCGCTCGTTCCAAGCGACCCTGGGAGCGAGACCGCGCGACGCGCCCGCTCCGCCAACTCAAGTGTAAGGAGGATCCCATGGCCCTGTTGAGAGTCGACTTCTACTCGAACTATCTCAAGCGCAACGTCATCCTTACCGCGGTGGTCCCCGTGGACAAGATGGACGGCGAGAAGCGTGCTAAGCGCAGGCAGGGCCCGTACCGCACCGTATACCTGCTGCACGGTCTCTTTGGCCAGGATGTGGACTGGATCGACAAGACCCATGTGGTCGAGACCGCCGAGGCTCGCGACGTCGCGGTCATCATGCCGTCGGGCGAGGACGGCCTCTACCTCAACAAGCCCGAAATCAATGAATGGCACGGCAAGTTCATCAGCGAGGAGCTCGTCGACGTAACGCGCCACCTGCTGCCGCTCTCGCGCAAGCGCGAGGACACCGCGCTCGCCGGCATCTCCATCGGCGCATACACGGCGATGATCAACGGCATGCTCAGACCCGACCGATTTGGCAGCATCATCATGCTCTCCGGCGCGTTCATGCGCGACCGCATCCTCGAGGCCGTCGATTCGCACTCGCCGCGCAAGCGCAAGTACTACGAGCGCTTCTTTGGCGATCTTGACACGGTGATCGGGTCCGAGAAGGACTACATGGCCCTCGTGGACCGCTTCCGCAATGATCCCGAGCTACCCAAGCCACGCTTCTACGGGGCCTGCGGGGAGTCCGACAACCTCTGCCAGGCAAACCGCGATGTCATGGACCTCCTGCGCGAAGCCGGGTTCGATGTCACCTACTGGGAGCCCGAGATCGGCGGCCATGAGTGGCCGTTCTGGAACGCTTGGATCGATTGCGCACTCGACTGGTTCGCCCCCGGAGAGATGAAGCCATCCTCGGCGGAGGTGGACTACACCGCCCTCACGAGCCTGCGCGCGCCGGGCAAGCCCATCCCCATGACGGGCGAGGGGCCGGAATAGCGCGCCGCGCGAACGAAGGTCATACCGGGCTGCAAGCCCACCGCTCGAGCAAAGTTTGCGAGCAACGCCGGCCGCTCAGCAGGATCTGGCAGCCGCCGGCGCGGTTCCCGCGCGCTTCTACACCGCCACCTCGGCGATTTGCTCGTACTCCACGCCGTCGGCTTCAAGTGCCCCAACAAGACGCTCCCGCTCCTCAATCGGCGAGCACCACGCAATGCCGCAGCCGGCGGAAAGCGTGCGCGGCACCGGTATCAACCGACCGGGCACCCCGTGCACGGCGCAGACCTGCTCGGCTGCCATCGCGTCGGCAGTGGTGTGGAACGCCGCAACCACCTTGAGCTCCTTTTTGCGCATGCCCCCTCCAAAGAGACGTCGCCCTTCCCCAAACGGCAGCTGCCGAGCCGCGCGCACGCGACCCGGCAGCCTTCATGCAACCGGCGCCCAGCGGCCGCCCTTCGCAGCCGCCGGCGAATTCCTGGCATCTACTCGATGACGACCTCGAAGCCGTCCGCGGTCTCGGTCGATGTGGGCGTGCGCCCCTGCGACCGGGCGAACTTCTCGACGTTCGTCTTCTGGTGCGGCTCGTCCACGAGCACCTTCACCGGGCCGTCCGCCTGCTTGAGCGCGTCGGCCGTGAGCATGATGGGCTCGGGGCACGAAAGCCCGCGTGCGTCAACTTCAACCATGGTACCCTACTTTCCCTGACGCTTGTTCACGACGGCGATCACCGCGCACACGGCGATGCAGATGACCACAGCCACCTTGCCGGCCATGGGCACCGCGCCCATGGTAAGGGTCTGGGTGGCGGCGTCCATCGCGGTGCCGCTCGCAGCCAGCCCGAAGTTGTGGGCGAGTGCTGCACCCACGAACATGCCGAGGACGGTCACCGCGGAATCGGACGAGCCCTGACCAGCCAGCACGAGCTGGCGCAGCGGGCAGCCACCGGCGAGCACGGCGGCAAAGCCCACCGCATACATGCCGAGGATGTTCCAGAGGTGCTCGGAATGGGCGATGATACCGGGGGTGTCGAACGCGACGACGAAGTGGCCGGTCGCAATGTTGTAGACGAGCATGACCACGAAGAACGCACCGATGATGGTGATCAGATCGAAGTTCTTCATGAGGATGACGTCGCGGATGCTGCCGGCGAAGCACATACGGCTCTTCTGGGCGAGGGCGCCCACGATGAGCCCGCCGACAAGCGACATGATGATGGGGGCATGCATGCTACCGGGACCCGAGGTGCTGCTCTTGAGGAGCGTCGTGGTGAGGGCGAGGATCAGCACACCGGCAAGCAGCGCCGGGAGCACCACACCGCTGGCGGCGTTGGTCTTCTGCGCACGTCCCAGGCTGAAGCCCTTCTTGAGGGCGATGCAGCCCGTGCCGACGCCGGCAACAAAGCCGATGAGCGCAACCCATGCGTTGAGGTCGCCCGCGGACATACGGATGATCATGCGCAGCGGGCAGCCCAAGAAGACGAGCGAGCCGATCGCGAGCACCATGCCCAGCGCGAAGCGCGTCATGGGCGAGGAGCCCGCCATGGAGCGCCACTCCTTCGTGGCGACCGAGATGGCAAACGAGCCCAGCACCAGGCCGATGATCTCGGGGCGCGCGTACTGCACTGCCTCGGCGTTGTGCGTGCCCAGCGCTCCTGCGGTATCGCGAATGAAGCACGCGATGCAGAAGGCCATGTTCGCCGGGTTGCCGAAGAACGCGAGCACCGCGGCGACCACACCGACGAGCGCGCCTGCGACGGCAAGCCTCACCTTATTGCTCGAGAAATCCAATAGATCCATGCCGATTCCTTCCTAATCCTTGGCTAGTTCGGCTAGTGCCTGCACAGCGCTGTCAACCTCTTCCTCGGTGTTGAAGTGGGAGAAGCTGAAGCGGACGGCCCCCTGCGAGACCGTTCCCAGCGCCTTATGCATGAGAGGGGCGCAGTGCGCGCCGGGGCGCGTCACGATGCCGTATGTGAGGTTGAGCTCGTCGCTCACCTCGGAGGAGTCGTAGTCGCCGATGTTAAGCGCCACGATGGGAGCGCGGAGCTCGACATCGAAGTCGCCATACACCTTGATCGAGGGAATGGTGCGCACGCCATCGTAGAAGCGCCGCATGAGCTCGAGCTCACGGCTGCGGATCGTCTCCATACCGGTCTCGTTGAGATAGCCGACCGCCGCGGCAAGCCCCGCGATACCGTGCCCGTTCAAGGTGCCCGCCTCGAGCGCGGTGGGCATCTGGCTGGGATGGTGCCTGTTGTAGGTATCGATCCCGCTGCCGCCGCTCAGCAGCGGGCGCACCTCGAGGCCGGAGCGCACGTACATGCCGCCCGTGCCCTGGGGACCCAGCATGCTCTTGTGCCCGGTGAAGCAGAGCACGTCCACGCCGAGCTCTTGCACGTTGATGGGAAAGGCGCCGGCAGTCTGCGAGGCGTCGACCACGAAGACCGCACCGGCCGCATGGGCGATCTTGCCCACGCGCGCTATATCGACCATGTTGCCCGTGAGGTTCGATGCATGCGTGCACACCACGCCGCGCGTACCCGGCGTCACCGCGGCCTCAAGCGCAGCATAGTCAAGCACGCCGCGCTCATCTGCCGGCACGATCTCGAGCTCCACGCCGTGCTCCTCGAGCTCGTAGAGCGGACGCAGAACCGAGTTGTGCTCCAGCATCGTGGTCACCACGCGGTCGCCCGGCGAGAACAGCCCCTTGATGGCGATGTTCAGGCTCTCGGTCGAGTTGGCGGTAAAGACCATGCACGACGGGTGCTCGGCGCCAAAAAGGTCCGCCAACGCCTCGCGCGCATTGAAGATGGTCCGCGAA
The DNA here is from genome assembly GCF_900186505.1 of Enorma phocaeensis. Lineage (GTDB taxonomy): Bacteria > Actinomycetota > Coriobacteriia > Coriobacteriales > Coriobacteriaceae > Enorma > Enorma phocaeensis. The sequence goes on from NZ_LT891968.1 coordinate 554,512, forward strand.
GCGTCGAGCGCCGCGTCCGAGGCGCCGCGTCCAGCATTGCCCATGTGCTCCATGGCAGAGGCAACCGCCTCGATCACGCATCGCGGTTTTTGAAACGTTGTAGCAGCATTGTCGAGGTAGATCATGGTATTCACCCTCCGTAGTAAAAGTGTATGGCTCACCATACAGAGGGTCGAATAGCTAGATGCTATAGTCAAGAGTGCTTTATTGATGATTTCTATAATGCATCGTCACGTCGGTAAGCGCGCATGTCCTCCGCACCGTGACCGTTGCCGACAAGCGGCCGCTGCGCACGGCACACCGCCGCAAAGGCGTCGCGGCTCGCTTCCTCATCCCTCATCGCACACAGCTTGCCTACCGGTGCGCGGAGCCGCCGTAGATGCCGCGAACGATCTCGATGAACGACTCCGCCGTCGCGGTGCGCAGATAGCCGGGGTCGAGCACCAGGTTGATGTCGCGGTAGCCGCCCTCCGCCCCCAAGGGATGCACGCGCAGGGTGCCCGCAGCCGCCTCCGTTGCGACCGCGAGCAGCGACATCACTGTCACGCCCACGCCGCTCGCAACCGACCGCTTGATCGTCTCCTCGTTCTCGATCGTCGCGACCACGCTCAGGCTCGCAGGGTCGATTCCCATGCGCTCGAGCAGCAGCTCGGTTTCGCGACGCGTGCCCGAACCCTCCTCGCGCATGATGATGGGCTCGTGCGGCAGCCATGAAGCGATATCCTGGCCCGCAAGCGAGCGGTAATACTCGGTGGCAGGCGTCACCACGGCAAGCTCGTCTCTGTAGACCGGCTGGTAGATGCAGTGCCTGCCATCGAGCACGGTGCCCGTGAACCCGATCTCCGCACGATGCTCCAACACGCGCTCCACCGCACCCGCGCTATCGGTTTCGATGATCTTGATGCGCTCGCGCGGATAGCGCTCGCGGAAGACGGCGAGCGCGCGGGGCAGCAGATACTGCGCGGGCACCGTCGAGGCCGCGATACGCAAGGTCTTTCGACAACGCTCCAGCCCGAAGTGCTCCTCGATGCGGCGCTCGACGGCAAGCATCTGCTCGGCATACATATAGAGCTCGTGACCCTGCTGCGTGAGCGTGGCCTCCTTGGTGCTGCGGTTCACGAGGGTGCAACCAAGCTCTCGCTCGAGCGCCGCCACGTGTGCGCTCACCGTGGGCTGCGAGAGGTAGAGCTCCCGCGCCGCACCGGAGAAGCTGTGCGCGTCGGCAACGCGCACGAACGCCTCGAGCTGCTTTAGGTTCATCCTCGTCCTCCCGCCGAGGGGCCGCCAAAGGGGCCCTGAGTCCAGCTTGCATCGCAGGGCGGGGCACCGGTCGGCTCCCCTTCAGCTCGCCGCCATAGCGCGCGTCCGAGCCCCCAAGCGGCCGCCCGGGCTTCCCCGGGCAGCCGCCCAATCGCTACGCGAACTGCGAGTTGTACAGCTCCGCGTAGGCGCCGCCGGCGGCAAGGAGCTCCTCGTGCGTGCCCTGCTCGATAATGGTACCGTGGTCCATCACCAAAATGAGATCCGAATCCACGATCGTCGAGAGCCGGTGCGCGATCACGAAGCTCGTGCGCCCGTAGGTGAGTTTTTCCATCGCGGTCACGATCGCCTTCTCCGTGCGCGTGTCCACGCTCGAAGTCGCCTCATCCAAGATGAGGATCGAGGGGTTCGCCAGCAGCACGCGGGCGATGGTCAGAAGCTGGCGCTGCCCCTGGCTGATGTTCTCGGCATCATTGGCGAGCTCGGTATCGTACCCGCGCGGCATCGTGCGCACGAAGAAGTCCACCTGGGCGGTCTTGGCGGCCTGCATGACCTCCTCGCGGGTTGCCCCGTCGCAGCCATAGGCGATGTTGTCGGCGATGGTCCCCTCGCGCAGCCACGCGTCTTGGAGCACCATACCAAAGTTGCGACGCAGGTCGGCGCGGGTCATCGCATGCGTGTCCACGCCATCGAGCGTGATCTTGCCGCCGTCGATCTCGTAGAAGCGCATGAGCAGGTTGATGAGGGTGGTCTTTCCGGCACCCGTAGCGCCCACAATGGCCACCTTCTGACCGGGCTCGGCAACGAAGCTCACGTCCTTCATGAGCGGGCGGTTGGGATCGTACCCAAAGCGCACGTGCTCAAAAGCTACGCGGCCACGCACCGGCGAGGGTGCGAGCGCGGGCTCGACCGGGTCGGGCTCGATCTCTTCCTCATCGAGGATGTCGAACACGCGCTCCACAGCCGCCAGGGCGCTCTGCAGCTGGTTGATGGTGAGCGAGAACTGGGTGAGCGGCTCGGCTGCGGTGTTCACGTACTGGAAGAACGCCTGCAGCGTACCGATGGTGAGCCGCCCGCCGATGAGGAACCACGTTCCCAGGAGCGCGAGGACCACCTGCGAGAAGCGCACCAGGCAGCGCACCATGGGGCCCACCACGTTGGTGGTGAAGTCCGTCATGCGCATCGTGTCGGCGAGGCGCTGCGTCGCGCGGTGGATGCGCGCGGAGCTCGCTGCCTCCTGGTTGAACGCGCGGATCACGATGCGGCCCGAGTACGCCTCCTCGACGTGCCCGGTGAGGATGCCCACCGCGCGCTGTTGGCTGGAGGCGAGCGCGAGCGTGCGAACGGCGACGGCGCGCGTCATGAACGCCGCAGTCACGGCAAATGCCAAGAACACCACGGCGAGCACGTAGTTGATCCGCACCATCATGACCACGGCGCCGATGACCGAACCCACCGCGATGAGCATCGAGAGCAGGCCGCGCTGCAGCACCTCGGATACCTTGTCGAGGTCGTTGGTCACGCGGCTCATCACGTCGCCCGGCTTGTGAGCGTCGTAGTACTTGAGCGGAAGCACGTTGAGCTTGCCCGCGACGCGCCGGCGAAGCTTGAGGTTGAGTCGCTCGGCGAAGCTCGCCATGGTGAAGGCCTGCAGCGTATAGAACATCCACGCGAGCGTCCAGATGCCCAGAAATATCAGGCACTCACGGCCGCCGGTGTTCCAGGTGATCATGAAGTCGCGCCCTTGGGAGAACGCCTCTTGGATGTGACCCCATAAAAGGTCGATGAGGTGTGCGCTGTAGAGCGGGGCGGAGAGATGGGTCACCGTGTAGCACACGATCGAGACGAGCACCACGGCGAAACGCCAGTGCTCCCCGTCGGACACCGCCCATAGGCGGCGAATCACGCCAAAGGCGTCACGCGGGACCTCAGCGTCCTGTTCGTCATCGTAGTCGTCATGGTAGAGCGGCCTCACGGCGCGGCCACGGCGCTCCTCGTAGCGGCGGCGGCTCTTCTCCTCGCGCATCATGCCCGCTCACCTCCTTCCTGGACATACTCAGGTGCGACGGGCTTCTCCGGGTCCGGGCCGGGTGCCGCATCCGGGGTGGCGCCGTCGCGCTCGGCCTCCTCGACGCCCTCGCCGCCTTCCGCGGCGACACCCATGAGCTCCTCGAGCTCCTCGGCGCGCAGCTGGGAGCGCGCGATCTCCTGGTACGCCTCGCAGGAGCGGATGAGCTCCGCATGCGTGCCCAAACCCTGGATGCAACCGTCTTTGAGCACGACGATCTGATCGGCGGACACGATGGTGTTGATGCGCTGCGCGATGATGAGCACGGCGGCATCGGCCACCTCTTCGGCGAGCGCGTGGCGCAGCGCCGCATCGGTCTTGAAGTCGAGCGCCGAGAACGAGTCGTCGAAGATGTAGAGGTCGGCGTGCTTCACCAGGGCGCGAGCGATCGAGAGACGCTGGCGCTGGCCGCCGGAGAAGTTTGTGCCGCCCTGGGCGACGCGCGTCTCGAGACCATCGGGCAGCTCTCGCACGAAGCCCGACTGCGCCACATCGAGCGCGTGCCAGAGCTCCTCATCCGTGGCCTCGGGCCGACCGTAGCGCAGGTTCTCCGCGATGGTCCCGCTGAAGAGCCATGCTTTCTGCGGCACATAGCTGATCCGGTCGCGCAGCGCCTCCTGCGTAAGCTCGCGCACATCGGTGCCGCACACCTCGACCGAGCCATCGCTCACATCGTGGAAGCGCAGCAGCAGCTTCGCGATCGTCGACTTGCCCGAGCCGGTGGGGCCGATGATCGCCGTCGTGGTGCCGCGGCGGCAGAAGAAGTTGATGTGGTGCAGCGTGTCCTCGCTCGCGTCGGCGAACTTGAACGATGCGTTGCCGAAGTGCGCCACCATCTGCGCCGGCGCCTCGTCCTCGGCACCCGCCGCACCGTCTGCGGGCGCGCCGGCACCGGGCAGCTCGGCGAGCTCGCCGTCGGCGATGCTCGGCACGCAGTCGATCACCTGGCGGCAACGCTCGAGGCACACAAGCGCGCGCGGCAGCGTAAGCGCGCAGATCTGCGCCATCATGAGAAAGAACAAGATGAGCATGGCGTACTCGACGCACGCCGAGATCGAGGCGATGCCCATGGCGTGCGCGCCGACGCGGTTGCCGCCGAGCCAGATGACCGAGACCTCGGCGAGGTTCATGATGAAGAACGACGAGCAGTCGAAGGTCGCGAAGAGCCAGTTCACCTTGATGGCGCTCTCCGCGTAGTCGGTGAACGCGTCGTCGAGGCTCTTGCGCTCGGACTCCTCCTTGCCGAAGGCGCGGATCACGCGCACGCCGGTGATGCTCTCGCGCAGGCGCACGTTCATGCGGTCGATGAAGCGCTGCAGCTTCTGGAAGATCACGGCGGCCTTGCGGACGGTCAGAACCGCGATGATCGCCACCACGATGATGAAGCCCGCGAGCATGATGCCCATCTGCTCGTCGATGGACCAGGCGAGGGCCACGCCGATGATGGCGGCGAACGGGACGGGCATGATCATCTGCAGCGTCATGGAGAGCGCCATCTGGATCACGTTCACGTCGCCTAGGGTGCGCGTGATCATGGAGCCGGTGCCGAACTGCTCGAAGTCGCTGCCCGAGAACGACAGCGACGCGTCGTAGACGGCGTTCCTGATGTCGCGGCCCACCTTGGTGGAGAGGTCGGCGCACAGGTAGTTGCACACGAACGCGCCCGCGCCCGACACCACGGCCGCGACGAGCATGAACACCGCCTGCGACGTGATGTAGTCGAAGTCGCGCGACGTGACGCCGATGTTGATCATGTTGGCGAGGATCGTGGGCACGAGCAGCACGCCCGCCAGGTTGACGGCGAGCGCGGCGAGCACGCCCGCGGTCTGGAGCTTGTAGGGCTTGAGGAAGCGCAGAAGCGTTCGCATGGGTGGCACCCCTTCATCTTGCGCGTGGTCGACAGGAACGGGAGGCGCGCGGCGCTACGGGTGGCCCTCGCTGGGGTCGGCGTTGCGCTCGGGCGCGCGGGCGGCCATGATCTGGGCGTCCAGGGCGTCGGTGTAGCAGCGGACGAGCCTGATGAGCTCGCGCTGCTCGGCGGGCTCGAGCTCGTTGAACGCCGCCTCCTCGGCCTCGATGGCGGGCACGATGCGCTCGAGCGAGAACGCCTTGCCCGCCGCGGTGAGGGTCGCCGTCTTGTTGCGGCGGCTCCCCTCCATGAAGGTGAGCTCGACCAGGCCCTGCTGCTCGAGCGTCTTGATCGCGGAGTTTATGGTCTGCTTGCTGTACGACCATGACGCAGTGAGCTGCGCGAGCGGCAGCGACCCGTCCGCGCGCTCGAGGTCGTAGAGCATCCAGTACGCGCAGTCCGACAGGCCGCAGCCGCGCGCGTATGCGTGGTAGAGCTTGTCGATCTCGTTGTAGAGGTAGTCGAGCTCGGTCGGCGCGCAGGGCACCTGCTCGCACACCTCGTCCGCATGCTGATCCATGGCGCTCGACCTCCCCCGCTCAGGCGCGCGCTCGGCGCGACGCACTTCCCCGGCCTTGAGGTTAGTCCGATTTCGGATTAAAGTCAACGAGCCACGGCTTCTTGCCCGCCCCCGCCGTCCACCGCGGCGATGCGACCGTCCACCGGTGCCTCAGCGCACGGGTATGCAGCCGAACGCGTACGGGCAGCCGCATGCTCCCACCCTGCACGCCGTGCCATGCGAAGGCCGCCGACGCGGGGGACTGCGCCGGCGGCCTGTGAAAGCGATGTGGGGTATCCGCCCGGGACTACTGCTCCCAGCCCTCCTGGACGGACTCATAGAACGTCGCCTCGGGGAAGAGGTCGTGGATGCTCTTGCCGTCACGCCACGGGAGCTCGATGAGCTCGGGCATGGTGGTCACGAGCTCGGAGCAATCGGTGAAGCGGCCCTTGTCGTTGAGCTGAGAGCAATCCTGGACGCGCCAGTACCCGTCGGTATGGGTGATGTAGTACTGGTCGTCTTCGACATCCATGAAGACGCGCGTCTTGGAACGCAGGTACCCCAGGAATCCTTCGAAATCTGTTTCGAGCGCCTCCTCGGCTTTGAGTCCCATGGTGTCCTCCTTCATGTCAGGCGCCTCGAGCGCCGGGCCAATAAATCCATCTGGTTTTAGTAAACCCGGCGCAAGCGTTTGACAAACAGTTAATTAGGTGGGCGGTACGGCATCCGGGGTGGGCGGGGAGTTTCACCGATCGCGCTCGTTTTTTCTTTCGATTCTCCACAAGCCGCCTATCGGCACGTCGCAGGGCGCCGGACGCATCCCGCTGCACACTGCGCGCATCCTGCCGCGTGTTGCCGGCACGCATGTTGCGTGCGCCCGAATGCCCGTTACGTGCAAACCGCCTGCAGCCATCGCGGGCGCCTCGTTTTTTTGCCCTGCGGTTTTGCACCTAACGCGAAACCGGCTGCACGCAACCTCTCGGATACAGCGAACAACGCTGGAGGGGTCGGCGCCCGATGCGGCAAAGATGCGCTCAGAACGCTAGCCGCGGTCGCCCGCGTCGCCGAACGCCTTCCAGAGCACCGCCACGACACCGCAGATGAGGCCGCCCGCCGGCCACGCGAGCCAGAACCACATGGCGGAGGTGCCCTCGGGCTCGAAGGCGTCGGGGTTGGGCGAGGTGAGCACCGGCCAGAACAGGAGCCCGAGCCCGACGATGGTCGCGACGATCATGATGGTCGCGCAGACGGCACCGAGCCTGTCGCTCTTCCGCTTGCGACGGAGCAGCTCCTCGCGGCGGGCGTCGTCGAGCTGCGCGCTCGCGATGTCCTCGAGCTCAAGGTCATCGGCCACGCTCCTGTTGTATTCGGCGACATTCGTACGCCCGAGGAGCATGCCGTAGCGGATGATGAGCCATGAGCCCGCGGCGATGAAGAGCATGAGCAGGCAGAGGCCCTCGCGCTCGGTCGAGGGGTACTCACCGAGCGCGATGATGCACGCACACCCCACGAAGATGAGACCGACGCCCGCGACGCACGCCTGCGCCATGTTCCGGCGCGCGCGGGCGCGCTCGTCCTCGGTGTAGAAGTCCTCGATATAGGGATGCGCCTTCACGAACGCCGTGTGCTCCATGCCGGCAGTCACCAGGAACTCCAGACCGATGACGATGCCGATGAAGATGCAGACGATCATCGGCAGAACCGATGCCGACGTATCCTTGAGGAAAAACGGCACGGCGCGACCCTCGAGCAAGAGGCCGACGCCGATACCTACCAGGATGGCGGCCACTCCCGTGGGCACCTTCCATGCCAGCATGCGCTGGTGCTCGTCATAGCCGCAGATGTCTTGCGGAGGGCCGGCAGGCACCGTCGCCGGCTCGTATGCGCCCGCGCGGCCGGTGAGGTCGCCCTGCACGAGGTCATCAAGCGAGCACTCGAAGATCTGGCACATCTTGAGGAGCTTATCCATCTCGGGATAGCTTTTCTCGGCCTCCCATTTCGTCACGGACTGACGGGAGACGCCGAGCAGCATGGCGAGCTGCTCCTGGGTCATGTTGCGCGTGGCGCGCAGGTGCTGGAGGTTGTCGCGAAAGCTCATGGCGGGCCTTTCGTCGGGCGCTCGGGGCGCGGTGGCTATCTCTGCCGGCACCCCCAGAGTACGGGCGCCATGGGCCCCATTCTACCAACCATCGGGCTGCATTTTGGCTCTCCCTGCGGCAACCGGAGGGCGCCCGCCGGTTGCAAACTGCAGGTACAGGCGCTTGCAGGCACGGGCCTGAGACCTGCCATCCCAACAGGGCGACATCATGCCGCCCTCGGCACCGACCCCGTGCGCTACCAGATCCCGAGCACGTGCTGCATACCCAGGCTCACCACGGCGATCGCCACCCAGCAGCAGGCGCCCATAAAGATCGGCTTGCCGCCCGTTCGCACCAGCTTGACGATATTCGTGTTGAACCCGATAGCCGCCATAGCCATGACGATGAAGAACTTGCTGAGCTCCTTCACGGGCGCGGTAACCTCCACCGGAAGCGCAAAAACCGTGGTGATGACGCTCGCAAGCACGAAGAACACGATGAAGAACGGGAAGATGCGCTTGATGTCGAAGGTTCCGGAAACCTCGCTCGCCCCATCGCCCGCCTCGGCGGAGCGCTTAGCCTGGCGCATCTGCCAGAATGCCAGCGCGAGCGTGATCGGGATAATCGCGAGCGTCCGCGTGAGCTTGACGATGGTCGCGCTGTCGAGCGTGTTCGCACCTGCATGCATTCCATCCCACGCAGAGGCTGCGGCAGTGACCGACGACGTATCGTTTACCGCGGTCCCCGCAAAGAGACCGAAACCTTCATTCGAAAGACCGAGCATGCCGCCGAGCGTGGGGAAAACCAACGCGGCGATGACGTTGAAGAGGAATATCACGCTGATCGCTTGGGCGATTTCCTCGTCGTTGGCGTCGATGACCGGCGCCGTCGCCGCAATGGCGGATCCGCCGCAGATCGATGAGCCCACACCGACGAGTGTCGAAATCTTGCCCGGGATATTCAATGCGCGACAGAGGACGAATGAAACTATGAGCGAGGTCGCGATGGTCGAGACGATAATGGGCAGCGAAGTGGATCCCACCTGCGCGATCTGCGCTAAGTTAAGGCCAAATCCCAGCAGAACGACCGCGTACTGCAAGATCTTCTTGGACGTGAACTTGACTCCAAGTTGCAGCGACTCACCCGCCGACGACGGCACGATGAGCGCCAGGCCCATTCCGATCAGCATCGCGAAGACCGGGCCACCGATGACCTCGAACTGCTTGCCAAGCAGCCATGCCGGCACCGAGATTGCCAGGCAGAACAGCACGCCCTTCCACAGCGACCGATATTGCTTGATGAGCTCCATGGAGATCCTTCCGACAATGCCTGCGTCGAACGATTTCCATGGTACGAGCTTGTCGTATAATTATTTCAGTTGCTATTCTTATTAATTGATTTGATTATCTTATAGATAATCACGTCGAGGCTCCATCCCCACCCCATGATTTCAAAGGGCGTGCTCCCATGCTCGACTATCGCGTGAAAACATTCCTCGAGGTGTACCGCAAAGCCAGCTTCACCGCAGCGGCTCGGGAACTCCATATCTCCCAGCCCGCAGTATCGCAACACATCCACCAACTTGAAGCTCACTACGGCTGCCTCCTCTTTTCCACGCAAACCAGGATGATCCGCCCCACACCGGCGGGCGATCTCCTCTTCACCCGCCTGTCTATCATGGAGCACGACGAGCGGCGTCTCGAAGAGGAGCTCGCGCTTCTCGCCACGGACTGCGCCTCCCCCGACGTCCGCCCCCTGCGCCTGGGCTGTACGCGCACCATCGCAGACTATCTCGCTCCGCGTCTCCTTGCCGACCACGCAGCGCATTACCCCAATCAGAGCATCCTCATGACCTGCGGCAACACTCGAGAGCTACTCGACTCGATTCGCGAAGGGGCACTTGATTTCGCGCTTGTAGAAGGTTCCTTCGACCATGCGTCGTTCGGCTACGAAACGCTTTCGACCGAACCGTTTATCGCCGTTGCCGCTCCTGGGACCCTGGCTGCGCCCGCCACGATTCACGACCTGCTCCACCATCCGCTTATCCTTCGTGAGACCGGCTCTGGAACCCGCGAGATTCTTGAAGCCAACCTCGCCGCGCGCGGCCTCGCCATCAATGACTTCTCCCACCGGATGGAGCTTGCGAGCATCAACGCCATCAAGGCGCTTGTACAATCAGGCGGCGGCGTGAGCTTCATGTACCGCATCGCCGTCGAGCACGAACTCGAGCGGGGGTCTCTCCTAGATGTGACGCCTGCAGATTGCCCCATCTCCCACGATTTTTCATTGGTTTGGGAACGGGGCAGCCAATACGCCAACGATTACCGCAAACTCTGCCGCGAATGGCGCGAGAGGGCCCCGTCGGTGCATGATAACGGCCTGCGGTAAGGCGCCGTGCGCCATATGCAGAGTCGCATGTGAACTTTTTTCCAATAGTGAGTGGCTTTTTGGCTAGGCCTTCAGTAGCGGCAGGGCAGTGCATAACAAAAACGCTGGCAGCCAGACCGATCCCTTGGGGACTACTTCAAGATAGGCAAACTATTCACTCACTTCTGGAAATAGTTCAACGGGCCCGCTCGCGCAGGCTTCGTCGAACAGTTTTCCAAGGGATTCCCGGCACCTCGCCGGCAGCAAGCCCCTTACTCGACCGTAACGCTCTTGGCAAGGTTGCGAGGCTGGTCGACATCGCAACCTCGAGTCACGGCGACCTCGCGTGCGAGCAGTTGGAGCGGCACGGTTGCGGTAATGGGACTCAGAAGATCGCGAACCACCGGAATATAGATCACGTGGTCTGCGATGCGCTTGATATCCTCATCGCCCTCCGTGGCCACCACGACGATCTTCGCGCCGCGCGCCTCACATTCCTTGAGGTTCGAAACGACCTTGTCGTACACGGGGCTCTTTGTGGTCACCGCGATAACCGGGAACCCGGGATCGATGAGCGCGATGGGCCCGTGCTTCATCTCCCCCGCCGCATACGCCTCGGCATGCAGGTAGCTGATCTCCTTGAGCTTGAGAGCGCCCTCGTTGGCGATCGCGGCACCCATCCCTCGGCCGACGAAGAGAGCCGACTGCGCGTCCTTGCACGCGAGCGCGGCTTCGTGGATGGCCTCACTCTGGGTATCGAGAATGCGTTGGATCTGCTCGGCGGTATCGCCTACCTCGTGGAAGAGCATTCTGATCTGACCGGTGGTGAGCTTACCCTTAACCTGGGCGAGCAGAAGCGCAAGCAACGTAAGCGACACCACCTGACCGATGAAGCTCTTGGTGCTCGCGACGGCGATTTCCTTATTCGCCTTGGTATAAATAACGCCGTCGCTTTCGCGCGCCACGGGGCTGCCCACCACGTTGGTGATGCCAAACACCTTCGCGCCCTTGATGCGCGCATCGCGAATCGCGGCGAGGGTGTCGGCCGTCTCACCCGACTGCGAGACGGCGACGACGAGCGTCGTAGGCGTGATGATAGGATTGCGGTAGCGGAACTCGCTTGCCGCCTCCACCTCGCAAGGGATGCGCGCCCATGCCTCGATAAGGTTCTTCGCGATAAGGCCTGCATGGTAGCTGGTTCCGCAGGCGATCACATAGACACGATCGATGAGGTCAAGCTCCTCGTATGTAAGGCCGAGCTCGTCGATGTCGATCTCGCCGGTACCCGAGAGGCGGCCCACGAGCGTGTCGCGCACTACGCGGGGCTGCTCGCAGATCTCCTTGAGCATGAAATCGGGGTAGCCGCCCTTCTCCGCAGTATCGATATCCCAGTCGATATGGGTCAGAGCCGGCTCGATAGCATTACCGGATTGGTCAGTGAATGAAATGCCCTCAGGGGTAAGCAGCGCATACTGCCCATCCTCGAGGACCACGACGTCCCGCGTCGCCTCTATCAGCGCGATCACGTCTGAGGCAACGTAGCTACCGCGCTCGCCATGCCCCACGATGATCGGACTGTCCTTGCGCGCGACGGCGATCATACCGGGCTCGTCCGCGCACACAACCGCGAGGCCATAGGCGCCCACCACGCGCTCGCACGCAGCGCGAACGGACGCCAGCAGGTCATGGGAACCATCGCTTCCGTTACAGCCGTAGTAAGCCTCCTCAATGAGGTGCGCGAGGACCTCGGAGTCCGTATCGCTGGAAAAATGGTGGCCGCGGGCCTCGAGCTCGGTTCGCAGCTCGGCAAAGTTCTCGATGATGCCGTTATGGACGATCGCGATGCGCTCATCGCAGCCGGTATGCGGGTGGGCGTTGGCAACCGAAGGGGTCCCGTGGGTGGCCCAGCGGGTATGACCGATACCGCAAGTCGAAGGATGATCGATGGCATCGACTGCAGATGCAAGCTCGGAGACCTTCCCCACGCGGCGAAAGACGTCGATCCTTTGGTCGTCATCATGCTCGAGCGCGACACCTGCGGAATCGTAACCGCGATACTCGAGACGCTTTAGCCCATCGATAAGAATGTCCTTGACCTGATCTTGCCCTGTATAACCAACGATTCCACACATAGACAATCCCTTCATGGGCACACACTGCAGTTCCAGTTCATCGCGGACTCAGCCATACGATGCGATGAATCGATACGTACCGCGTATTCATGCTGCACGCATAAGTGGAGATTCTACTGTGCCCATGTCAACAAGATGTAACCGATGCTGGTATCTAAATCGTAATACCAGATTTTCACCATACCCAGAACTTCAGCCACATGCGTAGTCGCCGAGCAGCCGTTCTTGAGCGGCGCATCAATCAATCGATTCACGAATTGTGAACTAATTGCGATGAATTGCCTAGCGGAGCGCTTCTACTTGCAACCACTCATAGCTCATCGTATTATATTTTCTTGCGCTGAGGCGTATCCAGATATTGCGGGGTGGAGCAGTCTGGTAGCTCGCCGGGCTCATAACCCGGAGGTCGTAGGTTCAAATCCTGCCCCCGCGACCAAGAACTTGCAGCCCGGAGGTCATGTGGCCTCCGGGCTTTTTCGTTTGAGTGCCGCGTAGGTAATCCAGGGCCGTTCATTCGATACATATCTGTAACGTAGATTACAAAAAGTTTGTGATTCATTACCAAAACTCATTGAATAGAGTCTATAAGTTGTTGTACATACTACAACAATTTGGTAATTCCTCTCTCAACTTACTAATAATCATGCTAGCATTGCAAAGAGAAACGGAACATTGCCAAAGCTGTCATCTCATTGTTGCTGTCATGCGGGATCATTGCCACAACATGATTGGACGGATCGCACTGCAACCGCTTGTCGAAAGGACTGACTATGCTTGCTGAGGAGCTTGTAGATCTTGTCCACCTGATTCAAACGCAGCGGTGTGAAGCGCAAACCGTTGAAGTAAAGGCTGCGCAAGATGGATGCCCGACGCGCTTATACGACACACTGTCCAGCTTTTCAAACCAAGATGATGGCGGCGTTATAGTGTTTGGGGTGGATGAGCGACAGGAATTCGCGGTGGTCGGCGTCTACGATGCCCATGACCTCCAGAAACATCTTGTCGAGCAGTGCAACCAGATGCACCCTCCGGTTCGCGCGATGTTTACGTCCGCTTCCATAGACGGCAAGATAGTTGTTTCAGCAGAGATACCCGGCATCGACATCTCTGATAGACCTTGTTACTACCAAGGAAAGGGCAGGCTCAAAGGGTCCTATGTTCGCGTGGGAGATGCCGACGAACCCATGACCGAGTACGAGGTGTACAGCTACGAGGCGTTTCGGAAAAGATACCGGGATGAGATCGAACCCGTTTCGCGCGCAACGAGGTCGACACTCGATGAGCAGAGGTTGGGACGCTATCTCACCAGCATCTCCTCGTCCAAGCCGAATCTTGCCCAGCTTGATACCAATACCATTCTGGAACTTATGAGCATTACGCGAGATGGGGTTCCAACGCTTGCAGGCGTCATGCTGTTTTCGCTGTACCCACAGGCATACGTTCCCCAGCTCTGCATTGTCGCCACAGTTGTGCCTGGAACGGAGCCGGGGGCGGTGGATGAGGCGGGCAACCGCTTCCTTGACAACAAACGGATTGAGGGGACACTTAGCGAACAGCTCACGGGAGCGATTGCGTTCGTGCGGTCGAACATGAAAGTCGCCACTCATATCGATCGCGAGACGGGAAAGCGCCATGATCGAGAAGAATACCCCATCGAAGCCGTGCGCGAGCTCGTGCTCAACGCGCTGATCCACCGTGACTACAGCATCCATACGCAGGGCATGCCCATTCAGCTTTTACTCTATCGGGACAGGTTGGAGATTGCGAACCCCGGTGGACTGTATGGGCGCCTCACAGTGAACGAGCTGGGAAAAGTCCAGCCGGATACCAGAAACCCCGTCATAGCGACGGCAATGGAGGCACTGGGGGAGACCGAGAACCGCTACTCGGGGATTCCCACCGTACGCAGACTGCTTTCTGAGGCGGATATGCCTGCACCGCTCTTTGAGAGCTCGCGCGGGCAATTCCGCGTGACGTTGTACGAGAAACACGGACGACCTGAGGAGCGCATTGTTCTCAACGATGCAGCGGGCTTGAGCGATGTACAGCGCACGATTGCCCTGTACTGCGCCGACAAGCCGCGGTCGCGGTCCGAGCTTGCCGGATTGCTTGGCGTTCAAGCTCCCTATGCGATGCGTCGCTATGTGAAGCCGATGGTCGACGCTGGGCAGCTTGTGCTGACCATGCCGGGTACGCCGCAGTCATCCCACCAGCGTTACGTCACGTCCGACACACTCATAACCCGGAGGTCGTAGGTTCAAATCCCGCCCCCGCGACCAAGAAAATGCAGCCAGGTATCGGATAACCGGTACCTGGTTTTTCGCTTGGCTAGCCTGGGGCATAATCAGGCACCTGCCAGCTGCTCATTCATCCGTCTCGGCGAGATAGGCTTTGTCGATGTCGATTATCGCCTCACGCAGCAGTACCGCAGCATGGAGCTGCCATGCGATGTAGTCGCCCCACATCTCAGGTTTTCCCTTGACGTCGCAGTTCTCGCGGTAGAAGCGGATGCCGCACGACTTCTTGGCGTCGTAGGGTTCGTCCTTCGCGCCGAGCAGCTGCTCGAGCTCCTCCTGGTGGTCGAACACTACCTTGCCGAACTCCTTGTCGCTGGACACGCAGACCTCGACGCCGATACGCCGCACCTCAATCTCGACGAGGAAGAAGGAGCACTCGTCGTCGGTGTGCTCGTTCAGCCACTCGCTTCGGGCTTTTGTCGACGCGAACCGCCTTGCACCAGCCCACGCACTAGCGGACGCCCGCGCCCTCTCGGAGAATCCCAAGGAGCCCACAGCCCCGGCAACGATCATGCGGGCCGCGGCTAGATAACCCCAAGCTGGCGCGCAACGATGGTGATGAAATCCTGCACGTTAGCCACGATGGTCGTTGCAGCAAGACTGCCACGATCGAGCAGCTTGTTCACCGCGAACTCCGAGATATCCACCGCATAGAGGAAGACGGGCCGCACCGTACCGTCCTCGGTCACGGTGTAGGAAGGCGTCATGTTGCCCGCAGCAATGGTATGCAGCGTCGTGGCAAGGCAGATGAGCGTCGTCGCACCCGACACCATCTCGCGCATGGCGCCCTGCGCATCGTAGACGTTGCCCACGACCTCGGGCAGCGGACCATCGTCGCGGATGGAGCCGGCGAGCACCATGGGAACGTTGTTGCGCACGCAAGCGCTCACGATGCCGGTGCGGATACCGTAATCGCATACGAACTGCTCGATCGAGCCGCTCCGCCGCACGCGGTTAATCACATCGAGGTGGTGATAATGGCCGTTGCGGTACGGCTGCTGCGTATAGATATCCTGGCCAAGCGCGGTGTGGAACATCGAGCCTTCCAGGTCGTGCGTGGCGAGCGCGTTGCCCGCCATGATACCGTCCACATAGCCGTTTTCCACCATAGCCTGCATGGCGTAGCGAGCGTCTGCGTTAAAAGCGAAGGCGGGGCCCATCACCCAAACGATCTTGCCGTGCTCGCGCTCGTAGCGCAAAAGCTCGTATAGGCGGTCGTAATCGCGAGCGAACGAGGTCTCGCGGCTGCGCCCCTGGCGGAACACGAAGGCATCCTCGCCAGCAAGCTCTCCCCCGTCACCGGGCGCGCCCCAGTCATGTCCCTCAATGTCATCACGGGGAACTGCAAAACCGTTCTCGTGAAGATAGATGCCCTCCTCGCCCCGCTCCGTACGTCCAAGCACCACCTGGTCGCCCTGTTTAAGGTTGCGGTTCTCGACCACGCGGATGAACGGCACGCCCGCATCGTCGCGAGCGACGACCATGCTCGCGTCCATGCGACTCTGCTTGGCGAGGCGCCAAGCGCCATCAACCTTGACATATTCAGGAAACATCGACGTGCTATGAAAGCCCTCGGGAGCCACGCCGTCGCGCACCACCCTGGCAATGCGTGCGTTGGGCGCACTTGCGAGCGGCTCGCGCGTGAAATCGGGAGCATGGTACACCGGCATCTTGAACATACATCGACCTGTCTTTCTGCATCACCGCGTCGTACGCGTGAGTCTCGTCGATTGCCGCACTCCCTGCCGATACTCAGCCCGTTAGTGCGCCTCAAACACCTTGCGCCCGCGAATATAGGTCGCCGAGACGCGCACCTGGTCGAGCTCGGCAGCGGGAACGTTCAGGATATCACGGTCGAGCAAAACAAAGCTCGCCTTGTAACCCGCCTTGAGCATGCCAAGTCCTTCGAACCCCACCATCCGAGCGGCTTCGCGCGTGTAGAGAGCGAGCGCTTCCTCCACGGTAAGAGCCTCGCCGGCGCCGCAATCGGTGCCGTCGTACGCTCGGCGCGTAACCGCCGCCTTGATGTTGGGAAAGGGATCGGACGGACGTGCCCACGAGGTCGCCGGTGCGTCCGTCGAGATGCACAGGCGCGCGCCCGCATCGATGAGCGTGCGAAGGGGGTAGGAGCGCTTCGTGCGTTCAGCCCCGAGATTCTTGAGGTACGAACCGATCTCGCAGTATGCAAAGATCGGCTGCGTGACCACACCCACCCCGCTGCGAGCAAAGAGCTCCACCGCCTGGCGCGACGGCGCGGTCACATGCTCGAGACGCGCCGAGGGGGCGTCCCCGGAGAGCCACGGACCGCCCGCCGTCACGTGTGCGAGCGCGCGATCGATAGCCTTGGTTCCCATCGCATGCACCGAAAGCTGCAAGCCCGCGCTCCGGCAGAACGCCACGGCATCTTCCAGATCTTCCTCCGTGCAGGTAGGGATTCCGTATACGGGGTGGCCGAGATCCCCCGAAGCGGGAAGGTAGGGCTCGGCGAACCACGCCGTCCGGCCCGAGACGCTTCCATCGGCGAGCAGCTTGACGCCCGCCTTGAAGACCTGGGCGGCGTGCGCTGTCTGCTCGACAGGGAACGCCGCCACCGGATCGCCCTTTAGCTGATCCCACAGGATGTAGACTGCGCAGTCCTGCGCGAAGCCTTGCTCGGCGGCGCGGCTCAGCAGCGCATAGGTGTCTGTGCCGTCCATGCTGCACATGTCGGTCGCCGCAACCACGCCCTGCGAAGCAAGGAGCTCGCCGAGCGCCGTCAGGTTGCGCACCGCATCGGCCTCGTTTGCATGGGGGATGAACGGCGTCACCAGATCGCGCGCGGTCTCCTTGAGCACGCCCGTGGGCTCGCCCGAAGCATCACGCTCGATCTCGCCGCCTACGGGATCGGGTGTATCGCGGGTGATGCCCGCGATCTCGAGCGCCTTGCTGTTCACGCAGCGGATGTGCTGGCAGGTGCGCATGATGCACACCGGGGCGTCGGCACAGCCGCGGTCCAGGTCCCAGCGGGTGGGCGAGCGGTGCTCGGCGAGCAGGCTCTCGTCGTAACCCCAGCCCTCGACCCAGCGGTCGGGCCCCTGCTCGGCACGGCGGGCGCGCACGGCCTCGACCAGCTCCTCAATGGAGCTGACCGCGGGCGGCAGGGCCGAGATCTGCGGGAAGTAGTTCGCGAGCATCACGGCGTGCATGTGCGCGTCGATGAGGCCGGGGATGACCCGCGCGCCGTCGAGGTCGACCGTCTCGTCCAGGTCGCGAAGGGCGTCCGCCGGGACGTCGTCGAGCGCGCCGATCCAGGCGATGCGCTCGCCCTCGATGACCATCGCGTCGGCGCGGGGGCGCGCCGGGTCCTCGGTAAGGATGGCGGCATGGGCGATGAGCGTGCGCTTCGCATCGGACATATCGATCCCCTTCCCTTGCGCCCCATGGCGGATGGCCGTTCATGTTCATAAGTCTACCGCTCATCGGCGAGCCACGGCGGCTCGGTGCCCGAGGTGGCAGGGCTGACGGCAAAGCTTAAGGAACGGCGACGCGGCGGGACAGCCGGTGCGGGCGGCTGTACCCTGACGACGCCGTGCGCGGCGTGCGCCGGAAACGGGCACGGGACGGGAAGGCCCCGAAGCGCCCCCTCGGACGGCGCGCGCTAGGCCACGGCCCCCAGAAGCGCGGCGAGCGCCGCGAGCGCGACGAGGAAGGCGACGTTCGCCGCTGTGAACATCGCAAGGTAGCGGCCCTTCTCGCGCGGGAGCCACACCGCGAGCTGCTTGTAGGAGATGAGGCTCGCCATCGAGGCGATGAGCGTGCCCAGCCCGCCGATGTTGGTCCCCACGATGAGGGCGGGCCAATCCGGCGTGAAGCCCGAGAGCAGGATCGCGCAGGGGACGTTCGAGAGCACCTGGCTCGCGACGACGGAGACCGCGAGCGCATGCCCCTCGACCGTCCGCGCGATGAACGCGTCGACCGCCTCGATGCGCCCCATGTTGCCCACGAACACGAAGAACGCCACGAACGTGAGGAGCAGCCCATAGTCCACGCGCGCGAGCGCGCCCCGGTCGAATGCGACGCCCACCGCGATCGCCGCGACCACGGCTACCTGGTAGGGCAGCACGCGCGCGACGGCGGCGAGCGCCAGAGCGAATACCGCAAGCCAGGGCACCACACGCACCGCGGTGGGCGCGGGCCCCTCCTCGATACCGCCCAGCGACTCGCCCTCGTCGGCGGCCCCGTCGGCATCGAGCATGGCGCGACCTAGAAGCGCCACCGCCGCGACGAGCAGCGCAAGCGACGCCGCCGTGTAGGGGGCCATGAGCGCGAGGAACTCCGCGATCCCCATGTGCGAGGCGGAGTAGAGGTAGAGGTTCTGCGGGTTGCCCACCGGGGTGAACATGCTCCCCAGGTTGGCCGCCACGGTCATGAGCACCACGGTGAAGCAGGTGAAGCGCGCCGATCCCACCGACGCGAGCGCGAGCAGGGCGAAGGGCACGAACGTCACGAGCGCGACGTCGTTGGTGATGAGCATGCTCGAGAGGAAGGTGAGCGCCACGAGCGAGAGGGCGAGCCGCCGCGGCCCGTGGACGCTCGCGAGCAGGCGCCGGCACGCCACGCGAAACACCCCCGCCCCCGAGAGCCCCGCCATGACCGCCATCAGGCTGAACAGGAGGCCGAGCGTGCGCAGGTCGACGTAACCCGCATAGCTGGCATCGGGCGGCACGGCCGCACACGAGGCGACGGCGAGCACGAGCGCCACCGCAAGGACCGGGTCCTTGCGGATATGCGAGCGGATGTCCACGGTATGTCCCAGAATCGACACGGATCCCCCGACCCCTCGAAACGCGTTCCCACCCGGCTGCGTCGCGGCGGTACCACCGCGGTACCCCAGCCGCGATACAGCAGTATATACGCTCGAGGGCGCGACGCGAGCCGGCATCAACCGCAGGCCCCGCCCTGTCGTTGCGCCGGGCCCTCCCGTCCAAGCCCGGCTTTGAATCATGGTTGCAGGACCGCCCGATTGGGTGCGCACGGCCACCGGTTCGGCGCGCATGGCGTACCATAGGCAGGGCGCCGCGCACCGACGACCGCCCATGGGACCCCGACCGAAAGCAGGCTCCGTGACACGCACCCTCTCCCGGCTCCTCCGCCACCGCTCCCCCATCATCGCGCTTCTTCTCGCCCTCGCCATCGCGCCCGCATACGCGGGCTGCAGCCTCCTCGGCGGCGGCCGGGCGCCGCGCGAGAGCGCCGCGGGCATCACCACGGTTGAGGACGCCCAGGAAATCGCCGAGGACGAGGCGCCGGCCTTCACCGAGGAGGACCTCGCCTACGCCGAGGAGAACCTCGGCTACGAGGAGTACAGCGACCTCGACGGGCTCGGCCGCTGCGGCACGGCGAGCGCGTGCCTGGGCCCCGAGACCATGCCCGAGCGCGACAAGGAGCGCGAGAGCATCTATGAGATCCGCCCCTCCGGCTGGCAGTCGGCACGCTACGACAGCGTGGAGGGCGAGTCGCTCTACAACCGCTGCCACCTCATCGCCTGGTCACTCTCGGCCGAGAACGCCAACGCCGAGAACCTCGTCACCGGCACCCGCTGGATGAACGCCGAGGAGATGCTCCCCGTCGAGGAGGAGGTCGCTCGCTACATCGACCGCACCGGCAACCACGTGCTCTACCGCTCGACGCCCATCTTCGAGGGCGACGAGCTCGTCTGCCGCGGCGTGCTCATCGATGCGCGCTCCATCGAGGATGACGGCTCGGGCATCTACCTTGCGGTGTGGTGTCCCAACGTGCAGCCGGGTATCGCCATCGACTACGAGGACGGCGACAACTGGCTCGACGAGTCGGCCCCGAGCGGGTCCGGCGGGTCCCAGGCGGAAGACGGCTCCAACGCCTCCCAGGGACAGGCGACGATGCAGGACTACGTCCTCAACACGAGCTCGATGCGGTTCCACCGTCCCAACTGCCCCTCGGTGCAGGACACCGCCGCGCACAACCGCGAGACCTTCCATGGCACGCGCGACGAGCTGATCGAGCTCGGCTACGAGCCCTGCGGGAGCTGCAACCCGTAAGCGACGGCGCGAGCGGGCGCCGTGGCGCCGGCCGCATCTCGTCTCGGCGCTTTGCGGACTCGTTTGGACGGCCCCACGCACATTATTTCGCTCCGCGAGCCAAAATTTGGCCGCGCAGTTCAGATATGAACGATTTCATCTCCGGGGCGGTCGTGTGTCCGCCGTTGCGAGCAAGCGAATCCTCGGCTTTTGCCGCGCACGTCCGCACATCGACCTTCCAGATCGCGCGATACGCGGTCATCCGCACCCTCGCGGGCCCGCGCAATCGTACATATCTGAACTGCGCGGCCAAAATCCCACGTCTCAGAAACGAAACGCCTTCCGGGCACACGGATGAGCCCCATGACGGCACGCACGCTTAGATACACCGGCTGCAGACCCCCGCGCCAACCCCAGGGAATTCTATTTCATATATGTATAAATCCCTTTGCTATCGGCATGCGCGCCCTCCTCACGCAGCCCACGCACGCGCGCCGCGGCGATCGCAAGCAGAAAATCGACGAAAAGCCGCCCCGAAGCCGCCCTCTCTCTATCGTTTTTCTGCTTGCGAACACCAAACCGGGCGCCGCCAGGACGCGCCCCGCATGCGGGCACATCGCCTGTCGTGAAAAGCGGGCCGCAGGCGGCGCATGTACGCTGCCTGCGGCCCGCGAGGATGCACGGTTCGCATCTACAGGCTATGTGTCCAAGCCGCTACGCCTGCTTGACTGCGCCGTCGGCGGGCGCATCGGCAGCGTTTCCGCGCGTGCAATGCACACGGCCCAGCTGCGACCACTCAGGCTCCTCGTCGGGAAGCGAGCCCGCCTCCTTGCCGAAAAGCTCCTTCAGGCAGTTGTAAGCGACGATCACGCCGAGCACCATGAGCAGGATCGCGAACACCAGCTGCAGACCGGAGGTCGCCATAACCGCCATGCCCTGCGCCTGGAGCGCCGCGATGCAGCCGATCGTACTCTGCACCAGCGAGGTGAACGTGCACACCAGCAAAAATGCAACCGGCACGTAGAGCATGAAGCCGCGGCGGCCGGTGCACTTGCAGAACACGGCGAGCGTGATCATGGTCATGCCGCCCAGCAGCTGGTTGGAAGCGCCGAACAGCGGCCAGATGTTGGTGTAGCCGCCAAACGCCAGCGCCAGGCCGAGCGCGAGCGTGAGCACCGTCGCGACCCAGGTGTTGGAGAGCACCTTGCCTGCACCCGTGGCGCCGGCGCCGGCCTCCTCGGCAGCGTCGTTGGTGGTAGCGAAGAACTCCTGGAACGAGAGGCGCCCGATACGCGCAACCGCATCGACCGAGGTAAGCGCAAGCGCGGAGACGCACATGGTCATGAAGACGGTTGCCAACGTCCCGTCGACGCCGAACGCCGTCATACCGCGGGCAACGCCCTGCGAGAAGATCTGGAACGGAGTGCCCACCGCAGCGCCGAGCGCGCCAGCGGTGTTCATCGTGGAGAACATGATGCCTGCGACAACGATGGCGAGCACGCCCACGAAGGACTCGAGCACCATGGCGCCGTAGCCCACCGGCAGCATATCCTGCTCCTTCTCGACCTGCTTGGACGAGGTGTTGGTAGAAACCAGGCTATGGAATCCGGAGAGCGCGCCGCACGCAACCGAGACGAAGAGCAGCGGGAACACGTAGCTGCCGTTGGCGGCAAGGGCGGAGATGTCGGCAACCGCAGGCGCGGTCATCGTGGCCTCGCCCGCCACGCCGAGCACGACGATACCCACCACCGCGCATGCAATCATGACGATCATCATGATGCTCGTAAGATAGTCGCGCGGCTGCTTGAGCGTCTGGATGGGCATGGCGGCGGCAAACAGCAGATACACCGTGATCACCGCGAACCAGCCGTTCTTATCGAGATAGACCGGGAACTGCATACCGACGGCGAACATGGCGACGAACAGCACCACCGCAAGCGCGAGCTCGCGCCAGCCTGAAAGCTGGAACTTGCGGTTGATCCATCCGAACGCGATGGCCACGAAGGTGAAGAGGATCGAGATGGTGCCCGCGGTGCCGCCGGCGTAGGAGCGCGCGAAGTCGACCGCGCCGTCCTCTCCCGCCACCGTCATGAACGTGCCCGCAACCATGTCGACGAACGCCGCGATAACGATGATGGTGAACAGCCAGCTAAAGAGCAAGAAGAGCCGGCGCCCGGTGCGTCCGATGTACTTCTCGATGAGCTGGGCGAGCGACTTGCCGTTGTTCTTCACGCTCGCATACAATGCGCCGAAATCGTGCACGGCGCCGAAGAAGATACCTCCCACCAGCACCCACAGAAGAACCGGCAGCCAGCCGAACATCATCGCGGTGATGGTGCCCGTTACAGGCCCCGCGCCGCAGATGGAGCTGAACTGATGCGAAAACGCCGTGAAGCACGACGCCGGCGAGAAGTTCTTCCCGTCCTCCATGCGGCGCGCAGGGGTGAGGGCCTCGCGATCGACGCCCCATGATTTGGCGAGCCATCGCCCGTACACCAGATACCCCGCGGCGAGCACCACCGCGGCAACCGCTACGACCACGATTCCGTTCATACGAACTTCCTTCCCTGGAATCCCATTCACCCGACGTAAGGCTCATCGCGGCCGCGCAGCCTGCAGGCAGATAAAAAACGGGAGCCTCGAACCCAGTTCGCGGCTCCCGTCTTCAAGCCGCCCGCATGCAGCGCGGGCGGACGATGTCTGCCCGTGCTAGCTAATAATCTCGCTGATAATGGCTAGTAGCTGCGTGCGCATGAATCGAAGATCCCTGTCTGTTCGACGCGAGCCGGAGCCCGCATCCCTATAGAACCAGAGAGATTGTGCCGCTTTAGCTTAGCAGAGTCAAACATGTTACATCTCTGTTGCAACGGCGCATCGCGCCGCACGAACCGTCCGGTACGGCTATGGGCGCGCCGCCCCGCATGGGCAGGCTTCCTCGTCCGCGCTGCCCGTTCCGTCGCCGGCGCATGCAGCGCCATCCGCGCCAAGCAGCCGAGCCGCAGCATCGAGGGCGTCGCATGTGCCTATGAGACCCACGGTGTCCCCGGCAACCAATCGCGTCGTCGCGTCGATGAACAGGGCTGTCTCGCCCTCGTGGCGCAGGGCCACGGCGTTTGCCCCGGTCTTGGCACGCAGGTCCGCTTCGGCAAGCGTTGAACCCGCAACCGGAGCCCCTTCAGCAACCTCGATCCAGTAGAGATCGACCTCAGCAAGCGACGAGGCCAGTCGCTCGAGCGCACGCGCCCTCGCCGCGCGCGAGTCATCCGCCAGCGCCGCATAGCCGCTCGCACGCAGCTCATCGGCGTACTCCTGGATCTGCCGCGGGCGATAGCCCAAATCAAGCAGGGCATGGCGCATGAGCTCGATACCGCCCTCCAACACGGGCCGCACCACCTCGTCGGCACCAGCGCCTACGAGCTCGGCGACCGCATCCTCATCATGCGCGCGCGTGATGATGCGCAAGCCCGGCGCCGCCGCACGCGCTTCTCGAGCGATGACCTCCGCCGCCGCATCACCATGCGAAGCGATGACGAGCACCCGCGCCGCCCCCAGATGGGCATGCGCCAGGATATCCGAATTCGCGGCATCTCCCACCAGCACGTGCAAGCCGTCGCGCTCGGCCTCCTCCGCCGTGGACAAGTCGCGTTCCACCACAAGGCACGGCACCTCGAGGCGCATCAGCACGTCGGTGACGCAGCGTCCCGCATGGCCGTAGCCTACGACCACCACATGGTCCGCCATCCCCTCGCGCGCGGGTTCCTCCGGCAGCTGACGCCGCTCGTACAGGGAACGAAGCCACGGACGGGAGCCCATCACGCGTTCCAAGGGCTCGATGGTCTTGAAGGCGAACGAGTTGAATGCTATCGAGAGCACGGCGCCGCCCAGTATCAGGCTGTACTGGTCGGCGGAGAGGATGCCGAGCGCCATGCCCGTCTGCCCGATGATGAACGAGAATTCGCCGATCTGCGAAAGGCCCGCCGCAACCGTGAGTGTCGTGTTCAATCCAGCGGAAAGTACCGGACCGAGCGCCATGTTGATTGCCCATTTCCCCACGATGATGAGGATGACGAGCGCAATGAGCTCCCCGGCATGCGCCGCAAGCGTGACCGGGTTCACCATCATGCCCACCGACGCAAAGAAGATGATCGAGAACAGGTCCTTGAAGGGAATTGCCTCGGCGGCGATGCGATGCGACAGCTTGGAGCCGCTCACCACCACACCGGCCAAGAACGCCCCCAACGCGACCGAAAGGCCGAACATGAGCGACGCCGCCATCGCGGTGCCAAGCGCCACGACCACGACGGCGAGCTGAAAGAGCTCGGCCGGGCAGAAGCGCGCGATGCGAGCCAGCAGCCACGGAAGGACGCGAGAACCCACCACGAGCATGAGCGCCACGAAGGCGGCGGTCTTCGCGAGGGCCTCCGCAAGGCCGCGCGCAAGCTCCGGACCCGAGACCTCACCCGGTCCAAAAACGACGGGCAGCACCACCAGGATCACCACCGTGGCAAGATCCTCGACGATCAGCCACCCGGTTGCCACGCGCCCGCCATGGCTCTGGTAAAGCCCGGCGTCGCTCAGGTTCTTGATGAGCACGACGGTCGAGGCGATGCTTACCGAAAGGCCGAGCATGACCCCCGCCTCGAACGTCCACCCGAACAGCCTTCCCAGCAGGCAGCCACCGATGGTTCCGAGCACGATCTGCGCGATGGCGCCCGGAACTGCGATGCCTTTGACCTCAGCCAGATCTTCGAGTGAGAAGTGCAGCCCCGTGCTGAACATCATGAACATCACGCCGACCTCGGACAGCTGGTTCATAGCATCCGAATCGCCGATGAAACCCGGCGTAAACGGACTCACCACCAAGCCGCCAAGCAGGTAGCCCACGATGGGCGGCAAGCGGACCGCGCGGGCAACGAGCCCGCCGGCAAACGCGGCAACGAGCGCGAACACGAACGTCATGAGCAAAATGGTGTCTCCGTGCATGGCACCTCCTGTTTGGTTGATCGCGCCACCGGACGGCAGGGTCCGCGCCAACGGCTCAACGCCGCAGCGGGTACGCGTTGCGTCCAGCTAGAGCGTCATGTTGGGGTCGGCGTCGATGTCGAGCGCAGAGAATTCGCCGCGATCGAACTTACGGCGCGCGACCTCGGCAATCATGGCGGCATTGTCCGTGCAGGCACCTTGCGGCGGCAGCGTCACCCGCACACCTTGGCGCCCGAGCTTTCTCGTCATCATCTCGCGAAGATGCGGGTTCGCCGCCACGCCCCCGCCGATGCAATACTCGCGCGCACCGGTGTCACGCAGCGCGTTCCATGCCTTCTTGTACTGCACATCGAAGACGGCTGCCTCGAACGACGCCGCGAGATCGGGAAGATGGATCACGCGGCCCGCTGCGGTTTCCTGCTCGATGTAGTTCACCACGGCGGTCTTGAGGCCGGAAAGCGAGAAGCGGTAGTCACCCTTGCGGTTGAGCGCACGCGGGAAGTCGATGGCCTTGGGATCGCCCGTCTCAGCAAGGCGCGAGATGATCGGCCCGCCCGGATACCCCAGGCCGAGCGCCTTGGCGACCTTGTCGAACGCCTCGCCCACCGCGTCATCGAGCGTCTCGCCAAGCACCTGGTAATCACCCCAATCGCGCACGTGCACGAGCATGGTGTGGCCACCCGACACGAGCGTGAAGATAAACGGCGGCTTGAGGTCGGGCTGCGCGAGCAGGTTGGCGAACAGATGTCCCTCGAGATGGTTCACCGCGATGAGCGGCACCCCCGCCCCGAGCGAGAACCCCTTGGCGAAGGCAACGCCCACCACCAGAGCCCCAACGAGCCCCGGGCCCTGGGTCACGCCCACCGCGGCAAGCTCGCACGGCTCGAGCGCGCCGCCAGCAAGCCCAAGCGTCGACGCGGCCTCTTCGAGCGCGGCATCGACCACGCCGACGATGACCTCGACGTGCTTGCGGGATGCTATCTCGGGGACCACGCCGCCAAAGCGCGCATGGAAGTCTATCTGGGTCGAAACTTGATTGGCGAGCATGCGTCCATCTGCATCGATGATGGCGACCGCCGTCTCGTCGCAAGAGCTCTCGATGGCAAGCACCGGCTTCAGGCGCTCGACGAGCGCACGCTCATCGGCGCTGCGCCGCGCCGCCGGTACGGGCCACGCGCGCATGGCCGCCGACGTGGGCTCCGGGGAAGCGGCGTCAACGGGAAGCGCCAGGGGCAGCTGCGCGGTCATGACGATGGCGTCCTTGCTCGGCCCGTAATAGCCTCGGCGGCGCCCCGCCTCCATGAAACCGAGGCTCGCATACAGCGCGATCGCGGCATCATTTCCCGCCTCGACCTCAAGCGATGCGGAGGTGCAGCCCAGCATCTGCGCGTCGTAGCTCACATGCGAGAGCAACTTGCGCGCGATGCCCTGGCGGCGGCGCTCGGGAGCCACGGCAACATCCAGAATCTCGATATCATGCTCGACCACCATGCCGCCGGCAATGCCCGCGAGCTCCCCGTCATCGTGAGCGACCCACCAGGTGCGGGGCACCGCCGCGTCCTCGCTGAACTCCGAGAGGAACTGCCCCGGCGTCCAGGGCGTGTGCGCCGCGCCGGCAAAGCACGTCGCTTCGAGGGAGGCCGCCGCCTCGGCGTCAGCCGCTCCCATGGGCCTGATCTGCAGATGACGGCCGGCAAGCTCGTCAGCGACGCCGGTGACCTCGCTGCGCGCGCTCGGGGCGGTCCCCAAACGCCGGCGCTCGTTCTCCTCGGCATCGGACAGACGCGTGTAGATGGGAAGCACCAGGGCTGGATCGCCGTCATCCCACCCGCGCTCCGCCGCTGCTTGCAGCGCCGCGCGCACGAGTCCCTCGCCCGTAGGATGCCAGAGCCCCTCTTCGACAAACCGCGCGAAGCCCGCCTCGCGGAAACGCGCCCCGTAGCGCTTGAGCCCGTCTCCGCTCAGTTGCAGCTCTCCT
The DNA here is from genome assembly GCF_900186505.1 of Enorma phocaeensis. Classification (GTDB taxonomy): domain Bacteria; phylum Actinomycetota; class Coriobacteriia; order Coriobacteriales; family Coriobacteriaceae; genus Enorma; species Enorma phocaeensis. The sequence goes on from NZ_LT891968.1 coordinate 582,118, forward strand.
GCCTCCGGCATGTTCAGCCAGGTATCCACCACGGCCGCTGCCTTAACAACGCGCTCTCGGTCGAACAGTCGCTCGATACCCGCGTCATCGATGCGGTAAAGCGCCGGATACACCTCGCCGCGCATCGCGTCCGCGGCGATGCCCACAAGTCCGCGCACCCCGCCGCGCCACGCCGTCCATGCCGTCGCATCGAGCGTCGAGGCGCCGTACAACGGCACGTTCGCCCCGCATGCAAGCCCCTTGGCCGTCGAGATGCCTATGCGCACACCGGTAAACGAGCCAGGACCCCTTCCCACGATGAGGGCATCGAGGTCCTCGACGGCATAGCCCGCTTCGGCAAGGACGTCCCTTAGCGTAAGCACGAGCTCCACGTTCGCACGACGGCGGCAGAGGTGGTCGCGAGACGCCAGGATCTCGAGCGACGAGGCGTCTCCGCGCGCGAAGGCATCCTCATCGATCCGGGCGATCGCACACGCCAGCATATCTGTCGAGGTATCTATAGAGGCTATCAAACGCTGACGCGTAGTTTTTTCCATGCACAACCGTCCTATTGGCGTTCTGGTTCAGTGATGTGGCGCCGCTCCTCAGAAGCCACGAGCGCGTCATCGATTGCCTGCGCAAGCTCTTCCGCGCGGGTACCATGTGGTTCGAGCGCGATCGTCCGCTCGTCTTGCCCGACTCGCGTGATCACGACACCCAAGAACTCGTCGGTCAACTCGTCTTGGAACTGCTCGCCCCACTCAAGCAAGCAGACGCCCTCATAGCCGAGCACGTCGTAGATTCCCGTGTCCTCGAGCTCGTAGGCATGCTCGAGCCGGTAGAGGTCGAAGTGGAACAGGGGAATGCGCCCACCTTCATGCACCGCCATGATGGCAAAGGTCGGACTCGTCACGGGATGCTCGTCTCCAAGCCCTTTGGAAACCCCCTTCGTAAGATGCGTCTTCCCCACGCCCAGGCCACCGGTGAGCACCAGCACGTCACCATCGGCCAGCAAGGGCGCGATGATCTCGCCAAACTCCTCGGTATCAGCCTGAGAGCCGCTTTCATATCTGCCTCGCGACACGCGATTGAGCGCCATGCCTACTCCTCCACGTGGGGCAAGGGCGCCTGCGCGCCGTTGGATGCCGGCGCAACCGCAGCGTCGCCCTCGGGCACCTCGCCCACCGGGTGCCGTGCAAGCCAGTCTCCGAGCATGCGAAAGTCTTGCTCGAGCAGCTCTTGCCAGGCGGGGTTGCGGAGCGCGGCCGCCGGATGGAACGTCGGCATGACCACGAAATGGCCCGTTTGGTGGAACCTGCCGCGCAACCGGGTAATCCCCGTCTCGGTACGCAGGATGAAATGGGTCGCCGGGTTGCCCAGCGTTACGATCACGTCAGGCCAGATGCTCCTTATCTGCTCACGAAGGAACGGGGAGCACGCAAGCACTTCGTCCGCTTTGGGATCGCGGTTTCCCGGGGGTCGGCACTTGAGCACGTTGGCGATGTAGATCTCTTCGCGCGTAAGCCCTGCAAGCGAAAGGATGGCGTTTAGATTCTCGCCCGCGCGCCCTACAAAGGGCTCGCCCTGCAGGTCCTCGTTGCGACCCGGAGCCTCGCCCACGAACACCACGCGAGCATGCGGGTTGCCGACACCAAAGACGATGTTGGTGCGCGTCTGGCAGAGCTCGCAGAGCCGGCAGTCTCCCATCGCCGCCCTGATCTCCTCAAGGGAAACCTCGCGCGGGCGCTGGTGGTCGTGTCCGGGGATCTTAAGCATCGCCATCGGGAGCCTCCCTAGCTATCACAGATACACCTTCTCCAAGCGCATGCCAAAGCCGCACGCAACCTCGTAGTTGATTGTGCCGCGCAACTGAGCCATCTCGTCCATGGTGATGCACGCATCACCATCCCGACCGATGATGGTCATCACATCGCCGTACTCCGCTTCAGGAATCTGGTGGATCGGCGTCTGTTGGATGGCGACCATGCACTGGTCCATGCAGATATTACCCACTTGGCGGATGCGCTCGCCGCGGTAGAGAACCTCCATGCGGTTGGAAAGCGTCCGCGACAGACCGTCGGCATATCCTATCGGCAACGTGCAGATTTGCACCGCCGTGCGCGGAACGCGATAGGTGAACCCGTAGCTTACGCCCTCGCCCATCGCGGGCCGCGTGGTCCGTGTAACCCGTGCGCGCACGCTCATCACCGGCTCGAGCTCCATGGTGCGGCGCGATGCCTCGCATGGCTGCAAGCCATACAACCCCACACCCACGCGCACCATGTCATAGCGCACGGAATCATCCAGCATCGTAGCCGCCGTGTTCTCGCAATGCACCGTTCCGCAATCGTAGCCGGCATCCTGCATGGCGCGCACCGCCTCGTCAAAGCGCCGGCATTGCAGCTTATAGTCCCAACCGTCGATATCATCGGCGGTAGCGAAGTGGGTGAACACGCCGGCGCAGCTCAGGCCGCGATGAAAATCGATGCTGCGCCTGAATTCGAGGACATCCGCGTAGTGCACGCCGATGCGGTTCATGCCCGTTTCGATAGCGAGGTGATAGGCGCCGACTGTCCCCGCCTGAACCGCGCACTCCCCGTACGCGAGCGCGAACTCGACCGTATACACCGACGGCATGAGGTTGTGCTCGATGAGCAGCGGAACGGCTTCGACAGGCGGTTCGCTCAGAATCAGGATGGGCGCGGAGACGCCTCCCTCTCGCAACGCGACGCCCTCTTTGACCGTAGCGACCGCGAACATATCGGCACCAGCCGAGTGCATCACGCGAGCGCACTCCACCGCGCCGTGCCCGTATGCATCGGCCTTAACCACGCAGCAGAGGCGCTGGCGCGGACCTAGCAGGTTCCGGTACGCCCGCATGTTGCGTCTCAGCGCGCCACGGTCGATCTCGACCCATGACCAGCGCGTCTGGGGTATCTTCATCTGCAGCACGGGATTCGCCTCCTTATGCGTCCGATGCTGTGGACGCATCCAAGCCTTCGAGCGCTTCCTCGGTGATAAGCTGCATCGCCGGCCCGATAAAATCGATCAAGTCGGTCGCGATGACGCTCCTGTCGCCCAGCTGCGCCGCCGCTGCAAATCCCGTATAGGAGTGCACGTTGACTGCATAAGCGCATAAGAGCTCCCACGGATCGTCGAGCTCGCGACCGGCGAGTGCCACCGACCCTGCAAGGATGCCGGCAAGCACGTCGCCGGAGCCAGCCGTGGCAAGAGAAGCGGGACCGGCCTGCGGAAGCAGCACCTTCTCGACGCCCACAATCGCCGTTGTGGGCCCCTTGGCAACGATAACCATGTCGCTCGACCCACCGGCCCACAAGATGCGCTGAGCCGCATCGATAGCAGTTCCCAAGTCGACAACGCCCGCATCGTCCACAAGACGGCCGAGTTCGCGGTAATGAGGCGTGAGGATGAGCGGCGCCTCACGACGGTAGAGCTCGGGAGTCTGGTCGATGCCCCCGATGGCAACCTTGGAGAGGCAGTTCAGGGCGTCGGCATCGAGGATCAAGGGCACATCGAGAGCCATGAGGCCGTTCACGACATCGAGACACCCCGCAGCGGTGGTGATGCCCGGACCGCAGAGCACGCAGGAGAACTTCCGAGCGACCTCGCAGACCGCCTTACTCGCCGCCGCCCCAAAGGCGCCTCGGGAATCTGAAGGGATATCGATTACCGGAACCGAAGGAAGCGCCATGCGAATAAGATTCGCGCAGGCCGATGGAGCCGCAACCGCAACGTAACCCGCACCCGCCCGTGCCGCAGACTTCGCCGCCATGATGGCTGCTCCTGGATAAGCCGCCGAACCGGCTACGATGAGTGCAGAACCACGGGAATACTTATCGATGTTCGCAGGCAGCGGCATGAGGAAGTTGGTGAGATCGGCAGGCTCGACAATCTCAGCCGCATGCTCGACATCGCCAATGACCTCATCGAACTTATCGTACAGCCTACCGCAAATGATCTCGCCGGCATACTCCGGACCATCAGCGCTATACAAGCCGATTTTCGGAGCAATCATGGTTGCCGTAGCTGTAGCTCGCACGCAATCATCTTCGACGCGGCCGGTCTGAGCATCGAGGCCTGAAGGAACATCCACCGAGATCACCCGTGGAGCAAGGTCGTTGAGGGTGGAGATCCAAATGCTGAACGGAGGGCGCAGGGCACCATGGAAGCCCGTACCGAGAATCGCATCGAGAACAACATCAGCTCGCGCGATAAGATCGGCAAGCTCGGTACGGGACGGTCCCACGATCACGTTCACATCACGGCCAGCTGTACGGCGAGCGACATGTCGGGCTAGGGATGATGAGATCTCATCAGGCTCGAGCGGAGAGACCACATCGACATCAAGGCCTTTTTGGGATAGGATATCCGCCGCAACCCAGCCATCGCCGCCATTGTTGCCAAACCCAACAAGGACGAGGACGCGTTTGGGCTTGAGCTTAAGCACCTGCTCGGCAGCAAACTCACCGGCGAGTTCCATAAGCTCGGCCTTAGACGTGCCGGCTGCATCGATTATGTCCTCGAGGGCACGAACCTCATCACAGCTGAGAACTGGTTTCATGGCTACCTCCATGGTCGATTTCGGTCTCACCGGAAAGTGCGATCAACTCATCGGTCTGAATGCGCTCCAGGTCATCGAGAATCGAACGGGCCTCCTTGAACGAGCGAGCGATGCGCTGTCGCTCGGTTTCGCCCTGGTCCTTAGGACGCGGACGAGCGCCCTCGGTGATCGTCATCGCGTTGGCAACGGCAAGATCCGAAGACAACGACAATGAGAGCGCTACCTCGACGACGCCTTGCTCACGTGCAATCTCGAGCGCACGCCCGGCAAGCATCGCGATGGGGCGGCCGCGATCATCCCTCGACACCGATACATCTTTACGACCGATACCTTGAGAGAAGCCGGTGCCCAGCGCCTTGAGAACAGCCTCGCGCGCTGCGAAACGGCTAGCGTAATGAGCAGCAGGATGTGCCGAGCTATTGCAGTAAGCCTGCTCCTCCTCGGTAAAAACCCGCCTGGCAAAGGAGGGCGTGCGCTCTAGGATGCGCTCCATGCGGGGAATCTCAACGATGTCAACGCCGATACCTGCTTCAGCCATACCCACCTCCGGACAACATGCGGGATGATAAGGACCTCACCTATTGTAGCCATAAAGACGATATGAGAAAGCCATTGGAGGGAAAGCCTCCCCGCGGCATGCCGGGTCGCGGGCTGGGCGGGAACAATGGCTGTGTATCGTCAGCCTGCGGTGCCCGCCGTACCGCACGCATGGGAGGAGG
>NZ_LT891969.1 GCF_900186505.1 Enorma phocaeensis
GCCCGGTCCCGTTCCGAACCCGGAAGCTAAGCCCCCGAGCGCCGAGAGTACTGCGGGTGCAGCCCGTGGGAGGGCAGGGCGCCGCTGACCGGTGGACGGCACCGAGCCGGACACAACGAACTGAAAGAGCCTTTGGTAATCCAAAGGCTCTTTTGCTATCTACACATCATCTTCGTTCTAATCGACTAATATACCAACGCTTACGTAACCTTGTTCAAACTTCAACTGTACTCTCGTTGGTGGTCACAACCTTATGACAAGTCTCTTTCTCATTGGGAACATCGCTTCGGGCAAGTCTACGGCAGCTCGATATTTTGCTTGCCGAGGAGCTCGGTGCATCGATCTTGATCGGTTCGCCAAGGACCTCTATGTTCCTGGCTCTGATATCGTGAATGAGCTCGTACAAGAGTTTGGAGCCGAGATTCTCGATGCGTTCGGCGGTGTTGATGCTCATCAGCTTGCGTCTCGGGCTTTTGAGTCTCCTTCTGCCACGAAGCGCTTGAACGATATTGTCCATCCTGTTTTGAAAGCCTGTCTTGCTCAGGTCCTTATGCCCGTACCCTGCGCTTCTATGGCGATGGAATCGCGACTAACTGTCGTTGAGGCATCTGTTCCCGAAGCCGTTCGCGATCTATTTCCTCTGGTTGATGAGGTTCTCGCTATATGCGCACCCTACGAAATACGACGCCAACGCGCTATCGCTCGTGGTATGGATCCTGATGATTTTGCGCGACGTGCGTCTCGGCAGCCATCCGATGCAGCTATTGCAGCGATGGCAACGTCGGTCATTGATAACTCTTACCGTGATGTTCATGAGTTCGTAGACGCGCTCGATGACTGGCTTATGCAACGCGGTCTTTCCGGTTCATTGGGATGCAGCGAGGTTGCGCATGATTAAGACTGCCTTGTCGTCACGCCCTCATCCTTTTGCATGGTATCGAGTGGCTCCGCTGATGCTCACCGCATTCTTTGGTGTTTGCGCGTGGATCTATTCCTTCGCACCAGCCCCTCTACTATCTTGGATGTACCCGCTTGAATTTGAGGACTATATTGCTGCTGCAAGCTCCCGGTATGACGTCGATCCGTTTCTCGTGGCCGCGGTGATCGAGGCCGAATCGAATTGGGATGCAAGCGCGGAATCTGGCCGCGGCGCTCAAGGCCTCATGCAGGTTATGCCGACTACGGCCCACGATATGGTTGAACTCGGTTTCGTGGATGGCGAGGCATTCTCGCCTGATAGCCTTTTTGATCCGAGGACGAATATCGAATACGGATGCGCCTACCTATCGTATCTGCTCGACTATTTCGACGGGTCCCTGGAACGTGCTATTGCGGCTTACAACGGCGGCATGGGAAATGTTGACGATTGGTCAGATGATGGGACGGCGCTCCATAACGCGATTACGTTTCCTGAGACCCAGGCATATCTCATACGCGTGACCAATGCGCATATGCGGTATCGTGAGCTCTATGGTGAGCATTTTGTCCCCGTAGGGTTCTCTAGTGATGAGCCAGTGTCCTAGATGACCGTCTGGATGTTTCGGTGCGCTCTTCATCTGCGGGCGAACTTGTAGCGTTGTTTGGATTGGCAAAGCGAGGTAGGCCATGCCGGCATTCGAGGTTGAACGTGTTGGTGGCGAGCTCAAGCGATTTGGATTGGCAGGCGATTCTGTACAATTCGAGGTTGTGAGCCCGTATGAGCCCGCAGGCGACCAGCCCAAGGCGATTGCCTCGCTTGCTGACGGAGTGACTCGCGGCGATCGTTATCAGGTGCTGCTGGGAGTTACGGGTTCGGGCAAGACCTATACGATGGCTAAGACCATCGAGGCCGTCGGCAAGCCCACACTCGTCATGGCTCCCAACAAGACGCTTGCCGCGCAGCTCGCAAGCGAGCTCAAAGAGTTCTTCCCGCATAATGCTGTCGTGTACTTCGTCTCGTACTACGACTACTACCAGCCTGAGGCATATGTGCCACAGTCGGATACCTATATCGAGAAGGACGCCTCCATCAACGAGGAGGTGGAGATGCTGCGCCATCAGGCCACATCTCAATTGCTGAGCAGGCGCGATGTAATCGTGGTGGCGAGCGTGTCATGCATCTACGGCATCGGGTCTCCTGAGGACTATGCAGGGCTTGCTCCCAATGTTGACAAGAAGCAACCTCTGGAGCGCGACGATTTCATTCACGCGCTCATCGACATCCAGTACGATCGCAACGATTTCGACCTTGCGCGCGGTACCTTCCGCGTACGCGGTGATGTGGTTGATGTATTCCCGCCGTATGCCGAGCACCCCCTGCGCTTCGAGTTCTTCGGCGACGAGGTCGAGCTCATCGCCGAGATCGACGAGGTGACGGGCGAGATCCTGCGCGAGTACGAGGCTATTCCCGTGTGGCCCGCCTCGCATTACGTGACCGAGAAGCCCAAGGTGACCGCGGCGCTCAAGACCATCGAGGAGGAGCTCGAAAGCCGCGTTGCCGAACTCAAGGCTTCCGACAAGCTGCTCGAAGCGCAGCGTCTGCAGCAGCGCACCGATTACGACCTCGAGATGCTCGAGACCATGGGCTACTGCAACGGCATCGAGAACTACTCGCGCCATCTTGACGGTCGAAAGCCCGGTGAACCGCCCTTCACGCTCATCGACTACTTCCCCAAAGACATGCTCTGCATCATCGATGAGAGCCACGTTACGGTTCCTCAGATCCGCGGCATGCACGAGGGTGATCGCTCGCGCAAGGTGACGCTGGTAGAGCATGGCTTCCGCCTGCCGTCGGCCCTCGACAATCGCCCGCTGCGCTTCGATGAGTTCGAAGCCCGCGTGCCGCAGTTCATCTACGTTTCCGCCACGCCTGGTGATTATGAGCTTCGCGTGAGCCAGAACAACGTCGAGCAAATCATTCGTCCCACAGGGCTGCTCGATCCCAAAATCGATGTTCGCCCCGTGCGCGGTCAGATCGATGACCTGTTGGACGAGATCCGCGAGCGCACCTCCCGCCATGAGCGGGTGCTGGTAACGACGCTTACCAAACGCATGGCAGAAGACCTCACCGACCATCTGCTCGACGCTGGCATAAAGGTCAACTATATGCATTCCGATACGGCGACGCTCGACCGTGTGGAGATTCTTCGCGACCTGCGCCAAGGAAAGATCGATGTGCTCGTGGGCATCAATCTGCTGCGTGAGGGCCTCGACTTGCCCGAGGTCTCGCTCGTGGCGATTCTTGATGCCGACAAGGAGGGATTCCTGCGCAATCGGCGCTCCCTCATCCAGACGATCGGCCGTGCCGCGCGCAACGCCGACGGCGAGGTCATTATGTACGCGGACACCATCACGGACTCCATGCGCGAGGCCATCGACGAGACCAATCGCCGCCGGAGCATCCAGATGGCGTTCAACGAGGAGCACGGCATCGAGCCCAAGACGGTACGCAAGGCCATCAACGACATCTCGAGCTTCATCGCGGAGGCGACGGATAACGTCGGCAAGCGGAGCCGTTCGCGCGGCGACTCGCTCGGGCACGGGGAGTTCTTCACGCCGGCGGGCGACGGCGCCGAGGCGGCGCCGGCCTCTCAGGAGTCCACGGGACAGCGTCTCGCCGAGGAGCTCGCGAACCTGCCGCACGACGAGATCGTGCGCATCATCCAGACCATGGAGGACGATATGCGCAGCGCCTCCGAGGCGATGGACTTCGAGGAGGCGGCGCGTCTGCGCGACGGCATCGTCCATCTCAAGGCCATGGTCGAGGGCACGAGCGAGGATGAGGTCATGGAAAGCCTCCGCCGCACGGCCCGAAAGGGAAGCGTGTTCGGCGGAGGCAGGAAGCGTCAGGGTTGGAAGGGCAAGCACTAAACGGCGAGTTCCCGCTGCAGTGCCTTTTGACGGGATCGCAGGATCAGGCGCTAGGCCCGCCAGGAAAGACCTGCGGAGCCCAACCCGATGTTCGCAGCGAGGACGGGCCCGCCGTCCTTGATGCGAACCACGGCTGAGGGAAAGCGCCTGCGCAGGGCGATGAGCAGGCGCCGGGTTCCGGCGCCGCGTTCCCCGAAATACGAGATGACGAATTCATGCGCATCCTCGGGGGCCTGGGCCACGAGGGCGCGCGCCGCTGCGTTGACGCCGCGAACCATGCCGACCTTGGCGATGGCGCCGCCTGCGAGCTCCATGATGGGATAGCGGTTGAGCGTTGAGACCACAGCGCGGCTGAAGGCCCCTAAACGCCCGCTTCGACGGAGTGCATCCATGTCGCTCACGGTGAAGACGATGCGCTGGCGCTCTGCGACTGCCCGTACGCGATGGGCGAGCTCGGGTAGAGACGGATTATCCGTGAGGGCGATACGCCGAGCCTCGCGCACGATGAACTCGAGAGCACCTGCCGTCGCACGGGAATCGACCACCTCGACGCGAGGCTCGCCCTCGGTGCGCGGCTCGTTGACGAGGGCGGCGGCTTCGCAGGCGCTTCGATAGGTGCCCGAGAGCCTAGAGGAGATGGTGATGCACAACACGTCGTTCCCCGCCTTCAGATGCCGCTGGAAGACCTTTGCGAACGAGAGCGTGCGCACGGCTTCGGTGGAGACGGAGCGGGCCTTGCAAAGACGCTCAGCATAGCCTTCGTTGCGCTCGCAGGCTTGCTCGCGGATGCGCTCGCCATCGACGATGTAGGTCATGGGAAGCATGTCCACAGCGAGGGACCGCGCTTCGGAGCGCGATAGCGCGGCGGTTGAGTCGGTCACGAGCGCGAGCATGCGGCATCCCCTCCCATGGCGCGGAACAGATCGTAGCGGGCATCGATGAGCTCATCCGTGTCGAGGTTGCCGAGACCATCGAGCTCGAGGGCAACGCGCTCCATGAGCCTGCTGGCAACCTCATCTGCCGAACCCGTATCGTCGATGGTGTCCGAGACGATACCGAGCTCCGTCAGGATCGGCGCGGTGAGACCGAGGGCTTCTGCGGCGTCAGCGGCCCGGTCGGTCGATTTCCAGAGAATCGATGCGCAGCCTTCGGGGCTTACGACCGAGTAGGCGGCATGCTCGAACATGAGCACGCGGTCGGCCACGGCGAGTGCGAGCGCACCGCCGCTGCCCCCCTCGCCCACGATGACGCTCACGATGGGGGTACGGAGCCCCGACATGGTTACAAGGTTGGTGGCGATGGCCTCGCCTTGCCCGCGCTCCTCAGCGCCGATGCCGCAATAGGCGCCGGCGGTGTCGATGAGGCAGAGCACGGGCCTCTCGAAGCGCTCGGCTTCGAGCATGAGCCGGCGCGCCTTGCGGTAGCCCTCGGGGTGTGCGGATCCAAAGTTGCGCGCCACGCGCTCCTTCGTGTTCCTGCCGCGTTCGGTGGCTATCACGGTGAAGACGCGTCCGTCTTTCCAGCCGATGCCTGCGACCACCGCGGGATCATCGGAGAAGAGGCGGTCGCCGTGCAGTTCGATGAACCCGTCGAGCCCACGTTCGATAAGCTCGAGAGCGGTGGGGCGTTGAGCGCCGCGGGCGGCCTTGACGATGCCGTAAGCAGACGGGACGGCGGTCTTTCTCCGGGGCTTGAGGCCGCTTACGCGCTTGATGAGGGCATGGGGCTCCGGTGTGCCGGCAAGCGCATGCGGGGCGTCCGCGCCGGGGATCTTACCGGCATGGAGGGCGAGGAGCTCGGCTAGGGTGGCGGGAATGTCACGGCGCTTCACGATGAGGTCGACGAAGCCGTGCTCGAGCAGGAACTCGGCGCGCTGGAACCCGGAAGGCAGGCGCTTGTGGGTCGTCTGCTCGACGACCCGGGGGCCTGCGAAGGCGACGAGCGCACCCGGCTCGGCGAGGATGACGTCGCCTTCCATGGCGAAGCTCGCGGTGACGCCGCCGGTGGTGGGGTCGGTGAGCAGCGCGAGGTAGGGCAGATGCGCATCAGCGAGGCGACGTCTGGCGCCCGAGACCTTCGCCATCTGCATGAGCGAAGTCGTTCCCTCCTGCATGCGCGCGCCGCCCGATACGGTGAAGCCCACGACGGGCAGCCCCTCTTCGCGCGCCCGTTCGAACACGCGGCAGATCTTCTCTCCCACGACCGCGCCCATGGAACCCATCATAAAGTCGCCGTTCATCACGAACAGGGCGCAGGGTTCGCCGCCGATGCGCGCGAAGCCGCAGACGACCGCGTCGCGCTCGCCACTCGCCTCCTGAGCATGGCAGAGCTTCTCGGTATATCCGGGAAATTCAAGGAAATCCGTGGGTGCGAGGTCCGCATCCCATTCCTCGAAGGAACCCGTGTCGACGGTGAGCGCGATGCGCCGGCGGGCATCGAGGCGCATGTGGCGTCCGCAGCGCGGGCATACGTCGAGGTTCGCCCTGAGCTGCTCTTGGTCGATGATGCGGCGGCAACCGGGGCACTTCACGTACGTGCGGCGCTGGGGGAGCTCCACCTCGATATCGGTGATCGGTCCCTCGAGCTTGTTGACGGCGGTGCGCTTAGCTCTCATAGAGGTGCTCCATCAGATCGGTGTGGTAGTTGCCCGAGAGGAACTCGGGGTTCTCGAGTATGTCGAGCTGTAGGTCGCTGTTCTCCTGCACACCCTCGATGACGAGCTCGGTGAGCGAAGCGCGCATCTTGCGCACGGCTTCCTCTCGGGTGCCGGCGCGCACGATGAGCTTGCCGAGCATCGAGTCGTAGTACGGCGGCACGCTCGCTCCGGGGAAGAGCGCCGAGTCGAAGCGAACCCACGGACCGTTAGGGGTATGCAGCATCGAGACGGTACCGCAGGACGGCTTGAACTCGGGGTCCTCGGCGTTGATGCGGCACTCGATGGCGTGCTTGGAGATGCGGATGTCATCTTGGGCGAAGGGCAGCTCGGTGCCGGCGGCGACGCGCAGCTGCCACTTGACGAGGTCGATGTCCGAGACGAACTCCGTCACCGGATGCTCAACCTGCAGCCGCGTGTTCATCTCCATGAAGTAGAAGCTGCCGTCGTCGGCATAGAGGTACTCGATGGTGCCCGCTCCGGTATAGTGCACGGCACGCGCGAGGTCGCGGGCTGCCTTGAACATGCGCTCGCGGACATCGTCACGGCCATCGAGGCAGGGGGCGGGGCTCTCCTCAAGCAGCTTCTGGTTGCGGCGCTGAACCGAGCATTCGCGCTCGCCGAGCGTCACGACGTTACCATGGGCATCGGCGAGCACCTGCACCTCGACGTGGTGGGCAGGGAAGACGAACTTCTCCATGTAGCATTCCCCGTCGCCGAAGGCTGCCTCGGCTTCGAGCTTTGCCTCTTGGAACGCAGCCGCGGCATCCTCGGGGCGATCGACTCTGCGGATGCCGCGGCCGCCTCCGCCCGCCCGCGCCTTGATGAGCACGGGGCAGCCGATTCGCTCCGCTTCCCGGACGGCTTCCTCGGGACCCTGCAGGAGGTCGCATCCGGGGACGATGGGCACGCCTGCGTCGCGTGCGCAGCGCCGGGCGGCATCCTTGTCGCCCATGCGTTCGATTACCTCGGGCGAGGGGCCGATGAAGACCACGCCGTACTCGCGGCAGCGGCGGGCGAACCCGGCATTCTCGGACAGGAAGCCGTAGCCGGGATGGATGGCGGTGGCGCCGCTCGCGATGGCGCACGTGAGGATCGCATCCTCGTTGAGATAGCTATCCTGCGGCCGGGGCCCGCCGATGCAATAGGCCTCGTCAGCGAGGGCGACGTGAAGGGCTTCGGCGTCTGCCGTGGAGAACACGGCAACGGTCTTCACACCCATCTCCTTGCAGGCGCGGATCACGCGGACCGCGATCTCGCCGCGGTTGGCGATGAGGATTTTTTCGAACATGCTTACTCCAAGGTCAGCGGGGCACTTGCGGCAGGTGCCAGCGCCCTCGCCATGAAAGGTGTGGCGGCCTTATGCGTTCGGCATGAGCGCGAACGACATCTCGGCGGTGACGCAGAGGGTGCCGTCGACGCGCGCCTCGCCGGTCGCGAAATGGAACGGCCCGCGCGAGCGGGTGATACGACAGGTGAGCTCAACCGTGTCGCCGGGGCGCACGGGATGCTTGAAGCGCACCTTGTCGAGGCCGGTGTAGAAGGGCGTGACGTCCTTGCCGGCAAGGCCGTCGCCCATGAGCACGCAGCAGTTCTGAGCGAGCATCTCGCACAGGATCACGCCGGGCACTACGGGATTGCCCGGGAAGTGTCCCTGTACGAAGAATTCGTCACCCGTGATGGTGATGCGGCCGTGCGCCTCGCCATCCACGACTTCCGCCTCGTCGAGCAGGAGCATCGGGGCGCGGTGGGGGAGGATCTTCTCGATTTCCGTTCGGTCCATGGTGTCCTATGCCTCCTCGTCCGCAGCGATCTTCATGAGGCAGCAGCCGTATTCCACCAGGTCGCCGTCGTTGGCGCAGACGTCCACGATCTCGCCGTCGACCTCGGCAGTCACCTCGTTCATGAGCTTCATCGCCTCGATGACGCACAGGGTGTCGCCGCGGCGCACGCGCGAGCCCTTCTTGACGAACGGCTCGGCGCCGGGCGAGGGTGCCACGTAGAAGACGCCGACCATGGGCGCGTTGACCTCGACGGCGCTTGCCATGTCGAGCGGAGCGGAATCGGCGATCGAGTCGTCAGCCGCGCCCTCGAGGGCGGGGGAGGGCGTTGGAACGACGGGTGCAGCGACGACCGAGGCCTCGGGCACCGCTGCGACGCCGACCATGGGCGCACTCATGCGCTCGAGCTCAATCACGGGCCCGTCCTCCTCGGCGAGTCGCACGCGCGAGAGCCCGTGGGCCTCCATGAGGGCGGCGATGTCGTTCAGCTTCTTCGCATCGATATCCATATGGGTCATCCTTCGTATGCTTTGAAGGCCAATGCGGCGTTATGCCCGCCGAACCCGAGGTTCGTGGAGAGCGCCCAGCGCACGGTTGCGCTGGCGGCATGGCCGGGTGTGTAATCCAGATCGCATTCGGGGTCGGGTTCCGCAAGGCCGATCGTCGGCGGGATCACGCCCGTCTCGATGGCGCGTGCGCAGACCATGGCCTCGAGCGCGCCGGTGGCGCCGAGCATGTGGCCAGTCATGGACTTGGTGGACGAGATGTGCGCAGAGCGCGCCGCATCCTCGCCGAGCGCCTGCTTGAAGCCGATGGTCTCGGTCTTGTCATTAAGCGGGGTCGAGGTGCCGTGGGCGTTGATGTAGAGGCCCTCGGCGGCATCGACGCCGCCCTCGGCAACGGCTTCCTTGATGGCGCGGGTGATGCCCTGCGCATCGGGCGCGGGACTCGTGATGTGGTAGGCGTCGGCGGTGTTGCCGTAGCCCACGACCTCGCAGTAGATGTGCGCGCCGCGCGCCTTGGCGTGCTCGAGCTCCTCGAGCACGAGGATGCACGCGCCCTCGCCCATCACGAAGCCGTCGCGGTTCGCATCGAAGGGACGGCAGGCGGTGGCAGGGTCGTCGTTGCGGGTGAGCGCCTTGCAGTTGGTGAAGCCGGCGATCGCCTCGGGGACGATGCATGCCTCGGCGCCGCCGGCGAGAATGGCGTCTGCGTAGCCGTGCTTGATGGCGCGGAAGGCCTCGCCCACGGTGTGGGCGGACGTGGCGCAGGCGGTCACAACCGGCAGGGTGGGACCGGTGAGCTTGTGGCGGATGGAGACCTCTCCGGCGGCCATGTTGCCGATCATCATGGGGATCATGAAGGGAGGGCAGCGGCGGAAGCCACGTGCGCGCATGGTGTCGACGGCGTCGGTGTACGACTTCATGCCGCCGATTCCCGAACCCACGTATACGCCGATACGGGTGCGGTCGAGGTCCTCGGCCTCGCTCAGGCCGGCGTCGGCCATCGCTTCATCTGAAGCTGCGAGGGCGTACTGCACGTTGAGGTCCTTGTGGCGGACGTCTTCGCCCAGGCGCTCGGCGCCGTCGAAGCCCTTGACCTCGGCGGCGACGGTGACCTTGAGGCCCTCGGTGCTCACGTTGGCGATGGGCGCGATGCCGCTCGTGCCAGCGACCAGGGCGTCCCAGGTCGCGGGAGCGGTATTGCCTACGGGCGAGACGGCGCCCATGCCGGTGATGACCACTCTGTGTTCCATCTTCTGCTCCTTGTGCGAATCTATTGCTCGAGCGCGCATGCGCTCATCCGGGCGCCCCCGCGCCCGCTACATCGCCATGCCGCCGTCGATGCGGATGACCTCGCCGGTGATGTAGGCGGCGGGGTCGCTCGCCAGGAAGGCGACGAGGGCCGCGACCTCCTCGGCGTGTCCCAGGCGGCCGAGCGGGATCTGCTGCTGGTACTGCTCGCGCACGCCGTCGCTCAGGGCGGCGGTCATGTCGGTCTCGATGAAGCCGGGCGCGATGGCGTTGACCGTCACGCCGCGTCCAGCGAGCTCGCGGGCAACCGACTTGGTGAGGCCCACGATGCCCGCCTTCGAGGCCGCATAGTTGGCCTGGCCGGCGTTGCCCATGAGCCCCACGACTGAGCTCATGTTGATGATGCGGCCGCCGCGCTGGCGCATGAAGCTGCGCGTGAGGGCGCGGATCATGTGGTAGCTGCCCGCGAGGTTGACGTTGATCACCTGGGTGAAGTCGTCCTCACGCATGCGGGCGATGAGGCCGTCGCGCGTTATTCCCGCGTTGTTGACGAGCACCCACACGCCGCCGAAGTCGGCGAGCACCTGCTCGACGCAGGCGTTGGCCGCTTCGGCGTCGCTCACGTCGCAGCGATAGGAGCGGGCCGTGGCGCCGAGCTCCTCGACGGCGGCGACCGTTTCGTGTGCGGCCTCGTCGTTGCCGGCGTAGACCACGGCGATATCCATGCCGGCGCGGGCGAGCTCGAGGCAGACGGCGCGGCCGATACCGCGCGAGCCGCCGGTCACGAGCGCGCAGCGGCGGGGGTTCTCAGTGGTTGCGGGCATACCGTGTACCTCCTAGTTGGCGGAATCGATGCCGAGTGCGTCGAGCACGTCGGCAAGCTGGTCCGGGGTTTCGCAGGGGAGGGCCGTGGCGCCCTTGAGGGTGCGCTTCACGAGCCCGGTGAGGGTCTTGCCCGGGCCGACCTCGATGAAGGTGTCGATGCCGCGGCGCTCAAGTTCTTCGAGCGTGCGGACCCACTGCACGGGGTTGGCAACCTGGCTGGAGAGGAGCTCGGCGCGGGCGGCGCCGTCCTGCTCGCCCGAGCCCGCCGGGTAGGCCTCGGCGGTGCGGTTCGCGATGACCGGCAGCTGCGGTGCTGCGGGCGCGTGCCCCTCTGCCAGATGGGCGGCGAGGGCCTCGGCTGCGGGTGCCATGTACGGGCTGTGGAAGGCACCGGACACGGCGACGGGCATGGAGCGGCCCTTGGCTGCGCGCACCAGCTCATCGAGCGTCTCCAGCGTAGCGGGAGCTCCGGCGACGACGGTCTGCTGCGGGCTGTTGTAGTTCACCGGCCAGGCCTCGCCTGCTTGTGCGGCGAGCTCCTCCACCGTGGCGGCGTCGAGCTTGAGGATGGCACGCATGGCGCCAGGGTTCTCTTCGGCGGCTTCGGCCATGAGCGCGGCGCGCCGGCACACGAGCTCGAAACCCTCCTCGTCGGTATAGGAGCCGGCGAAGGTGAGCGCGGCGACCTCTCCTAGGGAGAAGCCTGCGACGGCTGCGGGCACGATGCCGTGCGCGGCGAGCGCGCGGGCGCAGGCGAGGTCTGCGGCGAACACGCAGGGCTGCGTGTTCGCGGTGCTGTTGAGCTCTTCCTGCGTGCCCTCGAAGCACTGGGCGCTCGTGCCGGGACGCACGGCGTCTGCGATCTCGAAGACGGCGCGGGCGGCGGGTTCGGCGGCGGCGAGCTCGGCGCACATGCCGGGGTGCTGGGCACCCTGGCCGGCGAACAGGAACGCTACGCCACCCATGCGGATGCCCCCTTGAGCAGCTGCTCGGCACCGTCGACCAGGTCGTTCACGATCTCGGCAGCGCTCTGGCGCTCATGCACGAGGCCGGCGATCTGACCGCACATGAACGAGCCCTCCTCGTAGTTGCCGTCCTTGGCAGCTTTGCGCAGGGCGCCGGCGCCCATCTGCTCGAGCTCCTCCACGGGCGCGCCCTCGTTCTCGCGACGGGCGAACGCGTTGGTGAAGGGGGTCTTGAGGCAGCGGACGGCGTGGCCGGTGCTGCGACCGGTCACGATGGTGGAGATGTCCTTTGCCTTGAGCACGCGCTCCTTATACTCCTCGGAGACGGTGCATTCGGTGGCAACGAGGAAGCGCGTGCCCACCTGGACGCCCTGGGCGCCCAGCATGAAGGCGGCGGCGACTCCGCGCCCGTCGGCGATGCCGCCGGCGGCGATGACGGGAATCTTGACGGCGTCGACGACCTGGGGCACGAGCGCCATGGTCGTGGCCTCGCCCACGTGCCCGCCGGACTCTCCGCCCTCAGCCACCACGGCGCAGGCGCCGGCGCGCTCGACCATGCGGGCCAGGCCCACGGAGGCGCAGACGGGGATGACCTTGATGCCGGCAGCGACCCAATCCTTCATGTACTTGGTGGGGTTGCCGGCGCCGGTCACCACCACGGGGACCTTCTCCTCGATGACCACGCGCGCCACCTCGTCGGCGAACGGGCTCATGAGCATCACGTTCACGCCGAAGGGCTTGGTGGTCTTGGTGCGGAGCTCGTGGATCTGCTCGCGGAGCCAGTCGGCGTTGGCGTTCATGGCGGCGATGATTCCTAAGCCGCCCGCTTCGGAGACGGCGGCGGCCAGGCTCGCGTCGGCGATCCAGGCCATGCCGCCTTGGAAGACGGGTTTTTCTATGCCCAGGATCTCGCAGATGGGGGAGCGGAGCATCTTAGTTCTCCATGAGGGACTCGATGAGCTCCACGAACTCGCCGACGGTCTCGGGGTTGGAGTCGGTCTCGATCTCGATGTCGAACTCGTCCTCGCAGGCGATGACGGCCTCGACGGTGGCCAGGGAGTCCAGGCCGGCGTCGGCGAGCTTGGTCTCGGGGGTGAGCTCCATCTCGGTGCCGCCGTTGTCGCGGATGATGGTGCAAATGCGATCGAAGGTGGTCTCTGCCATGGTGTTCTCCTTTGCATCTTCCAGGCGCCTCTTGCGCCTTGGTTTCGATTTGCCGCCCCGTTTGGGACGCGTCCACACGTCGAACGCGCTACGTGCGGACGCGTCCCAAACGCTGGGCTATTCCCAGCGGATGAGCGCCGATCCGGTTGCGAGCCCGGCGCCGAAGCCCACGAGGGCGATGAGGTCGCCCGGCGCGAGCGATCCGTCGCGGGCGAGCGTGTCGAGGGTGTAGGGGATGCACGCGCTCGAAATGTTTCCCGTGTCTGCGAGCGTGCGGGCGACCTTGGCGTCATCGAGGCCCAGGCGTGCCGTCGCAGCGGCGAGGATGCGCTCGTTCGCTTGATGGAAAATGAATCGATCGATGTCATCGATATCGATCTGCGCATGCTCGCAGAGCGCCTCGACTGCGTTGCAGATGGTGGTGACACCGAACTTGAATACGCGGCGCCCATCCATCTTCAGCGCATGCGCCCCATCGCCTGCGTCTCGCACCGAGCTGTCGAACGGGGACGTGCCGACGATGCCCGAGACGGCAAGCGACTCGGTGTCGGGCATGCATGAGAGCTCGAAGGCGAGCGGGCTCGCACCTCCTGCGGCAAGCACGCAGGCGGCGGCGCCGTCGCCGAAGAGCACGCAGGTCGCGCGATCCGTCCAGTCGAGCGCGCGCGACATCTTCTCGGCGGCGACCACGAGTACGTTGCGGGCTCGCCCCCGCTCCAAGAAGCCGTCAGCGACGTCGAGGGCGTATACGAAGCCGGCGCATGCCGCCGACACGTCAAAAGCGGGGCAGGCAACGCCCAGCCGACCAGCGATGGCGCACGCTTCCGCGGGAATGATGTGGTCGCCCGTTGTGGTCGAGCATATGATGAGGTCGAGGTCGGCGGCGGCGATGCCAGCATCGTCAAGTGCCTGGCGGCTCGCTTCGACCGCCAGGTCATCGAGCGACTCGACGGTGCAGAGCCTCCGCGTGCGGATTCCGGTGCGTGTGACGATCCACTCGTCAGATGTGTCGAGGAACTCGGAGAGCTCCACATTGGTGACGGACCGGCTCGGTAACGCTGAGCCGGTGCCGATGATGTGAAAAGCCATGATCCCCCTTGGCTGCAAGTAACCAGTTATTGACGTATTATCAAATAGCGTCAACTACTGATACGCTAGCAAAGACGGGGGTCGCTGGAAGCCGTGCTTTGGGAAAAGCGTGCCCAACGTCCGTCTATTCCACGGGATGTTCATGTTTGACGGATGGTCAACCGCGTTCGCTCGTCGTCGTGCAATCGCCTGCGGGCATTCTCGCGGGCGCATAGCTTTCCCTGGATAGCGTGGCTGGTGCCGTGCGATGGCCCTGGCGATTCCCAACGCGCATCATCGCGATGGAGAGATGATGCGCCGCAGCGCCGCCTCCGCGCATCGAATGCCATCCGTGGCGGCGCTCATGATCCCTCCGGCGTACCCCGCGCCCTCCCCGCAGGGAAAAAGGCCGGGTGCGTCGACGGCTTGGCAATGGCGGTCGCGCACGACCGTGACCGGTGAGCTTGAGCGCGTTTCCACGCCGGTCATGACGGCGTCATCGCGATCGAAGCCGTGCAGCTTCCGTGCGAGCTGCGGGATTCCCGCCCGGAGCGTGCCGATGATATGGGCGGGGAGAAGACTATCGAGTTCGCACCAGCTGACACCTAAGGGATACGTGGGGGAGATTCGCCCGGGTCCTTTGCTGGGGCGCCCGGAGAGAAAGTCTCCAACGAGCTGCGCCGGCGCTCGGTATGCGCCTCCTCCCGCCTCGAAGGCGCGTCGCTCGCAGTCGCGTTGCAGCTCGATGCCGGCCAAGGGGTCGGTGCCGGGAAGATCTTCGGGCGTGACGTTCACCAAGAGCGCCGCATTTGCGTTATCGCCGGCGCGGGCGAACCGGCTCGCCCCGTTGGTGACCACTCCCCCCGGCTCTGAAGCGGCGGCAACGACCTCGCCGCCCGGGCACATGCAGAACGAGAACAAGCTGCGTCCGCTTGGTAGGTGGGCGACCAGCTTATAGGGGGCGGCGCCGAGGCTTGGATGGCCGGCAGACGGCCCGTACTGCGCCCGGTCGATATCTGCCTGGAGGTGCTCGATGCGCACGCCCATAGCGAAAGTCTTGCGCGCGAGGCCGAAGCCTCGATCGCGTAGCAGGGCGAATACGTCGCGCGCGGAATGTCCGCAAGCGAGCACGAGCGTGGAGCATTCGATGCGCTCGGTATTCTGCATACCGCTCGCGGTCGTCTGGACGGTGATGGCACGGATCGCGCCCGAGCGCGGCCGCTCTCGCTCGATGTCGACGAGTTTCGTGCGGAAGCGCACCTCGCCGCCGAGCTCGCGGATGCGCTCGACGATGTTGTCGACTACGGTCGGCAGGATGTCGGATCCGATGTGGGGCTTCGCATCCCAGAGGATGCACCGGGGCGCTCCCGCAGCGACGAGCGTTTCGAGGATCTTGCGGTGCGCTGGATTCTTGGTTCCCGTGGTGAGCTTGCCGTCTGAGAACGTGCCCGCGCCTCCGAGGCCGAACTGGATGTTGCACTCAGGGTCGAGCTCCGCGGTTGCTATGAACCGGTCGATGGCGGCGCTGCGCCGGCTCGCATCGTCGCCGCGCTCGATGAGCAAGGGTTCGACGCCGGCTTCGGCGAGTTCGAGCGCGCAGAAGAGTCCGGCGCATCCAGCGCCCACGACGACGGGGCGCGGGCATGGCGGCGCGATGGCGAGCGGCGCGTTTCCCGCTGGTGCCTCCACAACGCGGACTCGCCTGCGATCGCGGGGCGCGACGCGGTCGAGCATCTCGGCTTCATCGATGCCTTCGGCGAAGGCCACGCGGACGCTCAAGATAACATGCACATCGTTTTTCTTGCGGGCGTCGATGGACCGACGGTGAAGCTCGATATGCGCGAAGAAGTGGGGGAGGCACCCAAAGATTCCGATCGCGTCTCGCAGCCCCATGGCTAGGCAGCTCTGCTCGCCTGCTCCTTGGGCGAGCGAGGCGCGGATGTCTGAGATTTCGATCATGGGCGGCGTCTCCCGGCTGATAGTCGCTGCTAGATTGCTCTGCCAGCAGCATTGCTGCTTCTTACGATGTATACCCAGGTGGGTGCGAGAACCCAAATGGGCGCGCGGCGCATCAGGCACCGCTGCTGTTCGCGGCAGCCCGCGCCGCGGCAGTGCCTGCGCGGATGCCCGAGAGCCATGCCCAGGCAAGGTTGAATCCCCCGCAGTCGGCGTCCATGTCGAGCGCTTCTCCGCAAGCGAACAGCTGCCCGCCTGCGGAGGACGTCACCGCGAGCGTGCTGGTATCCACGGCGGAGAAGGGGATTCCGCCTTGGTGGACCTGCGCGGATTTGGGTTCGGTCGTTCCGCGAACGCGGAAGGCGAGGTGCTTCGCTGTCTGCGCGCAGCGGTTGCATGCGCCGGCGGCGTCGATGACGGCTTTGCCCAGGGCGGGCGCGAGCACGCCATCGAACCAATCTGCTCGCTTGGGAGCGAAGGCGCCCACGATGTCCTCGCGTTCGCGGAGACGCTGGCGCAGGGTGCTCTCGTCCAGGGATGGGAACAGGTCGACTTCGATGATGTCGTCGCGCTCGATGCGACGCGAGAGGTTGAACGCGGCGATGCCCGAGAGGCCGTAGGCACGGAAGAGGACCTCGCCCTCTTCGCTCCAGAGCGGGATCCCATCGCGTACGAGGGTGAGCCGCACATCGGCGCGGATGCCGTCTAGGCGCGCGAGCGCATCGGGGCCCAGGGCACTTGAAGAGGTTGCCGGCGAGCACGCGATGGGGCAGAGCACGGGCCGCTCCTCGAGATGGGGAACACCGAACAACGTCGCCGTCGCGCCCGATGATCCGCCGGGTGCGAGGATGACCGAGCGCGTCTCGAACGTGGAGGAGGCCAAGGGCGCCTGGGCAAGGGCGCGGCGCAGCGCGCGCAGCCGTGCGTGCTCGTCACGAGCCCGCGGCGCATGGAGGGGCGTCGCCGGAGCGAGCGATTCAAGGCGCCAGCGGGTACCATCTGCATCCCACGAGGCGCGCATGAGCTTTTGACAGGTCAGCGCCTCGATCCCGGCGCGTTCGCAGGCGCCGAGCAGGGCGTCGCGCACGGATTCGGCTCGTTTGCTGGCGGGGTAGAGCCTGCCCCACTCGGCGGTCGTCCAGATGCCCACGGAGGTGAACCAAGCGCTGAGCTCCTCTTCCGGATGCTCGCCCATGACGGCGCGTGCGATCACGGGATGGCGGTAGCGCGCGGGGCGCAGGTCCTCGTTCGAGAGATTGCAGCGGCCGTTGCCGGTGGCGAGGATGGGAAGGCCGAGCTCGACATCGCGCTCGATGATGGCGACGTGTGCTCCTTCTCGCGCTGCCGCGAGCGCTGCGGCGAGCCCCGAGGCACCGCCTCCCACTACGATGGCGTCATAGCTCCTCGTCGCCTTGGGTGACATCTCGATTTCTCCTTAGGTATCACGGGCACCGCCCGTCACCCGGCGATGCCGAGCAGCGGGCGGTGTATGCGTTGCATGCATCTGAGGCGTGGCTAGGCGTTCTGCGCATCCTCTTCCTCGCTGGATGCGCCCTCGTGCGCGGGGATTGCTTCGCAGGCTGCGAGCGCCTCGGGCAGGAAGTCCTGGGGGAGGGCCTCCTCGATGGCGCCGGCATCGCAGGCGAGCGCGAGGGCGGGGTCGATGGGCAACCTGCCGAGCACCGTCAAGCTGTAGGCCTCGGCGACCTCGTCGAGTTTGCTCGGGCCAAAGACCTCGATCTTCTTGCCGCAATCAGGGCAGGTTACGTAGCTCATATTCTCTACGAGGCCGATGATCGGCACATCCATCTTCTCGGCCATGTTCACGGCCTTGGCGACGATCATCGAGACGAGGTCCTGCGGGCTCGTCACCACGACGATCCCGTCGACAGGCAGCGACTGGAACACGGTGAGCGCCACGTCGCCCGTGCCCGGGGGCATGTCCACGAGCAGGTAGTCCAAGGGACCCCAGGAGGTGTCGCTCCAGAACTGGCGGATGGCGCCGGCGATGACGGGGCCGCGCCAGAGCACCGGATCGGTCTCGCGCTCGAGCAGGAGGTTCGACGACATGACCTTGATGCCGGTACTTGAGATTTCAGGCAGGAGGAGTTTGCCCAAGCCATGGGCGCGCTTGCCGCTCATGCCCATCATCTTGGGAATGGACGGGCCGGTGATGTCGGCGTCCAGGATGCCCACCGTGTGCCCGCGGCGCGAGAGTTCCACGGCGAGCGCCCCCGTGACGAGGGACTTTCCGACGCCGCCCTTGCCCGAGAGCACGGCGATGACGCGCTTGGTCTCGGACAGGCTGTTCTCCTCGAACTGCGTGGGCGCGCTCTGGCCGCCCGCCGCGTTCGCGTGCTCGCATGTAGGCATGTGATGTCCTTTCGACCCTGACTTCTTGTACGGCACACATTGTACCCGGAAGGCGGGCCTGTCGCTCGCCGGCAGGGGGCGCCTTCCGCTACGCCAGGTACTCCTCGAGCGTGATGCCCCGCTGCCATATGTCCGTCGCGGCGTCCACGCCCACGTAGCGGAAGTGCCATTGCTCGTGCGCCACGCCGGTGATGCTTTGCTTCTCTGGCGGGTAGCGCAGGATGAAGCCGTACTCATGTGCATGCTCGGCGAGCCAGGTGTACATGTCTTGGTCGCCGTTTTCCTCGTTGATGTCCGCGGCGAGGCCGAGCTCGTGCTCGCTCGTGCCAGGCTCAGCAACCCATGCGCGCGCCGCCGCCTGCGCCTCGAGCAGGTCGTAGCCTTCGTCCCGGTACGCCTGCACACGCTCGGCGAGAATCTGCTCCTGCTCGGCGCGTGTGCGGAAGCCCGAGCGGATGAAAGGTTGGTAACCGGCTTGCTCGCAAGCATCGAGGAGCTCGGTGAGCGGCTCGGCGATGCGTCGGTCCACCTCTTCGCCGCCGGGCATCTCCACGGTGTCGATGCTGAAGTCGCTGGGCAGGGGGTGCGTGTCGTTCACGAGGGTGAGCTGCCAGCCGTCCTCACCCGGCGCGTCGAGGGGTTGGCCGCCGTACGCACGGATGCCGTCGGCGCTGCTCGCGAGGAGGTAGATTGCGCCGCTGAACAGGACGAGGATCAGCAACACGAGGAGCGTCAGCAGTCGCGGCCTGCGCTTCCTCCTATGGCGCCGTGCCGTTCCGGGCGCGACGCGAGGGATGGGCGCATGCGCGTTCGTTCGCGCGGCGCGGCGCTGACGCATGGTCGGGTACATAGGTCCTCCTTAGTGCGGTTCGATCGTGCGGTGGCGCGGCGGGTGCCCCCGCCGTCCGGGCTGCGATTCCACCCTACGAGGGGTCCCGCTTTCGCGTCCCATAGCGTTCCCTTGGCTTTTCCTGAACAACCCTTACCGATTCCTTATCTCTTCCATGGATGCGCGCCACGCGTCCGCATGGCGGCTACAATCGGGCGCATGGAACAGCAGATGAACATATTGGTGGTCGATGACGACCCGGCGATCGTCGAGCTGGTGGCGGATACGCTCGCGCCGGCAGGCATGCGCGTGACGCCTTGCGTGGACAGTGCGGACGCGATGCGGCTGTTCGAGGAAAACGACTGCGACCTCGTGATCCTCGACGTGATGATGCCGGGGCTAGACGGCTTCGAGCTCTGTGCGCGCATCCGCGCCGTATCGCGCGTGCCGGTGATCTTCCTCTCGGCGAAGGATGAGGAGACGGACAAGGTCATCGGCCTCACCACAGGAGCCGACGACTACGTAACCAAGCCCTTCCTGCCGCGCGAGCTCACGGCCCGCGTGAAGTCGTGCCTGCGCCGCGCGTCGTATGCGCACGAGCAGCCTGCAGACGACCTCTTGCTCTGCCGCGGCCTCGAGGTGAACTGCCGCGCACATACGGCGCGGCTGCATGGCGAGGAGCTCGCGCTCACGCCCAAGGAATTCGCCATGCTTTCCGTGCTGCTCCAGGCGGCGGGCAGCCCCATCGCTACGCGCGACCTCTACGAGCGCGTATGGGGCGAGCGCTACCTCTCGGGCAGCTCGAACTCGGTGATGGTGCATGTGAGGCACCTGCGCGCCAAGCTCGCGGCCATCGATTCCGAGCAGACGTTCATCGAGACGGTATGGGGCGTGGGATATAAGATCGCGCCGTAGCGGCGAGCGCGCCCGCCCATCAAGGTCGCGGCGCCATGGTGGGAGGAACGTATGAAGACCATGCAGGGAATCGAGAGCCGGCGCCGCGCGGTGCGCGGGCTGCTTGCGCGCGCCGCGGCCTATACCGTGCTGTACGTGCTGCTTGCCTCGACCGCACGCCTGCTCGTGGGCGACCAGCTCTCGGCCTTCATCGCCGATGCCACTTCCGTGTGGGTCGAGGTGCCCGAGGAGTCGGCAGACCTCTACCGCCTTTTGGGCTATCAGGAGGGCTCGACCGTCAACGGCAACCCGCAGTTCCGTGACCTACGCGACTACCACGGCGTCGTGGCGATCATCGAGGGGCCGGTTCTGTGGGGCATCTATGTCGTTGGTCTGCTGGGCGTCTCCGCCTGGTGGGTGGCGTCGCGCACGCGCGAAGTGGATGAGTTGACGCATGCCGTGGGTCGGGTGGCGGCTGGAGAGCAGGGCGTTCTTTTGCCCCCGGAGCTCGCACGGGCGCAGGACGAGTTCGACCGCCTCGTCGAGCACGAGGAGGCGCGCGGGCGC
Source organism: Enorma phocaeensis (assembly GCF_900186505.1). GTDB lineage: Bacteria > Actinomycetota > Coriobacteriia > Coriobacteriales > Coriobacteriaceae > Enorma > Enorma phocaeensis. The sequence continues at coordinate 20,679 of NZ_LT891969.1, forward strand.
GCGGTGGAGGCCGCTGAGGCTCGCAAGAACGAGCTCGTGGCATACCTTGCCCACGACATCCGAACGCCGTTGACCTCGGTGATCGGCTACCTGTCCCTTCTTGCAGACGAACCCGACCTGCCGCGCGATCGACGCGAGCGCTATGCCTGCGCAGCGTTCGAGAAAGCGCAGCGCCTCGACGGCATGATGGGGGAGTTCTTCGAGATCACCCGTTACAACCTGGGGGCGATTCCCATCGAGCGGGAGCATGTGGACGTGCGCCTTTTGCTTGAGCAGGTTGCCGACGAGGTCTTCCCTTTGGCCGAGGAGCGCGGCGTCGCGATCGATCTCGAAGTGCCCGAGGGCACGGCGGTCTTCATCGACCCAGACAAGATGGCGCGCGTGCTGGGGAATCTCATGAAGAACGGCATCGCGTACGCCGATGCGGGGACGGCGCTCGTGTGCCGGGCGCGCACGGAGGGCGAGCGGCTGGTGCTGGAGGTCGAGGACACCGGCCGGGAGATCTCGCCCGCGCACCTCAAGAGCATCTTCGAGAAGTTCTACCGTGAGGATGGCTCCCGCAGCGGCAAGGGCGCAGGGCTGGGGCTCGCTATCGCGCGCGAGATCGTCGAGGCCCACGGAGGGAGCATCGAGGCGGCGAGCGATGCCGGCGTGACGACGTTCACGGTCGCTCTGCTGCGGTAGGGTGGCGGGAACGTCGGCAGGTCGATCTGCGCGGCTTGCCACGCGAACGCGGCATTTCAAAAAGGGTTGTCAAAAGGTTCTGGGCCGCGAGCGAGTCTGGAGGTCGCCTCGGAGTCGCTTCGTGCTTGGCGCATGAAGAAACTGCGGGCAAGATTTAGCAAGAGGAAAGCTTTCAAGGAGCCCTCTCTTGCTAATATCCGCCCGCGGATTCAAAGAGGGGCATGAAGCTTGCGCCCGTCGACGAGAATCGAACAAGGCTTGAGGTTCCCGTGGTACTTGCATCTCGCCGCTGCCGGTGCGAACCGGTCCTTTTATCCCTGAGTTAGAATCAAGGGCTGCGAATATTCTCGGTCCACAGCTGCTGTCGGATAACTACAGTCGGATAACCGCAATAAGCTGAGGCCGGCAGCCGGAAAGGATACGCATGTCCGATTCGTCTATCGTCATCCGCGGTGCTCGTGAGCACAATCTCAAGAACGTCGATGTCGAGATCCCACGCGACGAGCTCGTGGTGGTCACGGGCCTGTCGGGCTCGGGCAAGTCGAGCCTCGCGTTTGACACGATCTACGCCGAAGGTCAGCGCCGCTACGTTGAATCGCTCTCGAGCTACGCCCGCCAGTTCTTGGGGCAGATGGACAAGCCCGACCTCGATTCCATCGACGGCCTCTCGCCGGCGGTGTCCATCGACCAGAAGACCACATCCAAGAACCCGCGCTCCACGGTGGGCACGGTCACCGAGATATACGACTACCTGCGCCTGCTCTTCGCGCGCATCGGTACCCCCCATTGCCCGGAGTGCGGTCGCGTGATTGAGCGGCAGACCACCGACCAGGTTGCCGACAAGATTCTCGAAGCTGGCCAGGGGCGCCGCGCGTTCGTGCTCGCGCCCGTGGTCACAGACCGCAAGGGCGAGTTCGCCAAGCTCCTCGACGACCTGCGCTCGGAGGGTTTCTCCCGCGTGCGCATCGACGGCGAGGTGCGCAGCTTGGACGACCCCATCGAGCTGGACAAGAAGTTCCGCCACACCATCGAGGTCGTGGTCGACCGCATCGTGATCCGCGAGAACTCGGTTGGCCGCATCGCGGAAGCTGTTGAGCAGGCCACGAACCTCGCCCACGGGCGCGTCGGGGTCTACCTGCTGCCTGATCGCGACGCGCCGGAGGGCACGCAAGGAGAGCTCCTCACGTACTCGCTTGCGCTCGCATGCCCGGAGCACGGCCATTCCATCGACGACCTGCAGCCGCGCGATTTCTCGTTCAACGCTCCCTACGGCGCTTGCCCGGAGTGCGACGGCTTGGGCTTCAAGAAAGTCGTTGATGCGGAGGCGCTCATCGAGGATCCGTCGCTTTCCATCGAGGAGGGCGTCTTTGGCAGCTTTTTCGGCAAGTCGAACTACTACCCTCAGATCTTCCGAGCGCTCTGCGTGCACCTGAAGGTCGACCCCGCGACCCCGTGGCGCGACCTCCCCGCGCGCGTGCGCAAGATCTTCCTCGACGGGTTGGGCGACAAGAAGATGCGCGTGGACTACCACACGCAGGACGGTCGCGACACGCACTGGTTCACCAAGTACTCCGGCGTGCGCAACATCCTCTACGAGCGCTATATCGAGACGACGAACGAGAACACGAAAGCGAAGCTCGAGCGCTACATCCGCGAGGAGCCCTGCCGCGCCTGCCACGGCGCGCGCCTGCGCCCCGAGATGCTCGCCGTCACGGTGGGGGACAAGTCCATCTACGACGTGTGCTGCATGAGCTGCCGCGAGAGCCTCGCGTTCTTCGAGGGGCTCGAGCTCACCGAGCGTCAGCAGTTCATCGGCGGGCGCATCGTGAAGGAGATCCTGGAGCGCTTGCGCTTCTTGGTCGACGTCGGCCTCGACTACCTCACGCTCGACCGCGCCTCCGCGACGCTCTCGGGCGGCGAGGCGCAGCGCATCCGCCTTGCCACGCAGATCGGTGCCGGGCTCATGGGCGTGCTCTACATCCTGGACGAACCTTCGATCGGCCTGCACCAGCGCGACAACGAGCGCCTCATCGCCACGCTCGAGCGCTTGCGCGACCTCGGTAACACCGTCATTGTGGTCGAGCATGACGAGGACACCATCCGCGCGGCCGACTTCGTGGTGGACATGGGGCCGGGTGCGGGCGAGAACGGCGGCGAGGTGGTGTGCGCAGGCTCGCCTGAAGACATCATGGCGTGCCCCGGTTCGCTTACCGGTGCCTACCTCACGGGCAAACGAATGATCCGGCTACCAGAAGAGCGCCGCAACCCCGGGCGCGGCTGCCTCAAGATCACGGGTGCGCGCGCGAACAACCTGCGCAACGTTACGGCAAAGATCGAGTTCGGCACCTTCACCGTGGTGACGGGCGTGTCCGGCTCGGGCAAGAGCTCGCTGGTGACCGACACGCTGGCGCCTGCGCTCACCAACGCCATCCATCGCTCGGCGCGCCCCGTTGGGCCGTACAAGAAGCTCGAGGGCTTGGAGCAGATCGATAAGGTCATCGACATCGACCAGTCGCCCATCGGGCGCACGCCGCGCTCCAATCCTGCCACGTACATCGGGCTTTGGGACGACCTGCGCGCGCTCTTTGCGAGCGTGCCGGAGTCCAAGGCGCGCGGCTACAGCCCTGGGCGCTTCAGCTTCAACGTGCCCGGCGGCCGCTGCGAGGCGTGCAAGGGCGACGGCCAGATCAAGATAGAGATGCACTTCCTGCCGGACATCTACGTGCCGTGCGAGGTCTGCGGCGGGAAGCGCTACAACCGCGAGACCCTCGAGGTGACCTACCGCGGCAAGACCATCTCGGATGTGCTCGATATGAGCGTGACCGAGGCGCTCGCGTTCTTCGGCAACATCCCGCAGATCAAGCGTAAGCTGCAGACCCTTTACGACGTGGGCCTGGGCTACGTGCGTCTGGGCCAGCCGGCGACGACGCTCTCCGGCGGCGAGGCTCAGCGCGTGAAGCTCGCCAAGGAGCTGCACCGCCGCCAGACGGGCAAGACGTTCTACATCCTGGACGAACCCACCACGGGACTCCACTTCGAAGACGTGCGCCAGCTCATCGACGTGCTGCAGCGCCTGGTGGACGCCGGCAACACGGCGCTCGTGATCGAGCACAACCTCGATGTGATCAAGGTCGCCGACCGCATCATCGACCTCGGTCCCGAAGGCGGCTCCGGCGGCGGCGCCATCGTGGTGAGCGGCACGCCCGAGGAGGTCGCCGCCTGCCCTGAGAGCTACACGGGCAGGTTCCTGGCCCCCATCCTCGAGCGCGACCGCGCCCGCCAAGAACGCTAGTCCGCAGGATGATGACGCTGCTTGTAAGCCAGGGTCCGGAGCGAGAGAAGATCGGGAGGGAGTGAAGTGGGCAAGCGCGAGAAGCTTCAGAAGACCAATGCGATGCGCGAGCTCGAGCGCGCGGGCATCGCGTTCGAGGTCCGCACTTACGAGGTGGATGAAAACGACCTTTCGGGCGTGCATGTGGCCGAGCAACTCGGCGAGGATGCCGGCCAGGGCTTCAAGACGCTCGTGACGGTGAGCCCGCAAGGTGGCCACGTGGTATGCTGCATCCCGGTTGCGGAGGAACTCGACCTCAAGCGCGCCGCCGCGGTGGCAGGGGAGAAGTCGCTGTCCATGATGCACGTGCGGGACCTCGTTCCGGTGACCGGATATATGCGCGGTGGCTGCTCGCCTGTGGGCATGAAGAAGCGCTTCCCCACGATTATCGACGAGACCTGCCTTCTGTGGGACAGCATCTTCATCTCCGGCGGCAAACGCGGCATCCAGCTCGTGGTCGCGCCCGAGGAGCTCGTGGCTTTCACGGGGGCTACGGTCGCGCCTATCACGCGTGAGGCGTAGACCGCTAGCGCGGACCGCTGCTGCGGTGCATGGCCAAGGTGTGGAGTGTTTAGGCCGAGCGCCGATGGCTGGTATGATGGTTGGCATATCCTAGGCATACCGTTGCGGAAGGATCTAGATGAAGCTCATACACACCAATGCCTTTCTCGCGGGTGCGGCGCGGCGCTGCGTAGCTGCGACGCTTGCCGTGACCTTAGGGCTCGGCAGTGCGTTTATCGTCCCCGTTCCCGCATTCGCAACAGAAACCGATGACCTGCAGGCGCAGGTCGAAGAGGCGCAGGAGCGCCTGGACTCGCTCACCCATCAGCTTGAGGAGGCTCAGGCACAAGTTGACGCGACGGCGCTCGAGCTTGAGGAGACCCAGGCCCGTATCGCTGAACTTGAAGACGAGATCGCTGCCAACCAAGAGGAGCTTGCGGCTGCCCAGAGCGAGCTCGCGGACCATGTCGCCGATTCCTACAAGACCGGCGGTATCTCGCTTGTGACCATCCTGCTGTCAAGCGACTCCTTCAACGACCTCACCTCGCAGCTGTACTACGCTGGACGCGTCGCAGATGCTGAAAGCAACCAGATCTCAAGCGTGCGCGACTTGCAAGCCGAGCTGGAAGCGCAGCAAACCGAGCTGACCGATCGCGAGGCGGAGCTCACCACCCTGCTCGACGAGCAGACCCAGAGTCAAGAGGAGATGGAGGCCGCGACGGCGGAGGCCAACTCGTATCTCAACGGCCTTTCCGACGAGCTGCAGGCTGCCCTCGAGGCGGAGCGTCAGGCTGCCGCCGAGGAGGAGCGCCGCCGTGCCGAGGAGGCCGCGCGCCAGGCGCAGGAGGAGCTCGAACGTCAGCAGCAGGAGGAAGAGCAGCAGCAACAACAACAGGGGCAGCAGGGCTCATCTTCCGGCAACGAGACGGTCGAAGTGCCGAGCGGTGGTGGATCGGGCAGCCTCACCGCTGCCCAGCGCCAGACCATCGTGAACGCAGGGATGTCGCAGATCGGCGTCGACTACGCGCTCGGTGCCTATCAGCCGGGCGTGCTGCTCGATTGCTCGGGGCTCACCACCTACGCATACGCGCAGGCGGGCATTTCGATCATCCATCAGTCCGGGCGCCAATTCAACACGGTCGTCGCTGCGGGTAACCTCAAGACGAGCATGAGCGATCTTGAGCCGGGCGACCTCGTTTTCTACGGGCGACCGAACATCTCGCATGTTGCCATCTACATAGGCGGCGGGCGCATCGTTCATGCAAACGGCTACGGTCGCGGCGTCATGACATCGCGGGTTGACTACAATAGGAACTTCCGCGGTGGCGGAAGCCCGATCTAGAACATGGATCGCGGGCGGCGGGCGTTGAGCCCGCCGCGTTTTTGGAACTGGTGAAGGGCTGGTCGATAGATGCGTGCATTGCACGATGAAGCAGAGGTGCGAGAGCGCCTCGTGCCGGTGATTTTGGGCGCGGACATTCTGGGCTATAGCTTTGTGCGGGGGTTTCACGAGACCTACGGGCTCAGGTCGATCGTGCTCTCATCCTCAGACATCAAGATGACGTCTTCAAGCCGCTTTTGCGACTATCGCATCATCGAGGGAATCGATGACGAGGACGAGCTCGTAGCAGAGCTTGCTCGCATCGGGGCCGAGATCGAGTCTTCCGGGAAGTGCGGGCTCGTCGTGGGCAGCGGTGATTGGTACGCCCGCATCCTCTCCTCCCACAAAGCGGAGCTCGAGCGCTGGTACTACGTTCCCTACATCGATTTCGAGCTGCTCGATGAGATCACGCAGAAGGAGCGCTTCTACGATCTATGCGAGGAACTCGGTATACCCTACCCGCGAACATGGAAGTTCGATTGCGCTGATCCCGACGCGAGGATCGATGCCGAGCAGTTCACCTATCCGCTGATCGCAAAGCCCTCGAATTCCGCGCGCTATCACTATGCCAAATTTCCCGGCAAGAAGAAGATCTTCGAGGTCGAGGACGCGGCGGAGCTCACGCGGATCTTTGAGGCGCTGAAAGGCTCCTGCTATGACCGCGAGCTGATCGTCCAGGAGTTCATCCCGGGCGCCGACGACGGGCTGCGCACGATTACGATCTACATGAATGCCGACGGCACGCCGGCCATGACGTGCTCCGGCCGCGTTGTTTTGCAGGACCATCACCCGGCAGCCATCGGCAACCCCGTGTGCATCATGTCCGACCGCGTCGACGAGGCCATCGAGGATGCGATTCGGCTCCTCAAGCACGTCGGCTACCGTGGGTTCGCCAACTTCGACGTCAAGCTCGATCCGCGCGACGGGAAGTTCAAATTCTTCGAGGTGAACACCCGTCCGGGCAGAAACACCTACTACGTGAACCTTGCCGGCGCGAACTTTGTGCGGCTCATCGTGAACGACTACGTCCTCGGTCGCACGCAGGAACGCTTTGATGCGCTGAAGCCGTTTCTGTTTGCTTGCGTGCCGCCGTACGTGGTAAAGCGCACCGTGGAGGATCCCGCCTTGCGCGAGCAGGTGCTCGGCATGTACCGCGATGGGCTGGCGGTGTTCCCGCTCTTCTACAAGCCCGACACGCTGACTCAACGGTTCTGGTCTGCTATGGCGTACTACCATCAGATCTCCAAGTTCAAGCGCTACGTGTGGGATACCGGCGGCAAGCAGGCATCGGTCGACTGAAGGCAATGGCGGGTGCGCGGGCGCGATGCTCGCGTCCAAGAGGCTGCGGACGCAGAGGCGTCTCGCCCGCGGCAGGAGGGGAGATGACGCATGGCTGACGACTCACGTCCGCACGGGCGGCATTTCGCCCCGTCGTCTCGGGAGGCCACGCATCTGCCGCGCCCGGATGAGACGGCGGTTTTCCTCGCTGCTGCCGAGCGCGCGGCGAAGGAGCGCTCCGCGGGTTCCGCGGAGGGGCGTGGCGCAACGCATCCGGCGGTCCGCGGTGCGCACGCCGCCCCCGAATTGACGCCTCGTGCTTCGCGCCCGGACGAGACCGCTGTGTTCCTTGCAGCCGCCGAGCGCTCCCGCGCTGCGTCTGCCGCTTACGCCGAACATGTCCGCGTGCCTGGTGCGGAGCATGTCGAAGGTCCCGCCGCGCCCCTTGGGCATGATGCTGATTCGACGGGCGTCATCGCTTCCGCATCTTCCGAGGATGTCGGCGAAACCGGCGTTCTCGGCGGCGTTTCCCCTGTCGAATCAAACGACGACGAGGACTTTTCCGGTTCCGGTGATTACGAGAGCGTCGGTCGTTCCGCGGGGCTCATGACGGGGCTCATCATCGTCTCGCGTCTGACGGGCTTTGTGCGCACATGGGTCATGGGCATCGCCTTCGGCGTCTCGTACCTCGCCTCGTCCTACAACATCGCGAACAATCTCCCCAACATGCTCTACGAGCTGGTGATGGGTGGCATGCTCGTGACGGCGTTCTTGCCGGTCTACCTCGAAGCTCGTCGCAACGGCGGGCGTGAGGCGGCAGATGACTATGTGGGCAACCTTCTCTCGGTTCTGCTCATCGTGCTCGGCGGCGTGTCTGTGCTCGCGATCATCTTCGCGCCCGGGCTCATCTGGACGCAGTCGTTCATGAGTGACGGATCCGAGATGGACACGGCGGTCTACTTCTTCCGCATCTTCGCTGTCCAAGTGCTGTTCTACGGTTTGGGTTCGGTGTTCTCGGGCGTACTCAACGCGCATCGCGATTACTTCTGGAGCAATTTCGCGCCCATTCTGAACAACGTCGTGGTCATCGCGAGCTTTGCCGTCTTCCCCTGGCTCGAGGGCGTGAACGAGGGGCTTGCCATCACGGTGGTCGCGTTCGGCACCACCGGAGGCGTGCTCGTGCAGATGGCCTGCCAGATTCCTGCGCTCGGCCGGCACGGCGTGCATCCTCGTCTCCATGTCGACCTGCATGACCCGCTTCTGCGCAAAACCGTGTCGCTGGGCGTGCCCACGCTGGTGGCAACGCTGTGCACGTTCGTCACCGCTTCGGTCCAGAACTCCTCGGCGTTGGCGGTCCAGCCCGGCACGGGGGCTTCGGTCATCGCATACGCGCGCCTGTGGTACACGCTGCCCTATGCACTGCTCTCCGTCTCGATCAACACCGCGCTTTACACCGAGCTTGCCCGTGATGCTGCTCGCGGCGACGACGACGCCGTGCGAGCCGGGATCTCGCGCGGCATCGGCCACCAGCTGTTCTTCCTCATCCCGTTCGCGCTCTATCTCATCGTGTTCAGCTTTCCGCTCAACATGATCTACTGCTCGGGCAAGTTCGATGTCGAGGGCGTGGAACTTGTCTCGACGTACCTGCGCTATCTTGCCGTGGCGCTGCCGCTCTATGGCGTGTGCATGCTTATGCAGAAGGGCTGCTCGGCCCTCATGGACATGAGGCCCTACGCCGTGTTCATGACGCTCGGCGCGCTCACGCAGGTCGTATGGTCGCTTACCCTCGGTGTGGGCCTGGGTGGCGGAATGCCGTTCATCGCGCTTTCCACGGCGGCGTTCTACGTCGTCGCAAACGCTGGCGCTATGGTGTGGATGCGCCGCCGTTTGTACGGTCTCCAGCTCAGGACCATCCTCCACGGCGCTTTGACGGGCCTTGTGCTCGGCGCTGCAGGTGCCGCTGCCGGCGGAGCGGTCCTCTGGCTGCTCGAGACCTTTGTCCGACCGCTGGTGAGCTACGGGGAAGGCGGGGTCATCGCGACCGCGGGCACGCTTGTGACCTTCCTCTACGTGGTGGTTGCGGGACTTGTCTCGTTGGTGGTCACGTTCGTGCCCGCCGTGGCGCTCAAATTGCCCGAGGCGTCGATGATCTCGTCCATCGTCCGGCGTTTCAAGAGGTAGCTGATGGACGAGCGCATCGAGCCGGGTACGACGAGCGCGGGCATCGAGCCCTCCGATCGCGTCGCGCCCACGCTTGCCGAGCAGGTCGCCCATGTGCCCACCCAGCCTGGGTGCTATCTCTGGAAGGATGCCGAGGGAGCGGTCATCTACGTGGGCAAGGCTAAGAATCTCCGCGCGCGCATGCGCCAGTATGTTCAGCTCACCGATGATCGAGCCAAGATTCCGCTCATGATGCAGCTCGTGCAGAGCTTCGACTATATCGTGGTCGATACCGAGCACGAGGCCCTCGTTCTAGAACGCGAGCTCATCGGCCAGTACAGGCCTTATTTCAACGTAGACTTCAAGGACGATAAGAGCTATCCATTCATCGCCATCACGCGCGGCGATACCTTTCCCGCGATCAAGTACACGCGCGAGAAGCACAGGCCGGGCACACGGTACTTTGGACCTTACACGGACAGTCGTGCGGCGCGCGAGACAATCGATACCCTGCGCAAGGTGATTCCCATCTGCAGCGCCACCTGTGCCGAATGGAAGCGCACGCGGCGTCTCATCAAGGCCCATGCCGAGGACGAGGATATCATCGGCCTCATCTGCGCGCAGCATGGGCGTCCGTGCTTCGACTATCACGTGGGGCGCGGGCCCGGTGCGTGCGTGGGGGCCGTCGCGCCTGAGGAGTACGCGCGCAACGTTCGCCGCGTCGAGCGCTTTCTCGCCGGTCGCCGTGGAGAGGTGGTCGACGAGCTCAAAAGCGAGATGGCCGATGCTGCAGCCGAACTCGATTTCGAGCGCGCGGGCCGCATCAAGCGGCGGCTCGAGGTCATCTCGGGCCTCGATGACCGCCAGCAGGTGGTGTTTCCCTCCCGGATCGATATCGACCTGGTCGGCTTCTACCGCGAGGAGACCATCGCGGGCGCTTGCGTTTTCGCGGTGCGCGAGGGAAGAACCGTCCGAAGCTGCGAGTTTATCCTGGACAAGGGACTCGATGTAGGTGAGGACGAGCTGGTGTCGGGTTTCATCAAGCGCTACTACGATGAGACCTCCGATATCCCTGCCGAGGTCGACGTGGCAATCGACCTCGATGATGCTGCGCTGCTCGGCGAGTGGCTTACCGAGAAGCGCGGTCACGTGTGCCGGCTGCATCGTCCGCAGCGCGGCGAGAAGCGGCATCTGCTCGATACCTGCGAGCGCAACGCCCGCCACGCGCTCATGCGCTACATGATGCGCACGGGTTATGCCGACGACCGCACGAACCGTGCGCTCTTGGAGCTGGAGAGCGCGCTCGCGCTGCCCGCGCCGCCGCTGCGCATCGAGTGCTTCGACATCTCGACGATCCATGGCGCCTTCACCGTGGCGTCGATGGTCGTGTTCACCAATGGTCGTGCGGATAAGGCCCAGTACCGGCGCTTCCGCGTGCGGAGCATCACCGGTGAGGCGAACGACTTCCTCTCCATGCAGGAGGTGCTCGGTCGCCGCTACGCGCCGGAGCGCATGGCGGATGAGCGCTTTGGCGCACGTCCGGACCTGCTCGTTGTCGACGGCGGTAAGCCTCAGCTCACCGCTGCCATGACTCAGCTCGAGGAGCTCGGGCTCGACATTCCGGTGTGCGGACTCGCCAAGGCGGACGAGGAGGTGTTCGTTCCTTGGGACGACACGCCTGTGGTGCTCCCCAACGGCTCCGCCTCGCTGTACCTTATCAAGCAGGTGCGCGACGAGGCGCACCGTTTCGCCATCACCTTCCACCGGGAGCTGCGCGACAAGGCGATGACGGTCTCCGTGCTCGACGAGGTGGAGGGCGTAGGCCCCACGCGCAAGAAAGCGATCATGCGGCACTTTGGTTCCATGAAGCGCCTGCGCGCGGCGAGCGTGGACGAGATCGCTGCCGTGAAAGGCGTCTCGCGCGCGGTCGCCCAGGCGGTGTTCGACACGCTGCGCGCTTGGGATGAGGAACGGGTCCGCGAAGAAGGCTCCGAGGACGCTCGTTAAGGAACCTCCGGGGTATACTTGAGCCTGATTGGGGCTCCATGGGTGCCCACGTGAGGAGGTTAGGCATGGCAGAGATCAACCCTCAGGCGATCACGGCGGCGGAAATCGCCGACCGCGTGCCCGATATCGTGATCATCACCGGTTTGAGCGGATCGGGGCGCACGCAGGCCATGCATGTCTTTGAGGACATGGGCTATTTCTGCATCGACAACCTCCCGCCGAGCCTCGTACTGCAGCTCGCGCAGCTGGTGGGCATCAACACGGGGGTGGGGCGTCATCTAGCGGTGACATGCGACCTTCGCAGCCAGGGTCTCTTCGACGAGCTGCTCGATACCATCCAAACCCTGCGCGATCACGAGATGAGCTGCAAGGTGGTGTTTCTAGAGGCTTCCGATGAGGTGCTTATTCGCCGCTACAGCGAGAATCGCCGGCGCCACCCGCTCGCCAAGCCCGGGGATACCACCGCGGACGCGATTCAGCGCGAGCGCGCGCAGCTCGCTGACGTGCGCGAGCACGCCGATATGATCATCGACACGAGTCGCTTGCGCACGAGCGCCTTGCGCACCAAGTTGCGCCGGGCATTCTCCGAGCTCTCCGATGAGCAGCTCATGGAAGTCCAGGTGTTCTCATTTGGCTTCAAGCACGGCATGCCCGTGGAGGCGGACATCATGATCGACGTGCGCTTTTTGCCCAATCCGTTCTACGATCCCGAGATGCGCAAGCTCACCGGGTTGGACGAGAAGGTCTCGCGTTTCGTGCTCGATCATCCCAATACCCAATCGTTCCTGCGGGCTTGGTACCAATTGCTCGATTCGGTGATGCCTGGCTACATCGCCGAGGGCAAGCCAAAGCTCTCCATCGCCGTCGGGTGCACGGGAGGACAGCACCGCAGCGTCGCTATCGCCGAGGCTACCGGGCGCTATCTTGAACGCCGGCAGTACCATGTGAGCATCTCCCATCGGGACCTGCCTCGGGCAAACATGACCGCAACGGGAGAGGCCCACTAGCGGGGAACTGCCCGGGCGTTCCCGGTTCCCGTTATCACTGAAGAGCATCTTGACGCGCGCCGCGTTTCCGAAAGGGGATTCTCACACATGTCGTACACCGCCGAGGTCCGCGATGAGCTCTCTCGCTGCGAGCCTGCTTGCGAGTACTGCGATCTCGCGACGCTCGCCGCGCTCGTGCGGGTATGCGGGACGCTTTCCATCGCGGGCCCCGGCCGTTATCGCCTCACGGTAGCGACCGAGACCGGCGCCGTTGCGCGCACGATGATCAACCTGGCGCACAAGATGCTCAAGCTGAGGACCGAATTCACGGTGCGTCGATCGGTGCTGCACAAGGTGCGTAACTATCTCATCGCCCTCCCCGACCAGCCGGGGCTCGATAAGGCGCTCGTGTTGCTGGGAGTGCTCGACCGGCAGGGTGGCCTGGTACAAGGTGTTCCCCGCCACGTGGTTGCGCGCCCGTGCTGCCGCCTGTCGTTCATTCGCGGCGCGCTCATCGCCGGAGGTTTCGTTGCCGACCCCCGCGGGGACTTCCACCTCGAGGTCGCGGTGTCTGGCGAGCGGTTGGCCCGCGATCTGGCGCGGCTCGTGCGCGAGATCGGCGTCAACGCGCGGGTTAACCGCCGGCGCGGTGCCTATGCGGTCTATGTGAAGAGCGCCGAGGACGTGCGGACGCTCCTTCATGCGGTGGGGGCTGAGCGCAGCGTGCGGATCCTCGAGGATGCGCGCGCCATGAAGTCGGTGAAAAACGATGTGAACCGCAAGGTAAACGCCGAGCTTGCCAACCAGACACGCAGTGCTGGCGCCGCCCAGCACCAGCTCGAGCTCATCGCGGAGCTGGAAGCGCGCGGCCTGCGCGGCACGCTGCCTCAGGCGCTCTCCGAATTCTGCGACCTGCGTGAGGCGTATCCCGATCTATCGTTGCGCGACTTGGGGGCCATGTGCGACCCGCCGCTATCGAAATCGGCCCTCTACCACCGGGTGCTCCGCTTGGAGAAGCTGCTTGCCGAGTGAGGTGGGAAAGCGTTGGCCGGCTCATCCGGCGCATTCGCTTCGCTGTAATCCATTAAAGCGTTTCAATATAGGATGATCTGCAACTTTAAAACGTTTCAGAGGTCAGGTAATCGTCAAAAAAAGCGCATTGACGCGAATGTGCCATCGAAAAAAAGGTATATTTGACGAGTGGTTAGTTTGTGGACCCGAATGGTGGGGAAGGACCGCCGGGGTCCAACGAAAGGAGACACACATGGCAGTAAAGGTTGCGATTAATGGCTTCGGACGCATCGGTCGTCTCGCGTTCCGTCAGATGTTCGGCCATGAGGGTTCCGAGATCGTCGCCATCAACGACCTCACCTCCCCGGACATGCTCGCGTACCTGCTGAAGTACGACTCCACGCAGGGCAACTACAGCCGCGATCACGAGGTCACCGCCGGTGAGAACTCCATTACCGTCGACGGCAAGGAGATCACCATCTACAAGGAGGCCGACGCCAACAACCTCCCGTGGGGCGAGCTCGGCGTCGACGTCGTGCTCGAGTGCACCGGCTTCTACACCTCCAAGGAGAAGGCCCAGGCGCATATCAACGCCGGCGCCAAGAAGGTCGTCATCTCCGCTCCGGCCGGCAACGACCTGCCCACCATCGTTTACAACGTGAACCATGAGCAGCTCACGGCCGAGGACAACATCATCTCCGCCGCGTCCTGCACCACCAACTGCCTCGCCCCGATGGCCAAGGGTCTCAACGATTTCGCGCCCATCGTGTCCGGCATCATGACCACCATCCATGCCTGGACCGGCGACCAGATGCCGCTCGACGGCCCGCAGCGCAAGGGCAACAAGCGTCGCAGCCGCGCCTGCGCCGTGAACATCGTCCCGAACTCCACCGGTGCCGCCAAGGCCATCGGCCTCGTGCTCCCCGAGCTCAACGGCAAGCTCATCGGTGCTGCCCAGCGCGTCCCCACCCCCACCGGCTCCCTCACCAACCTCTATGCCGTGGTTGACAAGGAAGTCACCAAGGACGAGGTCAACGCCGCTATGAAGGCTTACGCCGCGACCATCTCCGAGACTTTCGCCTACAACGAGGACGACATCGTCTCCACCGACATCATCGGCGAGACCCACGGCTCGATCTTCGACGCCACCCAGACCATGTGCGCCCCGCTCGGCAACGGTCAGACGCTCGTTCAGGTTACCTCTTGGTACGACAACGAGAACTCCTACACCTCCCAGATGGTCCGCACCATCAAGTACTTCGAGAAGTTCGTGGCGTAAGTCCGTGCTTCAAGCAGCGCTCATATAGGCGTCTGATAGAGGGCGCGGCCTTATGGCGTGAAACACGTCGGGTCGCGCCCTTGTCATGATGGGGCGCGAATCGCGCCCCTGGAAGTGTTCGCTCAATGTGAAAGGTAGGTCAACATGGCTTTCACCAAGAAGACCGTCCGCGACATCGATGTCGACGGCAAGCGCGTCCTCATGCGCGTCGATTTCAACGTGCCGCTGAAAGACGGCGTCGTGACCGACGACACCCGCGTCAAGGCAGCCATCCCCACCATCCAGTACCTCAAGGAGCACAATGCCAAGATCGTGCTCATGAGCCACCTCGGCCGCCCCAAGGGCGACGGTCCCGAGCCTGAGCTCTCGCTCAAGCCCGCTGCCGACAAGCTTGCCGAGCTGACCGGTTACGAGGTCAAGTTTGTCGATGACACCTACGGCGAGAAGGCCGCCGAGGCCGTGGCCGCCCTCGAGCCGGGCGATATCCTCGTCCTCGAGAACGTCCGCTTCGATAAGCGCGAGAAGAAGAACGATCCCGAGATCGCCAAGACCCTCGCGTCCTATGGCGACATCTTCGTGCTCGACGCCTTCGGCACCGCCCACCGTGCCCAGGGTTCCGTGGTGGGACCGGCCGAGTACCTGCCGGCGGTCGCAGGCTTCCTGCTTGAGAAGGAGGTCGACACCCTGACCTCGATCTTCGCTGAGCCGGAGCGCCCCTTCGTCGCCATCGTGGGCGGCTCCAAGGTGTCCTCCAAGATCGGCGTGCTCGATCACCTCATCGACTCCGCCGACACCCTCATCATCGGTGGCGGTATGGCCTATACCTTCTTCCTGGCCCAGGGCTACAGCGTGGGCAACTCCCTCAAGGAGGAGGACTGGGTCGAGCGCGCGGCCGAGATGCTCAAGAAGGCCGAGGACAAGGGCGTGAAGATCCTGCTCCCGGTCGACAACCGCGTTGCCGATCACTTCGGCGAGGATGCCGTGCCCGAGGTCGTTGCCTCCGACGCCATCCCCGATGATCGCGAGGGCATGGACATCGGTCCCGAGACCGAGAAGCTCTACGCAGAGGCCATCGCCGGTGCCAAGACCGTGTTCTGGAACGGCCCCATGGGCGTGTTCGAGTTCGACAACTTCGCGCATGGCACCCAGGCCATCGCCGAGGCCGTTGCCGCAAACGAGGGCTGCACCTCGATCATCGGCGGCGGCGACTCCGTGGCCGCTGTGAACAAGTTCAACCTGGCCGACAAGATGTCCTGGATCTCCACGGGTGGCGGCGCCTCCATGGAGCTTGTCGAGGGCAAGGCCCTTCCCGGAGTGGAGGCTCTCAATGACGCAGAGTAAGCGCACCCGCCTCATCGCAGGCAACTGGAAGATGAACAATGGCATCGACGACGCCATCGCGCTCGCCCAGGGTCTTGTCGAGGCCCTGCCCGAGATTCCCGCCGGCGTCGAGGTGTGCGTCTGCCCGCCGACCGTGGACCTGCGTCCCGTGTCCTGCAAGGGCGGTATCAAGGATAGCGCCATCAAGCTGGGCGCTCAGAACGTCTATTGGGAGGCCTCAGGCGCCTATACCGGCGAGACCTCGGTCGATATGCTCAAGAGCGTGCCCGTTGACTACTGCATCATCGGCCACTCCGAGCGCCGCGACTACTTCAAGGAGACCGACGAGGACGAGAACAAGAAGGCCAAGGCGCTCATCGCCGGCGACATCGTCCCGATCTTCTGCTGCGGCGAGAGCCTCGAGACCCGCGAGGCCGGCGAGCACGTCGCGTTCGTGACCGCGCAGATCAAGGCCGGTCTTGAGGGCGTCGAGATTTCCTCCGGCGACCAGCTCGTCATCGCCTACGAGCCCATCTGGGCCATCGGCACCGGCAAGACCGCCACGGCCGACGATGCCCAGGAGGTCTGCGGCGCCATCCGCGCCACCCTCGTCGAGATCTTCGGCGAGGATATCGCAAACGGCATCCGCGTGCTCTACGGCGGCTCGGCCAAGCCCGAGAACATCGCTGGCTTCCTTGAGAAGGAGGACGTCGACGGTGCGCTCGTGGGCGGTGCCTCGCTCAAGGCCGATAGCTTCTCCGCGATGGTCGTGAAGGCGGGCGAGTAGATCATGGCCAAGCGTCATCTTCCTGCGCTCCTGGTCATCATGGACGGCTTTGGCCTCGCTCCTGCGGGCGACAACAACGCCGTCTTCAAGGCCAATAAGCCCTACCTGGATAAGCTTTGGGAGGAGTACCCGCACACCACGCTCGGCGCTTCGGGTGAGGATGTGGGCCTTCCTGCGGGCCAGATGGGCAACTCCGAGGTCGGGCATCTCAACATCGGCGCCGGCCGCATCGTGTTCCAGGAGCTCAGCCGCATCAACAACTCCATTATCGATGGTTCCATCGAGGAGAACCCCACCTTGGCGAAGGCCATGGAGGACGTCGCGGCGCATAACGGCACCGTGCACCTGCTGGGCCTCGTCTCGCCGGGCGGCGTGCATTCCATGCAGCGTCACGGCGAGGTGCTCTCGGTGCTTGCTGCCATGCACGGCGTGGAGCGCATCCGCTTCCATTGCTTCATGGACGGTCGCGATGTCGATCCGCATTCCGGTGCCGGTTACATCGAGACCCTCAAGGAGAACCTCGAGGCCCTGTCCAAGTACACGGGCGTCGATGCGCGCATCGCCACGGTCTCAGGCCGTTACTGGGCAATGGACCGCGACAACCGTTGGGAGCGCGTGCAACGCGCCTACGACGCGATCACGCAGGCCTCCGAGTCCGATATCGACCCCGTCGAGGGCGTCAAGGCATATTACGAGAAGGACGAGCGCGGCGACGAGTTCGTGGAGCCCTTCGCCTGCCATAACGAGGGCGTGCGCGACGGCGACGCGATGGTGTTCTTCAACTTCCGTCCCGACCGCGCCCGCGAGATGACCCGCGCCTTCACCGAGCCCGACTTCGACGGCTTCGAGCGCGCGGTCGCGCCCAAGCTCAGCCACTTCGTCACCATGACGGAGTACGACGACACCTTCAAGAACGTCGAGGTGGCCTTCCCCAAGACCTTCCCCGAGAACGTGCTCGCTGACGTCATCGCGCAAAACGGCTTGAAGCAGCTGCATACTGCAGAGACCGAGAAGTACGCGCACGTGACGTTCTTCCTGAACGGCGGCGTCGAGGAGCCCAAGGAGGGGGAGGAGCGCGTACTCGTGCCCTCACCCAAGGTTGCGACCTACGATCTGCAGCCCGAGATGTCCGAGCCCGAGGTCACCGAGAAGCTCGTCGAGGCCATCAACGAGGACCGCGCGGACTTCTACATCGTGAACTACGCTAACTGCGACATGGTGGGCCACACCGGCGTCTTCGACGCGGCGGTCAAGGCCGTCGAGGCTGTCGACGACGGTCTCTCCAAGGTGATCCCCGCGATCCTCGCCAAGGGCGGTTTCGCGCTCATCACCGCCGACCATGGCAACGCCGACCACATGTACGACGTGGACGAGGCAGGCGAGAAGCACCCCTTCACCGCCCACACCACCAACCGCGTGCCGTTCATCGTGGTCGATCCGGCCGCCAAGCTCACCGGTATCGAGGACGGGCGCCTGTCGGACATCGCACCGACGATGCTCTCCCTTGCCGGCATCGAGCCCAGCGCCGAGATGACCGGTCGCGTGCTCGCAACCGAGGAGTAAGCCGACTGCCATTCGCTGATACGGCTTGCATGCGCCCCCTGCTGACCAATCCAGCGGGGGGCGTTTTTCGTGCTATGGGTCCTACGCGTCCCGTGCGCCCTGCGCGGGCTACCGTATAGAGAACCTCTCTTGGCCCTGTTGTCAAGCAGCCCGGCGGGGCCGTCGCACGTAATGGTTCGGTAAGCGAATCCGTCGGCATGCGCGAGCGGCTATAGGATGGGAGGGATGCGAAAAGGAGGCTTCCATGGCCGAGGTCCTTGCATATCTTGCCATCGCGGCTGGTCCGGTAGCGTTCGTGCTTGCGCGAATCGTGGTCGGTCTCGGCTATCGCGCGTCGCGTGCCCCCGAGCTCGCGGTCAACTCGAACCCGCTGCATGTGATTCGTGGACAGCATCCGGCGATTTTGGCGGCGCTCATGGGTCATCCCGACTGCGGCAACGGAAGCGCTTGGGGGGAACGTCAGCTGTTCGACTGCGCCTTGGCAACGCTCATGGATCTGAGCGCCCGCGGTGCGCTTCGCCTGCGCGCTGCCTCACCAAGCTGCCAGAGCGAAGGGATGCCGAGTGGTGCGCAGGCGTTCGATGCCTCTGCATTTCGCCCGCCGCGCCGGAGTTCTTCGTATGCCCCGTATGCGTCGCTTGTCCTCGAATGCGCAGGGCTCGTGCATGGGGGATCGCGCTGCAAGGCGAAACCGGTGCCCGATCCCTTGGACAGCTTGGCTGTCGAGGCCCTTCTACCCGAAGAGGGGGCACGGCCCGGTTCGCATGCGGTCTGTGCGTCGGACCTGCTTACCCGGATCGATAAGCATTGGGGCGAGGTCGTCGAGCGCCTTGCTCCCTTCCGTACGGAGTTAGCGCGCCGCTTGTGGCAGGAGGGCTATCTGGAAGCGTCGTTCAAGCAGGCGGCTATCCTTGTCCGCTGGCCGTTTCGTCTGACGATGCTCTGGTTGCTTGCCGGCCTCGTTGCCCTGATGGCGGGTTTAGTCGAGCGCGACGGTCCCGCCGTGCTGATCTGGGCGGTGCTGCTCGTTGCGGTACTTACGGCTCGTGTGACGGTGCAGGCTGGTCCGCGCCTTACGGAGAAGGGGCTTAAGGTGGCGCGGGCCGCATTCGCCCTGCGCGACACGGTCGCCACGGGTGCGCTTGACGAGCAGGCCCGTTGCGAAGGGGCGGATTCATCGGAGGCGGCCGCTTTGCGCCATGCCTCCTCTTGGAGCAGCAACGCTGTCAAGGGTGGCTTTCTCACCGTGCGCGTCGTACCCGATGCATGGCGGCTTGCTCTCGAGCTGGCGGTCTGCGGCGGCGACATGCGCTCTGCCGACGGTCCGCAGGGGTTCGCCCAAGCTTGCAGCGAGCTCGATTCGTTTGCGTGGAGCGCTCCTGAGCAGATGCGTCGTCGCGACGATTTCCGCGCACTCGCCGGGTGGTGCGTGTGCGGTGGGCCGGCTGCTTTCAGCGCCCTTGGCGCCTTCGATGGCTCCGATATGCCCGGTCCGTCTCCCGTGACGGCACCCGGTATGCCCGATGCGTCCGGTTGCGCGCCGCTCGCGGTGAGCATGCACCATATCGCCCTTATGAAGTGCGGCGAGTTCTCATCATAGAGCGTACTCGAGAGCGATTGGTGTGGTATCATACCGACCGTTAGGCCGACTATCCATCAGCAGGAGCTGTAATCATGGGTCCTTTCCAGATCATCCTCTTCGTCGTGTGGGCGCTTTCCGCGGTCGCTCTCGTCGCCCTGGTGCTTATGCACTCCGGTAAAGGCACTGGCGTGTCCGATATGATCGCGAGCTCGCTGTACAATTCCAGCACCGCTACCGGTGTTATGGAGCGCAACCTCGACCGTCTCACCGTGATCGTGGCGGTGGTGTTCGCGGTTTGCGTTCTGCTCTGCATGTTCTTTTTCCCGCAGGGCGGCGTCTACGGCGTCGACTACCTGTAGGGCGAGCTTCCCGGCAACGCCGGGGTCATGTATACGGGTTCGATGGGCCGGTGCGGGAGCGCCGGCCTTTTTGATAAGCTGAAGCGGGCAGACGTCATCGAAGATGCGGAGAGGTCGAGCAAATGGCATACATGGGTGAGCGGTTGTGCGGTCGACGCGCCTTTGTGGGCGGTGCGCTTGCGCTCGGGGCTATCGGCGCGATGCCCGGTTGCACCTCTCTCGAAGGCCAGCGAGGTAGCGATGAGGTCGCGCTCGAGCAGCCGTTCACTGCGGGCATCGTCCGGCCGCAGTCGATCGATCCCTTCGACGTTGCCGATGACGGTGGAATGACGGTCGTCTGCCAGCTGTATGAGCCGTTGACGGCCGTCGATTACGGGACCGGGGAGCTCGTCTGTTGCGCCGCGTCCTCCTTCGAGGTCTCCGGGGACGCGCTCTCCTTTACGTTTCACCTGCATCAAGCGTCTTTCCACAACGGAGATGCGGTGACCTCGGCAGACTTCAAGCGCGCTTGGGAGCGTATCGTGGATCCGACCTCCCAGCCTTCTCGTGAACGCGGGGTATCGCCGCATGCATACCATCTCTCCCTCGTCCAAGGGTACGACGAGCTTGCTGCGGGCAACGCGACCGAGCTCGCGGGCGTTTCGTGCCCCGATGATAAGACGCTCGTCGTTACGCTGTCGGCCCCATATGCGGATTTTGCCACGGTGGTCGCTCATCCCGCATTCGTCCCCGTTCCCGCGCTCGCCTTCGACGATCCCGAGGCATTCGCGACGCGGCCTGTGGGCAACGGCCCGTTCTTTCTCGAGGGGGATTGGACCTCGGACGTCGGGTCGCTGTCGCTTGCTCGGTTCGACGGGTACCTCTCATCGGGCGGGGATCTCGGGCGCGTGGTGATCAGGCTCGAGCCTGATGTGGACACCTCGTACCAGGATTTTCAGACCGGTGAGCTCGACGTGAGCTTTTGCCCGGTAAACGAGGCGAGCGAGGCGGCTTCGAGCCACGGGCGCTCCGAGGACGGTCGCACCATGACACTCGGCCAGCGCTT
The DNA here is from genome assembly GCF_900186505.1 of Enorma phocaeensis. Taxonomy (GTDB): domain Bacteria; phylum Actinomycetota; class Coriobacteriia; order Coriobacteriales; family Coriobacteriaceae; genus Enorma; species Enorma phocaeensis. The sequence goes on from NZ_LT891969.1 coordinate 41,953, forward strand.
CGTATGTGGGCCGATCCTGGCGACGTATTGCTTGGTATGCAACAACGCGGCGGGCCCCCTCGCCAATGCCGATGTTCGCCGTGCCCTCTCCTTGGGCATAGACCGCACCTACCTTGCAGACACCGTGTTCCGTGGAACCCGCATCCCCGCAGACGGCATCATTCCGCCTCCGGTTCCGGGTTATCGGGAGGGCTCTTGGACCTACGCCACGCTCGATCGCGCCCGCGCATCCGAGTTGCTCGATACCTCCTATCCGACGATGGATGGCGGGCTCAGGTCGCTTACCGTCGGCCTCATGTACGTCAAGGGCGGCGGTCACGATGATGTCATGGAGGCAGTCGCCGCCGATATGGAGGAGCTTGGCGTGACGTGTACGCTGGAGGCGGTTGATCTCCAGGTCTTCTATGAGCGTCTCGCCAGCGGGAACTTCGACCTTGCTCGCTTGGACTGCGTGACTGAGGTCGCTTGCGCGGATCGCGTGCTCTACCCATGGTTCCATTCGGCTGCGCTCAGCGGGCCCAATTACGCGCGTTTCTCGAGTGCGGATATCGATGCGTTGCTCGATGAAGCGCGCGCTACGGTGGATTCTGCCGCCCGCCTCGCGCTGATCGAGGATGTCGACGCACAAATCGGGCAGCTCTGTCCGGTAATTCCGCTCGTATACCACGCGCAGTGCCAGGTGGGCTCGGACCGGGTTGCCTACCTCACGGTGGATCCTGTGGGCAATACCGATTTCAACAATGCTGAGCTGGAGGAACGCTAGGCTGCGAGCGACTCTCGTCGGTACGCGACGCGCTCTGTTGCCCAAGGAGTGGGAGGTGCTCCGCGACCTCTGGTTGCGTCATGCGAGATTTTCTAAAAATCCCCCTTGCGCAACGGATGGCATTTGGGTAATATACTCCTTGCTGCTTTTGTCGGAGTGGCGGAATTGGCAGACGCGCTAGCTTGAGGTGCTAGTGACCACTTTTCGGTCATGCGGGTTCAAGTCCCGCCTCCGACACCACGTAATCCCCAAGCCTCTTCGGAGGCTTTTTTCTTATCGAGGCAGCGCGGCGTCGTCGGTGCTTCGGCTCCTTTGCTGCGCGCCAGCAGATGGAGGTGCTGATCGTGGAATCGTACGCGCGCGACGAACTCGCCTCTGAGCTCTCAAAGCTCACCGAGCTCACGAGCGATGCCGTGGCTGTTTGCGAAGGCGATGGAACCATCTGTCATGTCAACGGTCGCCTGCTCGATTTGGCGGGGGAGTCTCGCGAGCGCATCGTCGGCACCGACATCAAGGATTTGCTCTATAGCGATATGTTCGAGCGCGCCGCTGGACACCGTGTTCCCTTCCCGCTCGATGGCACGGACTGCACGCTCATGCTCAAGCTCGCCGACGGCTCGTTCGTGCCGGTGCTCGTGCGCGCTGCAGAGCTTACCTCGATGGCAAGGCTCCGCTCGCGCCTGCTCAAGCGCGGGGCACCTCGCGGGCGCATCCTCGTCACCTTGCGGAGCCTTCAGGAACGCTACGCCTACGATCGCCAGATGCGTCGGGTCCTCTCGGAGCTTCAGGCCGCCAACAGGCGCCTTTCGGGTACCCTCTCGGTCATTATGTCCACGGTGGGCGCTGATGATCTGCCCACGCTCCTTGCAACCGTGCTCGATAAGCTCACCGATGCGCTCGACGCCGATGGCACCGCGATCTACTTTTCCGAGAACGGTGGATTCAAGCTGCGCGCCATCTCGCACGGGCTCGAGCACGACTACGTGCCGGAGTTCGTTCCCTACGGCGTGGGTATTCCCACCTATGTTCTGAGGCAGGGACGCTCCTGCCGGCTCACCGTGATTCGCGCGGACGAGGCGGCGGGAGCGCGGAGCGGCTCGTTCTACGATATCGATGCTCGCCAGTCACGCACGCTGCGCACCCATTTCATGCCCCCGTACAAGACGCTCATCGCTGTGCCGGTCTTTTTCGGGACGCAGGTGCTCGGCGTGATAGAGCTTGGTTGGAAGCGCCCCACCACCCCGCGCGCGTACGACGTCAACGTCATCGAGGTTGTGTGCGAGTACCTCTCCATCGAGCTCATGAGCCTTGTCGCGAGCACGCGGTCGCGTCGGACCTCGGAGCTCCAGCGCTCTCTTAGCCGCGTGCGCGACATCATGTTCGAAACGGAGCCCGGAGGGGCTTGGGGCGAGGCCGCGCGCGAGCTCGCCCAAGTGCTGGACTGCCACGTATGCCCGCTCGTGCCCGTTCGCAACGGCGCTGCGTCTGCCGAGGGGATCCTCGCAGTCGATTTCGAGGGCGGGAGCCAGGTCGCGCTCCCCGGTACGGTGGAGCAGCTCTTCTTCTCGACCACCGCGCCTGCTGCGCGCGTAGCGGCATCGGCTCGCGACTACTTCGCTGCGGCTGCGCCGCAGCCTGGCTCCGGCCCCGAGCTCGAGCAGGTGCGCCTCACGCGCATCGACCGCTTCTCGCGCATGGGGGAGTGGCTCGATTCCCATGGTCTGCCGTGCCAGGGCGTTCTTGCCGACCTGGGCGAAGATGCAGCGGCGGTCCCGGCTCCTGCGGGCGCCGCGGCTCTTCCTGCCGGTGATGCTCAGGAGCCCGAGGAGCCCTCTTCGGAACTGCCGGCACGCTATTTCCTGCTGCTGCGCGATGGCTCGCAGGAACCCATCGACGATATCGAGTTCGACTATCTGGTGCGGCTTGCCCACGAGTACGAGCTGCGCCTGCATGATGCCCGCCGCCATACCGAGGATCGACGTATCGCGCAGACCCTGCAGGTAGGTATGAGGAGCTCGCTTGGTGAGGTGCCGGGTATCATCGCGGACTCGCTCTATTCCTCCGCTACGCGCCAGGCGCTGGTAGGTGGCGACTTCTACACGCTTTTGCGCATGCCAGACGATTGCGCTGTCATGATCTTGGGCGATGTATCCGGCAAGGGCATCGAGGCCGCATCCATGTCGGCTCTGGTCAAAACCGCGCTTTCCGCCTATGCATGGGAGGGCGCCGCGCCGGTCGTCATGGTGCGATCGCTCAACTCGATGCTCATGGGGTTTTCGCGGGTCGAGACGTTCGCGACGATGTTCGTCGCCCACCTCGACCTTCGTCGCGGCGAGGCCGTCTATTGCTCGGCGGGCCATCCGCCTTCGATGGTCGTGCGCTCCCGTCCTACCGCCGATACGCCCGAGCATGCAGGCGAGGTGGAATTGCTGAGCATCCAATCAGGCGTGGTGGGCGCCTTCGAGAGCATGGCGTTCGAGAGCGGCGCGTTCACCTTCGAGCCGGGTGACATTCTCTTCATGTACACGGACGGAGCTATCGAAGCCCGCGATCCCGAAGGCGAGTTCTTTGGCGAGCAGCGCTTGCGCACGATTCTGCTCGAGCATGCCGGTATGCCTGTCAAAGGCCTCTGCCAGCGCGTCCTCGATGAGCTCGATTCGTTTACCGGTTCGGCGCTTGAGGACGACATCGCTCTCGTGGCGCTGCAGTTCGAGGACCTCCACACCGTGTACGCGCCGCCTGCAGCCGTTATCGAGCCACTTCAAGATACCGAGCCGCCGCAAGCCGCTGCGACGGTATAGGGTCTCGTTGGGCGGGGAACCATTTCCGTATGCGTGAATGGAACGACATAGCCGTACTTGCTCCTCCAGGCGACATCGATATCGCGTCGGTGCCCGCCTTGCGCGACGAGGTTGACTCGCTCATCGATGGCGGGGCGCGGCGCATGCTGATCAACTGCTCTCATGTGGGGTTCATCGATTCGACCGGCTTGGCATTCCTGCTCTCGCGCGCCCGGACGCTCATGAATGCCGGAGGGATGCTCTCGCTGGTGAACGTTTCCGCAGGCGTCTCTCGGTTTCTGCAGATCGCCCGGATGCTCGATATCCTCCATGTGAGTGCTGCCGACAAGCCGCCCCTGCCCGTGCTCTCTCCGGACGAGCTGCCTCGCTGGAGCAAGACTGTTGCGGTTCACGAGGGGATCGAGCATTTGGGGGCCTATCGGCATCGGGTCGTTGAGCTCCTCGAGGACCTGCCGATGTCGAGCGAGGCTCGATTTGATACGGCGCTCGCCGTCGGCGAGGCGCTCGGCAACGCTTATGATCATGCGGCTGGCATGGGTTGCGTCATGAACATGCGAGCCTACCGGGATCGCGTGGTCATCGAGGTATGCGACCGCGGATGCGGATTCGAGCTCGCGCCCGATGAGGAGCCTGCAGAGTCCGAGGAGCGCGGTCGGGGCATTCGCTTGATGCGGTTGCTTGTCGATAGCGTGGAGATTCTCCGGCGTGCAGACGCCCAGGGCACCATGGTGCGCCTCATCAAGCTGCTCGATCAGCAGTTCTCAGGATAGCGGCCTCGAAGCTGCGGCCTTGTGGCAAGGGCCTTCCAAAGCAGCCTCGCGCGCTTCGCGCTGCGGGGCGCTTCGCCGTCCGTGGTTTCTGCGGGCCTTTACGCGTTCTTGACGCCTGGGTGGCCTTGTGGTGGCACAATGGTGCACTGATTGCGAGTAACCTGCGAATCTGAGAGGCGGAACTTATGTCGAGCGCGCTTGAACGCTACCCGATGGACGGAAGCATCGCCGGTGCCGCTCCGGGCGGCATCGAGGAGGTTCAAGACCGCATAGCGCGCCGCATCGATGACATCGCCGCGCGCTCACCCATCCCCGTCGAGGTTCCTGCGGCGACGGGTCCTCAGGGTCGCGAGACCTATGGCTGGATCGACTTCGGGCATCTGCCCAATACGCGCGACCTGGGCGGACTTGCGGGCGATGCCAACGCTCGCATCAAGCCCGGCCTGCTGCTGCGCTCCGGCGCGCTCGGTTTCGCAAGCGACGCCGACCTCACGCGCTTGCGCGAAGCCTATCATCTCGCCGCGGTGGTCGATCTGCGCAATAACGAGGAGATCATCGAGGTGCCCGACCCCATGGACGCCTTCCCGGATGCGCGCTACGTTCATGCTGACATACTTGCGCGAAGCGCCGAGGGCATCACGCAGGAGCGCGAGACCCAAGACAAGATCATGCGCGAGCGCCGGGAGTTTGAGCGCGCCATGCGCAGCGACTCGGGTGACGGGCTCGAGCAGATGTACCGCTACCTGCTCATGAGCGAGACGGGCATGATCGGGTACCGCACATTCCTGCGCACGATTATCGCTTGCGACGAAGGCGCTGCCCTGTGGCACTGCTCGGTTGGTCGCGACCGCTGCGGCCTGGCATCCGTGCTCATCGAAACCGTGCTCGGGGTGGCATGGGACGACATCGTCTCCGACTACCTTGCAACCAACATCTTCGCCACCGATCAGCAGAGCTTCAGCTACCCTGCTCGCGAAAGCGCGCTTCTGGCAGCTCGCGCTGCGGCCGAGGAGCGCTACGGCGGCATTATGAGCTATATCAATGCCGCTCTTGGAATCACCCCTGCTGAGGTAGAGGAGCTGCGCAAGCGCTACCTGGCTTAGCCCGGATTAGCGCATGAACACGAGCGTGTCGGGGCTTGAGAGCTCCGGAGCGAACCGATAGCCCACATCGAAGGCGGCGAGCTCGCTTGCATCTTGGCAGCCTCGCTCCGCCATCCAGCGGACCATGGACCCGCGCGCGATCTTCGAGGCGGTGGCCCGCTGGACGGGCTTGCCTGCGCGCAGCTCCTCGCCGAATATGCAGGTGACAACCTGTGTGCTCATACTCAGGTGTGCGAGCACCGCCTTGGCGTACTCCACGCTCGCCAGGTTTACCACGCAGGCTCCAGCATCGCTTGGCTTCTCGGCAGAAGCCCCTGTTGCCGGGGATCCTGTGGTCTCGTCGAGCGTCGCTTCGTCGGAGTCCTCGATTCGCCGTGCGATGGCATCGCCCCAGAATCCATAGAGATCGCGCGTTCCGTCGACCGACAGTCTCGCGCCCATTTCAAGGCGGTACGGCTGGATGGCGTCGAAGGGGCGCGCGCAGCCGTAGAGGCCCGAGACGACCCACAGGTGCCCTTGGAGCCAATCGAGCGCGTCGAGGTCGAGCACCTCGGGCGCGAGGCTTTGGTACTGGATGCCCACGTAGGAGAAGACGGCGGGGGAGACGAGGGCGGCGAGCGCGGGGTCGTCGAGATCGCGTTCGTCGCGGAGCGCCTCGAAGCGGTCCAGGAGCTCGATGTTCTGCGCGAGGAGCCTGTCGTTCACGCGCCAGAGCGCGCGGAGCCCCTCGGCGCCCTCCGTCCGCTCGATGCGGCGCAGCTCGCGGACGAGGCGCTCCGTCTCTTCCGGGAAGGGCGGGATGCCGCGCGGCGCGAACGCGTCGCGCTCCACGCGCATCTGCTTCGCCGGGGAGATGATAACCTGCATCGGTGCCCTCCCGGATTGTCTACGCGCGGCTGATGAACGCCTTGTAACCCTTGTAGGCTTCGAAGACATCGGCTTTGTTCGTGACCTCCCAGAGTGCGTGCATCGAGAGCACCGGCACGCCCGAGTCGATTACGTCCATGCCGTATTCGGCGAGGATGTAGGCGATGGTTCCGCCGCCGCCCGCGCCGATGCGCCCCAGCTCGCAGGTCTGGAACGCTACGCCGGCCTCGTCCATGATGTCGCGGACGAGCGCGAGGTACTCGGCATCCGCATCGTTCGATCCAGCCTTGCCGCGACTGCCCGTGTATTTGTTGAAGCACAGGCCGTGGCCCATGACGGCGGCGTTCTTCTTCTCGAAGCGGTCGGCGTAAAGCGCGTCGAACCCAGCAGAGACATCAGAGGAGAGCATACGCGAGTTCGCGAGCGCGCGACGCAGCTTGAGCTGGCCGCCCTCGCCAGCGAGCTCCATGATTTCTGCAACGGCGTTCTCGAAGAAGCGGCTCGTCATGCCTGAAGCGCCCACGGAGCCGATCTCCTCCTTGTCGACGAGCAGGGTGCACGAGGTTCGCTCGACCTGTTCGACTTCGAGCTGGGCGACGAGCGAGGTGTAGGCGCAGACGCGGTCATCCTGGCCGTAGCCCAAGATCATCGAGCGGTCGAGGCCCATCTCGCGCGCGGCACCGGCAGGCACGACCTCGATCTCGGCGGAGAGGAAGTCCTCCTCGTCGATGTCGTACTTGTCTTTGATCAGATCGAGGAAGAGCTGCTTCACCGGCTCCTTGGGGGCGTCGGCGCCCTCGCCGCCCTCGATATGCATGGGCCTGCCGCCTACGATCACGTCGAGGTTCTCGTGGTCGACAGCCTCGGCGGCGGGCTTCTTCAGCTGGTCGGAAGCAAGATGGATGAGCAGGTCGCTTATGCAGAACACGGGATCGTCGGCATCCTCGCCCACGCAGACCTCGACGGTGGCGCCGTCCTTCTTGCACACGACGCCGTGGAGCGCGAGCGGAGTGGCGACCCAATGATAGGCCTTCACGCCGCCGTAGTAGTGCGTGTCGAGGTAGGCAATATCTCCCGCCTCGTAGAGCGGGTTCTGCTTGAGGTCGAGGCGCGGGGAGTCGACGTGCGCGCCCAGGATGTTCATGCCCTCTTCGAGCGGGCGCGTGCCCAGGTTTACGAGCATGAGGGTCTTCAAGTGGCTCACGGCGTAGACCTTGTCACCGGGCTTGAGGGGCTGTCCCGAGCGGACGGCGTCGGCGAGGTCGATGTAACCCGCTTGCCGTGCGAGCTCGATGGCTCCCGTCACGCATTCGCGCTCGGTCTTGTGGGCGCTGATGAACGAGCGATAGGAGCCGCAGAGCTCCTCGAGCTTGCTAAGATCTGCGCCGGTATAGGATTTCCATGCGTTGGGACGTTCCATAAAGCCTCATTCCCTCGGTGCTCGGGTCATGTCGTTCGCATGGTAGCATGTGCTCCGCAGCGCGTCACGTCTGCGACTTTCCGGCAGCGGTTTCGGTGTCGTGACGAATGGAGGTGGTGTGCCGGTACCTGCCTTCGATACCGATGATGTCACGAAGCATTCGCAGGTAGAAGCCCATATGCTGAGCTTCGGGTCGCAGGATGCGGTCTTCTTCGTGGAAAAAGCCCGGTCCGTCGCGGTCGGTGTGCTCGGGGCGTGCGCGGTCGTAGAGGCGTGTTTGACCCACGATATGCCAGTAGCCGTCGACGCATGCGATCCTCATGCCGATCGAGCCGTCCTTCCAGCGTCCCATCTCGCAAAGGAAAGGGTCGGAAACGTCATAGCGCCGTTTGGTGACCACGTCGGAAAGGGCTGCCACGCCCGTACTGGGGTCCTTATCCAGGATTGCAAAACGCGAGAAGAATTGGGTGCGGGCAACTTGCTCGAGCCGCATCACCCGCGTTGGATCACTGCCTTTGGGAGGGTGTGCGATGAATTCCTCAAGCGGGGTCCTTCTGTCGAAGACGGGGAATTCGAACAACAGCCAGTTGGTGAAGAGCATGTTGAGGTCATCGGGTTCCATGCGAGGCTCCTCGCCATGGCAGAACGCCGGATCGACGAAGCTCAAGAAGAGATCGTTCGCAGGTCCCAAGAACTCGAATTTGCGGTCGTTCCAATAGCGGCCAACGACATCGAGATCGCTCGTAACGATTGCATGACGGTCCATGTCCCTCCCATCTGCGGTGCTGATGTGAGGGGAGTGTACCGGCGGTGCGCGTGCGGCATGCCCGGCGTTCAAACAGGATCGCCCGGTTCTCTAGCCTGAATCCAACAGAAAGCTTACCTGCGGCGTCCCAGAAACGTTCCCGTGCCGGTGAAAAGGCTCGGCGCACGGCTTCTGGTGAGCAGTGCTGCGCCGGCACCCGTCTGATATTCGCGAAATCTTCATGGGGGAACCGTTGCAGCTTATGGAGAGTTGGTGGGGAGAGCTACGAGCGGATATCGACCTTGGTACCGCATTTGGGGCAGGTCACGCGGATCTTGCCCTTGCCGCGCGGAACGGAGAGAATCTGCCCGCAGGTCTTGCACTTAAGGTAGCGCGTGGTCTTGCGGTTCTTCCACATGGTGCTTGCCGTGCGCTTGGCACGCTCGAAATTCGCCGATGAGGCCTGGCTGCGGGGGCTGCCCGTGCGCGACAGGAGGGAGCCGAGTCCCGGAACCTTGGATATGAATGAGCGAAACGCCTCGTTTTCGCGGTGTCGCGCCGCGTGGTTCTTCGAGAGGGCGCGCACCAGGGCGACGGCGAGCACGGCGATCGCTATCCACGAGAGCGGGCGGACGGAGAACAGGGTACCCAAGATGGCGAGCACCACGCCGGTGGCGCTCAGCGCAGTGGAAAGGTCGTCGACGCCGTAGCGTCCGTTCATGAAGTCTTGCATGTCTGGCTATCCCGTCGTTCAGTAGGCGCCCCGCACCAGTTCTCAGGCGCGGGGCTGTTGCATCCATCCGGTTGTACCCGGGAAGGATTGCGGCAAACACGTCTAGTGGGCAAATCCCGTGCATACGCACGGAACCGTCTATGGGCTGCATGCCCGCCTGCTTACCGGGCCGCCAGGTAGGCGGCAGCCTGCTAGGAGGCCTGCCTGCGAATTAGCGGGCGAGCTTGTCGATGACGTGCTCAACCTCTGCGAGCTTGCTCTCCTTTTCAGCCTCGGTGCCGCTTTCCACGGCGGTGCGCACGCAGTGGTCGATGTGCGCTTTCAGCACGTCGGCATTGATGCGCGCGAGCATGGACTGCGTTGCCATGAGCTGGGTTGAGACGTCGATGCAGTAGCGATCCTCCTCGACCATGCGCATGATGCCGTCGATTTGGCCGCGTGCGGTCTTGAGCAGGCGCAGGGTCTTTGCCTTGTCTGCCTGCATCCTAAGCCGCCTCGATGGAGACCGCCTTGAAGCCGGCGACCTCGACAGCGGCGGAGAGGGAGGCGGGGTCGATCTCGTTTGCAGCCTCGACCTCGACAACGTTTACCTCGTGATCGGCATCGGCGTCGGTCACGCCAGCGACCTTCATCAGCTCGGTCTCGACGGCGGCGTCGCAATGGCCGCAATGGAGCCCCTCGGTGTGGATGATGTACTTCATGATCGGTCCTTTCGTATGCAGGTTTTTTCTAGCCTATCACGCCGCGGCGATGCGGTCGGTGACCTTGGGACGGAACCCACGCAAGCGCAGGGCGTTCGTGACAACGCAGATGCTCGACAGGCTCATGGCCGCCGCGCCGAACATGGGCGAGAGCTGCCAGCCCAGAAGCGGGTAGAACACGCCGGCTGCGAGCGGGATGCCGCAGGCGTTGTAGAAGAGCGCCCAGAACAGGTCCTCCTTGATGTTTCGTATCACGCCGCGCGAAAGCTCGATGGCGCGCGCAACATCCAGAAGATCGCTTCTCATGAGCACCACGTCGGCTCCCTCTTTCGCTATGTCGGCACCGGCGCCGATGGCAAGGCCCACGTCGGCACGGGCGAGGGCGGGGGAGTCGTTGATGCCGTCGCCCACCATGGCGACGCGCCTGCCGCCCTCTTGCAGCTCGCGTACGTGGCGCTCCTTGTCCTGGGGCATGACGTCTGCGACGACGTTTTCGCTCTCGAGCCCCACGTCGGCGGCGATTGCCTTAGCTGTGAGACGGTTGTCGCCGGTGAGCATGATGGTCTTCACGCCCAGCTCGGACAAGGCCCGTATGGCAGCGGCGCTCGTTGGCTTTACCTCGTCGGCAACGGCGATGGTGCCGGCAAGCTCGCCGTTGCGCGCAAAGAAGAGCGGCGTCTTTCCTTCGCGAGCGAATCGCTCGAGTTCCGCGGCGGGTACCTTGATGCCGAGCTCGGCCATGAGGGCGACGTTGCCGGCGGCGATGGGGCTTTGCCCTTCGCGCGCGGTCACGCCGCGGCCCGGTATCGCCCGGAAGTCCTCGACCGTGCGCGCGACGATGCCTATCTCGTCCGCATGCGCCATGATGGCCTCGGCAAGCGGGTGCTCGCTCCTCTTCTCCAGCGCTGCAGCGAGTTTCATCAGCGCCTTTGCACTCATGACGGGTGTGCCGTCCGCGCGCATCGCGGGGATCACGTCGGTTACCGTAGGTGCGCCCTTCGTGACGGTGCCCGTTTTATCGAGGACCACGGTATCGACGTCGTGCAGGGTCTCGAGCGCCTCCGCGCTCTTGAAGAGCACGCCCATTTCGGCACCCTTGCCGGTACCAACCATGATGGCGACGGGCGTGGCGAGGCCGAGTGCGCACGGGCAGCTGATCACCACGACCGCGACGGCGGCGGTGAGCGCCTCGTTCACCGACCCGCCTGCGACGAGCCATGCGACGAATGTGAGGGCTGCGATACCGAGTACGGCGGGCACGAATACGCCTGCTACCTTGTCGGCGAGGCGCGCGATCGGCGCCTTGGTGGCGTTGGCATCCTCGACAAGCTTGATGATCTTGGCGAGCGCGGTGTCTTGCCCCACGCGTGTCGCGCGGAAGGTGAACGATCCCGTGCGGTTGATGGTTGCCGCGTTCACGGTGGCTCCCGGTGCCTTCTCCACGGGGATCGATTCGCCGGTGAGCGCGCTCTCATCCACGGCGGAGGTCCCTTCGAGCACAATACCGTCGACGGGGATCGACTCGCCCGGGCGCACGACGACGGTGTCGCCGAGCTGGATCGCCTCAACGGGCAGCGTTTCTTCCGTACCGTCGGCAGCGAGTCGCGTGGCGGTCTTGGGTGCGAGGTCGATGAGCTTCTCGATGGCGCCGCCGGTCTTGGATTTGCTGCGGGTCTCAAGGTACTTGCCCACGGTGACGAGCGTGAGGATGGTTCCAGCGCTTTCGAAGTAGAGGTTGTCCATGGCGATCATATGCGCGCCGTGCGTGTCGCCGCCGGCAAGCGAGGCCGCCATAAGGAACATTGCGTACACCGACCAGCCGACGCTTGCCGCAGCGCCGATGGCGATGAGCGCGTCCATGGTGGGCGCGCCGTGCGCCATCGACTTGAAGCCGTTGATGAAATAGGCGCGGTTCACGTAGATGATGGGCAGGACGAGCATGAGCTCGGTGAGGGCGAGCGTCATGGAGTAGCTGGGGTCGCTGAAGATCGCGGGCACCGGCCATCCGAGCATATGGCCCATGCCGATGTAGAACAACGGCGTCCAGAAGACAAACGACGTGATGAGGCGCGTGCGCATGGAGCGTGCGGCGACCTCGAGCTTTCTGGTCGGTGACTCCAGACGCGCGGCGATGGTCGGTCCGGCAGCGCCGCCGGATGCGCTCGCTCCCGCTTGCGCAACGGGTGCGGCGGAGTAGCCGGCGCGGTCCACGGCATCGCAGATATCCTGATCGGTGAGGGCGTCCTCGTCGAAATCCACGGTCATGGAGCCCGAGAGCAGGTTCACCGCAACCTCCTGCACGCCTTCCAGCTTGCAGACCGCCTTCTCCACATGGGCTTGGCACGCGGCGCAGGTCATGCCTCCCACATCAAATGTTTCATGTGCCATGACGGCTTCCTTTCCGGTTCGCATCGCCCGGACGCCTCCGGGTGAAGGCGCGGTTCTGCAACATCATATACCCCCACTGGGTATAGGTATTCGACATTCACGCATTTTTTTCGTTCCCATACGCTTGGCTCTTGGGCGATTGCCCGTCGAGTACCATGAGCCTTGCTGCGCATGTGCGGAAACGTGCGGCAATTCGTGGGGTTTGCGTGCTTGCCAGCTCGAGACGAGCGCGGCGCGGGCACATCACCCTATACTGCACAGGGCGCTTTCTGCTGGAGAGCACCCTGCGTGCGGTTACCGTGCGCGACAACGTCTGATTTCGCGCCGGTGTGACCAGGTCGGATCCGCCGGCGCTCGTTTTCCCATGGGTTGGGAATGGAATGGATGCATATGCCTAACGATTTCGACGGCAGTCCCGTCCGCTTCGAGGACCTGGGCCTGTCCGATACGGTTCTCGATTCCGTGCGCGACATGGGCTACGAGGAGCCCACGCCCGTCCAGGCGGCGGCGATTCCCGAGGTGCTTGCTGGACGCGACTTGCTCGCTGCGGCGCAAACCGGAACGGGCAAGACCGCTGCCTTTCTGCTGCCCGCACTCGATCAGCTCGGGCATGTTGCCGCGGAACGCAAGCGCGGACGCGGTCGTGGCCCGCTCATGCTCGTCATCACGCCCACGCGAGAGCTTGCGCAGCAGATCGATGAGGTGTGTACCACGATCGCGCGTCGCACTCACCATAGCGCCGTTACGGTGGTTGGAGGCGTCGGCTACAACCCGCAACGCAGCGCCCTCAAGCGGGGCTGCGATGTTCTGGTTGCCACGCCCGGCCGCCTTATCGACCTTATCGACCAGGGCTCCTGCAACCTAAGCGAGGTGCGCACGCTCGTGCTCGACGAGGCGGATCGCATGCTCGACATGGGCTTCCTCCCCTCGGTGCGCAAGATCGTGGCGTGCACGCCGGCGGAGCGGCAGACGCTGTTGTTCTCCGCTACCCTCGACGACCGGGCGCTCAAGGGCATTACCGATCTCGTGCGCAACCCTGTTCGCGTTGAGATCGCGCCCCCTGCCTCCACGGCCGACACGGTCGACCAATACGTGCTGCCCGTTTCGCTTGAGGCGAAAAACGGCCTCCTCGCGCAAGTCCTGAAGCGCGAGGGTACCGAACGGGCGATCGTGTTCGTGCGGACCAAGCGCCGCGCTGACACTTGCTGCAAGCGCCTCGCCCGCCGCGAGATCTCCGCTCTTGCCATCCATGGCGACCGCAGCCAGGCACAGCGCGAGCGCGCGCTCAAGGCGTTTCGCGATGGCAAGGTCGATGTGCTCGTGGCGACCGATGTCCTGGCCCGTGGCATCGACATCACCGACGTCCGCTATGTGGTCAATTTCGACGTTCCGAGCGAACCGACCGACTACATCCATCGCATCGGCCGCACCGGGCGCGCCGGCGAGGCGGGCTGGTCGGTCACCTTCGTCACGGAGCAGGATGTAAGCGAGTTCTACGCAATCGAAGGCCTCATGGGCAAGACCGCTCAGCTCTACGATTCGGAGGGGCTCGACTTGGGTGAGAACCCTCCGATGGTCGACCCCGAGCGCGAACCGGGCGCAGGGCGCAAGAAGAAGACGAAGCGCGGTAAGTCCACCTCGCGCAAGAAGCGCTCGGCCGCCAAGCCCGCAGACGGTGGTTCGGCGCCCCGTCCCGCTCGCCCCAAGCGCGCCGGAAAAGCGCGTGTGCGCGTAGGCGACGATGCTCGTGGAGAGCGGAACTCCGGCGCCTCGCAGGCGGGGGAGCATCGGACGAGCGCCCGTTCGCGGCGTAAGCGCTCAACAGCCCGGATGGGCGCTCAGGGTCAGGCGGCATCGCCTACGCAAGGTCACCCTGCCCGCAATACGGATCGCATCGAGCGTTCCCGTACGCGCCGTCGCCCGGGCGATCGCGGGGGAATTCGCGCATAGTGCGCGTCTGCAATTATAGGGAAGCAAGCAAGCGCCTGCTACGACCTCGGTGGTCGTGGCAGGCGCTTCACGTAGGCGACAGACCCGCTGTATGCGACGGCGTCGTGGCGTGCGAGCCTAGGCGCGCCATTCCCGTGCAGCCGAGACGAACGAGCGGAAGATGAGGGACATGGGCTCGGTCGACGCGTGGTACTCGGGATGCCACTGCACGGCGAGCATGTAGGGGTAGGAGGGGTTCTCGATAGCCTCGATAACCCCGTCCGACGCGCAGGCGGTGCACACAAAGCCGCGGGCAACGTCGCGCGCCGCCTGATGATGGAGCGAGTTCACCATGAGCTCCGTCGCCTGCACCGTGCGAGCGAGGAGGGAGTCCTCCTCGATGGTAATCCCATGCGAGATGCGGCCGTCCATATAGGCGTCGTGCGTGATGGCGAGCGTGCCGGGTTCGGGCGCGTGCTGAGCGGGAAGGTCGTGGTAGAGCGTGCCGCCGTGTGCGACGTTGATGATCTGGAGGCCGCGGCAGATGCCCAAGATGGGCATGTTCCGGCGCTCCGCCTCGGCGAGCAGATGCAGTTCGATGTCATCGCGTGCGGGCGTGGTCTCGTGCACTGCTCGCTCGCCTTGCTCGATAGCTTTATCGTCAAGGGCGAGCGCGGCGCGGTAGCAGGCGGGATCGATGTCGGCACCGCCCGTGAGCATGAGGCCGCTTACCCGGTCGAGCAAATCATCGTAGATGGAGAGGTCGCCGCAGAGCGGGGCGACTACAGGCAAGCCGCCTGCCATGACAAGGGCGTCCGCGTAGTTCTCCGATAGGCGTAGCGCAGGCTCGCCAAGGTACTCGGTGGCGGAGCTTGATACGAGGATGAGCGGACGCTGGTTGGACATGGTGCCCCTTTCAGGGACGGGCCGTCGGGTCTTGTTGCGACGCGGCGGGCGAATGGATGGTGCTTGATGCGGCCGCTCTTGCAAGCAGTCGCGCCCACATTCTACACGGAGCGTGAACAATCTTCGATGCGCTGTTGTCAGAAGGAGGCAAAGACGCTATTCTATCCACAGGGGTAATACTAAGTAATACTTTGTAATACCAACATACTAGAAACGAACCACGCTTGGGCACGGCGGCATGGCGCCGGATGGCAGGTGGTAGTGCAACGTCGGCACATGCCGCCGTGTCCAAGCAAACGCAGTCCCATCGCTCTACAGAGGTAGTTCTATGGCAGAGCATATGACCCCAGTTGTCGCGAAGGTCTTGCCTGAGGAAAAGGCGGCCTTCGCGGCAGCGACCCAACAGGTGGGCACGACACCCTCGAACGCCATACGCATGTTCATCGCCGCGTTCAATCGGTGCGGCACCTTCCCATTCGACATTTCACCCGCAGGCGTCTTCGGGTCAGAAGGTGCCTCGATGGCGTATCCTCAAGATGATCGTGCGCCCGGCGCCTTCTCCGCCGGCGCGTCGCCAGTGTCCGAGGGATAGGAGCGGCCATGGCTCAAGGGGAAGCGGGCGCAAGAGGCACCGAGCCCACGCGAAGGGCGCATCACGCAGGCGTGCATCGCACGCGTCATACCAGGCTCTCGCAGCGCAACCATATGACCGTTCATTGGCACGAGGTGCTCGATGCTCACGATAGCCTTGCTATGCAGGCGAGCCTGCCTGATAAGTCGTCCATCGTGTGCCGTGTGGGCCTGCTGCTGCTCGCTGGCGGGGCGGGTGCATGGCGCGTGCGCGAGGCGATGAACGCAACGGCTAAGGTGCTCGACATCACCTGCTCTTCGGATGTGAGTCTTACCTCGATCGAGTGCAGCTGCTTTGATGAGACCGGATCGTTCTCAGAGGTCGTCTCCCTTCCTACGACCGGCGTCAATACCGAGCGCATCTGGAACATGGAGCGACTCGTTCGCCGCATCGAATCGGAAGGTGCGGGCTTCACGGTCGGTAGGTTCCACGAGCTTATGGATGAGATCGAACATGCAAAGGGGCGCTACGCGCCTTGGCAGGCGGCCCTCGGCGCTGCGGCGGCATGTGCTGCCTTCGTCTTTTTGCTCGGTGGCGGACCTATCGAGATGGCTTGCGCGTTCGCGGGGGCGGGTGTGGGTGGCTATGTGCGGCGCATCATGCTCGACCGGCACCTGACGCATCTGGCGTGCGTGGGGTGCGGGGTTGCAGCGGCTTGCATGGTGTATCTCGCGGTGCAGCGCCTCATAGGTTTTGCCGTGCCCGCGGCGCTCGACTACAACGCGGGCTATATCGGCGCCATGCTCTTCGTGATTCCCGGGTTTCCGCTTATCAGCAGCGGCCTCGACATCGCAAAGCTCGATTTGCGCTCCGGCACCGAGCGGCTGGTCTACGCGCTTTCCATCATCGTCACGGCGACGCTCGTCGCTTGGCTCATATCCTCGTTCGTGGGCCTCAGACCCGATGAGTTCCAACCCCTCGGCTTGAGCCCGCTCGCGCTTGCGGCGCTCCGCATCGTGATGAGCTTCGTGGGCGTCTTCGGATTCTCGGTGCTGTTCAACTCGCCGGCGTCCATGGCGGCAACAGCCGGCGGGGTGGGCGCTATCGCGAACACGCTGCGGCTGACGCTCGTCGATATGGGCGTCACGCCCGAGGCAGCGGCCTTCGCGGGCGCGCTCGCTGCGGGGCTTCTGGCCTCGGTCGTGGTGCGCCGCTTGGGGTTCCCGCGCATATCCATCACGGTCCCATCCATCGTGATCATGGTGCCGGGACTCTACCTGTATCGCGCGGTCTACTTTATGGGCACCGTTGATGTGGTGGGGTCTATGGAGTGGATCTTTCGCGCGGTGATGATCATCCTGTTCCTGCCCTTGGGGTTGGGCCTTGCACGAGCGCTTACCGACCCTGCTTGGCGCCACTGCAACTGACGTCGCCCCGCGTATGGCCGGAGTTTTCAGGCGGCTGTCCTCGGACGCTCTTGCCCTTAGAGCGCACGAACGATGCGACCGCCGCCGAGCACTCGTTCTCCATCGTAGGCGACCACGGACTGTCCGGGGGCGATGGCGCGCTGGGGTTCATCGAATGAGATGCGAAGCGCTTCGCCCTGCGTGCCGGCAGCCTCATCGGGGTCCGGGATGGCGAGCCGCGCTGCCTGGCCCTCTTGGTGGTAGCGTATGCGCACTTGTAGCGTGGGGGCGTCTTGCTCGCTGCCGCAGGTAGCGACGACGGAGGCGCCCTCGACGGCGGGGACGCACCAGGTCCACGAGTCGGCAACGAGGGCGCTTGCGTAAAGATCGTCCTCGTTGCCTAAGGTGACGGTCCCTGACCGTGCATCGATGCGGGTCACATAGAGCGGATGGGCCGCTGCGACGCCGAGCCCCTTGCGTTGCCCCACGGTATAGCGGATGGCACCGCGATGCGTCCCCAGCAGGTTGCCCGCAGTGTCGACGATGGGGCCCTGCGCCAGCTCACGGCCGCGCCGCCGCTCGATGAAGGCGGCAAAGTCATTGTTGGGAACAAAGCAAATGCCCTGGCTGTCGCGCTTGCGCGCGTTCGCGAAGCCCTGTTCCTCGGCGATGCGCCGCACGTCGCGGTCCTTGACGAGCTCACCCAGAGGGAAGATCACCCGGGCGAGCGCCTCTTGGGAGAGCCCGTAGAGGAAGTAGCTTTGGTCTTTGGTGCGATCGTGCGCCTTGAGCAGGTCGAAGACGCGCCCGCCGCATCCGTCGCGTGCGGTAACGCGCGCGTAGTGGCCGGTAGCGAGATGGGTGCACTCCAGCTCGCGAGCGTGATTCAGCAGAGCGCCGAACTTGATGGCGCGGTTGCAAACCGCGCAGGGGTTGGGCGTGAGCCCCTGCTCATAGGCCTCGACGAACGCCTTGATGACATCGCGCTCAAAGGCTTCACGGCGGTCCAGCACATGGAAGGGCATACCTAGGCGCCGCGCGATCGCGCTTGCGTCGGCGATGTCCGCTTCGTTGCCGCAGGCGCGCCCTCGTCCCGGCGTGTCCTCGTCATAGAGTCGCATGGTCACACCGATGCACTCATAGCCCTGCTCTTTGAGCAGGTAGGCTGCTACGCTCGAGTCGACCCCTCCGCTCAGCGCCACAAGGACGCGCTTTGTCCCCATCCCCTGCATGCTTTCGCGGACTTACGCGAAAAGGGGTGTCGAGAGGTAGCGCTCGCCGGTGTCCACCAGCATGGCCACGATGGTCTTGCCCTCGTTCTCCGGCCTGCGGGCAAGCTCGAGCGCCGCCCAGAGCGCCGCGCCGGAGGAGATGCCCGCGAGCACGCCCTCGGTTGCGCCGAGGCGCTTGCCGGTCGCAAAGGCATCATCGCTCGAAACGGTCATGATCTCGTCGTAGACGTCGGTGTCGAGCACCTCGGGCACGAAGCCCGCGCCGATGCCCTGGATCTTGTGCGGGCCAGCCGCTCCGCCCGAGAGCACAGGGGAGTCCGCCGGCTCGACGGCAACCACGCGCACGTCGGGATTGCGCTCCTTGAGGTAGCCGCCTGCGCCGGTGATGGTGCCGCCCGTGCCTACGCCCGCGACGAAGATGTCGACCGTTCCGTCGGTATCCTCCCAGATCTCGGGGCCGGTGGTGGCGCGGTGCGCGGCTGGGTTCGCGGGGTTCACGAACTGCCCGGCCAGGATGCTCTTGGGCGTGGTGCGTTGGAGCTCTTCCGCGCGGGCGATGGCACCTGCCATTCCCTCGGCGCCTGGGGTGAGCACGAGCTCGGCGCCGTAGGCGCGCATGAGCTGCCGGCGCTCGACGCTCATGGTCTCGGGCATGGCGATGATGACGCTGTAGCCACGTGCTGCGGCGACGGAGGCGAGCCCCACGCCGGTGTTGCCCGACGTGGGCTCGATGATCGTGTAGCCCTCGTGCGGGCGGATGGCGCCCGCCTTTTCGGCAGCGTCGATCATGGCGCGGGCGATGCGGTCCTTTGCCGAGCCTGCCGGGTTGAAGCTTTCGAGTTTCACGAGGACGCGCGCGCCGAGCGCATCCTCGCGCTCGATGTTGGTGAGCTCGAGCAACGGTGTCCTACCAATAAGCTGGTCGATCGAGGTATAGATCTTTCCCATGTAAACCTCCTTAGGCGACGGCGAGGCAGCGCCCCGCCGGATTAATCCTTGTGGGTCTGTACCCATCGTGGGCCACGGCTATGATGGCACATGCATGTTGGATGTGTGCATCCACTTAAGATTTGCGTACTCCCAAGATCGTACACATGATGCTTACGATGATGGCTCCGCCAAACGCAGCGCCGAATCCGTCGATGACGATACCCGTCTCGAGCAGGTTGAGCGAGAGCGAGCTCGCGAGCTGAAGCATGAGGCCGTTCACCACAAGCTGGAAGATGCCGAGCGTGATGATCGTGAGCGGAAGGCAAAGCAACGTCATGATCGGTTTGACGATCGAGTTCACAAGCGAAAGGAAGAGCCCGGTGAATACGTAGCAGAGCCATACCTCTGCTGTTCCCATAACGAAGATGCCGGGTACGATGTAGTCGGCGATCGCGATGGCGATCGAGGTGAAGAGCCAGTTGAGCAAAAACGTCATGAGGTCCTCGCAAGCGGATGGCTGGTACGTTTCGAACGAGATTATGCCCTACCCGGCAGCTGGATTGACACGTAGGGCTGTGGAGAAATGGGGGAGGATATGGGCGAGGGGAGCGCCGTGCGATTCCGTTCCGGACCGGAGGGCGCCCGAGCCGTGCGGTTCACCTGCTTCGATACCATTATCGACCTGCAGGTTTATCCATCCTGCGGCAAGCAGGGCGAGCGGCTTCCGCGTGTCGGGTCCGGAAAGTGCTCGTTTCACATCGATCCTGACTGCCGTGCCGTAGCGCGCGATCGAGCCTCTTGTTGCGGGAGCGTTGTTCCGGACGCTGCCGCCGCGCTCGATGACGCCCTTACCGCGTGCGTCGCGCGTTGCCGGCGCTTCGAGCGCCTCCTCTCCCGTACCGACCCCTCATCCGACATTTCACGTGCTCACGCCGCGTCGCCCGATCCGGCGCCGGTTGCGCCGGAGACAGCCGAGCTTGTTCGTTTGGCGCTCCCATATTGCGCGGGGAGCCGCGGCTGCTTCGACATCACGATGGGCACGGTGACGTCGCTGTGGGATTTCCATGCAGGCATCGTGCCTTCCCGCCGTGCGCTCGCTGATGCGCTCGAGCATGTGGGCGTGGAAGCCGTCGAGGCTTCGCCTGCGGCTGCCATCGCTCCCTGGCTCGCGATCCGCGACCCCAAGGCCGTGCTCGACCTAGGCGGTATCGCCAAAGGCTACATAGCCGACGACCTTGCAGGCCTTCTTACGGCTTGCGGAATCGACCGTATGGCGCTCAATCTGGGCGGCAATGTGGTCGTGCGCGGTAGCGCGCCCGGGGCAGCGATCGCTGCCGAAAACGCAGCCGGTTGCAAGAACGATGCCTCTTGCGGCGAGCAGCGCGCGCCAGATGGCGCGTGCGGGAATCCTATGCCGTGGCATATCGGCATCGCCGATCCGCTCCACCCGGGCAGGCATTGCGCGGTCGTCGAGCTCGATGCAGGGTCAGTGGTCACAAGCGGAACCCGGGAGCGCCGCTTCTCACGCGGCGGGGTCACCTATCATCACATTCTCGACCCGCGTACCGGTATGCCCGCGGTGACCGATGCTGCGAGCGCGACCGTCGTGGCTGAGCGCTCGCTCGACTGCGATGGTTGGTCAACCACGGTGCTCATGCTCGGTGCCCAGAGAGGAATTGATTTTGCGGAGGGGGTTTCGGGCATCGAGGCGCTCACGGTCGATGAATGCGGTCGGGTGCGCTGGACGAGCGGGCTTGCTGGAAAAGTCGCCGTGGGGTAGGCGGGGGTAGGCGCTGCACTTTAGTTCGGTGGTGTGCTACACTGCTTTCGCTGCGCCTTGGCGCTTTGCGTTGGGATTCGGATGTCTGGTGGTGTTGCATGAATATCGAGTCGATGCTGGAGCGCGAGGACGTGCGACAGCTGGTTCACGCCTTCACGCTGCTTGATGGCGAGCGTGAGATAGAGACGTTCCTCGTCGACCTGCTCACTCCGCGGGAATTCTGCGATTTCGCCCAGCGTTTGCATGTTGCGCGTTGCCTCGACCAGGGTGAGTCCTACCTTGAGGTCCAGGCGCAGACGGGCGCATCGTCCACTACGGTGAGCCGCGTATCCAAGGCCTTGAACGGCGAGTACGGCGGTTACCGCCAGGTCCTCATCAAGCAGGGCGGCGGCGAATGAGCGGCGAGGAGATCGTTTTCGAGGCGGTGGGGCCCCAGGATGTGGAGGAGCTTGCCGAGCTTGCAGGCAGCATTTGGCGGGAGTTCTGGACCGACCGGCTGGGAAGCGGCCAGACGGAGTATATGATCGATCGCTTCCAGTCGCGCTCGGCGATCGAGCGAGATATGCGGGAGCACGCTTACGAGTACTGGCTCCTGCGCTCGGCCGAGGATGGCCGCGTGGTGGGCTATACGGGTGGTTGCGTTGAACCCGCGACCACCCGATTCTTCGTCTCCAAGATCTACCTGGTCGCCGCCGAGCGCGGCAAACACTTCGCGAGCGCCGTCGTGCGCTTCTACGATGCCCTGTGCCGCGAGCGCGGGCTTTCTGCCATGTACCTCACGGTGAACAAGGGTAACGAGCTAGGCATTCGCGCGTACGAGGGCAATGGCTTCGCGGTAATCGACGCCGTGGAAACCGATATAGGCTCCGGTTTCATCATGGATGACTACATTATGGAACGCCGCGTCGGATGAATCCCCCTGCGCCGGCAAACCGGCTCTCCGTCCGGTTTCGCCCCATCTGTCCGCATGGGCGTGTAGGATGGTGCATACCGAGAGAGGGAGGGTTATGGCGGTTCAGATTATCGACGCGGTCATCGGTGTCCGCCCTGATGCGCAAGAGATCGAGCTCCTTCGCGAACTCAGCGGGATATACGGTCGTGCGTCACTTGTGGTTCCGCATGCCGGCATGCGCGACGCGTGCCGTCGAGCGCTTGCGCTTGCGGGTGCGGGCGTTGGCGTCGACGTAGTCACGCCGTCCGCATGGGTTTCCGCACTGTGGGAGCTCTCAGGCGATGGCCGTCGGATCGTCGAGCCTGCCGAGCGCCGCCTCGTCTTGGCGCAGCTTCTTGGGGATGCCTCGGCAAGCGCTTCCGGTGGATCGCTGCCGTTCACGACCGGTTCGCTGGAGATGCTCGCCGCTGCCGCACGGCTCCATCTTCCATTTGCTTCGTCGTGCGACGGCGCCTCGCTAACCGCTTCTGAGCAGGCGGTGCTCGGCCTGCTCTCAAAATACGCCCGGCGCCTGGAGGAGCTTGGCCTCGTCGAGCTCTCGCAGGCAGCCGTTATTCTGGCTCATGAGGGCGAAGAGGGCGTGCCCGGCGTGCATGCTGTAGCTGTCCGTGCCCTCGACGATATGCCGGAATACCTGCTTTGCCTGTTCGACGCTTGTGCGCAGACCGCTCCGTTGGTGTTCATCGAGGATGGGCTCGCAGCCGATGTCGTCGGTAGCCTTGAGCAGCGTTTCGGATGCGCGTCCGTTCACCTCGAGCAAATGCATCATTCAGGTTTTGCGGGTGCAAGCTGCGTCGACCAGAACGCATCCGGCGTTCCCGCCGCGCCCGGATTATCCAGCGATGGTGCGGCAACCGCTCCCCGTGGACGCTCGTCTGCCGTGTTGCCCGGTTCCCGTCTGGAGTTCGCCGAGATTGCCGGCCCTTCTGCCCGGGCTAATGCATACGCGGGACTTATAGTTCGCTCCGTCGAATCCGCGGCTTCGCCTGCAACCAATGCTGCTGGTGAATTCCTTGCGGGCACCACCGCATCCGCTTTGGATGCGCCGACGATTGCGGTCGCCGCGCCGGATCCCGTTGCTGCATACCGCATGTTGGCGCCCCGTCTGGCGATTCACGGCATGTGCTCGGAACTCACGGTGCGACTGCCGTTTGAGGACACGCGTGCAGGTCAGGCGCTCTCGTCTTTTGAGGACCTCCTCCGTCGCATGGAATCCGAGGAGCCGAGTTCGTGGTGGCCTGCTCCGGAGGTACCCGACTGGATCCGCTCGCCGTTCTCGGGTCTGTCGCATGCAGCTCCCCGCATCGCTCGCATGCTCGATAGCCGTTTGCGCAAGACGCGCAAGCTCGATGCCGCAGCGCTCATGGCCGAGCTCAAGAGCTTGGAAAGCAGGGAGGCGAACCGCGAGCGCAAGCTAGCGGAGGAAGAGGGGCGCGAACCTAGGCCGATTGCCGTGGCGGCGGTCCCCGAGGCCCTTGCAGCGGGCCATCCTGCCCGCGCACTCTCCCTCATGGCAAAGGTTGCTGCCGCGGCCGGCGCGCACGCGTTTGGCCAAGAGGGGCGCGCCGCGCTCACGGCCGAGCTCTCCGCGCTCGATGCTGCCAACGCACTCATGGATATCGCTCGACACCTCGGCGTGTCTGAGGCCCAAGCTCTCCTCGCCCTGCCGGGTCTTTCGGTCGGTATCGACGAGGTTGCCGTAGCGGATGCCGGCGGACGTTGCGGGCACGTTCTTTTCTTGAGCGCGGAAGAGCTCGCACGGCGCACGGCAGGCACGTTCGACGCCGTGGTCCTCATCGACATGGATGCGGACGCGTACCCGCTTGCTCGCCGCGAGACACCGCTCGATATGCTCGCCGCCAAGCTCGACTGTCAAGGAATCCAAGCTGGATCATCGGTACGCCATCGTATCCAGATGCGGCGGGCGTGCTCTGCAGGGCGTTCTGCGGTCCTCGCGCACACGGCTCACGACCGCAATGGCGACGAGCGCTATGCCGCACTCGCATACGATGAGCTCAAAGCTGCTTTAGGCAACGACGCTTCTGTGGTGTCCGAGCTTCCGCACGAAGGGGCACTGTTCGCCAACCTCGACCCTGCGGGCGGTGCGGGCGCGCGTCTCTTCGAGGCAACGGTTCCCTCGGCGTATAGCCTGGCTCCCGATCTCGCGCGGTTCTTGTTGCTGCCTACGCGCAGCATGGGCGGGGTGGAGGTGCCGCGCACGCTCTCTGCCTCGCAGATCGAAGCATACCTTGCTTGCCCGTATAGCTGGCTGGTGGGCAACCGTGCGGCTACGAGACGGCTCGACGTGGGTTTTGGGCCCATCGAGATGGGCAATTTCGTGCATGATGTGATGCAGCGATTCCACGAGCGCCTCCAAGAGGAGGGCTTCATTCGCGTCGATAACGGCAATCTGGATGCTTGCTTGATGCAGATGGACCTCGCGTTCGCCGAGATGCGCGCCGACCATGCGCGCGGCAAGTACACGCATGGCAAGTACGCGCGCGAGGAGCGCCCTCGGGCGATTCGCGGTCCGCTCGTACCCCTTGATGAGCTTGAACGCAACCAGATCGAGTCCATGCTGCCTGTGCTGCACGAGGTGGTGCGACATGAGGCGGACCTCATGCCCGGTTTTATCCCTGCCTGGTTCGAGTACGCCTTCGACAAGGAAGGTATCGCTTATGCAGGGCGCCCCCTTGGCGGGCGGATCGACCGCATCGACGTTGCCCCTGCCGCCGGCATTCGCGTCGGGAGCTTCCCCGAGCGCAGCGAGCGAGATCGCTTCGTCGTGATCGACTACAAGAACCGCTCCTCGGTTGCGGCGCTGTCTTGCGCCGACCCAACCATGACGCTCGAGGAAGGCCATGAGCTCGATGCCGCCTGGCTTCCGGGCCGCGATGCCGATAAGGCTCCCAAGGTGCAAACCCTCATCTATGCCCAGGCGCTCCAGAGCATGGGGTTTGGCTCCGCCCAGGGTGCGCTTTACCTAGGGACGCGCGGGCCTCAGGTCGCCGGTCAAGTTACCGACACCCTTGCAGACAGCGAGCCTCCGTCGTTCCCCCATGATAAGGTTTCGGGGTTCCCGGGGGTCAAGTCGCCGCGCTCGCGTAGCGCTCTGCACGACGGGACCATGGCTTTCACCAGCTTGCTCGATCAGGTAGAGCAAGCGATCGCATCTGAGCTCGACGCCCTCGAGAGAGGCCGCATAGCGCCAGCGCCCGCCTCGGATTCCTGCACATACTGCCCACTTACGATGTGCGAGAGGAGGCGCTGATGGCGCGTATCCAGCTCGAGCCCAAGCAGGAGCGGATCGTCCGCACCCTGGAAGGGCCGCTCTTCGTGTCCGCCGGTGCCGGATCCGGCAAAACGTTCACCCTTACGCAGCGCATCATGCACGCTCTGCGCCCCGGTTCCAAACCGCGCGAGCTTTGGCGCGACCCCAATCGTCCCGAGCCGTTCTTGGAAAGCATCGACCAGGTGCTCGCCATCACGTTTACCGAGAAGGCGGCAGCAGAGCTCAAGCAGAGAATCCGCTCAGCGCTCATTGATGAGGGCATGGAGGTCGAGGCAGAGAAGGTCGACGACGCGTGGATCTCGACGATCCACGGAATGTGCTCGCGTATCATCCGCGCTCACGCGCTCGACGTAGGCGTAGATCCCGCATTCACCGTCGTCGGCTACGCCGACGATCTCAAGCGCCTTGCCGTTGAGCATGTAGTTCGTCGCGTCGCAGCCGATGACGTCCAGGGCAACGGGACGTTCTCTGAGATACTCGACGCCTTCGCGCTCGAGGGGGCTGGCGGCCCCTCCCAGGGTTTGGATAGCTTGTTCTCGATTCTCGTTGCCATCTTGGCGAGGGTCTCTGCAACGGTGGGCGGCCTTTCCGCGTTCCGCGAGATCGATCCTGCGCCGTCGCCGCGTTCCATCCTCGAGGCATACCGTGCCATTGCAGAGACCCCCTCGTATGCAAATGCTTCTGCCGCGCGCGTCGCGCTCGATGCGATCAACGCCTACCTTGCGTCTCCCCGCACCTGCGACGACCTGCGCGCTTGCTATGAAGCGGCTGGCGAGCTCTCGCTACGCGGAAAAGGCATGGGCAAGGACGAGAAAACCGCGGTGGAGGAGGTGCGCGCAGCGCATCCCGCATTTTTCGCCGACGCATACCTCGCTGCTCGCGCAAGCGCCCTTGACGAGCTCATGCCCCTCGTCGAGCAGGTGCGTGACGAATACGATGCCCTTAAGGCCGATCAGGCGATTCTCGATAACGACGACCTGCTCACGCGCGCTTTCGATGCGCTCAACAATGACGAGCGCATCCGCAGGGAGTTTTCCGGTCGCTTCAAGATGGTCATGGTCGACGAGTTCCAAGACACCGCTCAACAGCAGGTCGAGCTTGTGCGCCTGCTCTGCAGCACCGATGGTCGCGAGCTTTGTACGGTGGGAGATGCCCAGCAATCCATCTACCGCTTCCGTGGAGCGGATGTCTCGGTGTTTCGCGGCAAGAAGGAGGAAGTCGAGCGCGATGGCATCGTATGTGACCTCGATGTGAACTATCGAAGCCATGCGGACATTCTCTCGTTTGCCGACCGCATCTTCGAAGGCGGCAAGGATAATCCCCTTGGTCGCGATTTCCTTCATCTCGTCTCATGTGGGGAAGGTAAGCGCAAGGGAGCTCGCCAGGTCTCTGCAGAGACATCGCGGCGTCAGGCCGTTCTCGCTGTGGGGGGAACCTCGGATGACCGCGCCGCCGTCAAGGCGGCCGCGATAGCGGAGCGCTTTACGCACCTGCGCGATGCCGAGGGATTCAAGCCAAGCGAGATGGTCATTCTCATGGCGCGCCTTTCGAAGGCGGACGTCTACGCCGATGCCATCCGCCGGGCGGGCATGCCGTGCGTGGTCTCGGGCGGAACCTCGGTGTACCGTCGCGCCCCCGAGGTCGGGGTCATATCCGCATTGCTGGCGTTTCTTGCGAATCCTGACGATGGTGAACGCGGCATCACGCCGCTTATCACCTCGCCCATGTTCTGCTTGGGTGCAACGGAGCTCCTTGCGCTTTCGACCTGCGTGGACGCCGAGACCGGTGCGATAGATAGCAGGACCATCACCGGTGACGTGCTGCTCTCCGCCGAGATTCTCGACGATTTCGGCTCTCTGCCGCTCGTCGAGCGCATGCGCGATGTGCTCGGCCGTGCCCAGGTGCGTGTCGGGCGCGATCCGATGTCTGCCATCGTGCGCGACGCGGTTTCCGAGTCGGGATGGCTCGCCCGCCTCGAGCAAGGCGGGGCACAGGAGCGTGCCGTTGCCGCGAACCTTTTGAAGGCGATTGCAATCGTCGAGGAAGAGGAGGTGGGCCGCGCCTTCTCGCCGCGTCTGGTGGCCGATGCATTCGCTAGCCACATCGCAAATATGAAAGAGTCTCCGGCGACGCTGTCCGGGGAGGACGAGGACGCAGTGCGCATCATGACGGTGCACGCCTCCAAGGGCCTCGAGTTCCCCGTTGTAGCCGTTGCTGAATGCGATGGCATCCAAGCGAACAAGGATCGGATCCAGATGCTTGATCGCGATGGGGTTACAGCTTGGGTGGCGCTTCCCAATCGTTTTGAGCTCGCAACCGATGAGAGCCTGCTGAAGGATGCCATGGCTTCATTGAATGAATTGGAGAAGCAGGCTGCTGATGCTGGTGAGCGTCAAAACATGATTCCCGCTTCCGCCGCTCAGGCCTTTGCATATATGCGGCGCGAGAATATCGGGCTTGACTACGAGGAAGCGGCGCGTCTGCTCTATGTTGCCATCACGCGCGCTCGCGAGGTTGCGATCCTCGCCCTTGGTGCGCGCTATGCCTCCGAGCTCGAACCCGGGCACGCAACCTCGCTTGTGGGGGAGGTTCTCTCACGGATTCTCCCCGGACACGAGGATTTAGCAGGCCTGCCGGATCTGGGCAGCGACCGACTTGCATTCCCCGATGCGCACCCCGGCGATTTCCAGATGGTTCTGCTGGATGATCTTGTCTATCCTGCCAAGAAGAAAGGGGTGAAGAGACCGCAGGTCGAGTTCTCGGCTGCGGATTACCTGCCGCCAGCCGTCCTGGATGAGCAGGATGCCGCTACTGATGAAGCTGTCTGTGTTGATCGCACGGTGTTGCTAGTCGAACCCAAGCCCGTGGAGATCTGCATGGCTCCAGCTTCCGCTCGGCCGCGCGACTCGTACAGCTACTCTTCCATAGCGGCGATGTCCCACGCGGAGCTTGAAGATCGCAACGCGCCCGCCGCACCCTCCGACGATGATGTTCTTACCAATGAGGAAGTCATGCGGGCGAACCCGGATACCACCGGCGCCGCTCGGGGCAATAGGGGTGCCAGCGCCGCTCCGTCCTACGGGGGCGCCGTTTCTACCAGCGGCGACGGCGATCCTACGGCGCTCGGTTCAGCCTTCCATGCGGCAGCCCAATGGCTTATCGAGACGGGTGCCGAGACGGTTCCCGCAACGCGCATAGATGCGCTTTGCCGTTTCTGGGGCGTTACCGCTGCGCAACGTTCACGGCTCAATGCTGCGCTTGTGCGCTGGGAGCGCTCGGATGTGCGAGCTTTTATGCGGTCTTGGCCGCAGGTGCGCGCCGAGGTGCCCTTCTTTTCACTGGGGCTGGATGAGTTCCGTGAATCCTTTAGCATGTATGCGGAGGGTGCAATCGACGTGCTCTGCACCGATCCCGCGCGTCCCACCGAAGCGCTCGTGCTTGATTATAAGACCGGTGGCTCTCCAACAGAGACGCCTGAGTGCTTGCGGGAGAAGCATGCGCTTCAGGCGCGTGTCTATGCTGATGTACTCCATAAGGCGGGGTATGATCGCGTGTCGCTCGTGTTTGTACGCGTTGAGGTTGACGATCCCGGACGTCCTGGCGAGCCCCAGACGGTGACCTACCATCTCTAGCCATCGGCTGTTCCGGTATCTAGCAACAAGGGAGGGAGCAATTATCTTAGATTGCTCCCTCTTTTCCGTTCGGGGCAGCCTTTCGCATCGTATGCCTGCCCTATCGCGAGGCGTTCTTCAAGTTCGTG
This sequence comes from Enorma phocaeensis, assembly GCF_900186505.1. Taxonomy (GTDB): domain Bacteria; phylum Actinomycetota; class Coriobacteriia; order Coriobacteriales; family Coriobacteriaceae; genus Enorma; species Enorma phocaeensis. Next base: position 71,002 of record NZ_LT891969.1, read on the forward strand.
CGTCTTGGCGGTGGTAAAACCGCGAGCGCCCCAGTATCCGAGTCTGCTTAGCCGGAGTGTTCGCAGGTAGACGGTTTGCAATTGTGCGGTCTACTTCTCGATTCGGATAATATCCACCGCCAAGACAAACGATCTGCCTCCGGTTCCTTTCGCGTCTACCGTAATACTATGAGCATGGCTCCCAAGGGCCAGCGGTTGATATCGAACACGCTATGGTGCTTCCGCGAGCCGCGGCGGCACCCTCCAAGCGGTCCGCCCGCTGCGGTAGAATCGGGTACCGGAACGGAGGGCCATCCCAGAATCGTAGCCTGCTCTCGCTTCCAGATCTTGCATGTCAGCTGTACCAGCACGTTTCGAGGAGAGAGTACCTGTGGCTTTCGTTCACCTGCATAACCACTCAGAGTATTCCATGCTCGACGGCGCGACTCGCGTCGGAGACATGGTCGATCGGGCGGTCGAACTGGGCATGCCCGCCGTGGCGCTCACCGATCATGGATATATGTACGGTATTCCCGAGCTTGGCCTAGCGTGCGATGCGTACAACAAGAAGTCACCTGAGCGCCGCGTGTGGAACAACGACAAGAAACTCTTGGAAGCGGGGCGCGCCTCCGAGCTCAAGGCGCCGGATCCAGAGAAGGACCCGCGTGGCGCCGCGCAGCATCTGCGCGACCTCGAGGAGTGGGAGCGCTCGGGCTCGCTTGACGACGTCAAGCCCTACGTGATCAAGCCCATCTTTGGGTGCGAGGTCTACTTTACGCCGGACGAGACGCTTGCCCGCGACCGCAAGCCCGAGCTCTACCATATGATTCTCATCGCCCGCAACGAAGCTGGCTACGTGAACCTCATGCAAACGGTTTCCGAGGCGGCGGTCGGAGGCTTTTACTATAAGCCCCGCGTGACCTTGGACAACCTGCGTCGCCACCGTGAGGGACTCATCGCTACCTCGGCGTGCATTGCGGGCATCATCCCCAAGTGCATCGACCGCGGCGAGATGGATAACGCGCTCCACTGGGCGGAGACCTTCCGTGACACCTTCGAACCGGGCAACTTCTATATCGAAATCCAAGACCATGGCATCACCACGGACTCCGGTCTCACCGACGAGCAGCTTGATCGCCAGCTCATCGAGATTGCGCGGCAGATCGGCGTCAAGGTCATCGCTACCAATGACTTCCACTATCTCACACGCGAGGACGCACCGGTGCAGGACATCATGATGTGCATCGGCATGAACTCCAAGGTCGACGATCCCAACCGCATGCGCATGCAGGGTTCGGAGTTCTACATGAAGACCGAGGAGGAGATGCGCGCGCTGTTCCCGTACTGCCAGGAAGCTTGCGACAATACCGTTGAGCTCGCCGCGAAGTGCGATGTCGAGCTCGAGTGGGGCAAGATCATCCTCCCGCGCTACCCGTTGCTGGACGAAGGCGAGACGCATGAGAGCCAGTTCCGTCGTGAGTGCGAAGAGGGCCTTGCGAAGCGCTACGGCGCGGATTGGGAGACAAAGACCATCAACGGCATCTCCATCAAGGAGCGCTTCGAGTTCGAGTACAAGGTCATCTGCGACAAGGGCTTCGCAGCCTACTTCCTCATCGTAGCTGAGTATGTGCGCTGGGCAAAGCAGAACGGCATCGGCGTAGGGCCCGGTCGTGGTTCGGCTGCTGGCGCCATCGTTGCCTATGCCATGGACATCACCACCTTCGATCCGCTCGAGAACGGCCTCATGTTCGAACGTTTCCTCTCGCCGGAACGTACCGAGATGCCCGATATCGATATGGACTTCGACGATGAGCGGCGGCTCGAGGTAATCGAGCACGTCCGCCAGCTCTACGGTCCCGAGAAGGTCACGCACGTCATCACCTACTCGACCATCAAGGCCAAGCAGGCCATCAACGATGCCGCGCGCGTGCTCGACTACCCCGTTTTCAAGGGTCAGCAGCTCTCTAAGATGATTTCAAGCGATCCGTCGGTCAAGCTCAAGCAGGTGCTTACGCGCGTCGAGGGCAAGGAGGATCTCTACAATCCCGACTTTGCCGAGGCTTACGCCAAGGATGAGGACGCACGCCGCATCATTGACGCGGCGCTCTCCATCGAGGGCCTCACCCGTGGCGAGGGGGTGCACGCGTGCGCCGTGCTCATCTGCCGTGACCCGGTCAACGAGCACGTTCCCACAAAGCTCGACACCAAGGGCGGCGTGGAGATCACCCAGTACGAAGGACATACAGTCGCGGACATGGGTCTGCTTAAGATGGACTTTCTGGGCTTGCGCACGCTAACGGTCATCTCGAAGGCCAAGGCGAACATCAAGGCGAACTATGGTATCGATATCGATGTTGATGCGATTCCCTTCGATGACCCCGAGATCTTCAAGCTCATGCAGGGCGGTCACACCGCCGGCGTGTTCCAGATCGAGTCCGCCGGCATGACGGCGACCATCAAGAACATGAAGCCCACGGAATACAAGCACGTCGTCGCATTGATCGCCCTCTACCGCCCCGGCCCCTTGGGTGCCGGCATGGTCACGAGCTACATCAACCGCATGAACGGCAAGGAGCCCGCCGTCTCCTATGACCCGCGCCTGGACGACATCCTGGGCGAGACCTATGGCACCATGGTCTACCAGGAGCAGGTCATGAACATCTCGGTTGAGATGTGTGGCTTCTCCAAGGGTGAGTCCGACTCTCGCATCCGCAAGCCCGTTGCCAAGAAGAAGATCAAGATGCTCACCGAACAGATCTTCAACTGGGAAGACGGGCATGAGGAGACCATCTACGACCACTGGATGAACGGCGCCGAGCGCAACGACTACACGCGCGAGACGGCGCAGCGCATCTGGGACGACGTGCTCGAGTTCGCATCCTACGCGTTCAACAAGTCGCACTCCGCCGGCTACGCCATCCTCGTCATGCAGACCGCTTGGCTCAAGGCGCACTATCCGCACGAGTACATGGCTGCCGTGCTCACCAGCTACACGGGCAAGACCGAGAAGATCACGCACTACGTTTCGGCTTGCCGCCACGATGGCATTCCGGTACTGCCGCCTGATGTGAACGAGTCGGGCAGGGAGTTCACGGCTACCGCGGAGGGCGTGCGCTTCGGACTCGCCGGCATTCGCGGAGTGGGCGAGGGAGTGGCTGACGCCATCATCGCAGAACGCAGCCGTGGTGGCGCCTTCAAGAACCTGCACGACTTCGTCGACCGTGTCGACTCGAGCCAGGCCAACCGACGTGTCATCGAGGCGCTCATCAAGGCGGGTGCTTTCGACTCGACGGGTTATCCGCGCCGTCAGCTCATGAGCTTCGTCGATAAGGCCAACCCCGAGAACATCATCGATGCGGCGACTAAGCGCCAGAAGGACCGCGTGGGCGGCCAGACCTCGTTCTTCGACCTGTTCGGTGACATCGAGGGGTCGGGCTTCGAGGTGAGCGTGCCAGAGCCGGATGGTCAAGAATGGGACCGCCATATGAAGCTCTCCGCTGAACGCGACGTGCTTGGCATCTACGTCTCAGACCACCCGCTTCGTCCCTTTGAGTACGCGCTCGGCAAAGCGCGCGAGTTCACCTTGAGCCAGATCGACACGGGAGTAGAGCAGACGGTTCCTGGCAGCGACACGACGGTGAACAAGCCCATTCCCGAGGGCAAAGCGTTCTGGTTCGCAGGAATGGTGGCCGAGGTTTCCAAGCGCGTGACCAAAAAGGGTGATCCTATGGCGATCGTGCGCTTAGAGGACATGGAGGGCGAGGCCACCGTGGTCATGTTCCCCAAGGTCTACAAGGAATGCGAGAGCTTCCTTTATGGCGAGACCGATCCCGAGACCGGCGCGGTGCTCGCGGATTCGTTCATCCGTGTCCATGGCAAGCTGGAGCGCAGCGACCGCGGCGATCAGATCATCGCGCAGGAGGTGCTGCCGCTCGAGCTCAACGAGGAGACTAATCGGCCCAAGGTGTTCGAGGTCATGATTCCCAGTTCGCGTTTCTCGCAGGGGAGCATGGCGCGCCTCGCGGCGATCTTAGCGAGCAACCCCGGCGGCGACCGCGTGGAGATCTTTGTGGAGCAGAGCGACGGCCAGACCATGCGCGCCGAGATCCCCGCGCGCGTGAACGCCCGCTCGATCCCGCTCATCGCCGAGACCAAGGCGATCGTCGGCGACCAGGGCCGCGTGGCCGTGGTGTAGCGGCGAGGTATCGGGTGCAACACGAGCTGCGGCGACGCAGCGGTGAGGCGCGCTGCGCACGTCAGGGATTGTCGAGAGGAAGGGTGATGAGCGAGCGCTCCGAGCTTACATACGGTCCGGTCGAGGTTCTCGACGAGGTCGGTTCCACCAATGCCGAGCTCATGAGCCGCGCATTGGCCGGCGCGCCACACGGAGCGGCACTCAGGGCCCGTGTGCAGACCGCCGGACGTGGCAGGCGCACCCATAATTGGGCATCGCCTGAGGGCGGGCTTTACCTCTCCATCCTCATTAAGCCTTCGGTGCCCGATCGCGTGCTCCCCGGTTTACCGGTGGCATTTGCTTTGGGTGTGGTTCATGCGCTCGTTGGCATCGGATGCGCAGGCATCAAGCTCAAATGGCCAAACGACATCATTTGCACTCGTGGCAAGCTTGGCGGCATCCTTGTTGAGCTCAAGCACTCCATGGGCGAAGCGCTTGCAGTGTGCGGGCTGGGGCTCAACATCAGGGCGGTTCCTTTCGAGCCGAGCGACCCTTCCTCGCTTCCGGGGGCTGGTGTCGAGGATTGCTTGCCAGCAGGTAGCGTCGACTCCGCGCTGGACGACCTGGCTGTGGTGGTTCGCGATGCTGCGCTCGAAGCGGTCGATGCATGGACTAGCGCGATGGATGCTGCAGGCGTGGATGCGGAGCCGCTCACCGGAATTAATGCCGAATATAACGAGCTTCTGGCTTACCGCGACGAGCACGTGCGCGTGAGCACGCCCGATGGCAGCATTTCCCTTGACGGCGTGCTGGTTGGTGTTGATACCTGGGGCCGCGCCCAAGTCAAGCTTGCAGATGGTGCCATTCAAGCCTACGATGCAGCGCTCGTGTCCATCCGTCCGGTCGTATAACGGGCGGCGTTGTTTCCCAGCTGCTACCGTATGTTCGAAATAGACGAAACCTCTGTGCACTATCGGCGCACTTTCGCATCAACATAGGGCGAAAAGCGTGCCGCAAGCGCACAGAGGTTTCGTCAAAGCTTATCGGAAGCGGTATCGGCGGCTGCGGCATCGCTGGCCCGGCAACCCTGGCACGGCTGCCAGCGCCGGCGCCGCCAACATTAGCGGCGCCGGCCCGATCGCAGGGAGTGCCGGCGCCGGCAGCTCCGCTGCCCGCCCGGCGCCGCCGGGACGCGGCGCTACGCCACGTCGATGGAGACCTCGACCTCCTGCACGGGGACGTCGTAGAACGGGTCCTCGCGCCGGCCGAGGAAGTCGCGCGCCTGGTCGGGGAAGAGGGCGTAGTCGAGCACGTCTTCCTCGGTCTTGGCATAGGCACAGATCTCCTCGCGTGCCTTAGGGAGCTCGGGCTCCAGCAGATCGGCCGGACGGCAGGTGATGACCTCGTCGTCACCGATGATCTTCTCGCGAATCTCCTGGGAGATTGCTACGGGTGGACGGCCGTACTTCCCATGTACGTAGTCCTTGATCTCTTTGGGAACGACCTTGTAGCGCTCGCCGGAAAGGACGTTCATGAGGGCCTGCGAGCCCACCATCTGCGAGAGCGGCGTCACGAGCGGCGGGTAGCCAAGGTCGGCGCGGACGCGCGGAACCTCGGCGAGGACCTCGTTGTAGCGGTCGCTCGCGCCCAAGTCGGCCAGGTTGCTGATGAGGTTGGAGAGCATGCCGCCTGGCACCTTGTACAGCAGCGCCTTGGGCTCGACTTCCAGCACCTTGGGATTCAGGCCGCCGTCTTTAAGGAAGCGGTCCCGCACACCGGCGAAGTGCTTGGCGATTCGGTCGAGCTTATCTACGTCGAGCCCCGTGTCGTAGCCGAGGCCGTCGAGCGCGATGGCCATCGACTCGGTGCAGGGCTGGCTCGTGCCCTCGGCGAGCGGGGAGAGGCAGGTGTCGATGATGTCGGCGCCGGCCTCTACGGCCTTAAGGTAGGTCATCTGGCCGATGCCCGCAGTGCCGTGCGTGTGGACCTGCACGGGCAGGCTGATCGCGTTCTTGATCTCGCCCACGAGCTCGTAGGCGACCTCGGGGGTGAGCACGCCCGCCATGTCCTTGATGCAGATGCTGTCGGCGCCTGCGGCCGCCATCTCGCGGGCGAGGCCCACGAAGTAGGGGACGGTGTGCACGTCGCTCGTGGTGTAGCAGATGGCGGCCTGGACCTCGCCGCCGGCCTCCTTGGCCGCGCGGATCGAGGTCTGGAGGTTGCGCGTGTCGTTCAGGGCGTCGAAGATGCGCAGCACGTCGATGCCGTTCTCGACGGACCTCCTGACGAACTCCTCCACGACGTCGTCCGCGTAGTTGCGGTAGCCGAGCAGGTTCTGGCCGCGCAGCAGCATCTGGAGCTTCGCGTTCTTCACGTGGGCGCGGATGGTGCGCAGGCGCTCCCACGGGTCCTCGCCGAGGTAGCGCAGGCACGAGTCGAAGGTCGCGCCGCCCCACACCTCGAGGGCGTAGAGGCCGCAGCTGTCGAGGTCCTCGAGCACGGGCAGCATGTCCTCGATGGGCATGCGCGTGGCGATCTGGCTCTGCTGGCCGTCGCGCAGGATGGTTTCCATGAAGCGGATGGTGCGTCCCATAGGGTTCTCCTTTCGCGCTTCGCTCTATTCGTCTTTGCCCGGGCTGAAGATCTTCGACAGCGCGAGCGAGACGAGGTAGATGACGATCATGACGACGAAGATGCCGCCCCAGCCCACGCCGAGGAGCTCGAAGGCGGTCATGAGGTTCTCAGTCATATGCGAGCCTCCCTACATAAGAAGTCCGAGCACGAGGCCGCCGGCCACGACCGACGCGATCTGCCCGGCGACGTTGGCGGCGCTGGCCTGCATGAGGACGAAGTTCTGCGGGTCGGCCTCGGTGGCGAGCCTCTGGACCACGCGCGAGCTCATGGGGAAGGCCGAGATACCGGCCGCGCCCACCATGGGGTTGATCTTCTCCCTGCGGAAGAGGTTGAGGAGCTTCGCGAACATGACGCCGCCCACGGTGTCCATCACGAAGCCCACGAGGCCGAGCCCCATGACGACGAGGGTGTCGACCTGCAGGAAGTCGTGATACTCCATCTTCACGGACACGCAGAGGCCCAAGAGGATCGAGATGAGGTTCACGAGCTCGTTCTGCGCCGACTTGGAGAGCGAGTCGAGCACGCCGCACTCGCGCAGCAGGTTGCCGAACATGAGGAAGCCCACGAGCGGGAGCGACGCCGGCGCGATGAGGCCGGCGATGGCGCAGATGATGATCGGGAAGAGGACCTTCGAGGTTTTCGAGACCGCGCGCGGGTTGTAGGCCATGCGGATCCGGCGCTCCTTCTTGCTCGTGCAGAGCTTGATGGCGAACGGCTGGATGATGGGCACGAGCGCCATGTAGGAGTACGCGGCGACCATGATGGCGCCCATGTACCTGGAGCCGAGGCTGTTCGCCACGAAGATCGAGGTGGGGCCGTCCGCCGCCGCGATGATGCCCGTCGAGGCGGCGTCGGCGACGTCGAAGCCGAGGAGCGTCGCCACGATGATGACGAAGAAGATGCCGAACTGCGCCGCGGCGCCGAAGATCAGCAGGAACGGGCTCGAGAGCAGGGGGCCGAAGTCGATCATGGCGCCGATGCCGATGAACAGCAGCAGCGGGAAGAGCTCCGTCTCGATGCCCATGTCGAACAGGATCTGGAACGGGCCGGTCTCGCCGATCACGCCCGAGAACGGGATGTTCACGAGGATGGTGCCGAGGCCCATGGGCACGAGCAGCGTGGGCTCGTACTCCTTCTTGATGCCGAGGTACATGAGGATGCAGCCGATGAGCATCATGACGATGCGGCCGGGCTCGGCCGCAAGCGCCACAACCCCGGCGGTGAGCACGTCGGCTGCCGTGGTTAGGATCTCCAAAAGTCTCTCCTCTATCGAGGTGCGGCGGGGCGACAGGCCCCCGCGCCGCATGGTGCGTCTTGCGGAATGGCTACGCGTCGGGGCGGCCTGTCAGCTCCGCCGCGCGCCTGCGTGCTAGGCGATGGAGAACAGCTCGTCGCCGGGGTTCACCATGTCGCCCTTGGCGACGGCGACGGAGGCGACGGTGCCGGCCACCTCGGCCACGACCTCGTTCTCCATCTTCATGGCCTCGAGCACCATGACGGGCTGGTTCACCTCGACCCTGTCGCCGACGGCGACGTGGATGTCGACGATCTTGCCGGGCATGGCGGCCGCCTGGACGTGGGCGCCGGCCGGCGCGCTCGGGGCCGCCGGGGCGGGCGCGGGCTCGGGCTCGGGCGCCGGGGGTCCGGGCGGCCGCGACGGGCGCGGGGCCCGCGGGGGCGCCGACCTCCTCCATCTCCACGAGGTACTGGGTCCCGTCGATCGAGATCTTGAACTTACGCAGCATGGTTCTCCTCCGTAACCTTCTGTTTATAGATGTGCTTCACGGTAAAAGAGCTCTTTTCCAGAGCTCCCGCGGCAAGTGCCGTTGCTATGGCGGCAACACGCCGATGCTCGGGGTTCGCCGCGAGCACCCGCTTTACCACGAGCTTGCTTTCTGCGTTGGCCCCCGCTGCGATCGCCGAGGCAATAATGCAGGCTTCTAGGTGCTCGCGCGGATCAGCCTCCAGATAGGGAGGCACCTCATCCCATTCGTTCATCGGGCATCCAGGTGCGACCTCGGCGCGCTCAGGCGTCGCTGCGGTTTTCGTCGCCTCGCACTGAGAGGCGGGATGCGAGAACCGCTCGCTCAGCCAAGAGAAAAATCCCATATGACCGTCCTTTCTAGCACGCCGCCAAGCCAGCTCTCACGTGCGGCGTGCGCGCATGTGTAGATATTGTATAGGCACTGCAAACAAATGGCGGGAATGATGCCGGGTTAATCGGTGGCCGGGTCGTGGGCGCACTTTCGTTTCCCCTGTGTTGCTCCAAAAACCTCGGAGCTTGGTCTATAAGCTTCATTCGGCGAACGGTAGAGGATGGTCACCGAATGGAGAGCTTTTCGGTGAACGGTTGCTTCCGTGCATCGTAACGGCACCGTATCAAGTACCGCTTTAGCTCCCGCATGCTCCGCGTGGAGGTATGTGGACTCGGTGGCTATGACTAGCTGCCATGCCCGCCGGGCATAATGGCAGGGACTCAAAAGCGCCGCAGCATATTCGTTGGAGGTATGACATGGCAACGTTTTTCAAGAATGCCGATGGCAAGATCCTGGCGGCACTCGATGCCGTTTCCGCGCCCGAGGGTTATGAGGCACTTGAGGCGAACACCACCGACGCCGCGACCGAGAAGCACGTTCCGGTAATCGAGGCTCAGCGCGATGGGCACGTTCTGTGCGTCACGGTTGGTGAGGTCGAACACCCCATGGAGGAGAAACATTACATAGAGTGGATCGCCCTCGAAGCGGATGATCGCTTGGAGATTCATCGCCTGAAGCCGGGCCAGACTCCGCGCGTGTTTTTTCCCGCGGGCCCCAAGAACGGGACGGTGTACGCCTGGTGCAACCTGCATGGTCTGTGGAAGGCGGACTTCTAATCCATCGGTCGCGCATAGCATCGAGTTCGGGGCCGTCGATTGACGGCCCCTTTTTCGCACACAAAGCGCTGTGCGGCACGTACACTGGTAGATAGTTCGCTGCCTCTGCAATCGGGGAGGGAAGGCATTTCATGAAGATCGCGCTCGCGCAGATCGATATGCGTCTCGGCGATATCGAGGGCATCTGCTCGCGTATCGAGAGCCAGGCTCTGCTTGCTCGCGAGCAGGATGCACGGCTGCTATGCGTTCCCGCTCCGCTTTTTGGCGGGACGGCGCCCGGGATGCTCGCTGAGTCGGCAGGGTACGTCCACGACCTGCTCGCTGCGCTGTCCAAGCTTGCTGGGCATTGCGGGCGTTTAGGCATTACCGCGTTGGTTCCTGCGGTAGTCTCGCACGAGGACGCGCCCATCCTCGAGCTCTTCATGCTCAAGAAGGGGAGGGTAGTTCCTGTTCGTACGTTGGCTGCCCTGCGTCGCGGGCAGGCGTCTGAGGAGCTCTGGCGTCCGGTGGTCTTCGATGTGGACGGGGTCCGTTTGGCGGTTACCTTCGATGCCCAACGCGACCTTGAGGAGCTCCCCCAAGGTGTTGATGTGCTCGTCTACTTCCAAATGGTGCCGTTCAATCTTGCAGATGAAGCGACGGCTGCTGTTGCGGCGGTGGCGGATGGCCATTATCGCGAGCAGGTGGCGCGACGCGGCCTATGGTTTGCGTGCATGGCGCCCGTGGGCGGATTCGATGATGCCGTGTTCACCGGCGGTTCGTTCGTTATGGACGATAGCGGCCGCGTGGTTGCTGCGGCACCCTGCTTTGAGGAGGCGCTGCTCGTACAGGAGATCAGTCGCGGCGTGACCGTGCCGTGCCTGGAGGGTCACGAGCTGCCCCATTACGAACGCAATGAGTGGTTGTGGGAGGCGCTCAGGCTCGGGCTTGCGGATGCGGTCGATGCCCTGGGGAGCTCGCGCATCGCGCTGGTGCTCGCCGGGGATCTTCCTAGCTCGCTTGCGGCGGCGCTCGCCGTCGATGCGTTGGGGCCCCGCAACGTCATCGGCTTGTTCATCGCGCGCCAGCGCATCGTTACCCCATCGCAGGAAGCAGCGGAGGCGGTCCGTGCCCAGCGTGTGCGTGACCTAGCTTCCCATCTGGGCATTCGCCTCGTGGAGCGCATCGAGCCCGATGCTACGCTCGTGCTCGACCGAGACGCTGCCGCGCAGCTTGGGAATTCTTCTGCCTTCGACCGGTTGTTCCTCGCTGATCTTGCACGTGAGGAGGGCGCGGTTCCCGTGAGCGCCATCACCAAGACGCACGTCGCGCTCGCCCCCACCATGATCGAGGGAGCTCTTTCCGGCGAGGTCGCGCCCTTTGGGGACGTGTACCTCACTGCGCTTGAGTTTCTCGCGCGCTCGCGAAACCGGGCGGGTGAGGTGGTTCCCCGTGAGCTGGTGTCGCTCAAGGCGGTTGCGATGTCGATGAGCGAGATAGTCGCGCATGCGGTATGGTCCGAGCGCACTGAACCATCCTATGCCGGCAAGATGGCGGAGCTTTTGGCGGGACTCGAGCCGAGCCAGATCGATGGCGTCCTCGAGGCGCATGTCGATCGCGGGCTTTCGCTCGATGAGATTCCGCTCGCGACTTCCGAACCTGAGGCCTGCGCCTTGCTGCTCATGCTCGTGAGGCGGGGCGAGCCGGCGCGCCGCGCCCTGCCTATGGCGTTCGCGGTCTCAGCGTGCTCGTTCGAGGTCCGGGCATGGCCCCGCGGACTCGCATGGTCCGATCTTGGACGCAAGGGCGCCGAGCAACTCACGCTTGCTGCCGTTGCGCAGGCGGAGATCGAGCGGGCCGAGTCCCGCGGCGCCGAGATGAACGCTCGCATGCGCAGCGAGTTGATGAGTCTTATCAGCGGGCTTTTGGGCATCAGCCCAGAGCAGCTTGAAGAGCTGGGCACGGAGGAGGGCCAGCGCCGGTTGGGCGAGGGCATTGCGCGCTTCGAGAGCCACATGCAAGAGGTGTTCGGGCAAATGGCCGAGGATGGAGGCTATGACGCCTCGGATGATCAGACGGGCCAGATCCCCCCGCATGCATCCGGTATGCGCGGCTTCCCGTTTTTCTCGATCAACTGAGTGTTCCCTGCTCGACATACTGGACGGGGTCGCTTCTGCTGTGGTAACATAGAACAAATGTTCGAAACTAAGATGCGAGAGGCTCCCGATATCGGGTAGCAGCATCTAGAGGAAGGGGCCGCATGGTCATCCTGGGTATCGATCCGGGTTTGGCGAATACCGGCTGGGGTGTCGTCGAGGAACGGCTTGGTTCGTGCCGCTGCCGCGCCTACGGGTGCATCCATACCGCGGCCGATGATGATTTGGCGCAGCGCTTGAGGCGCATCGTGGACGATCTGGCTAAAGCCATCGAACGCTACCAGCCCGATGCCGCGGCGATCGAGGGGGTCTACTTCGGCGTCAACGTGCGCTCGGCCATCCCCACGGCACACGCGCGCGGGGCGGCGCTCGTGGCGTGCAGCCTTGCAGGGGTGGAAGTGGGCGAGTACACGCCCATGCAGATCAAACAGGCGGTCGTCGGTACCGGTGCGGCGGACAAGCGGCAGGTTACCTATATGGTGCGCAATCTTCTCATGCTCGACCACGACCCCAAACCCGACCACGCGGCAGACGCGCTCGCTTGTGCCATCTGCCATGCGAACCTCGTTCGAACCAGGGCGCTTACCGGAGGCGCATACATCAAGGAGAAGGGAAACCCGTACTCATGATCGCTCAGCTGCGCGGAACGCTTGTAGAGGCGACGCTCTCCACCGCGGTGATCGACGTCGCGGGCATCGGATTCGAGGTGGGTATCTCGGGCCTCACTGCGGCGGCGTTGCCCGCTTTGGGCGAGGAGGTGCGCCTGTTCACGCGCATGCGCGTCGGCCAGGATGCCGTGGCGGTCTATGGGTTCGCCACCCGTGATGAGCGGACGGTCTTCGATCGGCTCGTCGCCGTGGCAACGGTGGGGCCGCGTCTCGCGCTCGCGGTGCTCTCCAAGTACTCGGCATCGCAGCTCTACTCTATCGTCATGGCCGAGGATGAGACCGCTATGGCGGCGGTGCCCGGTGTCGGCAAGAAGAAGGCGCAGCGCCTCATCCTAGAGCTCAAAGGGTCGCTCGCCAAGGATACCGAACTGGCCGGTGCGCCCATGCCGCTTCCCGGGCAGGCGGTTCTCGGGCTTGCAAGCGCATCTGACCTTGATGATGCCCATGCCGCGCTGCTCTCCATGGGCTTCAGCCCGCAGGAGGCCGACCTTGCGCTCGAGGGGTATGATGGTCGTGGTATGCGGGTCGAGGATCTCCTCGCCGCCGCGCTCAAGCGACTCGGGATGGATGCATGATGTGGGAAGATACCTCGCAGGACCTATGGGCGGGTGATGCCTCGCGCAGCCCCTTGGGTGCTGCTTCGGCACCTGCCGGCCAACATGGCGATCGGTTCGTGACGGGTAACCTCACGGGAGAGGATCTGGATGTCGAGCGCTCGCTGCGCCCGCAGAAGCTCGATGACTACTGCGGTCAGGAGCACATCAAGCAGAGCCTGCGCATTCTTATCGAGGCTGCCCAGAGCCGCGGGGAGACGCTTGATCATGTGATCTTCTCGGGCCCTCCGGGCCTGGGCAAGACCACGCTTGCCACGGTGGTTGCCAACGAGCTGGGCGCCCAGATCAAGACCACTTCCGGCCCCGCCATCGAGCGCACGGGTGATCTTGCGGCCATCCTCACCAACCTGCAGCCCGGTGACGTGCTTTTCATCGACGAGATTCATCGCCTCAACCGGTCTGTGGAGGAGATTCTCTATCCTGCTATGGAGGATTTCGCGCTTGATATCGTGATCGGAAAAGGACCTGCCGCCCGGTCGATCCGTCTCGAGATCCCTCGATTCACGCTCGTGGGCGCTACCACGCGCTCAGGCATGCTCACCGGGCCCTTGCGCGACCGCTTCGGCATTTCGTTCAGGCTCGACTACTACGGCATCGATGACCTTGCGCAGATCGTGCTGCGCTCCGCTGCCATCTTGGGCGTCGCGGTTGATCATGATTCCGCACTTGAGATCGCGTCGCGTTCCCGCGGTACGCCGCGTCTGGCGAATCGCCTGCTCAAGCGCGTGCGCGATTACGCGCAGGTGCGGGGGAGCGGGCAGGTTGTCCTGCCGATCGCCCGCGAGGCGCTTGAGTTCTTCGAGATTGACGAGCTGGGCCTCGATTGGATGGATATTCGTATCCTGGAGACGCTTGCCAAGACGTTCCGCGGCCGTGCGGTTGGTCTCACCACCCTCGCGAGCGCTGTGGGCGAGGATCCATCGACGCTCGAGGATGTCTACGAACCCTATCTGCTGCAGCGAGGTCTTATGGTTCGCACCCCGCAGGGCCGCATGGCGACCCTGGCGGCATTCGATCACCTGGGCGTGGAGCCTCCTGTCCGCTGAGTTCGGTGGATGGGGGATCGGGCGGCCATGCTGGGTGGGACGGATTTGAATAGATGAGCCTACGTTTCTAGAAGAGGAGATCCATATGCCTTGCACCACCATCCTGATAGGCAAAGGGGCGAGTTACGATGGGTCGGCCATCGTTGCTCGTAACGAGGACTCGCCCAACGGCATGTTCCAGCCCAAGCGGTTGTGCGTGGTCGCGCCTGAGGAGCAGCCCAGGGTCTATACCGCTACCACCTCCAAGCTCACCATCGAGCTTCCCGACAATCCCCTGCGCTATACCGCGGTACCCGATGCGGTGCCCGGGCACGGCCCTTGGGCGGAGGCCGGCGTGAACGCGCTCAACGTGGCGATGAGCGCGACCGAGACCATCACCTCCAACCCGCGCGTGCTGGGCGCGGACCCGTTGGTCGAGTACCGTCCTGCTCGGGGCGTCGAGGGAGAGCCAGGTTATGTGCCCGAGCAGCCAGGTGGCATCGGCGAAGAGGACATGGTGACCCTTGTGCTGCCCTATATCACCAGCGCGCGCGATGGCGTGCGGCGCTTGGGCGCCCTGCTGGAGCGGTACGGCACCTACGAGATGAACGGTATCGCGTTCTCCGATGTCGACGAAATCTGGTGGCTCGAGACGATCGGCGGCCACCATTGGATAGCGAAGCGCGTCCCCGATAACGCGTACGTGACGATGCCCAACCAGCTTGGAATCGATCGGTTCGACCTTGCGGATGCCGAGGGCGCTCAGGTCGATCATATGGCGAGCACCGATTTGAGCGCGTGGATGCGCGAGCACCACCTCGATCTCTCGCTGAGCTGCGACGGTGCTGCGCCGGGTGTCTTCAACCCACGTGAGGCATTTGGCAGCCATAGCGACTCGGATCACGTGTACAACACGCCGCGTGCTTGGTATATGCAGCGCTGCCTGAATCCGCACGATGAATGGGACGGGCCCGCTGCGCGCTACACGCCCGAGTCGGATGACATCCCTTGGGCCCGTGTTCCCGAGCGTAAGCTCACCATCGAGGATGTGAAGGATGTGCTTTCGTCGCACTATCAAGGCACGCCGTTCGATCCCTATGGAACCCTGGGCACGCAGCAAAGCCGCTCGCGCTATCGCACCATAGGTATCAACCGCAACGGCCAGCTCGCCGTGCTGCAGCTGCGCCCGTACGCACCGGAGGCTTGGCGTGCCGTACAGTGGATGGCGTTCGGCTCGAATCCCTTCAACGCGCTGGTACCCTTCTATACGAGCGTGGATGCTTTGCCGGAGTACCTCGGCAATACGACTTCCCGCGTGACGAGCGAGAGCTTCTACTGGGCGAATCGCCTCATCGCGGCACTCGCCGATGCGCGCTTCCACGAGAACTCCGCGGCTATCGAGGGCTATCGCCAGGAGATGGCCGCGCTGGGCCATGCCATGTTGCACCGCACCGATGCTGCGGCTGCAAAGATCGCGGTCGATGAGGTGCCGGCGTTGCTCGAGCGCGCGAACGACGACCTTGCTAGCGAGCTCAAGCGTGCGACCGAGGAACTCTTGGGCAAGGTGCTCTACACCACGAGCTGCGCGATGCGCAACGCCTTCTCGATGTCGGATAACGAACGGTAATCCACGCGCTGCGTCCCGTTTTCTCGCCGCTGGGCCTGTGCGCCGCGCCTTCTGTCAACCAAGGGTGCCAGGGCTTAGAGTGGGCCACGTTAGGCGCTGGCAGCTTGGGGTACAACAGGGGCAATAGATCCAACCAAGGGAGGAATCATGGACAAGACCTTCGAGGAGCTCGTAACCGGAATGGTCGACGTGAGCTTGGGCGCTGCTGCCATGGCGGCCGACAAGGGCAAGGAGCTTTTTGACGATCTATCCGCGCGCGGGGCGCAGGCACGAGACGAGGCTGCGCAGAGCGAGTTCGGTCGTTCCATGGCCGATGTGTTCAAGCAAGCCGGCGGGATGTTCGAGGATGCCACCGACCGCTTGGGGGAGCGCGGCGCTTCCGTTGCCGAGCGCATTCTCGACGAGCTGATCGTTGCGCGTGTGCGACCGCTTTCTGCGACTGAGCGCACTGCGTTTGTGACGCATGTGAACGAGCTGGTGGCCTCAGTGCCTGAGGCTGCGGTGACCGTGCCGGTGGAGTCTGTGGAGGATGGTCCGGCATCCGTGGAGGACGCAGCTGGTGAGTCCGATGCCCCTGCAAGCGAGGAGCAGGGCGCCTAGCTGCCCGGTTATCCATGGATGCCAAATCGAAGGAGCGGCCCCCTGCGGAACCGCTGATTCCCGAGGAGCCCATATACGGTGAGGAGCCAGTGCCCGAGCCTGAGCCGAGCACCTGGCGCCGCGAGCGCGCTGCCGACGCCTTCCCAGAAGAGCCCGAGGTCATGGCTGATACGGAGAAGTATCAGCTCACCATGACCGGGCGCCGTCGGCGCATTGCGCAGATTTTCGAGATTGCGCGTAAGTATGAGGTGTGGCGTACGCTCACCCCCGTTCGCCTCCGGCGCATGCTCGAGGAGCTCGGTCCCATGTTCGTCAAGATGGGCCAGATTCTCGCCAATCGCTCTGAGATTCTGCCGCAGCGCTTCTGCGATGAGCTTCGTCGCCTGCGCACCGAGGTCGACCCGGTCCCCTACAAGGTTGTGCTTGAGTGCCTGGAAGCCGAGTACGGCAAGAAGCTCGGTGAGGTCTTCGACGCTATCGATCCCAAGCCGCTCGGCAGCGCCTCTCTCGCACAGGTGCATCGCGCGCGTCTTGTCACTGGCGAGGATGTCGCAGTGAAGGTGCAGCGTCCTGGCGCGCAGCAGGTCATGGCCCAGGATATCGACATCATGCGCTCTCTTGCGCGGCATATCTCTCGCTTCATCAAGACCGAGCAGTTCATCGATTTGCGTGATGTGGTCGAGGAGCTGTGGCAATCGTTCCGCGAGGAAACAAACTTCCTGGCCGAGGCACGCAACCTCGATGAGTTCTATGCTTTCCACAAGGGTTCTCCAGCCATTTCATGTCCACGGTCGTACATGGACCTCTGTACCGAGCACGTGGTGGTGATGGACTACATCGAGGGCATCTCCATCGCCGCGCCCGACATGCTCAAGGCGGCAGGCTACGATCTCGAGCAGGTGGGGGAGCGCATCGTCGACGACTATGCGACGCAGGTGCTCGACGACGGCTTCTTCCATGCGGACCCGCATGCGGGCAACATCATCCTCGCAGACGGCGTGATCTACTTCATCGACCTCGGTATGGTCGGACGCATGTCCGCGCATGACCGCGGTGTAGTGAAGGACATCATCTTCGCGGTGGCAGAAGGTGACGTGCCAAAGCTCAAGGATGCTTTCATGCGCTTCGCGATCTCGCGTGGGGAGACCTCGCAGATCGACCACACCGCCTTCCTTACCGATCTCGACTATATCGTGGAGGATTTTGGCGGTCGCGACCTGAAAGACCTCGATATCGGGCGTTTCCTCACCTCGCTCATCAATCTGGCGCGTAAGAACGATATCGAGCTTCCCAGTGTGGTCACGATGTTCGCGCGCGGAATGGTGACGCTCGAGGGCCTGCTCACCGAGTACATGCCCGATGTCAACATGATCGAGATCATCCAGCTGCATATCGCTCACGAGAAGAGCGTCTACCAGCGCGCTCGCGAGGCGGCTGAGGAGCTTGCCCTGGGTACGGGTCGTGCCCTGAAGGGCAGCTTGGAGGCCATGGAGTACCTGGGGCTCGCATCGCGCATGCTCACGCGCGGTCAACTCAAGATCAACGCAGAGGTCCTAGGGTCCGAGGAGGTCTTGCGGCGCGTGGGCGGTATCGTTGACCGCATGTCCATGGCTATCGTGATTGCCGGCTTGTTCATCGGGTCCTCAGTGGTGTATTACGCCAAGATCGAGCCGGTGATCTTCGGCATACCCATCATCGGGTTCTTGGGATACCTGTCTGCGCTCCTGCTCGCCCTTATGCTCGGGCGTGAGATCTGGCGCAACAGCCGCGGCAGACGGCGCTGACGGAAGCTAGAGGGCTGTTTGCTGCTTGGCGAGCGGGTTTGTCACCGTGATTCGGCTCCAGGGAAATCAACTTATCAACTTTAGCAACGTTTATCGCGAGTGCATCGAGTAGGCAAGCGGATAATCGAAGAGCAATGCCTGGTAGTCAGGTTGCGCATTTCATCTTTACTTGCGATTTACGCGCGCAGCGTATGCAAAGTTGAGAAGTCGAACGTGGACAAGCGCTGCTAAGCGGGATTTTCGATTTTGATGTTTGAGAAACTGTGTGCTTCGCGGTCGTACTCGAATACGAGGATGCAGCAGTTGCCGAGTGCGACATCCTGCTCGCAGCGCGCCCGACCTGCCCAGATGGTTTTGAAGAGTTTGCTGATGGAGCCATGGCTTATGGCGAGGGCGTTGCCTTCGCAACTTTGCATGAGGTCATCGAGAGCATGCGCGATGCGGAAGCGTGCGCCTGCCTGCGACTCACCGCCAGACATGACGGCGACATCGCCTGGGTCCCATGGGCTCACAGGCAGGAGCTCAACGGGTCCCGCCTCATATCCACCGTAATCGCGCTCCATAAGGCCGCGCATACTAAGCCGGGGAACAGCAGAGAGGGTGGGCATCTGCTCGATGACGATATCGAGCGTTGCCTGCGCGCGGCCAAGGGGAGAGGCGGCGGCAAGGCAGAACGTCTCGTTCTGCTCGCGCAGCCAGGCGGCAGCGCGCTTTGCCTGCTCGATGCCTTCGTTGGTGAGGGGAGAGTCGCAGCGTCCCTGGAGAATATGCTGCGTGTTGTAGACGGTTTGCCCGTGGCGCATAAGGTAGAGCTTCTGCATGGTTGCCTCCTGTGCGCATGCCGCGCTCCCGCGGCATGACGATTTGCTAGATGAGTTTCTCGTAGGCGATGCGCGTCAGATCGCTTTCCATACGGCCATCGGACTGCAAAGAGAAGTGGCCAATCTCCTGGAATCCCTGCTTGGTAAGGAAGCTGCGCATGGCTGCGTTGCCCGGATGCGTGTCGATGCGCAAGCTGGTTTTGCCGGCGCGCTTTGCGAGCTCAGTTGCCTTGGAAAACATGAATGCCATGATACCTCTGTTGAGTGCAGCTTGAGCGGTGGCGCAGCGGTGAATCGCAGCGTACGTGGGGGCTTCGGCTGCCTTGCCGTTGCTGGTGAGCCAGGGAAGATCGGCGGACTCATATTCGAGGTCGTGTCCTTCGAGCAGAGCAAGGGTGCCAAGCGCGGTGCCCTTGTCGTCTTCGGCCACATAGCAGGAATTGAGCTCGATGTCGCTCGCGACGCTATCGATGTTGGGATAACCGCATTGCCACTGATCGATGCCGAAACGAGCAATCGAGCGCTTGCCGTCTTCGATGATATCCATCACGCGCGCGGCATCGTCCATCACAGCGCGGCGCATAACGAGGCTGTTCATAAGGCGATATCTTTCTATTGACGATTCGGTGCCGAGCACCGGTTTGATGCGGTCGAAACTATAAGAGCTCACAGATTATGCACCACCGCGCCTCATTTGGCGAGGAGGTTTTGTGCACGTTCCAAACCTTGACGAGCGCTTGATGTGACCTTGAGGCCTGAGCTGGCAAGCGCGGGCCCCATACTCCCGCCGCGCGAGCGCAGCGATGCGCTCCGTCCGAAACCGCCCGAGGTACGGGCGAGCATCTTTTAACTAGAGAGGCCCTTTTCCGACATCTCCCTCCCAACGCCCCCTGCCCCCGAGTCGAAGGGTGTGCGCAGGGGCGGAGCCATATGCTTCCGGCGCAGTTCCGCAGGAAAAGAGCCCTGGAAGGGGCTCTTTTTCGAGGACTGTCTGAGTACGGGAGCATATGGCCCCGCCCCGCCGGGAGCAAACCCTTAGAACGAGAAGAAGTCGAAGCGCGGCGGCAGCACCTTCACCGCATGCTCACCCGGCTTCTCGCCTAGGGCTTGGATTAGCTCGTCCGTCGTATCGAAGATGTGCTCCCACGAGAAGAAGGCATTGGGATCCATATCGAAGTACTCGCAGATGAGCTCGCAGCCGCGCGGCACGATGCCGTGCATGAGCACGGTGGCCACGCGCAGCTCGTGATAGGCATCTACAAGCGCCTGGCGCATGAGCTCGTCACCTGTCTCCTGGTCCTCCTCCTGTATGGCCTTAGCGGCCTTGCTCGCGTCGCTCCAACGCTTGTTCGCACCGCGCAGGAAGGCATCGCACACGCTCAGCGCGCGGTGGAATTCGAAGCGGTGCATGGCATCCTCAAAGGCAAGGATGGCCTGCTCGGCGCTTTCCGCCGCTTCGGTACCGGGCTCTCCTGCGGGAATGCATCCCGTGCGTACCGCACTTTTGTCGCCTTCTTTTGCTGCCACGCCGTAGAAGCAAGAGCGCGCTAGGCGGTTGAATACGCCAGTGAGGAGCGTCCCCTCTTTGAGCACGGGGTCGATCACGCGCTTGTCGTCGCGAGCCAGAAGCGGAGAGCCGTCTGCATTCTTGCCGGTCTCGCGGAGGTCGTACGCCTTGGGGCTGAAGCTCACCGGCTTGTCGCCCAGGCCAAGCGAGAGGAAGTGCGCGCGCAGCTGCTCGGCATCGTAGTGGGAGAGGAGCTCGCTCGCGGGCGGTGGCGGAGTCTTGCCGCTAGAGCTTGCCTTCTTGCCCATATAGAGCACATGATAGTTGGCCACAAGCGTGCTTTGCTGCATGTTCCAGTTGAGTGCCTGCCACAGTGCGGTCTGCGCCACGCCATAGAAGTAGATGTTGTCTTGGCCAATGAACTGGTATGCGTGCGCATCGGGCGAGCACCACCAGTCGCGCCAGTCGAGCGCGGTGTGGCCCCAGGCGCTCTCCATGAGCGGTGCGGCATCTGCGCAGGGCGCTTCAAGCAGCTCGGTGTCCTTCTCGTCGCAGCCGATTTCACCCTGGCGTTCGGCGTCGCGGGCAAGCACCGTGCGCGTGAAGCTTACAGGTGCCCACAGGCTCTCGGGCCACACCCAGCAGGTGAGGCCGCTGCAGCCGCAGGAGTCATCCACCGGCACACCCCATTCGATGTTGCCCGTGATGCGGAACGGCACGAGCGCCTTACCCGAGCGGAAGCGCACGCCACCGGCGCCGAGTACCTCGTGCGCGGCGTCGCGCTCACGCCAGCTGGGGAACACCACGGTGAACGAGCTCTTGTTGCCCTCGGGCTCGATCACGGTGTGCGCCGGCAACTGGTCCTCAACGGCGTCGAAGGCCTCGCGGAACTTGTTCTGGATATAGAGTTGAGGCTCGCCGAGCCACTCTTCCATGGTCTGTATCACGACGGGGCGCACGGTCTCGTTCTGCTTGAGCGCTTCGGTGTACTCCTTTAGGTAGTCAAGGAAGGCGGGCAGGTCAAAGTAGAGGTTATCGACCGGGCGGAGCTCGGGCGTCTTTCCGGTTAGGGCGGAAACGGGAGCGATGAGCTCTTCGGGCTCAAACTGATGCCCAAGGTCGCACTCATCGGCATAGGCCTTTTCAGACTTGCAGCCCTGGATGGGACAACGGCCGAGCACCTGGCGACCGTTTAGGAACTGCCCCGCCTCGGGGTCGAAGAACTGCTTGGTGGTGAGCTTGTGGAGCACGCCCATCTCCTGCAGGCGGTGCAGGATCTCGTCGGTGACCTCCTCGTGCACATGCACGGCAGGAGGCAGGGCGCTGCCGGCGTACAGGTCGCACGAAACCTCGTATGCTTCGAGCGTGGACATCTGGCGATCGTGGTTCTCTTGAACGTAGTCGCTGATGTTGTGCTCGTAGCCCTGCTCGTCGCGCAGCTTACGGTAGCTTTCCATAATGGGCGAGCCGTAGCAGTCGGTTCCCGAGACGAAGATCACGTTCTCACGGCCAAGGCGGTCGCGCAAGAAGCGCGCAAAGAAGTCCGCTGGAATGAAGACGCCGCCCACATGGCCAAAGTGAAGATCCTTGTTGCCGTACGGCATGCCTGCCGTGACGACGGCGCGCTTGGGCCAGTTGGGGCGGTTGTCATGAAAGAGCTTGGATGCCATGCAGATCCCCCTGCTCGTTGGTGTACGAATTGCCGCGTCGCAGCATTGCGGCAGCGATAGCCCCATAGTATCGCACAAGGAGGCGGTTTACGTGTATGCTGGCACTATGAGAAAGATTGCCGACATACATACCTTCGAAGACGAGAGCTTTCTAAAAACGGTCACGTGCCTATCGGTTGCGGCTCTGGTAGCGGGTCTGTTGGTGGCACTCGCCGTGGCGCTCGGTGTTGCCATGTGCGCGCCGCAGCTCTTCGATCCCGAGCTTACCGCCATGTTCGATGAAGGAGGGTTTTTGCGATTCTTGGCTTGGCTCGTGGGCGTTAGCGCGGCAACGATGCTCTCACTCGGCGTGCACGAGCTGGTGCACGCCGTATTCTTCAAGGCGTATGCACCTGCGGGGGCGCACGTGACCTTTGGGGCGAACTGGAAACTTGGCATGCTCTACGCTTGCGCCGAAGGTATCGTCTACACGCGTCGGCAGTATCTGGTGATCGCGCTTGCCCCAAGCATCGCGGTGACAGCTTTGTGTCTTGTTTTGGGCTTCGTGCTGGGGCATCCCGTCGCGGGGTCTTTCGTCGCGGTGCTGCATCTAAGCGGATGCTCGGGTGACTGGGCGTACGTGCGCGAAATAACGGGAGATCCCGCTATCACGCACTGCGAGGACACCGATTACGGCGTGTGCTTCTACGGCGAGGATGCATGCGGTGAAGGTGACGGGGGAAAGGTGGACGCATGACCAGGCTGCTTCTGCACGCGTGCTGCGCGCCGTGCTCGCTCGAGCCCACGCGCCTGCTCATGGAAGAGGGCTTCGAGCCCACCATCTGCTGGACCAATCCGAACATCCAGCCTGCTGAGGAGCATGACCGCAGACTTTGCGAGCTACGCCGTTGGTGCGCATTGGAGGGCATCCCGCTCATCGAGGCGGCTGAGGACTATGCGCGCTGGGAGCGCGGCGTGGCGCCCATCGGCGCGCTCGACCGTAGGCGTCGCTGCCGGGCGTGCTATGCGCTGCGTCTTGCCGAAGCTTGCCGCGTGGCCGAGCGCGAGGGGTTCACGCACATCGCCACGACGCTCGCCGTCTCGCCCTACCAGCTGTTCGACACCTGCAACGAGGTGCTTGAGCGTCTGGCTTCCGCGCACGGGCTCACGTCGGTCATCCGCGACTTCCGTCCGTGGTATCCCGAGGCGACGCGCCGCTCGCGCGAGCTCGGCATGTATAGGCAAAACTACTGCGGGTGCCGCTTTTCGGCTGCCGAGGCGGCGCTCGACCGCGCTCGCTTACGCGACGAGCGCAAGGCGGCTTGTGCGCGGAAGAAGGAGAGCTAGACTTCACGCGTTGCCGTCTATTCTCGTAAAGTGAAAAATGCCGCAGTCTGCATGTTGAGGGTTTATGCAGCCGCGCTCGGGGTTAACATGGCGTCGATCCAATAGGTTGCGAGCATCTACATCATCGTGACCTGCGCGGCGCTGCTCTACGGCGGCATGTCCGATTCTATCGGATGCCCCGTGACAAGCTACGTCGAGGGGCACCCGGACGTGTTTATGACGGCATGCACACCGCTTTCATGGCTTCTAGCGTTCATCGTGGGCGCGAGCGCGATACAGGCAAGCAGACGTGGCGTAACGCGCGTTCTGCAGAGTGAGAGCGCCTGACAAGAATCGGCGTTAGGATGGTCGTACGCTGGGGCCCGGGCACACGCTGAGGCGTAGGCTACGCAGCACATAAGGTCGGCGCGAAGGCCGCTCTTTGCTAGCTCTTGCGACGCTTGCTGTGAGCCGGTCGGAGGACGATGCTCACAAACAGGTACACACAGTAGCCGAAGAACACGGCGCACACGGCACCGAGGATCAATTCGGTAAGGGCGATCGGGGTTATCGCGTGCATAACATGGCTCCTTCCTGTGGCGGGTTCGAGGTGTTCGGCACCCGTGGGATTCATGGTCGGAAGTCCGGGTTCTTCACCGCATGAATCACCTGAAACGTGCGAAGTTCAAGCGAATCCAAGATTCCTCGGCAGCGACATACGAGTGTCAGAGTGACTCCGCAGGTATGCTCTGCTGTCGAATTCAGTACAGCACGTGAGTGGTAAAGACGACATTAAGCTCGAGCGCCCGGATATTAAAATGTCATAAAGATGCAGGTAGACAGCGCAATACCTAATGAGAACGAATGCGTCTCGCCCGCATTGCCGCGCTATACTGAGGGGCAACGAGAAGGGAGGCGGCAAATGGGCGAGGCGAGCGCGCGACCGCGACGCGAAGGGCGAGCAGCGGCGCATCTTGGCATCATGTGCGCGCTCTTGGCGCTATCGACTGCGATCGGTCTCGGCTTTCACGAGCTGGGCTTTGCCGATTCGAGCATCATCTCGCTCTTCATCCTCTCGACGCTGCTCACCGCTACGGTCACATCGGGACGCTTGTACACGCTGCTTTCGTCTGCGCTCTCGGTGGCGCTCTACAATTTCTGCTTCGTCGTGCCGCGCTTCTCGCTCGAATCGCTCGACACGAGCTACCTTGTCACGTTCGCCATCATGTTCGTCGCTGCCATCGTTGCCTCGGAGCTCACGAACCATATCGCGCGAAACGCCCGCGAGGCGCGGCGGACCGCGTATCGCACGAGCGTGCTCCTTGAGACGAACCAGCTGCTCCAGCAGGCGGATGGCCCCGAAAGCATCGCGCGAATAGCTTTGGGCCAGCTCTTGAAGCTTCTTAACGGCCCGGTGGCGTTCTATCCTGCCGAGGGAGACGGTCTTGGCTCGCCGCTGGTGGGTGACGGGGTCGATGAGGCGATGCCGGCATCGATTGCCGAGAACGCTCGTGTGAACGCATTGCGCGCGCTCCGGTCTTCCAAGCTTGCGAGAGATGCCGCTTCGGCGGGTGCCGCTCCCGCTTCCGCGCCGCCCGCGACCGCCGATGCTTTGGAAATCGTCGCCATCCCCATAGGAGATGGCTTGTTTTTACCCGTGCGCACGCACGACGAGGTGTTCGGCGTGGTGGGCATTCGTGCTGCCGAGCGCGACATCGACTCGTTCGAGCTCTCCGTCGCTCGTTCGATCATCGGTGAGTGCGCGCTCGAGCTCGCTCGAGAACGGGAGGCGCGCAAGCGTGAAGAGGCCGCTGTGCTCGCGCGCAACGAGCAGCTCCGAGCGAACCTGTTGCGCTCGCTTGGCCATGACCTGCGCACGCCACTCACGGCGATCTCGGGTGCCGCGGCGATTCTACGCGATGATTCCGGTCGTCTTGCACCCGAGCAGCGTCGCGCGCTTCTGGACGACGTGTACCACGACTCGCTTTGGCTCATCGATATGGTCGAGAACCTGCTCACCATCACGCATTTCGATGAAGGCACCGTCAAGCTCGCCTTGAGCTCCGAGCTCATCGACGACATCTTCGAAGCCGCTGCGTCGCATCTTGCGAACCAAGCGGGCGAGCACCGCATCGTCATCGGGCCCGCGGAAGAGATCCTCCTCGTGCGCATCGATGCAAGCCTCATCATCCAGGTGCTCATAAACCTCGTGGGCAACGCCATCAAGTACACCCCGGCAGGTTCGACCATCCAGCTGTACGCACGGCGCGAGGGGGCGTTCGTGCGCGTGACGGTCGCAGACGACGGGCCGGGCGTGGCGGACGACGACAAACCACATGTGTTCGACCGCTTCTATTCCGGCGCGAGGGCAGAACGGCCGGCGGATGCGCGGCGGAGCTTCGGCTTGGGGCTCGCGCTCTGCCGTTCCATCGTCGAGGCGCATGGCGGTGCTATCGAGGTGCACGACAACGTGCCCCATGGTGCCGTCTTCTCGTTCACGCTTCCAGCAGAGGAGGTTGCGATTCATGGATAAGGAATCGAAATTGGCGGCGTCGGCGGCTGCGGACGGCGCGAGGGCGCTCTCCGTCCTCGTGGTTGAGGATGATGCGGCGGTGCGCCGTCTTATCACGACGGCTCTTGCCATGCATGGCTACCACGTGGAGGCCGCCGCCACAGGCGAGGCGGCGATTTTCGAGGCTGCGTCGCATGGCCCAGATCTCGTCCTGCTCGACCTGGGTCTTCCGGATGTGGACGGCATCGCCGTCATCAAGAAGCTGCGCTCATGGTCGAACGTGCCGATCATCGTGATCTCGGCGCGCATCGAGGAGGCGGACAAGATCGAAGCGCTCGATACGGGGGCGGACGACTATCTCACGAAGCCGTTTTCTGTGGAAGAGCTCCTCGCGCGCGTGCGCGCCTGGCAGCGGCGCGCTCGCATGTCGCTCGGTGACGACCCGGGCGAGAGCGTGTTCGAGAACGGCCCCTTGCGCGTGGACTATGCGGCGAGATGCGCGTATCTGGGCGGCGAGGAGCTGCATCTCACGCCCATCGAGTACAAGTTACTCGTGCTCATGTGCAAAAACGTGGGAAAGGTGCTCACCCACACCTATCTCACGCATGAGATATGGGGCACGTCGTGGGACTCCGACATCGCGAGCCTGCGCGTCTTCATGGCGACGCTGCGGAAGAAGATCGAGCGCGAACCGTCGCAGCCGAAGCTCATCCAAACGCATGTGGGCGTCGGCTATCGAATGCAGCGCCTCTAGCGTCGCCGGCGCTCCAGGCGTCCCCGGCGGGCTCGCATGACGCCCGAGGTTGCGGCGAAGACCGGGAAAGCGCGCCCCCCGCGCGGCGTCCGAAGGCTTGAACGGCAAGATCGGGTTGCCTGCGCAGCCGGGCATTAAGATGCCACAAAGATATGGCCAAACCCCTTGAAGCTGCTTTTTCACGTGACTAAGATGCTTTCGCAATCGCGGGTGTGCTGCCGGCACCCCGCGATCAGGGAAGGAGAGGTTTCATGGGAAGCAGTTTGGGCTCAGGTGCCCCGGCATCCGTCGCCGCAACGGATCTGGATGCGCTCGATGCCATCCGCAAGGCACCCATCGACGGCGTGTTCGGCGAACTTGAGACGGCGCGCGTAGGGCTCGCCTCGGACGAGGCGGTCGTACGCCAGGGGCGCTTTGGGAAGAACGTCATCCAAAGCGAGAAGAAGAAGTCGCCCGTCATCGCGTTCCTCGCGAACTTCACACACCTCATGGCGGTGCTTTTGTGGGTCGCGGGCACCATCGCGTTCATCGCGGGGCTCCCGGAGCTTGGCGTCGCCGTGTGGCTCGTGAACATCATCAACGGGGTGTTCAGCTTCTGGCAGGAGGCGCGTGCGAGCCAGGCGACCGAGGCGCTCAAGAAGATGCTGCCGGCGTATGCCACGGTGATTCGCGACGGCCAGGAGCAGAAGATTCTGGCAGAAGACCTCGTGCCGGGCGACGTCATGCTCCTTGCCGAGGGCGACAAGATCTCTGCAGATGCGCGCGTCATCGCGAGTTCGGACTTGCAGGTGAATCAATCCACGTTGAATGGCGAATCCACCCCGTCCCGCAAGACCGCGGACGCGGTGCTCGAAGAGGGGCTTTCCGCCGCGGAGATTCCCAACCTCGTCTTCGCTGGCACGAGCGTGTCTGAGGGCAACGGTCGCGCCGTGGTGTTCCGC
Organism: Enorma phocaeensis; assembly: GCF_900186505.1. Taxonomy (GTDB): domain Bacteria; phylum Actinomycetota; class Coriobacteriia; order Coriobacteriales; family Coriobacteriaceae; genus Enorma; species Enorma phocaeensis. The sequence continues at coordinate 98,624 of NZ_LT891969.1, forward strand.
ATTGGCATGGACACGGAGTTCGGCAAGATCGCGAGCCTCACGCAGAACATGCAGGCGGCGGAGAGCCCGCTCACGCGTCAGCTCAACCGCCTCACGAAGCAGGTCACGATCTTTGCCATGTGCATGGGCATCGCGTTCTTCTGCCTGTCCCTGTTCGTGGTGCACGAGCCGTTCGCGTCTTCGTTTATCTTCGCGCTCGGCATGGTCGTGGCATTCATTCCCGAAGGCTTGCTGCCCACGGTGACGCTTTCGCTCGCTATGGCGGTGCAGCGCATGAGTCGCCGGAACGCCCTGGTGAAGAAGCTCGATTCCGTGGAGGCGCTTGGCTCCACGAGCGTGATCTGCACGGATAAGACCGGTACGCTCACGCAGAACGAGATGACCGTGAACCATCTGTGGACGGCGACGCGCGAATACGAGATCACCGGCGTGGGGTACGCGCCCGAGGGTCAGATAGAAGCCGAGGGACGCAGTTGGCGCGCTGTGGACGATGCCGACCTCGAGCTCTTGCTCGAAGGCGGGTTGCTCTGCGGCAACGCACGCCTCGCCGAGCCGGAAGAGGAGGGCAAGCGCTACGAGGTTTACGGCGACCCCACGGAGGCGTGCCTCATCGTGTCCGCGCAGAAGGGCGGCATCGATCGCGCCGAGCTCGAGGCGCGCATGCCCCGCGTGAAGGAGCTGCCGTTCGAGAGCCGCCGCAAGCGCATGACGACCGTGCATGCTCTTGAGTACCCGCTGGACGGGGCGCGCCGCATCGCGTTCACGAAGGGCGCGCCGAACGAGGTCGTGCGGCTTTCGACCCATGTTCGTGTGAACGGCGTGGTCGAGCCTATGACCGAGGAGCTCCGTGCACGCATCATGGAGGCGAACGACACGTACGCCGCCGACGGCCTGCGCGTGCTCGCGGTGGCGTACCGCCCGCTCGACGGTGCGAACGCGGAGGCGGGTGTCCCCGATGCCATGAGCGATTACACGCCCGAGAATATCGAGTGCAACCTCACCTTCGTGGGGCTCGAGGTCATGATGGATCCGCCTCGTCCCGAAGTCGCCGCAGCTGTGGCCGAGTGCCGCCGCGCGGGTATCCGCATCGTCATGATCACGGGCGACTACGGTCTCACCGCAGCGAGCATCGCACGGCGCCTGAAGATCGTGGAGGGCGATGGCCTTTCCGTCATCTCGGGCTTCGAGCTTTCCAAGATGGATGACGACGAGCTCAAGCGCAGGCTCGCTGGCCAGGTGGTCTTTGCCCGGATGGCACCCGAGCAGAAGCTGCGCGTGGTCACGGCGCTCCAGGAGATGGGTGAGATCGTGGCCGTGACGGGCGACGGCGTGAACGACGCCCCCGCCCTCAAGAAAGCCGATATCGGCGTCGCCATGGGCATCACGGGAACGGACGTGGCCAAGGAAGCTGCGGACATGATCCTGACGGACGATAACTTCGCATCGATCGTCGCCGCCATCGAGGAGGGCCGAGCGGTCTACAGCAACATCCGCAAGTTCCTTCTCTACATCTTGAACTCCAACGCACCCGAAGCCGTGCCCAATGCCGTATACCTGCTATCGGGCGGCGCCGTGCCTCTGCCGCTCACCACGATGCAGATCCTCACCATCGACCTGGGCACCGATATGCTCCCCGCGCTCGGCCTTGGAACCGAGCCGCCCGAGGAGACCGTCATGGATCAACCCCCGCGCGATCCCAACGAGCGCCTCCTCAACCGCCGCGTACTCGTGAAGGCCTTCCTGTGGTATGGCCTCATGGGCTCCATCGCCGCCATGGCGGGCTATTTCCTGGTGAACGTGCTCGCCGGCTGGCCGGGCATCCCGCTCGCCGGTTTGGGCAACGACGGCGACCCCGTGTACATCCAGGCGACGACCATGACGCTCGCGGGCATCATCTTCGCGCAGATCGGCCAGGTCATGAACTGCCGTACCGAGACCACCTCGGTATTCAAGATCGGACTCTTCTCGAACCGCCGCATCCTCATAGGCATCGTGTTCGAAGTGGTGCTGCTCGTAATCCTCACCACGTTCCCGCCGCTGCAAGGCGTGTTCCACACCGCGCCCCTGGCCTGGCAGGATTATGCGTTCCTCTGCTGCATCCCGCCTGTGGTCATCGCCATCGAGGAGATTCGCAAGGCATGGCTGCGCCGCCGCGAGCGGGCACGTGCCGCCGCGAAGCGCTAGAGTTGAGGGTATACACCATCTGAAAGGTGGAGATTATGAACGTCATTATCGTAGGCATGGGCTTCATCGGATCGGGGCTCGCGTGGAAGCTCGCGCGGCAGGGATTCTCGGTCACGGCGGTCGACCAAGACCAGAAAGCACTTGATGCGCTGGGCGATTCGTTCCCCGGCAAACGCGTGTGCGGCATCGGCCTCGATCGCGATGTGCTTCTGCGCGCGGGAATCGACCGCACGGATGCCGTCGTTTCCTGCATGCGCTCCGACGAGGCGAACATCGTGGTGGCGCACGTCGCCCGCTCGACGTTTCGCGTGCCCCGCGTCATCGCGCGTCTGCACGATCTTACGAAGGCCGATACGTACCGTCGCCTGAACATCCAGACGGTCTCGCCCAATGCTTGGGGCATCGCGCGCATCGGCGAGCTCCTTACCTATAACCATCTCGATAACGTGTTCGAAGTGGGATCGGGCGATGTGCGCCTGGTTCGCGCGGACGTGCCGGCGCTGCTCGACGGCGCCACGGTGCGCGAGATCTCCGCGCTCGGCGAGGTGCAGATCGTGAGCGTCTCGCACGATAACGAAACGTTCATCCCCACGCAGGGCACCGTGCTCGCCGCCGGCGACATCATCTACGCTGCCGTGGCGACCTCTGCCAGCAGGAAGTTCAAGCAGATGCTCGGCATCACCGATTAGGAGGAATCATGCAGGTCATCATTGTCGGCGGCGGCAAGACCGGCGCCCATCTCGCCTCCCGCCTCACGGACGACGGCATCGCGGTCACGGTCATCGAGCAGCGCGCTGAAGTCGTCGAGCGCGTGCGTCAGATATGCCCGAACGTTTCCGTTATCGAGGGGAGTGGTTCGGATCCCGAGGTCTTGGAGCGCGCGGGCGTGCGCATCGCGGATGCTGTCGCGGCTGTGACGGGATTGGACGAGACGAACCTCGTGACGTCGATGCTCGCGAAGATGGAATATGCGGTGCCGCGCGTTGTGGCGCGTGTGAACAATCCGGCGAACGCGTGGATGTTCACGGCGGTGAACGGTGTGGACGTGGGTGTGAACCAGGCTGAAATCACGGCGCGCTTCGTGATTGAGGGCATGGACGTGCATGACATGTACACGCTCATGAAGCTCGGTCGAGACGAGCACAGCATCGTACAGGTGGCGGTGGGTGCGCATGCCCGCGTGGCGGGACTCGCCCTCAAGGGCATCCCGTTCCCGGCGGAGACCATCGTGACCGCCGTGGAGCACGAGGGCAACCTCATCGTGCCGAACGGTGATACCGTCTTGGAGTCGGGCGATGAGGCGATCATCTTCACGAGCGAGGAAGGCCGCGACGAGATTCGCCGACTCTTCTCATAAAGGCAGCGTGCGGCTACCTCGCTTCAGAACGGGTCGTTTCGCTTCGGCATCCGTGCTAAGCTATTCAGCCGGATAAGAAAGCGAGGTAGCCATGCGTACCGATGATTTCGATTACAACCTGCCCGAGGAGCTCATAGCCCAGGCACCGGCGGAGCCGCGCGATTCGTGCCGCCTGCTGGTGCTGCACCGCGGCGAACCACTTGCGACCACGGGCGACGTCGTGCCGCTCGACGCGGGCGGTAGCGTGGAGCACCGTCACTTCTACGACATCATCGACTACCTCGAGCCGGGCGACCTGCTCGTCGCGAACGAGACGCGCGTCATGCCGGCGCGTCTCATCGGGCGCAAGGCGAAGACGGGCGGTATGGCCGAGACGCTTCTGCTCAACCGCCGTGAGGACATCGATCCGCTCGGGCACGTGTGGGAATGCCTTGTGAGTCCCGGCAAGCGCCTCAAGCCCGGTGCGGTCATCGAATACCGCGCGGGCGGTCCGCATGCGCCGGAAAGCGCGCCGGTGGTGCTTGCGGGCGAGGTCGTCGACTTCGTGCCCGATAGCCGCGGGGGCCGCTTGGTGCGCTTCACGCCTATGGGCGAGAACGCCGCGGGAGCCCCGCGCACGCTCGATGAGGCCATCCATGCGGCGGGACATGTGCCGCTGCCGCCCTACATCACCGACTACGAGGGCGATCCCGAGAAGTACCAGACCGTATACGCCATGAACGAGGAGCATTCCGCTGCTGCCCCCACGGCGGGTCTCCACTTTACGCCCGAGCTCATCGAGCGCATCAAGGCCAAGGGTGTTGGTTGGGCTACGGTCGAGCTCGAGGTGGGTATCGACACCTTCCGCCTCGTCGAGGAGGACGACCCCACCGAGCACGTCATGCACACCGAGCGCTACCACGTGTCGCGCGCGGTCGTCGACGCCGTGCACGCGACGAAGGCTGCAGGTCACCGGGTGATCGCCGTGGGCACGACGGCCGTGCGCTCGCTCGAGAGCGCATGGGAGACGGACGCCCCCGCGAGCGAGCCCGCGGTCACGGCGCGCCGCTTCGAGGACGCCGCCGATTCCGCGGCCGTCACGGGGACGGGCGACATCGTCGAGCGCGCCGACGCGACGACGAACCTCTACCTCATGCCCGGCTCGACCTACCATGTGGTCGATGCGCTCATCACGAACTTCCACGTGCCGCGCTCGACGCTCATGATGCTCGTCTCGGCTCTCGCCACGCGCGAGCAGATCATGGATGCCTACGAGCAGGCGGTCGCGGAGCGCTACCGCTTCTTCAGCTTCGGCGACGCGATGTTCATCGAGTAGCGCGCCCGCTCGGCGTGCCAACGCGGCATGACAGGGCACTTGCATAATCAGGCGCCGGCATGACGAGGCGCGGATATGACTAGGTATTGATATGGCAAGGCACCGGTACGGTTGGGGCTTATAGGACAAAAAGTGTGTCTCGATAGAACACGTGTCCTAATCCAGCCAGAAGGGGTACGGGTTCTTGTGGTGCAGCTCCTCCCAGACGGCCCGGTCGCCCCACTCCGGCCCGCCGTCCTCGCGCTTGGGCGACGCCGAGTAGGTCCTGTACAGGAGGTCGATGTCGTCGTCGGTGGGCATGGAGCGAAGGATCTCCCTCGCCGGCCTCGGGCCCTCGGTGTGCATGTAGCACCACCAGAAGACCGCCTTCACGCGCCGCATGAGCGACAGCCCGCGGTGGTTGCGCAGGACTTCCCTGAGCTGCGCGTTGACGCCGCCCTCGATCGGGTTGTTGGTGCGCGGCAGCGGCCCCTCCGCCGTGAGCGCGGGGTCCAGGTAGGTGAACAGCGTGCCGGCGCTCACGAGCCTCGAGAGCGACGACCTCGCCTTCCTGAGCCTCTCGTGGGTGAACTGGCGCCGGCCGTCGACGTAGGAGACGTCCTCGAGGAAGTCGGCCCAGAACCCGCACCACTGCAGGTAGCGCTCGACCCACCAGTCGGCCTGGCGGAGGGTGTCGAGGTGCATGAGCTCGATTGACAGCGCGTAGAGCTCCCTGCCCGCCTGGAGCCTCGGCCTCGTCGTCGTATAGCGCCTCACCTGCGAGAACGCGTGGAAGAGGCACCTCTGGACCCTCGTGCGCGGCCATGCGCGGCGCCTCGCCTTCTCGAAGCCCGTCCCGCCGTCGCACACCACCACGTCCGGGGCCGGGATGGGCGCCATCAGCGCCTCCCACGCCCTCGATGCCTCCGCCTGCGCCATGTACCACGAGACCACGTGCTCGCCGTCGTAGGCGATCAGCACGACGAGGTCGCGGGCGAGCCAGATGCCGTCGACGAAGAGAACGCGGCGCACCTCGCCCGTGGGCTCCGGCATGGGCCAGATCGGCCAGAAGCCCGCGGCGAGCCTCCTGAACGTGCGCCCCTGCCCGGGCATGTCCGCCTGCGTCGCCTTCGAGAGCAGCCATGCCAGGAACTCGTCGAGCCTCGCCGCCGCGTCGTCGTAGGAGACCGTGGTCGAGGCGCCGCACGCCCCGCACCTCCACCTCTGCGCGCCCGCGCTCGTCTTCCCGTTCCTCTTCATCTTCGCCCCGCAAGAGGGGCACCTGACCGCCTTCATCCCCAGCTCCTCGGTAATCGGGGTTTTAACGGCCTGATTTTCAGTCATCTACCTGCGGGACAGGAGCGAATCCGGACACACTTTCTGTCCGAGTGGTTAAATTCCCCCTGGAGATTTAAGCGCGTGAAAAAGGGGCATCGACCTGCGTCGATGCCCATGATTCGGACACACTTTTTGTCCTATAAGCCACGGTTGGATACCGGCGCCTTGTCTTTTCGCGTAGCGGCTACCGGTTCATCAAGAAGATGACGAGTGCGACGATCGCGATGACTACGACGGCGACGGCGACGATGACGCCTATGAACCGCAGGCGCGAGCCGCGGGTCCTCAGGCGCACGTCATGCTCGACGCCGGCGAGCTGCTCAACCTGGGCGCTTTTGACGCCAAAGGCCGCGCGGTCGTTTTCCAGGCGGGTGGCGAGCTCGGCTGTGACCTCGGGATGCGCGTGGATGTCGTTCGCCTCATCGAGGAGCGCCTGCGCCTCCATCGCCTCGTCCTCGGCATCGGCCGCTTGCTGCTCCTGCTCGCGCTTGGCCTTCTCCTGAGCGGAGATCTGGTCGCGCAGCGCGCGCTGGCGCTCGGCGGCGTCGTCCTTGGCCTCGCGATAGACGTTACGCGCCTCGTCGGCCGCTTCGCTGATCTCGCGGAACTGCTTCTTCGCCTCGTCGATGGGCTTTTCCGCCTCGCTCACCGCCCAGCGGGCGCGCTCGAGCTCCTCGGCGAGCTCCTGGGTCACGCGCGGGAGGTCGTCTTGGGCGGCTTGCAGGTCGCGTGCGGCATCCGAGATGTCAGCCTCAAGCTCGTCGGCGCGCACGCTGTAGGCCGCCGAGTTCGCCGAGGGGTTGCGCTGGATCTCGGCGTATTCCTCTCGGAGCATGGCGAGGCGGTTCGAGGTGCTCTCCACCGCCGCCTTGGCCGCGGCCACGCCGTTCGTGTTGTCCGCCTCCGCCTTCTCGAGGTTACGCTTGGCATCATCGAGGCGCCGCTGCAGGCGGCTGCCGCTCTCGCGCGCGGAAGCCTCACGCGCCTCTGCCGCTTCGAGGGCGGCTTTCAGGCGCTTCTCGTTCTGCGCATCGGCATCCTTCATCTTCTTGAGCTCATCCTTGAGGCGGTCGATCTCGCCCTGGAGCCGCTCCTGCTCGAGCTCGCAGGCGGCGATAACCTTCTTCGCTTCATCCTTGCGCGCGCTTTCGGTCGAGATGATCTCCTCGTAGCGAGCGGCCACGTCCTGGCGATGGGCGAGCTCGGCCTGTTCGTCCTCGATCGCATCCCCGATGGCTTCGAGCTCATCGCGGGCCGCCGCGTGCGCGCGCCTGGCTGCGCTCATCTCGCGCATGGCCGAAGCTCCCTGCGTGAAGAAGGTCCCCACGGCATCGACGGCGGAGGTGAGCTGCTGAGCCGCCTCATCACCGGGCGAGGCGTCGCCTGTGCCAGGATCCGGGGCGAGCCCGCCATCATCGGGTTCATGTGCGCTTGCGTCAGGCGTCTGCTCGGTCCAGGGGCTGGGATCGAGGCCCTCGGACTGCGGCTCGGCCTGTGTGAGGTCTTGCTGGGTCGTTGCAGCTTGCTGGGTAGGCGCGGCCTGCTGCGTGGATGCGGCCTGCTGATCGATGTGATCATCCTGCGGCTGCGTGTTCTGCTCAAGATCCATATCTGCCCCCGTGATCGTCGTTGGCGGGCCGGCGGAGCCGGACCGATGATGGGTCTATACCCGCTATACGCCTTCTATGATAGCCGGCTTCACGGACGGAACCGGCGGGCGTGCGGGATTTCGCGCGCGACGTGCTCGCTTGAGTTCGTCTGTGCGGCTTGCCTCCTGTTTCCGGGCCCGATGTGCTGGGGAAATCCGTTCACGGGCTCGAATCAACCGCTTACGAACAGGTGCCAAAAGATCGGCGTCAAAGGCATAAACGAGTGCTAGCTGGGAATATTCAGCAATGAAAAGCAAGGTCGCTTCAGAGAAGTAAGCGACGACCGAAGGAGGCGATTCCAATGGGCACAGAAGAGATAGCACAAGCGTTCGAGCTCGTTGGATGCGACTCCAAGGCTAGTTCGTAAGGGTCTATGCAGAAGGCAAGCCATTGGATTCCGTCGCAACACGGAAAACAGCCGATGAAGAGACGCAAACAGGCTCGAAGGCATCTATAGCGGCAGGGTTCCCGGTGCAGAGGAGCAAGGGAGCCGAGGAGCTGGATAGATGCATTGGGGTGAGTCCACCGTAATAGACACGCCGGAGGGGCGGTGAGCGAAAGCGCACCGCCCCTCATCATGTTGAGTGGTCGCCGATGGGCGCGTCCGGGGGCAAGGTCTCCGAGTGCAACGCTCCAAAGTGTCTACATCGGGGTATCTCGATGGCGCCTTCTTTTGTCGAGATACCCCGGTTTAGACAGAATTAGCTCGTACAACCTCAAAAAGTATCCCGATCACAGCATCTCGGCAAAACATGAAGCTTGGGTTGGTGCGTCGAAGTGCGCCTAGATGGCCATTTCACTGAGGGACACAGTCGGGATGCACTTCGGAGGCCGCTAGTAGCCGAGCTCCTCGCCGATGAGGACGACCCTGATGCGGCCCTCGTGGCGCGAGTGGCGGGTCACGACCATCTGGCAGCACATGCAGCTCTTGGAGTGGCACTCGGCGCAGGTCCCCGTGAGCTCGCAGGGGGTGCCGGTGTGCAGGCGCGCGGCGTTGAGCGGGCAGGTGATGGTGCGGATGCGCTTGAAGCCGGCCTCGACGTCGGCGACGAGCTTGTTCATGCCGACGAGCACCACGACGTGCTCGGGGCCGTGCAGCAGAAGCGACAGGCGGTCGCTGTTGCCGTCGATGTTCACGAGCTCGCCGTTCACGGTGAGGGCGTTCGCGCTCATGAAGAACCAGTCGGCGCAGACGCGATCGCGCCACATCGCGCGCTTCTCCTCGGGCGTGGTCGCCGTCGTGCGGTCGAGCATCCGGTAGACGCCGGCCTCGTCGAGCGCCGCCTTCATGCCGGTCTCCTTGAAGGTCTCGGTCCCGCCCCAGGTGACGGAGTCGCCCTCGGCCATCCAGGAGCGGACGAGCTCGACGGCCTCGGCGCTCGAGGGGCAGAAGTAGCCCTCCATCCCGTGGTGGCCGAGGTTCTTGATGACGGTTTGGGCGGTCGTCGCGTACGCGGCGCGGACGGTGTCGGTGAGCTGGGCCATGGGTTCTCCCTTCGACGGTGATGCCCTTATGGTAGCAGGATGCCCAGGTGCCGGAACGTTGCGCGACGCGCGATAACCAATCCGTAAGGTGTCCAAGCCAGCTGCGACGTGGGGCAGGTGCGCGTGCCTTGGGAACATGCCGAAAGAGAGCCTGTATCTGGTATGATGGCGTATCGCCGCGGTGGGTCGGGGTTTAAGGCGACCGGGCCGATCCACGACCTCCGCCGCATAAACGTCAGCCAAACGAGGAAGGTGCCCCATGGACCAGTCCCTCTTCACCTACGACATCGTCGCCGAGGACCCCGCGACCTACGCCCGCGCGGGTGTGCTCCATACGCCGCACGGCGACATCGAGACCCCGATCTTCATGCCCGTGGGCACGCGCGCCACGGTGAAGGGCGTGCCCTGGGAGACCGTGCGCGACCTCGGTGCCCAGATCGTGCTCTCCAACACCTACCACCTCGCTATGCGCCCCGGTGCCGACCTCATCGCCGAGATGGGCGGCCTGCACGACTTCATGAACTGGCACGGGCCCATCCTTACGGACTCGGGCGGCTTCCAGATCTTCAGCCACTCGGACGCCGTCAAGCTCTCCGACAAGGGCGTGCGCTTCATCGCGACCGATTACGACGGCAGTCACGTGTTCTGGAGCCCCGAGGACAACATGGCCATCGCCCAGAAGCTCGGCAGCGACATCTGCATGCAGCTCGACCAGTGCATCGGCTATCCCGCCGAGCGGCGCGACGTCGAGCGCGCCATGGACCTCTCGAGCCGCTGGGCCGAGCGCTGCTATCGCGCGCATACCCGCCCCGACCAGGCGCTCTTCGGTATCGTGCAGGGCGGGATGCACCTGGACCTGCGCGTGAGGAGCCTCGAGCGCCTCGAGGACATGGGCGACTTCCCGGGCTACGGCATCGGCGGGTACTCGGTGGGGGAAAGCCACGAGGTCATGTTCGAGACGCTCGAGCCGCTCGCTGCTGAGTACATGCCGCGCAAGAAGCCCCGCTACCTCATGGGCGTGGGCAATCCCACCACACTCGTGCGCGGTGTGGCCGCAGGCATCGACATGTTCGATTGCGTGCTGCCCACGCGTACCGGGCGCATGGGAACGGCCTTCTCGAGCGAGGGGCGCCTGAACTTCCGCAACGCCCGCTTCGCGCGCGACCCGCGTCCCGTCGATGAGCGGTGCACCTGTCCGGTCTGCACGGGCGGCTACACCCGCGCGCACATCCGGCACATGGTGGCGCAGAAGGAGATGCTCGGCGGCATCCTGCTCTCGATGCACAACATCTACTACCTGCTCGATCTTATGCGCCGCGCCCGCCGCTCGATCATCGAGGGGACCTACGGGGAGTTCGTGCGCGCCTGGATGGACTCGCCGGCGGCCGCGGACTACTAAAGGCGCGCTCAAAGGGCGCGCTCAGAGCGTGACGGTGGCCTACGCGTGCCTACGTGCCGTCGCGCTCGCCGGTCTCCGCGGTCGCATCGAGGTCGGCGAGCTCGCCGAGGTCCTCGAGGGTGATGCTCGACGCATCCACGAGCGATGCGGGCGCCGCCGCCTGGCCCTCCCAGGTCGCGGGAATGCCGCCGGCGAGCTGCTCGCGCACGCTCTGGCCGCGCAGCTGGCAGAACGCCTCGATCGTAGAGGCACCGGTGAGGAACTCCCCATAGGTGCAAAACGCCGTGGGATCCTCGGCCACATAAGGGGCGATGAGCTCGACGGCGGTGGCCACGCGCTCGGAGAGAAGCCCGCTTTCCACGTAGCCCGCGACGAACTCGTCGAGGTGGGCATGGTAGCGGTCGCGGTACTCGGCATGCGCCATAAGGTTCGTGAAGAGCGGGCGCTCGGCGAGGACCTCGGGCGCGGCAGGCTCGTCTATCGGCAGGTTCACGTAGGTCCCCGCGTCGTCGGGCAGCTCCCTTCTGCCCAGCGCGTACGTGCCAAAGGCGAGGTTGTAGTCCCACGGCAGCATGGCGATGCGGCCATCCTCCTCGTAGAGCAGGTAGTTGTGGCCGGTCGACCCTAGGTAGCCGTCGAGGTTCGCCACGAAGGTCTGCACGGCGAAATAGCGCAGCACCAGATCGACATCCACCGAGCGCTCGATGCTCGCGCGGTCGCCCGCCGCAAGCAGCCGCAGGGCCTCGATGAGGCGCCCCTCGGCATCGGGATCGAGTGCCACGCGCGCCCTGTCGAAGATGCCGGGATAACTCGCGGGGTCGTCGTCTGTGTAGCGCAGGGCGACGTCGGCGTTCTCATCTTCGAGCGAGCGGTAATCGGGCTTGTAGAGCGCGCCGTGGCCCGCGCCCCACAGGCGCTCGGTGTAGGCGTCCTCGGGGTCTTCCACGGCGAGGAAGAGGCCCCAAGGCTCTCCGTTCACCGTCACCCAGGTGAAGCTCGTCGCCGGAGCGGGCACGCCCATATGGCGCATCATGTCGTAGGCGAGGTAGGTCTTGAGGTAGCTGTTGTCTTGGAAGGCGGCGTCGAGCGAGAGCTTGTCGAGGCCGTAGTAGGTGAGACCACGCTCGTAGTGGTCGAACTCGACTTTGAGGCTGTAGCGCGACAGGCCGCGCTCGGCCATGTGGCCAAGCGAGTTGTTGCCCTTGGCGCGCAGGCCCACGCCTCGTATGCGCTCACCATCGATGACGAGGTCGCAGCGGGTGTAGGTCTCGGTAGGGGCGGCGGCGATGAAGGCGTCCCAGTCATCGATCACGATGTCGATGGTGTGCACGCGTTCCGCAGCGAAGAGGCGTTCCATGTACGCGTCAGCGCGCGCCGGCTTGATGGCCCCCGTCGCCCCGGCCACGATGAAGACCGCTGTGAGCAAGACGGCGCACAGCAGGGCGATGGCGGTCGCCGTATCGGCGCGCTTGGTGCCAAACATTCCCTTACCCCAGGTAATCGCCGTTGTAGGAGACGAGGGTGGCGTCGGTGACACCCTCCACGGCGCAGATAGCCTCGGTGAAGGAGGTCTCGGCGTCTTTGAGGCGCAGCTCGTAGGTGAGCTCGAGGGTGGCCGGTCCATCGCCTGCGCCGATCACGTTCTTGGCTTTGAGGGCGTTCGCGCGGGCGCACTCATCGAGCTTCGCCTTCACAGCGCCCTCGGCTTGGTCTGCCGTCTCGCCCGCGATGCGCACCACGAGCAGGTAGGGGCGGTCCCACGCGTGTGTGTTGGTGACGAGCAGCATCACGAGACCGATGAAGATGCATGCCGCGAGTGCGAGCACGAGGAGGCCCGCTGCGAGCACGATGCCCGTGGCGATGCACCAGAACAGGTAGACGATGTCGAGGGGCTCTTTGACGGGGGTGCGGAAGCGCACGATGGAAAGGGCGCCCACCATGCCGAGCGAGAGCAGCACGTTGCTCGATACCGCGAGGATCACGAGCGTGGTGATGAGTGTGAGCGCCACGATGGTCGCTTCGAAGCTCGTGGATTGCATGAGGTTGGTCGTGGTCTTGCGGTAGATGAGCGCTATGAACAGACCCAGCGCGCAGGCGAGCGCGAGGGCGAGGGCTGCATCGAGCAGAGGGACCGCGTCGATGCGGTCGAGGAACGATGAGCGGAAGATGTCGTTGAAGGTCATGGTTCGTCCTGTTCCTGGATGGTACATGCGGTTCAAGGTGCGGGTGCGGTGTTACGATGGGCGTCTGGCGAAGCGGCCGCCGGGTAGAGTGGCGATCGTCTTGCAGCGCGGTCGCCTGGCGAAGCGGAAGCCCGTCACTATGACTTCGAGCGAGCCTCACTCATAGCGGCGGGCAAGCGCGTACTTGGAGTACGCGGTGCGCGAGCAGCCGCTGAGGTTCACGGCATCGCGGATGATATCGGGCAGGTAGGCGTCGTACTTCACCTCGAGTACGACGGATCCGGGGTTCACGGGTGCGAGCAGCCGCGAGGCGTCGAGGAAGCTCTCTACGCTTGGGCTCGAGCGCACGTCGCGGTCGATCGTGATGCGCACGTTGCCCGGCCGGTAGCAGAACGCCTCGCGCTCGTAGGCGACGATCGTCGCCGGCTTGAGCGCTTGGGCGCGCGCCGATGCGACGAACTCGGCAAGCACCTCGTCATGTTCTGCGAGCGCAAGCAGGCCGGGCGTGCTCTCGCCTGCGATGAGGGCGCGTGCAACCTCGCGCGGCACCGTGGTCTTGCTCTTCGTACCGAGCCCGTTGAGCTTGAACTTCTTCTCGAGCAGGACCGGGGAGTCCGGTATGCCCGCCGTCGCGTCAACGCCCCAGGGCTCATAGGTGCGCAGCCGCCACTTGGCACGGCGCGAGAACCCCTCAAGCTTCTGCCTGAGCGCGTCGTCGTAGAGCGTGTCGAAGTAGAGGCTCCGCACCGTGTAGCGGCCGGAAGCCCCGGCATGCCGGTCCCGGGGAAGCAGCATGCCGAGGCGTCGCGCCAGAAGATCCGCCTCGATCGGCGAGATGGGGTACTTCAGCTCATGCCTGGGCTGGACCCTTCTGGTTCCGGGGGCGAGCATCAGTCGTCGTAACCGGAGTCGCCGTGGCCGGAGTTGCCTCCGTCGTCGTAGTTGCTATAGCCGGAGTTGCCGCCGCCACCATAGTTGCTGTGGCCGGAGTTGCCGCCGCCAGAGGGCTGCGGGGTCGGTTGGGGCGCGGGTGCAGGCGTGGGCGCGGGCGCCGGGGTCGAGGTGCCGCCACCGCCGCCGGAGGTGCCGCCACCGTAGTTGCTGTAGTTGGTGTAGCCAGAGTTGCTCTGTGCGGGCGCCTCGTAGTCGGTCACGCCGTCGTTCAGCGGGCCGTAGTCGGAGTCGTAGTAGTCGGTCACGCCGTCGTTTTCAGGGCCGTAGTCGGAGTCGCTGTAATCCGTCCAACCGTAATTGCTCGCGCCGGTGACCTGCATCGGAGCGGTGCGACTCTGGCTTACCACGTAGGTCTGGGTATCGCTCACGATGTTGCGCAGGAAGTCATTGGACGGCAGCGAGGATCCATCCTCCACCTCGAGCTCGATGGCGTTGCCATCCGCCTCGACTTCCTCGACGAGGAAGCCCGCCTCATTGATGCGCGCCACGAGCGCGGAGACCGCCGCGCGGCACTCCTGCCCTTCGAGCGAGGCAAGGTCGAGGCCCATGGCCTGGGCGTCATCGTTCAGAGCGTCCACCCCGACGACCATACCCTGGGCGTCGTAGTGAATCGCGAACTCGGGATTGACGCGCAGGATGAGCGTACCCCCGCCCTCGGGATAGGGAAGCTCGGGCTCGGGACTCGGCTCGACGGCTGCCTGCTGCGGTGCAGGTTGCGCGTTTTGCGAGATCGCGAAGATCGCACCGCCGCCGATGATCACAGCGAGCAGCGCGGCGAGCATGATCACAAGATTCTTGTTCGTCATGTTGTTCACCCCTCGGTCGTGTGCGGTCTTTCCACAGGGTTTTACCGGTGGATGGCTCCCCTCAACGGGAAGTCAGTTACCTGCCAAGGGGTAGCCACTCCTCTTGTACCACGTGGTGACGCGTAACGCTTCTGAAAGCCGCGTAAGCGTTTTGTAAGGGCTCGCTAACGAATTGTAAGCTGAGCGCCTATAAGCCGTTTGTGGTTCTATTGGCGCCGCTCACCGAAACGTCAACAGGGGAATGTAGGGGCCGGTGCTCATTCCGGCGATGTTGGGTGCTGAGGGGCGGGGGTCCAGGTGCGCGCGACGGGTGGGCGCGTGCGCGACAGGGGGTCTGGCACCCTGGGTACAACAAGACCGGTGTGCGGCCCGCCACCGCGCCCGGTTCTAAAGAGAGCTCGCCCTCTCCGCCCATCTTCTAGGAGGTTCCCATGGATTCCGAAGACCGTCTGCCTCACTACGATCACGTCGAACCCTCCGTACCCGCGCCCGAGGGGACCTATCATCGCGGTCCCGTGATGATGCGCGGGCGCATGATTCCCGCGGACACCACCTACGGCAACCTCCTCGCGCCCGAGAAATCCACCGACTGGCTCCACATGGATCCTTGGCGCGTCCTGCGCATCCAAGCGGAGTTCGTCGACGGTTTCGGTGCGCTTGCGGAGCTTGGACCCGCGGTCGTGGTGTTCGGCTCGGCCCGTGCGCGCCCGACCGATTCCTCGTACGCTCAAGCGCGCAGGGCAGGCGAGCTCATCGCACGGCGCGGCATAGCGACCATCACGGGCGGCGGCCCCGGCATCATGGAGGCGGCCAACCGCGGGGCTGCCGAGGCCGGCGGAGTGTCGGTTGGGCTCGGCATCGAGCTTCCGTTCGAGGACCGGTTGAACGACTGGGTCAACCTGGGCATGTCCTTTAGGTACTTCTTCGTGCGCAAGACCATGTTCGTTAAGTATTCCAGCGGCGCGATCGTGTTCCCAGGTGGCTTCGGCACGCTCGATGAACTGTTCGAGCTGCTCACCCTTGTCCAGACGCACAAGGTCAAGCGCACCCCGGTGGCATTGGTGGGCAAAGCGTACTGGGGAGGCCTCTTCGATTGGATCGAGGGGGCCGTCAAGGGGGCGGGCATGATTTCGCCGCTCGACCCCGAGCTCGTACAGCTCACCGATGATGTGGAGGAGGCTGTCGAGATCGCGGCAGGCGGGATCGGCCGCGAGCGTCCCGAGGCATGACGGATGGCCTATACTCGTTTGATAGCTGGCCTTACCGCGACTTTGATGCGAGGTTGATCACATGGATCGTCGACAGAACCGTCCCGCCCAGGCAAATCGTTCCAACCCGCGGCGCGAAGCGCGCCGTGCGGCCGCCGAGAAGCATACCGCCGAGGTCGCCGAGCGTCTGGCCAAGGACATCGAGCGGTCCCGCGCCGGCGTTGTCCGCTATGACGGCGCACCCAAGGTGGAGGTCACCGAGCCCTGCGTGCCCGAGGTCGCGGTGGTGGCGCAGGATGCCATCGCCGCCGTGCTCGAGAACGGCCGCGGCTACGCGCAGTTCTGCGATCTCGCGGTCCTCGACTTCGCGTCCTTCGTGAATCCCGGCGGCGGCTATATCAGGGGCGGCCTTGCCCAGGAGGAGGCGCTGTGCACCGAGTCCTACCTCTATAACGTCTTGGACGGCGAGCGCGACTGGTACCAGGAGAACCGGCGCCGCAATATCAACTGCGAGCTCTACCGCGAGCGCGCGCTCGTGGTGCCGGCGGTGCGCTTCGAGCGCGGCAAGATGCACGCCTACGCGGATGTGATCGTGGCGGCGGCGCCTAACGCCCGCCGTGCGCGCGAGGAGTACCGCGTTGCCGATGATGCGCTCGCGGCGGCCATGCGCGACCGCATCTGCTTCGTGCTCGACATCGCCGACGCCCTCGGGCACGAGAAGGTCGTGCTCGGGGCCTATGGCTGCGGCGTCTTCGGGTGGGATGCCGAGCAGGTGGCAGAGCTGTTCCGCGCGGAGCTCGCCGGTGGCACACACGGGGTGAAGCAGGTCGTCTTCGCCATCCCGCGCACGCGGTATGACGAGAACCTCCCCAAGTTCGAACATGCATTCAGCGCGCTCCCCGAGGCTCCCGCCGTCACCTACGCTGAGGAGCGCGCTGCCCAAGAGGCTGAGCGCGCTCGCGATGCGGCAGCTGCCGCTGCTCAGGACGACGACGAGGATGACGATTGGCGAAAGTACCTCTAGGTGCGACGTCCTAACGAAGCTTATCGATCGATGCGCTTGATGGAGATGCTCTCTACGATGAGGGTGGCGCCTGCCACGATGAGGTATCCGGCGATGAGGTACACGAGCGCGAAGCTCGTCATCATGGGCATGAGCAGAAAGAGGATGCCGAGGATGATGTTGATGACGCCGGTCGCGGTGCCGGCGGAGGATGCGGGAATCTGGTAGAAGCTTAGCTGGCGAGCGAACGTCACGCGCTCGATGCCGCTTACGATGAGTACGAGGGCGAGCATGAACACGAGCGCGCTCGCGGTAACGAGGCTGGGCAACGCGATCAACAAGACGCCGATCAACGCGTTCAGGACGCCTGATGCCATCATCGTGCCATTTCGGAAGAACTCAGGTGTTTGGAAATAGCCTGCTATCTGCGTGATTCCGTGGACGATGAGCACCGCCGCGGTGATGGATTGAATGATTGCGTACAGGCTGAAGGGCGATAGCGCGGCGGCGATGCCGGCCACAACGAGCGCGATGCCAAGGACGACCATCCAGGTTTTCGCGTGACGAACCTTCCTGTTCCAGGCGTCGATATACTCCTCGATGTAATCGCGATTGGGGTCGAAGCTACTCATAACGAGGCCTCCTTAGAGACGATATGAGCTGAACATTGAGCCCCTCCTCCTGTCGCAGGTCCGTGGGTCGGGCGACAATGGTCGTATCCCGCAACCGTGGCCGCGCGCCACATACGACAGAGGAGGGGCCATGTCCCATTATGTCACAGCCATCGGTCTCGACGTCCACGCCCGCAGCATCAAGGCCTTCGCCCTGAACCCGATGACAGGCGAGGCCGAGCGGGCCTCGTTCGGCTACGACCCGGCGGCGGTCGCCGAGTGGGCGCTCGGCTTCGAGTCCCCGAGGGCCGTCTACGAGTCCGGGGTCACCGGCTTCCACCTCTGCCGCGCCCTGCGCGCGCTCGGCCTGGACTGCGTCGTGGGCGCCGTCTCCAAGATGCAGCGGCCCGCCGCCGACAGGGGCAGGAAGACCGACAGGCGCGACGCCGAGTTCCTGGCGCGCCTGCTCGCGACCAGGAACGTCGTCGAGGTGTGGGTCCCCGACGAGCGCACCGAGGCCGCCCGCGACCTGTCGCGGGCCCTCGCCGACGCGCGCGACGACCTCCAGCGCGCCAAGCAGCGGATGTCGAAGTTCCTGCTGCGCCACGGCCACGTCTTCGACGAGTCGACGCCGACCGGGCGCAGGAGGGGCAACTGGACGCGCGCGTACTGGAAGTGGGCCGACGCGATCGAGTTCGACGAGCCCGATGACGCCGCCGCCTACGAGCACTACCGCGACTGCGTGAGGCGCTGCCAGGAGGCGCGCGACGAGCTGGCGGGGAAGGTCGCCGAGTCGGCCGGGAGGCCGGAGTGGAGGCCCGTCGTCGACGCCCTCAGGTGCGTGAAGGGCTTCGACGTCGCCACGGCGTTCCTGCTCGCCTGCGAGGCGGGCGACTTCTCCCGCTTCCCCACCGCCCCGTCCTTCGCGTCGTGGTGCGGCCTCACGCCCTCGGAGCACTCGAGCGGTGAGACGTCGTCGAAGGGCGGGATCACGCGGGCGGGCAACGCCCACGTGCGCTCCGCCCTCGTCGAGGCCGCCTGGCACGTGCCGATGTCCTCGCGCGACCCGAAGCCGCTCGCCCCGGGCCAGGAGGTCGCCCCCGCGGTGAGGAGGCACGCGACGAAGTGCAACCGCAGGCTCATCGACCGCAGGGAGGCGATGGCGGGGGCCGGCAAGCGCCCCGTCGTCGCCAACTGCGCCACCGCGCGCGAGATGGCGTGCTGGGCCTGGGCGATAGCGAGGATGGCCGCGGAGTAGCGGCCGCCCGAGCGAAACAGGGTCCGACCCCGGGGCCCGCCGCGTTCGAGGCCGTTGGGAGGCCACTCGAGTCTCTTTTTATGGGCAGCGGGGAACCGCCACGCCCGCCATACAGACTTCGGCCGAGGCCCCCAGCCGTAGCAACGAAATGCGCAGCCGACGAGGCCACGCGCGGATATTAGAATGCCGAACGTGCGTCGAACAGACACGCCCTCAAGCGGCGGCGCCCCCGGGTGAAGATAGGTAGGCCCGACCGGTCGCGGTAGCTCCGCGGGCGGTCGGGCCGGTTTTGCCTCTTGACAATGTTCAGCTCATATTAGAAAAGCCCCGACCGCGGACCGGTCGGGAGCACGTTGTTAATTCTCTTCTACCCAGGACATGACGCGGTAGACTGTGAATCGCGTGATGTTTTGCTTAAGAGCTTGGCTGGACGATGACGAAGGGCGTGGTGCAGATGATGGGGTCGAGCTGCCAAAGCAGCCTATGGTTCATGTTGGCGGTTGCTCTTTCGGTGGTAAGGGCTGTTCTCGCGGTTCTCGATCCCGGAATCGGGATCTTTGCGCTGTTCGATGTGATCGCGCTGTTCATCACGGTCGTGTTCTACATAGCGATACGCTCGCGCATCAAGTACCTTGGTCGTGATGCTGCGAAGGCGCGGGCGATGGGCTGGGACCGCTACGGTGCCCGTGGCGCCCGCTACATGAGCGCGAAGGCTACGGTCTGGCTGTTCGTCATCATGCTCTCGCTGGTGGTTGTGGTTTCAAGCGCGGCGCTCGTCCTCGTCGCCCTGCTTGCAGTCTATCAGGGGCGCTGCATGCTCCCCGTTCAGCTCCTGCCCTTCGAGACGGCGATTCCGCTTGCCGTGGTCCATCTGCTCCTCGCAGCACCGGTCTTGGTCTGCCTTGTGCTCCTTGGACGTGCTTTGCTTGCGGAAGTAGACGGGGTCTGAGCAGGACCGCTCCTAATACTCCCACATATGGTTGACGGGGCCGGAGCCGTGGCCGAGGTCGAGGCCTGCGGCGAGTGCGCCGGTGAGATACTCCTTGGCCTGGTTAACTGCCTCGGGTAGCGTTCGGCCCTGGGCGAGCGCGCAGGCGATTGCCGAGGAGAGGGTGCAGCCGGTGCCGTGGGTGTTCTCGGTCTCGACCCGCTTGTGGCGGAACCACGTGATGCGCGGGGCGTCATCTTCATGGGCTACGGGCTCGGCTAGCACGTCGTTGGCGTCGTTCACGTTGTGCCCTCCCTTGACGAGCACGGAACAGCCAAAGCGCCGAACGAGCTCGGCGGCGACCACCTCCTGATCATGAGCGGATCCGATCGCGTGGCCGACGAGGGCCTCCGCCTCCTTGATGTTGGGCGTGATGACGGTCGCGAGCGGGAAGAGGCACTCGGTTAGCGCGGACACAGCGCCCTCGTCTATGAGACGCGCGCCCGAGGTTGCGACCATCACCGGGTCGACCACGATGTTGATGGCTCCCCAGTGCGCAAGGCGCTCGGCAATGGCCTCGATGATGGGGGCAGAGGATACCATGCCGATTTTCACAGCTGCCGGTGGAATATCCTCGAAGACGGCATCGAGCTCATCGGCTACAAAGGCGGGCGTTGCGTCGAGCACCGAGCGCACTCCGAGCGTGTTCTGTGCAGTGAGCGCGGTGATGGCAGTTTCCGCAAAGAGTCGATGCGCGGTGATGGTTTTGATATCCGCTTGGATTCCCGCGCCACCGCTCGAATCCGAACCGGCGATGGACAGGACGGCGGGTACGGTCGTGACGTTCATGCATACCTCGATTCCTCGATACGTTCCGCTTGGGGGCAGCTTTCTGGGTTTTTCCTTCGGCTCAGTCGGCCATCGGCTATGCGCCGCCAGCATCTCGCCATGCGGCGGCACCCTGCGCGGTTGCTTGGGTAGCTTTACCCGTTTATCGGCATGTGTAAGCATTCGGGCACGGTGGGTCGGTGTATCGATGGAAGCGCGGGTCGCCCCTCTCATCAAAACGCTCTTGAGTATTTGAAATGCCGAGGTAGAGGCCATTATTCCCAGCGGAATGACAACTTGTATCCCCATGCTCTGTTTCAATTTGCGAATAAAACGGATACCATGATGCACGTTTTGTCCAAAGTGGTTAGGAGCACGCATGTCTCAAAACCAAACCGATTCGAGCTCTGAGGCGCTCGAGCCGAAGGAGGGTGGCCAGGCCAAGCAGAAGGTCATGATCTCCTCGTACACGATTCTTGTGATCATTACCCTCATCGTAGGCGTGGCTACCGTGTTCTTGTCGCGAGTGCTTCCCGGTGTCACTGCGGCGTCGCTCTCCGACATCCTGGCTTCTCCCGTCATGGGCTTCCTCGACGGTATCGAGGTCTCGCTCTTCCTGCTCATCCTGGGTGGTTGCTTGGGTATCGTGAACAAGCTGGGCGCACTCGATGCGGGCATCGCCGCGCTCGTCCGTGCGCTCCACGGCCATGAGACGGTGCTTATCGCCGCGATCATGGCGATCTTCGCGCTGCTTGGTTCGACCTACGGCTTCTGCGAGGAGACCATTCCGTTTTACGCGCTGCTCTCGGCGACGTTGTTCGCTGCGGGCTTTGACACGATGGTTGCCGCCGCGACGGTTCTCCTGGGTGCCGGCGTGGGCTGCTTGGGCTCCACGGTCAATCCGTTTGCCGTCGGCGTCGCCATCGACTCGCTCGCGAGCGTGGGCATCGAAGCGAATCAGGGCATCGTGATCGTGCTCGGGTTCATCCTCACCGTGGCGAGCTACGCCATCTCGCTCTTCTTCATCCTGCGCTATGCCAATCGCGTGCGTAGGGACAAGGGGTCGACCATCCTGTCGCTCCAGGAACAGGCGGCCGCCGAGGAGGCGTATGGCAAGGATGCCACGGAGAAGGTCGAGACGCTTGAGTTCACCGGCAAGCGCAAGCTTGCGCTCGCATTGTTCGGCATCTCGTTCGTGGTCATGATCTGCGGCTTCATCCCCTGGGAAGACTTCGGTGTGAGCGTCTTCACCGCCGGTGGCGTTTACGACGCTGCGGAGGAAGCTTGGACCACCATGCCGTGGAGCGGCATCATCACCGGCAACCCGGTGGGCGAGTGGTACTTCAACGACGCTTCGATCTGGTTCTTCCTCATGGCCATCGTTATCGGCGTGCTCGGCGGCCTGCGCGAGAACGAGATCGTCGACGCCTTCCTTTCCGGTGCAGCCGACATGATCGGCGTGGCGCTCATGGTGGGCCTCTCCCGCGCCATCTCGATCTTGATGGGCGAGACGGGCCTCGATATCGTGATCCTGAACGGCGCCTCGGCAGCTCTGGCTGGTACGAGCGCGTTGGTCTTTGGACCGCTGTGCTACCTGGTGTACCTTGGTCTATCCGTGGTTATCACGTCGACCTCGGCCTTGGCCACCATCTCCATGCCCATCCTGGGGCCGCTGGCGGCGAACCTCGGCTTCTCGCCCGAGGTCATCATCGCCATCTTCTGTGCGGCGAACGGCCTGGCGAACCTTTTCAGCCCGACGGCGGTCTTCCTTCCGGGCCTGCTGCTCGCACGAGTGCAGTATCCTACCTGGCTCAAGTGGGCGCTCGTGCCTATCTTGACCATAGCTGTTGCGAGCGTGGTGATCACCACCGCCGGGCTGCTCGTGCTGTAGCGGGAGGCGTGGCTGCGTATCGCGTGGGGCTATACCGCGCGAACACTCGGCTCGAAATCGCATGAAAAAGGGGCTGACGGTCGATGTCGTCAGTCCCTTTTTCATATCGTCGCTGGCTAGGTCAGCGCTTTCTCAGCGCTGTCGGTTCAGCTCAAGGTTTCGGCTGCGGTGGTCGGAGCGGCTCGCGCAGAGGGCCTCGAAACCGCGCCTATCCAAGTGCGGCATGCAGCGCTGCATCGAGCTCGCGAACGGAGCCCGCGATGTCGTCCGAGGCAAAGATGGCCGAGACCACTGCCGCACCGTCCACGCCGGAACCGCTGAGCACCTTTATCGTGTCAGCATGCAGCCCGCCGATTCCTACCACGGGAATCGATACCGCGCTGCAGATGCGTGCAAGTTCCTCTGAGGTCACATCGACGGCATCCGGCTTGGTGGGAGTGGGGATGAGCGCTCCGACGCCGAGATAATCCGCGCCCGCCGCCTCTGCGGCGAGCGCCTCATCGACGGTTTGGGCGGAGACGCCGATGATCGCATCGGGGCCTAAGATGCGACGGGCTTCGGCGCATGCCGTGTCGCTTTGCCCCACATGGACCCCGTCTGCACCCGAACGCAGAGCGGCTTCAACATCGTCGTCGATAAGGAAGGGGACGCGGGCTGCGCGGCAGATGGGCTGGATGGTGCCGGCGAGCTCCACGATTCGGTCCGTGTCGAGATGCTTCTCCCGCAACTGCACGCAGGTGGCGCCGGCATCGACGGCATCGCGCACGCAGGAAGCGAGGGTGCGCCCATGGAGCCAGGCGCTATCGGTGACCGCGTAAAGCCACATCGCCTGGCGTATGTCCTTCGGGCTCCAAGGTCCGCGAGCCGCCTGCGTGGCGGCGCGGGCAACAGCTATTCCCATGCTACAGCTCCTCCACGCGCGCACCGTTTGCGAGCTGGTCTGCAGCCATGTTGAACGCTGCGTCGATGAGGTAGGTGCGGAAGCTCGCATTGCCGTCGAGCTCGCCCATGCGATCCTCGGCTACCTCGCCCGCGAGGCCCCAGCCGGCGATGGCGGCAACGGTGGCTTCGAGGGCGTGGTCGGGATTCGCCACGACGTAGGCGGCGATGATGGTATCGAGCATGCAGCCGGTGCCGGTGATCTTGCCCATGATGGCACGGCCGTTGCGGATGGCTACGGCTCGTTCGGCGGTCGCCACGAGGTCGATCGCGCCGGTGACGGCGACGATGCAGCCGAGCTTGCCGGCGAGCTCGCGCACGATCGCGGCGACTTCGGCAAGGTTATCCTCGGTCACGGCGTCGTCGGGGTTGGCGTCGACGCCGCGCGTGGCCGCCGCGGCACCGGTGAGCGCCTTGATCTCGCTCATGTTGCCGCGCACCACGGTGATGGGCAGCTCGTCGATGAGGGCTGCGGCGGTATCGGTGCGCAGGGGGCTCGCGCCGGCTCCAACTGGATCGAGCACAATCGGGTGTCCAAGCTCGCCGGCGACCTTGCCCGCAGCATGCATGGTCTCGATGGTGCGCGCGTTCAGCGTGCCGATGTTCAGCACGAGTCCTCCGCAGATGCGAGTGATGGCCGGGGCGTCGTCTATATCATCGGCCATGATGGGGCTGCCGCCGCAGGCGAGCAGGGCATTCGCGCAGTCGTTGACGGTAACGTAGTTGGTGATGCAGTGCACGAGGGGCGTCGTTGCACGGACGTTCTCGAGTGCTGAGGACAAAAGCTTGCTATCCATGGAAGGGTTCCTTTCTAAATGGGACTCGGCCGACGGGAGTCGGCACGAAACGGGAGTGTTGATACCGGAGCGCCGCACGAGGGCGGCATAGCTGCTCGAGCTGTGCCGCTTGGGCAACGTGTGGGAAAGGTTACTGTGCGTCGAGATCGATCGTGGTGCCTTCGAACACCTTGTTCACCGTGCGGACGGCGCACATCTTGCCGCACATGGTGCAGGTTCCCTCGGTAGATGCGGGAGAAGCCTCATAGCGCGCCTTCGAGGTTACGGGGTCGAGGGCGTATTGCCACATCTCGTCCCAGGCCAGGCGCCGGCGCGCATCGCCCATGCGGTTATCGGCCTCTTGCGCGCCGGGCACGCCCTTGGCGATATCGGCAGCGTGGGCGGCGATGCGCGTGGCGATGAGGCCGTCGAGCACGTCTTGCGCATTGGGAAGGCAGAGGTGCTCGGCGGGGGTGACGTAGCACAGGAAGTCGGCTCCGGCGCTCGCGCTGATCGCGCCGCCGATAGCGGCGGTTATGTGGTCGTATCCCACGCCGATATCGGTGACGAGCGGGCCGAGCACGTAGTACGGCGCACCGTGGCACAAGCTCTTCTCCATGCGCACGTTCGCTTCGATCTCGTTGATGGGCATGTGGCCGGGGCCCTCGATCATGACCTGTACGCCGGCGTCCCATGCGCGGCGGGCGAGCTTGCCCAGCTCTATCATCTCGGCCGTTTCCACGGCGTCGTTCGCGTCGTACAGGCAGCCCGGCCGGCACGAGTCGCCCAGCGAGATGGTTACGTCGTACTCGTGGCAGATCGCGAGGATCTCGTCGTAGTACTCGTAAAACGGATTCTCGTTGCCGGTGACCTCCATCCAGCCGAACAGCAACGAGCCGCCGCGGCTCACGATGTTCATGAGGCGTCCGGTCTCTTTGAAGGTCTTGATGACGCTCTTGTTGATGCCGCAGTGGATGGTGAGGAAGTCCACGCCATCTTCCGCATGAGCGCGCGTAACCTCCAAGAGGTCCTCGACGGTGAGCTTGACAAGCGGCTTTTCCATATAGCCGATGGCGTCGTACATGGGGACGGTGCCCACCATGAGCGGGGTCTTTTGGACGAGCTCCTGGCGGAAGAACCTCGTTTTGCCTGAGTTCGAGAGGTCCATGATGGCGTCCGCGCCGAACGCCTCGGCGGTACGGACCTTTTCCCACTCCACGTCCGCGTCGGCGACGTCGCCGGAAATGCCTAGGTTGACATTAACTTTGGTGGAGAGTCCCTCTCCTACGCCGCGTGGCTCGAGTCCGCATGCGAGATGGCGGATGTTCGCCGGGATGGCGATGCGGCCGGCTGCAACACCCGCGCGGATGAACTCGGGGTCGCGCTTCTCGCGCTCGGCGACGGCGAGCATCGCGGGTGTGATCACGCCGGCGCGCGCGAAATCGATCTGCGTGATGCAGGGCGTCCCGTCGGGGCGGACGGGCGCGGTGCCCGGAGATTCGGTTGCGGTGGCAGCTTGCTGCGTATCCATACGCACTCCCTTCGTTGGCATTACCCATATCAGGTTCCGCGGGTCGGGGCGGGCGCGCCCCCTCTCAGCCTGCCGTCCTGTCCTGCAAGCTCCCCGTTATGTTGATGCGCCCTGTGCAAGGCGCCTGTGTTGGATTATAGCGCGGTGGAGTCGCCATGGGGGATCCTCGTGCGGCTTGTTATGAAATCGCAAATCGCGGCACCTCGACTGACGGGCGCATGCCGAAGCTGGGGCGTCCATTCCATGGCGACTCCCATCCGATTTCACGATGGTAAACTTACGAGAAATCGACATCGTGCGAGGAGGGATCCCATGCCGGGCACATTGCGAGATTGCCTATACGGCCAGGCGGTGGCCGATGCTCTCGGCGTGCCTTTCGAGTTCAAGCGCCGGGGCACATTTACGTGCAGCGACATGGTGGGCTATGGGAGCCATGGCCAGCCGGCAGGCACTTGGAGCGACGACACCTCGATGTCGCTGGCCATCTGCGACAGCTATCGCGAGCTGGGGCATCTTGATTGCGAGGATATCCGCGCGCGGTTCTGCGCCTGGTACCGGGATGACGCATACACGGTTGATGGGCTGTTCGACATCGGCGGTGCCACAGCACGCGCGCTCGATCAAGGTCATGGGTGCGCCGGCCCGCGCGACAACGGCAACGGTTCCCTTATGCGCACGGTGCCGCTCGCTTTCACAGACGCTACGGACAGCGAGGTCCGCGCGGTCTCGGCGATTACCCATGCGCACCGCATCTCCACCGAGGCCTGTGTGCGCATGGTGCATATCGCCCGGGCACTTGCTGCCGGCGAGCCGTTCGAGCGCGCTATTCCAGGGTGCGCCGAGCTCTCCGCCCGCGAGTCTTCCCAAGTGCCTTCGACCGGTTTCGTCGAGGATACGTTCAATGCGGCTCTTTGGTGCCTGACGACCACTTCGTCATATGAAGAGTGCGCATGCGCTGCGGTGAATCTAGGCGACGATACCGATACCACAGCGGCTGTCGCCGGCGCCCTTGCGGGAATCGTCTACGGGATCGACGGGATTCCACAGGAATGGCTTGAAAAGCTGCGCGGCAAAGACGTCATCGAGCGATGCCTGTTTTAGCGATTGCTTGCGATGCCCCAGATAGTCCGCGGGGTATCGAATCGATGCATTCAAAGGCGATGCCAGTTCTTGTGGATTGTCGCGAAGCGCCGCGAAGGGGGGATCAATGGAGGACGGGATTTTGATCGATGTCAATCGTTTGCGCATGGCGCTTATCGATGACACGGGTTCGGCGATGTTTGTCGCGTCACCTTGGGCGGTCATGGATCTATCTGATCTTGAGCACGCTTCCGCCAGGGAATTGGTGCACGAGGCGGAGCGTCGCGGCTGGGATTTGCGGCGCTTCGAGATGCGTTAACGGGTAGTGCTAAATCGATATCTCAGGCCGAAGATCGGTTTTCCTTCTCAGTTGAGCTGCGTTACGAGAATGCATAGCACCACCCTTTTTGCCAGCTTTGCCACTTCGAGCGTCTTGGCGGTGGTAGTTTGGCAACATGGGAAGTAATCCGCGTTCTACGTGTTGTAAAACCCCATTTAGATGTATTGCGTCTATGGGGTCTACTCGGCAATCATTCGGAAAACCACCGCCAAGACGCTCGAATGTTGCGACAAGCGGTTTGTGGGGCCTACGGTGACAGCTTTCGCCATGGAGCCGGCGCGGGGTGCAGGGGATGCATTGATACCGCTACCATAAAAATCGGCAGTTAGGCTACCGCATCCCGTCAGTCGCGCTACCGCATTCTCGACATCGGCGCTACCGCGCTTTCGCCAACCGCGCTACCGGAAATATGCTTGCCCCCAACAATGGAGCCGTTGGGAGGAGCACGGTTGGAGAGGAGCGTCATGGGAGAGCTGAATTTGAATCTCCCCCGTTTCCGTTGACGCATCGAGTTCCGTTTGGGCATGATGCCGTAAACGGGGAAGGGGGGCATGGGATGGGGCATCCGTCGCCCAGGCGTCCGGCAGAGCTCGAGCAGCGGGCGGTGAGGCTGCACGGGGAGCGGGGCGGTACCTACGCGGAGACCGCCCGCGAGCCCGGCGTCGACCCGGGGGGCCTGCCGGACTGGGTCAGGAGGGCCGGCGCCGCGCGGGCGCCGGCAGGGGACAGCCCCTTCCAGATGGCGGGGGACCTCCGCGGGCCGAGGCGCGAGGACGAGCGGCTGAGGAGGGGGAACGGGATGCCTTTGAAAGCGAGCGCCCCCTCCGCCGGCAGGCGGCCGTAGGCTCGCAGGCGGAGGGGGCTAAGTCCGCGTTCGTCAAGGCCAGCGAGGGGGCCTGGACGGTCTCCGAGATGTGCTCCGCCCCCGGGGTCACCAGGCAGGGCTACCGCGCATGGAGGAAGCGGCCGCCGAGCGCGCACGACCTGCGCGACGCCGAGCTGGCCGCGGCGATCTCCGAGATATGCACCGCCAGCCGCGGCACCTACGGCGCCCCCAAGGTCTTCGCCGGGCTCGGGCGCTCCGGCGAGCGCGCGTCGCGCAAGCGCCCAGGCGCGCATCATGCGCGAGAGCGGGTGGGCCGGCGCCACCGGGGGCGGCGCCGGGCGCCCGAGGAGCGCGGCCGAACCGGCCGCCCCGCAGGCCAACACCGCGCCCGACCTGGTGCGCCGGGAATTCTGCGTGGACGGCCCGAACCGCGCGTGGTTCGCCGACATCACCTATGTGAGGACCCATCGGGGCTGGATCTACCTGGCGGTCGTCATGGACATATGGTCGCGCAGGATCGTCGGCTGGTCCATGGCGCCGCGCATGGCCGCCGAGCTCGCCGACGACGCGCTCAGGATGGCGATCGCGAGGCGGCGCCCGCCAAGGGGCTGCATCCACCATTCGGACCACGGCTCCCAGCACGCGTCGCTCCTGCTCGGGAAGACGATGCGCGCCGCGGGCATCAGGCCCTCCATGGGCTCGATATCGTCGCCGTGGGACAACGCGGCCACGGAGTCGCTCACGGGGCTCATCAAGGCCGAGCGCGTGCACGCGCGCACCTTCGAGAGCCGAGAGCGGGCGGCGCTCGAGATCTTCGAGTACATCGAGTGCTCCTGCAACAGCGTGCGGATACGCTCCGCGCTGGGGAACCTCAGCCCCGAGGAGTTCGAGCGGGCCAACCGGCCCGGGGAGGGCCGCCGACCGATGGCGGCGTAGGGGTGTAAACGGAATCGGGGTAGATTCAGATTCAACTGGCCGGCGGTGTCGTGGCCCGAGGGCCTCGGGAGAGACGACCTGCCCTCGCTCGCGTTCCTCGAGCGTCGCGAGGACCTGGTGCTGATGGGCGACGTGGGCACGGGCAAGACCCACATGGCGAGCGCGCTGTGCCAGCTCGCGTGCGACAGGAAGATCGAGGCGCGCTTCTTCACCGCCTCCTCGCTCGTCATGCGCCTGCGCCGCGCCCGGGAGGAGGGCAGGCTCGACCGCGAGATGTCGCAGATGGCGCGGGCGCGCCTGCTCGCGATCGACGAGCTGGGGTTCCTGCCGCTCGACGCCGACGGCGCGCGCCTCGTCTTCCAGGTCTTCGCCGACGCCTACGAGAGGCAGAGCGTGGTCATCACCACAAACCTGGAGTTCTCGCGCTGGGGAGGCGTCTTCGGCGACGACCAGATGGCCGCCGCCGTCATCGACCGAGTCGTCCACCACGGCAGGCTCATGCAGTTTAGAGGGGAGTCGTACCGGGTGCGCCATGCGCTCATGAAGGAGGGGTAGCCGCTCGAAAACCACCGCTCGAATCGCATGCCCATGCTGCTCGATTCCTAATGCACATTCGGGACTGCGGTGGGAATCCTGGACCAAGGCGGGACAGGAGGAGAACCGCATGTACAGCCAGGGGCAGAGGAAGCGCGCGATAGAGACCTTCATCAAATTCGACCATAGCTACGCCGACACCGTCGCAGAGTTAGGATATCCGACGAGAGCCTGCCTGCGTAACTGGTGGAACGAGTACAAGAAAACCGGTGAGGTGCCCGAGAGCAAGTTCGCCACCGATCCGAGGTACACCGCAGAGATGAAGCAGCGCGCCGTCGAGCACTACCTCGAGCATGGAAAGAGCCTGGTGAGGACGATGAGGGCGCTGGGATATCCCAAGAGCCGCGAGGTGCTCGGCGACTGGATCGACGAGATAGCGCCCGGGCAGCGCAAGTATAGGGGCCCGAACCCAAAGACGCCGCCGATTCCAATCGAGAAGAAGGTGCAGGTGGTGGCGGAGCTGGAGGCGAGGACTGGGCCCGCCGCGGTGATAGCCGAGCGTCACGGCGTGTCGAGGACCGCACCCTACTTCTGGCGCAGGGAGATGATGGGCGATAATAACGGGGGACCCGAGAAGAAGGGAGAACCCGTGAGCAAGGAGTTCGACGACCTGCCCGATGACATCGAGCAGCTTCAAGATATGCTGCGAGAGGCGAAGATGCAGCTCAGAAAGGTGCAGCTTGAGCTCGACGTACGCCAGGCGACCCTCGAGATAGTAAAAAAAGACCCGGGCGCCGACCCGGACCGCCTGGCCAACGCGGAGAAGGCGGCGATGGTGACGGCGCTGAGGACCAAGTATAAGCTCTGCGAGCTGCTCCCCGTGGTGGGCATGGCCAAGAGCAGCTACGAGTACGCGAGGAACGTGCAGCTCAAAGGCGAGACCGAGGAACACGCGTCCGCCAGGGAGGCGGTAATAGCGGCGTTCGAATCCAGCGGCGGCACCTACGGCTACAGGCGCATCGTCGCCGAGGTCAACGCCGGGTCTGGATCTGAGAGCCGAGTCGGCGAGTGGACCGTGCGTGCCATTATGGCCGAGGAGAACCTGGTCGCATGCGCCGCCAAGAAGAAGCGGCGCTACAGCTCCTACGAGGGCGAGACGTCCGCAGCGCCTCCGAACCTACTGCTAGACGAGCGGGGAAAGCACCACTTCCGCGCCGACAGCCCGAACGAGACATGGATAACGGACGTCACCGAGTTCCGCATCCCCGCCGGCAAGGCCTATCTCTCGCCAATCGTCGACTGTTTCGACGGAATGCCGCTGAGCTGGTCGATCTCCACGTCTCCCGATGCCGAGATGGCGAACTCCTCGCTGCTCGGAGCGTGTGAGTGGCTCGACGAGGGCGACCACCCGGCCGTGCATTCGGATAGAGGCGGTCATTATCGCTGGCCAGGCTGGATAAAGATATGCGAAGAGAACGGCCTGGTCAGATCGATGTCGAGGAAGGGCTGCAGCCCCGACAACGCGAGGTGCGAGGGCTTCTTCGGAAGGCTCAAGGTGGAATTTTTTTACGGACGCGACTGGGATGGGGTTACAATCGAGGAGTTCATCACCATGCTCGACGCGTATCTGAGATGGTATCGTGACATCAGGATCAAGAGCGACCTGGATTACAAGAGCCCCATGCAGTACCGAAGGGATTTGGGACTAGTCGCATAGGATGGATTTGGTCCAGGATTCCCACCGCAGTCCCTTCTGCTCAAATTACTTGACTAAACACAGGCTGCTGTAGGCGCGTATGCGAAGACCGACCGAAGCCGACGGCTGGCCGTACGGGAGACTCCCATGGGCGCGTGGGCTGCGTGTGGCACGAACGGCCCGAGCGCACACCCGGAGCGTGGGCGGCCGGGCTGCGGACAACTCGAGGTTGGTAGCGCACGGCCAGGCCAGCGGCCAGGGATGGCGGCAAAATAAACTCGAGAAGAGCAGACGCGCTTGTTTTGCTGGCTCACCAGCAGCGGATTATCCCGCCTGTGGAATCGCTAGTATAACCCGCCTATTGCCCTCATTCTCATCGATTCTTCTCGCTGGTAAAATGGTTTGGTTATACTTATTGGTTTCTGCTTGCCTCTGCGGCAGCAGTCTGTTATGGGAAGAGCGAGAGCAGTGGCAAGCGCGAGCTCCATCGACGTCAAGCGGCAGGTAGATGCCGTATTCAGCATAGCGAACAGTCTTCGTGGAACATACCAGTCGGACAAGTACAAGGACGTCATCATTCCGATGATTATCATCCGTCGACTGGAATGCGCCATGGCGGATACGCGAGACGCCGTCTGCTCCGCATACGAGAAGAACAAGCACACACCCGATGCGGTTCTACGGAAGATTTCGGGATTCCCGTTCTACAACTACAGCCGCTGGACGCTCGCCAAGCTCTTGGCTGAGCCGCAGTCGCTTGCGCGAAACTTCAAGAGTTATCTTGACTCTTTCTCGCCCAACATCAAGCAGATCATCAGCGACCTCGACTTCAAGAAGCAAATTGACAAGATGGCGAAGGGGGCCAAGCTCACGGGAGTGGTACGCAAATTCGCAGACCTCGACCTCGACCCCGATACCGTGAGCAACGTGGCCATGGGATACATGTTCGAGGAGATCATCCGACGCTTCTCTGAGAACGCTGAGGCTGGTGATCACTACACTCCGCGCGAGATCGTGCGACTCATGGTTCGCCTTGCCCTTGCCGAGGGATGCGACGACCTAACCGAACCTGGCAAGAACATCAATGTGGGGGATTTCGCCTGCGGAACGGGCGGAATGATTTCCTGCGCCCAGGAGAAGCTCGCCGAGATGTGCCCCGATGCGACGGTCTATCTGTACGGTCAGGAGGTCAACCCTGAATCGCATGCCATCTGCCTTGCCGACATGCTCATCAAGGGACAGCGCGAGGACCGCATCAAGCTTGCGGACACCATGAAGGAAGACTGTTTCCCAGGCGAGTTCATGCGCCTGTCGCTCATCAATCCTCCGTTTGGACAGCCGTGGGGCGGCAAAGATGCCTCTCAGGGCGTGGAGAAGGCCGTGGAGAAGGAGCACCTTAAGCCCAACGGGAGATTCCCGGCGGGACTTCCCGCGAAGGGCGACATGCAGCTCCTTTTCATGCAGCACGTAATTTACAAGCTCGATCCGCAATACGGGCGTGCGTGCATCATCTCGAACGGCAGCCCGCTCTTCTCGGGAGGAACGACATCGGGCGAAAGCCAGGTGCGCCGTTGGTTGCTGGAGAACGACTACGTCGAAGCCATCATCGGCATGCCGACCGACCTCTTCTACAACACCGGCATCGGCATCTACATCTGGGTTATCTCACGCAACAAGCGGGCGGAACGTCGCGGCAAGGTGCAACTCATCGATGCAACCGACATTTGGGAGCCGATGAGGCGTTCGCTCGGCAAGAAGCGCAAGTTCATTTCAGAAGAGCAGGCCGAGGAGATCACGGGGCTCTATCACGCCTTCGAGGAAAACGAGCGCAGCCACATTCTCCCCTGCGAAGAGTTCCTTTACAAGGAGTATGCGGTCTACCAGCCTCTTCAGCGAAGCTACTGCATCTGCGACGAGCGCATTGATGCTATGTGCGAAGGGCAGTTCATGCGCGCCATGCACGACCCTGCGAAGATGGAAGAACTGCGACTCATCGACGAGGCGGATCGCAAGGACAAGGAAGCAAAACTTCTAGCCGATCTCGAAGCGGCCGAGCCGGTCTTCGAACAGATGGTGCAGATTCTACGTGACAACGTGAGTGATGAAGTTTGGTACGACCACAAGGCGTTTGAGGCACACCTGAAAACGCTCTTTGCTGACGTGCCGGACTATCGAAAGGGCGAAACGTCCGCCCAGCGCAAGGCCGTCATAGAGAAGGTCATGTTTGCCCTCTCGGTCATCGACAAGGAGGCGCCGCTTCGGTACAAGCGCGATGGCAGCGTCGAGTACGATCCGGCGACCAAGGACACAGAGATTGTCCGCCTGGCTGAGCCCGTCGAAGACTACTTTGCTCGCGAGGTTTACCCGTACGTGCCTGACGCCCAATGGTTTGACGAGGAAACGCCCAAGGTCATACGGACTGGAGCGGAGTTTCCGTTCACGCGCTATTTCTACCAGTACGAAGCACCACGACCGTCCGAGGAGCTACTTGACGAGTTCCTGCAGCTGGAAGACGAGCTTGAAGAGCTGGTTGGTGAGCTGAAGTGAGTGAGCGGAAGAAACTATGGTCGGGCGATGTCCCTGAAACTTGGAAGGTGGCGCCGCTCAAGCATTGTATTGCGTTCCGCTCCGACTCGCTTTCGGAAGGTACCAATCCGGATTACTGGTTTCGTTATGTGGACATAGGCTCGGTGACCGCAAGTAGTGGCATCACTGGTTATGCGGAAATGGCATTTCGCGATGCGCCCTCCCGGGCGCGTAAACGTGTGCGACGCGGCGACACAATTGTCTCAACGGTAAGAACATACCTGAAGGCCATCGCACGCATTGAGGATGATGAAGACGTCATTGTGTCCACGGGTTTTGCCGTGCTTGATCCTTGCGAATTTGATTCCTTATATCTTACGTTCCTGATGAGCAGCGACTTGGTTTGCGAAGAAATCAAGCGACGGTCCTGGGGTATAGCCTACCCAGCCATTTCAGAGACATCGATGAGTTCAATCGTTGTGCCAATACCGCCACTTTTAGAGCAGCAACTGATTGCTGGCTACCTGCGAAGGGCCTGCACGAAACTCGATAGTGCTTGCTCGGTGCTAGAACGGCAACTACAAACTCTCGACGACTACCGAAAGTCCCTGATTCAGGAGGCGGTCACCAAAGGGCTTAATCCCAATGCAGAGATGAAGTCAAGCGGAATCGATATCGTCGGCGCTATTCCTGCGCATTGGTCAACAAGTAAGTTAAGGCACGTATGTACGCGAATATTCGATGGACCGTTCGGTTCAAACTTGACAGGTGACGATTATTCAGACGAAGGCGTTCGAGTTGTTAGGTTAGAGAACCTCAAATACCTCGAGTTCGATGACTCAAAACAATCATTTGTATCCGAAGATAAGTATCGAAGCATTTCTGCTCACACCGTTTATCCAGACGATCTAATATTGGCTACGTTTGTCGAAGACGACATTAGCGTATGTAAGCTTCCCGAATACATCGGTTATGCAGTTAATAAGTCCGACTGCGTTGGCTTGAGACTCAAAGGCGCTGTAAGCCAGGATTACCTTCACTACTACCTATCATCAAACTCCGTATGGCAGTTCCTTTGCTCGCAGCTCCACGGCGCGACTCGAGGAAGGGTTAACACGACACAGATAAAGCAAATTCCTGTTGTATTGCCCCCATTCAACGAACAAGCTGCGATAGTTGAGCATCTTAATTCCAGGATGGTCACGATTGACCGTCTTATCATCGGCAAGCGCAAGCAACTCGAAACCCTTCGTGCCCAGCGCCAGTCTCTCATCTACGAATACGTTACCGGTAAGCGCCGCGTTGTTTAGGATGCGCCCATGACTGTACAGAACCCACTTACCGAGAAAGACTTCCAGCAGCTCGTTTATGACGGGCTGGAAATGAATGGCTACATCAAACGCGGCAACTTCGAGTTTGATGCCAAGCGCGCGATGGACCCCGGCATGCTCATGGCGTTCATCGAGGACACGCAGCCCGAGACGTTCGAGAAGCTCTGGAACCTGTTCGACGGCGACATCGAAGAGGGCATCTTTAATCGCGTCGCCACCGATATTGGCAGGCGTGGACTCATCCGCGTGTTGTGGGACGGTGTCGACTTCGATGGCGTAGCCACGCTTGATCTCGTGTATCCGAAGCCGTCTGCCGTATTCGACCCCAATGCTGTCAGGCTCTTCGAGGAGAACGACCTCTCGGTGATGCAGGAGGTCTGGCACAAGGAAGACGAGCGGATTGATCTCGTAATCTTTCTGAACGGCCTGGCGATATTCACTATCGAGTTGAAATGTAACTCTGCCGGAACCAGTTGGGACTATCGCGAGGCAATACGCCAGTACAAGGAGGATCGCGATTGCACAACGAGGCTGCTCGACAGCAAGGCAGGCGCTCTCGCGCACTTTGCCGTAGACCTGAACGAGGTCTACGTATGCACCGAGCTGAGAGGCAAAGAATCGTCGTTCCTGCCGTTCAACAAGGGCTATAACGAGGGTGGCGATGCTCATGCGACCGGCCCTGGTAATCCGCCGAACCCGCGAGGGCCAAGGTCGGCGTATCTCTGGGAGGAAGTTCTTACCAAGGACTCCGTCTTCAACCTCATCTACGACTTTATCTACATGGCGACCAAGCGCAACAAGCAGGGCAAGAAGATTGGCGAGACGCGCATCTTCCCGCGCTATCAGCAGCTTCGCGCCGTTCAGAAGGTTGTCGATGACATCTCGCACAACGCTACCGCACGAAACTACCTGATAGAGCATAGTGCAGGCTCGGGAAAGACCAATACCATCGCATGGCTATCGCATAAGCTGGCGGCAACGTATCTGCCGGGCACCGATTCACCGCTGTTCGACAAGGTGGTCATCGTGACGGACCGTCGGGTCGTCGACAAGCAGCTCCAGGATACCGTGCTCGATACGGCTAAGGAATCCGCCATCGTGTGCGTAATGGACAAGGGTAAGACCTCGGCCGACCTCGGGCGTGCGTTGCATAAAAGCTATCGCATCATCGTGACGACCATGCAGAAGTTCCTGCATCTTGAGCCGGGCACCTTCGAGGGCGAGGGCAGTCACTTTGCCGTGCTCATCGACGAGGCCCATGGATCAACTTCAGGCAAGACGATGCAGGCCGTGAACAGCACGCTCGCAGAGGGCATCGAAGAGGATTCGTCGCTCGACGAGCTCTCCGCATTCGTCGCAAATGACATCGCACGTTCTGGCAAGCAGCCGAATGTCACGCTCATCGGCTTCACTGCGACACCGACCGGCAAGACGCTGCAGCAGTTTGGGCAAACCGACGCATCTGGCCAAAAGGTGGCGTTCGATCTGTACTCCATGAAACAGGCCATCGAGGAGAGATTCATCCTGGATGTGACCTCGAACTACGTGACCTACGATTCGTATTGCAGGGTCGTGAAGGCGATTGATGACGATCCCGAGCTGGAATCTAAGGCCGCAAAGCGACAGCTGGCGCGCCTCATCTCGGTCGCACCGGGAACCATCGAGGGCAACCTTTCCGTGATGGTCGACCATTTCGCATCAACGGTTGCCATGACACTTGGTGGCAAGGCGAAGGCGATGGTGGTGACCGCTGGACGCGAGGAAGCCGTACGCTACTACCTCGCCTACGAGGGGATGCGGAGGGCCCACATGCAGACTATGGGCTCGTACCGCGCCCTCGTGGCGTTCACTGGCTCTGTTTCTGTTGACGGGACGGATTACACGGAGGTCGGCATCAACGGTTTCGCCGAGGAGAAGCTGCCCGACTATTTCGATACCGATGACTACCGCATACTGTTCGTCGCCGACAAGTACCAGACGGGCTTCGATCAGAATCTCCTTG
Source organism: Enorma phocaeensis (assembly GCF_900186505.1). Taxonomy (GTDB): domain Bacteria; phylum Actinomycetota; class Coriobacteriia; order Coriobacteriales; family Coriobacteriaceae; genus Enorma; species Enorma phocaeensis. The sequence goes on from NZ_LT891969.1 coordinate 135,517, forward strand.
CGGCAATGTATGTGGACAAGCGGCTATCGGGCATCACCTGCGTGCAGACGCTTTCGAGGCTCAACCGTATCTGCCCGCCATACGAGAAGCGCACCTTCGTGCTCGATTTCCGAAACAGCTACGATGACGTGAGGAAATCGTTCGCCCCTTATTACGAGGACACGTTGCTCACCGAGCCACTGGCCATCGACGATGTGAGGGAGACCGAGCGCAGGCTCCTCGGCTATGGCATCCTCGACCTCGATGACGTCGAAGAGTTCAACACGCTGCTCGCGAAGGCTCATCGGACCAACAGCGAGAAGGGCCGCATGTGGGCGCTACTCGACACTGCCGCCACGCTGGTCAGGGCTATGGAGGAGGACGAGGCAGACGAGGTCAGGCGCGTCATCAGGAACTTCATCAAGCAGTACGGATTCCTTCTGCAGGCTGCGCCGTTCGTGAACAAGAACATGCACATGGAGTACAACTTCTGCGTGTCGCTCATTCGCGAGATTGACTCCGGTCATGGTGGTGGGAACGATTTCAACATCGCCGATAAAGTCTCGCTCGAAGACTTCACGGTCGAGAAGTCGGGCGAACACGTTGGTGTCCCACTTGAGCCCGAGCCTGAGGTTCATATCCCGAAGGGAACGGGCACCGGTCTTGCCGAGGACCAGTACGAGAAGCTTTCGCGCATTATTGAGGAGTGGAATGCCAGATTCGGGTTGACGCTCGATCCCGTGGTGCATGCGGGGTCGCTTGTCTCGTTGCTTGACACGCTCCGCGCCGATCCGAAGGTGCAGCAAAGTGCGAGGGTCAACACTGCCCGCGACTTCCGCAACACGGTGGATGACCGCGCTGAGGACGCGTTGGTCAAAGACTACGACCAGGACAACGAGTGGTATGGCTTCCTCTTGAACAACGAGGAGGCTCGCAGGCAGCTGGTTCATGCGTTTGTCGATGACGTGTATCGGAGCCTGCACGGCGCTGGCGATAACTCGCCGCAGGAATAGAATCTGATAAGGGGCGCAATATGGCACGACTGAAGACCATGACGACGCAGTTCATCGACGGTGAGCCCAACGGGGTACGCATCTGCCGCTGCACGCTTTCCACCATGACCACGGTCTTCGTGCCTCGGCCGTTGCTCTCGCGCGCCAAGCAGATAGCCGATTTGCCTATGCGCGGCATCTACTACCTCATCAACGACGAGGACGGAGCCATCTCTCGTCTGTACGTTGGGCAAACCAAGCAGGGCATCGCACGGCTCGACGACCATAACGCCAAAAAGGACTTCTGGAACAAGGCGATACTGTTCCTCTCAGATGACATCCAGTCGTTCTCGCTCGATAACGTAAGCGCGCTTGAGAAGTATGCCATCGAGCAAGCGACCGCATCGAAGCGGTACACCGTAGAGAACAAGGTGGACCCGCGCTACGTGATCGACCAGTACCAGAAGCCCACCGTCGAGCAGATCTACGAGGAGATCGCTTTCGTGATGGGTACGTTCGGCTACCAGATCGAGGACAGCGACGACGCGTTAGCGGACGTGAAGCTGTTCTACACTTCGCGGCGCGGCGTGCGCGCGCGTGGTGTGTATACGGGCGACACGTTCGATGTGCTTGAGGGCTCTCCCGTTGACCTGAAGGTGAGACCTAAGCTCGACCGCTACGAGAAGCTTCGGCAGGAGCTGCTGGCGTCTGGCGACCTGGTCCAGGACGGCGATGGCGGACGACTGGTGAAGACAGTTTCGTTCTCTACGCCCAGCGGCGCTGCTGACTTCGTGTTGGGCGGGTCCAACAACGGGTGGATCGAGTGGAAAGACGGCGACAAGCAGACGCTGGATGCGCTGTATAGGAAGTAGCTAGTCTGCGGTATTCGGGAATCTCGCACTACAAGCCATCGGCTCTCTATCCGAACAACGCATCTCTGTCAGTGACACTAAATCTCATTCTGAAATGAATGAGTAAGGTCGCTTTTCGAAGAAAACTTGCAAAACCACTCGAAACTCATTATAATGGAGACTCCATTTTGAAGGGAAGGGAGTGCTGGGCATGTATAGGTTGCTATCGTTCACCATCGAGAACTTCCGATCGTTCTGCACCGCCCAGACCATTTCGCTCGACGGAGGTGACAAGCACTCGGTGACGGCCGTTTTCGGACCGAACGCGGGTGGCAAGTCCAACATCGCGCGCGCCCTATCGACCTTTGTTGCCTGCGTGCGAAACTCGTCGGAGGCAAATTGGAGGTTGCCCTACGAACCGTTTCTTCTCAAGGCAGGCATGGATGCCAGACCCACGTCTTTCTCAATAGAGTTTCTTCGCGATGGAAGGCGCTACGACTATACCTTCTCCTACCTGTTCAACAGAGTCGTCCGTGAGGAGTTGAAGGAAGAGTCCGCTCGTACGGGTCGGATGAACAAGGTGTTCGAGCGCACGGAGGAGGGACTCAACCCCTATGCGCGTCAGTTTGGCTTCGGTAAGAGGCTACTTGACCGCACGCGCGCGGAAACGCTGCTTGTGACCAAGGGCCGCGAGGACAACAACGAATACTCGAATATAATCTTCGACCTCTTAGACCATGTTACCGTGATTTCACCAAGTGCGGATCCGCTCGGCCCCCTCTTCGTCGACATGCTCAAGAACGATGTCGAACTGCGCAGAAAGACACTTGAGCTGCTCCGCAGCTGCGACTTTGCCATCCGCGACATCAAGTTCTCTGACGTGATGCTGCCCGAGGAGTTCTTCGACCAAATGCCCGTGCAACTTCCTCCCGATTTGAAGCGCGCCATCATGGAGAAAGGGTCAACGGCGTTCACCACTGTGCATGCGTTGCGAGACGATGATCGCTCGATTGTCGGTTACCGCGAGCTGGATTTCTGGAACCAAGAGTCTATGGGAACGCAGAAGTTCTTTGAGGTTGCGGTTCCCATCATTGATGCGCTCGAGAACGGGAAGGCGATCTTCATTGACGAGTATGGATCGTTCATCCACCCGACGCTCTCCGGGGCAATCCTTGCTCTTTTTGAGGGCAGGAAAGACAACGGGGCGTACATGATGCTCACGACCCATGACACAACGCTGCTCAGGGACCTTGACCGTAGCGAGATCGTGCTGGTCGAGAAGAACCATGCAGAGGAGTCGCTGATTACGAGCTTGGCATCTCTGGGAGTAAGAGACGGAGAGGCGTTCGAAAAGAGATACCTCTCCGGTATGTACGGCGCCATTCCCATCATCGAGCGGTAGGTGATGCGCATGATGATGCCGCCACTGCTCGTATGCTGCGAGGGAAAGACCGAGCAGAAGTACTTCCAAATCCTCCAACGCATTTACCGTCTCCCAGGGGCGAGGATATCGATCGTCGGCGAGAAGGGTCAGCACATGGCGCTCATCGAACGTACCGTCGAGGAGAGGGAGCAATTCTGCGCTAAGCAGGGATTCCGGCCTGACGAGGTGGAGTGCTGGGCGGTGTGCGATGATGACAACATGCCTTGGTCGTACAAGGAGCTGCTCGAGTACGCCAAGAAGAACAACGTGCATCTAGCGTTCTCGAGGCCACAATTCGAAGCCTACCTGTTGCAGCATTTCGAGCAGTCTGGCGAGTCCCACCAGAAGGTTCTTTACGAGAAGCTCGGTGCATACAAGACGGGCTTTGACGGAGCCGGCTACGACGAGAGCACCAAGGGCGATTTGGAATGGCTCAGGGAGGCCATCGACCAAAAGCCGAAGATTGTTGACACGGCAATTATCAACTCAAATCAAAGGAAGAAGCAGTCAGGGAAGGTATTTTTGACCGTACAGGCGCTTGTCGAGTGGATGCGCAAGTATAGGCGCTAGAAACAAGTACCTGTTGCTTATACAAGTTTGTGACGGCCCTTTAGCCTTGTAGCAGGTTAAGGGGCCGAATTCTTTGTCGGCCACGATACGAAAGGTGGCTGACACGGCCGGTGATAACCATGGCGACAAGACGCAGGAAGAGCCGCAAGCCCAGGAAGACCTCGGGCAGCAGCAGGCGGCGCAAGACAAGCCGCAGGTGAGTGGCAAGGACTGGGGGAAGGCCGTCGCCGAGCGCGACGAGAAGATCGCGGCGCTTGAGGCGCAGGTGGCCGAGGCTGCCAAGAATGCCGAAGCCGCCGAGCGACTGCGTGGCGAGATTGCGGAGCTGAAGGCCCAGGGCGAGTCCGATCGCATCGACTTCAGGCTGCAGCTCGCGGGCGTGCGCAACGTGAAGGCCGCGCGTGCGATTCTGGCAGACCACGGCGGCGACGAATACACGACCGTGGCGCCCCCACCAAGAGCGGGCTCGCGAGCTACTACGAGCTGAAGGGCGCAGGTGCCGACATCAACTTCATGGTCGTCGAGAAGTCGGCCGTGATCAAGTACGACAAGCACGTTGCTTCGCGCGTGTTCAGCCCCGACGAGCTGGAGGCGCTGGACTCCTACATGCTGAAATACCGCAAGTACGGCATCGTGAGCGTGCTGGAGAACAAGCTCGACGGCGTGTACGTGAGCGCGAGCACGGAGTAGCCCCGTGGCAGTAGCGGTGACATACCAGTTCTATAAGGACGTTTACGGGGGCGGTCTTTCTGAGGCCGCCTTCGGGCTTGCGCTGCCTGCGGCGTCGCGGCATGTTCGGTGGCTGGTGGGCGGACGCGAGCCTGGCGAAGACGAGCTCGATGCCTACCGGCGGGCCGTGTGTGCGGCCGTGGACGCCTTCGCGGAGTTCGGCGAGGGACAAGTCGGTGGCTTTGCGCTCGGTGACTTTAAGGTGACGCACTACGAGGACGATGGCACGACCGGCGAGGAGATCGCTACTGCCAATGCGTTGAAGGAGCTCGTCGGCACGTTGCTCGCGTTCTGCGGGGTGCGATGATGCGGGGTCTTCGGCCTATACCGCTGCGGCTGCTGGCCGAGGACGCCGTGGTGAGGGTGCCAGACGGCGCAGGCGGCTATGCCGAGGGCGTGGCCGTGTCGCACGTGCGGTTCGCGCGGACGCAGAGCGTCGTGGATGATGGGCACAGGAGCGCCGACGCTGGTGCCGGGAAGGTCTACATCGACGCGCTGAACAGCGGTTGCGTTTTCGAGGTTCCAGCTGGTTCGCGCATCGACATCGGCGGGCACTCCTACTACGTGGCCGAGGTGAAGCGGTGCGAGGACTTCAACGGGCATGTGCACCACTGGGAGCTGGTAGTGAGATGAGCTGCGCGGATTCGATTGCAAAAATGCTGGCAGACGCCCACTTCTCATGTTACTTCTCAAAAGTTTTGCCGTCGACGCTGGACTGTCCCGAGCCGATTGTCGTGCTCGAGGGCGCGTTCGAGCGGGAATCGCGGACGGCCGAGGAGGAGCGCGGTACTGTCTTGGTGACCGTGTTGGTGGTTCGCGAAGCCGCGGCTTACGCGGAGGACGTTGCTGTTGCCGCCGAGCAAGCCGTGAGGCGGACCGACTGGGGAACCATACGCAGATTCAGGTCATTACCGCATTGTGGGCATCGACACTACGGCGCCATCGTTTAAGGAGCGGGATTCGAGCGGGCGGTACGTGTGGTCCTTCTCGGTCGAATGCACGGTGGTGAGGGCATTATGAGAAAGACGGAGCGGGATTTCAGCGGGACGGCCGAGCGAGAACGCGACGTGCGCCAGCCGATGGCCGATGAGAAGCCCAGAGACGCACCTACGAGCCGTGTTTCCGTCGACGCCTACTCGCTGGCCAGTCAACGCCGCGCGATTGCCTACGGGCGCGCGAGGGGGCGCTCATGAGGTCGATAGCGTTCAACGGGTTGGACTTCTCCGACTTCTGCAGCGCGGAGGTCGTTGAGAAGGTCGCATTGCCGATCGCCGTGAAAACGATGGATGTGCCGGGACGTGCGGGCACGTTGCTCGTTTCCGGGCGCATTCCGCCCAGGCTCGTGCGGGTGCGGCTGTTCATTGATACGGGGTTCAGGCCCGGGGCTAACGGGCTGGCGGACATCAGGCATAGGGTCTACGCGGGACTGTGCTGTACGGCTGGTGGTACGCTGCGGTTGCCGGACGAGCCGGAGTACGAGTACCGCGATGCAGTGTGTACCGATGCTGGTGCGTGGTCGTCGCTCTTCGAGGACGGCAACGGCGAGCTTACTTTCGCGCTGCTCGATCCCGTGGCCTATGGACGGGAACGCTCAGAGATTGGCGAGACGTTCGAGGTCGGCGGAACATGGCCCACTTGGCCGAAGTTCGAGCTGACAGCGTCTGCGGGCTCTGCGGTGCAGGTTGGCTATGGTAGTGCGTCTGTTCGCGTCGAGCATGTTTTCTCGGGCGACGAAGCTATAGTCATTAACTGCGAGAGCGAGGGCGTGACGATTGATGGAGTCGACGCGCGTGCGGACGTAACGCTGAGCAGCGATTTCTTCTCCCTTGTTCCTGGTGATGTGACGTTGCGATTCTCAGGTTGCTCCGCCCATGCGACCGCCTTCTTCGAAAGGTGGCTGTGATGGCGGGTGCCGTGCCTACGATCTTCTGGTTCGACCGTTTCGACGAACGTATCGGCATCCTGCCCGTCGTGGGCGAGCTGATCCACACCGAGGAGCAGAACGGCGAGAGCACGCTCTACGCGCCGGGCGACATGGCAGCCTCCATCCTGGCGCTCGAATGGGACGTGGGCTACAAGATCCGCGCCTTGCTCCTGGACGACGGCACGCTGGAGATCAACTACTACGAGCGGCGCACCTCCGTCACCGGCGGGCGCATCGTGCAGGTCTTCGAGATCGACCCGGCGGGCTACTCGTCCGCGAGCGCACGCTCCTACGACTCGATAAAGCTACTGGTGAAGAAGGTCTACATCGACAGCACCATCGGGAGCCTGGGCCTGACGAACTGCAACTACTGGTTCAACGCGTTCTCGAACTGCACCGAGGTGAGGGGCTTCGAGAACCTGTCCGGCATGACGAGCGCGAACCAGATGTTCACGAGCTGCGGGAGCCTGGAGACGATCTACGCCACGAGCTACAGCAACTCGGGCTCTCGGGCTTGCTCATGTTCAACAGCTGCAACCGCCTGGTTGGCGGCACGGACGGCTTCGTGCCCTCAACGACGAGCGGGGCTTCCGTGTGCAAGCTAGGCGCGGGCGGCGTTCTGACCGACCCCAACGACGACCGGCGCACCTGGTTCTGGGCGCACTACTATGCGGACGGCGAGGGTGTGCTCACGGCCACCTCGACACCCGACGCCACGCGCGAGCTCGTCGCGTCCGGGCGGATCTGCGCCATCGGCAAGTACGTGGGACTGGGCTTCACGCCCTGGGACGGCGTCACCGGCCCGACGCACCGCCAGCATCTTACGAGCGCGACGTTCGCGGCGGACATGGCGACGTTCTCGTATCTGAACCTGAACTACCTGTTCTACTCGTGCACCAACCTGGCGAGTGTGGGCGGCTTGGGCAACCTCTCGGGCGTGCGCTCGATGCGCTACACGTTCAGCTCCTGCGCCTTCGCGACGATCGACTTCCGTGGGTTCGACCCGTCGACGCTCACGGACCTTTTCTACACGCTCTCGGGGTGCAGCAGGCTCACGACCATCCTGGCCGATGCAAGCTGGGCGCTGCCGACGAGCGGGATCACGGGCTCGCAGTGCTTCTACTCATGTTCGGCTTCTCTTGTTGGCGGCAACGGCACCGCATGGGCCAGTAACAAGACGGCGTACACGTACTTCCGCATCGACACGGCGAGCACGCCGGGGTACATCACGGTGTTATAAGGAATCTGAGAAAAGAGGGCGCACGGCCTAACCGAGAGCCATGCGCCTTTATGCCTGCCCTTAACTAACCGACCTTCCCGCTCTGTACATCAAAGATAGCCATGAACTTCTGTTTGGGCACGTACCAGCGATTGTTCTCCAGCTTAACAGCTGGAAGCGCCTGGTTCTTGAACATCGTGCGCACACGGCCGATGCTTAGACCAGTAATCTCCGCTATGTGCTTCGCAGTAAGCATGACGGGATAATCTGCGAGGTAGTCTGATGGCCGCGTTTGAATCTTGCCAGCCTCGACGTCATCTCGCGTGGTTGAGCATACATATGGCGGCCTGACAGCATAAGAGCCGTCTTCCCGCCTGATAACGCGATAACCGACCGCCTCAAGGGCTTCTACTGCGCTCTCAAGCCCCATTCGCTTGCGCTCGAGCAGGCGCTCAGCCGCCTGGGCACGGGCGTCATCGACGTTCGCAGGCTCACGGGCCGTCATCGTGCATCCTCTCCCACAAGCTGTGCCGGAGAGTCTGGCATTTCACCAAGCAACAGGTCTTTCCAGAACTCCTCCGACTCGCAGCCAGACGAGCACAACATGTCTAGGAGTTTGACCCGAAACTCCGGAGGCAGCGACTCAAAATCGGCCTTCATGGCGTCCTCAATCGCCTTGCTCGTGGACTCCATCTGCTCGCAGATCTCGCGCTTCTCGTCCAAGCTGAAACTCTCGGGGCTTCCCAGGCAGACGTCGGCCCTGAAATAGGCCATGGCCTCGTCCTCGATGAGTTCTTGCATGTTCTCAATCATCTTTGCGGCTCCTCTCCAAACTGCGACTTCCCGGACACCATGGCCCGTCCTGGGGGACACCACGCAGGACACCAAGCGCAACGTGGACACCATGGCCCCGACTTCAGGGTTGTTGATTCAGTCTGTCGATTGTTTGGTCAGATAACCGGCCGAAAGAGGAAAACACCCGACTTTTGACGAGACTCCCGTTTTTGGTGTCCTATTTGGTGTCCCGTTTAGTGTCCTAAACAAAAGCAGGTAGACGGTTTATGCCATCTACCTGCGTCTTTCGTGGTGGGCGTTACAAGATTTGAACTTGTGACCTCTTCCGTGTCAGGGAAGCGCTCTCCCCCTGAGCTAAACGCCCTTGTGCTTTTCAGCGATAGCTATACTACCATGACCGCGCCCGCTCGCCAACAACAATTTTCGAACTTTCAAATCTATGAGGTTCTTGGCTGCTTATCGCGTGAGAAGTTGAGGTTCTCGAATGTGTCTTCGATGAAGCGATCGTCGAAGTGCCGGTCGATGTATTCCTCGAATACGTTCTGCGGCGGTACGCCTTCTTGCCGTTTGCCCGAGCGGTAGAAGCACATGACGGTCATCATGATATCGAGAGCGATGAAGATGCTCAGCAGCGTGACGAGCACGACCTGCCTGCGCCTGGTGGGCTCGCCGATGCGGTAGAGCAATTCGGGCATGATGGCCTTGCACCATACGATGCCGAGCAACCCCCATGCGATAAGGAAGCGCCATGCCACCCATTGGGTGATGTGATCGGGGAAGTGCAGGTATGACCAAGACCACGCATGCATCACGGTCTGCATGCTCCAACCCGCAATCTGCTCGAGCAGTCCGCCGAGGGCTGCGGAGATGAGGAAGATCATCCATGCGGGCTGGTCGCGCAGGCGCCAGAGAACAACGGTTAGGAGCACGGCCCCGCATCCGTAAAGCGGGGAGAACGGGCCCCAGACGAGACCGACGCGGCTCTCCAGCACGCCGTAGAGGACGTACATCCAAACGGTTTCGAGCAAAAGCCCAAGCACCGAGGCGATGAGGAATAGCAATATATATTGGTAGAAGCCGGGTCTGTGGTCGTTGAGGAAGTCGTTGCGAAGCTCGATGCGCGCGGCGCGAATGACCCGGCGCTGCTCCTTGGAGATCTTCGGCCTGAGCTTGTGGCGTCCGAAGCGCTTCGTTTCCGTCCAGATCGCATCCTCGTAGACGCCTGCATCGATGCGGCCCTGTTTGAGCATGCGCTTGAACGCCTTGCCTGAGCCACGCCAGTCTTGGTACCAAGAGACCGCTCCGCGTATGAGTCGCACGATGAGGAACAGCGCAACGATTGCGATAGATATGGTGAAAAGCAAAGGTCTTCCAATCGAGAAGGGGCGGTGCGTACGTGAGATGTTGAGGTTGTGAAGAGGGATTCTGGCTCTTTACCAGCGGGAATTCCCTCGTTGGACCTCATCCATTGTACCCAAGGAATTATTTTTAAAAACAGGCTTGCACTCGGTAGGGTTCTCGCGTATATTATCTACCTGCAAGCGGACATGGCTCAGTTGGTAGAGCACAACCTTGCCAAGGTTGGGGTCGCGGGTTCGAGCCCCGTTGTCCGCTCCATCGCATGTCAAAGGCCGGATGCAAGTTCGGCCTTTTTCATCGGCGACGTGGCCAAGTGGTAAGGCAGAGGCCTGCAAAGCCTTTACCCCCAGTTCGAATCTGGGCGTCGCCTCCATAAACAATCGCTGGTAGAAGATTATTCTTCTACCAGCTTTTTCTTTTTTCGGATGCGGGCTCTCGATATGTGCCGAATGCGCGTCGAGCTTTCCTCGCGATCACGGATGCCGCTAGGCATCTACATCCGTTTTCCCGATCATGATGTTCAGAATCTCCACATCCGTGGGCTTCATGCCCACGCGACCCACGTAACCCATGCTTGCGATGGTCTCTTCTATGGTCTCTTGCACCAAGCCTTCACCGGCGTGGAAGCTTCGCCCCGCCATGGCCATGTCGTGTCCCAGTATCGCCGCGTCGACCGCAGCGGAGATCTTGGCGGCGCAGCTCGACTTGGCCCCATCGCACACGATGCCGCCCACATTCGCCAGGGTGTTGACGATCGTCGCGCCGATCTGCTCAAGGGAGCCTCCAGACATCCACGTGATGGCCGCGCCGGCACCGCAGGCGGCGCAGACCGCGCCGCAAAATGCTGAAAGAGCGCCGATATAGCTCTTAACATGGATCGAGACCAAGTCAGACAGGGCGAGGGCGCGTAGAAGGCGCTCCTCCTCAACTTCGAGCTTCTGGGCGTATTCCATGACCGGCAGGCTTGCTGTGATTCCCTGGTTGCCGGAGCCACAGACAATGACCACGGGAAGAGCGCAGCCGCTCATGCGCGCGTCGGAACCCGCTGCCGCCCGCGCGCGTGCACGGCACGAGGCGTCATCTGGGTAGGACGCGAGAATCGTGCGGCCAACCTCTGCTCCCCAGGGATGGGCAAGGCCCTCTCGAGAGATGGCGTCGTTGAGCGTCATCTGCCGGGTGAGGGCATCGCGCGCCGCGGTGATATCGCCGCTATCGGCGAACTCGACGATTCCCTTGAGCGAGAGCTGGGCGTCCTCATGGGCGCGTTCGGTAAAGTCGCATGCCTGAGCGGCGGCTTCGATCGATCCCTCGATCGCCTTGCCGTCGAGTGCACGGTACACGACATCGGTATGGTGCTCGGCGATCACAACGGTAGCCTCGTGCCCGCCAGCGGTGGCGACTACTTGAATATAGAGGTTGGGGACGCCTTCGGCGAGTGTCACCTGTGCGAAACCCGGCTGGGCCAGGCGCTCGCGCGCTCGCGCGCGGTCACGATCGGTGAGATTCTCGAGCACTTCGAGGGCGCTGTCTGCATCGCCTCCCATGCAGCCCAGTGCAGCTGCGGCTTCGATGCCGCGCATGCCGCCTGAGTTGGGGACCGTGACGCTCTTCACGTTCTTGATGATGTTGCCCGAGCAAGAGAGCTCGAGATGATCGGGCTCGCTGCCGAGCGTCTCGCGTGCGAGCGCTGCTGCATAGGCAACGGCGATCGGCTCGGTGCAGCCGAGTGCGCAGACGAGCTCACGGTTGAGAATCCCGCAGAAGAGCTCGTCGCGGGCGATGGGGGAGAGTTCGGACTCGCTAGGCATGAATGCGCTCCTGGGGCCGGACGGCTTGCTTTCATGCATAAGTCTAGACATGGAGTGCATATTATAGGGTGTGATATATGGATGTTCGGGAAACGGACTGGAATGAGCGGCGAAGGCCGCCGCCGGGCGATGGCGTTTGGCGGAATGGCTCTCGGCGCGAGGCTACTTCTCGCGTGAGGTGTCTTGGACGATGTCGAGCAGCCCGCGCTCCTGCCGTTCGTAGAACAGTTCCTCGATCTCGTCGAACTGCTCGGCGAATTCTGCCATGGAGCCGCACCAAGTGCTACGGACCGGCTTGCCCGAACCAACATAGGCAGTCTGGATTCCGCAATCAGGCGTGGGAAAGTCGCGTTTGGGGTCGTTGCCTACCATGAGCACTTCTGCGGGGGCGAGTCCCAGGGTGTCGAGTGATTCGAGGTAATAGCGGGGATCCGGCTTGCAGCGCGTGCTGTTCTCCATAGTGGTTACCAGCTCGAAGGGCATGTCGAGCATGCCGCCCCAGCCCATGCGGCATTCGATGCAAGCGCGGCTGAAGCTCGGGTTGGTGAGCAGCGCGATCCTGAGACCGCGGTCCAGCAGCGTCTCAACAGCTTCGTGCGCGCCCGAGCGGGGATGGGCGGCGATGATGCTGTCGTTGCGGCGGGGGAGCACTTCGCGCTCGTAGTACGTAAACGCATCCGCTATGACGGGGTCATCGAGCGGAACGCCGCTGCGCCGCTCGACGGTGTCGTTGAAGTAGGCGCGGTTGGTGCGGTCGTCATCGTCATCGCGGGCATTGTTGGTAAGGTTCAGTAGCGCGCTGCCGAACGTCGCGAATGCCGAGAACGGGTTCGTGCGGGCGATATCGGCGAGCAGGCGCGCCTCATCCATCATATACACAGCCAGAAATGCGCTCAGGTTGATGCTGAGCAACGTGTCATCCATATCGAAGACGACGGCTTTGAGCACGATATACTCCTTATGAGCACCGGGACGCGTGGACTATCTTGTCCACTCCTTGTACCCAAATTGGCAAGGGTGAACGCTGGCAAGGGAGCACATGGAAACAATCGATGCCGACAACGATGCATACCCCATAGGAAAGCAGCGAAGAATTAACTAATCACATTGAAAAATCCGCCGCTTGACCTTGAATTCGAGAGCGGTTCAACGTAACCTATAGGTCTGTGAACGCAAACGCGCTCACGTCCGTATCTGTCGGCCCCCGAGTGTTTTCCAGAGGGTGCGCGCGGGTTTTGGCGCAAGCCGATCACCCTGTGCATCTGCAAGGTCCTTGCAATCGGGGCCCCGTACTTCGAAAGGGGTCCACCTTTGAGTGAGATTCAGAACTCGTCCATCTTCTCGCTAGATGACATTAGCACCGAGGAGATGAACAACCTCATCGCTGAGAAGGATATCAACTTCGATGAGGGCGATCTCGTCAGCGGTACTGTGGTTAAGATCGAGAAGGACGAGGTCCTTGTTGATATCGGCTTCAAGTCCGAGGGCGTCATCCCGGTCCGCGAGCTCTCGATTCGCAAGGATGCCGATCCGTCCGACCTCGTTGCGCTTGGCGATCAGATCGAGGCGCTCGTGCTCCAGAAGGAGGACAAGGACGGCCGCCTCGTGCTTTCCAAGAAGCGCGCTGAGTACGAGCACGCGTGGAATCGCATCGAGGAGAAGTTCCAGTCCGGCGAGAACGTCGAGGGCGAGGTCATCGAGGTCGTCAAGGGCGGTCTCATCCTCGATATCGGCCTGCGCGGCTTCCTGCCCGCCTCTCTCGTCGACCTGCGCCGCGTGAAGGATCTTACCAGCTACTTGGGTACCGTCATCGAGGCCCGCGTCATCGAGATGGATCGCAACCGCAACAACGTGGTTCTGTCCCGTCGCGTGGTGCTCGAGGAGTCCCGCAAGGCTGAGCGCTCCGAGATCCTCTCCAAGCTCAAGCCCGGTATGCGCCTCAAGGGCACCGTGTCCTCCATCGTGGACTTCGGCGCCTTCGTCGACCTGGGTGGCATCGATGGCCTGGTCCACATCTCCGAGCTTTCCTGGAACCACGTCAACCATCCTTCCGAGGTCGTCAAGCAGGGCCAGGAGATCGAGGTCGAGGTGCTCGACGTCGACCTCAACCGCGAGCGCATCTCGCTCGGCCTCAAGCAGACCACCGAGGATCCTTGGCGCGCGCTCGTCAAGAAGTACCCCGTGGGCGCTATCGTCGAGGGCACCGTCACCAAGCTCGTTCCGTTCGGCGCCTTCGTCGACCTGGGCGATGGCATCGAGGGCCTGGTGCACATCTCCGAGATGGCCAAGCAGCATGTCGACCAGCCTTCGCAGGTCACGCATGTCGGCGCCAAGGTGCAGGTCAAGGTCATGGAGATCGATCTCGACCGTCGCCGCATCTCGCTTTCGATGAAGTCCGCTGCCGAGACCCTTGGCTTCGAGATCGAGGTCACCCCGCTCGAGAAGCCCGAGGAGAAGGCCGAGAACGCCGAATAGCCTCGCGTCTTGCATGAATGCGTGATAGGGGACCCCGGTGGCTGTGCTGCCGGGGTTCTTTCTTTGCGTCGGGTATCTGGCGAGCACCTGCTGGCTGCTGCTTGGTTTTGCGCTGGCAGATGCCTGCCGGTATGATGGACGAGTCGTTCGGTTACTGAGAAGGAGACTATGCCGATGTCCGGGTTGGCGAATGCCGGGATCGTCGAAACGCCCGTTGTGGTCTTCGATTTCGATGGAACGCTCGTCGATACGGGGCCCGCGATTCTGAAATGTGCCGCTCGCTCGCTAGAGGTCCATGGCTACGACCCGTCGGAGATGCATGACCTTAACCTCATCATCGGGCCACCGCTTGTGGACGGCTTCCGCCAGGTCGCGGATATCTCGCGCGAGGAGGCTCTACCACTGGTGGCAACGTATCGAGAGATCTTCGCTCGCGAGGTGGTTCCTTCCGATTATCCTCCGCTTCCCGGTATGCCTGAGCTGCTGCATGCGCTCCGCGCACAGGGGAGGCGCATCGCCGTGGCGACATCGCGGCTCGAGTCATCGGTGACCGAGATGCTTGCCGCGACCAGCTTGCCCACGTTCGATGCGATTGCGGGGCGTTTGGAGCCCGGTCGTGATACGAAGGCGGATTGCATCGCTGCCGTTCTTGAAGAGCTGGGCTGCGCTGGAGACCAGGCGGTCATGGTGGGAGATCGCAAGTATGATGTCGAAGGCGCCCATGCGCTTGGTCTAGCCTGCATCGGGATCTGCGGCGACGCGAGCGGTCGTACCGAGCTTGAGGCCGCCGGCGCCGACGCGCTTGCTGCGTCGGTGGACGAGCTTGCCGCACTGCTCGGCATCGAAGGCGTGCGGCCTAAGGCTTAAGGGGTGCGCCCGGGAGGCGCTTGACTGGAGGAGTACCTGTGAGCGATATCAACAGCATTGAACTTGAGGAACATATCGATGCGTATATCGAGGAGGTTTGGGACGAGCTGGTTGCCGACATCGCCGCGCTCGTTCGGTATCCCTCGGTTGCGGATGCCGGCAAGGCCGCGCCGGGGGCACCGTTCGGCGGCCCGGTGCGCGATGCCCTTGATTGCGCGCTTGATATCGCGCGTCGGTTGGGCTATGCGACCGACGAGGACGAAGGCTATGTTGGCTGGGGCGACATCGCCGGCAGCGAGCCGGGTCAGATTGCAACGATCGCCCATGTCGACGTTGTTCCTGCAGGTCCCGGATGGGGAACCGATCCTTTCGAGATGACGGTCCGCGAGGGATGGTTTCTCGGCCGCGGCGTGATCGACGACAAGGGCCCAGCGGTCCTGTCGCTCTATGCGGGCGCTTTTTTGCTGCATGAGGGCATTACGCCCCGCTATACATTCCGAGCGCTTCTTGGGTGCAGCGAGGAGTGCGGGATGACCGACGTGCATCATTATCTTTCCGGTCATGCTGCGCCCGATTTCCTCTTCACCCCCGATGCGGACTTCCCGCTCTGCAATGCCGAGAAGGGCTGCTTTAACGGAAGGTTCGTAAGCGGTCCCATCGAGGGAGGCAAGATCCTTTCCTGGTATGGCGCTGAGGCACCTAATGCGATTCCCAGCGAATCGGTGCTCGAGCTTGCTGTAGATGCGTCCGAGCTCCCTGCTCCCAAGGTTCATGCCGACCGTATCTCGGTCGAAGCGGTTCGGCCGGGCGTGTGCCGCGTTGGCGCTCAGGGTATCGGAGGCCATGCCTCAATGCCCGCGGGTACAGTGAACGCTATCGCCCTCATCGTTGAGTACCTGCGCGGATGCGATGTGCTCGATGGGGAGGAGCGGGCGTTTCTCGATCTGCTGTCCTGCGTGCTCGCCGATACGGCGGGAGACGCGATGGGCATCGCATGCACCGATGACACCTTTGGTCCGCTCACGATCAGCGGAGGAACCATCTGCGTGCGCGATGACGGCAGGGTTGCGATGAGCGTCGATGTGCGCTATCCCACGAGCACGGACAATGAGCGCTTGCTCGCCGTCTGCGAGGAGCTGGCGGCTCGTTTTGGCGCCGGATTCGAGATGGACTGGTACAAGGTCCCGTTCTTGGTAGGGGCCGAGCACCCCGCGGTCCGCGCCTTGCTCGACGTCTATCACGAGGTCACCGGCGAGGAGGCGAAGCCATTCTCCATGGGTGGCGGTACCTATGCGCGCAACTTCCCCTGCGCGGTTTCCTATGGGCCGGTTGGTCGCTGGACGACGGTGCCCTCTTGGGTAGGTCATATGCATGGCCCGGACGAGGGGGCGCGTGAGGTGGATCTCAAGCGAGCGCTCAAGATCTACATCCTTGCGATCATGCGCCTCATGGAGATCGATCTCTAGCTCTAACCGGTTGCTTGTTAGCAGGGGGCACCCTTCTTCTGCGGCAGGCTCGCATCCCCGAGGAGGGGTTACTCCATGGAACAGCTGATGTGGTTCGCAGTTATAGCGGCGGCGATGGTATTCGGTTGGTATTTGCACCAAAAGTATTCTGGCGGCGCAAACGGCTCAAAGGGTTCTGCCCCTGGGAAGGGGCAGGCTACGACGACGGTAGCGCGCCCTCGGCGTAAAAAGCGCCCGCGCAAGCGTTCCTAGCGGTGCCGGCATCCCCGTGCTTCCTACTACCCCTCGAGGCGGTCGGTAACCTCGAGCCAGCTCGTCTCGAGTTCATCGATAGCAGCGGCGGCCTCGTCGATGAGGCGCTGCTGCTCTTCGAGTGCTAGGTAGTCGGTGGGATCGATGTCGCCCATCGCTTGGCGCAGGTCTTCGGCGCGGCGCTGCTGAGTTTCGAGCTTGCGCTCGAGCGACGCCGCCTCTTTGCGCAGGCGTTGGCGCTCGGCGTTGGAGAGGCCATCCTTGCGGAGCGCGGAAGCGCTTGCGTTTTCCGGGTTGGGCTCGGATGCACCTTGCATGGCCATCTCGCGTCTGCCGGCGTTAGAGTCCCTGTCGCTGCCCTTTGCAACGAGCTCGAGATACTGGTCGACCCCTCCCGGAACATGGCGGAGGTGCCCATCGATAACCGCGAACTGCTGGTCGGTCACGCGTTCCATAAGGTAGCGGTCGTGCGTGACGAGGATGAGCGTTCCCGGCCACCCGTCAAGCAGGTCCTCGACGATGGCGAGCATGTCGGTGTCGAGGTCGTTGCCCGGCTCGTCTAGTATGAGCACGTTGGGCTCTCCCAGCAGGGTGAGCAGGAGCTGCAGCCTGCGCCGCTGGCCGCCCGAAAGATCGCCGATACGACTCCAAAGTTGCTCGGGCGTGAAGCCGAGTCGCTCGAGGAGCTTCTCGGGACTCGTCTCCTTGCCATCGACCACGTAGCTGCGATTATAGCCTTTGAGCACCTCGCGAATCGTTTCGCCCATGAGGGGGTCGAGCTCGTGCAGCTGCTGTGACAGTACGCCAAACCGGACGGTTTTGCCGATTCGCACCCTGCCCGCCAGGGGAGCGAGCTTCCCTTGGATGACTTCGAGCAGCGTTGATTTCCCCGCTCCGTTCTCGCCGAGCAGACCGAAGCGGTCTCCCGCCCCGATGAGCCAGGTAACGTCATCGAGCACCGCTTCTGCTGGGTTATCACCATAGCCGGCGGTGACGTCGACTACGTCGATGACCTGTTTACCCAAGCGAGCCACCGCGAGGCGCTTGAGTTCAAGCTCGTTGCGGAGCGGTGGGACGTCGGCGATGAGCTCTCGCGCTGCTTCGACGCGGAACTTGGGCTTGGTGCTACGGGCCTGCGCTCCGCGCGAGAGCCAGGCGAGCTCCTTGCGCGCCATGTTGCGCCGGCGCTCCTCGGCGACTTGGGCGAGGCGATCTCGCTCGACTCGTTGCAGGATATAGGCGGAGTAACCGCCCTCGAAGGGATCGACGCGGGCATCGTGCACCTCCCACATGGTGGTGCAGACCTCATCGAGGAACCATCGGTCATGGGTTACCATAAGCAGCGCTCCCTGGCCCTGCTGCCAGCGCTCTTTGAGGTGGCGCGCGAGCCAATTGATGGTGCCCATGTCAAGATGGTTCGTTGGCTCGTCGAGCAGCAGAGCGTCGTAGGTGCCTATGAGCAGGCGGGCGAGGTCGACGCGCCGGCGCTGCCCGCCGGAGAGCTCGCCCACCTTGCCCTCCCAGGGCACGTCAGCGATGAGCCCGCTTAAGATCTCGCGAATGCGCGCGGATGACGCCCACTCGAATTCTGGAATGTCGCCGACGACCGCATGGTGCACCGTGTCATCGTCGGCAAGGGCATCTCGCTGGCCGAGGAGGCCCACCGCGATGCCCCTCCGGTGCGTGACGCGGCCATCGTCGGGCTCGATGGAGCCGGCGAGTAGAGAGAGCAGCGTTGATTTGCCGTCGCCGTTTCGCCCCACGATTCCGATGCGATCTCCCTCGTAAACGCCGAGGGTGACGTCGCGCATGACACGTTTGGTGGGATAGTCGAGCGAAATATGATCGCAGCCGAGGAGGATGGCCATGGAGCTCCCTTTGACGATGCGGCCAATGCCATAACGCGGCGCTGGCTCCGTGATGCTGGGTGGTTGCCGGCATCCATCACAAGGGATTCGGCGCACCATAGCTATCCTAGCAGACGCGGGTATAGGGACGGAGCACGTTGCACGGCCTTCGAGCAGCTGGGATGAGTGGCACGGGGTTGCATTCTGCATGTAGTCGGCAAGATCCGGGTGATAACCCGCCTTCCGAGCGCCTCTCCCGCAAGGGGAAGGCATGAAGGCTGCGCTATACTGTGCCTGTTGAAAACTGCGAACGCATTCGGTTCGGAATTTGGTGAGAAGACCGGAGCAGGTCTTCGTGAACGCAAGGCGCACCTCTGCTGGCCTAGGTTTCGCATAGGGCCCGGATGGCTTTTGCGGTGCGTCACGAATACTCGCGTCAAATTCCAACCTTTACGTCAAACAAAGAGGGAGACCCGGTGATAAAGGCTGCTTTTTTCGATATCGACGGCACGCTGTTGAGCTTTGAGACCCACACGATGCCCGAGTCCACCAAGCGTGCCCTCGATCGCATGCGCGAGAGCGGTATCAAGACGGTGATCTCTTCGGGTCGACCGCCCTACCAGCTTCCTCCGAGCATCCGTGAGGGATTCGATGCGTACATCACGCTCAATGGCCAGCTCTGCTACGACTCCGATGATGTATTCCGCAGTTGCCCGATAGCCGAGGACGACGTGCGCGCCATCGTTGACCAGGTGCGCGCGGGCCTCTACGACGTGCTCGTGCTTCAGCGGAGCCGAGCTTTCGCCAACCGCCTATCGCAGCGCATCGTGACAAACGCCCGCGAGGTAGGGCTCGAATACCAGCAAGATGATATCGCTTGCGCCTTCGACGAACCCGTTTATCAATTCTGCGCCTACGTAGAACCGGGGGAGGAGCATCTCATCACGGATGCGACGCATTCGGTGGCGCACACGCGCTGGACCCATCTGTTTTGCGATGTGATCCCGCGCTCCGGTGGTAAGAATTTCGGTGTCAAGGCGGTGCTCGAGCGCTTCGGCATCGCGCCGGAGGAAGCGGTGGCGTTTGGCGACGGCGAGAACGACCTGGCAATGTTCGAGAGCGTGGGGACCAGCGTCGCCATGGGGAATGCGTGGGATTCCGTCAAAGAGCGGGCGACTTTGGTGACCTCGCATGTGGATGACGACGGCATCTACCGCGCCTGCGAACGCCTGGGAATCATCTAGCAGCCCGCTCGACAGCGGGGTGAGCCGCGGCTGCAGGCGGCACGGTGCCGTCAGCATGCCTGCGGGACATGTACGGAATCCTAGGCGCCCTTCTTCAGGTTGGGGATGATGCGCTTCCAGATCCAAACGATGGCGACCACAACCACAAGGGCGATGATCACGTACTTGACGATATCCGAGATCCATTCTGCCTGCTCGCTCACGGTCATCCAAGCGCTGCCAGCGGCAGCGCCGAGCGAGCACAGCACGGTATTCCAAACGGCAGAACCGAGCAACGTATAGCCGGCGAACTTCACCATGTTCATGCGCGCCACGCCGGCGGGGATGGAGATGAGGCTGCGGACGATGGGGACGAAGCGGCAAATGAGGACCGAAATCTGGCCGCGCCGATCGAACCAGTCGATTGCCTTGGCGATATCGTCGCCTTTGAAACCCAGAAGGCGCATGGGCTTGGTCTCGAAGAAGCGCATGAGTCGGTCGCGGTTGAGGATCCAACCGATGCCGTAGAGGATGTAGGCGCCCAGCACCGAGCCAACGGTGGCGGCGGCAATCACGCCGGGGAGCACCATGTTGGTCGTGGTGGTGAAGAAGCCGCCGAGCGGTAGGATGAGCTCGCTCGGAATGGGCGGGAAGATGTTCTCGATGAATATGAGCGCGCCGACGGCGAAATAACCGAACTGGTTGATGAAGTTGAAGAAGAGTTCTTCCATCATGGTCCCTTCAAACAAGCGGCCTCAAGGGGCAGTCGCATGTGCAGGGAAAAGTGTAGCCTATCGGGTCAGACGGGCGATATTCTCCATGGTACCTACGGATGTCTGTTGCCTTCGTGCAGCCTGCCGGGCAGCCACTCTTTTGCCATGAGCCGGGAGAACGGCATCGTGAACAGCCTTAGGGCGCAGAGTACAACCACGCCGCCCGAAAGCGCGAGGATTATCGCCGTCCCCCAGAGCGGGTCGAGGAGTATGGCCAGGTCGTAGAACGGGGTGCGAAACGTAAGAGCGGCGCGCAAGAGCCGGTGCAGCACATACACCTGCAGGGTCCGTTCGCCGAGTGTGGTGAGCTTCGAGTGCTCACGAGGGACAGCCTTAAGAACGGCAAGGGAGAACGCAACCGCGATGGCTATCGTTACCAGTTTCGCGGCGATTCCGGCGACAGCGCTCCCACGCGCGAGGCCCATCACGGAACCGGCGAGAGCGTAGGAGTTGTCGCCGTATACCATCTGGAAAAACCAGTCAAAGGCATGCGGATCGACGATGCGCAGCGCGGCGATTCCCGCTGCGGAAGCGACCGCCAGCCATAGCATCCGGCGATCCGCGAGCTTGCGCAAAGCATCGGGCGAGCAGTAGTAGCCTAGGGCGAAATAGGGGAGAAACGCGAGGGAGCGACTCACGGCGAGCAGGCCGTCCGACAGATCGACCATGCCGCCAGCCATCGCGGCGACAAGGCATGCAAGCATGCCGATCGGAGGAGCCATATGGGCGAGTAGGGGCGTGGCGAGATACCACCAAGCCATTCCGATGAGATACCACGGGGCGGAGGTGAAGAGCATCATGCGTTCCGGGTGCTCGACGAGCGCGCCGTTGATAGCGAGCAATGCCGCCTGGTAGGCGAAGCCGAGGACGAGAAACGAGATGATGCGGTTCACGTTGAGCCGCCCCTCCCGATAGGCCCCTTTAGCAAAGAGCCCGGAAAGGAAGACGAACAGCGGCATATGAAACAGGTAGATGATATCGAAAAGCGCGCTCATCACCTCGTTGTCGTTGTGGACGGGGTGCATGAAATGTCCCGCGACCACAAGGATGATGAGCAGCCCTTTGATGTTGTCGAATAGCGCGATGCGTGCGCGCGCGTCGCCCATAGTTCCCCCCACATATGATGCGACCTGTTGCAGCGCCTGTATCCTAGCGCAGCAACAGGTCGTTTGTGAAGGGGGCTGGGCGGGTCTAGCTGTCTACGCGCATCGCCCTCATGGCGTTGAGAATGGCGATCATCGCCACGCCAACATCACCGAAGACGGCGAGCCACATGTTGGCGATGCCGAGTGCGGCCAGCGCCAGGATGGCGATCTTGATCCCGATGGCGAAGATGATGTTCTGCCAGACGATGCGCATGGTCTTGCGTGCGATGCGCATGGCCCGTGCGATCTTCGAAGGCTTGTCGTCCATCAAGACAACGTCTGCCGCTTCGATCGCGGCATCTGAACCCATCGCTCCCATGGCGATGCCCACATCGGCTCGCATCAACACGGGCGCATCGTTGATGCCGTCCCCTACGAAGGCCAGTTTGCCGTCGCCTTTCTCGAATGCGAGGAGGTGCTCGACGGCGTTCACTTTGTCGCCTGGTAACAGCTGTGCGCGGATCTCGTCGATGCCGAGCTCGCTTCCTACCGCCTCGGCGACGTCTCGCCGATCGCCGGTGAGCATGACGCACTTCTTCACGCCGATTTCATGCAGCGAGGCGATGGTCTCCGCTGCATCCTCCTTCACCACGTCGGCGATGACGATGTGCCCGGCGTAGTCGCCGTCAACAGATACATGGAGGATGGTCCCGACGAGGTCGCACTCATGCCATGCGCTCCCGTGCTCGGCCATGAGCTTGTCGTTGCCGACGAGCACCACATGCTCGTCGACGGTCGCTTGGACGCCGTGGCCTGATTCCTCCTTCACGTCCTTGATGCGCTCCTGATCGATCGTGCCCGAGTATGCCTGCTTGATCGAGACCGCGATAGGGTGGTCGCTGAAGGCTTCGGCGTAAGCGGCGTTACTGAGCACATAGTCTGGGTCGACGCCTGCTTCTGGATGCACGGCGACCACGTTGAACGAGCCGGAGGTGAGCGTGCCCGTCTTGTCGAAGACCACGGTGTCTACCTTCGAGAGAAGCTCGAGGTAGTTGGAGCCTTTTACAAGGACGCCGATCTTGGAGGCGCCGCCGATGCCGCCGAAAAACGACAACGGCACCGAGATCACAAGCGCGCAGGGGCAGGAGACAACCAGGAAGGTGAGGCCGCGGAGCACCCAGTCGGTCCAAGGGCCGATGCCCAGGATGGGTGGAATGATGGCTAAGAAGATAGCGGCGAATGTGACGATGGGCGTGTAGACGCGTGCGAAGCGCGTGATGAAGTTCTCGGTCTTGGCCTTCTTCTCGCTGGCATTCTCCACAAGCTCCAGGATGCGCGAGACGGTTGACTCGCCGAAGGGCTTCGTGGTCTGGATGTGAAGGATGCCGGTCATGTTGATGCAGCCCGAGATGACGTCGGCGCCCACCTCAACATGGCGCGGGATGCTTTCGCCGGTGAGCGCTGCGGTATCGAGCTGCGAGGAGCCCTGCGTGACGGTGCCGTCGATGGGTACGCGCTCACCGGGTTTCACCACGATGACGTCGCCTACCTGCACCTCATCCGGATCGACCTCGACGAGCTCGCCGTCGCGCTCGATGTTGGCATAGTCGGGGGCGATATCCATCATGCTGCTGATGGATTTACGGCTCTTGCCCACCGCATAGCTCTGGAAGAGCTCTCCCACCTGGTAGAACAGCATGACGGCGCAGCCCTCCGCTGACTGCGGTTCCGTCTCGGGGAAGAAGATCGTAGCGAAGGCGCCGATGGTGGCGACCGTCATGAGGAAGGCTTCGTCAAAGGGATCGCCGCGACGAATATTGGCCCACGCCTTCCGCAGGACGTCGTGTCCTGCGAGAAGGAAAATCGCGAAGTAAAGGGCGAACGCGGCATAGGCTGCAGAAGCACCGAAGAGGGATGCGAGCGCGCCCGCCTTCTCGAGCATCATGGTTGCGAAGAAGAGCGCAATGGCGATGACGATGCGGTTGCGCCACTTCCTCTGTTTCCGATTCATGCTAGACTCCTCCAAAATGAATGTGCTGATGAACATATATTCATATAATCAGCAGGTAAATGGCCGCTCGGAGCGGCTGGAGCAAAGGATGCCGGGGGCATGGAGCAACCAGAGCGCCGGACGTTTGACCGGCCGCGCTCACGAACCCCCGCCTTTCCCTGATGGTTCGTTTGTTAGCGAACGACCTCGCAATCGGGCTCCATCTTCGCTACGAGGGCAAGGACGTCGTCGAGCACGGAGTCGAAGCAATCGTCTGCGGCGACAAGGGTCAGCTTCTGGGTCATGAAGTTGACCCTTGCATCGTCGACACCATCGATCTTCCTGATGGCATCCTCGAGCTTGAGGGCGCAGTTGGCGCAATCGATCTCATCGAGTTTGAATGACTTACGCATACAGGGTTCTCTCCTTGCTGCCTGTCTTCTGGCGTACTGCTGTCGGTTTATTCGCAGATGTGGCTCATACCTTGAGCGAGCATGGTGTGAACGTGGTCGTCAGCGAGCGAGTAGATGATGCTGCGACCGTCGCGGTCGAAGCGTACAAGCCGTGCCTGCTTCAAGATGCGGAGTTGATGCGAGACGGCGCTCTGAGTCGCTCCGATCGCCTCGGCGATGTCTCCCACGGAGCGCGGTCCATCGTAGAGCGCATACAGGATCTTGATCCGCGTGGTATCGCTGAAGGTCTTGAAGAGGTCGGCGAGATCATAGAGGAGCTCCTCGTCGGGCATTTCCTCGGGAGCATCGACTACGGGTTCCTCAACCGGGTGGTTGCTCGATGCCATGGTGCTACCTCCTCTCATATGAGCAAGTGTTCATATTTTCATCTCCGATTATATGAGCACATGCTCATATGTCAACAATAAAGTCGCGAGCGGCAGATTATCGTTCGAGAGGAGCCTCGGAGATTCCGCCGCTCGCCGATTATCCGGCAGGAGGCCATGGGGAGGATGCGTCGCTTTGAAGCGGCCTACTTTGCGCACGGTCCCTGCACGAACCAGAGCAGCTTGGACTCGCAGGCGTCGAGGGCATCATCGAGTTCGATGGCGGCTGCTGCGCCGGGGGAGAAGTCGAGCTGCGAGCCGCAGAGGTATTCGGTCATGCGCTCCACAAAGGGGACATGTCCCACGATAACGGTCGTATGCTCGTTCGATTGCGCGAGCTCCTCAAGAAACGCCTCGGTATTCTGGGAGAAAAGATACGCGCGTTCCTCGATTTCCTTGCACTCGAGTACGCCTGCCGCTATCTCGGCCGTCTGGCGAGCCCTGCAGGCACTGCTTGCAATGAGTCGTGGGCGCGCCCGCTCCTCATCGTCGAGCAGCGCTAGCGTGCGGCTGAAGCCGCATGGACCCTCGAGAGCCGCGCGTCCTGAAAGAGTAAGCTGCCGCGCCTCGTCGGTAAGGTCGTCACGGGCTGGTTCCGCCTTGCCATGGCGGATAAGGACCAAGGTGCGCGTCATGGTTGCTCCCTTCTTCGTACGCCATATCAGCATACTATGGCGATGAAACGGCGGGGAGCTTTGGTGAGCGGCGAACGGCATCGTGCAAGCGGTGATTGCGGGCGCTGCCGATGGATGATGAGAGCGCCGGAATCAGATTCAACTGCGACGCTTGAAGCAAGATGCGCGGGATAAGTTGAGGGCGCTACTCCTGCTCGTTGACGTATCCTTCGAGCTTGGAGGTGCAGTGCGGGCAGCGCGTTGCATCGTCGGCGATTTCCTGCTTGCAGAACGGGCAGGTGCGCGGGGCTGCTCCCACTTCCTCCTCCTTGGCAACGCCGCGGACGGCCGGTCCTCCCGCTCATGGGGCCATCGGGCCTTCCCGGTCCATCAGGGGCCCATCCGTCGGAAAGATGAACAGCACCATTTCCCCGAGCGCCCATTCGATGGAAAAATGAACTCCTTCGCCCCCTGAACGCCCACTCGTTGGAAAAGTGAGCGGCTTTTTCGTGCTCAAAAAATGCGCGAATGGGATGCCGTCGGAATAACCGCAGGTAGCCGGGTTGCCCGCCATCCGCTCCAGGTGGTTTTTCCGCGCACTTTTCGAGCGGATGGTCGCGAGGCCCCCATCGGCCCATATTCTGCATGGTTTCCAGCGCCCGCCCACCCATCCGGCGTTCAAATGATCGCCGAGTGGGAGGCGGGAGCCCATCCGACGTTCAAATGATCGTCGAGTGGGGGCCTTCCGATGCCTGGAAGGTTCCCGCCGCGACGCATGGCTGACCTTCCGCGCCTTCACGTGCGCTAATGAGGACCCCTGCACGTCCTTGCGGAACATCGGCTTTGTGTTGCGGCAGGCCAAAAAGATAAGTGAGCCAGAACCATGTGTCATCGAGCGCTCGTGTCGTTGTGCGAGACGCGGGTCCGTTACGGCAACCGGGATGCGGATCCGCGCTTTTTCAGCGCTCGTCTTCGCGCGCCAAGCCTAGAACGTGAACTCGACCACCGCGTACGGTGCGCCCGAGCTGTCATCGAGCGCGACGACAACCATCGTCTCGCTGCACGTCATGCGAGGATAGACGACGTCTCCAAGCACCGCCGCGCGCTTGTAGTCGACGCGCACCTGAGTGGGAGAGGCCTCGTCAGGAAGCACGTCGAGGGCCATCTGTACATATTGGCAGTTGTTGACGTGCTCGTTGGTATCGATCTGGTAGCGCTGGATGGTGATGGGCTCGCACGGTTCGAGGCTTTCGGGAATCGCGACCCGTCGGCTCTCGGGCGGCATGGGGAAGGGCTCGGCAGTGCCGAAGGGAGCGATCTGCTCGGGTTCGGGCCGTACCAAGCGCCCGCGCTCGATATCCATGAACGCCCAGGTCGAGCGGGCCCGCGCGATGAGCGCTCCTTCGCTGTCGCGCAGGTAGAAGCAGCGGTTTGCGGTGAGCCCCTTGAAGGAGCAGGAGTAGGTGCCCACGGTGACGGGTTCGGCGAGGGCGGGGTAGCGATCGATGACGATCTGCCAGTGGGTGAGCACCCAAGCGCGGTGCTTCGCCTTGAGCTGAGCCATGCCTAGGCCGAGCTTCTCTGACTGGAAGGTGCTGCAGTCTTGGAAGTAGTCGATGAGCGCCGGGAGCTTGAGCACGCCGCGGTGATCGACCTCGCTGTATCTGATGTGCGCATCGAACTCGAACGCCGTGCTCGGCATCTCAACGCACATCTGGTCTCCCGCCTCGTTCATCGCGCGCCTCCTTGCATCGTCTCGTGTCAAATGAGGATAGCACGCGCGAAGGTGGGTGAGCGGATGACTGGGGCGATTGCGCGAATGCCGCAATTAGGGGAATCGCCTCGCGGTGCGGGCGGTTACAATGGCGGAGGTATCGAAGGGGGGCATATGGCAGGGCATGAAGCGAGTGCCGAAGGGTTGGGTGCGATGAGCGCGCCGCTTGCGGGGGAAGCTTCCTCCGTAGCTACGGCGTCTGCAGGGGCATCGGGTCCTGCTGCGGCGATAGCCTGCGTCGTCGAGGACCCGGGCGCCGCTCCCGGTGCCGCCGCTCGACTTTCGCATCGCCTTGGCGTACCTCTGGAGCACGGTCTGGCGCAGGTCGATCAAGGAGCCGCTGCCTTGCTGGTCGATGGCCAAGGCGTCTCCCTCGTGCGCGACGGCATGCGCCTTAAGGGCGACCTCGAGCGCATGGCTCGCCGCATCCGACCCGACGCGCTCGGGCGCGAGCTTCTCGTGCGTGCCGCGCGCATCAAGGGGGGTTCGGAAAGCCTTACCGCCGTGGATGCGACGGCCGGGCTCGGCGAGGATGCGCTCTTGCTTGCAGCCGCAGGCTTCTCGGTCACGCTTTGTGAACGCGACCCGGTCATCGCAGCGCTCTTACGCGACAGCCTCGATCGTGCTGCGGCCTCCGCGGTCCTTGCTCGGGCGGTCGAGCGCATGCGGCTGGTTGAGGGGGATAGCGTCGATGTGCTCCACAGGCTCGACGCGTCGCCGGACGTCGTGTTGCTCGACCCGATGTTTCCCGGTGGAAAGCGCGCCGCAGCGAAGAAGAAGCTCCAGCTCATCCAAACGCTCGAGGCGCCTTGCGATGACGAGGGGAAGCTCGTCGCGGCTGCCATGGCAGCTGGCCCGCGCAAGGTGGTTATCAAGCGGCCGGCAAAGGGACCTTGGCTGGCGGGTATCGAACCCGATTACTCGCTCTGCGGCAAAGCCGTTCGCTACGACTGCCTTGTCGCGCCGTGCTACGGCAGACATAGGGGCGCCTGCTAGTCGCCGAACATGTTCTTGCGCTTGAACTCCGCTTGCACCGTGCGCAGCATAAGGTCCGTGTCCGCCAGGCCGAGATGGCGCTCTTTCTCGTCCGCTGCAAGCGTGCCGCGGCGCCGCGCCCAGTTCTCCAGGCTCGCGGGCGACGACTCGCGTGGCAGCGTCGCGACCTCGCCGTCGAGCTTGCGGCAGATGTCGCGGGAGTCGATGACGACGATCTCGCCTGCGCGGCGCGCCTCGGCATAGCCGTCAAGATGGAGCATGAACCAGGAGTCTTCGAATGCGGCGTTATGCGCCATATAGGGGTAGTGCTTCATGAGCTCGAGGATGCCCGCCTGCGCCGCCTTGTCGTCGCGAAAGGGCGTTTTGCCTTCTACATCTCCCCAGGTGATGCCATGGATGTTGGTGAGCGGTACGCCCGATGCGCGATAGGGGTCCTCGGGTAGCCCGAAGAAGCGCTCACCACCGGCGAACGGCTCGGCATCGGCGGTGAGCTCCATAAGCTCGAGGCCGAGGTTGATGATATAACCGCGTTCCGGGGCGGTGCCCGTGGTCTCGATATCGATGCCGATCACCGTACCCTGCACGCGCTCCTTCACATAGGCAACGGCGAAGGCGTCGCGGTCTCCGCGCACCTCGCGCTCGACGTCCTCTACGGGTCGTCGCTGCAGGGCGGCGATGCCGCGGTAGAGGTCCTTGTCAGAAAGGCCGCGGGCAAGGGCCGCGCTGGAAACGTTGCGCAGTCGCGCCTCGCCGATTTGGTCGCAGATCTGGCGGTTGCGGTCGGCGAGCTCGCGTACCGTGTCGAAGGTGAAGCCGGGATCTTCCTCGTCGCGCCATGCCGATAGGAGCGCCCGCAGCGCCTCTTCCCCATGCTGGCGCTCCGACTCCATGGCATCGGGGTCGCCAAAGATGAAAAAGGGTATGAACGGCTGCATCGTGTACTCGAGGGCTTGGCTGACGTTCATGGGATATCCTTCCGACACAAGATGGAGGGCCCGATCGCTCGTTTGGGGATTTGGCGGGAACCCTTGCGCGGTCGTGTTCGCTCTGTGAAACTCGGCTAGGTACGATAGCGCATTGAGCGCCGCTGCTCGTACGGGCGCGGCGATGGGTATGAACCTTCCATAACCGAACAACCGAAGGGTCGCATACATGGAATTCTTGGAGCACACCGTGCTGCACGCGGTGGAGGATACGCTGCCGATCATACCGTTTCTGCTCATCACCTATCTGGTGCTCGAGGCACTCGAGCACGCTGCAAGCGATTCAGTGAACGCGGTGGTGAAGCGCGCGGGCGCTGCGGGACCGGTGGCGGGGGCGATCCTCGGCATCGTTCCGCAATGCGGCTTCTCCGCTATGGGCGCGACGCTGTATGCGGGGCGCGTGATCACGCTGGGGACGCTCGTCGCGGTTTTTCTGTCCACATCGGATGAGATGCTCCCGTTGTTGCTTGCCGAGCGCGTCGATGCTGCGGCAGTGGTGTCGATCCTGGCATCCAAGGCACTCATCGCGCTGGTTGCCGGCCTGGCAACCGATGTGGCGGTGCGCATGTTCAGGCGCAACGAGCGCGTTCACGCATTGCTGCGCCGCGGCGTCCTCGGCACCGCTGCCGGGGTTGCTTCGAGCGAAGACGGCACCCACGATGTACTAGACGGCTTTGCGGAGGCAGGAGAGGGCGCCGAGCACATCCACAGGCTCTGCGAGCACGATCATTGCGGTTGCGATGATGGCGTTGCTCAAGGCGGCCATGAGCATGGCGAGGGGCACGTCCACGATCACGCCGCTGGCGGTGGTGCGATTCGCTCGATCGTGAGAAGCGCCCTGTCGCATACCGTTCAGGTAAGCCTCTTCATCTTCCTGGTAACCTTTGCGCTCGTCGCGGTGTTCGAGGGCGCCGGCGAGGCGGTCATCACCGGGTTCTTGGCGAGTAACGGGGTCGTTGCCGTTTTTGGTGCCGCGCTCGTGGGCCTTATCCCCAATTGCGCCGCAAGCGTTGTGGTGACGCAGCTCTACCTCGAGGGCGTGCTTGCGTTCGGTCCCATGCTCGCGGGGTCCCTCGCAGGGGCGGGGGCCGGGTTTCTCGTCCTGTTCCGCACCAATCGCTCCGCGCGCGAGAACCTCGTCATCTTGGTGCTGCTCTACGCCATCTCCGTTGCGTGCGGGCTAATCGCCCTGCTGGTTGCCTGAAATCCGGTGGAGGAACAGGCCGCTTCTTAGCTTGGGCTCGAACCAAGTCGACTTGGGCGGCATGAGCAGGCCGGCATCCGCGACATCAAGCAGCTGCTCGATGCTTGTCGCATGCAGGGTGAATGCCACGCCCTCGGCGCTGGCGCGTTCTTCGAGCTCGCGTGTTCCGCGGATGCCTCCCACAAACGAGATACGGGGGTCCTCGCGCACATCGCCCACGCCCAAGATGGGGGCGACCACGCGTTCTTGCAGGATGGAGACGTCGAGGCGCTCTACGGGATCCGCGTCCTCGAGCATGCGGGCGAGCTCGTCTGCGATCGTCAGCGACCACCAGCATCCATCGGTGAACATGCCGAACGTCCCGGGCTTTGCCGGCATTACGGGAGCGTCCGCCCGCTCCACGATGAAGCCTGCCGCTTCGATGCGGCGGAGGAGCTCGTGTGATTCGAGTCCCGAGCGGTCGCGCACGACGCGATTGTACGGCAGGATGGTGAGCTGGCTTGCGGGGAAGAGGACCGCGAGGAAGAAGTTGAACGGCTCCCTGCCCGTGTACGTGCCTTGGGCTTTCGCCTCATCGCGCAGGCGCTCTGCCACCTTCGCCGCCGATGCGGTGCGATGATGGCCGTCAGCGATGTAGGCGCAGGGCACCTGGTCGAACATCGCACGAATCGCATCGACCGCCTCGGGGCGCGCGACCTCCCAGACGGTTTGATGCACCCCTGCGGCGTCTGTGAAGTCATAGATCGGCGTCGCCGTCTTCGCGGCGCCCAAGATGAAGTCGAGCACGGGTTGGTCGCGGTAAGCAAGGAAGATGGGGCCGGTTTGGTATCCGAGGGAGCTGATGTGCTCGATGCGGTCGCGCTCCTTCTCCGCGCGCGTGAGCTCGTGGCGCTTGATGGTTCCGCCTTCATAGTCGGCGACGGGGCACACGCCGACCACCCCGGTCTGCACATGGCCCTCCCAGGCGAGTTCGTAGAGGTAGTACGAGCGATTGCGGTCCTCGATGAAGGTTCCATCGTCGATGCGCTCGCGGAGCAGCGCGGCTCCGCGTGCATACACCTCGGGGGCGTACATATCCTGATCGGGAGGGAATTGGGTTTCCGGACGGTCGATGGCGAGGAACGAGAGCGGCTCCTCGGCCACTGCCGCGGCGGCTTCCGTGCGCGACACCACATCGTAGGGAAGGGCGGCGACTCGGGCTGCCACCGTCGGTGCGGGGCGCGTGCAGGGGAAGGGAAGGACTCGCATGGAAACTCCGATCTTTTGGTAGCAGCGGGATCGGTCGCTGGACCGGTCTGCCCGCATCCTGGTATTGTACCGCCCGCCTACCCGGTTCTCGGGTTTGCCCGCTTTGTGCAGCCGGACCTATTTGATCACGCGCACGCGGTACATAGAGGGAATGCGCTTCAGTGCGTCGATGGTGCTTTGCTCGAGATGCTCGTCGGTGTCGAACATCGTGTAGGCGTTTTCACCGGCGCTTTCGTTCACCATGCGCTGGACGTTCGCGTTATCGTCGGCGAGGATGCGGGTGATCTGGCCGATCATGTTCGGAACGTTGGCATGTAGGCAGCCGATGCGGCTCGCGGCGCGCGCCTTGCCCATCGAGCAGCTGGGGTAGTTCACCGAGTGCGCGATGTTGCCGTTCTCCAGATAGTCCTTGAGCTCGGAGATTGCCATGTCGGCGCAGTTGGCCTCGGCCTCTTCGGTGCCG
This sequence comes from Enorma phocaeensis, assembly GCF_900186505.1. GTDB lineage: Bacteria > Actinomycetota > Coriobacteriia > Coriobacteriales > Coriobacteriaceae > Enorma > Enorma phocaeensis. Next base: position 167,264 of record NZ_LT891969.1, read on the forward strand.
GCACCGGAGTGCGTGGTGACGAAGGTGTTGGGCATGAGAACCGTTTTAGGCGTGGCGAAGTCGGTTGCGAACCACGCGAGCCTGCCGGTGTGCAGCGCAGCGTTCACAGCGTCCTCATCGACGATGGTCTCGCGTGCGAAGTTGATCAGAACGGCGCCGGGGGCTAGGAGGGCGATCTGCTCGTCACCGACCATTCCGATGGTATCGGCCTTCGACGGCACGTGCAGGGTGAGGTAGTCGCAGCCGCGGCACAGGTCCTCGAGCGTCCCGACCCGCTGAACGTCGCGCGAGAGCTCCCAAGCGTGCTCGACGGAGATGAACGGGTCATATCCGAAGACGTCCATACCCAGCGAGACGCAGGCATTGGCCACCTTGGATCCAACGTTGCCCAAGCCGATGACGCCCACGCGCTTGCCTCGGAGCTCGCGGCCCACAAATGCCTTCTTCACATGCTCGGCGCTCGTGTAGATGTCGGGGTCGGCGGCGTTGGCTCGTACCCATTCCATGGATTGCACGACACCGCGGCTTGCGAGCACCATCATGCAGATGACCATCTCCTTGACGGCGTTCGCGTTGGCTCCCGGCGAGTTGAACACGACCACGCCCCGTTTGGCATAGTCTTCGATGGGGATGTTGTTCACGCCGGCGCCGCATCGCGCGATGGCGCGGATGCCCGCGGGGAGGTCGTATCCGTGCAGATCGGTCGAGCGCATGAGTATAGCATCCGCCTCGGTGGCGTCATCGACGAAGGCATAGCCATCGCCGAAGGTGACCTGTCCATCTTTGGTGATGTCGTCGATGATCTTGATCTTGCGCATGGTGTGCTCCTCTTGCGTGCTTCAGCGGTGCTGAGTCTCGAATTCTTCCATGTAGTCGACGAGGGCTTGGACGTCCTCAAGGGATACGGCGTTGTAGATGCTCGCCCTCATGCCGCCAACCAGACGATGGCCCTTGATGCCCTCTATGCCGTGTGCCCGCGCGCCATCGATGAACGGCGCTTCGAGCTCGGGCTGGGAGCAGCGGAAGGTCACGTTCGCGATCGAGCGGGAGGAGCGCTCGGCGCAGGGGCGGAAGAGGGCGCTTCTGTCGAGCGCGCCGTAGAGCAGCTCGGCCTTGGTGCGGTTCAGATAACCCATCGCCGCGAGGCCGCCTTGCTGCTCAACCCATCGGAACACCTTGCCGCACAGGTAGATGCCGAAGGTGTTGGGCGTGTTGTACATCGAACCGGCATCCGCTTGGATGCGGTAGCTCAGGTACGTGGGGCACGAGGGAAGGGCGGGCCCATCGCCGATGAGGTCGTCCCGCACGATGACTACGGTTACGCCTGCGGGCCCGGCGTTTTTCTGCGCGCCCGCATAGATGAGGCCGTAGCGCTCGACATCGAGCGGCATGGAGAGGAAGCAACTCGACACATCTGCGACGAGCGGGATCTCGCCGCAGCGCGGCAGCTCGGTGAACATCGTGCCGAAGATGGTGTTGTTCTGGCAGATGTAGAGGTAATCGAGGTCGCCTGCTGCGCAGCGTTCGGCTATGGGAGCCAAGTCCGGAATACGGTCGAAACCAGATGGCTCGCTCGTTGCGACAAGCTCTGCGTCGCCGTAGCGCTGCGCCTCCTGCCAAGCTTTGCGCGCGAAATGGCCGCTCACCACGTATCCCGCGCGTCCTCGATGCATTAGGTTCATGGGGATGGCGGCGAACTGGAGTGTCGCCCCTCCCTGCAGGAAAAGCACGCGATACCGTTCGGGGATGTCGAGCAGGCGCCTGAGGGTGGCCTCGGCGTCGTCGATGATCTGCCGGTAGGGGGCGGAGCGGTGGCTCATCTCGAGGACCGACATGCCGAGGCCTTGGTAGTCGACGAGTTCACTGGCGACCTCGGTGAGGACGCTTTCGGGCAGTGCCGCAGGCCCCGCCGAGAAGTTATGCACGCGCGCCATACCGTACCTCCCCGCGCTGAATACAGGTTCGGTAACTCTATCATATGCGCGGATATCTGCGAAGATTCACCACCAGCCGCCGATAGAGTTAATCCCAGTGAAACACTCTGGATTAAGGTTCCAGATCTCACGGGGGTACAATGGGGAAAACCCCGCTGGAGGTGTTGGCATGGCTATCTATGTGACGTCCGATGCGCACGGTCATGTGCGAGCGCTCGACCGCGCGCTTGAGCTCGCGGCGCCCTTATCTGAGGATACGGTCTACGTGCTCGGCGATATGGTCGACCGCGGCCCCGACCCCGTGGGCGTCATCGGGCTGGTGCGCGGTCTTTCGAACGCGCGTGTGCTCATGGGCAATCACGAGCGGATGCTTCTCGATGTGCTTTGCAATACCGGCGAGATGGACGACATCACCTGGGCTCTCAACGGCGGCGGCACCACGCTTGCCGGTTTGGACGAGCTCGATCGCAATGCTTACCGCGAGCTCATGGATTGGCTGGCTGCGTTGCCGCTCTTCGATGTCGTCGAGGCGGGGAGCCGCACATACATCCTGGTTCATGCCGGCATCGATGCGATGGAGGCGCGGGGCTTCCTCGCGACGGCGGGCGTGGACTGCTCGGCTGGGCAGGGGGCTGCCGCTGCGTCGCATGAGCTTCTGCTCGATATGCTCGGTCGCCAGAATCCAGAGACCCTTCTCTGGACGCGTTGGGAGTTTTGGGGAGAGCCGACGGGGCTTGTGGGAGCGGACGGTTCGGGACCCGTCGTCGTGGCGGGCCATACCCCCTCCATCGCGCTTCCGGGCTACGCCGATCGAATGGACTGCACGCCGGAGGAGGCCAGCCGGCTTGGGCGGATCGTGCGCGTGGGGGCGTGCGATGACACCGCGGGCGTCGCGGACCGCATCGACATCGATTGCTCCGCTGCGGCAGGCTCGGGTAGAGGATGTGTGGGAATCATGCGCCTCGATGACGGCGCGGTGTGGTGCGTGCCTGTCGAAGAGGGGGAGTGAGCCGCGCGATCAGCCGCGATCAGCTGCGTCGGCGCGTGCCTCCTATTCGGCCGATGCGCGTGATCAGCTTGCGCGCCACCTGCTCCCCAGGAAGGGGTCGCGTTCCTTGCGGATGGCCTGGCGAATACGGATATATTCGAGCACGAGCAAGATAAGCAGCAGCGTCATGGCGCCGAGGTAGCTCACGACCGCCCCCGTAAGCCCCAAGAGGTTCACCAAGATAAGGGAGAGCACCGTCACGGCTGCGAATCCTGCAAGGTAGAGCTGCATGACCGCGCCCTGACGGCGGAGCACCGTGATGATGGCGTACAAGAAGTCGATCGCCGCGATGACGCCTCCCGCCACTACCATGAGGTAGCTAAGCGTGCGGAAGCGCTCGAAGTCCACACCGTACATGAAGCTTGTGAGCGGGATGCCGACGCTCGCCATGGCCATGCCCATGAGCACGGTGATGACCACGATGACAGCCATGACGGCGAGGATGATTAAATCGAAGCGGCGGCGCTTCTTGGGGTTCGACCAGATGCTCGCCAAGCGCAGCAGCTGGGGCTTGTAGATGAAGCCGATGATGATTTGGATGCTCTGCGAGGGGAAGTAGAGCGCGTTGAAGTAGAGCTGGTTCTCATATGCGAGCGCGCCCTCCATCACGAACTTGGGCATGGTCTCGATGAGGTTGAAGAGGAACAGCGCGCAGAACAGCGGAAAGCACTGCTTGAAGAGGTCGATGACTTCTTCAAGTTTCCAACGGCGCGATTTCTCGGTCTCGAGAAGCGCGAGCGGAAGCGTGACGAGGACGAGCGACGCCGCCGCGGCGATGCCCATGCCGATGGATGCCAGCGCGATGCTGCGCGTCACAAGCAAGATGATCGAGAAGATAAGGAAGACCCCGCCTGAGCGGACGGTCTGCGATATGCCGGCGAGGTAGAGCTTGTCCGCCTGCTGCAGGCGGCCCTCATAGACGTCGGCAACGCCGTCGACGAGCTTGAACAGGTACACGCCGGCACAGATGGTTGCCATGAGCGGTTGATAGTCGCGGATGGTGCAGTACAGAACGCCCATCACGAGCGCGCAGATGGTGGAAAGCCAGCGGTTCACCTGATAGGAGGAGAACGCATGCGTCTCGTCGATGTCCGAGACCTGGAAATTGCGTACGCCGTAGTTGGCGACGTACATGAGCAGCATGCCGGTCGAGAAGGCCATGGAGAACATGCCCGCTTGCTCAGTGCCGGCAAGCTGCGTGGCGACGATCGACAGGATGGGCAGCGACATACCCCATATCGTGGTACCGAGCGTGTTCCACACGTAATCGCGCGAGGCGCTATGAGATTCGTACTCGGCTTCCTGCTCGCTGAGAGAGCCCTTGTAGACGGCCTGCAGGAGCCTGGTCCACCAATCGTTGACAACGCGAGCGAGGAATGGCTGCTTCCGGCGCCGCCTTCGACTCGCGCGAGGTTCACCTGGATGAGCGCCGGTGCGCCGCAGGGCAGCGCTGCGCGCGGGACTCGCTGCGGGTTCACCGCGCCTTACCTCGAGCGATGCGCGGATTTTGTCGAGCGGGTTCACGAACACGAAGCTCCTGTCGGCTTGGGATGGATGCGATGGCACCGGGTATCGCGGCACACGGAATCCATTATAGCCGCATGCGAAGGCTGCGGGCCGCAGCGCTGACAGCAACCACATGCCATGCGGGAATGTTCGGCATACCAGTTCTTGTGCAAAAACGCGCGTTTGGAACGATGGGCTAGGCCGTTCCCCGATACGCCGGGGGAGCGTCCCCTCGGTTGCGGTATATTGCACTTCGAGTGTGTTGGGGCGCAGCTCCGCAGGGACGGCGCTCTTTTTGATTCGGGTTTTGAAAGTGGGTGCCGTAGTGCTGCCGCGGCGCCGTGTGAACGAAAGGTGACGGCATGATAGAGACCATATTGCTGGAGTCGGGCATCGACTGCGATTTCGACCGCGTGCACGTCGATTGGAGTCCGGCGAAGCTCATCGAGCACTCGATTTCCCACCATGAGGCGTATCTGACCTCGACGGGCTCCCTCTCCGTATCGACCGGTGCCTTCACGGGCCGTTCGCCCGAGAACCGTTACATCGTCGATGCGGGTGCTGCCGACGAGCAGGTCAACTGGAACAGCAAGACCAACAAGCCCATCGACGAGGCCACCTACAAGCGCGTCCGCAAGAACGTGACCCGCTACATGTCCCAGCGTCGCCACCTGTTCGTCATCCGTGGTTTCGCCGGCGCCGATCGCCAGTACGCGCGCAAGGTCATGGTCGTATGCGAGCGCGCGCATCAGGCGCTTTTCATCCAGAACATGCTCGTTCGTCCGAGCAAGGACGAGCTGGAGGTCTTCGGCCGTCCCGACATCATGGTCTTTGCCGCTCCCACCTACGTGTGCTCGCGCGACCGCGACGGCGTAGAGCCTGCCGCCGTCATGCTCGAGATGAACAAGAAGCAGATCATCGTGGCCGGTACCGGTTATTGCGGCGAGATCAAGAAGGCCGTCTTCACGATGATGAACTACCTGCTGCCGCTCGAGGATGCCGTGCTGCCCATGCACTGCTCCGCGAACGTCGACCCCGAGACGGGCAAGACCTGCATTCTGTTCGGTCTTTCCGGCACCGGTAAGACGACGCTTTCCGCAGACCCGCAGCGCCTGCTCATCGGCGATGACGAGCATGGTTGGAGCCCGCGCGGCGTCTTCAACATCGAGGGCGGTTGCTACGCAAAGACCATCGATCTTACCCGTGAGCGCGAGCCGGACATCTACGACGCCATCCGCTTCGGCAGCGTATCTGAGAACGTGAAGCTCGACCGAAAGAGCCGTGCGCCCATCTACTCCGATAGCTCCATCACCGAGAACGGCCGCGCCGCCTATCCGCTCGAGCACATCGAGAAGGTCGTGGAGTCCGGTACCGGCGAGACGCCGAGCGTCGTGCTCTTCCTCACGGCTGATGCCTACGGCGTGCTGCCGCCGATCTCCAAGCTCAACCGCGAGCAGGCTATGTTCCATTTCCTGACGGGCTACACCGCCAAGGTCGCTGGCACCGAGCTGGGCGTCAAGGAGCCGCAGCCCACGTTCTCGGCGTTGTTCGGCGAGCCGTTCATGCCGCTCGACCACATGGTTTACGCCTACCTGCTCGGAGAGAAAATCACGCAGAACAAGACGCGCGTCTACCTGGTCAATACCGGCTGGACCGGCGGCCCCTATGGTATCGGTCATCGCATTGCCCTCTACCATACCCGCGCCCTCGTAAAGGCCGCTCAGGACGGTTCGCTCGACATTGCGGGCTACACGCATAACGATGTCTTTGACGTCGACGTGCCCAATGAGTGCCCGGGCGTGCCCAGGGACCTGCTCGACCCGCGCGGTACTTGGGATGATCCGGCGGAGTACGACAAGGCTGCCGCCGATCTCGCTGCGAAGTTCAAGGAGAACTTCGATAAGCGCTACCCCAACGTGGACCTCAAGAGCATGACGCGCAAGCGCGTCTAAGCGGCTCCGTTTCCCAGGAGGGGCGCGGCTAGTTCGAGAGCCTGTGGGGCGGTGACCTTCTATGGCGCCGCCCCTTTGCTTTGACGAGCTGCTGCACTATGACTATCATGGGGCACATAGGAGCCTCATCCCCGGATGGGGCAGCGCATGCGCGTGCGTGCCAGCGTCGTAGGGCTTGAAGACGGCTGGCTGCCACGCGTTTTCTTTTCACGAGGCAAAGCGCCCGGGCGGCGCGGGAGGGATTGGCATGAAGCGCTTCATCACAGAGGATTCGTTCTGGGGCCTTTTCCCCGATGCGGTGATCGGCATCGTGGTCGCGGAGGGCATGAAACCGGCGGATGAGATTCCGCCTGAGGACGCGAGTGAGATCGAGCGCTTGCTCGACCGTGCCAACATCGCAGCTGAGCACCACCTCACGAGCGATACCATCTCCGAAAACGCTCCCGTCAAGGCATGGCGCGAGGCGTATCGCGCCTTCAAGACCAAAAAGGGTGCCCGCTGTTCCATCGAGAACTTGCTCAAGCGCGTGCTCAAGGGCAATCCGGTTGGCTCCATCACGCCTTCCGTCGACATCTACAACGCCGTGTCGCTCACCTATGCGCTGCCTGTGGGCGGTGAGGACATCGATACCTTTGAGGGAGACCTGCGCCTGGGTATCACCGAGGGCGGAGATGCCTTCCTTCCGCTCGGCGAGGATGCCCATGAGGACCCGACTCTTCCCGGCGAGCTGTGCTATTGCGATGACGCGGGGGCTGTGTGCCGCTGTTGGAACTGGCGCGACGGCGTGCGCACCGCGCTTACGGACACCTCGTCGAACGCCTTCCTCATCATCGAGTGCGTCGAGCCTGAGCGTGCAGACGACTGCCGCGCTGCGATCGATGAGCTCGCCCGCTTGGTCGAGCGCTATCTGGGTGCCACGATCAAGGTCAAGGAGCTTGTCACGTCTGACAACCGTGAGGTCGTGATCGCCTCGTGACGGGGGAGGTGCCTGCCCGCGAAGGCTTCTTCGAGCGGGTCTATGAGGTGGTCGAGCAGATCCCGCGAGGTATGGTCGCATCGTATGGGCAGGTTGCCAAGCTCGTTGGTGAGCCCCGCAAAGCGCGCTACGTTGGCTTTGCGCTGCACGCGAACCCGCGTCCCGGCGAGATTCCCTGCCACCGCGTGGTCTTTGCTGACGGGCGTCTTGCCTCGGGATTCATCTTTGGCGGCCCGGGAGCCCAGCGCGAACTCCTTGAGGCGGAAGGCGTTGCGTTCGTCGATGATGACCGGGTGGACATGGCCGCCTGTCGCTGGCCGGCAGGAGCTGAGTGAACCGTTCGCCGTACGGAAGGCGATGTCCATCGATGCGCTGAGATGCTCTGGTTCCGGTGGGCTACGATAATGCGGAATCTGACGAACAGGGAGGCTGCTATGGCAAACGTTCCGTTCTGCACGTGCACGGACAAGGCGTGCCCCAATAACCCCTGCAACCATAATTCCGGTTGCACGCCGTGCATCGCCAAGTGCTTGAAGCAAGGTGAGATCCCGACCTGCTTCTTCAGGGCGGTCTCTGCTGACGATCTACTCCCCGGAGACGAGCAGGACTGGACGTATAAGGGTTTTGCCGAGCACGTGCTCAAGTCGCGCTGACCCAAGCGCAACGCCCTGGTTCTGATCGGATCGCACTGGTTCGGGCGACATTCAGCGGCAATCTGCCTACAGTGAGCTTCGAGGATACAACACGGGAACCGCCCCGCCTCCATTTCTGGTGGCGGGGCGGTTCCCGTAGTACACCGTCGATCGCATAGAGGGGAGGGATGCGATGCCAACGTGACGAGGAAGGTATCTTATTTCATCGCCTGTACCTGTCTCGTCGTTGAGTTAACTATAGGAAACTTAGCGAGGGATGTCGAGCATCGAAACCGTGCTCACAAGTCTTCCATAAGTTAGCCTATGGTAATTATCATCCGACTTGGAAGGGCGGGTTGCTTAGGCTGTGCGATGTTCGGGTTCGATGACGCGCTCGACGAGCTCAGGAAGCGCGCCTTCGCCGCCGGTGGTGTTGAGTACGAGCCCGCAGTAGGGGCGCGCGTCGTCGGAGACGTTGGCAACCCCTACGCCCAAACCGGCTGCCTTGAGCATGTCGATGTCGTTCGCCGCGTCACCGAAGCCGATCGTTTGGGAGATATCGATATCGAGCAGCTCGGCGAGATGGGCAAGCCCCGTGCCCTTGTTGACACCGGCCGGGACGAACTCGACATAGCGTGCAGAGGAATAGGTGATATCGACCTTCGTGGGATCGATAACCGGCGCGAGTTCAGCACCGAGCTGCTTGCAGTGCGCGAAATCAGTATCCATGTAGAGAATCTTCACGAGCTGCTTGCCCTCGGCGAACGACAGGTCGGACACGTCGTCATCGAGGGGCACGACCCCCTCGATGGTGCGCACGTATTCATCTTCCTCGGGCGGGAGGAACTGCGTGAAGATGTCGTCTTGGTCGGTGTAGATATGCATGGCAAGGCGATGCTCGATGCCGTAACGGTAGAGGAACTCAACAGACTCACGGTCGATCAAGGTGCTGAGCAGCGGCTTTGAATCGCCAAAACGGTTGATGAACCCGCCGTTGTAGGAGATGACGTAGGTATCGCGCATCAGCTCGGGGTCGACATCGGCGAAATTCGCCATGATCGAGCGGTATGGTCTGCCCGAGCTGGGAACGAAGAGAACGCCGAGCTCGCGCAGGCGCTTGAGCGCCTCGACATTGGGAGCGGGGATGCGGTGCTCGCTATCGAGGAAGGTCTCGTCCATATCTGATGCAATGAGCTTGTACATCGTCATCTCCCGTATCTGCTCGAATCGGTGCCTTTGCTGCCTAGTACACCATACCCATAGCCTCGCGAACCTCTCCAAGGGTCTCCTCGGCAATCTCGTTCGCGCGGCGATTGCCCTCATGGAGCACGTCCTTGACGTAATCGAGATCCTGCTCGAAAGCATGGCGGCGCTCGCGGATGGGCTCGAAGTAGTCGTTCACGGCATCGGTGACGTACTTCTTGAGCGCACCTGCGCCGCCCATGCCGATCTCATCGGCGATCTCGCGCTCATCACGGCCGGTGCAGATAGCGGCAGTGGAGATGAGGCCGGAGACGCCGGGGCGGTTCTCGGGATCGAAGGTGATCATGCGCTCGGAGTCGGTCTGGCTCTTCTTGATGCGCTTCGCCGTCTCCTCGGCGGTCATGGAGATGGAGATGGCGTTGCCGTAGGACTTGCTCATCTTGCGCCCGTCGAGGCCCGGGAGAAGCGGCGTCGAGGAGAGCAGGGCATCGACCTCGGGGAATACATGTCCGTAGCGATTATTGAAACGGCGCGCGATGAGGCGGGTGAGCTCGATGTGCGGCAGCTGGTCGCGGCCGACGGGGACGATGTTGCCCTTGCAGAACAGGATGTCGCACGCCTGATGCACCGGATAGGTAAGTAGAAGCCCCGTGAGCTCGTGGCCGGAAGCCTCCATTTCCGCTTTCACGGTGGGGTTGCGCTGCAGCTCTGCCTCGGAGACGAGGGAGAGGAAGGGGAGCATGAGCTGGTTTGCTGCCGGAACCGCGGAGTGCGCGTAGATCATCGTCTTCGCGGGATCGACGCCGCAGGCGAGGTAGTCCATGACCATGTTGTAGACGTTGTCTTGGATGTGCTCGGTCGTATCGCGATCGGTGATGACCTGATAGTCGGCGATGAGGATGTTCGTCTTTACACCCATGTTCTGCAAATCGACCCGGCCCTTGAGCGTACCGAAATAATGACCCAGGTGAAGCCGGCCCGTAGGGCGGTCGCCGGTGAGCATGGTGTAGCTCCCGGGGTTGCTCAAAAGATCTTCGTGGATCTCGTTGCTGCGCTTGAGCGCGGTCTCATAGCTTCTCTCGTTAGGCATACTCACTCCTTGCCGTGCGCTTTCTTGTTATGCTCGGCCGCTTGCTCCTCTTCGGCGAAAGCGGGGTCATCGGGCGTCACGATTTCATCCTTATGGGTTTTGGGGTTGTAGTGATGGCGCAGCACCGGTTCGAACAGATGCAGCCGCATCGCGAACGCGATGGAGCAGGCGAGCAGCGCCGCGAAGATGACGATGCGCGCTTCGATGCCCACCTGGTTGATGGCTGCGGCGCCGAGCGCCAACAGGATGCACCAGAGGTAGATAAGGAGAACTGCCTGCTTCTGGTCGTACCCCTCCTGGATGAGGCGATGCTGGATGTGGCCTTTGTCCGCCTGCCCGATGCTCACATGCGCGCGCTTGCGGCGCACGATGGCGGCGAGCGTGTCCAAGATGGGCACACCGGCCACGATGAGCGGGATGAGCAGCGACGTGAGGGCAGCGGTGCGGCTGACCGAGAGCAGCGACACGGTGCCCAGCGCAAACCCTAGAAGCAGCGCGCCCGAATCACCGAGGAAGATGCTCGCGGGGTTGAAGTTGTATCGCAGAAAGGCGATGCAGGCGCCGAAGAGCGCGATCGAGAGCGCCGCGGCATCTCCGCGCCCCGCCAGCACGGCGAAGCTGAACATCGTGATGCTCGCGATGGCGGAGATGCCGGTCGCGAGCCCATCGAGGCCGTCGATGAGGTTGATGATGTTGGTGTACGCCACGAGATAGACCACGGTGATGGGGTAGGCGAGCCAGCCGAGGCTCAGGTATTCGCCAGACACGAAGGGATTCACGATGCTGCCTACGGTAAGGCCGCTCGACGCGGCGACGATGGCGGCGGCGACCTGCCCGGCAAGCTTGACTTTGGGCGTCAGCGTGAAGATGTCGTCTATGGCCCCGGTGAGCACGATGATGCAAAACGATACCCCGAGTAGGTAGTAATTGATGCTCATGCTGGGGTGGGGGACGAGCGCCGACGGCCAGCCCCACAGGATGGTGCCGGTGACCTGCAATGCGCAGGCAACGACGAGCCCGGCAAAGACGGCGAGACCGCCCATGCGGGGGATGGGCTTCGTGTTCACACGGCGCTTCGAGGGATAGTCGACCGCATCGACCAGGATAGCCAGCCGTTTGACAGGCGGCACCAGCACCAGCGTGGTGATAAAAGCTGCACCAGCGATGCAGATATAGGGAAAGTAAGAGTCCATACGGGAGCTACCGCCGTTGCTGGTCCGAATCGTGCGCAGTCGCGCCCTCGCTCGGCAAGGGCGCAGACTGATACATGATACTAAAGACGGGGCATGGGCGAAGCGCTCAAGTAGCGGTTATCACCGTCATAGCAGATATGCGAGGATCGAATCGTCCTAGGCAGACAAAAAGGACCGCACCCCGCTTCACGATAATGAACCCACCTCTACAAGGTGGGTGCCCTCATCGCCCGTTCCAGCTTCCTTAACAACGAAGGATGCCTGTACTAGGAACGACTGTGTGGGCTCCCTAAAAAAACGTGACGGTTCACCCAGTTGCTCCGCGGGGTGCGGAACACCTTCATCTTACCGTGCCGTATACCGAATACCAGTCTTGACTTATGGAACGAGTTGGTAGACGATGGGCGTGGTGATGCGACTCGCTCGCTATCCAGAATTCTCCCAGCTCAAAAACGAAATCGTTTGCATCGTGCGCGCTAGATCGTACGGCGAACAGCGGTGTCGTGGAAGCAGAACGCGTCGGGGCGATGCCTCGAGACGGTGTACTCGATCGCCTTGTGCATGCTCATCGCGGTCGTCATTCCCTTCGCGCTTACCCTCGTTGTCGGCAAGCGCCGGCTCTCCAGCAAGGAGCTTGGCACGGAGGAGCGCTCCGAGGCGCCCGATGCCGAGGCGTCGCCTGTCGATGTGCCTGCCGAGGGAATCGCCCGCGCACTCGTATCCCCGCTGAGCGGAACGGTCGCTCCGATCGACGAGATGCCCGATGCGGTGTTCCGGGGCTCCCAAGGTCATCGCCTACGAGTGAACGCACGACCACGCCCCAGCCGGCCAGCCGAAGCATCTCGTCGCGATATGCTCGTTCGATGACGAGCCGTGCCGTGCGGAGCTTTCATTGCGTCGGGATGGCGTGCGCGAATGCGCACCCGACGGGGAGGCGATGGCGGGGGACGCTTCGATCCCGTTTGTCATCCCGGCAGGCGCCAAGGTCCTCGCGGGAAACTATTCCGGCGTCATGTTCGATGGCGATGCCGTGTGCCTCAGGCCCTTCGAGGCGCTCGCGCTCGCATGGTAGGCGCGCCGCCGTTCGACGCTTCTGCATGCTCGAACGGCGGCTGCCCATTCTTGCTCACTCGATGCGATCTCGCCATCCCCTCTGCTGCTGGGGCGACGTACGCTACTTATAATTTGATGTCAAAATAATATGCTATACTGACATGCGGATTCCTCGTTCAAGGGAGTGCAGCGCATGCAGGATTTCGCATTCGAGATTTCCCGGACGCGAGCTCTCGTCAACCAGTTTCTGGCTTGCGAGCTCGCGCGAAGAGGCTATCCCGGTCTTGCGCCGTCGCACGGCGATATCTTGGCGCAGCTCTGCCACAGCGAGGGAGAGCGCATGTCCGAGCTGTCGCGGCGCATCGATCGCGATCCCTCTACGGTCACCGCGCTCGTCCGGAAACTCGTGAAGCTAGGCTATGCCGAGACCGCGCGCGATAAGGACGATGGCCGCGCCGTCGTCGTCTCGCTGACCGACCGCGGCCGCGCGCTCGAGCGAGATTTCACCGAGATATCCGACCTCCTGCGCTCCACATGGGTGGACGGTGTCGATCCGGGAGACCTCGATGCTGCCGTGCGTGTGCTTGCGGGCATGCGAGCTAACTTGCGTACCGCTATCGAGTCGGGATCCCGTCGCGCCCCCGACGAAGCGGCGCCTCCTTGCGATACATCACGGATGAAAGGATCGACCTCATGACTGAAGAAACCCGCTTTCCATTTTCCCGGCGCGCGCTGGTTGCTGGCGCCGTCGTCGCGGCGGCGTCTCTTACGGGATGTTCAGGCGGCACCGGCGCGACGGGTTCCGCTTCCGCTGACAGCGGGCGCGCGCTGCGCGTTGCCATGGAGCTCGCGTACCCTCCTTTCGAGGGAAAAGACGATGCCGGTAACCCGTCGGGTGTCTCGGTTAGCTTCATGGAGGATTTCGCGGACGCATACGGGTATGAGCTCTCGATCGAGAACATCAGCTTCGACGGCCTCATTCCATCGTTGCAGACGGGCAAGGCGGATGCGGTGATGAGCTCCATCACCATCACGCCTGAACGCGAGGAGGAGGTCGATTTCACCGATCCCTACGCTATGGCGCAGCTTGCGATCCTGGCTGGTGCTGATTCGGGGGTCGAGACCGCCGAGGACCTCAACCAAGCGGGTAAGACCGTCGCTGTAAAAACCGGTTCGACCGGAGACATCTACGCGACCAAGAACCTCGCCGAAGCGGAGATCCTGCGGCTGGCGGATGAGAGCGCCTGCGTGACCGAGGTCTCTCAAGGTCGCGCGGACGGCTTCATCTACGATCAGCTCACCATCTATCGCAACAATCTCGCCAATCCCGATACCACGCGCGCTGTCTTCATACCGTTCCAGGATCCAGAGTCGTGGGGCATCGCCGTTGCGTCGGGTAACGACGAGCTGCTCGGAGAGCTCAACGAGTTCATCGCCGAAAGCAAGGAGAACGGTGAGTTCGACCGGCTCACCGAGCAATATCTGGCAGAGGAGAAGGCTGCGTTCGACGAGCTCGGGTTCCGTTGGTTCTTCGATTTCGAGGACATGGAGGCGCAGGGAGCAAGCACCGGGGATGCTGGTGTCTCCACGGAGGCCGACTCCTGATGCGCAATCCATTCTCCGTGCAGCCCGACGAGCGGCCTCGCCCCGTGCAGGCGGCGTTCAACTACCTCGTCGTGTGCCTCCTCATCATCGGCTTCTTCTGGGTTTCGCTCATGCAAGTGGGCGTGGCACTCGACTTTGGGTTTGTGGGGCAGTATCGCGCGCGCATTTTCGACGGGCTGCTGCTCACGCTTCAAATTTCCGCGGGAAGCCTTGTGATGAGCCTGCTTATAGGATTGCCCGTCGCCGTGGGGAGGGGAAGCCGCATCCTACCCGTGCGCTATCTGTGCGACGTCTACGTCAAGCTCATGCGCGGCACGCCGCTTCTCGCCCAGATCTATCTCTTCTTCTACATAGTCGGCACGGCATGGGGCGTGGAGAATCGCCTCGTGGCGGGCATCATCATCTTGTCGATCTTCTCGGGCGCCTATATCGCCGAGATTGTGCGTGGAAGCTTGAACTCGCTGGATGCGGGGCAGCTCGAGGCGGCGCGCGCCGTCGGCTTCACCCGGCGGCAGACCCTGCGTTACGTGGTGGTGCCGCAGCTCGTTAGCCGAACCCTCCCCGCGCTCACGGGACAGCTGGCAAGTATGGTGAAGGATTCGTCGCTGCTCTCGGTCATCGCGGTCATCGAGCTCACGCAGACCATGCAGGAGATTAGCTCGGCGACGTTCAACCTGTTCGGCACCTATCTGTTCCTGGCAGGGGCGTATCTCGTCCTCACGTTGCCCATCATGTTTGCGAGTCGCTACTTCGAGAGGAGGCTGGATTATGCGCATGAAGATCGATGACCTGAAGCGAACGTTCGGCGATCGCACGGTACTCGATGGAATAGATTTCGATGACGAGGTCAACACGCTTGCGATCATCGGCCCCTCGGGTGGCGGCAAGTCGACGCTCCTGCGCATCCTGGGCGGCCTTCTTGAGCCGAGTGCGGGGCGCGTGGCTTTAGATGGCGAGCAGCTTCCAGTCGATGAGGCCGGCTTGGAGCGATACCGAGCGAGTTTGGGCTTCGTATTCCAGGACGGCGGGCTTTTCCACCATCTGAGTGCACGTGAGAACATCGCGCTTCCGCTGCGCGTCGTGCACGGCGTGCGCGAAAGCGAAGCTGCCGAGCGAGCGAATGCGCTGCTCGAGCGCTTTGGACTCGCCAGCGAGGGCAGCAAGCGACCTGCGCAGCTCTCGGGAGGGCAGCGCCAGCGCGTGGCGATCGCCCGCGCCGTCGCCCCTCGTCCTCGGATGCTTCTGCTCGACGAGCCTACTAGCGCACTGGACCCAGAGTACACCACCGAGGTGCTCGACCTGCTGCGTGACCTCAAAGACGAGGGGACGCGTTTCATCGTCGTGACGCATGAGATGGGCTTCGCCCGTCATGCATGCGATAAGGTTGCATTCCTAGCAGGCGGGAGGCTTCTGGAATACGGTTCCTCGGCAGAGGTGTTCGGCCGTCCCCGTACGCCGGAACTCAAGCGGTTCCTCGGCAAACTTCTGGAATGGAGCGTGTGATGGAGCACTCGACGGCAACAGCTGCTTGCGACCCGGCGGGCGAGGCACGCGATTCCGCGGTGTCGGCGGGGCGGGCCGCGTACGTGGATGACGGTCCTGCAGCGGGCGCTGCATGGGTGGGCGTTCTCTATGAGTCGAGCGAGTGGTCCGATTTCAAGCTCGCTCAAGAGCTCTCTGCGCTTGGTGTACCCGTTCGCATGATCGATATGGAGCGCGTCGACGCCGTAGAGGCTGCGCTTGCGTGCCGGCTTCTCGCGAGTCGCGTGTTCGCGAGCGCCCTCGCGCGCGGTCATGCGGCTTCGCATGCCCGGATGGCAGAAGTGATCGATCGGGCAGGGGAGCGCGGCGTCGTTCTCATCAACCGGGGGCGCGCGCACGCCTATGAGGTGAGCAAGCGCTTGGCGACCGAGACGCTTGGCCGGGAGGGCATCACGGTGCCCGCGGTGTATGCCAGCGCTGTACCCGGAGCCATCAATCCAGTGACGCTCCCATATCCCTGCATCATCAAGCCCGATTGCGGCGGGCGCTCGGCGCGAACGGCGATGTTGCGCGATGCGGGCGAGGCGCAGGCGTTCCTTGCGGCGGCGCCGTCTACAACCGTTTTCATCGTCGAGTCATTCGAGCGGGCGCGGGCGGGCTATCTCACACGCATTGAGATCGTGGGCGGACGCGTCGCGCATGCGCATAGACGCAGCGTCGCCGCCAACGGGCTCTCGTCCTATCACTTCGGCTCCACGTTCGAGCCCTATACCGACTGCCCGGATAGCGTCTGCACCGCCGCGGAGCAGGCTGCTGCGCTTCTGGGGTTCGAGCTGGGCAGCTTTGATGTCATCGAGACCGAGGCGGCGCCTGTGTTCATCGACGCCAACTCCGTCTCGAATGTCTCCGCTGATTGCGAGGAGCTTTTGGGCTACGACCTCATGGCGGAGCATGCCGCCTACATCGCCGGGCGATATCGAACTCTTTTCGGCTAACGCGGAAAAGCGGCAGAGCGTTAGCTGCTCGCGCAGCACGCCGCCCGTCCAACGTCGTTGTTGGCCGACTAGCCTGATTGCATCAAGCTCCGTCCTCATCGCCGGTCGGAGCGAGAGAAAGGGGTGTTGCAGATGAAGACCGTGGAAGAGGTATACAAGCTATTCGACGAGGTGGGATGCTGCAGTTTCGCCACGCTTGACGGTGCGGGAGGCGTTGACGCGCGCACCGCGCATTTCTTTGCCTTCGATGAGGACGGCCTCTACTTGCGTACCATGCGCGTGAAGCCGTTCTACCGCCAGCTCAAGCTCGGATGGCTCGCCGTGTCGGCGGAGCATACCGCCGGGCGCTGCGTCTGGGACGAAGACAACATGCCGCATTTTCAACCCGGATACATGGTGCGTGTGGCGGGCAGCGTCCGCGAGCTCACCCAAGCGGAGGTCGGCGCTAAGGCGGCGGCGAACCCGCTCTTCAACGTAGCGGTATACGACATCAAGAAGTATCCCGAGACGGTCGTTTTCGTGCTCGATCGCTTCCATGGCGAGCTCTACGACTACGATTTCAACATGGTCCATCGCGACCACAAGATCTTGCGTGAGCGCTTCGCCTTCGGCGGTGATGTGTTCGAGGAAGCGGGCCTGTCGATCGATCCGGATCTCTGCATTGCGTGCGGTGCCTGTACGGAGGCCTGCACGCACAAGGCGATTTTCCCCACAGGGGACGGAGCCGCTCTCCGCATTCTCGGCGAGCGCTGCGACGAGTGCGGCAACTGCTACCACGTATGTCCGGCGGGCGCCGTGCGGTCGAAGGGTTGCTGATTCGGACCCGCTGCCGCCCGTTTCGGAGTTGGATTCACGCATCCTTATCGCTAAAGCCCCGCTCGGGATGATGGCTTGATTCTCGCATAAGGTGCCCGTATTGTTCCGGCAGCCCGTACGAGCCACGAAGTTCGTTTTTCTGTTTGTAGAAATGACCGTTGACAGTCCGCGAGAGGTTGGTAGAATGTATCTCTGCTTGGGGACGTAGCTCAGCTGGGAGAGCGCTGCCGTCGCATGGCAGAGGCCGAGGGTTCGATTCCCTTCGTCTCCACCACAAGCATTGTAGAAGGACCTGCAGGCTAGCCTGCAGGTCCTTTTTCAAGGGTCATCAACCCTGTGGCGCGCGCAGCGCGCCACTGAAAACCACCCGCTACGCGGGTGGATCCCACTGATGCTACGCAACGGGCCGCCCTCCTCCTAGGATGGTGATTGTTCAGGTCGCCAGCCCCAAGAGGAGGGTGATAGCCATGGCGCAGAAGGCCAACAGCCTCGCGCACACGAAGTGGCTCTGCAAGTACCACATCGTGTTCACACCGAAGTATAGAAGGAAGGCGATATACAACCAATACCGCAAGGACCTCGGGGAGATCCTCAGGCAGCTCTGCCGCTGGAAGGGGGTGGAGATCATAGAGGGGCACCTGATGCCGGACCACGTGCACATGCTGGTCAGCATCCCGCCCAAGATCAGCGTGTCGAGCTTCATGGGCTACCTGAAGGGGAAGAGCTCGCTGATGATGTTCGACCGGCACGCGAACCTCAAGTACAAGTTCGGGAACAGGAAGTTCTGGGCGGAGGGCTACTACGTGTCCACCGTCGGCCTGAACGAGGCCACGATCGCCAAGTACATCAGGGAGCAGGAGGCCGCCGACATCGCGCTGGACAGGCTGAGCGTGAAGGAGTACGAGGACCCGTTCGGTAGGGGGTAGCGGCCCGCCCGTTCGACGGGCGTGCCACGAGTCAAGGGGCTATCGGGCCTGAACTTCGTTCAGGCCAGGGACTTGAGTCCCTGGCCTGGGCCCCTAGGGTTACACCCTAAGAGCAAACCACCCGCTATGCGGGTGGTCCTGATTTAAGGGTCATCAACCCTGTGGCGCGCGCAGCGCGCCACTGAAAACCACCCGCTACGCGGGTGGATCCCACTGATGCTACGCAACGGGCCGCCCTCCTCCTAGGATGGTGATTGTTCAGGTCGCCAGCCCCAAGAGGAGGGTGATAGCCATGGCGCAGAAGGCCAACAGCCTCGCGCACACGAAGTGGCTCTGCAAGTACCACATCGTGTTCACACCGAAGTATAGAAGGAAGGCGATATACAACCAATACCGCAAGGACCTCGGGGAGATCCTCAGGCAGCTCTGCCGCTGGAAGGGGGTGGAGATCATGGAGGGGCACCTGATGCCGGACCACGTGCACATGCTGGTCAGCATCCCGCCCAAGATCAGCGTGTCGAGCTTCATGGGCTACCTGAAGGGGAAGAGCTCGCTGATGATGTTCGACCGGCACGCGAACCTCAAGTACAAGTTCGGGAACAGGAAGTTCTGGGCGGAGGGCTACTACGTGTCCACCGTCGGCCTGAACGAGGCCACGATCGCCAAGTACATCAGGGAGCAGGAGGCCGCCGACATCGCGCTGGACAGGCTGAGCGTGAAGGAGTACGAGGACCCGTTCGGTAGGGGGTAGCGGCCCGCCCGTTCGACGGGCGTGCCACGAGTCAAGGGGCTATCGGGCCTGAACTTCGTTCAGGCCAGGGACTTGAGTCCCTGGCCTGGGCCCCTAGGGTTACACCCTAAGAGCAAACCACCCGCTATGCGGGTGGTCCTGATTGGTAAGGCTCTGTCACAGCACGCAGTTGATATATCGCGGGAACGCGCGGTGATCCCTGCCCGCCAGCGCGTGGAAGAGCTGGGAAACCGACCGTGTGATCCAACGGAGCCTATAAGTAAAACCATCGTGATGCGGGCGGATGGCGGTTCCGTGCCGGGGCTGAGCCCGGGGACGCCGATCCTGGCGACGGCGCTCCCCAAAGAGTTGCCGTGGATAGGGCTCCGGCCCCGGACCGGGGGCCGGGGCTAACCCGAGGCCCCCCGGGGCGGAAACGTCCATATCCCCGCATCTCGAGGCGGGCCCGGAAATCGAGATCCCGCCGGATGGACGGAATCGGCCTCTCCAGGGCCGAAACCGTCCGATCAGCGGGATCTCGGCGGGATGGGGCCGGATCCGGACGCACCGAGATGCGGGCGGATGGCCACTTTGGAGAAGGCCCTGCCGCGGCACACGGCCGATACGCCGCGAGAGAGCGCAAGGCCCCTGCCCGCCCGCACGTGGAGGTCCCGGGAAATCAGCTAAGTGCAGTGACAGAGCCTTTGGTAACACGCCTCAAACACCTCATCAGGAGAGGTGGCTTCCCGTTTCTTACAAATTCGCCAAACTGTCAAAATCCTTACATAGTGAGGCCCGTGCGGTGCGATAATGCACCTTGGTAACGTTTGGGTGCGATGCGTCGCATGTGCACCCGCCCCTACCAGATGGGAGCCTTATGAGCACATTTGCGCTTACGTGCGAGTCGACCGCGGACCGACCGCGGGAGTTCTTCGATGAACGCGACATTCGCGTCGTCTACTTCCACTATGAGCTCGACGGGGTCATGCACGAAGACGACCTATACCAGTCAATCTCGCCTGAGAAGTTCTTCGCCGATATCAAGGCCGGCGCGATGCCTAAGACGTCGCAGGTGAGCGTTGGCGAGTATGCGGAGTTTTGGGAGTCCATGCTCAAGGAGGGCAAGGACATCCTTCATGTGACGCTCTCCTCGGGGATCTCC
This sequence comes from Enorma phocaeensis, assembly GCF_900186505.1. Classification (GTDB taxonomy): domain Bacteria; phylum Actinomycetota; class Coriobacteriia; order Coriobacteriales; family Coriobacteriaceae; genus Enorma; species Enorma phocaeensis. The sequence continues at coordinate 187,567 of NZ_LT891969.1, forward strand.
GGGAGCTACGGGTCGGCATGCATCGCCGCACAGGACCTTGCCGAGTGCTATCCCGAGCGAACGATCCGCGTCATCGACTCGCTTGCCGCCTCCTCTGGTTACGGCCTGCTCATGGAGTACCTGGCTGACCTACGCGATGAGGGCAAGTCGCTCGAAGAGGTCGCAACGTGGGCCGAAGAGCACAAGCTCAACGTCCATCACTGGTTCTTCTCGACCGACCTCACGAGCTTCAAGCGCGGCGGCCGCATCTCGGCTACGAGCGCTCTTCTGGGAACGGCTCTTAAGATCTGCCCGCTCATGAACGTCGACAACCAGGGCAAGCTCATTCCGCGTGAGAAGATCCGCACCAAGAAGAAGGCCATGGCGGAGATGGTCAAGACCATGATGGCTCACGTTGACGATGGCGCGGAGTATACCGGAAAGTGCTGCTTCTCGCAGTCTGCGTGCCGAGAAGACGCCCAGGCGGTCGCTGATATGATCGTGCAGGAGATCCCGCAGCTCGCGGACAAGATCACCATCAACGATATCGGCACGGTGATCGGTTCGCATACGGGGCCGGGCACGGTCGCCCTCTTCTTCATGGGCGATAAGCGCGTCGATTAGTAGCACGGCACCCGTACCGTCGCGTCGCGTGGACCGAGCTCGAGCAGCCAAATGCACGTGCAAAATGCACTTTCCGGGAATCAGCACCGTGATGATGGTAGCCTATGCCTTGCTGAAGCTCTCGTAGGCTACCATCTCGTCAAGCGGGATCGATGCATCGTGCATCGGGCTCGGAGCGCTTGATTCTTCGGGATAGCCGATCGGCATAACCGAGACGATCTTGTGCGTGCGCGGGATGTCGAACTGGCGACGCAGTTCGGGCGGGTCTATGAGGCCCACCCAGCAGCTGTGGATGCCGAGCTCCTGCGCTTGCAGCATCATATGGGTCGCAGCTATCGAGGTGTCCACGATGCCGAAGTCCATCACGTCGGGACTGCGCGAGGCAAGCGTCATGTCGTAGGTGAGCACCAGGATGCATGGCGCTCCGAAGCGGCAGTTCGTGCACCGATCCATCTTGGCAAGTCCCTCCTCGCTCCTCACGACCAGGATGCGCTGGGGCTGGAGGTTGCGCGCGGTGGGGGCGACGCGAGCTGCTTCGAGGATCGCGTCCAGCTTCTCTTGCTCGATGGGACGCGGTGAGAACCTTCGCTCGGAGTACCGCTCGGTTGCAAGATCGATGAATGCCATGGTGCTCCTGTTCTTTTCGTTGCCTTGGGTGAGTGCATGCCCGTTCTGGTAAGCTTGCATATCTACAGTGTACTTCTCCGGGGCTGGTCGCGGACCGTATTTAAGCCTCGTTCTCTAGGCGGTGGAACTATGGATTTCTGGAGCATCATCGAGCCAGTCGGCATGATCGTCGGCGTGGTCGTTGCGGTGGCGGCGGTGTACTTCGTCATCACTGCCATCAAGGGCAAGATGCAGGAGCGCGAGGAACGTGCCGGGGGTTCGGGCCGCGGTGGCAGCCATATGAGACGCTAGGTGCGCTTTGCCTAGCGCAGCGTTCCGTCCTTCTGTATCAGGGCTACGTAGAAGCCCTCGAACAGACGCGTGGGGCACACGGTGACCGTGCCCTCGAGCCTGCTTGGCAGGGTGGGGATCTCGCCGCTCTCGATAGCGGTGATGACGTGTCGCGCGCTCTCGGCGAACGCGAAACGTTTGGCGTCTTCGCCTGCGGCGGAGTCATCCGAGCTGTTCGCTGCGTTCTTGTCTGCGCTGCTGGGTGCCGTGTTCGCCAGAGAGAGCGGAACGAGCTTGCAATCACGATGCCGCTTGAGGGCGGCGACAACCTGATCGTCGTTCTCGGCGGGTAGGATCGAGCATGTTGAGTAAACGAGGGTTCCGCCGGGTTTGAGCACGGTGAGCGCCCGATCGAGCAGGGCGCGCTGCGCTTTTGTGACCTTGGCAAGGAGCTTGTCCGTCATACGCTCCGTAGCGCGCTGGTCTCCGGCGCGATACGTGCCGGTTCCCGTGCAGAGTGCATCGAGCAGGATGCGGTCGAATGCGAAGAACTCATCCAGGCGCCGTGCGTCGCAGCGCATGACGTTGACGTTGCGCACTCCAAGCTTGTCCAGGTTGTATGCGAGTTTTTCGGCGCGAGGGGCATGGAGCTCGCAGGCGGTGAGGTGCGCACGGTTGCAGGCGAGGGCGGCGAGCTCGGAGGTCTTACCGCCGGGTGCGGCGCACATGTCGAGCACGTCCTCGCCGGCGCTCGGCGCGAGGACGAGCGGTGGCAGCATCGACGAGAGGCTCTGCAGGTACACGCTTCCCGTGCGATAGAGCTCCAGCTCCCAGATGGCGCGCTCACGCACATCGCTATCCAGCACGAAGGCGTCCGGATACCATGCAGCGCGCTCATAGGCGACGCCTGCCCCGTCGAGTGCGGCCGCTACGGTATCGGCGTCGCTGGCGAGCGCGTTCGCCCTTAGCGTGACCGGGCGCTCGACGGCCTCAACGTAACCGGTGCGGACGCGCTGGGCATCCGAGCTGCCAAGCATCTCGAGCGCTCGCTCGATGAGGACGGGGAGAGACGGGCTATCCTGCATGAGGTGGCCATCCTTTCTGTACGCGCCTGGGTGCCGCTAGAACGCGACGCCGAGCGCGATCAGCGCGACGCAGAGTGCAAGCACCGCGAAATCCGCCGCGGCGAGCGGGTAGCGCTTGAATGCGGAGGAGCGCGTCCGCAGATAGAAGCCGCGCTGCTCGGCAGCGAGCGCCGTGGCGTCGGTCTTGCCTACGCTCGAGATGAGCAGCGGCACGCACAGGGGCAACATGAGCTTGAGCTTCTTCAGCGGGTGCGGGGTGTCGTATTCCACTCCGCGCGCCGTCTGCGCTTCCATGATCGCGTTCATCTCCTGGCTGAAAACCGGTACGAAACGCAGCGCCGTGGTAAACGTGAACGCGTACTTGTAGGGAATGCGCAGCACCTCCACGCAGGCGTTGGAGAGGTCGTTGAGCTTGGTGACCGAGAGCATGAGCACGAGTGGCAAGGCGATGCCCAGGAGCCTGAGGGCCATCTTCGAGGCGCTCACGAGCCCTTCGTCGGTGATGAAGCCGAGCACCGGCGTGCCCGAGCGTACCAGCAAGGTTTGCAGAACGAGCATGATCGCCGCGAGCGGCACGAGCAGCTTGAGCAGCGACATGAGCCGTGGGACCGTGCGCGTGTAGGCAGCAAGCGCGAAGGTGAGCGCAAGCAGCCCGCCGAGCAGGGCATAGGTATCTGCAAGGAAGGTCGCCGCGATGATTGCCGCCGCGATGGCGAGTTTGGTGACCGGGTTCAACCGGTGCAGCAGCGTGGTGCCCGGCACATAGTCGATGACGTTAACCACGGCAGATCAGCTCCTTCGTAAGCGCGACCACGTCCGACACCTCGTGAAGGCCTTCGAATGCCGGCGACACCCTGCGGGCAAGCTCGTGCGAGAGCTCGATCACCTGCGGAGGCTCCATGGATGCCCGTTTCATCAGCTCCTCGCGCGCGAACAACGCATGCGTCTCTCCGCGGTCGAGAATCTCTCCATCTGCCATGACCACGAGGCGCTCGGCAAAGTCGCTCACCACCTCCATGTCGTGGCAGACCATGATGACGGCCGAGTCGGCGTCTGCCATCTCGCGTACGGTCTCCATGACGGTCATGCATTCGCGGTAGTCCAGACCGCTCGTGGGCTCGTCCAAGATGATGACATCGGGTTCGAGAACCACCACCGAGGCGAGGGCGACCATCTGACGCTGCCCACGGGAAAGGGAGAAGGGCGCTTCATCGAGCGGCAGGTCAAAGCGCTCTGCTGCAGCGCGTGCACGACGATGCGCCTCGTCGCGGGGGACGCCGGCGAGTTCGAGCCCAAAGGCCACCTCTTCGAGAACGGTGTTCTTGCAGATCTGGCGATCGGGATTCTGGAAGAGGGTGGCGGCGTGGCGAGCGATCTGGCTCGTGCGAACCTCGCGTGTGTCGAGGCCTGCCACGCGCACGCTGCCTGCCGAGGGTTTGAGGAGCCCGGTGATGAGCTTGGTGAGGGTTGTCTTGCCGGCGCCGTTCTGGCCGACCACGCCAACGAGCTCACCGGGATAGACTCGCATGGCGAGGTCGCGAACCGAGGCGCCGCCGGCAGGATAGGAGAAGTTCACGCCATCGAGCAGCACCACCGGCTCGACGCCTTCGGCCTTGGTCCGGGAGGGCCGGTGCGGGGAGGCGGAGCGCCCTCGTGTATTCGGGTCGTTGTCTTCGGGGTTCTGCCAGTCGGCGCTCGCGTCGCGTCGCTGCTCGGCATCGTCATAGATTCGCTCGATGAGCTCGGCTGCCTGCTCGACGTTCAGGCAGGGCTCACCGGGTGCGATGATGCCATCGCGCGCAAGGCTGTTGGAGATGCGGGCGACGCGCGGGCTGTCCACGCCGATGCGCTTGAGTTCCTCGCCATGGGAGAAGACCTCGTGCGGGGTGCCCATAAGGGCGATGCGGCCGTGGTCCATCACGGCGATGCGCCGGCAGTATTCCGAGAGGAGGGCGACCTTCTGTTCGATTACGACCACGGTGATACCCAGATCGCGGTTGATGGCAGATAAGGTATCGAAAACCATCTTCGAGCTCGCCGGGTCGAGCGCGGCGGTGGGCTCGTCGAGCACGAGCACGCGGGGCTGGAGCGCGAGGATCGCCGCGATGGCAACCTTCTGCTTCTGACCGCCGGAGAGCGTCGCGATCTCGCGGTGGCGCAGATCGGCGATGCCGACGGTCTCCATCGTGAGCTGCAACCGCTTCTCGATGGCCTCATGGGGAACGCCGAAGTTCTCGAGGCCGAATAAGAGCTCGTCCTCCACGTTCGAGGCCACCATCTGCGTGTCGATGTCCTGGAGCACGCTGCCCACGACTCGCGAGATGTCCGTGAGGCTGACGGTGCAGGTATCCTGCCCGCAAACGAGGGCCGTTCCAAAGAAGGCGCCGCCGAAGTGATGCGGGATCGCTCCCGAGAGCACGGCGGCAAGCGTGGACTTGCCGGCTCCCGAAGGGCCGATGACGCCGAGGAACTCGCCCTCCTCGATGGAGAGGGTGATACGGTCGAGCGCTCTTGGCGCCTCTGCGCTCCCGTAGGAGAACGAGACGTCGTCGAGCGATATGATTGCTGAGTCTGAAGCCATGGCTCGTCCTGTCGTGTTCCAGCAAGGTGCCGCGCGGTTGCGCGGCACCCATGGTAGCGGTCTTATGCGCGCTTCGCCACTAGTCGGCGAGCTTGAGGGCCTTCTTGATGGGAAGGTAAAGCGCGCTCACCAGCACGGCGTTGAATACCGCGGTCGCGAGCACGACGGGGAGCATGGCAACGACGAGCTGCTCGGCGCCACCCACCATGGCGATCTTGATCAGCATGAAGATGATGCCCGAGACCGCGGTGGTCACGAACGTGCCGATCAAGGGGACGACCTTCTTGGCGCTGCCGCGCATGCCGACCTGCACGATGACGGCCATGAGCATCGCGGCGATGCCTTCGGCTGCGAAGTCGATGAACGGGGAGGTGGTGGTGATCTGGATTACCGCGGCGCTGATGAGGCCGATGATGAGCGCTTGGCCAATATTGGGACGAATGGCAAGGATGGTAAGGCAGAAGGCGGAGATGATGAACTCGGGCGAGATGGCACCGCCGGTGATGCCGGAGATGGCGCGTCCGACGGTGAAGTTCAGGATGAAGCCTGCGGCGAGCAGGATGGCGAGCAGGACGAGCCCGCGGATGTCGAGCGTGCCGCGATCGACGGTGGAAACGGTGCGAGCCTGGGTGTTGGTGTTCTCGGACATGATGGAGACCTTTCTCACGGGTGCCGGAATCGGCGAAATTGCATTTGCTTCGAGAGACTGTGTGACGTTGCGGGGATACTAGAGCGGGGGCGCGTGATGCGCGTCGGGTGGGGCCTGAGCTATAGAAAAAGGCCCCCGGTCAAACCGGAGGCCCTATCATGCACAAACCTTGAGGCAGGCGTGAACGGCTACCGTCGACCAACCGTATTCGCATCACGCCACCACCAGTTGTTGAGTGAAATGTTCAGGACGTTCATCATGCTGGTGGCTCCTTTCGGTCAATCGAGGCAATCGGATTCTTTTCCAAGCGCCGTTGTTCTTGAGGGCACTATAGCATAGCGAAGTGCTCCGCGCACGACTTCTTGCGAAGATTGCCGTTCTGTTTCGAGCTCCATGTTTCATGCTGCTAGCTGCCTGCGCTTCCGAAGGATGCCTGCGTCATGTTTCGGCAGCTTGCCGCCTTCTTGTTGCTAGACGCTTTGCTTTGGCGCATGCGCTGTCGTCGCTGCAGCGCCCGGAGCCGTCCGGATTTGCGGCCGGATGTAGCCGTAGCAATGAGAGCTTTCTCTCAAGGTTTAGTATTGAGCTCGATTTAAATGGCCGATCTGTGGCCATTCCGAGTTCAGTCCGCCTTCAGGTTCGAGAAGTCGTCGACGATGAGCTTCAAGCAGCGAGGCAGAGCGCGTGCGCCGAAGATGCCGGTATTGTTGGGAATAACCTCGCCGTCGAACTGCATGCCAAGTGAGGGCGTGCAGGTGATCTTCGCCTGCTTTGCTTGGAATGTCTTGATTTGCGGGCGGCCGAGCCCCTTACCCGCAGGGTCGATGATCGCGGCGGCGACGGTGGGAAGCAGGCCCACAAGGGTCGTAGGCTCGATCACCGCGATGTCGATGAGGCCGTCGTCCATGCGGCAATCGGGGAAGAGGTTGATCTCGTTTTGGATCTGCGCGGTGTTGCCCACCATGCAGCTGATGCCGTCGAGTTCATCCACCTGGCCGTCGTGCTCGATTGTGAAGTGCGAAACCTGCGGCTCGGGCGTGGCAAGCGCCGAGAGCACGTAGGCGATCTCGCCGATCTCGTTCTTTTGGGGCGCAGCCTTCTGCATGATGGTGGCGTCAAAACCCGAACCAGCGATGTTGATGAAACCGTGTCGACGCGTGGCGCCCGCTTCATCGACCCAGTACAGCTCGCCCATATCGACGGTCGCGGTACGGCCTTTCCGGCAGGTGAGCGCGAGCGCCGCGGCGTCGGGCGCATTGCCGATGTTCGAGAAGTAGAGGTTCGCCGTGCCGGAAGGGAAGACCAGGATGGGCACATCGCAGCCGCGCAGGCGGTCGAGCACGCTCGCCACTGTACCGTCGCCGCCGCTTACCACCACGCGGTCGAAGCTCTTGACATCGGTGACTGCGTCTTCCGGCTCCATGCCCGACCCGATGCAGCGCATAACGACCTCGTCGCCGCTTGAAGCAAGCGCATGCATGAAGGTGAAGATCTCATCGGAATGCGGACCTGAGGCGAGGTTGTGGATGATGAGGCAGCGCATGTCCTAGGTTTCCGTTCTAGCCGAAGGCGAGTATAGTTACAGAGACGTTTTGCTATCCTACCCCGGTTGCCCCGGGATTCATCGAAACAACGGGGGAGCATGTATATTTCCACAGATGACCAACTGGCGGAATTCTGTACGCGGGCCAGCGCTTTCGACGCGGTCGCTGTTGATACCGAGTTCCTGCGCGAACGCACCTACCACCCCCGGTTATGCCTCGTGCAGGTCGCCACGCCCGACGAGTCCGTGGTTATCGACCCGCTCGCGGTGAAGAACCTGGCGCCGCTCGCGGAGCTCTTCCAGGATCCTGAGACGGTGAAGGTCTTCCACGCCTGCTCGCAGGATATGGAGGTGCTTCTCCAAGCGCTCGGCATCCTGCCTGCGCCCATCTTCGATACGCAGGTCGCGGCGACGTTCCTTGGCGAGCGCCTGCAGGTGTCCTACAACGGGCTGGTTCAGACCTTCTGCGGGGTGAACCTCCCAAAAAGCGAGTCGCTCACCGATTGGTCTCGCCGCCCGCTCACCCCTCAGCAGATCGAATACGCCGTTGACGACGTGCGCTACCTCATCCGCGCCTACCCCGTGATGCGTGAGCGCTTGGTGGAGCTCGGCAGGCTCTCCTGGGTTATCGACGAGATCAAACCGCTCGGCGATCGTTCGCATTACGAGGTGGACAAGCGCGAGGTATACAAGCGCGTGAAGCGCGTGACCTCCTGCACGCGTCGGCAGCTCGCCATCGCACGCGAGCTCGCGGCATGGCGCGAGAATAGGGCGGAGCGCCATAACATCCCCAGAAAATGGGTCATGTCCGACGAAGTCCTGCTCGCTCTCACCAAGCGCGCCCCGCGCGACGTGAACGACTTCAGGAGCATCCGCGGTACCGAGCAGCTTTCTGAAAACGACGTGGCCGCAGCACTTGTTGCCATTGAGCGCGGTGCGCGCTGCCCGGCGGATAAGCTCCCGCCGGCAAACCACGCTCGTAAGGCGCCGTCGAGCGACATGGAAAGCGTGACCGATCTCATGTACGCGCTCGTCCGCCTGGTGGCGGAGTCGTCTGGTGTGGCGACGGCAATGATCGCTTCTCGTGATGATTTGGCGGACTACATAGAGCATCCGGAACGCAGCCGCCTGCGCGAAGGCTGGCGCTTCGAGCTGTTGGGTAGCCGTCTGGACGATTTGCTCTCGGGTAACATGGGTCTTACGGTGAAAGACGGGCGCGTGGAGATCCTTTAGCGAGCTGCTGTCGTGTTGGAGTGGCGTGTCCGCCCGGTTTGCTAGACTCGTCATGGATGAGACTACGAGGAAAGACGGGCATATGAGCACATGGAATCTGACAGGAGCGCCGCGGTCCTTTAGCGGTGCGCGATCGCGCGCTCAGCGCGAGGCGCAGGGCGAGCTACCCTGGGAGCGCGCCGGTGCGTCGGCGGGGGATGGCGGCGAAGGGGCGGATGGCGCGCTCTCCGTCTCGCAGGCGGTCGCGCTCGCGGCCGGCGCGCTCGATGCGCTGCCCACGCTCACGGTCATCGGTGAGGTGACCGGTTTCAGGGGGCCCAACGCGCGCAGCGGTCACTGCTACTTCCAGATCAAAGACGATGCGAGCGCCGTCGACTGCATCATTTGGCGCGGCGTGTACAGCAAGCGCACCTTCGATCTTCGCGATGGCATGCAGCTTCAGCTCACGGGCAACTTCAATCTCTACAAGGCGACGGGCCGCATGAGTTTCGTCGCCAAGTCGTTCGCGCTTGCAGGCGAGGGCATGCTCCGCCAGCAGGTGGCAGCGCTTGCCGAGAAGCTTCGTCGCGAGGGCCTCATGGACGCCGCGCGCAAGCGACCCATTCCGGCGTTCTGCACGCGCGTCGCTGTGGTCACCTCGCTTTCCGGTGCGGTAATCGACGACGTGAAGCGCACGCTCAGGCGCCGTAACCCGCTCGTGGAGCTTATCTGCGTGGGCTCGAAGGTTCAGGGGGAAGGCGCTCCGGAGGAGCTCATCGAGGCGCTTGCCCGTGCGGCGGCTATCGAGCCTGCGCCCGATTGCATTCTGCTCGTGCGCGGCGGCGGCTCCTTCGAGGACCTTATGACGTTCAACGACGAGCGCCTCGCGCGCGCTGTCGCCGCTTGCCCCGTGCCCGTGGTGACGGGTATCGGTCATGAGCCCGATAATTCGATCTGCGACATGGTGGGCGACCGACGCTGTTCGACGCCCACTGCGGCGGCCGAATCCGTTGCGCCCGCTATCGGCGATTTGGAGGATTTGCTTGCATCTCGCGAACAGCGTCTTGCTGCGGCGACCTCGCATACCGTGCGGTCCGCGAGCGCGAGGATCGATGGTTGGGCACAGCGTATAAGGTCCGCGATGTCGACGCGCCTCGACCGCGCCGCCGTCGAGCTTGAGGCGGCAGCGCGCCGTCCGTGCCTGACAAGCCCGCGCGCCATCATCGAGGGGCGCCGTATGGAGCTCGCTCAGACGGCGGAGCGCTTTGCTGCGAGCACGTCTTCGTTCGATGCTCGCCGCCACATGCTCGATATGGCGCACGAGCGCCTTACGCATGGCGGTGCTGCCATTACGGCATCGCGTGCCACGGGGCTTGCAGCGCAGGCGGCAGCGCTCGATGCGCTCTCTCCTCTCAAGGTCTTGGCGCGCGGCTACGCCATCGCCTATGGCCCCCATGGTGTTGCGACGAGCGTCGCCGACGCGGCTCCCGGGGACGAGCTTCGCGTGCGTCTGGCAGATGGCGACATTCTTGGTACGGTGGCCAGCGTCGAGCCGGTGGCCGGCGCATGAGGTGACGCGCTGTGCAGGGAGGCGTTTCCCCGCCATGGCAATGAGGGCGCTCCGGCAACGGCCGCAGGTGCTTCTCGATATCTTCGGTAGGTTAGACGGCGTGATGCCGAGAGTGGAAAGGTGTTGGATATGACAGAGCGTAAACCCGTTGAGGAACTTACGTACAAGGAAGCCTCGCAGGAGCTCGAGCTCACGATACGGGCGCTCGAGTCGGGCGAGATGGAGCTGGAGGAGTCTCTCGAGAGCTACACGCGCGGCGTCGAGCTGCTCAAGAGCCTGCGTGCGCGCCTCGCCGACGCGGAGCAGAAGGTGAGCGTCCTGCTCAAGGATGCCGACGGCGGTGATGTGCTCGAGCCCGCTGCTGCCGCAGACACAAGCGACGATCTCAAGATATAAGGCCATACATGAGGTCCGGCGCACTCGGCTCGCTTCATGAATCCAAGCGGCCCGTGCGCTCACCAGCTCTGATAAGCTGGATATACATCGTCTTGTGAGAACCCGGGAGGGTTTCAGCGAAAGGGGCAGGCCATGTCTGACTGCATCTTCTGCAAGATTGCGAACCACGAGATCCCATCGACCATCGTGTACGAGGACGATCTCGTCATCGCCTTCGACGACCTTTCGCCGCAGGCGCCCGTCCACACGCTCGTTATCCCCAAGGCGCATCACGCCGACATTACCGATGGCGTGCCGGCGGAGACGCTCGCTGCTATGGTCCACGCCGTGGAAGAGGTCGCAAAGGCAAAGGGTCTCGAGAGCGGTTTCCGCGTGATTACCAACAAAGGGGCAGATGCCGGGCAGACCGTCATGCACTTCCATATGCATGTGCTGGGCGGCAAGAGCCTCGGAGAAGGACTGGTATAGAACACCTTGCGAAATCGTTTCGCGGTATCATACTACTGTTGGCTAAATGGTTCGCGGCGTAGCCGCCCAAGCAAAGGGAGTTCCATGAACGTTCTGGTCATCAACGCGGGAAGCTCGTCACTCAAGTACCAGCTGCTCGACACCAAGACCCGCGAGGTTTTCGCCAAGGGTAACGCCGAGCGCATCGGTATCGAGGGCTCGTTCATCGGGCACGAGGAGTACGGAAAGAAGGACAAGCTCGAGGTCGAGCTGCCCGATCACCGTACCGCCATCAAGCATATCTTCGACATCCTCGAGGCTGTCGAGGAGAAGCCCGAGGGTATCGGCCACCGCGTGGTGCAGGGCGGTTGGTATTTCCCCGAGTCCGCTGTCGTGACCGACGAGACGCTCGGTTGGGTGCGCGAGGTCGCCCCGCTGGCTCCTCTGCACAACTACGCTGAGGCCGACGTCATCGAGATCTGCCGCGAGATGTTCCCCGAGCTGGGCAACGTCATCGTGCCGGATACGGCGTTCCATTACAACATGCCCGAGCGCGCCTGGCGCTATGCCATCCCGCGCGACATCGTCGACAAGTACCATGTGCGCAAGTACGGCGCCCATGGCACGAGCCACCGCTACATCTGGCGCACGGTGAACGAGTTCATGGGCGGCAAGACCCATAAGCTCGTGAGCTGCCACCTCGGTTCCGGCGCGAGCCTGTGCGCCATCGAGGACGGCAAGTGCATGGACACCACCATGGGCTTGACCCCGCTTGACGGCCTGATCATGGGCACGCGCTGCGGTACCGTCGATCCGGCGACGGTGTTCTACCTCAACCGTGAGGCCGGCATGAGCATCGATGAGATCGATACCATGATGAACAAGAAGTCCGGAATGCTTGCCGTCTCCGCCCTGTCGAGCGACTCTCGCGACATCGAAGAGGGCATGAACAACGGCGATGCCAACTGCAAGATGGCGATGGAGATGTTCTGCTACCGCACCTCGCAGCTCATCGCCGAGATGGCCGCGTCCATGGAGGGCGTGGATACCATGGCCTACACCGCCGGTATCGGCGAGAACTCCGTGACGCTGCGTGCCGGCGTTGCCGAGAAGCTCGCCTGGCTCGGTGTTAAGATCGACCCTGAGCTCAACAAGGTGCGCTCGGACGATCCGCGCGTCATCTCCACGCCGGATTCCGCGATTACCGTCCTCGTGGTTCCCACGAACGAGGAGCTCATGATCGCCCTCGATGTCGAGGAGCTGTTGGGCTAACGCTATCAGCACGTCCACGCTCCTGCCGATAGCACATGCGGGGCCCTGCGGCGCACCTCGTCGCAGGGCCCCGCTTTGCGCTCAGACGACCTACCTAGAGGGGAATCGATGCTCAATCGCTTGCTTTCCGATGGGGCGCTCGAATCGTGCGCCCTCTGCCCGCGCGCGTGCGGTGCCCATCGTGTGCAGGGCGCGCGTGGCGTATGCGGCGCGACCAACCAGCTGCGCCTCGCTCGCGCCGCGCTTCATTTCTGGGAGGAACCGCCCATCTCTGGTGAGGCCGGATCGGGTACGGTCTTCTTCAGCGGCTGTCCGCTTGCCTGCATCTACTGCCAGAACCATGAGATCTCGACGGGTAACTTCGGCATCGATGTTCCACCTGAACGCTTGGCGGAGATCATGCTCGAGCTTCAGGACCAAGGGGCGCTCAACATAAACCTCGTCACCGCGACGCACTTCGCGCACCTGCTGCCGCGCGCCATCGCAGATGCGCGCGCCCGCGGCCTCGCGATACCCATTGTCTACAATACGAGTGGCTATGAGCTCACGGAGGCGGTGAGCGAGCTCGGTGACCTGGTGGACGTGTGGCTCACCGATTTCAAGTACGCCGACGCAGGCCTCGGCCGCGAACTCTCCCATGTGCCCGATTATCCCGATGTCGCACGTGCTGCGCTCAAGGCGATGGTAGGGGAGGTGCGGCGCCGAGGCGGCGTGCGGTATGACGAGGCGGGTATCATGCGTCGGGGCATAATCGTGCGCCACCTCGTCCTCCCGGGACATTCAGACGATTCTTGCCGGGTACTTGACATGATATGGGACGCCGTGGGCGATGTGCCCATTTCCGTGATGAACCAGTACACTCCGAACGCTGCCATGCGTTCCGCGGGCGGCGTTCTCTCGCGCGCTGTGAGCCATGAGGAGTACGAGCGCGTGCTCGACCATGCCGATGACCTTGGATTCACGCAGATGTTCTGGCAAGAGGGCGGTGCGGTCGACGAGAGCTTTACGCCGGCGTTTGATACGACGGGCGTCCTCAGGCGCGCTGACGGCTAGGGACCGCGGCGCTGCACGCTGCCCTCCTCGAAAATCCGCTTGTTGCTTCCGGCTGCGCGTCCCTAGCAGCTTGGTCCTCATTTGGTGTCCCGAAGCTGCTGGCCAGCGAAGTATCGCAGTCGCTCGATCTGCCGTGCAAGACCTGTTGAACTTCTCCCTTACGCAGGGCATGCGGCAATGGGTATGGGTATACTGTTGCGCAGATTTACCGCGCCCCTGGCGCATGAAGGGGAGGTTCCAACCCATGGCAGATTTAGAAACGAGCCCGCTCACAGAAGAGGAGCGCGCTGAGCTCGAAGCCCTGAGGGCAGAGAAGGCTCGCCGCGAACGTGCGGAGCTCGAGGCGCTCAGAGCGGAAAGCGCGGCTGCTACAGTTCCGGATGCTCGACGGGACGCCGCTTCAGATTTGCAGCCGGCTGCTCATCAGTCTGCGACGCCTTCTCACCCTGAGCCGTCTGCGCAGCCTCGGGTATCGCGGCAGGCGCCCAAAACCATCTCTGCTCTTGACGATGAGCCCGTGGTTGCAAAAGATCCCGCCCAGCGCACGTTCGGACAGCGCATGGTGCTCTCCGAAGCCGAAGACGGGGACGGTGTACCCGCCATGCCGCCTGCGCAGAAGATCATCATCGTGATCGCGCTCATCGCGGCTATATGTTTTGCGATCTATATGGCAACGAGATAGCCGGGCGCTCACCGGGCGCTGCCGGGTCTCGCACGTTGTGGACGGATGCCATCCGCCCCAGGAAAGGGGATGTACCCCATGGCTCTTACCGATACCACCTATCCCACCGACGTCGCGCTGCTCACCGACCTCTACGAGCTCACGATGGCCCAAGGTCTTTGGGAGAGCGGCAAGCTCGATGAAGAGGACTGCTTCACCGCGTTCTACCGCGACCATCCCTTTGGGAGCGCTTACGCTGTGATGTGCGGCACCGCCGACCTGCCCGAGCTTGTCGAGAACCTGCGCTTCACAGAGGAAGACCTTGAGTACCTCGCGTCGCTCGAGGCGCCGGCCGGCGGCAAGCTGTTCAAGGCTGGCTTCCTCGACTATCTGCGTGACTTCCGCGCCCGGGTCGATATCGACGCCGTGCCGGAGGGCGAGCTTGTTTTCCCGCGCGAGCCCATGGTCCGCGTCAAGGGCCCCTCCCTTGCCTGCCAGCTCCTGGAGACGGCGCTGCTTAACACGATCGGCTTTCAGACGCTCGTCGCCACCAAGACCGCGCGCGTGGTTCAAGCGGCGAAGGGCCGTCCCGTCGCCGAGTTCGGCCTGCGTCGCGCCCAGGGTCCCGACGGCGGCATGGCCGTGGCGCGTGCGAGCTACGTGGCGGGCTGCGCGTCGACCTCCAACGTGCTCGCGGGTCGCCGCTACGGCATCCCGGTCTTTGGTACGCATGCGCACAGTTGGGTCATGAGCTTTGACTCGGAGCTGGAGGCGTTCCGCGCTTTCGCCCGGACCTCCCCTAAGAACTGCACGTTGCTCATCGATACCTACGATGTGCGCGAGGGCGTCGAGAACGCCATCATCGTCGCGCGCGAGATGGAGCAGGCGGGTGAGCGCCTCGCTGCTATTCGCATCGACTCGGGCGACTTGGCCAAGCTCTCGACTTACGTGCGCGGTCGCTTCGACGAGGAGGGACTCGACTACGTCAAGATCTCCGTCTCGAACGACCTCGACGAGTACACCATCCAGTCCCTGCTCGACCAGGGCGCTCCGATCGACTCGTTCGGCGTGGGCACCAAACTTGCCACCTGCTATGACCAGCCTGCCCTTGGATGCGTTTACAAGCTCTGCGCCCATCGTGCGCGCGGCGCCGAGAGCTGGACGCCCGTCATGAAGCTTTCCGAGCAGCCCTACAAGCGCACCATCCCCGGCATCCAGCAGGTGCGCCGCTACGTCGATGATGCGGGCAGCCCCGTATGCGACATGATTTTGGACGAAGCCTACCTTGAGGGGGAGGGCGCCGACTGCGGGACCGTGCTCGTGGCGGTGAACGATGCGGCGCTGGTGACAAGCGTTGCCGGCATGGCTTATCGCGATGTGCTCGTCCCGGTCGTGAGAGATGGTGCGGCAGTTGCCTGCCGTGAGCCGCTCGAGCAGGCGCGCGAGCGCTGCAGCTCGGCGCTTGATGCGCTCGATCCCGCCTACAAGCGTTTCCTCTATCCGCAGTCTTACGTGGTGGGAATGGAGCGCGGCCTCGCGCGGGTGCGCGACGAGCTCGTTCGCGAGCGCATGGCGGCCACGTCCACGCTGCCTTGGAAGACCCCTAAGCGCTAAGGCGCACCAGGACGCAACCGGAGAGGAAGTAGATGACCAAGCGCATGAGAACGATGGTCGTGAAAATCGGCTCATCCACAGTGGTGGAGACCGGGCGCGGGGCGAACGATGCTTTCATAGGCAGCCTTGCGAGGCAGGCGGCCCGCCTGCGCGAGCTCGGGTGGAACCTCGTTGTGGTGAGCTCGGGTGCCATCGCGTGCGGCGCTCCCGTTCTCGGTTTCACGAGCCGTCCCAAGGATATGCCGAGCCTGCAGGCTTGCGCATCGGTGGGACAATGCGTGCTCTCCGCCGCCTATGACGAGGCATTCCAAGGCGAGGGACTGCTGACCTCGCTCGTCCTGCTCACGAGGCACGATACCGCTCGGCGCACCTCGTACTTGCACGCACGGGATACGCTCACGCGCCTCGTGGAGCTCGGCGTGGTGCCCGTGGTGAATGAAAACGATACGGTCACCGTCGATGAGATTCGCTTTGGCGACAACGATACGCTCGCCGCTCTCGTCGCATGCTTGGTCTCGGCGGATCTGTGCGTCACGCTCTCGGATATCGATGGGCTTTATACGGCAAACCCCGCGCTCGATCCCACGGCGCGCTTCATCCCGCGCGTCGACCATATCGATGCGCAGATCATCGCCTCTGCGGGCGATTCGTCGACCTCGGTGGGAACGGGCGGCATGATCACCAAGATTCGCGCGAGCCGCATCCTCATGACCGCAGGCATCCCGAGTGTCATCTGCAGCGGGGAGGACGCCGGAGTGCTTGCCCGCCTTGCTGCGGGCGAGGAAGTCGGCACGCGTTTCGAGCCGCCGCGCGAGCGATGCGAGATCGCTCCGCGCAAGCTCTGGATCGCCCTTGGGGACGCGGCGCATGGCCGTGTGACCGTTGACGACGGGGCTGCTCGGGCGCTCGTCGAGCGAGGTTCCTCGCTGCTGCCGGTGGGAGTTACGGCGGTTGAGGGCTCCTTCGAGGCGGGTGCGGTGCTCGACGTCTGCGATGCGAGCGGGTTCGTGCTCGCTCGTGGCATCTCCGAGGCGGGTTCGGACGAGCTCGCTCTCGCCGCCGGACGCCGCCAGGATGAGATTGCCGGCAACCACCTGCTCGCAGCGCTTGCTGGCAAACCCGCCATCCACCGCGACAACCTGATCGTGTTCGCCTAGGGGCGCCTACCGGGTTCGCGCCGCTGGCTCCGCATTCCCGCAGCGCATCGCTCAAGGGGCGTTTCGGAGCGCGTTGCCCGGGGTACATGATAGGGAACGCGCATAACGAGATTGGAGACCCATGATCGAGAACATCAGCGCCTACGTCGAGGAGCTCGCCCGCGCCGCCAAGGCAGCGAGCATCCCGCTCGGCCGCGCGTCGAATGTTGAGCGCATCGCTGCCGTGCGCGCCATGGCGCAGGCCCTGCGCGACGCCGCACCTTCAATTCTTGCGGCAAACGCTGAGGACATGGACGCGGCGCGCTCCGCGGGCACGAGCGCTGGCCTGCTCGACCGCCTGCTGCTCACGCCCGAGCGCATCGAGGGAATGGCGGCGGGGCTTGAGGCCCTTGCCGAGCTTCCCGATCCGGTGGGCCGCGTGCTCGAGCATCGTACCATCAGCGAGGGGCTCGACCTCACGCGCGTGAGCGTTCCGCTGGGGCTTGTCGCCATGGTGTATGAGGCGCGTCCCAACGTTACCTCCGACGCCGCGGGCATCTGCATTCGCACGGGTAACGCCTGCATCCTGCGCGGTGGATCCATCGCGCAGCGGTCCTGCGTGGCCATCGCGCATGCCATGGCCGATGCCGTCGAGGCGTGCGGATTCCCGCGCGAGGCCGTCTCCATCATCGAGACGACCGATCGCGCTGCCACGGGCTCCCTCATGAGCCTGCGCGGCGTGGTGGACGTGCTCATTCCGCGCGGCGGCGCCGGCCTCATCCAGCGCTGCGTTCGCGAGGCCCAGGTTCCCGTCATCGAGACCGGTACCGGTAACTGCCATATCTACGTGCATGCTTCAGCCGATTTTGGCAAGGCCGAGCGCATCGTGGTCAATGCCAAGACGCAGCGCGTGGGCGTGTGCAACGCGGCGGAGTCGCTGCTCGTCGATGCGGAGGTTGCCGAGGGGTTCCTGGTCGAGATGCTTCCCATCTTGAAGGAGCACGGTGTTTTCGTGCATGGTGACGAGCTGACCTGCTCGACCGCTCAAGGGCTCGGCTTTGCGGAGGGTTCCGATTTCGCTTCCGCCACCGAGGAGGACTGGGGCCGCGAATACCTTGCACTCGAGATGAGCATCAAGGTGGTGAGCGGGCTGGATGAAGCTATCGCGCATATCAACCGCTACGGCACGCACCACTCGGAAGCCATCGTTGCCGAGGATCCTGATGCATGCGAGCGCTTCCTTGCCGAGGTCGATGCGGCTGCTGTATACGCGAATGCCAGCACGCGCTTCACCGACGGCGGCGAGTTCGGTCTGGGTGCCGAGATCGGTATCTCCACGCAGAAGCTCCACGCGCGCGGCCCCTTCGCCGCCGAGGCGCTGACCACCTACAAGTATGTAGTCCGTGGAACCGGCCAGGTAAGGCCGTAACTGAGGGTTCTCTCGCGGATGCGCTGGTCGCTGGGTGCGCCGGCACACTCTAGCTCGTAGGGGTAATCGGTCGCGTGGTCGCGGCCTGAGGGGAAGGAGTGTCCATGTACGATGTGACGGCTTTGGGAGAATTGCTCATCGACTTCACCGAGGCGGGCGTCTCGGAAGCAGGGCAGGCGCTATTCGAGCGCAACCCGGGAGGCGCTCCGGCGAACGTGCTCGTGGCGCTTGAGCGCTTGGGCCATTCGACGGCGTTTTTGGGGAAGGTCGGCGACGACATGCACGGTGCGTTCCTGCGCGCCACGCTTGAGCACGAAGGCGTCGATTGCTCGGGGCTGATCAGCGATCCGGAGGTATTCACGACCCTCGCCTTCGTCGCGCTCGGCTCGGATGGCGAGCGGGCGTTCTCGTTCGCGCGCAAGCCGGGCGCGGATACCCGGATCGCACCCGAGGACCTTGCTTGGAACGTGATCGAGTCCTCGCGCGTCCTGCACGTGGGTTCGCTCTCGCTTACCGACGAGCCCGCCCGCTCCGCCACGCACGAGGCGCTCTCCTGTGCCCGCGCGGCGGGATGCATCCTCTCGTACGACCCCAACTACCGGGCGAATCTCTGGACTTCCGTCGATGCGGCAATAGAGCAGATGCGCTCGGTCGTGCCCCAGATGGACCTCATGAAGCTTTCTGACGAGGAGTGCGAGCTCCTGACCGGCACCGCAGATCCCGAGGAGGCGGCGGAGCGAATCCTTGCTTCAGGTCCCAAAGTCGTGGCGGTCACGCTTGGTTCGGCGGGAGCCTACGTGCGCTGCGCCGAGGGTGGCCGCGCAGTCGCAGGCTTCCCGTCCGAGGTCGTTGATACCACCGGTGCCGGTGACTCGTTCTGGGGCGGCTTCCTCGCTGCGTTCATCGAGAGCGGCCGTGCACTCGATGAGGTATCGCTCGATGATGCGGTGGCGTTCGCGCGCTTCGGCAACGCGGTGGCAGCGCTATGCGTGCGCGGACGCGGGGGCATCCCGTCGATGCCTGCGCGCGGCGATGTGGAGGCGTTACTCGGCTGATCCGTCCTTGCCAAACGTATCGCGGTCGGGAGCGAAGCTCTGCATGGCCTCGATGGTGCGTGCGAAGAGCTCATCCAGCTCCCAGCCGAGCATCTCGGCGCCGGAGCGGATGACGTCGCGGTTCACGCCGGCGGCGAAGCGCTTGTCCTTGAACTTCTTCTTGAGCGACTTCACGTTGAAGTCCATGACGCTCTTGCTGGGCCGCATCACGATGGCCGCGCCGATCAGCCCGGTCAGCTCTTCCGTGGCGAACAGGATCTTCTCCATCTGAAGCTCGGGCTTGGGCAGCTCGGGATTGAAGTCCGAGGTGTGGCTCTGGATGGCACGGACGAGCTCGGGAGTGCCGCCGGCCGCCTCGATGAGCGGGGTGGCGTAGAGCGTGTGCTTCTCGGGCTCGTCGTCGTGCTCCTCCCAGTCGAGGTCGTGGAGGAGTCCTACGATGCCCCAGAACTCCTCGTTCTCGGGGTCATACTCGTGCGCGAAGTAGCGCATGGTCTGCTCGACGGTCTCGCCGTGCTCGATATGGAAGGCGTCCTTGTTGTGATCGGTCAGGAGCGCGAACGCCTCGTCGCGCGTCATGCCGGCGGAAAGCTTTTCTGCCATGAGTCCCCCTTCGTCGTGTGTCGAGTGAGCCCATTATAGGACAACGTATGAAGGGGGATTGCCGGTTGGCGCGGGCGGCTGGCTATGCTGTAGCGTTGATTACCTCGTATCCTGCGTCACGCACTACCTTTGAGCACGCTTCCTTGTCGATCGGGTGCTTGCTGCGCACGATGACCGTGCCGGGTAGCTTCGCTTCCGCGATGACATCGAGCGGTTGGAGAGCGCCTTCGATACGACGGGCGCAATTCTCGCAGTGCATACCGCCTACTTGCAGCTCAAGCACATATGGATAGCGTTCCGCATCGATGCGGCGCGCACGGCGGCGCCTCCGTCGGGTGGTCTGGACTCCGCCCTCGCAGCCGCAGCCTCCGCCGCGTCCGATATGTACCACCCGCCGGACGAGAATGAAGATCGCGAGCGCCAGCGCAGCTCCAACGATAAGGTAATCGACCATGCATGCCTCCATGGTTCTTCATGTGCTCCCGAGAGCTGCCATGATATAAAGTAATCCAAGTCTAACATTATTGGGATAAGGGGTACACTCAGGATAGTTAGACGTAGCTATCTTTTGGAGGAACCATGCAAACATCGGCAGGAACCATTCGTACATCGCAGGAAGCCATGCAGCTCGTGCTCATCCGTCACGGTGAAAGCGAATGGAACCGTTTGAATCTCTTTACCGGATGGACGGACGTGGAGCTTTCTGAAACCGGCCGGGCGGAGGCTGCCGAGGGAGGCCGTGCGCTCGCGCGGGAGGGCTTCGATTTCGATATCTGCTACACGAGCCGTCTCAAGCGCGCCATCCACACGCTCGATATCGTGCTCACCGAGCTCGATAGGTCATGGCTTCCCGTCGTTAAGGCATGGGAGCTCAATGAACGCCATTATGGCGCGCTGCAGGGGCTCGATAAGGCGGAGACGGCGGCAAAATACGGCGATGAACAGGTGAGGATATGGCGGCGCAGCTTCGATGTCGAGCCGCCCGCGCTTAAGCCTGGCGACGAGCGCGATCCGCGCGGCCAGGAGATGTACCGTGATGTTCCGGCCGGTTGCCTTCCGCTTTCTGAGTGCCTTGCCACTACCGTCAAGCGCGCGTGGCCGTATTTCGAGCGCGAGATCATGCCGAGGATGCGCGCGGGTGAGCGCGTGCTCGTGGCGGCGCACGGGAACAGTCTGCGAGCGCTCGTCATGAAGCTCGAGGGCCTTACGCCCGAAGAGATTCTTGAGGTCAATATTCCCACCGGCGTGCCGCTTGTCTACAAGATTGACGCTGGGATGCGCGTGATCGAGAAGCGCTATCTTGGTGACCCCGCTACGGTTGCGGCCAAGATGGAGGCGGTGGCAAACCAGGGAAGGGCGCGGGGCTAACGCAAGGCGGCAGCGCTCAAGACGCGTTGGTACAATGGTGCCATGAACATTCGACGCGTCTCTGAGCGCTCCAAGCGCGACTACCTTCAGCTGCTCCTGCTCGCCGACGAGCAGGAGGATATGATCGACCGCTATCTGGCACGCGGGACCATGTATGCCCTTGATATCGAGGGAAAGACGGTCGGGGTCTGCGTGGTGACCGATGAGGGAGGGCGCGTGCTCGAGATCAAGAACCTTGCCGTGTACCCAGCCCATCAGCGCCGCGGACTCGGCCGCGAGCTCATCGAGTTCATCGCGCGGAACGCGAAGGGCAGCTACGACGAGCTGCAGGTGGGTACCGGGGACAGCCCGCTCACGGTACCCTTTTACGAGGCATGCGGCTTCGTGCGCCACCACCGCATCGAGAATTTCTTCATCGACAACTACGACCACCCTATCGTGGAGGCAGGCGTTCTACTCAAAGATATGGTTTACCTGCGACGTTGCCTGTAAAGAGATGGGCCCGGAGCTGCGGCGGAATGCCATCTCGCCGAGTGGGAGGCGGGGCTCTCCCGCTGGATGCGTTCCAGCCCCAAGATAGCGCGAGCGCTAGTCTTCACGTAGCCAGTCGATGAGATTAACGACTTGCACGCCCGTCTCGGTTGTACCGGTGCGGTAATGGTCGAGCGTGAGCACCAGCTTTGGGAACGAATCCGGTAGCGCCTCAAGCGGCCGAAGCTCCCGCTCGAAGGTCCGCTCATCTGTAATCGTCTCGCTCACCTGAACGTACAGCTTGCCGACGCGGCAGCTTGCCACAAAGTCAACCTCACCTGCCCGCAGCGCGCCGACTGCGACGTCGTATCCGCGCCGCACCAGCTCGTTGTACGCGACGCACTCCAGTTGAGCCCCGTAGTTCTTGGGTGAGAATCGCGTCATGAGGTTGCGCAGGCCCGTATCTACGGGATAGAACTTTCTCAAGGGGCGCAGCACCTGTTTGCCAGCCAACCCCGCTTGCGCACACCCGCTCAGCACGTAGGAAGCCTCGAGCGCGCGTAAGTAGTTGTCGACGGTATCGGCAGTCGTCCTTCTACCTGCGCTTGCCAGCGCGTTCACTACGCTTCTTGTTGAGAACAGGCTGCCTGATGTCGAGAACACGAAGCGAACGAGCTTGGCGAGCAAGTCCATATCGCCAATCCCCGCGTGCATGGTGACGTCGTTGAGGACGATGGTATCGTGGATGCCGTCGAGCAGGGAACCCATGCGCTCTTCATCGCGTTCGGGAAGATCGAACTGCGCGGGCATGCCACCGTAGCGAACATATTCGGCGAAGAGATCCTCCACGCCTGTTGCGGGCATACCGGCTTCATTCCAGAACGCCTCGAACTCGGTGAACGAGAGGGGCATCACATGCAGCTCAACGTATCGGCCGCCCAAGAGCGTCGCCAAGTCCGACGAGAGCACGTGTGCGTTTGAGCCCGTGAGATACACGTCGACCCTTTCGAGCGCATGCAGCCTGCGCACGAGCTTTTCCCAATCGGGAATGTCTTGAATCTCATCAAGAAGTACTGCCACGGGGCGTGCCGAATCGGCTCGTTCAAGTGCGGCGAGAAGCTCCCCCTGCAGCCATTCCGCCGTGGGATTCAACGGCACGCCAAACGTGTCCATTCGCCGGTAGAAGACGTTCCCCTCGCCCAGTTCCCGCGTCATTCTCTCTACAAGGTTTCGCATGAGTGAGGACTTCCCGCAACGTCGGACTCCGGTAATGACCTTGATATCGTTGGTGCCACGGTGGGCATCAAGCATACGTTCATATCGTGGACGGGAAATGTAGCGTCGCAGCATAAGGACTCCTAAATTGTCGAGTCATCCCGACAATTTACGCTATCAGAGCAAAAATGTCGAGTCAACTCGACATTTTGAATTATACCAGATGAATGAACCAAGCTCCGTTGCCTGCCTTCCAACCGGCTATCACTGCCAGCTTTCGACTGCCGGATTCCGCAAGGTGTGCCTTTCAGAACACGAGGCCTATCAGCAAGTGCTCGGGCTGCGTCGGCGTCGCGAGGCCGCGAGCCTCAGCCTAGCAGCGACCCGATGGCCGGGGCGGCGTACTCCACCGTCCCGGCCATTCGGCGATGCGAGCGCGCAGCTGAATGGGCGCGGCTCCATCGCCACATATAGCTTGCTACAGCGTCCAGTCGGTGCTTTCGCGCTGAAGCTTGACCATGCGGGCGAAGAGGCCGCCCGCCGCCATGAGCTCTGCGGGTGCGCCCTGCTCGGCCACGCGTCCACCTTCGAGCACCACGATCTTGTCGGCGGACATGACGGTGCGCATGCGGTGCGCGATCACGATGACCGTCTTGCCGGCGAGCAGCCGCGACAGGGCCCCTTGCACCTCGGTCTC
This sequence comes from Enorma phocaeensis, assembly GCF_900186505.1. Lineage (GTDB taxonomy): Bacteria > Actinomycetota > Coriobacteriia > Coriobacteriales > Coriobacteriaceae > Enorma > Enorma phocaeensis. The sequence goes on from NZ_LT891969.1 coordinate 211,124, forward strand.
GTTCTCCACGTCCAGGCTTGCCGTGGCCTCGTCGAGAAGCACCACCGGTGCACCCTTGAGCAGCGCACGCGCGATGGAGATGCGCTGGCGCTCGCCGCCGGAAAGGCGCGCGCCGTTCTCGCCGATCAGGGTCCCGTATCCCTGCGGCATGCGCGAGACGAACTCGTCGCAGTTGGCAGCCCGTGCCGCTGCGAGAACTTCCTCATCCGTGGCACCGCGCCTGCCCAGGCGGATGTTTTCCATGACCGTGTCATCGAAGAGCGTCACATCCTGGAATACCACGGAGAAGTCGGCGAGCAGCACTTCGGGGTCCACCGTGCTCACGTCCACGCCGCCCACGGTTACGCGGCCGGAGCTCGCATCCCAAAGCCTGGCGGCTAGGCGCGCGCAGGTGGATTTACCGCTGCCACTCGGTCCTACGAGCGCTGTGACCTCGCCCTCGCGCGCGGTGAAGGAAACGTCTTCCAGCACCTTCTCGCCGCCCTGCTCGTATGCGAAGCCCACGTGCTCGAAGACCACGTCGTGGCCGGCGGGGGCATATGCGGCGCCGCCGCCGGCCAAGGGTTCTTCGAAGAAGCTCTTCATGCGCGCCGCGGCGGTTCGCGCCGAGAACAGCTCGGCGATGAGCATGAGCGCCTGGTCGAATGGGGCGTAGATGCGGCTCACCACCAGCAGGAAGCAGAAGAGGGTGGGGAAGTCGCACGTGCCGTCGGCTATGAAGGCGGCGCCGGCGAGCAGCGTCGTCGCGAAGCCGAGGCGCAGCACGACCTGTGCCCCGTTCACGCATATGCCGGTTGCGACCTCGCCGCGGATGGCGGTGCGCTCTGCCGTATCCACGCTTTCGTAGATGTGCTGGAGGTAGCGATCCTCCTGGTTGGTGGCGCGCACCTCGCGCACGCACTCGAGCGCCTCCTGGATGTACTCGGAGGTTTTGAGCCCTGCCATGCGCGTCCTGCGCATGAGCGGTTGGAGCTTGGAGCGCACGCCGAAGAGCATCAGCAGCGCCACGGGGCCCGACCACATGGAGGCCACGGCAAGCCGCCAGTCAAAGGCGGCGAGGTACACGAAGGCGATGCCCATGGTGGCATAGGCGCCGTAGAGCTCGGGGAGCACATGGCTGTAGGCATGCTCGGTGGTCTTGACATCGCCCATGAGGGTCTCGGTGAGGTCCGCGAGGTCCCTGCGGCCGAAGAAGCCCAGGGGCAGCTTCCGCAGGCGTTCGGCGAGCGCGATGCGCTGCCTGCCGCTCTCTTTGTAGATGACGCCGTACTGGTAGTAGTATGCGAAGCGCTCGCATACGAAGAGGATGGCGAGATACGCGGCGATCAGGGCCGCCCATCCGGCAACGGGCACGGAGAGCGGGTCGAATCCGAGCTCGCCAAACGCTCCCAGCGTTACGGGCTCCCCCGTGAGACGCGCCATGAGCGCGCTCGCGATGACGTAGACGAATCCCACGCTTGCGAAGACCACCAGGTTGGTGACGGTGGTCCATATCGCTCCGAGCTTGACGTTTCTCACGCCTTCGTCGGTGAGGGCGTATTTCTCCTTGATGGACATCTATGCCACGCTCCCTTCGGCGAGGGCGGCGCGCTGGGCTTCGGCTTCATCGCGCTCGGTCGCGCTCCCCGTGCTCGTAATTCTCCAACTCACGGATCGTTCGTAGTCGGCCCACATGCGGGCGTAGAGCCCCTTTGCGGCAAGGAGCTCCTCGTGGGTGCCCTGCTCTGCTACGCGCCCCTGGTCGAGCACCACGATCTTGTCGGCGTTCCTCACGGTGGACAGCCGGTGGGCAACCATGAGGACGGTCCGCGGCGCGCCGTCTCGGCTGCGCGCGAGCCGTTTGAAGGCAGCTTGGATCTTCACCTCGTTCTCGGGGTCGGCGAAGGCGGTCGCCTCGTCGAGCACCACGATGGGCGCGTCCTTCAAGATCGCGCGGGCGAGCATGAGCCGCTGCACCTCTCCGCCCGAGAGATGGGCTCCATCGGTCCCATAGACGGTATCGACGCCCTGCGGGAGCTTCTCCAAGATGTCGCCGCACTGCGCGGCCTCGAGCGCGGCGAGCACCTCATCGCGCGTGGCGTCGGGTCGCGCCGCGCGCACGTTTTCCAGGATGCTCTGCGAGAAGAGCCTGTTTGCCTGGAACACGAAGGCCACGCGCTCCATGAGGTCGGCGGGGTCCACGTCGCGCACGTCGACGCCGCCCACGGTGACGCTGCCCGCGCTCACATCCCAGAAGCGCGGGACGAGGCTCGCCGCGGTGGTCTTGCCGCCGCCCGAGGGCCCCACGAGCGCCACGGTCGCACCGGCCGGCACATCGAAGGACACGTGGTCGAGCGCGGGCTCATCGGCCCCCTCGTACGTGAAGCTCGCATCGTCGAAGCGAATGGAATTGTCTTTCGGCGCGCGGGGATTGTCCGGCGGCTCGATCACGGGCGCGGCGAGCACCCCTTCCACGCGATTCACCGCATCTGCGGCAGACTGGAACGCTTCCGACATGAACATCACGCGCGTCATTGCCGTGGGGATCACGGCCGAGAAGATGGCGTAGAAGGCGAAGTTCGCGGCGAAGCGCGCTATGTCGTGCTCGCCCGGAACGGCGAGCACGGCCACCGGTACGAGAAAGACCGCTGCCGCGCTGATGACGGTGAGCGAGAGCGACTGCGGGGTTTGGCACCACTTCACGGCATAGTCCTGCGCGAGCACCGTGAACTCCTCGATGGCGTCATGGAACGCGCGGAAGGAATGGACCGTTTGCTGAAACACCTTCACGACGGGGATGCCGCGCACGTACTCGGTCCCCGTCTTGTTCATCTTCACGAGCGACTCCATGTAGCGTGTCATGAAGTCCATGCCGCGCCCGCCCATCATGTAGAACATGCAGGCAAGGCTTACGGCAACCGGTACGAGGCAGGCCACGCCCAGCCGCCAGTCGAAGATGAAGAAGAGGGTGAGCATGCCTATGATCATGGCGATGGAACCCGCCGTGTCCGGTAGCTTGTGGGCGAGCAGCCCCTCGGTCTCGAGGGCGCAGCCGTCCACCACGCGCCGAAGCGCACCCGAGGCATGGTTATCGAAGTATCCTAGGCTCGTGTGCATGAGGTGCTCAGTCGCGCGCTTTCGCATGTTCGAGGCGCAGCGGAACGCGGCGAGGTGCGTGCACATAAGACCCGCGAAGTAGAGCGCGATGGACGCTATCGCAAAGCCGAGCGCCCACCAGCCGTAGACGGCGATGCTCGTTGCTTCCTTCCAGTCGGGCGCTACGGCGATGAGGTCGCGTGCCGCGAACCAGATGCACACATACGGGCCGAAGCTCACGATCATCGATACGGCTGCGAGCGCACAGCCCAGATAGGTGAGGGCGCGGCGCGGGCCGGCGAATGCGAGCAGCCTTCCAACGGATCCCGTCGCATTGCCGGTCTGCGCGTCCTCAGCGGTTCGCTCTTCCATGGATGCCTCCGTTCTCTTGAACTGTTAGCAAACGCTAACTTATCATGGAGGCAATGCCTCGCGAAGCACGGGGGCGAGCTTGGCACGAATTCGAAAGCAGGGAGGTGCCACGGTGGCGGATCGGCTTGCCGAACTCTATGCTCCCCAGGTGGAGCAGTTCGGCATCATGCTCGAGGAGACGGGCGATGCGCTGATCGGCGCGGTTTCGGACGAGAGGGCGCGGGCGCGCGTGGCCGTCTATCGTTTGGAAGGGCTTTGCGTCGTGACCTCTCACCGCATCGAGGTCAAGCGCGACATGGCGTTTCACGAGCGCAGCGTGCCGGGCCTCTGCGTGTGCACGCTCTCGGCCGACAGCCTTTCGCTTTGCCCGGTGGCGCAGCCGATCCGTGCGCGGCGCGCTGGCAACGTGGCGGTCTTCGGGCATGGCGATGAGCCGCAGCGCTGCGTGCTCCATGCGGGGGAAGTGCATGATGCCATCTCCGTCACGTTTCTGCCCGAATGGTTCTCGCGTCTCGACGCATGCGAGCGCCGCTCGGCCTGGGAGCTTATCGAGGAGCCTGGGAGCGCCTGCGGCGAAGAGCTCGCCTGCGTGCTCGACCGGTGCCTCTGCGCCATGACACCGCTGTTCGGCGGCAAGCTCCTTGACGGTTCGTCCGCCTTGCGCGGTGCCGAAAGGGCGGCGCGGACGGCAATCGCATGGTTCGAGGAGCGGAGCCGCGCCGAGCGCGCGGCGGGCACGCGCGAGCAGGCGCGTCTCGTGCGGGCAGCGAAGCGCTTCGTCGCCCTGCATCTGGACCGGGCGCTTTCGCTTGACGAGCTGTCTCGCGAGCTGCTCACGAGCAGGACGCGCCTATGCGCGGCCTTTCGCCAGGAGACGGGGGAGAGCCTGGGGGCCTATGTTCGCAGGTCGAAGCTGGAGCGCGCGTGCCAGCTGCTCGAACGAAGCGGACTCAACGTGTCGGAAGTGGCTCATTGCGTCGGCTATCCGCGCGCATCGAGCTTCACCGTTGCCTTTGAGCGCGCATATGGAATCCCTCCCAGTGCTTGGAGGGATTAGCGGTGATGAGGTGAGGTCGGTCAGTGCGTCTCAAGGGTGCGATCGAGTAGCATCCCGACCCATCACCATCGTTTAGTTCAGGCTTGCATCGATGGCGGATTCTGCAGCAAGGAGACGCTGCTCGATATCGGCTTCGGAGCAGCCGATGGCAACGGCGAGTTCCTCGAGCGAGCGCCGGCGCGCCTCCTTGAGCACGCGCAGGTAGTAGCTGCTCGGTTTGCGCGACTGGCGCTCAGCGAGCCGGATGCGATGGTGCATGGTCTTGGCAACGCGCACCGTCTCGGGCGCGCCCTCTTTGATGAGCTGCTTGAAATGGGTCTCCTCAAGCGAGCTGTTGCGCTCGGTGAACGGGTCGCACTCGAGGTCGCCGTAGTGCTCGATGAGGCGCTCGGCATCTTCGCGAGAGATGGCCGGGTGAAGCCGATCGGATTGCGCGATTGGGTACATCATGCGCGTCTTGGCGTGACCCTGCTTGCATTCCAGGATGATCATGGGCTGCGGCGCGTCTTCGTCAAAGCCGATCACGGTGCAGACGCCTTGCCCTGGGTGGATAACGTGCTCTCCGATACTAAACATGCTTCCTCCGTCTCATAAGCTAGTCAACGTATCCAGAATACCACCATTACGTGGGCTTTTCCGAAAAATCCCTGCAAAACCTGCACATCTTTGCTGCGACGTGCTAAAGTGGTCAACGTATGCCCGCATCTAGGGGATGTGGATCTGTGGAACCTGAAGGAGGAAACCCATGCCCGAGAAGATCGAGGAGCTGGTTCGCACCGCTCTCGCCGAGGCCCAGCAGGCTGGTGATCTGCCCGCGTTTGAGCTTGAAGATTGTGGCATCGAGCGACCGGCTGACACGACTCACGGCGAGTGGACCTCTACCATGGCCCTCAAGTCGGCCAAGCTTGCACACCAGGCGCCGCGCGCCATCGCCGAGGCCATCACGAAGCATCTGCCCGCAAGCGACGTCATCGACCACGTCGAGATCGCCGGCCCCGGCTTCATCAACTTCTACCTGTCCACCGCCGCCAAGAACGCCGTCTTCGCCGAGGCTCGCGAGCAGGGGATGGATTTTGCCCGCTCGAACGTGGGCAAGGGCACCAAGACCCAGATCGAGTTCGTCTCTGCCAACCCCGTAGGCCCCATGCACGTTGGCCATGGCCGTTGGGCGGCGCTCGGCGACTCGATGTGCCGCGTCATGGAGCATGCCGGCTACGACATCGAGCGCGAGTTCTGGATCAACGACTACGGTAACCAGATGAACACGTTCGGCAACTCCATCTCCAAGCGCTACATGCAGCTCGCCGACATCATGGAGAAGCAGGGCTTGGACATCGACGCTGCCCGGGACTTCCTGGCTCAGGATCGCGACAACTTCGTTCAGGATGAAGCCGACGAGCGTCCCGACAGCCACCCCTACATGGACGAGTTCACCGCGGACCTGGGCAAGGACTCCTACGGCGGCACTTACATCATCGATGAGGCCGCTGCCTTCTGGAAGAGCGATGGCGACAAGTGGGTCGACGCCGATCCCCAGGAGCGCATGCTCTCCTTCCGCGAGCGCGGCTACCAGAAGATGCTCAAGGATATGAAGGACACCTGCCACGACGTCCGCTGCGACTTCGACGTCTGGATGAGCGAGCGCACCATGTACCAGAAGGACTGGACGGGGACCTCGCCGGTCGAGCGCGCCTACGCCAAGCTCGACGAGATGGGCTATCTCTACCGCACCGATGACGGCGCGCTGTGGTTCAAGTCGACCGAGTTCGGTGACGACAAGGATCGCGTCATCCAGAAGTCCAACGGCGACTACACCTATTTCTCGTCCGACATCGCCTATCACTGGAACAAGTTCCAGCGCGTGGACCTCGTTCTGGACATCTGGGGCGCCGACCACCACGGCTATATCGCTCGCGTGAAGGCGGTCTGCGACGCTCTCGGCTACCCTGGTCAGTTCGAGGTGCCGCTGGGTCAGTTCGTCAACCTGCTGCGTTCTGGCAAGCCCGTCCGTATGTCCAAGCGCAAGGGCACGATGATCACCTTCCGCGAGCTGATCGACGAGGTCGGTGCCGACGCCACGCGCTACACGCTCGTCTCGCGCTCCTCGAACCAGACGATCGACTTTGATATCGACGCCGTCAAGGAGAAGAGCCAGTCGAACCCCGTGTACTACGTGCAGTACGCGCACGCTCGCATCTGCTCCATCCTGCGCAAGGCCGCCGGCGTCACGCCCGAGCAGGCCGACCTCATGGGCATGGAGAACGTCGCTATCAAGGCCATCTACGGCGATGTGGACTACTCGCTGCTCACCGATCCCACCGAGCTCGCGCTCTCGCGCAAGCTCAATGAGCTGCAGGACCTTATTGCCGGTGCCGCTCGCGACCGCGCTCCCTTCCGCATCACGCATTATGTGGAGGACCTCGCTGCCGCGTTCCACAGCTTCTATGCTGCGTGCCAGGTGCTGCCGAGCGAGGGCCGTCCGGTCGATCCGGCGCTCGTCCGCGCGCGCCTCGGCGCTTGCGACGCGGTGCGCTCGGTTATCGCGCTGTGCCTGTCGCTCATCGGCGTGTCTGCGCCGACGCAGATGTAGGCTGCGCTTGCGCGCTTCAAAGCTCTACTGAGCTGTCTTGGCCCTCGGTGCCCTGCGGGCGCCGGGGGCCTTTTCTGTGCGTGGCACAAGGGATGCGGTGCGCGTATGGGGCTATGCCGCCTGTTCGCCATCTCGCAGCATGGGTGTCGTTGTTGTGCTACACTCTGCTGCATGCCGTACTGATATCGGCGCTTCGTGCAATCCCTCCTTATCAAACGCATCGGCTTAAACGGTCTTTCTATGCGTTCGCGACGTGCAGATCGTGCCGATGAGGAATTCGTGCGCGTGAATGACTTTGAGGAGTGTTCGGCCGCCCTGGGGCGCCGTCGTTATAACAGACCATGAAAGAGAGTTGGATAGGTATCGTGGCTGAAGAGAATGAGAACATGCCTGCCGAGGTAGCGCCTGAGGCGGCGAGCGCGCCGCGTCCACGCCGCCGCACGCGTACCGCTAAGGCGGCGGACACCGAGGCTGCTCCGGCAGCTGCTCCCGAGGCTGAGGCGGCCCCTAAGCGCCCTGCGCGTACCCGTCGTGCTGCGACGAAGAAAACCGCTGCTCCCGCAGAGCTCACTCCCGAGGTTGCTCAGGCCCGTGCGCTCGCGCAGATATCCCAAGCGTCCGTTGTTCGCAAGCAGCGCCGCGCTGCTGCGCGCGCCGAGCAGGCGCTCGTAGCTCCAAGCAATGAGGTCGAAGCAGCTTCCAACGAGGGTGCTGTCACCGCTCCGGAGGGCGAGTCTCGTCCGCGCCGTCGTGGCCGCAAGCCTAAGGCTCAGGTAGAAGCCGAGCTGGCTGCTGCGCAGGCGGCTGAAGCGGCAGCTGCGGCGTCCTCCGCCCTCGCAGCGCCTCTTCCCGATGCCGTCGCTCCTGAAGGCGCTGCCAGCGATGGCGTCAGCGCTGCCGAGACCGATGTGCGTCCCGGCCGCGCTCGTCGCGGCGCTACGACGAAGACCCGTGCGCGCGCCACTAAGGCCGCGACTGAAGGTGGCGAGCAGGTGGATGCGGGGCAGGTTGCCGAGGCAGCTTCCAAGGACCACGCAGTCGAAGCGGCGGAGCCCGAGCACGCAGTTCGCGCCCATGCCAAGGACAAGGTCGCCGAGCAGCGTGACGGCAAAGCGGGGGAGGCGTCCGACCTCAAGGCTGGCGAGCAGACATCTCCGCGTCGCCAACATGCCGCCGCCAGACGCGAGCATGTGGCGGGTGGCCAAGGCGAGCGCTCCAACGACAGGCGCAACAACCGTCAACAGCGCAAACAGCGCAACAATCGCTACAGCGCTCCCACCGAGCCCAGCCTCTCGCGCGAGGAGCTTGCGGCCATGAAGGTTGCAGAGCTGCGCACCAAGGCCAAGGAGTTCGATCTCGACACCACCGGCAAGAAGAAGGCAGAGCTCGTAGAGGAAGTGTACCAAGCCGCCGCACGCGCCGAAGGCTTCCGCGAGATCACTGGTATCCTCGATATCTCCAACGAGGGCTTTGGTCACATTCGTGCGCATGGATACATGCCTAGCCGCGAGGACGCCTTCGTCCCAGCGAATCTCATCCGTGCCGCGCGCCTGCGCCCCGGCGACCTCATCGAAGGCACGCTGCGCCCCGCCCGCCAGGGTGACAAGTTCCCCGGCCTCGCCAAGATCAAGACGATCAACGGCCTCGATCCCGAAGCGATTCGCAATCGCCCCAAGTTCAGCGACCTCACGCCCATCTATCCTAACGAGCTGCTCAAGATGGAGCACGGCAAGGATTCCATCACCGGTCGCGCCATCGACATCGTGAGCCCCATCGGCAAGGGCCAGCGCGGCCTCATCGTCTCGCCGCCCAAGGCCGGCAAGACCACGATTCTGAAGAAGATCTGCCAATCCATCGCAATCAACAATCCCGAGGTGCACCTCATCTGCCTACTTGTTGACGAGCGCCCCGAAGAGGTCACCGATATGGAGCGTTCCATCAAGGGCGACGTGGTGGCTTCGACCTTCGACATGCCGGCGGATAACCACACCCGCGTCTCCGAGCTCGTCATCGAGCGTGCGAAGCGCATCGTGGAGCTCGGTGGCGACGTCGTGGTGGTGCTCGATTCCATCACCCGCCTTGCGCGCGCCTACAACCTCGCAGCGCCAGCCTCGGGTCGCATCCTCTCCGGTGGCGTGGACTCCGCCGCGCTCTACCCGCCCAAGCGCTTCCTAGGTGCGGCGCGCAACATCGAGAACGGCGGCTCGCTCACCATCCTCGCCTCCGCCCTCGTGGATACCGGCTCCAAGATGGACGAGGTGATTTTCGAGGAGTTCAAGGGCACCGGCAACATGGAGCTCAAACTCGATCGCGAGCTCGCAGACCGCCGCATCTTCCCGGCCATCGATCCGGTCGCCTCGGGCACGCGCAACGAGGATCTGCTCATCTCCGAGCAGATGCGTCCGTTCGTGTGGGGCATTCGCCGCGTGCTCGCCAACATGTCGAATACCGAGCGATGCGCTTCCGCCTTCATCAAGGGCCTCAAGGGCACGAATTCCAACGAGGAGTTCCTCATCCGCTCGGCAAAGCGCGCGCAGGGCGCAGGCGATATGCTCTAGCATCGGTTCGCAACGTGTCCTATGTAAGGGCGCGGTCAAGGTTCTCGGGATTTCCCAAGGCGTTCGCGCGGAAGCGTGCGGACGCCTTTTCCATGAGGTATCATCCGCAGGATGCCCATGCGACGGAAGGGGTGCACGATGATCGAATTCCTCAAAACACAGACGCCTGGACGCGTCGAGCGCATCGAAGCTCCGGAGCCCGGCTGCTGGGTGAACGCCGTGGCACCTACGCCCGAGGAACGCATATGGCTCGAGCAGGAGCTCGGCGTGCTGCCGGAGTTCGTGAGCTCCGCCCTCGATGAGGAGGAGACGCCCCGTCTCGATTACGACGAGGACGCAAACCAGATCTTCGTGATCGTCGACTATCCCATCGCGCCGGGCGAGGGCGACATCCCAGCGGATGCCACATCGCGCATGTACGACACCATGCCGCTCTCGATGGTGTTCATTCCCGCAAAGAGCCTGTTCGTTACCATGGGGCTTTACGACAACACGCCGATCCGCGATATGGCGGAGGGTCGCGTGCGCGGCGTCGACACGCGCTTTCGCACCCGCTTCCTTCTGCAATTGCTGCTGCGGATAAGCCAGCTTTACCTTGTGTACCTGCGCAGGATAGATCGTCTCTCGTCGGCGACCGAGGAGAAGCTGCATGCCTCTGTTCAGAACGAGGAGCTCATCCAGATGCTCAACCTCGAGAAATCGTTGGTGTACTTCTCGACCTCGCTCAAATCGGACGAGGTGACGCTCAACAAGATCATGCAGGGGCGTATCATTCCGCTCTACGAGGATGACCAGGACCTGCTTGAAGACGTGCTCGTCGAGATCCATCAGGCAATCGAGATGGCGAACATCTACTCCAACACGCTTTCCGGCACGATGGACGCATTCGCGAGCATCATCTCGAACAACCTGAATATCGTGATGAAGGTCCTATCGGTCATCACCATCGTCATGGCGATACCCAACATCATCTTTGGGTTCTACGGCATGAACGTGAGCCTGCCCTTCGAAGGGGCAGCGCTTGTCGATAACTGGGCGTTCCCGTTGCTGCTTGCTGTGGCGTGCTGTCTTGTGGCAGCTTGGATCTTCAAGCGCAAGGGCATGTGGCACTAAGCCGTATGCGATGCGAGCCGGTGTCGAGCCGGCTCGCGCTAGATCTCACCGATTGTGATCAGTGTCCTAAATCGCGCCGATGAGGCGCTCGACGGCGAGTGCTAGGCGGTAGGGAGCGATCTTTGCCACAGCGTAGAGCGCCTTCATATCCAGCGAGGGGATGCACAGACTCTTGCCCGCCCGCGAATCCCTGAGGGCGCATGCCGCGACATCGGTGACGTTCTCGAACCCGATGACGGTCATGCGCTGCGCCGCAAGGGCATCGCCCGGCTTGTCGAGGAACTCGGTGTGCATGAACTTCGGGCAGAGCGCCATCACATGGATCCCCACCTCGCCGAGCTCGGCGTCGAGGGAGCGTGAGAGGTCGAGGATAAAGCGCTTCGCGGCTGAGTAGAGCGCGAGCTTGGGTTGCGGGATGAAGGCGGCGACGCTTGCGACGTTGATGATTCGCGAGCCCGGGCGCATGTAGGGCAACGTGCGGTAGATGAGCTCGACGGGTGCGCGCATGAGCAGGTTCGCCATCTGCGACGCCTTTCCCTCGCGCATGAGCGCGAACGACCCGAACGATCCGGCGCCGGCGTTGTTGATGAGGAGTCGCACGCCGGCATCGGTCTCCTCGGCGAGTGCCGCCTCGATGATGTCGAAGGAGACCGGGTCGGTAAGGTCGAGGCAGAACGGCCGCACCGTCGTCTTACAGGTGCGCACGAGCGCGTCGAGCTGGTCCGCGCGGCGGGCGATCACCCAGATCTCGTCCACCTGGCCGGCAGCTCCGCCGTCGATGAGGCGTACGAATTCACGGCCGAGGCCCGAGGATGCACCGGTGACGATGGCGATGGTAGACATAGCAGGCTCCAATCGATAACGGGCCAAACGCGAGATGATCGCGCAAGCGACACTTTCGATGCTTGTTCCCCAAAGGCGGGTGCGTCAAGCAGTGGGAGGCCAAACGGCCGCATACGGTCGCGAGCGGGTCACGAACGGGTTGAGACCTTGCAATATGCTGCTCCATCTCACATAATTACGGGTAACGAACGCGACGGAACATGCAGATGAAACGAACCACATCCGTTGCAGATGGGCGCAAGCTCGGCAACACCATTCATCGTATTCCCGTACGCGTCGCGTAAGGCGGCGGTTCCCGCCCGGCAAGGTTCGGGAGGGGAGACGGAGGTTTGCCATGGCGGCTTCACACTCGAATACCCGTGCGGTGCATGCGGGATTGTCGTGCGGCATCCTGTTTGCCATTCCGGTGGCGGCCTATGCGGTGACCCTGCCTTTCGAGGGGGCGAATGCGGTTGTGAGCGGCTGCGCGCTGCCGTTCGCGGTAGGCGCGCTCGCGGGCGTGGGAATCTACAATGCCGTGGGAATCGTCTCGGCACGCCTCGAGGAAGCCGAAGAGGCCCCAAGTGAAGAGCGCCAGAGCGTGCATCGCGCTCATGGCCGCGCTGCTGAGCGTTCCGATGCGAGCCGGTTCTTCGGATCGCGCGGTGTGCCCAAGGACGTGCCCGTGATCGCGCGCGCCCAGGGTGCTCTTTCCGAACAGGACGCTTGGGCGGATATCGACGCCATGCTTACCGAGGACTCGCCCATTAGCTGTGACGCCTCCCGCTCCAAGGACATCTACGAGATCGCACTCGAGGAACTGCGCCGCGAGGCTGCCGCTTCCACGCACGCGGGGCATACGTCCGCGTGGGCGGCCTCTGCGCCCGGTAACGCGTCCGTCCCTCGTCGAGCCTCGACTCCCAGCGCCGCACCTGCGGTCGCGAATGCGCCTACGACGGGAATGGCGTACGCCGAAGCTCCCGTGCAGGGGGTGGGCGCTGATACCACGGCGACCTATCTCTCGCTTGCCGAGCAGATGGCGGCAACCGGTCGTGTTGGGGATTTTGAGGAGCTCGATACCCAGGCTGCTCGCCAAGCGGCCCTGGACTCGCTCGACCACATGGACGAGACCTCATTCGATCAGGTGCAGGTGCCGGCTGCCCAACCCGTTTCGCCGTATCGCGCCGAGGCTTCGCGTCCCGTCGCGGTCCGAGAGCCAAGTGCTTCCGTTGCCGATGACGCAGCCGATCCGCTGGTTCCCATGGCAGATTACTCTGGTCATGAAGATATGTGGGCATCAGCTCTGGATGTCCTCGCCGAGGACGCTCCCGCACACGCCGTAGCGGGCGACCAAGGCTATATCGGCAAGCATGCTCGCGGGAGAACCTCCGCTACGACGATGCCGAGCATCATCCCGCCGAGCTCGGAGCGCGCGCGTGCCGTGGCGGAGGGCGCTCGCGTCACGCAGCGCCATCAGCATGTGAACGAGCTTATCGAAGAGGAGCTGGGCCATGCTCCTATCCAGAGCGTCCGCCGCTCGAGCCACGAGTACCTCCGCGTCATCCAAGGTGGAACCGCCTCGTTCCCTCGTTTCCGTGCTGAGGCGTAGCGTGCGACTACCCGCCCGCATCGAGATCTCGAAACCCTGGCTGGCGGCGACTTTCGTGGTCGCCGTCGCCATTTGGGCAAATTCTCTTGTGCCAGGGGTGAGCAGCGATGCTGCAAGCACCTCGGTCGCCTCGTCGCTCAAGGAGGCGATCGCGGCGCTTGGCTTCGCGGCCGAGTGGGTCTCGAACCTGCTCGTGAGGAAGATGGGTCACCTTCTCGAATACGCTCTGCTCGGTGCTGTGGCGATGCGGGCGTTCTCTCCGAGCGGGCGCCCACATGGAGCCGCGTCGCTCTGCCTCATCGCGCTCCTGGCAATCGTACCCGCGCTCGACGAAACGATCCAGCTCTTCGTGCCAGGAAGATCCGGGCTCGCGACCGATGTCCTGATCGATTGGTGCGGATGCGCATTCGGGGCGGCGGTGGTTTGGCTGCTTTTGCCCATCTGGTCCAAGCGTTCGAAGCGAAGGAACGCACCCAATCGATGAACTCAAGCAAATAGCAGCGAAAACGTGCTGAACTATGGATGGTGGGGTTGGGAGGAAGGGCGATGATGTGTGGTGCGCTGCACCGGCTCGCCACATTTTCAAAAAAGATACTTGCATCCGAGCCGCTGTGCTGTAATAATAATCAAGCGCTTTGGCGCACGTGGAAACATGGTGGGTGTAGCCCAGTTGGCTAGAGCGCCGGGTTGTGGTCCCGGAGGTCCAGGGTTCGAGCCCCTGTACCCACCCCACAGTTTTGACAACGGACCGGTAGCTCAGCTGGTAGAGCAGGGGACTCTTAATCCCAAGGTCCAGGGTTCGAACCCCTGCCGGTCCACCATTTGAATTTCGAAGCCAGGTTTATCGCCTGGCTTTTTAATATGAGCTGAACATTGTCAAGAGGCAAAACCGGCCCGACCGCCCGCGGAGCTACCGCGACCGGTCGGGCCTACCTATCTTCACCCGGGGGCGCCGCCGCTTGAGGGCGTGTCTGTTCGACGCACGTTCGGCATTCTAATATCCGCGCGTGGCCTCGTCGGCTGCGCATTTCGTTGCTACGGCTGGGGGCCTCGGCCGAAGTCTGTATGGCGGGCGTGGCGGTTCCCCGCTGCCCATAAAAAGAGACTCGAGTGGCCTCCCAACGGCCTCGAACGCGGCGGGCCCCGGGGTCGGACCCTGTTTCGCTCGGGCGGCCGCTACTCCGCGGCCATCCTCGCTATCGCCCAGGCCCAGCACGCCATCTCGCGCGCGGTGGCGCAGTTGGCGACGACGGGGCGCTTGCCGGCCCCCGCCATCGCCTCCCTGCGGTCGATGAGCCTGCGGTTGCACTTCGTCGCGTGCCTCCTCACCGCGGGGGCGACCTCCTGGCCCGGGGCGAGCGGCTTCGGGTCGCGCGAGGACATCGGCACGTGCCAGGCGGCCTCGACGAGGGCGGAGCGCACGTGGGCGTTGCCCGCCCGCGTGATCCCGCCCTTCGACGACGTCTCACCGCTCGAGTGCTCCGAGGGCGTGAGGCCGCACCACGACGCGAAGGACGGGGCGGTGGGGAAGCGGGAGAAGTCGCCCGCCTCGCAGGCGAGCAGGAACGCCGTGGCGACGTCGAAGCCCTTCACGCACCTGAGGGCGTCGACGACGGGCCTCCACTCCGGCCTCCCGGCCGACTCGGCGACCTTCCCCGCCAGCTCGTCGCGCGCCTCCTGGCAGCGCCTCACGCAGTCGCGGTAGTGCTCGTAGGCGGCGGCGTCATCGGGCTCGTCGAACTCGATCGCGTCGGCCCACTTCCAGTACGCGCGCGTCCAGTTGCCCCTCCTGCGCCCGGTCGGCGTCGACTCGTCGAAGACGTGGCCGTGGCGCAGCAGGAACTTCGACATCCGCTGCTTGGCGCGCTGGAGGTCGTCGCGCGCGTCGGCGAGGGCCCGCGACAGGTCGCGGGCGGCCTCGGTGCGCTCGTCGGGGACCCACACCTCGACGACGTTCCTGGTCGCGAGCAGGCGCGCCAGGAACTCGGCGTCGCGCCTGTCGGTCTTCCTGCCCCTGTCGGCGGCGGGCCGCTGCATCTTGGAGACGGCGCCCACGACGCAGTCCAGGCCGAGCGCGCGCAGGGCGCGGCAGAGGTGGAAGCCGGTGACCCCGGACTCGTAGACGGCCCTCGGGGACTCGAAGCCGAGCGCCCACTCGGCGACCGCCGCCGGGTCGTAGCCGAACGAGGCCCGCTCGGCCTCGCCTGTCATCGGGTTCAGGGCGAAGGCCTTGATGCTGCGGGCGTGGACGTCGAGACCGATGGCTGTGACATAATGGGACATGGCCCCTCCTCTGTCGTATGTGGCGCGCGGCCACGGTTGCGGGATACGACCATTGTCGCCCGACCCACGGACCTGCGACAGGAGGAGGGGCTCAATGTTCAGCTCATATCGTCTGTTTCCGCTCCTCAATGAGGAGCGGGCGGTTTGAAGGATGCCCCTTCACTTGGTCTACACGGCTGATTGCTTTTTTATTTGCTGAACAAGGACGGTATCCCATGGTGGCCCTGAGGTACTATGGTGGGGCAGCGCACGGAAAGTTGCCTTGCGCGCTGCAACGACCTTGTAGCTGTATCCGGGAGATGGATTATGCAAACAACGGATAACGAGTCCCGCACGCCCGAGGGCGGTCTGGTGGTCAACCCCAATAAGGAGGAGACGCGCGTCGTCGATGGCGTTACCTACAGCAGGTTTGGGGTGCGCACGCATGTGCTCGACCAAAGTGACGATATCTGCGAGGTAGCCCAGCGCTACGTCGGGCCGCTTATCGAGCCTGGCGATACGATCTTCCTGTCGGAAAAGGCGCTCGGATGCACGCAGGGTCGCGCCGTCAAGCTCACCGATATCCACCCGCGCCCCCTTGCGCGCTTGCTCAGCAGGTTCGTCACCAAGACGCCGGCGGGAATCGGCCTCGGTATGCCCGAAACCATGGAGATGGCCTTTCAGGAGGTCGGCACGGCGCGGATCCTGCTCGCCACGGTCGCCGCGGTGGCTGGGAAGCTTGTCGGCAAGCGCGGCTGGTTCTACCTTGTCGCGGGCCGCAAGGCGGCATCGATCGACGGTCCGTGCTCGTACACGCTGCCGCCCTATAACCAGTATGTCTCACTCGCGCCGGCTGAGCCTTCGCAAGCCTGCGAGGATATCGCCCGTGCGCTTGGCGGCGAGGTGTCGGTTGCGGTGATCGACCTCAACGACCTCGGCGGCGAGGTGCTTGGATCGTATGGCTTGCCGTATTCCCCGGAGACGCTCATCGAGATCTTGCGCGACAATCCGCTCGGCCAGGAATCCCAGTGCACGCCTTTCGGCATCATCAGGGCGCATAAGGCCTAGGAATCCCTCCCAAGCGCAGGGAACACCTGCGTCATTCCGTGCGCCTTGTTCGACATGGGCGCATTTACCGCTGTCTGCCGCTCTGTTTCGGGTTAAAATACTCTCTGCATGTCGGCTTCGGCTGGCCGTATCGCTATGGCTCGCCGGATACAAGCACAACAGAGAGGAGAGGCATGCAGTACTCAGCAGAAGTGGAGAACATGTGCCCCGTCGCCAAGGGCGCATACCACGGTCCTGCGCCCATCCCGGAGGAGGGCCAGTGGATCAAGGCGAAGGAGATCAAGGACATCTCCGGTCTCACGCACGGCGTTGGCTGGTGCGCGCCGCAGCAGGGCGCGTGCAAGCTCACGCTCAACGTCAAGGAGGGCGTCATCGAGGAGTGCCTCGTCGAGACCCTCGGCTGCTCGGGTATGACCCACTCCGCGGCCATGGCCTCCGAGATCCTTCCCGGTAAGACCATCCTCGAGGCTCTTAACACCGACCTCGTGTGTGACGCCATCAACGTCGCCATGCGCGAGCTGTTCCTCCAGATCGTGTACGGCCGCAGCCAGACCGCGTTCTCCGAGGGCGGCCTGCCCGTGGGCGCCTCCCTCGATGACCTCGGCAAGGGCCTGCGCTCGCAGATCGGCACCATGTTCGGCACCAAGGCCAAGGGTGCTCGCTACCTCGAGCTTTCCCAGGGCTATGTCACCCGCATGGCGCTTAACGACAAGAACGAGATCATCGCATTCGAGTTCCTGAACCTCGGCAAGTTCACCGATGCCCTCAAGAAGGGCGTGGCTCCCGAGGACGCCATCAAGGGCGCCATGGGCCATTATGGCCAGTGGGAAGCCGCTGCTAAGTACATCGATCCGCGCACGGATGAGGAGACGCACACCGTCGAGTCCGTGTTCCCGGTTCACGAGTAGAAAGGGAGGGACTGAATCATGGCTGTTAGCTTCGAAGGTTACGAGCGCCGCATCGACAAGATCAATGCATGCCTCGCCGAGAACGGCATCTCCTCCCTCGAGGAGGCTCTCCAGATCTGCCAGGACAAGGGCATTGACCCGCGCGAGATCGTGGCAGACGTCCAGTCCATCGCGTTCGAGAACGCCAAGTGGGCCTACACCCTCGGCTGCGCGCTGGCCATCAAGAAGGGTGCCAAGAGCGCGTCTGAGGCTGCTGCGATCATCGGCGAGGGCCTGCAGGCCTTCTGCGTGCCCGGCTCCGTTGCCGAGGACCGCAAGGTCGGCCTTGGCCACGGCAACCTGGGTGCCATGCTCCTTGGTGACGACACCGAGTGCTTTGCATTCCTCGCCGGTCACGAGTCCTTCGCTGCCGCTGAGGGTGCCATCGGCATCGCGATGAACGCCAACAAGGCCCGTAAGAAGCCGCTGCGCGTCATCCTCAACGGTCTTGGCAAGGATGCTGCCCAGATCATCGCCCGCATCAACGGCTTCACCTATGTGAAGACCCAGTTCGACTACTACACGGGCGAGCTCAAGGTCGTCGAGACCATTCCGTACAGCGATGGCCCGCGCGCCGAGGTCAACTGCTACGGTGCCGACGACGTCCGCGAGGGCGTTGCCATCATGTGGCACGAGAACGTCGACATCTCCATCACCGGCAACTCCACCAACCCCACGCGCTTCCAGCACCCGGTCGCCGGCACGTACTTCAAGGAGCGCGTGCTCGCCGGCAAGAAGTACTTCTCCGTGGCTTCGGGTGGCGGCACCGGCCGTACGCTGCATCCGGACAACATGGCCGCTGGTCCCGCCTCTTACGGCATGACCGACACCATGGGCCGTATGCACTCGAGCGCCCAGTTCGCAGGCTCTTCTTCGGTGCCTGCGCACGTCGATATGATGGGTCTCATCGGCATGGGCAACAACCCCATGGTCGGCTGCACCGTCGCGTGCGCCGTCGCCGTGAACGCCGCTCTGAACGAGTAGCCATCGTCTCATAGTCGCTTGACGGCCTATGACGCCGCCCGGGGCACGTGCTTCGGGCGGCGTTTGTGTTTTGTGAGGAAGAGCGGTTGCCGAGCAACATGGCGGGAATGCTGCGGTTGGGAGTGCCTTGGTCGGGGGTGCCGCGGCTAGAAAGACATCTGTCCAAATCTCGGCATCTCGATGAGTGCTCTAAAATCGAGATGAGGGCAGATAGCCAGAATCGGCTTCAAATTGTCCGATTCTGGCCTTACAACTGCATCTCGATATCCCCGGTAAGAATTCGAGGGCATCGAGATGCACGAAAATAGCCAGAATCGTTCCCTGGCAGAGGGATGGCTCCTCAAGAAGGTTTTGCGGGAATCCTGCACGCCCGCTCTTTACGACAGTACGCACTCCTCAAGTGAGCGCGATTTGTTCTTCCAGATGATGTTCGCGATCACGCGTGGCTCCTCGGGGCAGCCGTTCTTGATCCAGAGCCAGATGACGGAAGTCACGCCTGCGAGCATCATCTCGCGCCCGTAGGTTTCGGGCACGCCGCCAAAGTCCAGCTTGGTTCCCGCCAGCGCCGCCCCGCGCTCGACGAGACCGCCAAGGAGCTGTTTGGCGCGCTCGTATAGGCGCTGGTCGGTCCCGTTTGCGGTGAGCGCGGCGATGAGCGGGTAATTCTCCCGGATATAGGAGAGCGCTCCGAGCACGCGGCCGTATGGGATGAAGTCGCGGGAGCCGGCACCCATTTCGCCCGCGCTGTTGCCAGGCTTTTCCGCATCTCCTTCAAGGATGTCGGCGAGATTGCGATATACGGCATTGATCTGCCGTTCAAGCAGGTCGTACTTGTCGACGTAATGCGCGTAGAAGGTTCCGCGGTGGATGCCCGCTCTGCGCGTGAGGTCGCTTACGGTGATGCTGTCGAATCCGCGCTCCGCAAGGAGCGAAACGAGCGCCTCCCTGATGCGTTGCTCGGTCTTCGTTTGTCGAACCTGCGCCATGGCCGCTCCTTCGCCGCGACTGCTCTATGGTGTCTTTGTGTGCCGCATCCTTAAACGGACAGTCTGTCGCTTTTTGTTCATGGACTTAAAACAACACGTTGTCTAGTTTATATCGCAACCCATGCGGCAGGGCAATGTCTGCGAGACAGCCGGTTCTGCTCCCGACGCATGCGGTTCGAAGTGGGTATGACTCCAAACATGCTGCAGAGTGCTGCAGCAAGAGAGGACGCGCGCCATGGCGTACATAGATGTCGAAGATGAATGCAAGCGCTATCGTGCAGGCGGCACGGTGATCACGGCGAACGACCACGTGAGCTTCCAGATCGAGCGGGGCGAGCTCGCCATCGTGCTCGGCGCCTCGGGTGCGGGCAAGTCGACGGTCCTGAACATCCTGGGCGGCATGGATACCTGCGACGAGGGCCAGGTCGTCATCGACGGGCGGGACATTGCGGGCTACGGCACCCGCGAGCTCACGCGCTATCGCCGCGAGGATGTGGGCTTCGTCTTCCAGTTCTACAACCTCGTTCAGAACCTCACCGCCAAGGAGAACGTCGAGCTGGCGAGCGAGATCGTCGCGGACGCCCTGGACACCGTCGAAGTGCTCCAGATGGTGGGGCTCGGCAAGCGCATGGACAACTTCCCCGCACAGCTCTCGGGCGGCGAGCAGCAGCGCGTGGCCATTGCCCGCGCCGTGGCGAAGAACCCCAAGATCCTCCTGTGCGATGAGCCCACGGGTGCTCTCGACTACCGCACCGGCAAGCAGATCCTGCAGCTCTTGCAGGACATGAGCCGTGTGCACGGCGCCACGACCATCATCGTCACGCACAACTCCGCGATCGTGCCCATCGCCGACCGCGTGATCCATATGCACGACGGCCATGTGACCGCGATCGAGCGAAATGCTCGCCCGCAGGCCATCGCGGATATCGAGTGGTAGGTGGAGCTGATGAATCGGAGGGGCGGATCGGCTCCGCATCGCGGAAAGCGCATGCTCTGGCGCGATATCGAGCGCACGGTGGGCAAGTCGCGCGGACGTTTCGCATCGATCGTGCTGCTCATGGCACTTGGCGCCTTCGCGCTCGTGGGGCTCAACGTGGCGGGGCCCGACATGCGCATGACGGGGCGGCATTACTTCGACGAATATAACGCGGCCGACCTTACCATAATCGGAAGCCTGGGTATCGACGAGAGCGACGAGGCGGTGATCGAGGAGGCTTCGGGCATCGCCGATGTGGAGTACGGCTACATGAAGGACGTGACGGTTGAGGGCTCGCATGACGCGGTGCGCGTGAGCTCGCTGCCGGAACGCATCTCGCGCTACGAGGTGGTCGAGGGGCGCTTGCCCGAGGCGGCGGACGAGGTGGCGATCTCCGCGACCGTGGCGGACGAGTATCCGGTGGGCTCGACCATCTCCTTTACGGAGGAGCGCGACATCAGCGGCGGCTACGCGCTCGCACGCCGCGAGTTCACCGTGGTGGGCGTGGTGAACTCGTCAGAGATCGTCTCAAACCTCAACATGGGCCAGTCGCAGGCGGGTACCGGCGACCTCGCCGGCTTCGCCGTGGTGCCTGAGGACGCGTTCGATGTCAACTACCACATGGTGGCGCGCCTGCGCTTCGATGACACCCTGGGGCTCGACCCGTATAGCCAGGAGTACCTGGACAAGGTCGCGGCGCACAAGGAGGAGCTCGAGGAGCTGCTCGAGGGACGCGGTGCGCACCGGTTGGCCGTGGTGCAGGGTGAATTCGACGAGCAGATCGCCGACGGCCAGGCGCAGGTCGACGATGCACAGGCGCAGCTGGATGATGCTGCGGCCGAGCTCGCGGATGCGTCTGCCCAGCTTGCCGATGCGCGCGAGCAGATCGCTGCGTACGAGGGTGAGCTCGGCAATGCGGCGGCTCAGCTTGCAGACGGCCGGGCCACGCTCGATGCGACCTGGGGTCAGCTTGAGGCGGCGAAGGATCAGCTCGATGCCGGCCGCAGCCAGCTGGCTACCAGCGAGCTGCAGCTCTCCACGGCAGCGCAGAATCTGGCAAGCGGCAAGCAGGAGCTTGCGACGAGGCAGCAGGAATACGATGCGGGCGTAGCCGAGGCAGACGCGGCGCAGCAGCAGATCGATACGGCGCGGACGAAGCTCGAAGACGGTAAATCCCGGTACGAGCAGGGGATCGACCAGCTTGAGGCGGCGATTGACCGGGCTTCGGCAGCCGGAGAGGACGCGACGGCGCTTGAGGGGCAGCTCACCCAGCTCAAGGCGGCATACGATGCGTTCATGAACGTCGATGCCGATCCCGGTGCAGCGGGCAACGACGGCGGCTACCATGCCTGTATCCAGGCGCTCGACGCGGCGCAGACCGAGCTTGACGGCAAGTTCAGCGAGCTTGCCACCGCGGAGGAGCAGCTCGAGGCTGCGCGCCAGGAACTCGCCCAACAGCAGCAGCGCTACGACGCCGGCTATGCGGCGTACCAGCAGGGCGTCGCTTCATATAACGAGAACCTCAGCGCATACCAGAGCGGCCTCGCCGCCTGGCAAGCGGGTGCGGAAGAGCTCGCCGCAAAGACCGGGGACTACGAGGCTGCTGCAGCCCGGATCGAGGCGGTGAGGACGGAACTCGCCGAAAACCAGGCAGCCTACGAGGATGGCCTTGCCCGGTACAACGAAGAGCTTCCTCAAGCTGAGCAGCAGATAGCCGATGCGGAAGCGGAGCTCGCAGATGCCCGCGAGACGCGCGACACAATCGAGGACCCCGCCTACGCCGTGTACAATCGCCGCGAGATTCCCGGTGCGGAGGGCTATACCGTCTACGCGACCATCTCGGAGATCGTGGACGCCATCGCGCGCATCTTCCCGTACTTCCTCTATTTCGTTGCGGCGCTCGTGACGTTCACCACCATGGCGCGCATGGTCGATGAGGAGCGCATCAACGCGGGAACGCTTAAGGCGCTCGGCTACGATGACCGTGATGTCATCAAGAAGTTCTCGTTCTATGGTGCGGTGGCGGGCTTCACGGGCACGATGCTCGGCGTCATCGCCGGCCACACGATCCTGCCGCTCATCGTGTGGGCAGCCTACCAGCATGCCTACACCATGCCGTTGATCGAGCTGCATGCCCATCTTGATGTGACGCTCCTCGCTCTCGTGTTCTGCTTCGTCGCCGCCGTGCTTCCCGCTGTCACGGTGGCCAAGCGCGAGGTTCGGGAGAAGCCTGCGGCGCTGCTGCTGCCCAAGCCGCCTGCAGCAGGGTCGAAGATCCTGCTCGAGCACGTGCGCCCGGTGTGGCGACGCCTCTCGTTCACGCAGAAGGTCACGGCACGCAACCTCTTCCGCTACAAGAGCCGCGCGCTCATGACCATCGTGGGCGTGGCGGGCGCCGCGGCGCTCCTGTTCACGGGCTTCTCGGTGCAGCATTCCGTGGGCGGCATCGGCGACCGCCAGTTCGGCGAGCTCATCGATTACGATCTCATCGTGGCGGAAAGCTCGCATGTGTCGGACGAGAGCCAGGCGGCGATCGACGAGGTGCTCAATTCAAACGAGGTTTCAAGCCATGCGCCCATCCGGTACGAGACCGTCACGAAGGAAGCGGGCAGCAAGGGCGACACGCAAAACATCACCCTGCTCGTAGCGCAGGACGGAACCGACTTCTCGGACTATATCACCCTGCAGAATCGCGTGACGGGCGAGGCGCTCGACCTGCCGAGCGACGGAGCGGTGATCTCCGAGCGGCTTGCCGACCTTACGGGCGTCAGCGTGGGCGACACCCTTACCTTCAAGGACGAAGACGGCGCCGAGCGCGAAGTGCGCGTCTCGGGTATCTGCGAGATGTACGTCATGCATTTCATGTTCATGAGCGAGAGCTGCTACGAGCAGGTGTTCAGCCAGGCTTATCAGTCGAACGCATACGTGGCGAAGCTCGCTGACGGGAGCCTTGCCAACACGCAGGACATGGCGGCGCGGTTCATGGAGCTCGACGGCGTGATGGGCGTGGTGCAGAACACCATGTACATCAACCAGGTGAACACCATCGTGCGGTCGCTCAACATGATCATGTGCGTGCTCATCGTGGTGGCGGCGATGCTCGCGGTGGTGATCGTGTACAACCTTGTGACCATCAACGTATCAGAGCGCATCCGCGAACTCTCGACCATCAAGGTGCTCGGCTTCTACGAACGCGAGGTGACGATGTACATCTACCGCGAGACCATCCTGCTCTCATGCATCGGCGTGCCGGTGGGCTGGGGGATCGGGCGGTTGCTGCAGCTCTACATCATCAGCGCGGTGCCGCCAGAGGAGCTTATGTTCAACCCGGCATGCGGTGCTCTGGCCTTCGTGATGCCAGTGGTCGTGGTCGCTGCAGTGGTGGCGGCGATGTATTTCGTGGTGAACAGAAGGCTGAGGAACGTCGACATGTTGGAGGCGCTCAAGAGCGTGGACTAGGGTGGCGTTCTGGGGCGCAGGGCGCAGCCGTTGTCATGGTTGATGGCTGCGCCCTCCGAGCTCCAATCGAGGTTGATGGGGTCAACATCATTTATGTGTTGGAGGTGTTTTCTCGTTACCGTGCCTTGTGTGCCCGCTCCGAGGGAAGTGTTAGGTGCGGTGTCGGGATTCGATCTTCTGATACCAGCGTGAAGTTCCTAGGATGGTGGCGCTGGATGCCCAAATGTCCAGAAAAGTGGATCTCGGTGAGAGCTGAAAAATCGAGATGCCGCTGGATAGTCAAAATCGGCTCCAAACTGGTTCGTTCCGGCTAAATAACGGCATCTCGACATCTTCGACACGAATCGAGAGACATCGAGATGCATGAAAATAGACAGAATCGCATTCGCTGCGCGGAGGCTGCCGCCCTCTGACCAGTGCCGCTTCCGGTGCGGACGACCTGTTTTCCGAACGCTATCTTATGCCTGCTAGTCAAGCATTCCATCGAGCGTGCGCCAGGCGAGCTCGGCGCACTTCACGCGGGCGGGCATATGTGAGATGTCCTTGAGCTGCGCCGCCTCATCCAGGTCCTCGTAATCCTCCTCGGAGAGCTCGTCGCCGCGAATCATCGCGAGGAAGAGCCCGGATAGGCGCTTGGCTTCCTTGACCGTCTCGCCGGTGATGAGGTCTGCCATGATATCGGCCGATGCCTGGCTGATGGCGCAGCCGTGTCCGGTGAAACTCGCCTCCTCGATCACGTCATCCTCGATACGCAGCTGAAGCGTGAGCTCGTCGCCGCAGCTAGGGTTGATGCCGTCGTGGCTATGGGTGGGGGAGTCCATCTCGTACTTGTAGTCCGGATGCGAGTTGTGCTCCATGAACGTCGTGGACGTGTAGATGTTTCCCATGCGGAATGCTCCTTGGTCTGCGGTTATCCGTTGAAGGTGCGCCAGACGGTCCCGAGGCCGTCGATGAAGGCGTCCACGTCGTGCTTGTCGTTGTAGAACGCCAGACTGGCGCGGCAGCAGGCGAGGTTCTCGACGCCGAGCCAGGTGAGCAACGGCTGGGCGCAGTGGTGGCCGGCGCGGATGCAGACCCCTTGCATATCGAGGATGCTCGCGACGTCGTGCGGGTGGATTCCATCGATGTTGAAGCTAATGACGCCATGGTGGCGGTCCCAGTAGATCGATCCGATGATCGTAACGTATGGTAGCTCGACGAGCCTGCTCATGGCGTAGTGGACGAGGGCGGCTTCGCGCGCCTGCACGGCATGGTAACTGACTTGGTTCACCAGATAGTCGAGGGCGGCGCCGGTGGCGTAGATGCCTGCGGCGTCTTGCGTGCCTGCCTCGAATTTCTCCGGTACCGGGGCCCAGACGGCGCCCTGTTCGGTCACGGAGTCGATCATCTCGCCGCCGGTGAGGAAGGGTTCCATCGCGTCGAGGAGCTCGAAGCGTCCCCAGAGCACGCCGATGCCCATGGGGCCTAGGGCCTTATGGGCAGAAAACGCGAGGAAATCAGCCCCAAGCGCGCGCACGTCAACGGGTAGGTGCGGGACCGACTGCGCGGCATCGACCACGAGGTAGCCGCCCTGCTCATGCACCGCGCGGCCGAGCTTCTCGATGGGATTCTCGACCCCGAGGACGTTCGACACATGCGTTGCCGCAACGATCTTGGTGCGCGGTCCGATCTTGGCGGCGATTTCTTCGTCGGTGAGCTCGCCGGTCTTGGTGGGATAGAGGTAGACGAGCTTGGCGCCCGCTGCGCGGCAGGCCTGCTGCCACGGAATCAGGTTGGAGTGGTGCTCCATGATGGTGATGGCGACCTCGTCGCCCTCCTCGAGCACGCTAGGTGCAAACGAACGGGCCACGATGTTGAGCGACTCGCTCGTGTTGCGCGTGAAGACCACCTCGCGTGCTTGCGGTTTGCCGGCATCGTCGACGGCGCCGATGAAGCCGGCGATCTGCGCGCGCACGCGGGCGATGGCATCGGTCGCCTCGACGGAGAGGCTGTAGAGGCCTCGCAGCGGGTTGGCGTTCATCGTCTCGTAGAAGCGCTTCTGTGCGTCCAGGACGCAGGCTGGACGCTGCGCGGTGGCGGCGCTGTCCAGAAAGGCGATATCCGGATGCTCGGTGAAGAGCGGGAAAGCCGCTTTGTAGGGGTTTGTCTCGATGTCGACGCGCGGCCAGGCGCGTGATGCGGCATCACTTGCGTCCACCACGCCCGGTGCCGGTGCGGTGCAGCTCTCGCAAGCTACGGAATCGGTATCGATCATGCGGCATCTCCTTCGAGTTCCTCGGCAAAGCCGTCAATGAGCCGGTTGCCCAAGCGCAGGATGGCGGCTCGGATGCGCTCGTCTGGCGCGGAGAGCGCGGCATCCTCGAGCTTGGCGCGGATGAAGAGGGCCTCGGCATCCTCGGACGATACTCCTCGGCTCTCGAGGTAGAACAGCTGCTCGGGCCGTACGTGCCCGATGGTGGCGCCGTGGTTGCCCGCGACGTCGTCTTCATCGCAGAGGATGGTCGGGACGGTCTTGTTCTCCACACCCTCGTCGGCGATGAGGACGGTTTCGCGCTCGGTGCCTTCGCTGCCCTTGCAACCATGCACGAGGTCGATCGTTCCGCGCAGGCATTTCTTGCTCGAACCGGCGAGTACGCCGTTCGCGATGATGTTCGAGATGGTCCTCTTGCCACGATGGCGAACGACGTAGTTGAAATCGCGCCGCTCGCTCCCGGAGGCAAGATAGCGCGTATCGATGTCGATGCGGGCGGTGTCTGAGCGCAGGTCCGCCGCCATGCCGGTTGCAGTGACGCCGCCTCCCAGGACGATGTGGCGCACCTGGACGCGCGCGCCCTCATCGAGTACGTAGCCCGAGTCATCGACTGCTACAAAGCCAGCGTCCGCGGTGACGTAGACGGTGACATCGACGTGCGAGTGCGCGCCAGCGAAGACGCGCAGCTCCGAGCCGATGACGCCGGCGGGCCCTTGGTTGGAGGATGCGTCGTCGGAGCTGCCGGGAGCGGCGTCGAGGGCGATGGTGAGCGAGAGGGAGGAGTCCGGCGCTGCCACGGCGTCGATGCTCGCGGCGACCGTTGTCCCGGCGTCACCCGTCACCCGGATGGTCGCCTCGCCGGTCGAACCCGCCTCGGTTGCGATCGTCACGGTCTCGCCGGCGGCGAAGTTCAGGTAGGAGCGGGCGTCCATGCCGATGCCCGTCTCGAAGGCTCGCGTGACATCGCCTGCGACCTCTTCGAGCGTGGCGCGCTTCTGGTAGCGGGAGAGGGCAGGCGTGTCGAGGTCGCCAAGGGAGCCGTCTGACGTCTCCCGCCCGCCGGCACCTTCTTGGTCCATCTGGGCGGCACGTACGCAAGCTCGGTCATCCGTAGCGTTTGCGCGCTTGGCATCCAGGTGCTCTTGTAGCTCGGCTAAAGCACCTTCGAACGTCGATGCGGTATCGAGCAGGGTGTCCGGGGCCTCGATCTCGATATCGCCGCCGCGCGCGAGCGCTGCGGGCAGGGAGATCTCGGTATCGTTCATGCGCAGCCAGCTCCACGTGGGGGCAGGCATGGCGCTGGCGTGCTTGATCTTCAGCTGCTCCATCAGCCGATCGCCCCTTCCATCTCGAGCTTGATCAGGTTGTTCATCTCGACGGCGTATTCGAGCGGTAGCTCCTTGGCCACCGGGTTCGCGAAGCCGTTCACGATCATGGCACGCGCCTCCTCCTCGGGGACGCCGCGGCTCATGAGGTAGAAGATCTTGTCGTCGCCGATGCGACCGATGGTTGCCTCGTGGCCGATGTCGACGTTCTTGGCGCGTACGTCCATCGCCGGGATGGTGTCCGAGCGGGATTCGTCATCGAGCATGAGCGAAGCGCAGCTCACGCTCACGCGTGCGCCCTCGGCCTTGGGCGTCACCACAACGGAGCTGCGGAAGGTTTGGATTCCGCCACCCTTTGAGATGCCCTTGGTCTCGACCGTGGCGCTTGTGTCGGGGGCGTTGAGCACCACCTTGCAGCCGGTGTCGAGGTTCTGCCCCGCGCCGGCGAAGGTGATGCCCGTGAAGCTCGAGCGGCTCTTGCGGCCGTTCAGCACGCTCATGGGGTAGAGGTAACCCACGTGGCTGCCGAAGCTGCCGCTGATCCACTCGATCTCGCCCTCGTCGTCTACGCGGGCGCGCTTGGTGTTGAGGTTGTACATGTTCTTCGACCAGTTCTCGATGGTCGAGTAGCGCAGGTGCGCGCGCTTGCCCACGAAGAGCTCCACGGCGCCCGCGTGCAGGTTGGCCACGTTGTACTTGGGCGCCGAGCAGCCTTCGATGAAGTGCAGGTCGGCGTCGTCCTCGACGATGATGAGGGTGTGCTCGAACTGGCCCGCGCCCTTGGCGTTCAGGCGGAAGTAGCTCTGAAGCGGGAAGTCGAGCTTGACGCCTTTCGGCACGTAGACGAACGATCCGCCGCTCCATACCGCGCCGTGGAGCGCGGCGAACTTGTGGTCCGTGGGCGGGATGAGCGTCATGAACTTGCTCCGGATGAGCGCCTCCCACGCGGGCTCGTGGAGGGCCTCCTCGATACCGGAGTAGACGATGCCCATCTTGGCTGCAGTGTCCTGCATGTTGTGGTACACGAGCTCGGAGTCGTACTGCGCGCCCACGCCGGCAAGGTAGCTGCGCTCTGCCTCGGGGATGCCCAGGCGCTCGAACGTGTTCTTGATGTCGTCGGGCACCTCGTCCCACGTGGCCTGCTGGTCGGTGTTGGGCTTCACGTAGGTGACGATGTGGTCCATGTCGAGGCCCTGGATGCTGGGGCCCCAGGTCGGGTTGGGCATCTTGCGGTAGATCTCGAGTGACTTCAAGCGGAAGTCGAGCATCCACTCGGGCTCGTCCTTGCGCTCGGAGATCTCGCGGACGATGTCGGGCGTGAGGCCGGCATCGAGCCGTTCGAAGCCCTCCTCGCTGTCGGTTATGTCGTAGAGGGTGCGGTCGATGTCCGCGACCTCGGTGCGTTGCTTGGCCACGTCAGCCTCCTAGCGAGCGTTCTCGGCCGCGTCGTTCTCGGCGGCGCGCTCGAAGCTCTCGAAGCCGTTCTCGTCGATCCAGTCGATGAGCGAGGCGTCGTCCTCGCGCACCACGCGGCCGTTTACCATCACGTGCACGCGGTCGACGTCGAGGTGCTCGAGGATGCGCGTGTTGTGCGTGATGATGAGCAGCGTCCCGTCCGTGCTCTTGCGATAGAGATCCATGCCGCGCGAGACCACGCCGAGCGCGTCGACGTCGAGGCCGGAGTCGGTCTCGTCGAGAATCGCGAGCTTGGGCTGGAGCAAAAGAAGCTGCAGCATCTCGACCTTCTTCTTCTCACCACCCGAGAAGCCCACACCCAGTTCGCGGTTGAGGTAAGCGGGGTCCATGTCGAGTTCGGCGCAGAGCTCCTTCATGCGGCGGCGGAACTCCTTGCCGCGCATCTCCAAGCCGGGACGGCCGGCGATGGTGGCGCGCAAAAAGCTCGACAGCGGCACGCCGGGGATTTCGACCGGAGCCTGGAAGGACAGGAAGATGCCGGCGCGCGAGCGCTTGTCGGGCGATAGGTCGCTCATATCCTGCCCATCGAAGAGGATGGTGCCCGCATCTTGCGTGTAGGCCGGATCGCCCATGATGAGGTGGCCGAGCGTGGACTTGCCTGCGCCGTTGGGTCCCATGAGGACATGGGTTTCACCTGCGGGTATGTTGAGGTTGACGTCATGTAGGATGGTCTTCTCGTCGACCGAGGCGGTGAGGCCGTCGACGGAGAGCAGAGGCGAGATGGGCATGGTGTGCTCCTTGCGATGCGCTCGGATGTTAATCCTAGGAATTATCTCGGATTAAAGATAAGATGAAAAGTCGTGAAGTCAAGTTTAATTCCGAGTATTCCACTAGGAATTCAACGAGAGCGGATGCATACCATGCTTCATCTGCGCATGCTCATGCAACCTGATCGATGAGCGCTTCGTCGGTTGGCATGTTCCGCGCCTCGATCGTCTTGTCCGCCCACGCCATCATGAGGCGTTCGCACCGTTAGGGGGTAGCTGATGCTTATATCGTCCAAGGGCCGCTACGCCCTGCGCCTCATGGTTTACATCGCGGCGTTCGGTGGGGCGGAGGGCAAGGTCGCCCTGCGAGAGATCGCCGACCGTGAGGACATCTCGCTCAAGTACCTCGAGCAGCTTGTTCGCCCGCTCATGCAGGCAGGTTACCTGCGAAGTGTGCGCGGCAAAGCCGGCGGTTATGCCTTGGCTAAGCCCGCAGATGAGATTCGCGCTGGCGACATCCTGCGCGTCGCAGAGGGAACCACGGCTCCGGTGGCTTGCGAGGGGCTCGACGGCGCTTGCGCCCGTGCCGGCCTGTGTTCCACGGTGAAGTTCTGGACCGGTTTGGACGCCGTGATCGAGGAGTACGTCGACGGCGTGACCCTTGCCGACCTTGCTCGCGTGCCCGAGATCGACCTGGGCATCTAGCGCGCGTCGTGCCCTGGTTCCAAGGAACTGCCTAGCCGTTGCGCCAGCCCGCCATCTGCATCTGCCTTGCGCTTGGCTAGGCGCTTGCGACTCCCTCGGGCGCTGTTTCAAGTTGAACTCGAACCTTAATTGAATTGGGCGAACCTCGCTGGTTTGTATTGACCCTGCTTCTAGACCCTTGCCATACTGGACGGGCCCTCGGGCGCTTGCTGCAACCGTATCGTATCCACACTCGCTCGCAAGAGCCTCGTCAAGGAGGACACTATGAAGACGCGCCATGTTGCCGTGGCAGCCGGGCTCGCCATCTCCATCGTTTTTGGAACCGCGCAGATCTCATCTATCGCATTTGCCGAGCAGGGGGGTTCCGAGGTCTCGCAACAGGCCTCGTCGGACGCCGGCGCATCCGGCGATGTTGCTGAGCAGCTGCCCGCGCCCGCCGATTACGACCGTGCCGACTTCTACGAGGAGGCACCCGCTGCCGTTCCGATGGCTCGGTCCGCCCGGGCAGCGAGCTCATCGCTTTCCCCGGTGGCGGTTTCAAGCGAGATGAAGTACTTCACCAAGTACGAGAGCCATAGCAACTACCGGCAGGGCTTTTCGTATGGCGACGGCTACAACGCGCTCGGTTACTACCAGTTCGACCGGCGCTACTCCCTCATACCGTTCTTGAGGGCGGTCTACGATTACGATCCAACCACGTATTCGATGCTCGAACCCGTGCTTGCGCGCGCAAGCGAGGTGTCGAGCAAGAGCAGCTCCATGTACGATGCGAGCACCAGGACCTTGAGCGAACTCGGCCGTCTTGTCCAAGATGCGTGGTATGCGGCCTACGACGCCAACCCCGCTGAGTTCAGCGCGCTTCAGGATTCCTATGCTTACAACAGCTACTATGCGGTGACCGAGCGCTGGCTCGCTTCCCAGGGCATCGACCTTACCGGGCGCGCTGACTGCGTGAAGGGCATGGTTTGGGGCCTCACCAACATGTGGGGTACGGGCGGCGTGCGTCCCGTGCTCTCCGGTGCGAACCTCAGCAACGATATGACGGATCGCGAGTTCGTCACGGCGCTTGCGACCCAGATGACCGACCATATCGCCGACTACAGCAAGCAGACGCAGTATTACAAGGGCTGGACCGATCGCTATCGCAAGGAGCTCAACGACTGCTTGGCCTATATCTCCGCGGATGAAGCGGACGAGGGGAGTGGCTCGGGGGGTACGGGCGCTGCCGGCTCCGCTGATTCCGGTGCCGCGGGGGGATCCGGCGCCCCCGGTTCCAGCGATTCCAGCAGCGATGCCGACGGCCCCGTTGACGGTCCGGCAGGGGATGGCTCGGGAAGCCCTGATTCATCGCCTACCGACGATGGGGCGGGTTCGCCTAGCGTCGACGATGGCATCGACGGCGCTGATGGCGCTGGTGGCGATCATGCCGGCGATGACGGTTCCGGATCGAGCGATGGGTCCGCAGCTGCCGGAGATTCCGGTAGCGACGGCTCGGTGGGAAGTTCCGGGCAGGATTCCCCGCAGCCTTCGCCGCAGCCGCTCCCGACGGTTGATGCGGGCTCTAGCGGCGATGGGGCCTCCACGCCTTCCTCGGAGAGCCGGGAGGACGCCGATTCTGACGGTGGGCTTCCCAAGGGCGAGCCTGCCGACGGGGGCACCGGCAGTGGGGGCGATTCCTCCGGCGGCGATGCTTCCGATGGGAGCGGGCAAGCTGGAACCACGGTGACCCAGGCGCAGGACGAAGGCGCCGCCGGGGAAGATGGCGGCTCCGCCAAGGGATCCGGATCCGCGAGCCAGCAGGCGTCCGCCGTTGCCGAAGGGCAGGATGCCGAGCGCATGCCGCAGACCTCCGACCTCATCATCATGGCCGGCCTCGCTACAGCGAGCACGGCTACCTTGGGTGCCACGGCCATCATGGCTGGCCGCCGCGGACTCAAACGCTCTGGTCGCGACGACTAGGTTACCTCCTCGATCGTAAACGCCTTGCCGTCGCATGCCGTGTTCCTTGGAGCATGACGTGACGGCAAGGCCGTCGATCATCGGCACACCTCCCGCCCACTCTGCCGCCTGCTCTGCCTCGCATCCCGCAGTGTGCCATCTAGCAGCTTGCCTCGCGAATCTTGGTGACGTCATAGGCGTAGACCCACCACATGAGCCGCTCTTCCGTTCCCTGGGCGGGGTCGGGCGCGCGCCGTTCGAGGTAGAGATCGGTTTCGTGCCGGCCGAAGCGCACCCGGTAGCGTGCGGACTGCCGCCCCCGGCTCATGATGCCAAACCCGCTCGACTCGATGACTTCGTCCACAGAGAAGCTGCGTCCGTCCTTCCACATGATGCAGACGGGCTCGATTGCGCCGTCCCGTCCAAAACGGGCATAGACGTCAACGTATTCGCGGTGAACCCGTCGCCTCTCGCCATATGTCGTCGATACATACTCCATAGCCCCATTATCGAACAAAAGTTCGCTATTGCCTATCGAACATGACATGGATTCGCTGTGCGCATGGCGGCACGTGTCCGCATGATGGGTTACCATGAATCAGAACATCTGTTCGGTAGGAGGGAAGTATGGAGAGGGCAGGCGCGCGGCGCACCTACATCTGCATAGACCTCAAGAGCTTCTATGCGAGCGTTGAATGCAGCGACCGCGGCCTCGATCCGTTCGCAACCGACCTCGTGGTTGCCGATCCAGAGCGTAGCACCAATACCATATGCCTTGCTATCACGCCGTCGCTCAAGGCCAAGGGGGTGCGCAACCGCTGCCGTCTGCGCGACATCCCGGAGGACATGGCCTACATCACCGCTGTACCGCGCATGCGCCGCTACATGGAGGTCTCGGCCGAGATATACCGTACGTACCTCGAGTTCGTCTCTGCAGAGGATACGTGGCCCTATTCAATCGACGAATGCTTCATCGATGCGACTCCATACCTTGTTCTCTATGGTAGGAACGCACGCTCCTTCGCCCGCCAGCTTATAGCCCGGGTGCGCGAGCGCACGGGTATCGCCGCTACGGCGGGGATCGGTCCCAACATGTTCCTGTGCAAGGTGGCGCTCGACGTGATGGCGAAGCATGCGGACGACGGCATCGGCCGGCTCGACGACGAGTCGTTCCGGCGCGAGGTATGGTTCCATCGCCCGCTCACGGACATCTGGGGTATAGGTCACGGCATCGCAGGGCGGCTTGCCAAGCGGGGCATCTACGACCTTGCGGGGATATGTGCCGAGCGTCCGGAGATCCTGCGTGGCGAGTTCGGCAAGAACGCCGAGGTCCTCATCGACCATGCCTGGGGGCTCGAGCCGGCGACCATCGCTGACTGCCGCGGCTACGTGCCGCGCGCGCACTCGCTCGCCAACGGGCAGGTCCTCATGCGCGACTACACCTTCGACGAGGCACGCACCATCGCGCGCGAGATGGTTTTCGGGAGCTGCATGGACCTAGCGGAGAAATACCTCGCTTGCGACACGGTGGGCCTGTGGGTGGGGTATTCCAGCTCCATCCTGCGCACCTGGGACGGCGCGGGCGAGCCTCCTGCGTTGCACGGCGGCGGCCAGCGTCGTCTGGATTGCACCACGGCTTCGGAAGCCAAGATAGCAGCGGCTCTCATGGCGCTCTTCGACGATACGGTCTCGCGGCACTCTCCCATCCGACGCGTGAACATCTCGCTCATGGGCGTGGTTCCCAAGCACTTGTCCACGCGGACCCTGTTCGACGACCCCGGGGAGCTTGAGCGGGAGGAGCGTTTAGCGCAAGCCTCCGTCGCGGTGCGCAAGCGCTTCGGCGCGAACGCGCTGCTGCGCGGTACGAGCCTCATGCCCGAGGCTAACGCGCGCGAGCGCAACCGGCAGATCGGGGGCCATCGTGCGTGAGGAAGAGATCTATGCCGCACTCAAGGCCGCCTTCCCCGGCATGAAGCCGAGCGTGCCGCCCGCAGATGTGGACCCCGCGACGCGCGCCGCGCTCGACGCCGTCCCCGGTATCGAGGCCTGGGATGATCTGTCCCCGTCGGAGCGCGAGCGCCGGGAGCGCGTCCTTACGGATATTCGCCGTCGCATCGTCGAGAACGGGGTGCGCCGTGCGGTGCCCGATGCGGACCGCGGCCGCCTTTTCATGCCCTTCGCCGCGCTCACCGGCTACGACGGCATGATCGCGGACGTGGAAGATGAGGTGGGCAAGGGCTAGGCCGCCCAAGTTCTCGCGGCGAGCCGTTGTGTCGCGCCGTTGCATCGAGCTCGGTGGGCAGGCGCCGCGAATCTCTCAGGATTCTCTCAGGTTCCTTAGGCATTATGACCATGCGCCCCGAAGAGGCGCCTAGATCGCACGATACCGTGTGACGCGGAACTCGAGAGAAGGAGGACCCCATGAAGAAGCTCGAGCAGGCCCACAACATGTTCGCCCTCATCCCCCTGTGCGCGATCGCACTCACGATTGTGCTGCTCCTGAGCGGCTGCAACGTGTCCGACGCGGGCGCGGCCATCTCGACGGCGGAGCAGCAGCGCGACGACGCGGACGATCGCGGCGAGGCCGGAGCGGCGGCCACCGGTGCCGACAGCGCCTACGACGACGCCGACAGCGCCTATGAGGCGGGCGACAGCGTCTACGACGACGACGCCGACGGCGCCTGGGATGACGGCGACAGCGCCTACGATACCGATGACGGCAACAGCGGCTACGCCGATGCGAACAGTGGCTACGACGACGGAAACAGCGGCTACACCGCGGCGCCCGCCGCCTCGACCCCGGCGCCCGCCCCGACGCCCGCGCCCACCCCGGCCCCGACCTACAGCGGCGGTGACAGCGGCTACGACGCCGACAGCGGCTACGACGCCGACAGCGGCTACGACGACTAACGCGATCGACCGGAATTGTAAGGACGCGGTAAGGCTTTGCGGATAGGCACGCCGCTTACCGGATGCGGGGCGCATCGCTCACGGGCGGGCGCCCCGTCCTCGTAGAATCGGTGTGTTACGGCATATGCGCGCCCGCAGCCGGATCGCACGACGGATAGGAGCCGCCATGCGCGTCTTGGTCGTTGAAGACGAAGCCAACATCGTCGATTACCTTAAGGCGAGCCTCGAGGACGAGGGATTCGCCGTGGATGTCGCCTACGACGGCGACACCGGCCTCGAGATGGCCCTCACCGAGGCCTACGACGTCATCACCCTCGACATCATGCTCCCGGGCATGAACGGCTACAACGTATGCGGCGAGCTGCGCGCGGCGGGTATCGCGACCCCGGTGCTCATGCTCACCGCGAAGGATGGCGAGTACGACGAGGCCGATGCCCTCGACATCGGGGCCGATGACTTCCTGCGCAAGCCGTTCTCGCTCGTGGTGCTCGTGGCGCGCCTGCGCGCCCTGCTCAGGCGCGGCGCAAGCAAGGGCTCGGCCCGCCTGCAGGTGGCGGACCTCACGCTCGACCCGGCCTCCAAGGCGGTCGAGCGGGCCGGGCGGCGCATCGAGCTCACCCCACGGGAGTTCACGCTGCTCGAGTACCTCATGTACAACGCGGGTCAGGTGCTCACCAAAACGCAGATCCTGGACCACGTGTGGTCGCCCGGCTACCTTGGTGGCGAGAACGTGGTCGAGGTCTACGTGGGCTACCTGCGCAAGAAGATCGACCAGCCCTTCGACGGCAAGCTCATCGCCACGGTGCGCGGCGTGGGCTACCGCTTGGGCGCGGCGAGCTGAGCGAGCGCGACGCCTGGGTGCCATGTGCCCCGGGAGCTGTTTCGCGCGTCGCCGGTTGGGAGAAGGAGATGAAGATATTCCAGAGCATCAGGGGCAAGGTCATGGCCATCAGCGTGGCCGTGAGCGCTGCCGCCATGGTGGCCATCACGCTCGCGGTGACGCTGGCGACCGGCTGGGCGATCGGCGCCACGATTGAGAACAGCCTGGACCAGCGCCTGGATGAGATAGAGGAGCAGCTCGCCGCCGGTGAGATGCCGCAAGAGCTGCGGGGCACAGGGGCGGACCTCGTGCAGATCATCGATGATACGGGCGCGGTGGTGGCGTCGAGCGATTGGGCGACCGATGTCGGCCCCATCTCGGAGGGAGGCCTCGCGGCGGGGGAGGAGCGGCGCGAGGAGCGCGACCGCGTCCCGCTTCAGATTGAGGTTCAAGACGAGGCGAACGACTCCGAGGAGCCCGCGCCCGCGACCGGCGCGCCCGCGAGCCCTGCGGCGCCAGCGGCTTCCTCGGGCTATGACGATGCGCCCTCCTACGCGCCCGCGCCGAGCGCCCCTGCCGGCGGCGACTCGGGCTACGACGGCGGGTCGGGCTACGACGGCTCGATTCGCTCGCGCTTCGCCGCGACAGCCCGGGTCTTCGCCCGAAGCGGCCTTCTGGATGCCGACCTCGCCGACCTGCCTGTCACGGTCGAAGGCGTGAACCTCGACGCCTCGAGCGTCATGGGGACCGAGGGCCCGTTCGTCGTGGTGGAGCGCGGTGTGCAGACGCCCGACGGCGTGGTGACCGTCGCCGCCATGACATCGCTCGCCTTCGCGCGCGAGGCCATGGCCACGGTCGCGCTCATCTTGGCGGCCGTGATGCTCGTCGCCCTCATCGCCGTGGCCGGCCTCTCGTGGCTCATGGTGGCGCGCACGCTGGCCCCGGTGGAGCGCATGCGCCTCGAGGCCGAGGGCATCTCCATCAGCGACCTGGGCCGCCGCCTGCCCGTTCCCGAGCAGGATCGCGACCTGGGCGGGCTTGCCACCACGTTCAACGACATGCTCTCCCGGCTCGAGGCCGCCGTGGCCGAGCAGCGGCGCTTCGTCTCCGATGCGTCGCACGAGCTCAAGAGCCCGGTCGCCGCCATCCGCGTCATGCTCGAGACCATGCGCGACCACCCCGACGCCGTGGACGCCGATACGCTCTCGCGCGATCTGCTCTCCGAGAACGACCGGCTCGGCGGCATCGTGGGCAACCTGCTTTTGCTCGCCCGCCAGGACGAGGGCGTCTCCCGCCTCGACAAGCAGCAGCTCGACCTGTGCGACCTGCTCTTCGAGGAGGCGACCGCCCTCAAGGCGCGCACCTCGTGCGAGGTCGATGTGGCGGGCGTGGAGCCGGTCGTGTGCACGGCCGACCACGAGGCCATCTCGCATGCGGTGCGCAACGTCCTCGACAACGCGGCGCGCTACGCGAAGGGCAAGGTCGCGCTCGCGTGCCGCTTGGCCGAGGATGCGGGCAAGGAGTACGTGGAGATCGTCGTGAGCGACGACGGCCCGGGCATTGCGCTCAAGGACCGCGAGCGCGTGTTCGGCCGCTTCGTGCGCTTGGAGGAGGGCCGTTCGCGCAAGACCGGCAGCACCGGGCTTGGCCTCTCGGTGGTGCGCACCATCGCGCGGCAGCACGGCGGGGATGCGTTCTTCACCGAACCAGAGCTCGGCGGCGCCACCGTCGTCATCCGCATCGAAGCGTAGCGGGCGGGCGACTATCGTTTCGCCGGGGCGGTCATTTCAAGCCGGGGCGATTGTT
The DNA here is from genome assembly GCF_900186505.1 of Enorma phocaeensis. GTDB lineage: Bacteria > Actinomycetota > Coriobacteriia > Coriobacteriales > Coriobacteriaceae > Enorma > Enorma phocaeensis. Next base: position 248,940 of record NZ_LT891969.1, read on the forward strand.
CTCGCCCCACGCGCAAAGCCGATCGAGCACGTCCATGAGGGATGCGCCCCGCTCGATCAAGGAATACTCGACGCGCGGCGGGATCTGGGGGAACTCCCGGCGGCTGACAAGGCCGTCCGCCTCGAGCTCCTTGAGGCTGCGGGAAAGCGTGCGGTCCGATACGCCGCCCAGATAACGGCGCATTTCGTTGAAGCGGACGGGCTCGTACTCCATGAGGCAGTAGAGAATCGACATCTTATGCTCGCCCCGGATAAGCGAGAGCGTGTAGCTGTAGCCCGTATCCTCAAAGGAGGCTCCCTCGATCCCTTGCACCATATAATCCCTCTTTGCGGCCCTGCGGGGAGGGTCGCTCGATCTGAACGCAGATGAGCTGGGGCGCCTTGGGGTTGTACGAAGACGGACCTTGGGGAACCGGGCCGCCTCGCTCGGCTAGCGCTCCGCCTCCGCAGCGAGCTCGATCCGGCTCCGGTCTGCGAGTCTTGCGAAGTCCGGCCCGAGCCAGACGCCCAGCTCGCCTGGTCCCAGCACGAGGGGCATGCGGTTGTGCACCGGCGACACGCTGGCATTCGGCTCCGTCGTCACGATGGAGAAATGTCCATCCTCCTGCACCGCGGCAAGCAGGAAGGCGTGCGCGCCGAGCACGCGGAAGCGGTATTGTCGGCGGACGGGCTTGCCGGTGCGCTCGCTTGCCACGCGCTCGGTAGCATGGCTCTCGTAGAAGGCGCGCACCGGGACCGCGCAGCGCCCGGTCGCGATGGCGCCCGCCCACATGCCGCCGCCGCGATCCAGCTGCTCCAGGGCGGACTCGATGCGCGTGTTGAACACGGCGCCCGCTTTGCCCTCGAGCGGGAAGCCCCAGGCGAGCTGTACCACGACAAGGTCCCCCTCGCACGGCAGGTACACTGGCACAACGGACCCCGGATGCGCGTCGTGCGCGGGGTCGGGGCGCTCGATAAGGCTGATCGCGTGCGTGCCCTTCCGCCCGCGCGCATCGAGCGCGGCCTGGGCCTCCTCAACGGTGAGCGGGCACATTCTAACGCACATCTCGAGCTCCTCGTTACCGGCGATCATGGGTGCTTGCACCAGTGTATCCAACATGCGCCGCAAAAGGCGCCCGCACGCCGAGTGTCCGGGCAAGCCGAGCATTCGGACGATTCTCCTCCATAGCTCTGTTCCCGTCCGATGCCCGCCGTGGCATTCGCTATGCTACGGTGCGATACACAGCCACATGGATGATTTGCCCGTGCCGGTTGGTTCGACGGCATGATGATCGGAGGTGACCGGGATGGCTCGGGATCACAGCCTCACGCGAGCAAGCAGATTCCTCGCGCGCGCTTCGCCACAAGCCGGAAGCGGCGGGCATCCCGTTCAACATCGTGCTCAGCACATTCGTGTACTATCGCGTCGTGCAATCCATCGCAATGCATTATGGCTATGATGTCAAATCCGATCCCGACGAGATGATCATCGCTGGGCGGGTGCTGGTTTCGGCGTTCAATCCTGCGAACGCAGGCGCGAACGTCGGCGGTGCGGCTGAGGTGATCGGGAAGTTCATGGTGATGGCGGAGCTGGCTTCTATCCGGCAAGTGGCGAAACGCGGTTGGGCTGCCATGGTCGACCATGGCGGGGCTTGCCTATTGATCGCCCAGATTCGCGCGCTCGCGCATGCTTCCGCGAAAAAGGCTCTTGAGCGAGCTGGTCAGCGCGGACTCGAGAATAGCGTTCTCGGCAGCCTGTTCGAGCAGCTCGGAAAGGTATTGACCCAGAAGAGCCTTCAGCGCGCCGTGCCTGTTGTAGGCGGTGTGATCGGGGCGCTGTTCGATACCGGGCAGATGCAAAAGATCCTGGAATTCGCCGACCTCTTCTACCACAAACGCTTCCTTGTGGAGAAAGCGATGCGAATCGAGGAGCTCGTTAACGGTACCCATACGATTCTCGTCATTGATGAGGATGGGGGAATGACCTACTCGGTCGAATAGCCCTCGCACGGCGCTGACGGGCACGATAGCTAATCGATGCGCTTTAGCTGGCAGCTAATGAAATGATCTCTCCCTTTTCCGACAATGGTGAACCGTCCCGTGGTGGGATGGTTCAACTGCGAAAGGGAGGAACTCATGGCAGGTACGGATCAGGGCGCCCCGCGCTCGGCTGCATCAATCGTGGCATTGGTCCTCGGCATCATCGCGATTCTCATGTCGTGGATGCCTATCATCAACAACTTCGCGTTCATCTTCGGTGCGCTCGGCTTCATCTTCGGCGTCGTGGGGCTGGTGGGCGTGCTGCGTGGCAAGAAGACCGGAAAGGCGCTTGCCATCGTGGCGCTCGTCATCAATGTGCTTTCGATCGCGATTGTGCTGGGCACGCAGAGCATGTATAGCGCCGCTCTTGATGATGCGGTGAACGGGCCCTCCGCTACCGGCACCTCTCAGGCTGAGGGCGCTGGCGAGGACGAGGGCGGAACATCCGAGGAGGGTGCGGGCTATACCGACCTCGCCGTGGGCACCACCGTCGAGCTCGAGAACGGCCTTGCCGTGACGGTCGATTCGGTGGAGCCCGGCCTCACCAACTACGATGGAACCGCCGTGATCGGCGTGCATGTGACCTACGTGAACAACGGTGACGAGACGGCGGACTACAACCCCTACGATTGGAAGGGCGAGAACGCCGAGGGCGCCCAGGAGTATTCGACCTACTACTCCGAGGCCGCCGAGAACTTCAATGCGGGCACGCTCGCCGCCGGCGGCACCGTGTCCGGCACCATCTATTTCGAGGGCGATGCGGTCAAGGTGCTTTACTACGGTTCCATGATCTCCGATGAGCCCACGGCGAGCTGGATGCTCGCATAAGGGCGCTCGATGCCTAATCGGCTGGATAGCTTTCTGCATCCCCATAGCGAGGACCGGCAGCACGACCGGGTGCGCGAGACGCGTGCCCGGTCGCGTGTGCGTCGGCGCAGGTATTGGAGTACAGTGGGTAGCGGTTGGAACGATGGGGCGGAACGGAGGCGGGATATGCCCACCTGGCAGATGGCGCATGGCGGCGAGGGCGCTTCCGTCGATGAGCCGCTTACCGAGGAGTTGCTGCACGAGCTGCTCGAGGCCCCGAGCCCGGTGGCGTTCACCGAGGCGCACGGGATCGCCCATCGCGACTTGGCCGAGTACCTGAACCAGCTCCTCGATGAGAAGGGCTTGAAGCGTTCCGACGTGGTGCGCGCGGCTGGCCTCAACGAGACGTTCGGCTACCAGATCTTCAAGGGGCAGCGCAAGGCCTCGCGCGATAAGGTGCTCCAGCTCGCCTTCGCGCTCGGATGCAACCTTATCGAGACGAATCGTCTGCTCAAGGCGGCTGGAGTGAATGAGCTCTACTGCAAGGACCGCCGTGATGCGATCATCCTGTTCTGCATCGACCGCGGTTTGGGCCTGCAGCGTACCGATGAGGAGCTCTATCGCTTTGGCGAGGAGACGCTCGGCGCCTGACGGCCGGTTTCGTCCCCACTCTTTGATACGATACCCCTATGAAAACGCTTGATGACATACCGCCTGTTGAGTCCACGGCCGACGATGCCCAGGTCGATGGCGCATGGGCCGACGACGCTCGGGCAAGCGACGCCCCTGCCGATAAGGTTCAGGCTGGTAGCGCGCATCAGGACCTCGAGGCGTATCTCGGTGCGCTCGAGCGCGATGCCAACTATCACGTCGAGCGGCGGCTGGGCTCGGGCGAGGACGGGACGGTGACCGAGCTCGTACGCTTCATGGGCGCAAACGGTTCGGCATTCGGCCCGTTCGTGCGCAAGCGCATTCCTCTCGATGCGGGCGTGGGAACCATCTACGAAGACCTGTTCGGCGCGCAACGCGCGGGCCGACGGTTCCTGCACATCCCACGTATCGTCGAGTGCTATAAGACCTCGTTCGAGCTGGTCGTGGTGAGCGAGTACGTGCCCGGCGAGAGCTTGGCCGAGTTGGTTGGGCGCGACGGCCCGGGCGATGAGCTCGCTCGGCGCGTCATGCCCGCCCTTTGCGAGGCGGTGGTTGAGCTTCACGAATCCTTCGATCCGCCGATTATCCATCGCGACCTCAAACCCGGGAACATCATCGTGTCGGGCGAGGACGTGACGCTCATCGACTTCGGCATCGCGCGCCGTTTCCGAGCGGATGCCGGGACGGACACCGTTCGGTTCGGCACGCGCGCGTACGCACCGCCCGAGCAGTACGGCTTCGGCCAGACGAGCGTGCGCAGCGATGTCTACGCATTGGGCATAGTACTTGTATTCTGCTGTCTGGGGGTCACGCTTGCCGCGCCGGTGAAAGAGGAGGATCTCATCGCGCGTGGTGTCGATCCCACCCTCGCCCGCATCGCTGCGCGCGCCTGCGCCTTCGACCCCGCGTCGCGCTTCGCCACGGCTCGCGAGATGGGGGAGTCCCTGCGTGCGGCCGCGGCGTCGCTTGGCATGGCCGGCCAACAAGCTCTCGTGCAGGTCCCTGCCTCTCCCGGCTCTTCCGTTGCGGCCGCCGCCGGTTGCGCCCAAAGTGATGCGGCGGCCCGCGCGTTCGTGCGCATCCAGGCCCAGGGCATCCACAGCACGGCGCTGCCTACGCGCGCGAATCGCTTCGCCGTCTCGGTTCCCGCAACGAAGGCGAATCGTCCGGGCGCTCTCCGCTCCCTGTTGTCCCGCACGCCGTTTGCCGTGGGCATCGCATGGGATATCTTCATCGTGATCTGCGCCATCATAGCGATGCAAGCCGGAATCGAGTCCACCATGGGTCCTCAGACCGGGGCGCTGGCCGGTAAGCCGTTCTGGTATGTGGTCGCCATCAATTGGCTTCTCGTCGCGCCGATCGTGCTCGGGGGCCTCTATCTGGCTATGGACCGCCGCCCGCTCCACCGGCTCGTGCCGGCCTTAGCCGCGCGCACGCGCGCGGCCGATGCCCGGGTGCTGGGCTTCTACCTGATCTGCGCGTTCGTCGCGGTCTTAGCCGCAGCGCTCGTCGCGGGCATATAGCAGGCTCGTGGCCGCTGCGCACCCGCAAACGGGGGTACAATGGCGCGAAGGGGATCCGTTCGCAGCTGCGTTGATGGGGGGCGGGTATGTTTTGTCCTAAGTGCGGTGAAGTACTCGAAGACGGTGCGAGGTTTTGCGGGAAGTGCGGGGCGGAGATTCCTCAGTCCCAGCAATCTGCAGGAGGGGCATCCCTAAAGCCCGTTGCGACTCCGGTCGCCCCTGCGCCGCGCACCATCGGCAAGCTGCCGATAATCGTGGGCGGCCTCGCGATCGTCGCCGCCGCGGTGGCCGCGCTCGCGCTCTTCGTGGTGCCCGCGATCTTCGGCGGGGGCGGCAACGAGATCCAAGAGCGAGTCAACGCCGCGGCGCTCTCGTATGGCGGCGCCGCGACGGCGAACGGAAGCGATTACATCTACAGCGCCGAGCATCGTGCCATCGTGCGCATTCAGCCTGGCTCTGAAGAGGTCGAGGAGGTGCTCTCCGTCCCTGACGAGGCCGGTGCGACCTACGATGCCCCCGCATTCTATGTGACCTATATTGCCGCAGATGGAGGCCTCGTCTACTACATCTCGCAGGACTACGATGATGACCAGGGTTCCTCGATATACGAGCTTCGTTGCGTTTCGACTACGGGCGAGGAGGATCGGTTGCTGCTCGATTTGAGCGAGGGCGATGGGAACGGGTTCTACTCGACGGTTATGGGCCTATATGCCTTTGATGGAAAGGCGTACCTCGTCGTGCGCGACGGCAACTACAATGCCGACGACGACGTGACGAGCGTGGTAGAGGTTGATCCATCAAGCGATGGAGATCCGCGCACCCTCTGGTCGGCTGAGAGCGACGAGGACGTGTTCTACAGCAACGTCATCGTGACGACCGATCGGCTCTACTACCTCAAGACCGAATACCGCGACTATGGCGATTCCAACCTTGAATTGTATGCAGCCGATCTCGACGGGAGCGATGCCGAATGCATCTACGATCCTGCTGATGGCGCCGCTGTTTCGTTCGCGCTTTCGGGGAACCAGCTGGTGGTCTGGTGCTCGGAGAGCGGTCGCGACAAGCAGGAGATTCTGCTCGTCGATTCCGACACCGGCGATGAGCAAGTGCTCTATGAGAACTCCTATAACGAGTGGGTTCGCCTGCTCGCTGTTTCGGATGATGCAGTGTACCTCGAGAGCACGGCGTCAAACGTCTACGATATCGTCGAATGGGATTTGAAGCGCGTCCCGCTCGATGGGGGAGAGGCATCTGTCATCGCGGACGATCTCGATTACTACAATCCCACGGCATTCGTTTCAAACGGCAGGCTCGTAGTGCTGGAGAACGGTCAAAATATCGCTAGCGGCGGTATGCGCGCGGCGGCTTACGACCTCGAGAACGGCGAGGTCATCGAGCGGTATATCCGCTAACGTTTCCAGCGAGGCTGGAAGCCGATTCGCACCGACGGCGTCGGTTTCAAGGCCTCATTGCGGAGCTAACCACCGCCAAGGCTATCGAACTCGGGTAAACCCGGGAGTTTCGAATGTCTTGGCGGTGGTTGAAGTGCGATTCGGAGGTACACCTCGCGGATCTTGCCGCCGCCATGTCGAATAAGATATCCGGCAGACCTCGGATACCGGCATCGTTTCTGGGGTCGATGGTTCCGAGCGCCCGTTCGTTTTCGTACCGGTACTTCCTGCCGTTGAGCTTGCGTGCATCGCTTTCCCGTGAACCTTACGATGCTCGCTCTTGCGTCATCGATGCACATAATGCTGTCGTGGTTCATCTTCAAGCTGTGCGGGAGCATGCGCTCCTTCACTGCTTAACCAGTCTTTGGACCATCCTGCTTAGTCGTTTCAACATGGTTTAGCTGGGAGGGCGTGCCAAAGCGGATGCGCATCTGCCCCAGGTGGCTACTTGGGCCGTTAAAAGCTCTGAATCCGTTTATCAATGATCGCCTGCGGATAAACGGGGCGGGGGATCGGGGCAGTGGATTGGTTTGTTCTGCACGCCCTTACCTGAAGCCATCCGAGGGCCTGATAAAGAAAGAGGTCGCTCGGACGTTCACCGAGCGACCTATAACAATTCGATTGGGACATTTTAGGGTACAGGCAGAATAAGCAATCCTTCTACCTGCGGAAACGTAAAAATGTCTAGATCAGGTTCATCTGTGCGCCGACCTTGTTGTACCAATCCTGCCATGTGGGCGGGCAGTAGCGCTTGGCGGCAGCGATGGTCAGCGTTGTGCCGTACATGTTGCGCAGGTAGCGAACGTGGGCGGTGATGCCCTCATCCCAGCTGCTGAACGTGCGGAAGCCGCCGCCAGAAGCCGTCCAGCCCCAGGCGTTGTTGCTGTTGCCGTAGGGCACATAGAGGCCCTTGGTGCTCTCGATGCACGCGATGGCGGGGGACCAGCGCGGGTCCACGCCGTAATCCCATGCAGCGGCGGCGAAGGTGGCACCGTGGCCAGCGAGCGGTGAACCAGCGAGGTAGGCATCGATGCGTGCGGTCCACTCGGCGATGAACTCCTCGCGGCTCATGTTCCAATCCACGGCCCCACCGGACACGATGGTCGAGGGCGTCTCGCCGGGTTGGTTGGCGGTGTTGTAGGGGTTATCGGTATCAGCGCCGGCGCCGTCGGTCGCCTCCGCAGGGGCGGTGTCCTGCGCTGCTTGGGCAGCTGCAAGCTCGGCTGCGGCTTCCGCCTCTGCCTGGGCTTGCGCGTCGGCTCGGAGCTGCTGCGCCTCGGCGAGGGCGTCAGCAGCTGCTTGCTCCTGCTCCTCGAGCTGGCGCTTCTGCTCATCGAGCTCGGTCTGGGTTTGCTCGAGCTCGGACTGCAGGGCGTTGAGCTCCTCGATGGCTTCGACGTTGGAAGCCTGGATCTCGTCCATGTAGACGCAGGTCGTGATGAAGTCGCTCATGCTCTCGGAGTTGAGGACCATGGTCACGAGCTGGTTGGACCCAGTCTGGTACTTGTACATCTCGCGCATGGCCTCGCTGGCGGCCTCCTGCTGAGCGGGAATCTGGGCCTCGAGCTCGGCGATGGCGGCGGTGTTCTCGTCGATCTGGGTTTGGAGCTCCTCGAGCTGGGCTACGGCCTCATCATATGCCGCAGTGGAGTCCTCGACCGCTTGGGCTGCTGCATCAAGCTGCTGCTGCGTCTCTGCGGAGACGGCATACGCGGAGAGGGGGGCTACCAATGGGGTTCCGGCGAACGCGACCGCCAATGCTGCGCACGTGAGGGCGCGGGCTGGTTTGGAGGCGATCACCTGGATAATGGAACGCTTTGTGTCACGCATAGATGTCCTCGACATTCTGCTTGCCTTAAACGCAGTGACGATTATAGTATGCGTTTTGAAAACAATAACACCCCATGCAAAGTTTAAGGCTCAAGTTGAAGGTTTAGGATGGGGTGCAACCTGCGGGTTTATTGAGTCGTTAAGAAACGATGGAGTTTCAAGTTCACCTTTAAGGTTAAGGATTGCTAGGGGACTTCCTACCGTTTCGCGCTGCAAGCCGCCAAATTCTCCTGGTGGGAACGGAGTGCTGCTCCCTGTGCTAGCATGGGTTCCGTTAGTTTCATTGGCCTCGATGCAGGTGCGGAGACGCACGGGCGCCAAGGCGCCCAGGGGAATGGGGTGCAAGTCCCCAGCTATACCAGTAACCGTGAATCGCGGTGCCGTGGGGTCGCGTCGCAGATCGGACGACGCGCACGGCTCGATTGCGATAAGCCGGATCGCCTCGCATCGGTCGCGCTGCTGCGCGTCATGGCCCTGGGGGAAAGGGGTCCGGCATGGTCGGACGCGATTGCGGGCGAGCGGGGTGCCTTGGAGGCGCTATCTCGCGCCGGCGCAGAACTGATACCAAAACAAAACAGATGCTTGGGCGCATTGCGCGGAAGGCCCTTAGCATGGGGTTGGTTGTCCTCCTGCTCTGGGGACAAGCTCCGGTCGAACTTTGGGCCATGGGGGTCGAAGGCGTGGCGAATGCAGCTGCGACATTGGAGGATATGTCGAGCGGTATCTCAAGTCCCGATCCCGAGGCAAGCGATCTAGGTGCAGCGACGGTCGACCAGGGTGCAGGGGTAGATGGCCAGGACGCCGCGTCCGTGGAAGCCGGAACGACGGAGGGGCTCGGCTCAGGTTCGAATCCCCTTGGCGACGGCTCTTCTTCAAACGGGGGCGCAGATGCCGGGTCCGGCATCGGGGACGCTCTCGGCTCCATGGGTCAAGCTCAAGATGCGGTAGACGCGCGAGATGTCGCCGGTTCTACCCAAGATGCTTCCAACGAGAGCGCTGCTGGCCCTCAGGACGCTGGCGTTGAGCTTGCCGGAGTCGCACTCGAGGACCCCGAGTCTCTCCAGATGCCCGTGAGCCTCACCGCGCGCGCGTACACAGGATCGTCGTGGTCGCCGGTTTATCAGGACGAGGGCGTGACCTACACCTGGAAATACTCCATGGAGGATCCGACGAGCTACGGCTTCGACGAGGACAGCTGGGTTGTCATCGAGGGCGAGACGGGTCCTGAGCTCGTAGTCGACGATCCGCGTTACGCGGGCGCCTACTTCTCGGTCGAGGCCCAAGCGGGTGCCAATGTCGTCGAGCTTTCTCGGTACAGCGCTCAAGGGCCGGTGAGGCTAGCCGGGCAGGTTGACATCTACTCCGCCTTCCTTGCGGCTTCAGCAGACGCTTCGAGTGGAACGTATGTATATACCGCAGATCAAACGGTATATGCGAAGGCCAAGGAGCGCGGAAGCTCTACCACGATCGCCTCGGAGAGCCTCACCTACCAATGGCAGGTGAGCCAGACGAGTCGCAACGATGGCTTCGAGGACATATCGAGCGGCACGGACGAATACCTCGTTCTTGCTCCATACGAGGGGTGCTACGTGCGGTGCGTCATCACCGCCAAGGTGGGGGCGAGCACGTATACCACGACTGCCACCATGAAGGTCGCCGCCCAGGGCTCGGTCAATGTGACCTCCGTGAGCCTCGATCACGCCGGCAGGATGAATGTCGGCGATACGATTACCGCCACCGCACGCGCGGGCTCGGAGGATGTCACGGATAGCGAGCGCGTCGTCTGGTCGTGGTACTACGGCAGCAGCGCCGCTTCGACCGATACGCCGATTCCCGGTGCGACCGGTAACGAGCTTGTTGTTGATGGAAGTCTTCTGGGCTGCTATATCGAGGCGCGCGCCGATGGTGGATTTGGCGAGGAGGATTCATCTGCGGCGGGGCCCGTGGTCGAGCCGGGATCGGTTGAGCTCTACCAGGTTACCGTGACAGGCGAGGCGCGCGTTGGGTCTACCGTGCGCGCGACGGCGTACAAAGGGAACTCCTATACCGAGGTGTCCTCCTCGGATCGGGTGCGTTATCAGTGGCAATGGGCTGCTACGAACACGACGAGCGATGACGCGTACCAGGACATTCCGGGGGCTACGTCGGAGACGTACGTCGTCGATTCCTCGATGGAGGGCAGGTACCTAAGGGTGCGCGCGACGAGCGCCAACTCCGCCGTGAGCACCATCAAGCGGGGATATTACGGCGACACGCGGGTCGATCCCCTCGGCCCGGTTATGGGCGAGGGCAAGTACGAGCTTACCGGTGTCGAGCTGTCGTCGACCGGCCAGGCGTTCCAAGTGGGCGAAACGGTGGCTCCGACCGCCTTGGTCGCGAGCGGCTCCTACGGTGACGACCCGGCTCCCGTGGACGCGAACCTCACGTTCGCGTGGTATGCTGCGTCATCGATCGATGGCACCTATGAACGGCTGACCAGCGGCTATGTGCCCGGTGACGGAACGTTGCGCGTTACCGAGGAGCTCGAGGGCAGCTACGTCTACGTTGAGGTGACGGCGGGCGTCAACACGGTTCGCAGCGCGACGAGTCGCGTCATGGAAGCCGGGACATACGACCTGCTGCGCGTGACGACCTCGCCGCAGATTCAGGGCGCTGCGGTGCGGTTGTTCACGGGAGATGTTGTCGATGCGACCGTTTGGGCGCGCCGCCTGGACGGGTCCACCACGAACGGCGACAACGTCACCGATGGCGTGAGCATCATCTGGTACGTGGGTGAGAGCGCCTCGGGGCCGTTTGCCCCCATCGTGGGCACCGAGGGTTCCGCGCTCACCATCCCCTCAGAGGCAGCGGGCAAGTATCTCAAGGCTATCGCATCAAGCGGCGGCACGAGCGTCGAGGTGGTCTCGGCCTCCCCGGTCATCGACGCCGACTCGCTCGAGGGCATCGCAGCCAAGCTTTCCGACGCGGGCTGGCGCCTGGAGCCTGTATACGGAGAAGATACAAATGCGAACGCCCTTCTCGAGGAGGAGCTGCGCGCCATGGGCGTCACCGATGTCGAGGTGAGCGTCTCGGCGGTTAGGGTTTCCAGCCCCAGCGACTCGGCAAGCCTGGGCATCTCGACGACGAATGATGCGACGAACGGCGACATCACCTACTTCTTCATGGACCCCGATGATCTGACGGGTTGGGCGGGCTTCTCCACGTATCGCAGCATCACACCTACGTTCACACTCTCTCGCGATGGCGAGAGTGTGGCGTTCACGCCTGAACGTGCCACGGTTATGCCGTGGGACGAGGCTCGCGTTCGCAGCATGCTGGAGGATGACGTCGCCACGTCGCTCGCCATCGGCTATGCGCAGGGGGATTGCGCAGATGCCGTCATGCAGGACGTCACGCTGCCGTATAAGCTTGCGGGAAAGAGCTGGTCTACGGTGACCTGGTCGTCCTCGGATGAGGGGTCTGTCGAGGTCACCGGATACAGCTGGGATGACTATACCGGCGAGGTCACGCGTCGTTACGCGGATGCCGAGGTGACGCTTACGGCGCGCGTGGGCGTCTCCGCTTCGGGCGGGCCTGAGGCCGTCACGGTCGAGGTTCCGTATCGCGTCATCGTGAAAGCGGATCCAGATGCGGTGGATCAGGCCAGCACCGAGCTGCAGGCTTCCGTCGATCGGGCGTTCTCCGCCGGGACGCTTGCCTACATCGACGGTGGCGCAGTGGATCCCGCGGCGGTTACGGGCGACCTGCAGTTGCCGCGTCCGAGCGCATTCGGCATCGACGGGGCTCGTTACACCGTTGCGTACAGTGCCGATTCCGATGCGGTCGCCGTGAACGGGTACCGCGGCAACGTCTTCAGGCCGCTCCCCGGAGCAGATGAGGCGCCCGTGGCGCTTACGGTGACGGTTGCAAGCAAGGACAATCCTGAGATCGTTGCCACGAGCACGCTGGATCTGACGGTCGCGCCCCTCGATGAAGCCGAGATCCAAGATGAGCTCAACCTGATGGCGGCGGCCAAGGATGGGTATGCGCAGGCACTCCTGCAAGGGCAGGCTCCGCAAGCAGTTACCGGAAACCTCTCGACGTTTCAGAAGGCGTACCGCGACTCAGAGGGGCGGCTTTGCTGGGCACGTGATGCCGCTACGGCGAATTCCGTGGGATCGGGCATCGTCGCGGACGACCTCGAGCCCGATGACGATATGGGCGTCGTTGCCGGCCACTGGTTCAAATCGAGCGATTCCTCGGTGGTCGCTCACGATACGCTCAACGTCGTCCGGCCCGCCCATGATGTTGAAGTAGCCATCACGAGCGCGCTTTCCAGCGAGCGCTACGCCCGCTATGCCGAGCGCTATGCAGATGACGCGACATGGGGTCCTGTATTCGCTGGCCTTGCCAACCAGACGGTCACGGCTACCGTGACCGTTTTAGGGACCGAGGAGTCCTCCGAGCCGGGCATCGCGGTCTCCGCCCAAGTGGTGGGCGTCGATGCTTTTGGATCAGACGAGGTATGGGCTGCTCCTAGCTCCATCGAGGTGGAGCAAGGCACCACAGCGGCGGAGCTTACCGAGAGCATCCTTTCCGATGCCGGCCTCGAAGCGGATACGGGGACGGGCGCATACGGATGGTATCTGAACAGCATCACCGCTCCCGATGGCCGCGTGCTGTCCTACGATGACGCTACGGGGAGGTACTGGCAGCTTTTCGTGAACGGTGCAGCGTCCGAAGTTGGCGCGGAAAGCGTCGTGCTTCAGGCTGGCAATGAGGTCGTATGGTACTACTCGGCGTACGGCTCCTCGCTTGACGATATCGGAACGGCGAAGGTGACCTCGACGGTCCAGGTCATAGGACCCGATGCCGATGGCGCGGACGCGGCTTGGGTGGGCCTTACCGAGATCTCCCTGCCAGTGGGGTCTACCGTTGCGGACCTTACGGAGCGCCTGCTCGATGCGCAAGGTCTCGCGCACGTTTCCTCCGGAGTTGGAACATCGGGCTACTACCTCTCATCGATGACCTCGCCCTATAACGGCGTCGAGCTCGGATGGGATGAGCAGACGGGGAGGTACTGGCAGCTCTTCGTCTATGGGGAGCCCGCGCAAGCCGGCGCCGGGCAAATCGAGCTCGAGCCGGGCTGCCGCGTCGCATGGTACTACTCCAGCTCCGGCACCGAGCTGCCCGAGAACGACATCCAGGTTGATCCGGATGCTTGGGACGGGCGTCCGAGCGGTTGGGAGGCGGAATGGGAAGGGTTCGCCCCGGGGGCTGTCGAGAACAGCGGAACACCCTCGGAAGGGGGAGAGCTCGCTTGGAGCGTCGACGTGGGTAGCGACATCGCCGCGTCAGTGTACGCAGCCGATCCGGTCATCGCAAACGGGCGGCTGTACGTCGCGGTCGGGGACGAGCTCTGTGTCTACGATGCGGCAACGGGTGCCCGCCTGGGAAGCGCTCTGCTTGCAACCTCGATCGACTCGGCAGCGCGCGTGGTATACAGCGATGGGCTCGTCGTCATTCCTCTCCACGACGGGCGCCTTCAGGTGATGAGAGCCGATACGCTTGTTACGGTCACCCTCACCGATGCTCTTGCAGAGGGGCAGCAAACGCTTTCCTCGCTCACCGTATTTGGGGGGTACGCCTATTTCGGCACCACGTCTACATCGGGCGAAACGGGAGCATTCTTCTGCGTTAATCTGCGCACGGGCGCGGTGAGGTGGTCGAGTGCGGGCGCCGGCGATGCGGGCTACTATTGGACGGGCGGCGAGCTCTCGAGCGACTACCTGGTAACCGTCGACGCTAACGGTGCTGTGCGCTCGATCGATCCGGCGACGGGCGATGTCCTCTTCGAGCTCGCGCTCGATACGCCGGTTCGCTCCAAGCCGGTTTCCGATCCTGATGATTCGTCGACAATCTACGTGGTCTCGCGCGATGGCGCTCTGCATAAGATTGCGCTTGGGGAGGGCGGATCGATGGCGGAGGTGGGAAGCGTCTCGTTCGCAGCATATTCCACCTCGACGCCAACCATAGCGAATGGCTATGCATACGTGGGCGGTTCGACTGCGCAATACGCCGGTGTGCTTGCGGTGGTCGACCTCGCGAGCATGCAGGTTGCGCACAGCGTCACCACGTATGGCGATGGCGACGCCCTGCCGGGTGAGGTCAAAGCTACCCCAACGGTCTCTCTGCGCGACGGCTCGGCATATGTCTACTTCACCTGCAACGCTGCCAATGGTGCCGCCTATCTCTATCGTGTCGGCGATGGGCGGGCGCGCTTGCTCCATCTGCCCTCGAGCGGCGAGGCAGGCTGCTGCACGGCTAACGTGGTCGTAGGGTCCGATGGCGCTGTGTACTACCTCAACGATTCCGGTTACCTGTTCAAGCTCTTGCCGGGATCTGCCGTTGTCGAGCCAGGGGATGGTAGCTCTGGGGAGCCCTCAAGCGAAGGCGGCGCATCGGCAACCCTGCCCTCGCTGCGATCGTCGCTGCGCATCACGCTTACGGGAAATGCTGCCGATGCTGACGGTGCGGACGAGGGGTCCCTTCTAGACGGATTTCACTCCGACGAGCCTTCCGGATCGCTGCCCACGGGAGGGGTCGTGAGGGCCGCCGGGGTCCAGGATGGTTCCGGCATTCCGCTTTGGCCGTTCGTGGGCATGGGGCTCGGCGCCCTCATCCTTGCTGTCGCATGGATGCGGGGTCGTCGAGGTGATGAGAGGGAAGATCATGAGCGATAACCGATTCCACATTGCCCCCGCGCGTCTTATCGTGGCCGTCGCGGCTGCTGCGTTGATAGCGGTCTGTGCATGGTGCGCTGGGATATACGCCACAGGCGGGGACCCCCTTGCGTTTCTCTCCTCGGAGCTGTTCAACACGGTTGCTGACGATCAGGGGTCTGCGTACGATGCGGACTCCGCGCCTGAGTCTTGGGAGCCTTCGGTCGAAGATATCGAGGCGGCGCTACGCGATCTCGAATTCGGCGGGGGCGATGTTTCGGTAGACGATGATGAGGAGCCTGCGGTAGTAGTCTCGGGTGATGGCGTCTGGGTGGAAACCAAGCTCTCAGGCGACCTCTCCGAAGCTGCCGAGATCTCTGCTTGTCGAACCGCCGCCTTGGCAGGATGGCTTGCGGATAGAGGTGCTGAGGAGTATCGCGTCACATGGATTGCCGAGGATTCCGCTGGGTCCGTTCTCGCGGCCCTGTGCTTGGATGCCTCTGCAGCCTCCACCGATGGTACCTTGCCAGAGCTCCTTGCTGCGTGCAGTGCCTATAGGCTTTCAGATGCGTGCTACGAGGCCGTCTCTGGATTGGGTGTAGACCAGTCCTCCGGTGAGGCGCCGATACTGCCCGATGGGTCGGAGATACCCTTCAGGGAGGCGTCTTCAGCAGGCGGGTCTTCAGCTTCCAGCGTTTTGACTGAGCAGGGAAGCGATGCGGGCCAAGACGCATCGGACGGACTCATCACGGTCAGTGTTACCATCGACGGCTCGTCGGTCGGGGCGGGCAGTTCTTCTGCCAGCGTTTCGCTTGCGGCTGGTGCTACGGTGTACGAAGCGCTGCTGGCAACGGGTGTCAGCGTTAACGCGCAATCGACCGCGTACGGCATCTACGTCTCGGCCATCGCAGGTCTCGCCGAGAAGGAGCATGGCGACATGAGCGGATGGGTATTCACGGTGAACGGAAGCACCATCAACAAGAGCGCGAGCGACTATTCGCTTTCGGATGGCGACCAAGTTCGGTGGTCCTACGTGGTTTCGTAGCGAGAGCGGCAAGATGGCGATAGGGCGGTTCAGCTCGATAGCAAAAAGGCCAGTCTGTAGGCTGGCCTTTACTGTATATCGGTGGATGGTCGCTGGGATCCTGCGCTACTTCACCGCAGTAAGGAATTTCCTGCGGCTGAAGTAGTTGTACCACGTGACGCAGAACGTCGCGATGATCTTCATCGCCTGATAGGCGATGTTCAGCATGGTGACGCCCACGAACATGAACACATCGGTGAGACCAAGTCCGATGGCGGAGAGGATGGCGAAGATGGTGAACTCGCGCTTGCGGCTCATGTCGTCGCGGTGCGGGAACACGTAGCGCACGCTCAGCGCATAGTTCAGGGCAACGGAGACGGTGAACGAAACGCTCGTGCTCATGAGGTAATCGACGTGGCACAAATCGGTGAGGACCACAAGCAGCAGCCAATCGACCGCAAATGAGATAAGACCCACCACGGCGAATCTGAGGAACTGCTGGGTTCCAGGATTCTTAAGCGTATCGAGCACGCGACCACTCCATCTCGCGAATACAAGCGCATCCTATACGCGTTCGCTTCCATCGCAGCTAGTGACTATAGTCTATCTATAGGGAATATGTAAGCTTGTGTAAGGGTTTCTGCTGAGAACTCAGAAAAACGCGACGAAATCTGCGCAATTTCGAGTCCGGTGCGCGGAGCTTCCGCTATGGCCCCATGCGCCCGCAGGAAGATGTATCCGGTAGCCGATGCACGCCAAGGGTGTCGAAGGCCCCGGTTAAGCCCCGTGTTCCTCGAGAAAGATCTTGCGCGTGACGAAGTTCCACACCATCACGACGGCGGTGGTGATGATCTTCACGAGCCGATAATCGAAGGCGGCAAGCTCCGTGCCTGCCCACATGAGCGCGTCGTTGATGGCAAGGCCGATGACGGACAGCACAACGAAGGTGACGAACTCGCGCGTGCGGCTCATACCTTCGCGATGCTGGAACACATAGCGCATGCTGGCGAGGTAGTTGAACACCACCGAGACGGTGAACGATATCGTTGCCGAGGCGACCGGGTTCATCCCAAAGACTTCGGTGAGAAAGACCATCACGCCGAAATCGATGAAGAACGCGATGACGCCTACCACGCCGAATTTCATGATCTGTGCGACGAGCTTCCCCATGGTGCAACTCTTCCGTGTTAGCTATGCTGCCATCTGGCACTTCGTATCCGAACGACGTATTATAGCCGACTCGCTGCGTTGCGAAGCCCATCTCCACGCAACGCTCCTGGGCGATCGCGCTAGTGCTCCTTGATGAGGCCGGTCCGATACGCATCGAGCAGCATGCGCAGGTCTTGGATCTGCTCGCGGATCTTGGTGCCCGTATCGGTGTCTGCCACCATGATGCGGCGCTCTGCTGCTGCAAACTGCGTGGTCTCGCTACGGATGTCCGCGTTGTGGGTGATAGCCTCGGTCACCGTCCTAAACGCTTCATGGGCTTTCAGGCGCATGCCGCGAGAGCTCGAGATGAGGGTGTAGCCCGCGATGCCCGTCTTGGGATGGTATGCCGTGCAGAACCCCCCGTCGATCACGAGCAGTTTGCCGTCGGCGCGGATGGGCTTCTCGCCGCTGGTGGTCTTTACCGGCGTGTGCCCGTTGATGATATGGCCGCGTTCGGGCTGCACGCCGAACTCGCGCATGATCATGTCGCAACACGCGGGGTCGTGCGTGAGGGTGAAGTAGGGGTCCATGGGCTCGATCCAAGTCGCCTTGTCTTCGATGAACGAGCGCTCGAATGTCTTCACGTTCCGTCCCGAGAGCGGTGATCGGTGCCCGATCCAGAGGTACCACATCCAGTCGAGTGCATCGCGGTCGTGGTCGCGCCAGGCACGCCGCGCGATATGGTCGCAGAAATCCAGGTAGTCGCGGCCTGAGCGCCAGGTACCCTCGCAGTTTACGCTCGCGAAGGTCCCGTCCTCGTTGAGCGGAACGCAGCCATGGAAGAGCAGGTTGTTGTTGCTCACGAGATAGACCGAACCGTGCCGGTAGAGGAAATCGATATGGCTGTGCAGATGATCGGTACCGGTGAACTCGTCTACCAGCTTCTGGACGATGCGGGCTTCCTCGGGCGTGAGCTCGTAGGGGTGTTCGGGGTCGATGGTGGGGAAGTCGCTCGTTATGAGCGGATGGGTCTCGTCTCCGATGGTGACCGTGCCCGCTTCGAGGTCGATCTTGTCGAGGAGGAGCCGGTCTTCCATGTCGAATTCAGGGTGACGATAGATGATCTGGCCCTCGAGCTTGAACAGCAGCACGTCGATGGCCTTCATAAGCGGATCGATTCGCTCGCCGCCGCGGTAGGTCCGGTCTGCAAAGGACACGAGCCCGCGCAGCGAGATGCCGTAGTCGTTCTCGAGGATCTCGTAGTTGTTGTATCGCAGGTTGTTGCGCAGCACCGATACGATGCATGCCGCGTCGCCTGCCGCCGCTCCCATCCAGAGGATGTCATGATTGCCCCACTGGATGTCGGTCCGCTGGTGGACGCAGCTCAGCAAGCGGTCCATGATCTTCGCAGCGCCGCCGCCTCGGTCGAAGATGTCGCCCACCAAGTGGATGTGGTCTACGGCGAGCACCTTGATGAGCTCTGCGAGCGAGTAGATGAACTCCTCTGTGGAATCGGTTTCGAGGATGGAATCGATGATTCGTTCGTGGTACCTCACACGGTAGTTGTTCTCATCCGGGTGGGTGTGGAGCAGCTCGTCGATGATATAGGCGAAATCATGCGGGATGGCCTTGCGTACCTTGGAGCGGGTGTAGCGGCTCGACAGGCGACGTGCGACGGTGATGAGCTGGTCGAGCATGCGCTTGTACCAGGTGGGGGAGTCTTGATGCGCCGCATGGACGAGGGCGATTTTCTCATGTGGGTAGTAGATGAGCGTGCAGAGATTGTCCTTCTCCTCTTCGTTGAGCGTATCGCCGAAGTCCTCGTCCACATGCTCGCGAACAACGCCTGAACAGTTGTTGAGGATGTGCAGGAAGGCTTCGTACTCGCCGTGCACGTCGCTCATGAAGTGCTCGGTTCCCTTGGGAAGGTTCAAGATGGCTTGCAGGTTGATGATCTCGGTGAAGACCGCCTGCTGGTTGGGGAACTGCTGTCCCAGCAGCGAGAGGTACTTGACGGTCTGCTCGGGAGCATCGTGCATGATCATGGGGCCTCCTTGGCTGGGTGCCACGGGTCAGTTGCTGCTTCGAGCGTCCGATGGCGGACGCAGGATGCGCGGTGCCGACCATTATGCCGAGTGGTTATCGAGCCGTCGTGAAGAACGCGCGGGGCGCCTGTGAGCGGTCGGCTACAGGCGCCCCAGCGGCGAAGTATGTGGACGATATGCGGAGCCGCGAAGCTGCCGCGAAGCTGGCGCTACGCGGAGAGCTGCGCCTGGACGCAGGTGATGGCGACGACGCCCACGATGTCGTCTGCCGAGCAGCCGCGCGAGAGATCGTTCACCGGCTTGGCGATGCCCTGCAGGATCGGGCCGTAGGCTTCAGCCTGGCCAAAGCGCTGAACGAGCTTGTAGCCGATGTTGCCGGTCTCGAGGTTGGGGAAGACGAGCACGTTCGCGTGGCCGGCGACCTTGCTCTCGGGTGCCTTGAGCTGCGCCACGCTCGGCACGATGGCGGCGTCGAGCTGCAGGTCGCCGTCGATGGCGAGCTCGGGCGCCTTGTCCTTGGCGAATGCGGTGGCTTCCTGGACCTTCTTGGCGGTGTCGCCGCCCGCGGAGCCCATGGTGGAGTAAGAGAGCATGGCGACCTTGGGCTCGATGTCGCCCATGAAGGTCTTGAACGAGTGGGCGGAGGCGATGGCGATCTCGGAGAGCTCGTCAGAGGTGGGGTCGATATTCAGCCCGCAGTCAGCGAAGACGAGCGTGCCGTCGGCGCCGAACTCAGGCGTCTTGGTGCACATGACCATGAAGGCGGAGACGAGCTTGGTACCAGGGGCGGTCTTGAGGATCTGGAGCGCCGGGCGCAAGGTGTTGGCGGTGGAATGGCAGGCACCCGAGACCAGGCCGTCGGCATCTCCCATCTTGACCATCATGGTGCCGTAGTAGGTTGCGTCCATCATCTGGGCGCGCGCCTGCTCGATGGTGACGCCCTTCTTGGCACGCAGCTCGGCGAACTTCTGGGAGTACGCCTCATGGTTGGGGGCCGTGGGGCTCGTCGGGTCGATGACCTGCGCGCCGGGGACGTCGATCTGGGCAGGGTCGCCGAGGATGACGAGCTTCGCCAGACCCTCCTCAATGATCTTCTTGGCTGCCTCGATCGTGCGCGGATCCTCGCCCTCGGGGAGGACGATCGTCTTGACGTCCGTCTTGGCGGCGGCCTTCATTCGGTTCAGGAAGTCACTCATCAATGCTCCTCATGTCATGGCCCATACACGCGCTCCGTGGGATATCCGCTGCATGCGCGAATCCGCCCCGCGCATTCAGATAATCGACACACGGCGCACCATGTTGAGCTTTCCTTGTGTGACATGACCTATTATATGACCCTGAGCGCTATAATCGCTCTGATAAATGCCCGTATGTCCTCTAGGACATCCGAGAGTAGCCTGCAAGGAGCACATATGGATATCTCGAACGGCCTTCCCGAGACGTTCAACCCCGATTCGTATGACATGATCGTGGTCGGAGCCGGGTACGCCGGAGCGGTGTGCGCCCGCCGTATCGCGGAGAGCGCC
Organism: Enorma phocaeensis; assembly: GCF_900186505.1. Lineage (GTDB taxonomy): Bacteria > Actinomycetota > Coriobacteriia > Coriobacteriales > Coriobacteriaceae > Enorma > Enorma phocaeensis. The sequence goes on from NZ_LT891969.1 coordinate 269,665, forward strand.
GGATTCCGCGTGGCGGTTCTTGAGCGCCGCGACCACATCGCGGGCAATGCCTTTGACCGCTTGAACGAGGACGGCATCCTCATCCACGAGTACGGTCCGCATATCTACCATACCTACAGCGAGCGCGTGCACGAGTTCCTCTCGCGTTTTACCAAGTGGACCGACTACCAGCACAAGGTCCTTGCCAACATCCATGGCACGCTCATGCCCGTGCCCTTCAACCATACGAGCCTGAAGCTCGCCTTCGGCGAGGAGCGCGGCGAGCAGCTCTACCAGAAGCTCGTGGACGCGTTCGGGGCCGATAAGAAGGTCCCCATCATGGAGCTCCGCCAGAAGAACGATCCCGACCTGCAGGAGGTCGCCGATTACGTTTACGAGAACGTCTTCCTCTACTACACCATGAAGCAATGGGGCCAGACGCCCGATGAGATCGACCCGTCGGTCACCGGACGCGTGCCGGTTTTCATCGGCGATGACGACCGCTACTTCCCGCAGGCTCCCTACCAGGGCATGCCCGAGGAGGGCTACACGGTGCTCTTCGAGCATATGCTCGATCACGACCTCATCGATGTGTTCGTGGGCGTTGATGCCCGTGACATCTTCGAGATCGGCGAGACGAACGTCAAGGTCTGCGGCAAGGTCTACGGCGGCGAGATCGTCTACACCGGTCCGCTCGACGAGCTCTTCAACCTCGACCTCGGCGCGCTTCCGTACCGCACGCTCGACATGGTCTTCGAGACCCTCGACCAGGACCAGTTCCAGCCCGTGGGCACCGTGAACTACACCACGAGCGAGGATTTCACGCGCATCACCGAGTTCAAGAACATGACCGGGCAGGTGGTGCCGGGCAAGACCACCATCATGAAGGAGTTTAGCCACGCGTACGAGCCCGGCAGCGGCCAGACTCCGTACTACGCCATCATCGATCCCAAGAACCAGGAGCTCTACGAGCGCTACCTGGAGCGCGTGCAGAACCTCACCAACTTCCATCCGGTGGGCCGTCTCGCCGAGTACCGCTACTACGATATGGATGCGGTGACCGAGTCCGCCCTCGACCTATCCGACGAAATCATTGCCTGCCATGCATAAGATCATCACTTTTGGAATTCCCTGCTACAACTCTGCCGCCGACATGGACCATTGCATCACCTCGATTCTCGAGGGAAGCAACTTCGCTCCCGATGTGGAGATCATCATCGTTGATGACGGCAGCAAGGACGAGACGCCTGCCAAGGCGGACGAGTGGGAGGAGCGCTACCCCGGCATCATCCGCGCCATCCATCAGGAGAACGGCGGCCATGGTATAGCCGTCCTCTCCGGTTTGCGCGAGGCGCAGGGCGTGTACTACAAGGTTGTCGACTCCGATGACTGGCTCGATGCGTCGGCTCTTTCCACGATGCTCACCATCCTGCGCGGCTTTGAGGAGCGCGGCACGCTCGTTGACCTCTTCATCTCGAACTATGTGTACGAGAAGGTGCACGAGGGCAAGCACATGACCATCAGCTACCATGGCGCTCTGCCCCGTAAGAAGATCTTCGGCTGGGATAAGGTCGGTTACTTCCGCCCCGACCAGAATCTGCTCATGCACAGCCTCACCTACCGCACGGAGGTGGTGCGTGAGGCGGACCTGCCGATGCCGCCTCACACGTTCTACGTGGATAACATCTATGCATACGTGCCGTTACCGCTGTGCAAGACCATGTATTACGCGGACATCGACCTCTATCGCTACTTCATTGGCCGTGAGGGCCAGAGCGTGAACGAGGCTACGATGATTCGCCGCCTGGACCAGCAGTTCCGCATCACGCGCATCATGATGAAGGCGTATCATCTCTACACCGACATCAAGGAGGCGCGCCTGAGCTCTTACATGATGGGCTATTTCACCATGATGATGTCCGTCTGCTCCATCTTCTCCAAGCTCTCGGAGGATCCTGAGATGAAGGAGGAGAACAAGCGCATCTGGGCTGAGCTCAAGGAATACGACGAGCGCATGTATCGTCATGCGCGCTGCGGCCTTTTGGGCATCGGGACCAACCTGCCCACCAAGGCTGGCGAGAAGACCTCCATCGCGCTCTATCGCGTGGCGAACAGGATCTTCAAGTTCAACTGACAAAGATGCGAGGGCTTGTTGCGCTCGGGAATCCCTGTAGTAAGGAGCCTGCCCAGCAACATCGAACCGCATGTGAAGGGGCCATCGGAAACCGATGGCCCCTTTTCGGTGTCTGAACCGTGTCAGGCGGTCCCGCCCATCATGTCAAGCGGTCCCGCCCAAAGGCTCGATTCGCGCTAGATGGTAAACACGCCGGTCGCGAGCAGGTAGATCGTTACCACTGCGATGATCATGAGCACGATGGCCAATATAAGTTCCCAGCGCTCGAACGGCTTGTGCTTGTACTCACGGCATGCCATCAGATAGGCGACCATGCCGGGGATGTAGAGGATGCAGCACATCATGAGCAGGTTGACGCCGGCGAGGAGGATGGCGACCACAAGGTAGATGGTGGCGACGAGCCCCAGCACGAGCGAGCCCATCTGTCCCTCATGCCGCTTGGGCCAAGCCCACTTGACCATGTAGGCAGAGGCGAGCGCCCACGAGATGACGATCGCCGCCGTGGTGAGCGAGTAGGCGAATTGGTAGGCGGCGTCGGAGAACAGCACCACGATGCAGAGCAACTGGATCATGAGGCCGGTGGCCATGAGGCAGGCAGTAGGTGCGCCGTGCTTGTTGAACTTGGCGAACAGGCTCGGTACGAGCTCCATCTTTCCGAGGCTGCTCATGGCCTCGGCGGCGAGCATGGTGTAGGAAAGCCAGGCACCCATGATGGAGATCGCAAGGCCGCCCGAGATGAAAGCGCCGCCCCAGGGCCCCACAGCCTCCTGGAAGATGTAGGCCATCGAGGGCGAGCCGAGCTCCATGAGTTCGTCGCGGGTGAGGAAGCCGTACGGCAGCACGGACGCCGCGATGTAGATGATGACGAGCGACACGCAGCCAAGCACGGTCGCGCGAGAGACATCGCTCTTCTTGTTGGCGCGATGCCCCAGCACCGTGGCGCCTTCCATACCAGCGAAGACCCACATCATGACCATGAGGCAATTCACGATCTGCGTGCCCAGGTCTCCCGGCGCCGTCTCACCACCCATGTTGTTGGCGAGCGTGCCCCAGAAATCGGCGGTGAAGACGTCGAAGCTGAAGACGAAGATCATCGTGACGATGAACGCGAAGATGGGGACGAGCTTGCACACCATCACGATGGCGTTAACCACCGAGGCTTCCTCGACACCATGGTTCACGAGCAGGATGATGAACCAGTTGACAACGGACATGAAGATGACCGCGGGCACGGTGAGCTCGCCGGCGAAGGGGGGATAGAAGTAGCCGATCGCCGTGCAGAGCATAACGGCGAAGGCGACGTTCCCGATCCAGGTGGCAAGCCAGTACCCCCAGCCCGAGACGAACCCTACGAACCGGCCGAACCCCTCTTCGGCATACGCGACGATACCGCGGAGGTCCGGGCGGGCGAGCGATAGGCGACCGAACGTGGTGCCCAGCGCGATGAAGCCGACGCCGGTGAGAATCCAGGCCACGATTGCGGCGCCCGGTGCAGCGGCCGCCGAGATGTCGGTCGAGAGCGCGAAAACGCCCGATCCGATGGAAGACGAAATCACGAGGGCGATGAGGCCCATGAGGCCGATGCCTTTATGTGGCGCCTCCGTCGCTGGGGTGGTTTCGGTTGGTGTAGACATATTTGCTCCTTGGTTGCCCTACATGCCAGATGGGGCGATTATGCACAGAAAAATGCAACTTCGGCCCCAATCTATGCAGAATGATAGCTAACCATGAAGCTCCGCGTTGGCGGGTATCCCGCATATTCCGCAAGCGGTGAGGCATCCCGCGCAAATGGCTTGCTCGAGCGCGCGGGTCGCTGCCAGCCCCATCAAGTCGAGGGGGACATCGCACTCGACCATACCCGAGGCGAGGACGTAGATGGTATCGCCATCGTTGGTGGTGTGCGTGGGGCGAATCGTATGCGCATAGGCATCGGCTGCCATCTGGGCGACCTTGGTTGCCTGCGCCTTGGTTAGGCGCGCATCGGTGATGATGCAGGAGATGGTCGTATTGGTGCGGTCGAGCGGCATGGTGAGATTCGCAGCCGATGCAAGCATGTCCTCTTCCATGTCGACGATCTCGACACTATCTGGAGTGGCGCGCATGCCGGCGATCGCCGATCCGGTTGCCGGATCGTAGACGTTGCCGCAGGCATTCACTGCCGCGATGGCACCGACATGGATGTCGCCGATGGCCAAAGCGCGCGCTCCGAGCCCGCCTTTCATGGCGCATGCGGGTCCGCGGAGCTTTCCCACGGTCGCGCCGGTTCCCGCTCCGACGGTTCCCTCGGGGCAAGCGCGGGTTCCGTCGAGGGCGTCCCTCGTGGCGGCTATGCCCGCCTCGATACCAGGTCGCACGGTGCCATCTCCAAAGGCGAGATCGAACAGGCAGCTCGAGCAGACGATGGGGACGCAGGTAGGACCAACGGGCAAGCCGATGCCTCGGTGCTCCAGCTCACGCATTACGCCTGATGCGGCTTCGAGTCCGAATGCCGAGCCACCGGATAGGCAGACGGCATGTACGGTATCGACCGTGTTTTCAGGTTTGAGCAGATCGGTCTCGCGCGAGGCGGGCGCGCCGCCGCGCACATCGACGCCGCCCGTGGCACCATCGGGGGCGACGATGACGGTGCAGCCCGTACCCGCCGTGCGATCGCTCCAGTTGCCGATGGAGAACCCCTTGATATCACGTATGGGGAAGGTTCGGTATGCGTCAGCCATGCTGTTTCCATCCTAGCTAGCGGTTGCTCCAAAAGCGCGCAGGCGACGTACCACCTGCGCGATGGGGAGGCCAACTACCGTGTAGAAGTCCCCCTCGATGCCCTTGACCAGAAGGCGCCCCCCGATACCTTGGATGCCGTATGAACCGGCCTTGTCCATAGGCTCTCCGGTTGCCACGTAGGTGCGAATCTCGCTTTCGGTAAGCGGGTAGAAGGTTACCCGCGTGGTTGAGACGAACGACTCGGCTGTGTCTGGGGCACCGCCCCGTGCGATGCACACGCCTGTTGCCACCTCATGGGTCTTACCCGAGAGGCGCGCAAGCATCCGCTCGGCATCCTGCTCATCGACAGGCTTGCCCAAAACGGTGCCATCGAGCGCGACGACGGTGTCCGCTGCCACGACGAGCTCGCCGGGTTCTGCATCCTTGCGTGCGGCGCACGTCGCTTTCAGGCGCGCAAGGCGCTCGACGAGTGCCGCCGGCGTCTCGTTCTCAAGCATGCTCTCGTCGATGTCGGCGGGAATGACGCGCACATCGAATCCAGCTTCGCGCATGAGCGAGATGCGCCGGGGAGACTGGGATGCAAGGATCATAGCTGGATGCCCTCGCGGACCTTCTGAACGGCCTTTTCGCCCGCGATGTCGCCGAGAACGGCGAGTGCGAAGGGAAGCGCCTGCCCCATGGCGGAGGCCGTGATGATGTTGCCGTCTACGATGACGGTTTTCGCCCCGGCGAAGGTGCCCGCGGGGAAGGCCTTCTCGAAGCCGGGGAAGCAGGTGGCCTGACGACCGACCAGAAGGCCGAGCTCGCCCAAGATGGACGGCGCGGCGCAGATGGCGGCAACATGCTTGGTCGCGGCGAAGCGGCGCACCACGTCGCAGACGCGCTCGTCGCGCCTGAGGTGCAGGGTGCCCGGCATGCCGCCGGGCAGCACGACGTAATCGTACTCGTCAAAATCAACCTCATCGAAGGTGTAGTCGCATACGATGTCGATCTGCTGGGAGCTCACGGCATCGCGGGTGGGTTGGATTGAGACGAGCGACACGCGCACGCCTCCCCGGCGCAGGACATCGACGATGGTGAGGCACTCGATGGTCTCGAACCCATCGGCGACCAAAACGGCAACGGCACTCATGGAGATTCCTTCCCTTAGACGACGCATCCCATCACTTATACCCACGAGCATGGGCGATTTGACCGCTGTCCGAGCGTCAAATTCCGCGGCCTTGGTGCCGCGTTGCACGACTCCGCTACCGCTTGCGCGAGAGGTGCACGACGGTTTCGCAATGGAACGTTTCCGGGAAGAGGTCTACCGGGGTGATGGTTACCGGCTCGAAGACGTCTCGCTCGGCAAAGCGCGCAAGGTCGCGTGCGAGCGTTGCGGGGTCGCATGAAACGTAGGCTACATCGCGAGCGGAGGTGTCCGAGATGAGCTCGACTGCCTCGGGGTCTAGGCCCGCACGAGGAGGGTCGACCACGAGTACGTCCACCTCGTCGGCGGGGAACTCGCGTACGGCATCCCCACCGATCGCATCAACGTTGTCGAGTCTGGCGCGTTCGAGGTTGCGTCTGAGGTCGCGCACGGCGGGGCCATACGATTCCACCGCTGAAACCCAGGCGCAGCGCCGTGCGAGCGGTAGGGTGAACGTGCCCGCGCCGCAATACAGGTCGCAAGCGACGTCGTCCTCTCCGGGATTCAGCGCATCCATCACAAGCTCGATCAAGATTTCCGCTGCGGCGGTATTGACTTGGAAGAACGACGGGGCGGAGACGCACATTACCTCGGATCCGATTCGCTCGGTCCATGACCCTTGGCCGGCAAGCAGCTCGTTTTTCACCACGCGCCTGGCTTTGCGCTCGCCCTTGGTCATGACGCGCACGATGCTCGTTGGTTTCAGGGCATCCTCGAGCACGCGGGCGACATGAGCGCGCGGGAAGCCCCCCGTTGGGGTCCAGAGCGCCACTTCGAGCGCTTTGGTGCGCCGGCTGGCGCGTACCCCTACGCGTTCGAGAGAAAGATCGCGCGAGTTGCCAAGGTAGGAGAGAGCGCCTGCCGCGGATTTGAGCGCTTTTGGGAATGCCTTCTCGAACAACGGGCACCGATCGATTCTGATGATTTGATCGGGATCGAGGCCGTGCATGCCGAGAACGACATGGCCGTTTTCCCCGCGCACGGCGAGCTCGATCTTGTTGCGATACCCCCAGGCATCTTCGGTGTGCCGTATGGGCCGAACGAGCCGATCGATATCGTCGGCGGAGAATCTGCCGATGCGTGCGAGTGCCGAGCGGAGATTCTCCGATTTGGCGGCAAGTTGGTCTTCGCGCCTGAGCGCACCCCAGGGGCAGCCGCCGCAAAGCCCCACGAAGGGGCATGGGGGCTGGATGCGGTTGGGGGAGAGTTCGATGATCCTCTCCACATGCGCGCGCGCGAACGTAGGACCCTCGGTGTCGATCGTCGCCTCTACGACATCGCCGGCCACCGCGCCCGTGACGAAGACGGTCTTTCCTTCCGCGGTGCGGGCGATGGCATCTGGTCCATAGGCCATTCGTTCGACGGTCAGTTGCATGCGGCCCCTTTCTCGCTGCTCGGCCTACCAGTGTACCCGAAGGGACCGACCTGCGCGAAGACCTAGCGGCGACGCTCCTTGGGGGAGCCTATCAGGAGCGTTTTGATACCGAGTCCGATCAGGGCGAGACCCGAGCGGACGCGCCCTGGCTTGCGCTTAGCAAGCGTGGTGCTCTTGGCTGCATGATGGTCGATGGGGGCCTCATGTGCCTCGGGCTCGGGTTCGATGAGGGTGGCGCACACGGCGGTCTCCCGAGCAGCAGGCTCCGGAGCAACCGGTGCCCCCGCAGACGCGGGAGGCGTCTGCTCCGCTGCCTCATCCATCTGGCTTTGCGGGGGAGTGACCGGTGCCGGTGCGGTGGGCCTCATCTGCTCCAGTTGCCGCGCTACGGTCTGGGCCGCAGCATCGAGAACCGCTGAGGCGGCATCGTAATCCGGCACGGGCTGCTCGATCGCTTGCCGGCGCTCCTGCTTGCGCGCAGCACGCTCGGCTTCCGCCGCATCCGCTGCACGGGCGTAGGCATGCTTGAGGAGGTATTCCTGCGAGTTGAAGGGCATCTCGTCGGCATTGCGCGAGACAACCTCCCAGGTTCCCCTGTTCGAGAGGGTGCGCGCTTTCACGTTGTCGTTCAATTGCGCATGCATGTACTCCTGCACCATGGCGCGGCATGCAGGATCGAGCACGGGGTAGGCGATCTCGACGCGATGCTCGGTGTTGCGGGTCATCATGTCGGCGGAAGAGAGGTAGACGATGTCGTTTTCCACACCGAAGGAATAGACGCGCGCATGTTCGAGGAAACGGCCGACGATGGAGCGGATGTGCACGTTTTCGGTTTTGCATGCGACGTCGGGTAGCAGGCAGGAGATTCCGCGGATGATCATCTGCACGTCGACGCCAGCCTGGCTTGCCTCGGCGATCTTGTCGATGACCTCGCGGTCGGTGAGCGAGTTCATCTTGAAGAAGACGCGCGCGGGCAGCCCCTCTCGAGCGCGGTCGATTTCGCGGTTGAGGCCGTTCATGATGAGCGGCTTGAGTCCCGCCGGCGCGACGCCCAGGTAGCGGTAGTCACCGGAGAGGTTGCCGAGCGAGAGGTTGCGGAAGAACGCGTTCGCATCCTCGCCGATGCCGGGATGCGCGGTCATGAGCATGAAGTCCGAGTAGAGCTTCGCGGTCTTCTCATTGAAGTTGCCGGTGCCAAGCAGCGTCAGGCGGGTGAGCGCCATGCCGTCGCGATAGGTTATCTGGCAGATCTTGGAATGGCACTTGAAGCCCTCGGAGCCGTAGATGACGGTGCAGCCCGCCTCCTCGAGGCGCTCTGCCCACTCGATGTTGTTCTGCTCGTCGAAGCGGGCGCGGAGCTCCATGAGGACGGTGACCTCCTTGCCGTTTTCCGCAGCATCGATGAGCGACTCGCACAGCCTCGACTGCTTTGCCACGCGGTAGAGCGTGATCTTCATCGAGATGCACGAGTCATCGAAAGCGGCTTCGTGCATGAGGTCGAGCAGGGGGTTCATGGACTCGTATGGATAGAACAGCAGCTTATCGCCTGCGATGACTTGGTCGCGAATGGACCTACCCGACTTGAACATGGGGCTTGGCTGGGGTTTGAACGGGGCGAAAAGCAGCTCGCTGCGAGCGGGCTCGGGCAGATGGCCCTCGACGCTGTAGATATAGCTGAGGTCAAGAGGGGTGGTGTAGTGGAGGACCGAATGAGCGGCGAGGCCGAGCGACTTGCGGATGGATTTGAGCGTCGCGGGTTCTAGGTCCCCGAGCACTTGGAGGGCGACGGGCTGGAGGCGCAAGCGCTTCTTCAGGATACGCTTCATATGCTGGCGGTAGTCCTCGTCCTCTTCGACGCCCTCGCCGTCCGGGTCGATGTCGGCGTTGCGCGTGACGCGCACGACCGCGCACCCAGCCGGCAGATACGAGCCGAAGCAACTCGTTATGCAGGTCAAGATCACATCCTCGAGGAGAATATAGCGATACGCGCCGTCCTTTGAGGGCATGGCGACCACGCGATTCATCGAAGTGGGAACCTCGATGAGGCCGAGGAGGTTCTCCTCCTCGTCGCTTTCGAGCGAGCAGACAAGATAGAGCGCCGCGTTCCTGAGGTTGGGGAAGGGGTGACGCGGGTCGATCACGAGCGGGGATATGACGGGCGAGACGTAGGATTGGAAGTAGCGCTCGACGAAGGTGCGATCTTCGCCCGCTAGCTCGTTCGGGACGACGCGGAAGACCCGATGCTTCTCCAGTTCGTCTTCTATCGCGGCAACGATGTCGTTCTGCTTTTTGATGAGCGGCGGTAGCGTCTTGAACACGAGGTCGATTTGCTCGGACGGGGTGAGGTTGCTTTTGTTGTCTACGGGCTGCCGTTTGAGCGTGGCGAGGTCGGAGAGTCCGCCTACGCGGATCATGAAGAACTCATCGAGGTTGGATTGGAAGATCGCTGCGAAGTTGAGGCGTTCAAAGAGGGGGACGGTCTCGTCGTAGGCTTCATCGAGAACGCGTTCGTCGAAACGCAGCCAGCTCAGCTCGCGGTTTTGCGTGTAGGAGAAGTCGTAGCGCTCAGCTCGCTCGATACCCTCTGCTTTGCGCTGCTTGCGAGACGCCTTAGTTCTTTTCTCTTCTTTTGATGCCATGGTTCATTGCTCCGTTCCTACGGTTCCCGTCTGATGCGGGGCACACGTTTCCCCCAGTATAGGTTCTTTCGTTTATAAGCGAGTGCGCAACGCGGGGAGCCCTCAATTCGAAAGCTTTATGAAGTGCTTACGCATGGACGCTTGCGGACCGCGCCGATGAGCGGTAGGTTGCGCGTTGCGAACGGTCGTCAAAGATTGAAAATTGAATAAACTCGGTTATTAAATGAATACAAAATTGGTATTTAAGATGTCATGAAACAACATTGGTCGCTACATAGATTAAGTAATAATATGCATTACAACTTGTATAATATCCATTCTGATAGCTCTTAATGAAGAATGAATCTATTATTTCCGCACGTAAGCGCTTTAACGAAATAAAGTGGTAATCCGAGATATGTTTCGCAATATACCGTTCCCCCGCTCTTTGGTACCGTTGGCGGAACTAGGGTACAGATTTTAGAAAAATGGATATATCTATGTTGTGTGCATACCGCATCGTGCGTTGTGCACGGTGCGTAGGCGGTCGCGCAAGCGGCCAAGGTAGAAAGGTAGGAGGACATGACGAAAGGCTTGCACGTAACGAGCGAGATTGGGCAGCTAAAGAAGGTTTGCCTGCATCGTCCCGGCGATGAGCTGCTCAACTTGCCGCCCGACGAGCTCGAGCGCCTGCTCTTCGACGACGTTCCGTTCCTGGAGGTCGCCCAGCAGGAGCACGATCGCTTCGCGGAGATCCTGCGCGAGCAGGGTGTCGAGGTGCTGTATCTCGAGAAGCTCGTTGCCGAGGCGTTCGACGCCGTCCCTGAGGCTCGTGCTGAGTTCCAAGAGCAGTGGCTTGCGGAGGCCGGCATCAAGGGCAAGATGGCCCCGGCTGCCATCACCGAGCTGCTCGACTCCATCACCGACAACCTCGAGTACGTCAAGAAGACCATGGCCGGCATCACTAAGGCCGAGGTCGAGCTGCCCCATGCCAGCTCCGTCACGCTCGATTCCCTGGTGAACGTCGAGACCGAGAGCGATCTTCTGGTCGACCCGATGCCGAACCTCTACTTCACCCGCGACCCGTTCGCGGTCGTTGGCACCGGCGTCAACCTCAACCGCATGTATTCGGTCACGCGTAACCGCGAGACGCTGTATGGCAAGTACATCTTCAAGTATCACCCTGATTACAAGGATGTCTCGCTGTACTTCCGTCGCGACGCCTCCTTCCACACCGAGGGCGGCGACGTCCTGAACATCAACGACCATACTATCGCCGTCGGCATTTCGCAGCGCACCCAGGCTGCCGCCATCGACGTCATGGCTCAGAACATGTTCTGGAACTCCGACTCCAAGATCGACACGATCCTTGCGTTCAACATCCCCGTGTCCCGTGCCTTCATGCACCTCGACACCGTGTTCACGCAGATCGACGTCGACAAGTTCACCATCCATCCGGCGATCATGGGCACGCTCCAGGTGTTCAAGCTCACCCCGGGCAAGAACCCCGGCGAGGTCGAGATCTCCGAGATGAACGACACGCTCGAGCACATCCTTGCCAAGGCGCTCGGCATCGACGCCGTCAAGCTGATCCCCTGCGGTGGCGGCGATCCGATCGCAGCCGCTCGCGAGCAGTGGAACGATGGTTCCAACACGCTCGCCGTCGCCCCCGGCAAGATCTGCGTCTATCAGCGCAACAACGTCACCAACGATGTCCTCTACAAGGAGGGCATGGAGCTGCTCGTCGTGCCTTCGGCCGAGCTCTCCCGTGGCCGTGGCGGCCCGCGCTGCATGAGCATGCCGTTCTGGCGCGAGGACCTCTAGTCCGTCTGTCGGTACGGTCCATGCCCCATCGATCTACGATGGGTGCTCAGGATCGATGAGTTGTAGTATCGGGTGCGGCGATAAGCGCGAAGCGACGCGCCGCACCCGCTAGGTGTTTCGAGTATCGGTGGCGCCCAAACGCGTTTTGCGAAACGGCGTGTCTCTCCTCTCATCATAAGGTGCCGGCGAGCTCGTCACATCTCGGCAGGATCACGCTGTGCTCTTGCCATCAAGACGGATGGGGCGCATCGCGCCCCGTGCACGGATTCGAACGAAAGGAACGAACCATGGGTGTTAACCTCTCCGGCCGCAGCTTCCTGCGCCTGCTCGACTTCTCCACTGAGGAGATCGAGTACATGCTGAAGCTCTCCAAGAACTTCAAGGACCTCAAGCGCACCGGCACCCCGCATCGCTACCTCGAGGGCAAGAACATCGTCCTGCTGTTCCAGAAGACCTCCACGCGCACCCGCTGCGCCTTCGAGGTCGGCGCCATGGACCTCGGCATGGGCGTGACCTACCTGGATCCCGGCTCGTCCCAGATGGGCAAGAAGGAGTCCATCGAGGACACCGCCCGCGTGCTCGGCCGCATGTACGACGGCATTGAGTTCCGTGGCTTCGCCCAGGAGGACGTCGAGGAGCTCGCCGCTAAGTCCGGCGTGCCGGTATGGAACGGCCTCACCGATCTGTGGCATCCCACCCAGATGCTCGCTGACATCCTGACCGTTCAGGAGAACTTCAACTACGACATCAAGGGCAAGACCCTCGTGTTCATGGGCGATGCCAAGAACAACGTCGCCCGCTCCCTCATGGTGGTGTGCGCCAAGCTCGGCATGAATTTCGTTGCTTGCGGCCCCAAGGAGTGCATGCCCGCCGATGACGTCATCGAGGCCTGCAAGCCCATCGCTGCTGCAAACAACTGCACCATCACCCTCACCGAGGATCCGAAGGCCGCCTGCACCGGAGCCCACGTCATCTACACCGACGTGTGGGTCTCCATGGGCGAGCCTGACGAGGTCTGGACCGAGCGCATCAAGCAGCTCGAGGCCTACCGCGTTACGCAGGAGCTCATGGACCTTGCCGATCCTTCGGCCATCTTCCTGCACTGCCTGCCTTCCTTCCATGACACCAACACCACCATCGGCAAGGACATCGCCGAGAAGTTCGGTGTCACCGAGATGGAGGTCACCGACGAGGTCTTCGAGGGCCCGCAGTCCAAGGTCTTCGACGAGGCCGAGAACCGTATGCACACCATCAAGGCTGTGATGTACGCGACCTTGAAGTAGGTTCTGCGTTCGGGCGGGCGTGGGGGCGTCCGCCCGAACCATTGCGGAGCAACTCCGCGATAGCCACAGGCTGACATCCCTTATGCACGGAAGGGCAGTTCGTCTGCATCCGATTTACTAGAAGGGAGGAAGAAGAAATGGCTGAAGCCACCAAGAAAAAGCGCGGCATGCTGTCGTCGTTCACCATTCTTCTTCTATTGCTTGCAATCGTCGCGATCGTCACCGTCATTGTGTCGGGCGTCGCGCCTGATCAGGTTACCGCTGCTAATCTGAGCGATTTCTTTACCGCGCCCGTCAAGGGTTTTGCTGACGCGCTTCCCGTCTGCCTCTTCGTCTTCATCCTGGGCGGCTTCCTGGGCATGATGACCAAGACGGGCGCGCTTGACAATGGCATCGCCGTGCTCGTCAAGAAGCTCAAGGGTAACGAGATCGCGATCATTCCGGTTCTCATGTGCATCTTCGCCCTAGGTGGCACCACCTATGGCATGTGCGAGGAGACCGTCCCGTTCTACGCCCTGCTCGCCGCCACCATGATGGCAGCTGGCTTCGACCCCATGGTCGGCGCTGCCACCGTTTTGCTCGGTGCCGGTTGCGGCTGCTTGGGCTCCACGGTCAACCCGTTCGCTGTCGGCGCCGCCGTCGACTCCCTGCGCGGCGTGGGCATCGAGGCTGACCAGACCATCATCATCGGCCTCGGCCTCGTCCTCTGCGTGATCACCACGTTCATCTCAATCCTCTTCGTGATGAGCTATGCCAAGAAGGTCAAGGCTGACAAGGGTTCGACCATCCTGTCGCTCCAGGAGCAGCAGAATGCCGAGGAGGCCCATGGAGCCGCTGCGTCCGAGGTTAACAAGGACATCAAGCTCACCGGGCGCCAGAAGGCCGTGCTGGTCATCTTCGCTTTCACGTTCGTCGTCATGATCCTGGGCTTCATCCCCATCGCCGACCTCAACGAGGGCGTTGCCAACTTCTTCGATGCCGGCTCCCAGTGGGAGACCGTCGAGACCGAGATCACCAGCGACGACCTCGCCGCTGCATACGACGATGCCAACGGCTCCGTGACCACCATGGACGGCACCGTCGAGGGCGTTTCCTCCAGCGACGTTCAGACCGCCCAGGGCTGGTCTGCCGTCATCACGGGCCTGCCGATCGGTCAATGGTACTTCGATGAGGCGTCCACGTGGTTCTTCATCATGGCTATCGTCATCGGCATCGTGGGCGGTCTTTCCGAGAAGGAAATCGTGAACACCTTCATCGCCGGTGCTGCCGACATGATGAGCGTCGTGCTCGTCATCGCGCTCGCCCGCGGCATCTCCGTGCTCATGGCTGCCACGGGACTCGATCTCTACGTCCTGAACGCTGCCGCGAACGCGCTCCAGGGCGTGTCCGGCGTCCTGTTCGCGCCCATCGCGTGGATCATCTACTTCGGGCTGTCCTTCCTCATCCCGTCGACCTCTGGCATGGCTACGGTCTCCATGCCCATCATGGGACCGCTGACCGATGCCCTCGGCTTCTCGCCTGAGGTCATGGTAATGATCTTCTCGAGCGCCATCGGCGTGGTGAACCTGTTCACCCCGACGTCCGGTGCCATCATGGGCGGCCTTGCGCTCGCCCGCATCGAGTGGACGACGTGGCTCAAGTTCGCGATGAAGCTCGTCGTGGTCCTGTCCGTCGTTTGCATCATCGTCGTGACCGCCGCTCTCGTGATCCTTTAATCGCGAGTTCGCTGACCCGCAGGTCGCTTGTCTCCTTGCGGCCTGCGGGGGTCATAAGTCGTCAGCCGGCACGCGCATGGGCGGCGTCGGTGTGACCCTACCTTGCCCCCTCCCGAACCGTGCACGGGAGGGGGCGAATGCGTTTAGTGCGCTTCCCGTGGTCCTATGGCGGCGGCGAAGCGCTTTTTCTCTTTTCGTCTGACGGCTCCGGTATACTGGTTGGGTTCTTGTGAGCGGACGGGAAAGGCAGGGCATATGCGCCAGGGATTCAGTAACGATACGTACATCGAGCTGCAGGCTCAGCAGATTCGCAAGCGTATCGACCAGTTCGGCGGCAAGCTCTACCTTGAGTTCGGCGGCAAGCTGTTTGATGACTACCACGCATCGCGCGTGCTCCCCGGGTTCGAGCCTGATAGCAAGTTCCGCATGCTCAAAAGCCTCTCTGAGGACGTGGAGATCATCATCGCCATCAACGCGAACCATATCGAGAAGAACAAGGCGCGCGGCGATTTGGGCATCACCTATGATGAGGACGTCTTGCGCTTGGCGGACATCTTCCGCAGCAACGGCCTTGCGGTGGCGGCCGTTGTGCTCACGCAGTATGCCGGCCAGCCTGCTGCCGACGTGTTCCGCAAGCGCCTCTCTATGCTCGGCATTCCCTGCAAGCTCCATTATCCGATCGAGGGGTATCCTCACGACATCGATCTGATCGTGTCCGAAGAGGGCTACGGCAAGAACGAGTTTGTGGAGACCTCACGCCCGCTCGTCGTCGTTACGGCGCCGGGTCCTGGTTCCGGCAAGCTCGCGACCTGCCTCTCGCAGGTATATCACGAGCACCGGCATGGCGTTTCTGCCGGGTATGCCAAGTTCGAGACGTTTCCCGTATGGAACCTCCCGCTCAAGCATCCGGTGAACATCGCTTATGAGGCGGCGACCGTCGACCTCGACGATTCGAACATCATCGACTCGTTCCACCTCGAAGCGTACGGAAAAACCGCAGTCAACTACAATCGCGATGTCGAGGCGTTTCCTGTGGTCAAGGCCTTGATGGAGAAGATCATGGGGGAGAGCCCGTATCAGAGCCCCACCGATATGGGCGTCAACATGGTTGGTTTTGCCATCACGGATGACGAGGCCTGTCGCGATGCCGCGTGCATGGAGATCGTGCGCAGGTATTTCACCGCCGCCGTGAACGTGAAGCGTACGGGGACCGGTCAGGGGCTCGTCGACAAGCTCAAGGTCATCATGAAGAAGGCGGGGGTGGGGAAGGACTTGTCGCCTGCCAGATCTGCCGCGCTGCTCAAAGAGGAGACCACGGGGGCGCCCGTGGGCGCCATGGTGCTGCCCGACGGCTCTGTGGTCACTGGCAAGACGTCTGAGCGGCTTGGTGCTGCAAGCTCTCTGCTCATGAATGCCCTCAAGAGCGTAACGGGCGTCGACATTGAGCTCGAGGTCATCAGCAACGAGGCGATCGAGCCCATCAGCAAGCTCAAGACCTCGCAGCTGGGGAGCCATAATCCGCGACTCCATCCCGATGAAACGCTCATCGCGCTCTCAATCACTTCGGCAACGAGCGAGGTCGCGGCGAGGGTTCTCGCCGGCTTGCCCAAGTTGCGCGGGTGCGACGCCTTCTTCTCGGTCATCATCTCCGCTACAGACGAGGCGCTGCTCAAGAAGCTTGGCATCAACGTGTGCTGCGAGCCCAAGTACGAACGCCATACGTACTTCCATCGCTAAGCGTGTCCATAGCAGGGCGCGATTCTAGGCGGGCATTCGGTCGATCCGGGTGCTCGTTTTGCTTATGGCGGCAACGTCAGCGTCTTGGACCTGCCCGGCTCCGAGCGGGCGGCATGCGGCTAGCTTCCCATACGAAAACAGGCCCCCGAAGGAGCCTGCTCAAGTTCTTGGTAGCCCGTACCAGATTCGAACTGGTGATCTCCGCCTTGAGAGGGCGGCGTCCTAAACCGCTAGACGAACGGGCCATATGGCTGGGATGGAGGGAGTCGAACCCCCATTGACGGAACCAGAATCCGCTGTCCTGCCATTAGACGACATCCCAGTGGAAACACAACCTTGCGGTCGCGCAGATAGATATATTACGGCAGCAGACATGAGAGCGCAAGCCCTAATTTCTTGAATAATTATGTGGCGATGGGCTGCGCATAGCAAAACAGGCCCCCGAAGGAGCCTGCTCAAGTTCTTGGTAGCCCGTACCAGATTCGAACTGGTGATCTCCGCCTTGAGAGGGCGGCGTCCTAAACCGCTAGACGAACGGGCCATGTGGTGAGCACGCGTGCTCAGCGAAAAGAATATTACGGGAAGCGTCGCGTCTGCGCAAGAGGCAATTTCCAAGAGCGTGAAGTTGTGGGCAACTCGTGGAGTGCAGTCGTGAGAGCGCGCCTAAACTGCCGAAGCTTCGATGATTCCAAGCTGCTTGAGCTTCGCTGCGCTCTCCTCGCGGGGTAGACGGCGCGCACCCCACATGTCGGCTAGCATCTCGATGCCCTCGAGGTCGAAGACGCGCGCCGTCCCCGTCTCGCGAACAACGGGTACTTTGACCGAGGACGGCTTATCGCTCCCGATGCCCGTGCACCCGCATCCGCACTCGACGTTGCTGCGCGCGATCTCGATGAGCGCATCGACCATGGCGGTGGCTGGCATGCCGTAGACCTTGGCGTCCCAACCCTGTTCCTCAAGATGGATGCGGGCTAGCACGGCATCGTTCTCGTCAATGCCCTCAAAGCCGTGGGGGAGATAGCTGGAGAGAAGACCAACGAGTTTGTCTTCCAGGCATTTGTCGTAGAAGAGCGCACCGGTGAAGCTCGTGCACGCTGCCGCGAGGCGCGGTGGAAGAGCGTCCATCTCGCGCAGTTCGACGAAGCCCTTGAGGCGTACGTTGGGGAAGACCATCGACAGCAGGTGCATGAGCTCCGAGCGTTCCAAGGGCCGTTCGGACATAAGGTCACGGGTGTAGCGGTCGCCTGTCGAGGTTGTGGCGTGCTGGGCATCGGTGAAGAGGATGGGCTTAACGCCGGATACCCACAGGATGTAGTCCTCGAACGTGAGCCCTTCCAGCGCACCGGGCACGATGCCGCATCGATCGACATCGACATGATGCCAGATGCGTGAGCGCGCCATACCGGGTGTTGCCTTACCCCGAAAGACAGGGGCATTGTCGAAGAGGAAGGAGAGGAGCGGCCCAAGGAGCGTGGCCATTCGGTAGATGCGCTGTGCGTCTTCCTCGCTCTCGTAATCGAGCGAGACTTGCGTGGAAGCGGTGCAGCGCATCATATCGCGTGCATAGCGACCGCGACGCGACAAGTAGGCGTCCATGTCGCGATACCGGTCTTTAGGGATGAGCTCGAGCTCGAGCGGATCTGTGACAACGGGATTGTAGCCTACGGGCACGAGATGCGCCTGGAGCCCGATGGCGGCGCAGGCGGCGTTGACTTCGGCATCGAAGGAGCGCACGGCATCGTAAAGCGCTTTGACTGAATGCGCCGGCCCGGCGGAGACCTCGATCTGCGCGGCGGGTTCGAGAGAGACGTTGACCTCGACTTCCTCAAGATCGGTCTCGATACTGTAGGCGAGGCCGAGCAAGTGCCCGTCGATTATGATCTGCTCGTCAGCCGCATGATGAGCCGCAAGCTCATGGATCAAGGCGGAGACGCCTCGTTCTCCCGAGAAGGGCACGACCGCGCCCGAATCGTCGATGAGAATCCGCTCGAGCTCGAAGCCAATCTTCTTGCCTGCGGGGTCTTTGTCCCCGCGCTCGAAGAGCTCGATGAGGGCGTCGAGGTTTTGGCGGAAGGAACCGGTGAACGTGGGGATGCAGGTGGCATCTGGCATGGACATGGCTGATCTCCTTAATGGGTGCGTCCAAACCATCCTACCCACTTACCCAGCGGCACAGCATCGCAAAGTTCCGATTAGGTTGAAGTTCAGTGATTCGTTTGCCTTGTGCGAAACGGGCGCAGCACCTCTTCATCGGCACAATAGACACGAATCTGAAGGTAGATGGCTCCTTTTCCAGGGCGACGTGTTCGGGGTCCCGTGCATGGAGTTACGTCGGAGAGCGGCTGCAAGGGTGTTGAGGCCTCTACTTGCACTACAATAGCTATGTTGTGAAGTTCTGCGAATGCGCGTGCGTATTACCAAGGAGAACCATGTCGGAGTCCCCACATAGCGCTTCCCCTAAACCCCGTGTCGACGCTTCGTCTGCGGGCGGAGATGATAAGAAGGGCGCACGGCGCGGCGCGATCTTCATCGGGCTCGTGCTCGTAGCCTATATCGTGTACCTGATCTTCACGGGTCAGATGGCTCAGTTCATCGAGGCGCTGTCCACGGTCGACATGTCGTGGATCGTCGTGGCGTGCCTGTGCATGGTGCTCTACTTCATCTTTGGCGTCGCCGCTTACGCGATCGCCGTTTGGCTTGATCCCGAGTCGCCGGTCGGTATCCGCGATCTCATCTCCGTCGAGGCTTCGGGTGTGTTTTTCGGCAACCTCACGCCCATGATGGTCGGGGGCACGCCGGCTCAGATTTATCGCCTTACCAAGGCGGGCCAGCCCGTGGGCGAGGCGGGTGCCACGCAGTTTACGCGCTACATCGTGTTTCAGGTTGGCCTCGTTGTGTGGGGCGCTATCTTGCTTGCGGTGCGCTTGCCGTTCTTCACCGACCTCTACGGCGATATGACGCTTCTATGCCTGTTCAGCTTCGGTGGACATGTGGTGCTGCTTACGGCGTTGTTCGTGGTGTCTCTCTGCCCGGGCTTCGTGACCAAGCTCGCCACGTGGGCCATCGGTTTCGTTGAGCGCATCGGCGGTGAGAGCGATCGGACTCGCGGATGGCGCGACTACGTGAACAACGAGATCTACTCGTTCTCCCATCATTTCAAGCACGCGGCGGCGCATCTCTCTTCCATGGGCATCACCATGTTGGTGACCATGGCGCAGCTTGCCTTCTTCTACATGGTGCCGTACTTCGTGCTTCTGGCATTTGGAAACCATGATGTCGATTTCCTCTCGTGCCTCGCTGCCGGCGCCTTTATCCAGCTGCTTTCTTCGGCGGTGCCGCTCCCGGGCGGCACGGGTGGTGCCGAGGGCGGCTTCGCGCTGTTCCTGGGTCACTTCTTCGGCGCTTCCGCTACGGCGGGCTACCTGGTTTGGCGCCTGATCACGTTCTTTGCACCCACCATCCTGACGGCACCCCTGCTCGGCCTCAAGTCTGCGCGCCATGCGAGCATCCATGCGCGTTGGGACCGTATCGTGCATGGTGGCGAGCGCCCGCAGCGCGCTGCCTCCGGAACGCGCCGCGTACCTGCCCCTGAGGGTGCTGCACAGCCTGTATCGGCTGCTCCAAAGCGCCCTCGCCGCCAACAGGTCCGCCAGACCGCAGGTGGGATCACGGTTTCGCCGAGCAAGATGCGCCGGAAGAAGAAGTAGACGACGCATCAACAACATGCTCTGGCGCGTTTAGAGCGCTTCTTCGGGAGCTCCTGTGGTGCCGCGCGTGAGGCGCGCGATGCGCGCGAGAAGTGGAACGTGGCGATTGAAGAGGTTGCAGAGGCGCCCGACCGCAAACGCTGAGATGATTGTGCCCGCGCCGAGGCCGTTCAAGTAGCCGAAGAAGACGAACGAGAGCGCGCAGGCGATGATGACCAGCGTGGTGTCAAAGAGCATCTTCACTGACCCGAATGGCCTCTTCGTGACCGATGCGATGGCTCGGACGATTCCCTCTCCGGGCACGGTGATGACATTCGGTGCAACCTCGACGGAGACTCCGAACGCGAGGATGACGCAGCCGAGGGTGAGCGAGGCGAGTTGGGCGGGCAGGGTTGCGGGCTCGAGCCACGTGAGAAAAGCCATGCTCACGTCGATGAGTGCGCTAAAGAGCAGGTTGACCACGATCTGGAACAACTGGATTGGTTTGAAGTCGCGTCGGAGCAGCACAATCTGAAGCACGATATAGACGAGGTTCATCGCGAAGGTGGTCTCACCGAAGGTGGGTGGGAAGGCGAGGTCGAGCACATAAGGAATACTCGAAATAGGCGAGGTGCCGAGCGCTGCCTTGGTGATGAACGCGACGCCGAAGCTGTTGATGCACACTCCGAGGATGAACCAGAGATAGCGCTGGATGAGACGCTCGGAATGCAGCCGCGCTGCAAGGCGGGGCGTGCTCGCGGGTTCCTTGGTGGGGGAGGCGGTCTGCGAGGAGTGGGCGTCCGCGGCGCCCTGCCCGAGCGAGTCACTCTGCATCACGGAGCCTTCTGCCGAAACCTTCGCCTGTTCCATCATGCGCAGGTCCCCTCCTCGTTGGCTTGTAGATTCTCGATTACCCTATCGAGCAGGGAGGAGAGCTCCTCGCGCTCTCGCGCGTCGAGACCCTGCCAGGCGATGGCGTCCACCTCGGCACGGAAGTCGAGCACGCGTGCGGCGGCTTCGCGTCCCTTTTGGGTTAGATAGACGGTCGCGACGCGCTTGTCGGCCGGCTTTGCGCGCCGTTCGACGAGCCCCTCATCCTCCATCCGAGCGACGACGCTCGTGACGCTCGACTTGTCCATGACGCACGCGCGCCCGATGTCGCGCTGAGTGCAGCCCTCGTGAAACGCCAGGTGCTCGAGGACCTTGGGTTGTCCCGGCTTGAGGCCGCCTGCACGCGTGCGCGCCTGCATGGCGCGGTTGGAATGCGAGAAGGCGACGAGGAGCTGATGGTGGATGGGCTTCACCGCTTCATCAATGTTCACAGATCTCCTAAAGTTTGTATACAAACAGTTGGTATACAAACTAATACTACCGTCTGCAGTATGAGTCAAGCCGTTTGCGGAAGACCATTGCGTAGAGTTTTCGCTTCGTTGCAGGCGCATTGCTGGCAAGGGGCGCCCTCCCCGACAGAGTTGCAGGTCGGGAAGGGCGCAGGAGCGTATATGCTGCTTGAATGCGAAGAGCTATATCCGGCGCGCAGACAGGTCCGAGTGCGGCTCGCCCCCTAGATCGCATCCTCGCGCAGCGCCTCGACAACGCTTGAGCTGCGGCTGCGACGCATGGCGTATATCACGCTTGCGAGAATGACGATGAGTACGACCACGGCTGAGATGCCCACCTGCATCCATGGAAGGCTGAACTCGTAGGTGCTATACGAGAGGCTCATGGACAGGTAGAGCCCGTAGCTTGCGAGCGCTGCCAGGGCAAGGCCGATCGCAAAGCCCCGCAGTGCATAGCTCGCGCACTCGTAGGCGATCATGCGGCGGAAGGCGTGGTTGCCCATGCCCACAGATTTGAGCATCGCGAACTCGCGCTGACGAAGGATGAGGGCGTTCGCAAGCGTGTTGAAGACGTTTGCCACCGCGATGAGCCCCGTGATAACGGCGAAGCAGTAGATGAAGGTGTTGACCGTAGTGGCCATGAGACGTGCTTGGAGCTTGCCCTGAGCAACGTTCGTATACGCGATATCAAGCTCGGGGTAGTCCTCGGCAATCGATTCGATTGCCTCTTGGGCCTGGGTGGCGGCAGAGGCGTCGCCGCCTGCATCGATGGACATGCTGGCCCGTAGATACCCCGTGTTCGCGGAAAGGTCGATGGCGGAGGCAGGCAAGATGAGCTGGAGCGTGCCTGAGGAATCCACGCAAACAGGGCGAGTGTCGGCAAGCGCGCCCACCTCGATGTTCTGCGTGCTCGCAACTGCTTCATCATAGGGCAGGTAGGCCGGATCTCCATCGTTGTCGAAATACAGGGCTCGCAGGCCACCTGCGGGATCGTCCTCAATGCTGGAAACGAAGTGCCCGTTCAAATCGGCAAACTCGAGGGATTCAATCGTTCCCTCGGCTTTGAACGGCTGATAGTTGCCGTACGTTTCTCCGTTGTTGACGTCGTAAGAATTCACCGCGATGGCAAGCGGGCGGGCAGGGTCGCAGAACGTGGCGCGATCAAGCCCGAGCGAGTCGACGTAGGCCTCCCACGTTGCTCCATCGACGAAGTTCACATAGACAGACCCATACCATGAGCCGTTCGCGAGGAGCGGTGCGCTTCCGTCGAGGCCCATGATGCCATCGTTCAGCATGCCCGCGGGGATGAGCGCATCGGCCACGTAGCTCGTCATATACCCATTGGGCGTCGCCCCATCAATGGTCTGTACGTCCGCGTAGAAGCGCGAGAGGGCATCCTGCATGCCGGGGCCATCAACCTTGCCGTCTGCGAGCGCGAGTGACTGGTCGGCGCCGGCGCCGGTCACATCGATGTAGAGCAGCAGGTCCTTGCCTTCCATGGTATCGACGGCCGTGCCGCTGGCATAGCTCATGACATCGGCGATGGAACCGGACGTTATGAGGAGGGCAACCGAGACGGCGAGGGCGGCAACGGTGACGCGTCCCTTCGAGGAGGCCCGGGTAAGGTTTTTATGGGCGATGAATCCCGGGATGCCGAAGATGCGGCCTGCGAGACCAAGGGAGCGCTCGGTGGTTTTGGATGCGTTGCGACGGGCTGCTTTTCGCTGTGCGCGGCGTGCCCGCCGAGTGAGGCGAACATCCTGCGTTTGGCGGATGGCGTCTACAGCGGAGACGCGGCTGGCGCGGATGGCGGGGATCCATGCGCTTACCAAGAGCGTCACGAGACCGAGTACCGCGGCTATGCCAAGCGCCACGGGGCTCACGATCACGTTTGCCTGAGCTCCGCCGGAAAGCGCTGCGATGCCCTCTCCAAGAAGGCCGAACACCACGAAGCAGCCGGTGACTCCGAACGCGATTCCAATTGGGATGCCAACTCCGCCGATGGCAAGCGCTTCGATGAGCACGGTGCGACGCAGCTGCCGGCGACTGGCTCCTAGGCTCGAGAGCAGGCCGAATTGCCTCGTGCGCTCGGCAACCGAGATGGCGAAGCTGTTGTAGACGAGCGAGACGCCTGCAATCACCACGACGGCGGCAAGGATGCCCGCGATCTGATAGAGCGTGTTCCAGATGGCCGTATCGGGCGTAACTCCCATCCAACGGATGAGGGAGGTGTGGGCCGTTGATGCACCGTCAGTGGTTCGCTCATGCACATTGACGATCTCGTCGGCGAGGGGCTCGGCATCAGCGGGGTTTGCGGTGCGGAAGATTGCTCCAGCCCAGGTGGCGGCGGAATCGTCGGTGATTGCGCGATTGACAGCGCTGCCGTCGTCGTAGACGTAGGCGATGTTGCCTTGGAGCGAATAGAGGCTGGAGTAACCGTATGCACGGTAGAAGCCCACGACGGTACCCTCGATCTGTCCGAGGTCTGCCGTATATGTTTCAGTTTGCGCACTGTCGTCGATGTAATCGCCGCGAATCGCGGTTACTGTGGCGCTCGCTCCATCTTCCCGGTTGGTGACCGTGCGCGTACCCAAATCGAGCGTGATGCGGCTTCCGACTTCAATCGTTCCGCCATCTGCCGCGGTCAGCCCACACGGGGCGAGCTCAGCGTTCTGAAGCGGATGGGGGAGCAAGATCTCGCCTGGGGCCTCGGGCGCACGGCCGGCAACGATCTCTGGGGTCGAGATGAGGGGCTCGCTCGCATCCAGGTCGTGCGGCCACGTCTTTGCGTACAGGTATTTTCCGAAGATGTCCGAGTTGTCCTCGCCGAGCGAGATGGTGCCCATGTCGGCAATAACGGTGAGGTCGGTGACTTCTTGGTCACTCTGCAAGCGCTCGAGATCATCCGCTGTGATGCCGGCGGCTTCCGCGTACCACCAGCCCTCATCGGACGCGGTGCGCTCGATGAGCATGCTCGTGAGCGAGACGACGCTGGTAAGCACAGCGGTGATGAGCGCGACCGAAAGCGCTACGCCGATGATCGAGACGATGGTGCGCGTACGGTTACGCTTGAGCGAACGCAGCGCGAAGCGCGAGAAGACGCTCATCTTAGCGCACCTCCTGCGGAGCCGCGGTGTCATGGCCGTTTGCTCCCGGCGCGGCGTAGTGGGCGGCTCCTCCCCGTCCCGCCTCGCCGCGGACCGAGACCGTGCGCACTTCTCGCCTGCGCTCGTCGCGTACGAGGCGGCCGTCCTCGATGGAGAGGACGCGGTCTGCCATGAGGGCGATGTCCTCGTCGTGCGTGATGACGATGAGCGTCTGCTTGAGTTGGCGGTTGGAATCGCGCAGGAGCTGCATGATCTCGCCTGAGTTCTTGGAGTCGAGGTTGCCTGTGGGCTCGTCGGCAAGTACGACCGCCGGAGCGTTCATGAGCGCGCGGCCGATGGCGACGCGCTGCTGCTGGCCGCCGGAGAGCTGGTTGGGCAGGTAGCGCTCGCGACCGGTGAGGTTGAGAGCACGCAGCAGCATGCTGAGTCGCTTCTGGTTGATGTCGCGCCCGTCCATCTGCACGGGGAGGGTCATGTTCTCCACCACGTCGAGTACGGGGATAAGGTTGTAGAACTGGTAGACGAGGCCCACCTCGCGGCGGCGGAAGACGGCAAGCTCCTCGTCGGAGCGGGCGAAGATGTCCTGGCCCTGCAGGCGCACGGTGCCCGAGGTGGGGCGGTCGACGCCGCCCATGAGATGCAGCAGGGTGGACTTGCCCGAGCCCGAGCTGCCGATGATGGCGATGAACTCGCCGGCTTCGACGGTGAAGCTCACGTCGTCGAGTGCGCGCACGGCGGTGTCGCCGGTACCGTAGACCTTGGTGAGGTGCTCAACGGAAAGGATGTTCATAGATGGCCCCTTCTGGTGGCAGGGATACGTCATCTACGATACTGGACTTCGCCGCTTGCGCCCACGTGACCGCCGCGTGACGATTCTGTCACATGGGACGGGGCGAGGAAAGCTGCCCGCCTTTAGACCTATGGCCTTGCCCCATTGCCTCGGCAGCCATGCTAGACGACGGCCTTGAAGAAGGAGATATCGAACTGGGCGCCAGTACATTCTCCGTGCGTACCGTGCACGTTGCTTGCGGAAAGCGTTCCGCCTTGCGCGTTGATGAGGCCCTGCGCAAGGGATAGCCCTATGCCCACGCCCGCAGGGTCGACCGCGTTGCCGGCGGCCCCGTGCGTACCGCGGTAGAAGCGCTCGAAGATATGCGGCAGGTCCTCCTCGGCGATGCCCGGTCCTGTGTCCGTCACGCGAATGCGGCAGGCCAGTGCATCCTCCCACGCATCGACGCGTACGGTGCCGCCCACCGGCGTGTGCTCCATGCAGTTCTTGAGGATGTTGCCGAGCGCCTCGGTCGTCCAGGCGGCGTCGCCGGTATAGCTGCAGGCGGGCTCGATGGAGCACTCGAGCGAGACCTCGGCGATGTCGAAGGCGATGGCCAGCGGTGATGCCGCCTCGTCGACCATGCGCGCGACGTCGACTTCCTCGCGTCTTAGCTCGATGGTCCCGGCATCGAGCCGCGCGAGCTTGAGCAGGACGGATACGAGCCGTTCGACGCGCCGCTCGAGCTGCTCGATGCGACGCAGCCTCTCGACCTCGCCATCCAGGCCTCCCGCTGCAACAAGGTTCTTGCGTACGACTTCGGTGGTGACGGAGATGGAGGTGAGCGGCGTCTTGATCTGGTGCGAGATATCGGCGAGGGCATCAGCGAGGGCCTGTTTCTCGTGCGCGAGCTCGTCAACCGAGAGGTTGAGTCGGGCGACCATCTTATCGATCTCGCTTTCGAGGACAGCGAGCTCGCCTTCATCCATATTCGCCAAGCTTACCTCTCGCTCTCCGTGCAATACGGCATCAACGCGCCCTGCTAAGGTGGCGAGCTTGCGGTAGCGTGTCCAGGTAAGCAGCAGGAAAGGAAGCGCGCTTACCGCGCAAGCGCCGGCAGTGCAGAGCCCGGCGTTAAGGCCAAAGGCTCGAGTAGCAAGGATTCCCGCTGCCGCAACGAGCACAAGCCAGATGATGAGCGTGCGGAGGAGTTCGCGGTTGCGCGACAGCATGGCCCTCTATCCAATCGCCTTGTAGCCGAGCCCTCGCACCGTTACGATGAGCTGCGGATTCGCAGGATCGGATTCAACCTTGTTTCGCAGGCGCTTGATGTAGACGGAAAGGGTGTTCTCCTCGATATAGGTGCCCACGTCGTCCCAGAGCGCGTTGCGGATCATCTCACGCGTTACGAGCTTGCCTACATTGGTGGCGAAGAGCAGCAGCAGGCGGTATTCAAGAGCGGAGAGCACAAGCTCGCGGCCGTTGCGCTCCACATGGGCGCGTTCGGTGTCTATGACAAGGTCGCCCAGGTGCACGAGGCGCGTTTGGGGCTGGGAGCGCCGTATCGCCGCTGCGATGCGGGCGAGGAGCTCGCGCGGGCGGAAGGGCTTGGCCACGTAGTCGTCGGCCCCCATCTGTATGCCAGTGACCGTGTCGAATTCGTCATCCGATGCGGTGAGGAAGATGACCGGAAGCTGCGGCAGCTCGCGCTTGATGGCGCCGCAGACCGCGAAGCCGTTGCCCTGGGCGAGTGTCACGTCAAGCAGTACGAGCTGGTAGGGTGCAGATGTCTGGGCGCTCGCGAGCTGCCCCGCGACCGCTCCTGTTGCTGCAGCACGACCCGCCCCCGCGCCGCCGAGGACGCGCTCGATGGCGTCCGTCTGCGTGGAGACGCTATCGACAAGATAACCCTCGCCGGTGAGGAGCTCGCCTAAGGACTCGACGATCGTAGGATCGTCTTCTACTAGTAAGATTCGTGCGGTCACGACAGTCTCCTCAGTAATGGACCACGACGCAGACGCCCACGGACACCATCTCGAAAAGCTCCTGCGCCTTTGCGGGCGGCAGGTTCACGCAGCCGTGGCTGCCAACGCTGCGAAACGCGTTGCGGTCGTTGAACGAAGCCTCACTCTGCCACGAGGCATCGTGCAGGCCCACGACGCTGCCGATGAACGGCATCCAGTACGAGACCGGCGTCTCATACTCGGGCTCGCCCGTCTCGGGGTCCTTCTTGCCGATGAGGGTGACGTCGCGCGAACGGGCGCGCAGCCAGTACACGCCGGTCGGGGTGCTGTTTCCCTGGTTGGGGTTTCCGGTGATGACGTTGGACTCCCACAGCACGTTGCCGTTGGCATCGTAGTACCGGGCATGTTGCTCAGAGATGTCGATATCGATGTAGGAGCCCCAGTCGCGCGCGCCTGCGCCGGCGTAGCGGTCGCCTTCACGCGAGGTGGGCACGTCGATCGAGCCGGTCTGCTTTTGGGTCACGGCGTCCAGGACGAGCTGGCTGAACGCCTCCGTATCGACGCTCCATCCAAAGGTGCCGCCGGATACGGTGACCTCCTTGCCGTCCTCGCGCGTGTACGTCCGTTCGGTGCCTACGGTCGTGAGCGACTTCGCAAGGTCTTGCGCCCAGGTGGCGACCGCCTCCTGGTCGATCGACGGAGTGAGCGACTCGTCGAAGACGATCCACTGGGCGACGGTGGAGCTGTCGATGCTCGCAACTTCCGTGCCGCCCATCTGGAAGGTAACCTGCGTGCCGAGAAGCTGGTTCGCGCTGTCGCATACGCTTTCGAGCTGCTCGTCGTCGATGTTTCCGTTGAGCGGAACGAATGCATCGGTGCCGAGTGCGTCGAGCGACGCGGTGGCGTCGAGCCGCGACAGGGCGAGCTCGGCAAGGGCGATGACGTTCTCTCGGTTGAGCTTCTCGTTCGAGCGAGCACGCTCAACCGTGAAGGCACCCTGCTCTCCATCGAATGCGCTGGCGGCGTCAAACGTGCCTGAGCGGCCCTCGTTGAAAGCGTCGATCGCAGCTCCGAGGGACTCTTCGAACGCGGCTTGGTCGAAGTCGCTGGAGAAGAGCGAGAAGTCGGGTTCCGCTCCGAGGTCGAGCGAGGTGGACGTCGTCTGCTCGTTCGCGGAGGTAAGGGCTTCATAGAGCATGATGGGCCACTTGAAGGGCTCGTTCTGCGCGAGAACGGCCTCTGCAGCAGCGGAGGCTGAGATGAGCGCGTCGGCATTTTCCGGGGCATACTGCCAGCTGAAGCCCGATCCCTCGATCGTGAGCGTGTAGCGGTTCACCGCCGAGCGGATGCGCGCCTCAGCGCTGCCGGCGTTGACAAGCGATACATCTGCCCCGGCGATGGTGGTCCCGGGGTAGTAGATATTCGAGAAGATGACTACGCCTGCCCCGTAGACGATAACGATGAGCAGAACGAGGCCGATAAGCAGACGACGCAAGAGCTTGCCGCGCCGACGCGGCTCAAGCTCGGGAACGCGAACCGGCTTCGGGGCATTGACCGAACGCCCGTCGTCATTGGTCGTTCGGCTGGACGTATTGTCCTTGGTGGCGAAGTGGCCCCTGCCAGGTTTCACAGGTAAGGGTGCGGTCACCGAGGAACGCGACGTATCTTCAGGGAGGGGCATCGAGGCACCGTCTTCCAGCTATAGGTTGCTACACGTACGCGATTATACCTGTCTGTCGGGACAAGGTTCCATAGCAGCTGACACATCATAACCAATGACGCGGGCTCCGTGCTCGCTGCCAGTTCCCTGCACTGCGACTTGCTCCGCTGGTGCTGCGTTTACTGCTGCGAGGCGGGATCGTCGCTGCGCAGCAGTAGACACGCGCTCATTTATGCCTTGCTGCAAGCTGCGCATGCGGCGCAGGCGCTTGGGGCTTGGGCGATCCCGCCTTTTGCCGTCTCGCGCAGGGATGAGGGTAGGGCGCGGCCCACATCGCGCATGACGATCGCCATCTCATCGAAGGGGACGAGGCTGCCCACACCCGAGAGCGCGAGCTGGGCGGACGAGAACGCCGCGGCCACACCGATGGCGTTGCGATTCTGGCAGGGGACCTCCACGAGGCCGCCGACCGGGTCGCAGACGAGACCAAGCAGGTTGCCGAGGGCGATGGAGGAGGCGTCGAGCGCTTGGGCCGGAGTGCCCCCGTTGAGTTCGACCAGCGCTGCCGCCGCCATTGCCGCCGCGCTGCCGACCTCGGCCTGGCAGCCGCCCTCCGCTCCCGCCACGCTCGCGTTGAGCGAGAGCAGAAGGCCCACGGCGGCAGCGGTGTAGAGCGCTTCCGCCACGTCTTCGTCATCTGCGTCGACGGCTTCCGCAGCTGCTAAGACGCAGCCCGGGACCACGCCGGCAGATCCGGCGGTAGGGGCGGCCACGATGACGCCCATCGCCGCGCTGCGCTCGAGAACCGCCATGGCACGGGCGACGGCGTTGCTCTGCACGGCACCCATAAGAACGCCCGCCAACGATCCTGCTCCCTGCTGCACGAGCGCCGCCTCGCCGCCGATGAGCCCGCCGAGAGAGCGAGCGGGATGCTCTATCGGCGCGGTGGTCTCGGCGCGCATGGCATCGATCACCTGCGCCATGGCGGCGTGCGCCGATGCGATGCCTTGGAGCGATTCCTCTCGGGCGCGCATGACTGCGCCCAAAGACCCTCCCAGATCCTTGGTACAAGCAAGGAGCTCCTTTGCATTCGTGAAGGAAGGGGAGATCTCGGTGCCTGTGCGCGCGGGCGCGGCGCCGGGAACGCGGATGAGGGTCGCGATGCGCACCTCGGGATGAGCTCGGAGGGATTCCAGGAGGTCGGTTAGGTCTGCGCCTTGGGGCAAATCGTCGAGTTCGAAGACCGTGTAGGCGGCACCCCCTCGCTCCGTGCGATAGGTGCGCATGAACGCGATGTTCACGGAGCGGTTCGAGAGATGGACGGTAAGCGCTGCGAGCACGCCGCGCACATCTCGATGCGCTACGAAGATGGTGTCGTACTCGCCGGTGATCTTCACATCGATGCCGTTGATGCGCGAGAGGCGCACGCGCCCGCCGCCAAGGCTTTCGCCGCGGACCGAGCAGGTTGCTCCCGCGCGGTCGCGCATCTCGATATCGACGGTGTTGGGGTGCAGGTGCTCGTTATCCTCACCGGGGACGAACTCGAAGGCCAGCCCTCGTTCCTCGGCAAGCGAGAAGGCATCGCGGATACGTTCGTCATCGGTGGCGAGCCCGAGGATGCCTGCGACGAGCGCTCGATCGGTACCGTGGCCCCGATAGGTATGGGCGAAGCTGTTATGCAGGACGAATCGCACTGATTCGACAGGCTGCTCCATGAGCGAGGCGGCAACCTGGGCGCATCTGAGGGCACCTGCCGTATGGGAAGAGGAGGGTCCCACCATGATGGGGCCCAGAATCTCGAAGGCGGAGGTGGTGAGATGCGGCTGCGGCATGGCTGCTCCCTTGTGGCAATACAACCGACCAGGCTTGGTCGCGGGTTCTGATGATCGCCATTCCATGATAGCGGTTAGGGGCCACGGGTTGGGGAGCGCGGCTGTGCGGCGGCAAAACGCGGGGTCTTCTGCAAATGGCCCCGATACCATGAGATACTGTCTTCATGGCGCGGTTCTTCCAGGGATGGGGAATAGGAGACGATTCCGTGGAGTATCTCAAGCTCATCGGTATCGTGATCATCGTGGTCGGCTTCGCGTGCAAGCTCGACTCGATCTTGGTCATCATGGTCGCTGCGATTGCAACGGCGCTCGTGGCGGGGCTCGACCTGCTCACATTCTTCCAAACGCTCGGGCAGAGCTTCGTCGACATTCCCGCGCTCTGCATCGGCGTCTTCGCGCTCGCGTTCGCGCTCTTCACGCCCATCAGCTCCCTCGTTGGCATCGGCGTGGGCGTGCTCGCGGCCGCGCTCAGCCTCATAGCGTATTCGCGCAAGAACAAGCCGCGCGTGTTTCTCGATGACGCACGGCGCATGCTCGATGCGGGCGGGCCCCTCTCCCTGCTTCCCATCTTGCTTGCGGGCCTCGGTGCCGTATTCACCGCAGCCGGTGTGGGCGAGGTCATCTCAGGCATGGTCTCGTCGGTCATCCCCGAGGGCAATATGGTGGTGGGTATCATCGTCTACGCCTTCACCATGGTCATGGGCAACGCGTTCGCTGCGATCACGGTTATGACCGTGGGCGTGGGCGCGCCCTTCGTGCTGGCGCTTGGCGCGGATCCGGTGGTGGTGGGTAGCGTCGCGCTCACCTGCGGGTATTGCGGCACGCTCTGCACGCCCATGGCCGCAAACTTCAACATGGTGCCCGTGGCCATCCTCGATATGAAGGACAAGAACGGCGTCATCAAGAAGCAGATTCCCATCGTGCTCGTGATGCTCGCCGTGCAGATCGTGTACATGATCGCGATGGCGTAGGAAATGCGGCCGCCGCACGAGAGGCTGCGGCGGCCTGTGATGGATGTGCAGGCGCGCTGCGCGATGCCGCGCACCTTCGAGGGAAAGGATGGACGGCATGAAGATTCTCGTCACTGGGTTCGAGCCCTTCGATGGAGCGACTATTAACCCCGCACGGGAGGCGGTGAAGCGCCTGCCCGAGACGGTGGCGGGCGCTGAGGTCGTCAAGGTTGAGCTGCCGGTTGTGTTTGGCCGTGAGCGCGAGGTTCTGAGCGCCGCCGTGGCTGAGCACGAGCCCGATGCCGTTGTGTGCATAGGCCAGGCGGGCGGTCGCACGCATGTCACGCCCGAGTTCGTGGGCATCAACTACGCGCACGCCCGTATCCCCGATAACGAGGGTAACCAGCCGCTCGCGCAGCCCATCGTAGCGGGCGGCCCCGACGCGTACTTTACGAAGCTGCCGGTGCATGCCATGGTCGAGCGCATGCGGGCGGCGGGAATCCCCGCGGCGGTGTCCTACACGGCTGGTACGTTCTGCTGCAACGAGATTCTCTACACGGTCCTCCATCTGTGCGCCACCGAGTATCCCGCTATGCGCGCCGGCTTCATCCATGTTCCCTATGCGACCGAGCAGGTGGCGCATATGGCCGAGGGCACGGCATCGCTGCCGGTGGAGACCATGGTCGCCGGCCTCACGCTCGCCCTTGAGGCGATCGTCGAGTATCCGGAGGGCGATGCTACGGGTGTTGGCGGTGGTAGCGAGCACTAGGTAGGTCTGCCGCGCGGAGGCAGGGGTAGCGCGAGCCCGGTAGGGCGGGGCGCCGCCAATCGTCGCTTCCATACCGAGGGAGGAACCTCATGCACAGCAGCTTGCGAAGGGCCGGCAAGATTATTGCCGTCGTTGCTGTAGGGACGTTGTGCGCAGCTGCGCTGGTGCTTGCGGCAGGTTCGTGGTGGTTCGCTCCAGATGAGGGGGCAACGGCGCGCTACCCGCTTATGCCGAGCCCGGTCGATTTCGATGGTGACGGCATCGATGACTATACCGATATCCTAGATGGT
Source organism: Enorma phocaeensis (assembly GCF_900186505.1). Lineage (GTDB taxonomy): Bacteria > Actinomycetota > Coriobacteriia > Coriobacteriales > Coriobacteriaceae > Enorma > Enorma phocaeensis. The sequence goes on from NZ_LT891969.1 coordinate 302,604, forward strand.
GCTCGCGCAGAGGCGATGGCGGCTCCCGTCTACGATGCCGGTTACTACGAAGGTGGTTATCCGCCTGATGATCGCGGCGCCTGCACCGATACGGTATGGCGAGCCTTCGCCACGGCGGGCTATGACTTGAAAGGCATGGTCGATGCGGATATCGCGCGCGACCCGACAGCTTATGCCCGGGTTGTTTCCAGCCCCGATCCAAACATCGACTTTCGCCGCGTGGGCGTGCTCCAAGTGTTCTTCTCTCGCTATGCCGTGGAGTTGGGATGCGATACCGCCGATGCCGCCTCGTGGCAGGCGGGTGACATCGTGGTCTTTGGCGACGCGGAGCATATCGGGATCGTCTCGGATCGGCGCGATGCGCGCGGCGTGCCGTTCATCATCCATAACATGGGGCAGCCGTTTCGCGAGGAGGACTACCTGGCCTATCCTTGGGCCATGCATCCCACCGCGCACTATCGCTTCGATGCGACGAGGGTTGCATCTGAGGTGCTCGTATCGTTTCGCGGAGCGCTTCCAAGCTGGAGCCAGGCGCAAGAGGGCGGCATATACGATGCCGCTGTCCTCCAGGTGAGCTGCTATCCATCGCTCGGTCCGGCGGGGGAGGCGTATACCACAGACCCCGGCTTGATCGACCGAGCATGGGACCTCCTCTCTGGTCCGTGCTCGTATTTGCCGGGTGACCCGCAGGGCGAACAGCTTGGCGGAGACGTCGTAGGCGGCTATTCGGCCAGTATCTCGCTCATTGCAGCTGATGGAAGAACGCTGGCCTCGGTCGCGCTTTCGACGCATGATGGCGCGTGGTATCGCGAGGTGGGTGGAGCGAAGTTCGCATACGATAATGCGGGCGCAATCGAAGAGTTCACCGATGAGTGCATCGAGCAGGCTCGCGAGGAGACGTATCTTGCGGAGAGCGAGGGTCGCATGCTTCCGGCAGACGAGCGAACGTGGCTCACGCCCGAGGAATATGAGAGCGGCATCTCCACTGGAGTTGCCTCGCAGCCGTAGGCGAGATTGGTAACATTGAGGGCCCGCTTCTCGAGCGAGCCCTCTGAACAAGCCTTTGATGCAGGTTGTGCCTTTGCGGCGCATTGCGCACCGTCAAGATGTCCCAGTGAATCGTTATAGCGCCATCTCGCGTGCGCGGTTGATGCGCGCGAGGCAGTCATCGCGGCCCACCAGCTGCATGGTCTCGCCAAGCGGCGGGCTTACCATGGTGCCGCAGACGGCCACGCGGATCGCTTGGAACACGACGCGCTTCTTAAGGTCGAGGGCCTCGGGCAGAGGTTCGAGGGCAGCATCGATCTTCTCGGCCTCCCACTCGTCGGCCGGCAGCGTTCCTAGGGCTACGCGCGCGGCGTCGAGTACGACGCCCATGCCCTCTTTGGCGAGACCCTTCGCGACGGACTTGTCGTCATAGGAGAGGGTTTTAGCGGTGGCGAAGATGGGCGCGGCAACGGTCGCGGCATCTGAGGGCATCTTGGTGCGCGGACGCACGATGCTGGCGAGCAGATTCCACCAGGCGTCATTGTGCGCGCTGCGCTCGATATCGCATCCCGCAGCTTTCAGTTGGGGAATCATGATCTCGTTGGTGAAGGCGGCATCGTCCATCGCATTGATGTACTCCGCGTTCATCCAGTCGAGCTTCTTGGGGTCGAAGGTAGCCGGGTTCTTGGAGATGCGGTCGAGCGAGAAGCGGCTTGCGAGCACATCGCGTGGGATCACCGTGGTCTCGCCATCGAGCGACCAGCCGAGGAGCGCCAGGTAGTTGACGAACGCATCGGAGAGGTAGCCGGCATCACGGTACTCTTCCACGGAAGTCGCGCCGTGGCGCTTGGAGAGCTTTTTGCCGTCGGCTCCCAGAATCATCGAGATATGGGCGAACACGGGAACCGGCGCACCCAGGGCCTCGTAGACCATGACCTGCCGCGGGGTGTTGGAGAGGTGGTCGTCGCCGCGGATGACGTGGGTGATTCCCATGGCGACGTCATCGACCACGGTGGTGAAGTTGTAGGTGGGCGTACCGTCCGACCGGAAAATCACGAAGTCATCGAGCTCCTTGGCGTCGAATACGACTTTGCCGTGCACGGCATCATCGACCACCACGTCGCCGCGGTCCTCGGGCACCTTGATGCGCAAGGTATAGGGCTCCCCGGCCTCCATGCGCGCACGCGCCTCGTCCGCCGGGATGTTGCGGCAACGGCGCTGGTAGCCTTGGAAGGGGTCCTTGCGCGCTTTGGCGGCTGCGCGGTCCGCCTCGAGCTGCTCGGGCGAGCAGAAGCAGGGATAGGCTTTGCCCTCTGCGAGCAAGCGCTCCGCCGCCTCGCGATAGATGTCGAGGCGCTCGGTCTGCGCGTAGGGGCCATAATCCCCGCCGACCTCGGGGCCCTCGTCCCAGTCGAGGCCCAGCCAGCGCATGGCGCGCAAGATGATCTGGGTGTTCTCATCGGTGGAGCGGGTGGGATCGGTGTCGTCGATGCGCAGGATGAAGGTGCCGCCTGTCGAACGGGCGAACGCCCAGTTGTAGATTGCCGTGCGGGCGCCGCCGATGTGCAGCTTGCCCGTCGGTGAGGGTGCGAAGCGAACGCGGACGTTGGGCATGAAGAAGCTCCTTGGCTCTTGGATTCATATATACCGCTGCCATTATACGCAACATGCGCGAACGCCGCCGTGCCGATTCACCGGTGCCTGCCATTTCCGAGCCGTTTGCGTCGATTCTCTGCTTGCACGTAGAGCGGGCGTGAATGGGGGCCATTTTGTCTTGCGGGCGTGAAATGGGGTATGAGACTACAGGTATGCCGAAACCGTCCCAGGAGGATTCGTGTCCGCTGCTGATATCGTTGTCGCCGCGCGCGACGCCTCATATTCCATCGCCGGGTACCGCTCGTTTGAGTTCGCTACGTTCGAAGCCCGGATCGGGCGCACGTGCGCACTGCTGAGCAGCGAGCCTGCTTGTGCCCGCGACCTGTTGCTCGCCATCGCCGGCTTTTTGCGGCCGGTATCGGGTTCGCTCGAGGTCGCGGGTGCCGAGCTGTCTTCGGCGCGTGCCCTTCGGGGGAAGCGCCCGCGTCGTGCCGCGGTGCCCCCGCGCGGTACGGTGGGCATCGGGATCTTCGCTTCCGTCGCGGATGTTCCGACGCACCTTACGGTGGAGGAGGTTGTCACGCGCGAGATGCGTCTGCGCGCGCCGCGCGGTGCCGAGGGCCGAGCGGCAGGTGCGGATACCCTCGATTACCTTGCATCGTTCAACATCGCGACGCAATCTTCTCGCCGTGTGAGCCAGCTTGGCCCGCGTGACCGCGCGCGGCTCTCGACTGCTCTTGCCTGCGTGGGTTCCCCGCAGGTTGCCGTGGTCGATCTTGGCGATCCCTTCATCGGCGCCCTGTCGCATGATGATGCGCTGGCGCTCGCTGGCGAGATGGGGGCTGCGGCGCGAACCTTCGGCCTCGCCCTTGTGTTCTCGTCGTCCGATCCTGCGGTCGCATGTGCTGCGGACCGCTCGTTCGCACTTGACATCGATGCCTCGGAGGCGCTTCACACCTTTGAGGCTGTTATGGAAGATTCGGAGGTGTCGGCTTCGTGAGCGTTTTCATGGAGATGTTGAGATCGGCGGCTGCTCGTGCAGCGCGCGATCGCTCTTCTGGCCTGGCGCTGCTCGCTGCCGTGTTCGCCCCTGCCGTGCTCGCGCTCGTGCTCGTGGCGGTGGTGACGCCGTCGTTGGGAGCAAACGAGGCCATGCCGGTCGCGCTCGTCAATCTCGATCGGGGTGCCGAGGACGCAGCCGGGCATGAGGTGCGCGCAGGCGAGGACCTCGTGGACGAGCTGCTCGATTCGGGAGACGTCGCGTGGGTCGAGACCGATCGCGCCACCGCAGATTCCGGTCTCGCGTCTGGCGACTTCGCGCTTATCGTGCAGATTCCCGAAAACTACTCCGAGCAGGTTGCGAGCTTGGGGGGCGACGAGCCCGAGCGCGCCCAGATCCAGGTCATATCCGACGGATCCCAAAACGTTCTCGCCACGCGCGAGGGGGCTCAGGTCATGCGCCAGGTACAGCAGCGCCTGCGCGGCGAGCTCGGGGAGGACTATCTCGTCTCGGTTCTGAACGACGTGAACGGCGAGGCTTCGCGCCTCACGCTTACCGCCGATGGCGCGGTGGTTCTAGACGACGCCTACGATGTGCTCGAGCAGGGCGCGGCGGGAGTCGCTACGGGATTGGAGCAGACGGCTGCTGGTACCGGCGTGCTCGTTCAGGGCGTCGACGGCATCGCACAGGGGGTAGGCGCCCTCGGGGCCGGCAACCAGGCGCTAGCGGAAGGCATCGATATGGTGAACGAGCAGGCAGCGACCCCGCTCGCTGCGGGCTCGGAGGCGCTCGTTGCGGGACTCGACCAAGCTGCGGATGGCCTGACGACGATCGCTCAAGGGATTGACGGTGCCGGAGCCCTGGCGAGTGGTGCGAACGAGTTGCTCTCGCAAAGCTCCAGCTCGCTAGCGAGCCTTGCCGGCCTCTCCGGTGAGCTGGCCGCTCCTGCTCAGGAGCTGAGCCAAGCGCAGACCCAGATGGCGTCGGTTTCCGGGAGCGTGATAGACGCCGCGGAGGATGCGACCCAGGGTATCGAGCAGGCGCGTGGCGGGGTTGACGCTGCGTCTGAAGCGGCGGGCGCGCTCGCCTCCACGGTAAATGGCGCCGATGGGACGGGCGGCGTCATCGCGGATGCTTCTGCGGTAGGGGATGCGGCTTCGAACTGGCTTGGTGCGGATGGACGTGCCCAGATCATCGCCCTTGCTGCTGCGTTTGAGGCCGAGTCAGCTGGAGAGCCGCTATCTGCGGAGCAGCAGGCCCTCATAGACGCCTATACGGCAGATACGCAGGCATACCAGGAATCCGCTCCACAGCTCGAGCAGGGCATCCAAACGATATCGCAGCAGGCGGCAGACCTTGCTTCTGCTGCCGGCGAGGCAGCAGACGGCATCGATGCCGCTGCCAGCTCCATCGGGGGATTCTCCCAAGCATCCGCAAGCTTCCAGGAGAGCGCTGCCGTGGCTAACGGAGCTGCTGCATCCATAGCCGATCTGCTTGCGAACCATGACGCTTCGATCTCGTCCTCTCTTGCCGGGGTGGTAGCCGCTCAGCAGATGCTCGATCAGGTGCCCGGGCTCACGGGGTCGCTCTCGGCGGGCGTCGAGGCAACGGCGTCCCTGCTCTCGAGCGACGGCTTGGTGGGTTCAGGTGCCGCAGGAGTCTCTACTGGAGTACGAGCGCTCTCGCAAGCGCTCGGGGGTTTCTCCTCGGCGAGCGTGCAGATTGGCGAAGGCAATGTCGCACTTGGTCAGGCCCTATCCGCCATGGGCGCGGGGGTGTCGGGTTTGGGCGATGGGCTCGGCGCGCTTGCCAGCGTGCAAGGCCAGCTTGCACAGGGCATCGGCCAGCTCGGCGAGGGTTCCCAGACCATCACGGAGACCATGCAGGCATCGGGCGAGGCGCTCCAGGACATCTCATCCGCAGCGGATGACCGGGCCGAGGCCGCCTCGCGGCCCGTCACGCTCGCGACGACGGTGGTGAACGAGGCGCCTTCGACGGCATCGCAGGTTGCTCCTATCGCGCTTGCGGCTGCCCTGTGGCTCGGCGCGCTTATGTGTTCCTACGTCATCGCGCCGTATGATCGGCGGGCGCTGCTCGTGGGAGGCGCGAGAGCTTCGGTGCTTGCCCCCGCCGCGCTCCATGTGCTCTTCGGTCTCGTCCAAGGGGCTGTCGCCATGGCGCTCCTCGCGGTGTTCGGTGGCGTCCAAGCCGCCTCGCTGCCCGCCCTCTTCCTCCTCGTGCTTGTCTGGTCGGTCGCGATGGCGCTCATCGCGCAGCTTCTGCGTCTCGTGCTCGGAGGTGCCGCCGGGCCGGTATCGCTCGGCCTGCTCGTCTTGCAGCTCCTGTGCGCCGGGGCGATCTTGCCTGCCTATGCGGTGGGAGGCGTTCTCGAGGCGTTCGCTCAAGTGCTGCCGGTGCCGGTCTTCGCGAGCGCTCTGAGGGCTGCCGTCGCGGGTGCGACGGTTCCGCTCGGCTCTTTCATCGTGCTCGCCGCGTGGCTTGTCGCTGCGATCGCGTTGATGCTTGCGCTCGTTCGCCTCAAGAGGCGCGTTCGCCCTGAGCGCCTGGGACGTTCGACGGGCGTTTCGTCCGTTTTCGGTGGATGAGACGTCAGACCAGCGATTCGCGTCCGGGCGTCTCGGTAGGGGAGTACAATCACTAGGCTGGACCCGGCGGAATGGTAACGGCCGCCGGCTTGTCAAACGTTCGCTAGAAGGGATCCACCATGTCGGACTATCTTCGTTCCAAGCAGCAGGTAGGCGCCGAGAACGCGCCCCGCTCCTATCTCTTCACCTCGGAATCGGTGACCGAGGGCCATCCCGATAAGATCGCCGATCAGATTTCCGACGCGGTGCTCGACGCCATACTCGCCAAGGAGGCCGTCCTCGAGGCCCAGGGCTATATCGATACCGACGGTGTCCCCGCTAAGCTCGAAAACGTTCGCTGCGCCGTGGAGACCATGCTCACCACGGGCATGGTGGTCATCTCCGGCGAGATCCGCACGCAGGCCTATGTCGATATCCAGGAGATCGCCCGCGGGGTCATCACGCGCATCGGTTACGACCGCGCCAAGTACGGGTTCGATGGCACGACGTGCGGCGTCATCAACATGATCCACGGGCAGAGCCCCGATATCGCGCAGGGCGTGGACGAGAGCTACGACGTTCAAGCCGGAGCAACCACCGATCCCCTCGACCTGATCGGCGCGGGCGACCAGGGCATGATGTTCGGCTACGCAACCGACGAGACAGACGCCTACATGCCCATGGCGCACTACCTGGCGAGCCGGCTCGCCGAGCGCCTTGCCGAGGTGCGCCACAACGGCACGGTGCCCTACCTCCGCCCCGATGGCAAGACGCAGGTCACCGTGCGCTACGAGGATGATCGCCCCATCGCCGTCGAGACCATCGTCATCTCCACCCAGCATGCGCCCGAGGTCGAGGACATGGCGGTCATCAAGGCCGATATGCTTGAGCATGTGATCGCGCCCGTCATGCAGGCTGCGGGCTTCGCTTGGGAGGGCGCCCAGGTTTACGTGAACCCAACGGGGCGCTTCGTGGTGGGTGGTCCCATGGGCGACACCGGCCTGACCGGGCGCAAGATCATCGTCGACACCTACGGCGGCATGGGCCGACATGGAGGCGGAGCGTTCAGCGGCAAGGATTGCACCAAAGTGGACCGCTCTGCCGCCTACGCGGCGCGCTGGGTGGCGAAAAACGTTGTGGCAGCAGGCCTCGCCCATCGCTGCGAGGTACAGCTCGCATATGCCATCGGTGTTGCGCACCCGCTCTCCATCATGGTCGACACCTTCGGCACCGAGCAGGTGCCGGTCGCTTCGATCGAACGCGCGGTAGGGGAGGTCTTCGACCTGCGCCCCGGTGCGATCATCCGCGACCTCAAGCTCCGCCGCCCCATCTACCAGAAGACGGCAGCCTACGGTCACTTCGGTCGCGATGATGCCGATTTTACCTGGGAGCGCCTCGACCGTGTTGCGGAGCTTCGCGCCTTCTGCGGTCTCGATGCCGCTTCACCTGCGTCCCATGGGTTTGCGGAGGTCGACGTGCGCCTCGCCTGCGCAGGCGACCTCGATGCGGTTTGCGAGCTCTACCGTACCGCCTGCCAGGATATGGAGGGCAAGCCCTACGATATCGAATGGGTCTGGGGGAACTACCCCACGCGCGAGGGCCTCGGAGCCAACATCGCCGCCGGCGAACTGCTCGTCGCCGAGCTTGATGGAAAGATCGCGGGCGCTTGCCTGGTGAACAACGCTGTCGAGCCCGCTTACGATGTCGCGCGGTGGCGTATCGATGTTCCGCAGCCTCAGGTTGCCATCCTGCACCTGGTGGTCGTCGACCCGGATGCCCGCGGGCGGGGGATCGCGAAGGCGCTCGTTGATGCTTCGGCGCGCTTCGCGCGCGAGCAGGGTTACGCTACGGTGCGCCTTGACGTGTTCGACAACAATGACGCGGCCGTCCATCTGTATCTCGCGCATGGGTACGAGGACCGTGGCATCTTCACGCTCTCCTATGATGACGGCGTGGTCCATGCTGCCCACCTCATGGAGCTGGATCTGCGGGCGTAATCGACTCCACATGAAGAATGCTGTTCGACCGGGGGATGGCCTTTGGTAAAAAAGCATCGCATGAGCGACAAAAATGCTCGATTCTGAGCCGAATATGTCGGATATGCGATGCTTTCCGGCGCCTGATCTGGAACGTTTGCGGTCAGGAGGCGTTCGGTCGCAGTATTCGGCGTCGGCGTATCATGTTCGTGCTTGGCTATCATGTTCTTGCTTGGCAATAATGCGGTGAGGAAGGGGCATGGTTTTGCAGGCGAGTCTATTCGACGACGATTCCTGGAAAGACGGGCCTTCTGAAGAAGGGGGCATGGTGAATGGCGCCCCATGTGCGGCAAGCGATGCTCCTCTTCCTTTCGCGACTCCCATTGCCGCGCTTGATGCCGGGCAATCTGGTTCCATGCGGACGAAGTCGTTCCAAGCCTTCGCCTCCGTCCTTGTAGACATTCCCACGCGCTCGCTGGCGGAGCCCTTCGCCTACGCCATCCCTGCGAAACTCGAAGATGACTGCCTTGTTGGATGCACGGTGCTGGTGAGCTTTGGCAGGCGCCCGGCCCTCGGCTACGTGGTAGCTCGGGCGCAGAGCTTGGCGAAGCTGCCCGGGACGGAAGGACTCGATCCGGCACGCGTCAAGCCCGTACGCGACGTTCTTGCGCCGCCGGCATTCTCCGAGACATCTGCGCAGGTGGCGCTCTGGATGGCACGAGAATATGTGGCATCCTCGGCAGAGTGCCTGAGGCTGTTTCTCCCGCCGGGAGGGACGCCCAGGCTTCGTCGAGCGGATGATGGCGGCTACGAGCTTGTAAAGCCCGCAGTGAAAGAGGTTCGGGCGCGCTGGGTCTCCCTTACCGAGGAGGGCCGCAGCTTCGAGCCTCCTGCACGCGCGACGCGCCAACGCCAACTCATCGAGGCGCTCTCATGCGGTCCGGTGACCACGCACGAGCTGAACGCGCTCTACGCCGATATGTCCGCAGCCATCCGCGCACTCGAGAAGCGCGGCGTGGTCGCAGTCGAGGAGCGGCGCGCCTGGCGCGGTGGCGGCGCGGGCGAAGCCCGTCTCTCGTCTGCCGTCGCCCGTCCGCCGGAGCATCTGACTGAAGGCCAAGAGCGCGCGCTCTCCGCCATCGATGACGCTCGCCGAGCGGGTGCGGGAGACGTGGTCGTGATCGACGGGGTCACCGGTTCGGGCAAGACCGAGGTCTACCTCTCCGCCATCGAGCGCGTTATCGCAGACGGCGGCTCAGCATGCGTCCTCGTTCCCGAGATCTCGCTCACCGCCCAGACGGTCGGTCGTTTCCGTTCGCGCTTCGGTGACATGGTGGCGGTCTTCCATTCGCGCCTCTCCGCTGGCGAGCGCCTCGACCAATGGGACATGGTGCGCTCCGGTGCGGCCCGCGTCGTGGTGGGTGCCCGTTCGGCGCTCTTCTGTCCGCTTGAGAAGCTCGGGATCATCATCATCGACGAGGAGCACGAGCAGAGCTACAAGCAGTCCTCGAACCCACGCTATCATGCACGAGAGGTCGCGGCTGAGATGGCCAAGCGCCACGGCTGCCCGCTCGTGCTCGGTTCGGCCACGCCGTCCGCCGAGGCGCTCGCGCGCTGCGAGCGGGGGATCGTGGACGAGCAGCGCTGGACTCGGGTCGAGATGCCCGAGCGCCCCGGCGGCGCGAAGCTTCCGAGCGTCACCATCTGCGATCTTCGGCGCGAGTTCATGGGCGGTGGACGGTCGATCTTCTCACGCGAGCTCTCTGGCGCGTTGCTCGAGGTCGCCGAGCGCCGGGAGAAGGCGGTGCTGCTGCACAACCGTCGCGGATTCGCGCCGTTCCTGATGTGCCGCGAATGCGGATGCGTTCCCACCTGCCGCCACTGCTCGACGGCCTTGACCTACCATGAACGGACCCACACGCTCGAATGCCATACCTGCGGGGCGACCTATCGCGTTCGCCCGTACCCCGCCCAGGGCTCGAGGTGTCCCAAGTGCGGCAGCCCCTATCTGGCTAAGATGGGCCTCGGCACCCAACAGGTCGAGGACGCCTTGCGCCAGCTTATGCCGGAACATGTCGAGGTCATCCGCATGGATGCCGATTCGACCCGCGGCAAGGACGGCCATGCCAAGCTGCTCGAGCGCTTCGATGCCGCGGAATGCGCGGTCCTGCTGGGTACGCAGATGATTGCCAAGGGCCTCGATTTCCCCGAGGTGACGCTAGTCGGCGTTGTGAACGCCGACTATGCCCTCAAGATGCCCGACTTCCGCGCTTCCGAACGTGCCTACGACCTGCTCGAGCAGGTCGCCGGTCGCGCCGGCCGCGGAGAGCGCGCGGGTCGCGTTATCATCCAGACCTATCTGCCTGATGATCCCGTCATTCGCGCCGTTGTCAATCACGACCGGTCCATCTTCACGGACCACGACCTCGCAACGCGCTCTGATGCTGGTTATCCGCCGTTCGTGAGGCTTGTGAACGTCGTGTGCCGCGGGCGGGACGAGCGCGAGGTGTCGTCCTATATCGATGCGCTTGCCAGCCATGTACGCGACCGGCTGGGAATCACCGGCTTTCAAGAGCGGCCGGGACGCGAGCATGTAGGGCATGCGGGCGCTTGCGGCGCGAAGCCGGGGAGCTCTCTTTGCGGGGGAGCGGGGGAGTCAGCGGTGGTGCTCGGGCCCACGCCTTGTGTCATCGAGCGAGCTAAAGACCGCTTCCGGTACCACTTCATCGTGAAGGCACCCATTGGGCTCGAGGTCTCTTTTGCCATCGCTAGCGCATTGGCAGATACCGGCACGAGGCCAGGTGTCGACGTGAGCGTGGACGTCGACGCATACGACTTGATGTAGCAGGCACATGCGCTCGCGTAGGCACCAGGTCGGGCGCTTGCGCGGAAGGGGCGGATCGCATCCAAGCGGTATTCCGGTGAATGCGCATGTGCCCGCCCCGTTGAGGATACAATGGGAACGATTATTCTTCGTTGCGAAAGGGATCCCATGGAAGTGAACGGTATCGTCTTGTCCCCCGACCCGCGCCTCCGCCAGGAATGCGCTGCGATCGAGGAGATCACGCCCGAAATCTGCTCGCTCGCCGAGCGCATGAAGGAGGAGATGTTCGACAACGGCGGCTGCGGCCTCGCTGCGCCGCAGGTGGGCGAGCTCATCCAACTCGTTATCGTCGATACGGAGTATCGCTCGCGCGACGACTACGATCCGATCGTCCTCATCAACCCCGTTATCGTCGAGCAATCGGACAACTTGGTCCCCTCCTCGGAGGGATGTCTGTCTATCCCCGGCATCAATTGCGAGATCAAGCGCCCCGACCGTGTGGTGGTCGAGGCGTACGACCTAGACGCCAACCTTATGCGCTACGAGGCCGAGGGCGATTTGTTCTGCGTGTGCCTGCAGCATGAGATCGATCACTTGCATGGCATCACGATGTTTGAGCGACTCGAGCCGCGTCAGCGCATGCGGGCGCTCCATGACTACCAGGAAGCGCTTGCGCGCGGCGCACAGCCAGGCGAGACCGAATAGCCTGCTCGGCTTCAGCTTGATGTAACCGCTGGTACGCAGCTGAGATGCGGACGGTTCGGCGAGGACTGCGCACTCGTTGGATGGAAGGAGACCAACCATGAAGGTGGTATTCATGGGGACGCCGGAGTTCGCCGTTCCCTCGCTCAGGGCTCTTGCAGATGCCTTCGAGGTGGCGCTCGTCGTCACGCGCCCCGACGCCGTGCGCTCGCGCGGCAAGGCGCTCGAGCCCTCTCCGGTCAAGCGCTGCGCCTTGGAGCTGGGGCTTCCGGTCCTTGAGGCTGCCAGAATGACCGATGATGCCCTCGCTGAGCTCAAACGATGCGATGCGGATGTGTTCTGCGTCGCCGCCTATGGCTGTATCCTGCCCGATGAGGTGCTCACTATGGCGCCAGCCGGCTGCGTGAACGTGCATGCATCGCTGCTGCCGCGCTGGCGCGGGGCGGCGCCGATCCAGCGTGCGATTCTGGCTGGCGATGAAGAGACCGGTGTCTCGATCATGCGGATCGGCCAGGGCGTCGATACGGGAGCCTACTGTGCCCAGGCATCGTGCTCTGTCCCAGGCAAGACGACCAGCGAGCTTACTGCTGAGCTGGCTGAGCTTGGCGGACGGCTGCTCGTCAAGATGCTGCCCTCCATCGTCGCGCAGACGGCTCCCTGGCGGGAGCAGGACGAGTCGCTCGTCACGCACGCGGCTAAGATCTCCAAGGCGGAGCTCAGGCTCGATCCTTCAGACGGAGCGCTCGAGAACGCCCGTCGCGTGCTTGCGTCCTCCGATGCAGCGCCTGCTCGCTGCGTTATCGCCGGCAAGTCTGTACGGGTGACCGCTGCAGCAGCCCCTGTTGCGCCTGATGGTGCGGTCGATGCACCGGGCGAGGGGGCTTATGCCATCAGCCATGGACGACTGCTCCTCGGTTGCGCGGGAGGCGCACTCCAAGTCGTATCGCTCAAGCCTGACGGCAAGCGCGAGATGGATGCCACGGCATGGGCGGCTGGCCAGCGCGATCACGCGGGCGCTTGGGGTCGACTCGCATGACGGGGGCGTCTCCCGCACGCCGCGTGGCACTCGATATCCTCCTCGACCTCGAGGATTCGGGTGCCTACGCTCGCGATGCGCTCGATGCGTCGCTTAAGGTCCGCGCCCTCGACAGGCGCGATGCCGGACTTGCCATGCGCCTCGTGCTCGGGGTGGTGGCGAGCTACGGCTGCCTCGACGACCTCATCGATGCGTTCAGCGACAAGCCGGACCGCATGAACTCGCGTGTTCGCAACGCCCTTCGCATAGCAACCTTCGAGCTCATATACCTTGGAACGGAGCCGCGCGCAGCGGTGAGCCAGGGTGTCGAGCTTGTGCGCGACCGGGCGAGAAGCGCCACGGGATTTGCCAACGCGGTGCTTCGCCGTATCGCTGAGTGCCGCGATTCGTATCTCGATGCCGATGACGTGCGCGAGCAAGGTGCTCGTGGTCGTTTTGCAGCGAGCATCGTCTCGCTTGCTCGGCGCGGTGGTTTACCGGAATGGTTGACCGAGCGGATCGTGGATTCCATCGGGTTCGACTCGGCCGAGGACTTGGCCGCTGCCGAGTTCGAGCCCGCGCCTGTCGCCGTGCAGGTGAATCCGAACGACGGCGATGCGATGGAGGACCTTCAGCGCGTCGTCCGGGGTGCCGGGAACGCTCGCAAGGGGTTTGGAGAGCCCTTGGCGAACGGGATCACGGTGCAGGAAGGACAACTGCCCGGTGCTGTACTCGATGTGCCAAGCGCGCGACTGGTAGGCACCGATTTGCTCAAGCGCTCCGGGGTGGCTGTCTGCGATCTCAACGCCCAGGTCGTTGCCACGGCTGCGTTGGCAGAGGGCCGCTGCCTCGAGGTCGGGTCCGGGCGCGGTACCAAGACGTTCGTCATGACTGCCCAAGCGCAGCGCTTGGGCATCGCTTGCAGTTCGGTGGCTCTCGAGCTCTCCCGGCGCAAGACGAGCTTGAACCGCCGTCGTCTTGAGCGGGCTGGTCTTGCGGAGGGGGTGCGCTTCGTAACCGGTGACGGATGCGACCTCGACCAATCGCTTCGGGACATCGATGGCGAGGCGGAGGGGCGGGCGCTCTTCGCAAGCGTGCTCGTCGATGCTCCTTGCTCGGGTACCGGGACCATGCGCCGTCACCCCGAGATACCCTGGCGGCTGCTTCCCGTTGACGTGGACGAGGACCTTCCCGAGTTGCAACTGGCGCTTCTCACGGAGGCTGCCGGTCGCGTGATTCCGGGCGGTCAGCTCCTCTACGCGACCTGCTCGGTACTCAAGGAGGAGAACGCCTCGGTGGTCAATGCGTTTCTTGCCAGTCCCGCTGGCGCCGCTTTTTCGCTCGAGCCCGTATCCGATGCCCCTGCCTTCAGGATGGACGTCTGCAAGGGTGCTGCGGATTATGTCCGCGCTCACGAGGACGGGCGCGGTAGGTTCCAAACGGTTCCCAAACCAGATGGTTTCGACGGCCATTTCTGCGCACGCATGGTACGCAGGGGGTAGCATCTTCCCGTGCGACCCCCTTTGGCTGCATAAGATATATTTCTTCCTTCGTTCGGTGCGCCCTCGCTGCCGGTGTTACGTCGCTGCGCTATTCGGCTTTGTGCGGGCAGTTCTCGCAGGTGTGAGCGGTGCTGTCCCCACTGGAGGCATTGGAGCCCTCGCTGGGGCCGCTCGTAGCGGAGGTGGAGGAGCCGCCGCCGCGTTGATCGGTGTTGTAGAAGCCGCTTCCCACGAACTTGATGCCGCTTGCACTGAAGACCTTCTCGGCAGCAGCGCCGCAGGAGGGACAGCTCACCTCGGGATGCTCGGTCATCGCGTGCTCGACTTCGAAAACCGTGCCGCACGAAGTGCAGCGGTAATCATAACGTGCCATGTTTAGTTCCCCTCAGATATCGAAGAATTGTCCACCGGATACTGTACCCGAAATCGCCCCGCGCGCAATGGCGGGGCGATGTAGGTTCACGGCCATGCAACCGGATGGAAGCTGCGCAGACTCCTCTAGGCGAAGCGCCCGGAAGCCTTCATGAGCTCGGCGATGCGTTGCTCGCAGTCGGCGATGTCATCCTCATGGGCTTGCCAGCGCCAGTTGCCGTCTGCCACACCCGGCACGTTCATGCGGGCTTTGTCGCCTAAGCCGAGTAGATCCTGCAGAGGAATCATGACGACTCCGGCATCGCTCTCAAGCGCTTCCTCGACGAGCTTAGCGGCAAGCGCACGGCTTCCCAAGAGCGTGCCCTTCTCATGGAACGAGCGAGAGCAGAAGCCAACGAGCGTCGAGGTGTCGTGCGTGGATGTGTAGAAGATCTTTCCTGGATGCGGGTGCAGGCCCTGCCGCACATCGTAGTCGCTGAATTCGAGCACATCCATACCCGGAAAGCCGCAGCTCGCCATAAGGGAGCGCACGCCGGGCGTAAGGATGCCCAGGTCTTCTGCGATGAACGGCAGAGGGCCGAGCTCTGCGGCGGCGCGGTCGAACAACTCCTTGCCGGGTCCGGCCAACCACCGCCCGTCGTTTCCCTTTTGACCGGCGGGAATGCTGTAGTAGTTATGGAAGCCCAGGAAGTGGTCGAGGCGCACGCGGTCGTAGAGGCTGCAGGCGCGGCGCAGGCGTGCAAGCCACCAACGATAGCCGTCTGCCTTCATAGCATCCCAGCGATAGGTGGGATTTCCCCAGATCTGGCCCTGCGGAGCGAAGCCATCGGGCGGGGCTCCGGCGATTTCGGTGGGACGGCCATCGCGATCGAGGGAGAAGAGCTCCGGTGAGGCCCATACATCTGCTGAGTCGTCCGCTATGTACATGGGGATGTCGCCGACGATCTGGATGCCGCGTGCGTGCGCGTAGGAGACGGTCTCACGCCATGAGCGTTCGAACCGATATTGCATGTAGGCTTGGATGCGCGCCTCGCGCGCGAATCGCGGATCGGTAAGGAAGGCCGGATCGTAGTGCTGGAGTTCGTCGGGCCATTCGGCACGAGGCGTTTCGAGCAGCGCGCGTTTGATGGCCATGAAGGCGCAGTAAGGGTCGAGCCAGTCTGCATTGGCCTCGCGGAACGCGGTGAACTCATGATCCACCGTCCCGTCACCGGCAGCTTGCCATGTGGAGAAATCGCGCCTCAGCTCCTCCTCGGTCTCTTCGAGCAGGGCGATGTTCCCTGCGAAGGCGGAGGGGCCCGAATAAGGCGAGCGGAACATATCGGTGGGGTTCACGGGCAGGATCTGCCAATAGCGCATCCCCATCGCCGCGAGGTGGTCTATAAAGCGCCGCGCGGGAGCGCCGAGCGTCCCGGGGCGGTTTGTGCCCGTGGGGAGCGAGGTGATGTGGCAGAGAACGCCAGCTCCGGTTTCGAGCGGCTTTTGCAGGCGATGCTCGGGATGGAAGTAGGCGACAGCGGAACCGAACGGCCAGAGCGTCATCTCGATGGAGCCTTGCTCGTCGATGGAAAGCTTGCTACCCGAGATCACGTCGGTGGCAGCTTCATCGAGCGCGGGGATGCGTACGGTATGCGTTCGATCGAGGCTTCGGTTGACCAATACCGTCGCGCAGGAGCCATCGCTGCCCCGGCGCGTGTAGGCGAGCACGTCATCGTCGCTGCCTTCGGGCACCCATGCGCTGATGGTGCCGTCGACCATGCACGGAAGCGCACGGCGGATCGCCGAGGCGTTGCGCAGGATATCCTGCATGTCGCGATCGTAGATGTCCTTCTCCAGCGGCAGGGTCCGGCGGTTGCCGGGGTCGGAGAGGCCTTCCAGGCAGTACTCGTCACCGTAGTAGATGGAGGGTACGCCGGGGAAGGTCATTTGCATGAGGGTGGCGAGCCAGAAGCGGCCCTTGGCCAGGCCCATGGCATCGGGCGAGAGGCGCCAGCGGCCGCGTTCCTCCTCGGGGAGCTTGCTCTCATCCGGACCACCGCCCAGAAGGGAGGCGATGCGAGGACGGTCATGGCTGCCGAGCAGGTTGAGGCAGCAGGCGAGCGCCTCGGGCGGGTAGTTCTCGTGCAGGGCCTCGATTGCCTCCACGGCGTCTGCCGCGCTCATCGTGCCCAGCAGGAAGCCGAGTACCATGTCGCGGAATGGGTAGTTCATCGCAGAATCGAGCTCGGAGCCAAGCAGGTAATGGCGCGGTTTGCCGTAGCTGATCTTGTTGGATGCGTCTTCCCACACCTCGCCCAGCAGAAGGGCGTCTGATTTCTCTTCCAAAAGGATGCGCTTGATATCGGCGATGAGCGACTCCTGAAGCTCGTCGGCCACATCGAGACGCCAGCCATGCGCTCCGGCGCGCGTCCAACGACGTATGACGCCATCCTCTCCGAGCAGCAGCTCGCGTACGAGCGGGGAGCTCTGGTTGAGGTCGGGCATGTTCTCGATGCCCCACCAGCAGCGGTAGGTGCCGTCTTCGTTGAAGCAGTACGCGTCGCGCCAGCGAGATTCCGGACCCTGCCAGGCACCGGGTTCAGGGTAGTTGTAATAGCGATTGAAATAGATTGAGTCGTCGCCCGTATGGTTGAAGACGCCATCAAGGATGATGGACATGTTGCGCTGTTCGGCCTCATGGCAAAGCTCGCGGAAATCCTCTTCCGTGCCGAGCATCGGGTCGATGGTGAGATAGTCCGCCGTATCATAGCGATGATTGCTCGCTGCTTTGAAGATGGGGTTCAGGTAGATCGCGGTGACGCCCATTTCTGCTAGGCGGTCGAGGTCTCCGGTGATGCCTTTGAGGGAGCCGCCGTACATGTCCCAGCTTGCAATCGACCCGTCTTCCGCCCGCTCATAGACGGGCGGTTCATTCCAATCCTCGACTATACGGCGCGGGATGCCGTTGTGCGGTTCGGCAAGCGCTTTTTCGCAGCGCTCGCGCCACTGGGGATCGCGGCGGTAGCGGTCGGGGAAGATCTGGTAGACCATGCCATGCTCGTACCAGGTGGGGCGCGTCTCGCGGTGGCGGTACACGGTGATTTGGAACGACGGCACCTCAGCGTAGTCGTAGGTGACGCCCTCGCCGCCCGTGCGACCCTGAGCTGCTCCGCAGCGAAGCTCCAGGTCGCTCGTTCGAACGACGAAGCTGTACCACACGATGAGGGGGTCGTGATAGGAGATGGTCACCTCGAACCAACCTTCTCCAGCATGGCTCATGGGAACGAGTGTCTCGCCCTGCCCATCGATCCAAATGCGGAGCGTTGCCTCCACCTGATCCGGATCGACATCCAGGACCTGGAGGGCAAGCCTCACGGGCGTGCCGATGGTCACGGCGCCGAAGGGGGAGCGGAACCGCTCGAGGCGGCTGTTATGGGCAAGTCTCATAGTTGATCCGATCTATCTTCGCACGGGGCAGAAGGCAGCGATCCCCGTGGCATCTACCAAAAGACCAGTATACCGGAAGCGAAACGTCGTCGCTTTTTCGCAGCGGATGCTTACCCAGCGCTTCCGGGTGAGGACGCGGCGCGTTGTGTAGATTGCCTGCGATGCGTGCCGTTCACGGAACAAAGAACCGGGCAAGAACCTCAACGGTCCTTACCCGGTTGGACTCAATGCCTTTGCCGCGGTGGTTCATCAATGCATGAAGCTGCGCCCGTGCTCTTACTCCTACGAAGTGCGCTTGCGGGAGGTTTTCCGAGCGCTGGACACGGTACGCGTCTTAGGAGCGGGCTTCTTTACCTCTTCCTCGGTGGCGGGAGCCTTAGATGCCGTGGTCTTCGTGGTTGCTGCAGCCTTGGTTGCAGAAGACTTGGGCGCGGCGGCCTTGGTTGCCGTTGATGAGGCGGATGCCTTCGCCGCGGCAGCCTTGGTGGCAGCGGGCTTCGTGCCCGTTGACTTTGTGGCCGTTGACTTTGTGGTCGTCGACTTCGCGGCGGATTTCGTTGCCGTGGTAGAAGACTTGGCAGCTGTGGTCTTTGCAGCAGCGGTCTTGCGCGTGGTCGTGCGAGTCTTCTTAGCGGCGGGCTTGGTTTCTGCCGCCTCTTCCTGCTTTGCGGTTGTCTTGCGCGCGGTCGTTCTCCTTGCAGCAGGCTTTTTAGCTGGAGCGGCCTTGGCATCGGCAGCGGGCTCCTCCTTCGGCTCGCTTACTGGCTCCGCCTGAGAGGCGGCGGGCTCGGCGACCGCGGCCTTAGCGGCAGGCTCCGCTTCTGCGGCAGGGGTCACCTCGGCCTTGGGAGCAGGTGCAGGCTCGGCATCTGCGGCATGCTCTGCCTGCGTGGTGTCGTCCTCAACGGGTTCAGCCGCCTTGGGAGCATCATTGGGGTCTTTCTCGGCCTCGGTGGCAACCTCCTGAGGTGAAGTCTCCTCGACCGCGGGTGCCGGCGCGGGCACGACGAACGAGCAGTCGGGGTGGAGTCCATGATAGAGGTCGAGGTAGGCGTGAGCAGAGCGCGTCCAACTGAAATCGGCCTCCATGGCCTGCTTGACGACCTGGTCCCAAGCGGCGCGGTCGTCCCAGAACAGGCGAGCCCCGCGGAAGACGGCATCGCCCATCTCGTCGCCGTTGAAGTTAGCGAACGAGAAGCCGGTGCCTTCTCCGGTGAAGTAGTTGTAGGGCTTGACGGTATCCCGCAGGCCACCGGTCTCGCGAACCACGGGGAGGGTTCCGTAGCGCATGGCGATGATCTGGGAAAGCCCGCACGGCTCGAACAGCGACGGCATCAGGAACATGTCGGCTCCTGCGTACATGCGATGCGAGAGGGCCGAGTCGAACGTGATGCGGGCTGCCATGGTGCCGGGATACTTGTTTGAGAAGTAGCGCATGGGCTCTTCGTAGTCTCCGGTGCCGAGCACTGCCACCTGCACGCCTCCGGAAAGGATGCGATCGAGCGCATAGGTCACCAGGTCCATGCCTTTCTGGCGCGTGAGACGCGTGACCATGACCATGAGCGGGCGGTCATCGCGGACCTCGAGGCCGAGCTCCTCCTGAAGGGCGCGTTTGCAGGCGGCTTTGCCAGCCATGTCACCGACCTTGTAGTTCTGGGCGATGGCGGGATCGGTCTCAGGGTTCCAATCGTCGACATCGATGCCGTTCAAGATGCCCGAGAGCACGCTGGAGCGCTCGCGCAGGATGCCGTCGAGGCCCTCGCCGTACTCCGGTGTCTGGATTTCCCAAGCGTAGCTGGGGCTTACCGTGGTGATGGCGTCCGAGTACTTGAGCGCGCCCTGCATGAAGTTGATGGAGCGGCTATCGCAGCGCAGCTGCCCTGCAGCGGCGGGGATGTGCGCAAGGCCCAGGATGTCATTCAGGATCGTATCGGAATACTGGCCCTGGAAGGCGATGTTGTGGATGGTGAAGACCGTCTTCACGCGCTCATAGAGCGGCAGGCCCTGGTAGAACTCACGTAGGAACACGGGTGCGAGGGCGGTGTGCCAGTCGTTGCAGTGCAGCACGTCGCACTCGAATCCCTCGGGAAGGTGCTGGAGGCTCTCCGTTACCGCCTTCGAGAAGAACGCGAAACGCTCGCCATCGTCGAAGAAACCGTATGGGTAATCGCGCATGAAGTAGTGCTCGTTGTCCACGAACAGATACGTAACGCCGTTGATATCCAAGCGTTCCAAGCCGCAATATTCATTGCGCCAGCCAAGGCTCACGTAGAAGTCGCAGAAATGCTCCATGCGCTCGGTGAAGCGCTGCGGGATGGAGCCGTACTTCGGTAGCATCACGATGACATCGGCTCCAGCGGCAACGAGTGCCTGAGGCAGCGATCCGGCAACATCGCCCAGGCCACCGGTCTTTACAAACGGCGCGCACTCGGCGGAAGCAATCACCACCTGCATTTTTTTGTCGGACATTTGGGTCCCCCGAATCTCTAGATTCCAAAACCGCCGCCACGCAGCGAGCGCGACGGCGGTTCTATGGTAACGCTTATCCTGCTACACGATTGTTACGCGGGCATCTGATTTTTGCCGACAACTAGAATCGCGTCAGGCGTGCCGCGAAGCTCGGTGTTGGCAGGAATGACATTGCCCTTGTCGATGATCGCGTTCTCCACGCGAGCACCGGTCTTAACAACGCAGGACTGCATGATGATGCTGTTCGTGACGCTGGCACCGCTCTCAACCACGACGCCGCGGGCGAGGATGGAGCCGCGCACCGTGCCGTCGACCTGGCATCCGGCGGAGATGAGCGAGTTGGTTGCGTTGCTGCCGGCTGAGTACTTCGCCGGGGGAGCGTCGTGCGCCTTCGTCATGATCGGGCGATCCTTGCGGAAGAGCTGGTCAGCAACATCGGGGTTGAGCATCTCCATGCTGCGCGCGTAGTAGGTGCGCTCGTTGAAGATGCCGATCGCGAGACCCTTGAACTCATAGCTGCACACATCGATGAGCGAGAAGTCGCCAGCGATCGCCTCGAAGAGATCGAGGTAGTCGGCGCTCTGGTAGCGGTCGATGATCTGCAGAAGCAGGTCGCGGTTGATGATGAAGCAGTCCATGAACTTGTTGTCACCGAACTCGCATCCCTGCTTGACCTGCTGGACGCGGCCCGAATCGCCGATCACGAGCGACGAGCAGTCGGTGTGCTTGCGCTCGGCGCGCACGTAGACCATGGTGATGCCCGCACCCGAGAACTCATGAGCGTCGATGATGGCGTTCAGGTCGAGGTTGAAGATGATGTTCGAGCCCATCATCACCACATAGGGCTTATCGGAGCGCTCGAAGAGCATCTTGTTGGAGATGATGTCGCGCAGCAGGAAGCGCATGCCGCGCTTCGTGGTGCCGTAGGGGTTGCCAGGCAGGGGGAACAAGCCGCCCTTCTTGCGGTCGAGCATCCAATCCTTGCCGTGGCCGACATGGTCGATAATCGATCGATAGTTGCCCGGCATGACGAGACCGACGGTCTTGATGCCTGCGTTTGCCATATTGGACAGTGGGAAGTCGATCAGGCGGTAGCGTCCCATGAACGGGATCGAAGCGATGGGACGGACATCGGTGAGGACGCTGACGGCCTCGCCCGTGTAGTTAGCAGTGATGTAGCCGATGGCCTTGCGGTTGATCATCGGTTCATTCCCCCTTCCCGATGACGACGTCGTTGCCAACGACGGCGGTGTCCCTGGTGGTATCGACGGAGCCGAGCTTGACGCCCTCCTCCACAACGGCGTTCTCGCCCAAGATGGCGCGGCTCACATAGGCGCCGCTCTTCACGACAGCGCCCGGCAGCAGCACGGAGTCCTCCACGACCGCGCGCTCCTCGACGATGGCATCCGTCGAGATGATGGAGTGACGCGCCGTGCCCATGATCTTGCAGCCGTTCGAGACGAGGCAATCGTCGACGCGGCCCTCGGGCCCGATGTAGTGCGGCGGGCGCGTGGTGTCGTTGCTCATGATGGGCGTGTCGTAGTCGTACAGGTCGAAATCGGGATGCGAGCCCAGGAGATCCATCGAGGTCTCGTGGTAGCTCGCGATGGTGCCTACGTCCTTCCAGAAGCCGTGGAACTCGTGGACGTAGAGGCGCTTGCCAGCAGCGAGGGCGTTGGGGATGATGTCGCCGCCGAAGTCATGGCTCGAGCGCTGGTCGACGGCATCCTCCTCGAGTGCGTTGATGAGGAAGTCGGCGGTGAAGATGTAGATGCCCATGGAAGCGAGGTTCGAATCGGGCTTCTCGGGCTTCTCGGTGAACTTCAGGATGCGATGGTCATCATCGGCCGTGAGGATGCCAAAGCGGCTCGCATCTTCCCAAGGCACGGGCATGACGGCGACGGTGAGGTCGGCATTATGCTCGATATGCTCGTGCAGCATTGCACGGTAATCCATGCGATACAGGGCGTCGCCGGAGAGGATGAGCACGTACTCGGGGTCATGCGACTTGATGTAGTCGAGGTTCTGCGTGACCGCGTCGGCTGTGCCGGCATACCAGGCGCCGCCGTCCTGCGTCGCGTACGGCGGCAGGATCGAGATGCCACCACCCTGCTCGTCGAGGTCCCAGGCAGCGCCCGATCCAAGATACGCATGCAACCGGTAGGGGCGGTACTGCGTCAGGACGCCCACCGTGTCGATGCCGGAGTTCGCGCAATTCGACAGCGTGAAGTCGATGATGCGGTACTTTCCGCCAAACGAGACCGCCGGTTTCGCGATCTTAGAGGTGAGCGCCCCCAACCTGCTGCCCTGTCCTCCTGCGAGGAGCATTGCGATGCATTCTTTTTTGCTCATCGATGTTCTCCTTCAGATACCCGTGCCAATATCCTTCCTAGTGGTGCCCGACACGAACTCGCGCCGGGCCCAAGATGCTTATGTCACGTCCCCCTGTGTAGCATCACGCTCCCCAGATGTCGTCGCGGTACTCGCGGATCGTGCGGTCGCTGGAGAACCAACCTGAACTTGCCGTGTTGTGCAGCGCACGGCGGTTCCAGTCCGTGTGATCGGAGTAGCTTGCAGTGAGTTCCTCCCAAGCAGTGACGTAGGACATGAAGTCCTTCATGACGAAGTCATGGTCGTTGCTGCTCATAAGTTCATTATGGATGCTTCCGAAGTCTCCAGACAGGCGGGCGAACGTATTATCGGTGAGTTCGTCGATAACACGGCCTAAACGGTCGCGGTCGGCGTTGTACATGTCCCATGCGAAATGCATGCCGCTTGCACGCAGCTCGTCGACCTCGGGGGCGGTGAGACCGAAGATCTTCTCGTTTTCCTCGCCCGCAAGCTTCACGATCTCGATATTCGCGCCGTCCATGGTGCCAAGGGTCAGCGCGCCGTTCATCATGAGCTTCATGTTCGAGGTACCCGAGGCCTCCATGCCGGCGGTGGAGATCTGTTCGGAGATCTCGGCAGCGGGATAGATGAGCTGGGCGTTCGAGACGCGAAAGTTGGGGATGAAGCAGACCTTCATGACCTCGTTGACGCGCGGGTCGTTGTTTACGACGTCGGCGACGGAGTTGATGAGGCGGATGGTCTCCTTGGCGAAGGTGTAGCTCGAGGCGGCCTTACCTGAGAAGATGAAGGTCGTGGGCGCCACCCGGAAGTTGGGGTCGGCGAGGCGACGGTTGTAGATGTCCATCACCTTGAAGATGTTCAAAAGCTGGCGCTTGTAGGCATGGAAGCGCTTAACCTGCACGTCGAAGATCGAATTGGGATCGATGACGAGGCCGCACTCGCGCTTGACGTATTGGGCCAAGCGCACTTTGTTGGCGTGCTTGGATTCACCAACGCGTTCGAGGAAGGCTGCATCGTTCTCGAATTGCACGAGCTTGGAGAGCTCGTCGGCGTTATCGAGCCAGCCATCGCCGATCGCCTCGCTGATGAGCTTGGCATACGACGGGTTCGCCTCGGCAAGGAAGCGACGGTGCGAGATGCCGTTCGTCTTGTTGTTGAACTTCTCGGGTGTGAGGGCGTAGAAGTCCCTGAGCGTCTGATCCTTGAGGATCTCGGTGTGGAGCTTGGCAACGCCGTTTACCGAATGGCTGCAGATGACGGAGAGGTTGGCCATGCGAACCTCGCCATCCCAGAGGATGGCAGTCTTGCGCAGACGGTCCTGCCAGCCGTCGGCCGAGCGATCGAAGGCGCTGTTGTAGCGGCGGCTGATCTCATCGATGATCTGGTAGAGGCGTGGCAGCAGCTTGGAGAACGTGGAGATGGGCCACTTCTCGAGCGCTTCGGGCAGGATGGTGTGGTTCGTGTAGGAGATGGTGTTCGTCACGATCTCCCATGCCTCATCCCATTCGAGCTTCTCCTCGTCGATGAGGACGCGCATGAGCTCGGGACCGCACATGGCTGGATGGGTGTCGTTGGTGTGGATCGCGACGTATTTGGGCAGGCTCTTCCAGTCGTTGCCATGCTCGGCACGGAAGGTGTCGAGCACGCTGGAGAGACCGGCGGAGACGAACAGGTACTCCTGCTTCAAGCGTAGCAGCCTGCCGTGTTCGCCGGCATCGTTGGGGTAGAGGATGGCGCTGATGGCCTCGGCCTCGGCGCGGTGCGCATCAGCGAGCGCGTAGTCGCCGCGGTTAAAGGCCTCGAGGTCGAATTGCTCCTCAACAGGTTCCGCGCTCCAGACGCGCAGCTTGTTCACCGTCTTCCCGCCATAGCCCACGATGGGGATGTCGTAGGGAACGGCGAGTACATCCTGCGTGTCGACCGTGCGGTAGAATGTGCGACCATCCTGCTCGTAGCCCTCGACGCGTCCACCGAAGCCGATGCGCACGGCTTTGTCCGGGCGACGGACTTCCCAGGGGTAGCCATGGGAGAGCCACTCATCGGTGGTCTCGTGCTGGGCGCCATCGACGATCTCCTGCTTGAAGAGGCCGTAGCGGTAGCGCATACCGTTGCCGTACCCGGCGATGCCCTCGTGGGCCATGGAATCGAGGAAGCATGCGGCAAGGCGGCCCAGGCCGCCGTTGCCGAGCGCTGGGTCGGGCTCGAGCTCGCATAAGGCGTCGAGGTCGGCGCCCATGTCTGCGAGGCCGTCCTTGACGATGTCGCGCACACCGAGGTTGAGAAGGTAGTTGTCGAGCAATCGGCCGATGAGGAACTCAATGGAGAAGTAGTAGACGCGCTTCTGCTCGGTCTCGGTCACGCGTTCCTCGGTCGTGGTCTGTATGGCGCGCGCTTTGCTCGCGATGAGCTTCGCTAGCGCGTGGAAGCGGTCGAGGTCGCTCGTCATCTCGAACGGCTTGCCCGAGATCGAGGTGACCGAAGACCGGTACAGCTCGATGAATTCCTCTTTGTTGTCGAAAATCCTATTCATTGGTGCCTTTCCGGTTGGGTACATGGCCTATCTACACGAGGACGAGGGGGTTTACGCCTCGTCCGTCGCGGTAGTCTTGGATGCTGTTCTCCTTGTGCTGGACTTGGCCGCGTCGGTCTTCTTTGCCGATGCTTTGGCGGTTGTTGTCGCTTTGGCTTTTGATGCGCTCGCCTTGGCGGATGTCGCCTTGGCCTTAGTCGCCCCCGCCTTGGTGGAAGATGCGCCCTTTGCTGTCGAAGTCCTTTTCGCGGGAGCCTTGGCTACCGTCTTCTTAGCGTTCGAGCTCTTCGCAGCGGGCTTCTTGGCAGGTGCGGCGGCAGGGTCCGTGATGGGGGCGGCTTTACGCACGCCGGTACGGCGCTTGGGCTTGGGCGGCACATAGGAGCTCGGTCCCTGGCGTTTGAGGACGACGCCGGCAAGCCCGGGCAGCGCAATGGTAAGGGAGTTCTCGCAGCCGTTCCACGGGTACGGAACGCTCATGTAGACGGCATTATCCGTGTAGCCGCTGCCGCCGTATTCCGGATCATCTGAGTTGAACACGACCTCCCAGTCGCCCTCGCGTGGAACGCCTAGGTGGAACTCGGCATAGGATGCCGGGTCGAAGTTGATGATGACCACGAGGTCGTCTGCGGGGTCCTCGCCGCGGCGGACGAACGAGATGATGGATTGCTTGGCGTTGTCCGCATCGATCCATGCGAAGCCATCCTCGGTGTAGGAGCGCTGCCAGAAGGCGGGCTCGGCGGTGTAGAGATGATTGAGGGCCTTGATGAAGGCTTGATGGCGTGCGTGGGTCTCGAACTGCTCCGTGAGGAACCATTGGATCGACTCGTAATACCGCCACTCGATGAATTGCGCGATCTCGTCGCCCATGAACGTGAGCTGTGCGCCGGGGTGCGCCATCTGGTAGAACGCGAGCGTGCGCAGGCCGGCGAACTGGCGCCACCAGTCACCGGGCATGCGGCCCATGAGCGAACACTTCCCGTTCACGACCTCGTCGTGCGAAAGCGGGAGCACGAAGTTCTCGTTGAAGGCGTACATGAGCGAGAAGGTGAGGAGCCTGTGGTTGCCTGGTCGCCACGGGAAGTCCGTCTGCATATAGTGCAGGGTGTCGTTCATCCAGCCCATATCCCACTTGTAGTGGAAGCCCAGGCCGCCCTCTTCGGGCGGATAGGTTACAAGCGGCCAAGCGGTCGATTCCTCGGCGATCATCATGACGTCGGGGAACAGGCGACCCACCGCGGCGTTGACCTGCCGGATGAATGCCGAGGCATCGAGATCCTCCTCGGTGCCGTACTTGTTGAACTTCTTCTTACCGGGGTCGTCGACGCCGAAGTTCAGATACAACATGCTGGATACGCCATCCATGCGCAAGCCGTCTGCATGGAAGAGCTCGATCCAGAATAGGGCGTTGGAGACCAGGAAGCTGCGCACCTCGCCACGGCCGAAATCGAACTTATGCGTGCCCCAGTTGGGGTGGATCTCGCGCTCATAGAGCATCTCGCCGTTGAAGGTCGCAAGGCCCTCGTCGTTGGCGCAGAAGCCGCCGGGCACCCAGTCGAGGATGACGCCGATGCCTGCCTGATGGCATGCATCGATGAAGTGCATGAACTGCTTGGGCTCTCCATAGCGCGACGTTGCGGCGTAATAGCCGGTTCCCTGGTAACCCCAGGAACCATCGAAGGGGTGCTCCATCACAGGCATGACCTCGATATGGGTATAGCCCATGTCGCGGACGTATTCGACGAGCTCGATCGAGAGGTCGTCATAGGTGTAGAACGTGCCGCGCTGGGCGGGGAAGGGGTCGCCGGGGCCGGGGTAGGTGCCGTCTTCGCGCGGTTCGCCTTGCGGTTCATCGCCGTGGCGCTTCCAGCTACCAAGATGGACTTCGTAGATATTCAGCGGGCGTGCCATGTGGTCGTGTGCGCGACGCTCCTCGAGGAACGCCGCATCGCCCCAAGAATATCCGGAAAGGTCCATGAGGCGCGATGCGGTGCCAGGTGCTTGCTCGGCATAGAATCCGTACGGATCCGCCTTATAGATGAGTCTTCCATCCGTGCATTCGATAACATATTTGTAGAGGTCGCCTTCAGTAAGGCCGGCAACGAAACCCTGCCAGACGCCGCCGCCGAGATGCTCGAGCGGATTCGCCCACGTGTCCCAGCCGTTGAAATCGCCTACGACATGAACGCTTTTGACTTCCGGTGCCCATACGGCGAAATGCCAGCCTTCGACTTCGTCCTGAACATCCGGGTGCGCGCCGAGCTTCTCCCAGCTGCGTTGCCACATCCCGCCAGCGAACAGATTGAGATCGTCTTGCGTGATGATCAGGCGAGGTTCCAGAGCGGGTGAGGTGCCCGCCTCCGTCGCGCGCTGCGCTGCTGTGGCTTTACGGGTGCTCATGGACGCTTCCAATCGTTCGGGCGGCGTTGTGCCACCATCCGATAAGGCTGTCTGGGATCCCGCTTGCGCTTGGGTTCGAACGTTCGGTCGCGTTCCACAAGCGTACCCGCCGATGGAACCTAGACGATGAATAGCATACCATGTTGATGCTCGTGCCTGCCTTAAACCACTGTAAGGTTTGAGCGTTCCGGTTAAACGGGGTAGGTTCTGGTACCATCCAAAACGATGCTCCCCACCTCGTGAAAGGTAGTTACATGGATAGTCCGGCAGTGTTCCTCTTCGATTGCGACGGGACCATTCTCGATTCGATGGCGATGTGGCTCACCGGGCAGCAGCGACTTCTTGCACGTTACGGTATATCAACGACCGAAAGGGATTTCGCCGAGTTCGAACATCTCTCTCTAGAGAAAGAGTGCGATGCGTACCATCGCAAATGGGGTGTCGAAGAATCCGGCCAGGCGCTGTATCGAGTGTTTCATGAGATGATCGCGGAGGGGTATCGCAATCTGGTTGCTCCGCGAGAGGGGGTCCGTGCGTTTCTCGGGGCGGCGCGCAATCTGGGCGTTCTGATGGGAGTTGCCACTTCCACCCCGGCTGATCTGGTGGAGGGAGGCCTTTCCTCCCATGGGCTCGAGGAGTTCTTCCTCACCGTCACCACCACGGAGGAAGCTGGTAGGTCGAAGGAATATCCAGACGTCTACGATTTAGCTCTCAGGCGCGCTTCCGAGCGAGCGGGCATTCCTGTTCCGCGGCGCGATGAGGTGTGGGTGTTCGAGGACGCGCCGTTTGGGCTTGAGAGCGCGGGTAAGGCGGGCTACCGTACCGTGGGTATTTTCGACCCGCACGGAAGGCATCGGCGCGAGCGCGTCCGCGAGCTGGCGGACGTGTTCATCGACGAGTACGTCGAGCTCTCGCCTGAGCGCCTCTTGGATGCGATGCGCTGATGGGTTCCTTTGCGCAAGGTGTCTTCGAGCATGAGCGGGGCATGAGGGTGCTGCTTGTGGGAGGTTCGCCCGAGCGCGCCTCTGCCGAAACGGTCGCTCGCGCTGCGAACGGGTGCACAGCGGTGGTCGCTATCGATCGCGGCCTCGATTCCGTTCTGAGCGCCGGGCTTCGCTGCGATCTGTTCTGCGGTGACGTCGATTCCGTGAGCCCTGAGGGTGCGCTTGTCGTCGAGCGCGCTGAGCGGGGAGAGGAGGATTTCGATGTCGTGCGCTACAACCCCCATAAGGATGATACCGATCTGGGCCTTGCTCTCTCGGAGGTTGGTCGCCGATGGGCGGGGGCGACGGTTGTCGCAACCTGTTTTTCCGGAGGGAACCCTGACCATGCTCTAGCCGTCATCGGTCGCTTCGCCGCATGGGGTGGTAAGGTCGTTTTTGCGGAGGATGCGTTTTCGGGGGGCGTCCTGCGAGCCGGTGGCGTCTTTCCCATCCACGACGCGCAGGGCTGTCGGTTCTCGTTCGTCCCGCTCTCGCCTGAGGCGGAGGTCTCAGAGACGGGGATGCGCTGGGAGCTCGATCATCGCACGGTCCCCCTTCTCGACGATCTGGGAATCTCGAACGTCATCGAGATGCCTGACGCTCGCATCACCTGCCACAAGGGGACCATTGCCTGCTGGCTGTTCTCTTGATGCGCTCTTGGTGCATCTCTGCATAAGGAAAGCCCCGGCATGAGCCCGGCTGCGCTATACATCGCATAGCTCGACAGCATCCGGGCGATCAAGCCGGGGCTTCGACGCGGTTCATTTCCTGCGCGGGCTATCCCTTACTGGTAATCGAAGACATCGACCCAGCTCAGCAGGAACTCCTCATCGACCTTGCGCTTGCGGGCAAGCTCTGAGGCGGCGATGACGGGCATCCACTGGTGGACGATCTGCATCGGCATGTCGGCGCGGTTGCAGTAGGTCTCCAGGTAAGCCTCGGCCTGCTCCTTGCTGTTGAGGGCGAAGAGCAGGTAGGTCATCGCAACGTCGGCTGCAGGGGCGCCCTGGGTGGCGTGCGCCCAGTCGCAGACGGCGAGCTCGCCGTTCTCGCCCACGATGACGTTCGTGGGGTTGAAGTCGCCATGGCACACGCTCTGGCCCTTCTTGAGGCCGTCAAGACGCTCGAGAAGGTTGTAGCGAGTGGTCGCGTTGATCTGCTCAAGGGAGTTGATCATACGCGAATACTTGGCATCCTGACGATTGAGCAGGGGAGAGCTGTAGCCGTGGATCTCGATCTGGAGGTCGACGAACTGCTCAAGGTACTCACCGAAGCGCTGGGGCTCGGCCTCGATCTTCTCGGCGAGGGTGACGCCGGGGATCTTGCTCGTGATGAGCGCCCAACCGTTTTCGTCGCCTTCGATCTGGGTTACCTCGATGGCCTTGGGGCTGGGGATGCCGCACTCGTTGATGCGGGCGAGGTTGAGGGCCTCGTTGAAGACGTCGGATACCGGCTTGGTCTCGTTGAACACCTTCGCGATCTTATCGCCCAAGTCGTAGACGACCTTGTTGCCGCGACGGGCGAGCTCGGTCTTGGAATCGGGAAGAATCATCGTTCAACGTCCTTTCTCTCAAGGGTTGAGATTCGCTTAGGTCCAAAGGAGCCGGGGCGAGCTCGGCGCAAGCCCCGGCGCGATAAGGGCCTTACACCTCGTAGGACTGGGGCTCGCGGCCGTAGTAGGCGTCGAGGTAGAGCTCCTTGATCTCGCTGATGAGCGGGTAGCGCGGGTTGGCGCCGGTGCACTGGTCGTTGAAGGCCTGCTCGCTCATCTCGTCGAGGGTGTCGAGGAAGTACTGCTCGTCCACGCCGTACTCGGCGATGGTCTTCTTGATGCCGATGGTGTCCATGAGCTCCTCAAGCTTCTGGATGAAGTTCTCGAACACCTCGCGGTCGTCCTTGCCGGTGCAGCCGCAGTAACGGCCGAGGTCGGCGTAGTCGGCGAGCGCGTGCGGATACTGATACTGCGAGAAGGTGCCCATCTTGACCGGCTTCTCGGCGGCGTTGTAGCGCATCACGCGAGTGAGGATGACGGCGTTGGCCAGGCCGTGGGGCAGGTGATGGAAGGCACCGAGCTTGTGGGCCATGGAGTGGTTCACGCCGAGGAAGGCGTTCGCGAAGGCCATGCCGGCGAGGCAAGAGGCGTTGTGCATCTCCTCGCGAGCGTGCGGGTCGGCAGCACCCTTCTCGTAGGCCGCGGGCAGGTTCTCGAACACGAGCTTGGCAGCGCGCATGGAGAGGCCCTTGGTGTAGTCGGAGGACATGATGGAGACATAGGACTCGATGGCGTGGGTCATGACGTCGATGCCCGAGGCGCAGGTGAGGCCCTTAGGGGCGGTCATGGCGTTGTCAGCATCGACGATGGCCATGTTCGGCATGAGCGCGTAGTCGGTGATCGGCCACTTGATGCCGGTGTTGGCATCGGTGATGATGGCGAACGGGGTCACCTCGGAGCCGGTACCAGAGGAGGTCGGCACGGCCACGAAGTAGGCCTTCTTGCCCATCTCGGGGAAGGTGTAGACGCGCTTGCGGATGTCCATGAAGTCCATGGCCATATCCTCGAAGTTCGCCTCCGGGTGCTCGTACATAAGCCACATGATCTTGCCGGCGTCCATCGCGGAGCCGCCGCCCACGGCGATGATCAGGTCGGGCTCGAACAGGCGCATGCGCTCAACGCCGCGCTCGGCGTCCTGCAGACGCGGGTCGGGCTGGATGTCGTAGAACGCGTCGTGCGCGACACCCATCTCGTCGAGCTTGGCCTCGATGGCCTTGCAGTTGCCGTTCTTGTACAGGAACTGGTCGGTGACGATGAAGGCGCGCTTCTTGCCCATGACGCGGCCGAGCTCGTCGAGCGCGACGGGCGTGCTGCCCTTCTTGAAGTAGACCTTCTCGGGAGCGCGGAACCAGAGCATGTTCTCGCGGCGCTCCGCCACGGACTTGATGTTCAGCAAGTGCTTCACCCCTACGTTCTCGGACACGGAGTTGCCGCCCCAGGAGCCGCAGCCCAGCGTGAGGGACGGCTTCATGGCGAAGTTGTACAGGTCACCGATGCCGCCCTGGCTGGAAGGCGTGTTGATCACGATACGGCAGGCCTTCATGGTCTCCTGGAAGAGCGCGATCTTCTCCTTCTCGGCGGGGTGCACGTAGAGCGAGGCGGTATGGCCCGGGCCGCCGGCGAGCACGAGGTGCTCGGCCTTGTCCACGGCCTCCTGGAAGTTCTTCGCATGGTACATGGCGAGAACGGGGGAGAGCTTCTCGTGGCTGAACTCCTCCTTCGCCGGATCGGTCGAGGTGACCTCGGCGATGAGGATCTTGGTCTTGGCGGGAACCTCGATGCCGGCGAGCTCGGCGATCTTGGCTGCGGGCATGCCGGGGATGCGGTGGTCGAGGGCGCCGTTCTTGAACATGGCCTCGCGCAGGGCCTCGAGCTCCTTGCCCTTCTTCACGAAGTAGCAGCCACGACGCTGGAATTCGGCCTTCACCTGGTCGTAGACGGAATCGAGCGCGGTCACGGACTGCTCGGACGCGCAGATCATGCCGTTGTCGAAGGTCTTGGAGTGGATGATGGAATTGACGGCGTTCAGGATGTCGGCGGTCTCGTCGATCACGACGGGGGTGTTGCCGGCGCCGACGCCGAGGGCGGGCTTGCCCGAGGAGTAGGCGGACTTGACCATGCCGGGGCCACCGGTGGCGAGGATGATGTCAACCTCGCTCATGAGCTTGTTGGTGAGCTCGAGCGTCGGCTTGTCGATCCAGCCGATGATGCCCTCGGGGGCACCGGCCTTGACAGCGGCCTCAAGCACGAGCTTGGCGGCAGCGATGGTGCACTGGGCAGCCGCCGGGTGCGGGGAGATGATGATGGCATTGCGGGTCTTCAGGCAGATAAGGCACTTGAAGATCGCGGTGGAGGTGGGGTTGGTGGTGGGGATTACCGCGCCGACGATACCGATGGGCTCGGCCACCTTGGTGATGCCGTAGGCCTCGTCGTGCTCGATGACGCCGCAGGTCTTGGTGTTCTTGTAGGCGTTGTAGATGTACTCGGCGGCATAGTGGTTCTTGATGACCTTGTCCTCGAGCACACCGCGGCCGGTCTCCTCGACCGCGAGCTTGGCGAGCGGGATGCGCGCCTTGTTGGCGGCCATGGCCGCCTGGTAGAAGATCTCGTCAACCTGCTCTTGCGTGTAGGTTGCAAAGACCTTCTGGGCCTCGCGCACCTGCGCGAGCTTGGCCTCGAAAGCCTCGACCGAGTCGACGACCTCAGGGGCTGCCGTAACCGTTGGCTTTTTCACCATGTGTCTCTCCTTGCGACTGGTGACTTACCCTACAGCCTAAAGTTTAGCAAGATATTTCTCGGCGAACGGAATAATTCCGACGAATGGCATATTAAAACGCTTCAATTATTTTTAGCGTTTCAATTGTAAAGACCGAGTTAGAAGCCGGTATGCATTCATGTTCGTTGCCTATCGAAGAGCGCGATTGTAAAGTGCATCCATCTTCCTTCAACTACGGTTGCCATCGGATAAGCGTATGAGGGAACGCACGATGAATCTGGTGGAATAGATCTAGAAGAAGATCCTTCGCGATCTGGTTGGCGGGCGCGCAAATGCGTCACTTTAT
The DNA here is from genome assembly GCF_900186505.1 of Enorma phocaeensis. Taxonomy (GTDB): domain Bacteria; phylum Actinomycetota; class Coriobacteriia; order Coriobacteriales; family Coriobacteriaceae; genus Enorma; species Enorma phocaeensis. The sequence continues at coordinate 335,937 of NZ_LT891969.1, forward strand.
CTGGACGTTTTGCCGCGATTCTCAACAATGTGTCTAGATAGAAGCTTCTCAACGTGCTCCGGTGACTTGCTGGACCTTCGAGATGCCGCTAGAGAGCTGTTTTCTTGCTTCTGGAGACCAATTCTGGCTCTTTCCCAGCATCTCGACATAGCGGTTGGACTTCGAGATCTGCCTGTAGAGCCATATTCAGTAATTCAGAATCCTAAGAGCGCGAAAGCGGGCGTCTCTATACCAAGCCCTCAAGTGGGCGTACTTGCCGGCGGTGGCATTCGAGACGAATGGAGCGGATGTTCTGTGAGGGTATTCTGCGAGCCGGGCATCCGGCTAGCTCTTGGTATGCCGCTTGTGAGACGGTGAAAAAAAAGACGCACCCTATCGGATGCGTCTTTACATACAAGGATGATCCCAAGGAGAGGGAGCGCTACGAACGGGCCACCTTACCGGACTTAAGGCAGTTGGTGCACACGTTCATCTTCTTGCGCTGGCCGTCCACGACGCAGTACACGCGCTGAATGTTGGGACGGAACTTACGGTTGGTCACGCGGTGCGAGTGGCTAATGGAGCGACCAGCAACGGGGTGCTTACCGCAGACTTCGCAAACTTTGGACATTTCAAAACCCTCCTTGGGCGGTCATTGGTTACCGCTTAATCAAACAGATAGGAACTATAGCATAGAATGCAAGCAATACGTGCAATCTTCACGAAGAAATAGGGAGTTCCTCCTGAAGATGCGTGATGCGCTCGTGGGAGTAGGCGCACATCACCGGCACGTGCTCAGGCATTCTATCACGCCGGCGCACTTATCGAGATGGATCCGTTCAATATCGCCTTCACGCGCAGGCTGGTATAGCTAAAAATAGTGCGGTACCGAAGTAATGGAGATGCTGTGAGGCGATCCGTCAGTTTTCGAGTCGGCCGCATTGCATCAGCCAAGCGGGTATATTCGCATCCGTTGCGACCGCGCCATCCCTATGCTGTGCATGCGTCGCAATACATATATAGGTAGATAGGGAAGCGAGGGGCGTACCACTCGAAGTGAAGCGCGCTTCACGCCGCATCAACGTTGGTACGACCCATCGGTTCCGATGCAGTGGGGGCTGCGCTTCGCGCGAGGCGGGAAGGGAGACCATTGAAGATCTTCAAGTTCCTAAAAGGGCATATTCTGAATCTGGTGCTCGCCCTTGTCCTCCTGTGCATCCAGGCTAACTGCGAGCTGACGCTGCCTGGACTCATGAGCGACATCGTGGATGTGGGCATCAGCCAGGGCGGTATCGATTCGTCCGTGCCCAACGAGATTCGTGCGAGCGACCTGGAACAGGTCGAGCTCTTCCTTTCTGATGATGAGGCCGCGCAGGTTGAGGCCGTGTACAGCGCCGGTTCGGGTGATGCGGTTCGCACGTTCGCGGGATCAGAAGAGGACCGTGCGGCACTCGAGGCATTCATCGGTGAAGCCGAGATGATGGTCTACCAGATCAACCAGGGCATTCCAATCGATGAGTGGGCCGTAGGCGAGGACGCCGAAACAATCGCGGCGCTCGAGGAGCAACTGGGAGATTCCGTTGATCTCAACGAGCTCATCGCCCTGAGCGAGGCCGCCGCTGCGGCGGACGGGCGCAGCGTCGAGATTGGTCCCGGCAGCCTCTACGAGATGCGCCGTCAGGCGATTGAATCGCTAGGTGATACCGGTGACTCCATCGTGGAGAGCCGCGCCGTCGCCTTCGTTCAGGATGCGTACCAGACTGCCGGCGTGGACCTCAACCAGGTGCAGACCGATTATCTGCTGCGCACGGGCGGCACCATGCTCGCGTATGCGCTCCTCACAGCGCTCTGCGCTCTCCTCGCCGCATTCAACGCTTCGAAGACCTCGGCGGCGATCGCTCGCGACCTGCGTCATGATCTGTACCAGCGCGTGCTTGAGTTCTCTCCTGCCGAGATGAACAGGTTCTCCGCCGCCTCGCTCATCACGCGCGGCACGAATGACATCCAGCAGATTCAGATGGTGCTTGTGATGTGCCTGCGCATCGTGCTCTTCGCGCCGTGCATGGGTGTCGGCGCCATCTTCCGCGTGATCACGAACTCAACGGGGCTCGAGTGGATCCTCATCCTGGCTATCGTGCTCATCGCCGTGGCCATCGGCGTGCTCTTCGGCCTTACCATGCCGAAATTCCGTATCATGCAAAAGCTCGTTGACAAGAACAACCTCGTCGCACGCGAGATCATCACGGGCATCATGCCCATCCGCGCCTTCGGCCGCACGAAGTACGAGGAGCAGCGCTACGACGAGGCGAACCGCGAGCTCACGAGCACGTACATTTTCACCAACCGATGCATGACCTTCCTCATGCCGATGATGATGGTAATCATGAACGTCACGACCGTGGGCATCGTGTGGTTCGGTGCCCAGGGCGTGGATGCCGGCACCATCATGGTGGGCGACCTCATGGCATATATCAATTACGTGATGCAGGTCATCATGAGCTTCATGATCATCACCATGATCTCGGTCATGCTGCCGCGCGCCGACGTCGCCGCTGAGCGCGTGCAGGAGGTGCTCGCGACCCATTCGAGCATCGAGGATCCCGATCCCGAGCATGCTGTCACGCGCGAGTGCGCCGAGGGCTGGAAGGGCGTCGTGCGCTACAACGACGTGACCTTCACCTATCCCGATGCTGACGTGCCTACGCTCGAGCACATAAGCTTCACGGCGGAGCCGGGCAAGACGACCGCGATCATCGGTTCCACGGGCTGCGGAAAGTCGTCGCTCGTGCAGCTGCTGCCACGTCTCTACGACGTCACCGAGGGATCCATCACGGTGGACGGTGTGGATATCCGCAGCATCCCGCTCGAGGAGCTTCGGCGCTTCATCGGCTACGTTCCCCAGAAGCGCATGCTCTTCAGCGGCACCATCGAGAGCAACATCAAGTACGGCGACCCCTCCATGTCGGATGCCGACATGGTCGAGGCGGCGGGCATCGCGCAGGCCACCGAGTTCATCGATGGCAAGCCGGACGGGTACCAGAGCCCTATCAGCCAGGGCGGCTCCAACGTTTCCGGCGGCCAGAACCAGCGCCTCTCCATCGCGCGCGCACTTGCGATCTGTCCCAAAGTGCTCGTTTTCGACGACAGCTTCAGCGCGCTCGATTACAAGACCGACGCGACGCTGCGCGCCGAGCTCGCTGAGCGGGCGTCCGATGCCGCGGTGATCATCGTTGCCCAGCGCATCGCGACCATCATGCATGCCGAGGAGATTCTCGTGCTCGATGACGGGCGCATCGTTGGCCGCGGCACGCATGAAGAGCTCCTGCGCACCTGCCCCGAGTATCTCGAGATCGCCAAGAGCCAGCTCTCACCCGAGGAGCTCGGCCTCGATGCCGCGTCCTCCCCGCAAGAGGTTGCCGTGTTGGAAGGAGGTGAGCGCTGATGCCGCGTCCAGGAGGAAACCGTCCCGCGTCCGAGAGGGCTAAGGATTTCAAGGGCACGATCAGGAAGCTCATCATATATATCTCGCATGAACGCATCGCCCTCATCGTGGCGCTTATCTGCGCCATCGTGTCAGTGCTCTTCAACGTGGTGGGTCCGCGCGTGCTCGGTCAGGCAACAACTGAGCTCTTCAGCGGCCTCATGGCCAAGGTTGCCGGCACCGGCTCCATCGATTTCCAGAAGATCGGCATGATCCTCATCGGCCTGCTCTGCCTGTACGTGGCATCTTCGTGCTTCAACTTGCTGCAGGGCTGGCTCATGACGGGTATCACCCAACGCGTGTGCTATCGCATGCGCAGAGAGATCATCGAGAAGATTGACCGCATGCCGCTCAGCTACTTTGAGTCAAACGCGGTTGGAGACGTGCTCTCCCGCGTAACGAATGACGTGGACACGCTCGGTCAGTCGCTCAACCAGAGCGTGACCCAGCTCATCACCTCGGTAACGCAGATCATCGGCGTGGCGGCGATGATGGTGAGCGTCTCGGTGACGCTTGCGGGCATCACGTTCCTCACCATTCCGCTGTCGCTTCTGCTCGTGCTCATCGTGGTGCGCTCCTCGCAGCGCTACTTCCGGCAGCAGCAGGTCATCTTGGGCCGTGTGGACGGCATCATCGAGGAGAGCTTCTCGGGCCAGAACGTCATCAAGGTGTTCAATCGCGAGCAGCGCGCCGTGGCCGACTTCGACGTGGAGAACGACCGCCTGTACACCTCGGGCTGGCGTGCCCAGTTCCTCTCGGGCATCATACAGCCGCTCATGAACTTCGTGGCGAATCTCGCTTACGTTGCCGTGGTATGCGTGGGCTCGTTCCTTGCCGTGGGCGGCGCCGTGACCATCGGTGACATCCAGGCGTTCATGCAGTATGTACGCAACTTCACGCAGCCCATCACGCAGCTGTCGCAGGTGTCCAACATGCTTCAGCAGCTCTCGGCTGCAGCGGAGCGCGTCTTCGAGTTCCTTGCGGAGGATGAGGAGACGGCCGATGCCCAGACACCCGAGCTGCCGCGTTGCCGGGGGGAGGTAACCTTCGACCACGTGAAGTTCGGCTACGTTCCCAACAAGACCATCATCCATGACTTCTCGTGCAACGTGGAGCCGGGCCAGACCGTGGCCATCGTTGGCCCCACGGGCGCGGGCAAGACCACGCTCATGAAGCTTCTCATGCGCTTCTATGACGTGAACGCTGGCTCCATTCGCGTGGACGGCGTGGGCCTGCGCGATTACGCCCGTGGCGACCTGCGCGAGAACTTCGCTATGGTGCTGCAGGACACATGGCTCTTCAAGGGGTCGGTCCGTGAGAATATCCGCTACGGTCGCGCCGATGCGACGGACGAGGAGGTGGAGGCTGCTGCTCGCGCGGCACTCGCCGACCACTTCATCCGCACGCTACCCGGCGGATACGACTTCGAGCTCAACGAGGACGCCTCGAACGTGAGCCAGGGTCAGCGCCAGCTCCTCACCATCGCTCGCGCGTTCATCGCTGACCGTCCCATCCTCATCCTGGACGAGGCGACCTCCAATGTGGACACGCGTACCGAGGAGCGCATCCAGCGCGCGATGGACGCGCTCATGCAAGGTCGCACGAGCTTCGTGATCGCGCATCGGTTGAGCACCATCAGGAACGCGGACGTGATCCTGGTGCTGCGCGACGGCGATATCGTTGAGAAGGGCACGCACAATGAGCTGCTCGCACTCGGCGGCTTCTATGCCGAGCTCTATAACTCGCAGTTCGCAGAGGGTGGGGAAGAGGAGTAGCCTATCCCTCCAGAGCACATATATGCAAACAGGCCCGGTTCCGAACTGCTCGGAACCGGGCCTGCTCCGTTACGGGCATGGGTAGAAATGCTTCCGCTATGACTGCTTCGTGGTTGCCTGCAGACGGTCGAGCTCGGCGCAGACGCGCTCGAGGGCATGGTAGTTGGCGATCACGAAGAGCTTGCGGCTGCCGCCGTCAGCGAGCTTGGCAAGCACGTCCGCCACGGTGTCGGCTCGTTCGGCTGTGATCTGCGCTGCGGAAAGCGCGCGGTCGAGCGGATCGGCGATCTCGCCTCCATAGAAGACGGGCACGCCGGCTTCCACGGCAGGGTGCAGCATCGAGAACTCGATGCCATCGACCCAGCTGTAGTCGCCGTTGCACTCGACCATGTCATCCATGAGGAACGCGACGGCGTAAGGCTCGGGGTACTTGAGGGCCATATGGATGTTCTGGTTGAAGCCCACGGGATTCTTGGCCATGTTCGTCATGATGGCGCGCCCGCCGACCGCATATTCTTGCAGACGGCCGTTCTTGGGGTCGAAGGTCGCCACCACGTCGCGGAACACCTTGGCGGGGCAGCCGAGGAGCGCCGTTGCGATGCGCACTGCTAGCAGGTTGTACACCATGTAGAGCCCGGTGCAGGGCACGAGGACGTCGCTCACGGCGAAGTCGCGGCCGCCCAGCTGCTCGGTGGAGCCGGCGATGTCGATCAGGAAGCCCCCGGGAACCTCTCGGATGTTCGAGGCGATCACGTCGAGCGCGGGCGCGGCGGACTTGCAGGAGGGGCACGACCAGCGGCCGAGCTGGCTGTAGTGGCGCAGGTGGTAGTCGTCCTCATCCAGTTCGGCACCGCAGACAGGGCATCGCGCCCCCTCGAACGCGTCGGCGCCGTCATCGGGCGCGGCGTCCTTGATACCGAACGAGATGACGGGATGCGGGGCCGTCACGCGCTCGAGCACGGCCTGGCAGTTGGGATCGTCGCCGTTGACCACGATCAGCGACGCAGCGGGCAGGTCGTTGAGCGCCTGCGCGATGGCGTCGTAGATGCGGTCCATGGTCCCAAAGCGGTAGATCTGGTCGCCCTCGAAGAGGTTGATGAGGTTGAAGATCTTCGGCTTGAGCTTGGGCGTGACGAAGCGCGTGTACATCTCGTCGCACTCGAGCAGCGCGAAGGGCGCGGTGCGTGAGTCGAGCAGCGCCGTGATGATGCCCGCCTCGAGGTTGGAGCCCGCGCGGTTGCAGAAGACATCGTGGCCTGCACGCTCCATGCAGGAGGCGATGAGGTTGTTGGTCGTGGTCTTGCCGTTGGTTCCCGTGGACACCACCGACGCCTCGGTGACCTTGCTCGCTTCGAAGGCGAGCACATCTGCGTCGATTCGTTTGGCGACCTCGCCTGGGAAGTTCCCGGCGTTCATGTTGAGTGCGTGCTCAAGAGAGCGGACCGAGCGCCCGGCGAAGCAGGCTAAGCGAGGGAGGGGCATGGAACCTCCTCATACAGGTGCAGCAGATAGTTCTGGTGTCGAGGGATCCCTGTGGCCGTCGCGGCGATTCCACCCCGATCGGTATGTCGCGCTGGCGTTCATCCTGACGTATGTACCTTACCACGCCAGAAGCGCAACCATTTCATTTCCAGAGGATGCCGCCCCGTTTTGCCCCAGGGGTTCCCTGCAATCCTGCTCGAGCTGTGTTGAGTTGATTTCGCCTGCACAGGAGTTGCGGACGTAGTAAGATACTTAAGATTACTCCCGAAGCACCGGTGCTCATCATGCATCAGATAAGGAGCTTGCTGTGCCAGAGACTGTACCCGGAAGCCTGAGCGTCTCCAACGACGTCATCGCCGATATCGCCGGTTATGCCGCTATGTCCTGCTACGGCGTGGTGGGAATGTCCGAGCAGCTGCAGGGCGCGGAGAGCGTTCGCCTGCTCCCCGGCCAGCGCCTGCGCAAGGGCGTGCTCGTTTCCTCCACCGAGGACGGCCTTCTCGTCGATCTCCATGTGGTGCTGGAGAGCGGTGTCAACATGAAGTCGGTTTGCGAGAACCTCTCGAGCGCGGTCGCGTTCACGCTTCAGGAGATCGCGCAGATCGACCCTGCTCGGCTTAAGGTCATCATCCATGTTGACGCCCTAAAGAATCGCGCCTAGCGTTCGCGCGACCTCACCACGATTGATAGACGGAGATATACGCTGATGATTGCGAAGACCATCCGAACCTGCTTTCCCATTGCTGCCGCCGCGGTGTCTGACAAGTCGGAGGACATCAACAAGCTGAACGTCTTTCCCGTGCCCGACGGCGACACCGGCACCAACATGTCTCTCACGCTCGCTTCGGTCGTGAAAGAGCTCGCTTCGCTGCCGGCGGACGCCGACATGGAGGCGATTGCCGCCGCGATCACGCATGGTTCCCTCATGGGCGCTCGCGGCAACTCAGGCGTCATCACCTCGCAGATCCTCCGCGGTGTCGCTGAGGGCCTCATCGGGGCGACCGATCCCGTTTCGTCCGCGGACATCGCTGCGGCTCTTCGCCGCTCGGTGAAGGTGGCCTTCAAGGCTGTTCGCAAGCCGGTCGAGGGAACGATCCTCACCGTGCTGCGCGACATCTCCACGCGAGCCGATGCTTGCGAGAAAGCGCGTGATTCGGTCGAGGAGACCCTCGACGCCATCGTGGTCGAAGCCTATGAGTCCGTTGCCCGCACGCCCGATCTGCTCCCCGTTCTTAAGGAGAACGGCGTCGTCGACTCTGGTGCGTTCGGCTTTGCCATCTTCCTCGAGAACTTCGTTGCCGCGGCGCTCGGCCGCTCCACCGTCAAGGTTGAGGATTTCTCTGCCACCTTCGACGCCCAATCCGCCCGCGAGGATGCGCTCGCTCAGGTCAAAATCGAGGCCAACGATGACTGGGAGGGCTCGGAGTACCGCTATTGCAACGAGTTCCTCTTCAAGGCAGATGCTCCCTTCGATGAGGATGAGTGCCTCGCGTTTCTCGCCTCCATGGGTGATTGCGAGCTCCTCGTGGGATCCTATCCCGATTACAAGATCCACGTGCACTCCAACACTCCCAACCTGGTGCTCGAGCACATGCTGCAGCTAGGCCAGATCTACGAGGTGTTCATCCATAACATGGATATGGAGAGCGCTGAGCGTACCGCTAAGATCCACGAGGATCAGGACGACGCGCCTGCTGCGCCTGCAAAACCTTTGGGCTACGTCGCGGTAGCTGCCGGTTCCGGCGAGGCGGAGATCCTTCGGTCGCTCGGCGTCGATGTGGTCGTGTCGGGCGGTCAGACCATGAACCCGTCCACGGCGGATCTCCTCGATGCTGTGAACCAGGTCAATGCCGAGGCGGTCATCATCCTGCCCGACAATGGCAACATTCGTATGGCCGCCGAGGCCGCTGCGAGCGCATGCGAGGACAAGCGGGTTGCCGTGGTGCCCACGAAGACCGTGCCGCAGGCGTTTAGCGCGCTGTTCGCCGTCCTGCCCGACTCTTCGCTCGAGGATGCTGTCGCCGCGATGACCGAGGCGATCGACGAGGTGCGTGACGGCGAGGTCACCACCGCGGTCCGCGATTCCTCGGCCGCTGATGGCTCACCCATTCATGCGGGCGACGTCATGGGAATCGTCTCCGGGTCCATCGAGGTCGTTGGCTCCGATGTGAAGCAGGTCACGCTTGAGTGCATCGATCGCATGCAGCAGGAAGAGGAAGGCGATTCGCTCACCATTCTCGCCGGCGCCGACCTTTCTGACGAGGACTTCGAGGACCTCATCGCTGCCATCGAGGATGCCCAGCCTGACCTGGAGATCGATTCGCACCGCGGCGAGCAGCCGCTCTATCCCGTCATCTTCTCGATCGAGTAGGCTCGCTGTCCATGGGAATCGAGACCGCCCGCTACGCGGTGCCCCGCGTTGCGGGCAGTCTTTTGCACGCTTCGCGCCTTAACGATGATGTGGCACGGCTCAAGTACGTGTCCGGTGCGCGCGAGGAGGCTTTGCGCCGGCTGGGGATAAACACCGTCGCCGATCTGCTCACGCACATTCCTCGTCGCTACCTTGACTTCAGCCATGCCTGCACCATCGAGGAGGCGCCGTTGGGCGAGGTGTGCACTATTGTGGCGACGGTCGATCGCGTGCGGGAGAAGCACCCGCGTCCGCGGCTCTCGGTCGTGGAGGTATTCCTCGTCGATGAAACCGGTGCGTTGCAGCTTGCCTTCTTCAAGCAGCCTTGGATCGCCCGCGAGCTTGCTCCAGGCGACCGGCTCGCCGTGATCGGTAAGGTCGAGTTCGCGTACGGATTCAAGCAGATGTCCTCGCCCCACTACGAAAAGCTCGACGAGCGCGCGCAAGCGGGGACGATCGTGCCGGTACATCCGGTGGGCGAAGGCGTTACAGTCGCCTGGATGAGGCGCATCGTCTCGGTTGCTCTTCACAATATCGCAGGGCTCGTCGATGCATTGCCGGCACGGCTGCGTGCCCGCCGTGGGCTCATGAGCGCCCAGGCCGCGCTGCGTTCCATCCATTTTCCGTTCGACTTCGTGGAGCGCGATCGCGCGCGCGAACGCCTCGCCTATGACGAGCTGCTTTACCTTCAGCTCGCCCTGCGTCTTCGCAACGACGCCAATCTGCTTGGCATCACGGGCTATGCGCATGAATCAGGAAAGCGCGTCGAGCTCCTGCGTTCAGCGCTGCCCTTCACCTTGACCGATGAGCAGGAAGCGGCCGTATCCGAGATCCTCTCAGATATGGCCGACGGGAGCCTCATCATGAATCGCCTGCTCCTGGGTGATGTTGGTACGGGCAAGACCGCGGTTGCATGCGTGGCGCTTGCATCGGTTGCCGACACGGGGACCCAGGCTTGCGTGATGGCGCCCACGGGCGTGCTCGCCGGTCAATATGCGGTGAAGTGCGGACCCTTTCTCGACGCAGCCGGTATCAGCTGGGCGCTCCTTACGGGGGCGACGCCCGCAGCCGAGCGGTCGCGCATCGTAGAGGCTGCGGGTACGGGCGGTCTCACGGTGCTCTTCGGCACGCATGCGGTGCTCTCGGAGGACGTCATCTTCGAGCGCCTCTCGCTTGTGGTGATCGACGAGCAGCATCGTTTCGGCGTCGGCCAGCGCAATACCCTGCGCTCCAAGGGGCCCGGGGCGGACTTGCTCGTCATGACGGCAACTCCCATTCCACGTACGCTTGCGCTCTCCGTTTACGGCGACCTCGAGACGAGCATCATCCGGACCCGTCCAAGTGCCGGCGCGGGCGTGACCACACACGTGCTCACGGAGGCCAACAGGGATATCGCCTACGGGTCGATACGTGAGGCTCTTGCGGCAGGCATGCGCGCCTACGTCATATGCCCGCTTGTAGAGGACTCCGACGACGGCGAAGAGCTCGATGACATCTTTGACCAAGCCGATGATGGGGCGCAGGGGCAATCCCATGGGCGCTTGCACAGCGTCGCTTCCGAGCTCCCCAAGCTCAAGCGCGCGTTTCCCGATGCGAGCGTGGCAGCGTTGCACGGTAGGATGTCCAACGCGGATAAGGACCGTGTGATCGAGGGCTTTAGGAGCGGCGAGATCCAGATCCTGGTATCGACAACCGTCGTGGAGGTGGGCGTGGACGTGCCGGAGGCCACGGTCATGGTCATCGAGAACGGGGAACGGTTCGGGTTGGCGACGCTGCACCAGCTGCGCGGCCGCGTGGGCCGCGGACGCTGGGCGGGAACGTGCTATATCATGACTCATGCGAAGGCGAGCGGTAAGCGATCGACTGCTCAGGAGCGTTTGGAGGCGCTTGAGCAGACCGGTGATGGCTTCGCGCTGGCGGAGCTCGATCTGCGTCTCAGGCATGAAGGCGAGATCCTGGGTCTCAGGCAGCATGGCGGGGTCGCGCTGCGCTTCGTCGACCTTGATGCGGATGGCGACCTCATCGAGGCGGCGCACGATGATGCCGTGGAGCTCTTGCGCTATGCGCCCTCCTTACAGTCGGTCGCGACCATGCCTGTTCGCTACGAGGTGATACGGCGCTATGGCGATGTGTTCAGAGAGGTGAGCGGAGGATGAGGATCGTTGGCGGTGTTTGGCGCGGTAGGAAAATCGCGGAGCCGTCTGGCCGCGATGTGACCCGCCCTACGACCGATCGCGTGCGGGAGGCCTGTGCCTCGATCGTGAACTCAGCGCTCGAGGAGGGCATCGAAGGCGCTCTCGTCCTCGATGCATTCGGTGGATCGGGCGCTCTTGGTATCGAGATGCTCTCGCGCGGGGCCGCCCATGCAACGTTGTTCGACCTCGATCGGCGTGCTGCGACGCTCATCAGGCGAAATCTTGAGAGTCTTGATGCCGATCGGGGGAGTTGGACCGTGGTGTGCGGGGACGTGCTTGCCGCAGCGGCGCGCGGCAAGGTCCCGGGCGGCCCCTTCGACGTCGTGCTCATCGATCCGCCTTATGCGCTTGGCCCAGGTCCCGCCGAGCAGCTCCTCGAGGCGCTTGCCGCCCATGGTCTTATCGCTCCGGGAGCCGTCGTTCTGAGCGAGCGATCTTCCGAGCTTCCGGCTCCTGTCCCCGCTGGCTTTACATGTGCTAAATCGAAGCGCTACGGCGGTACCACCGTCGATGTGCTTTTGCCTCAACCATCACCTGACCAGGAAGGAACCGCCTGATGGCAAAGACATCTAGGATCGATCATGTGCTCGTTCCCGGAACCTTCGATCCAATCACCTTTGGCCACGTCGACGTCGTGCGCCGTGCAAGCCGCATCTGCCCGCGGGTGACGGTCGCAGTCGCTGAGTCCCTCGGAAAGAACGGGGTCGGCACGACCTTTTCCCTTGAGGAGCGCGTCGAGCTCGCCCGCGAGGCGCTTGGCGCCTATGAGGACCTCGCGCAGGTCGAGGTGCTCCCGTTCACGGGGCTGCTCGTCGATTTCGCCCGAGAGGTGGGCGCTGGAGCGGTGGTCAAGGGACTCAGGGCGATGACCGACTTCGAGTACGAGCTCCAGCAAGCCGACCTAAACTATCGGTTGGATGCCGAGCTCGAGTCGATTTTCGTCATGAGCTCGCCGCAGTACGGCTATCTCTCGTCTTCGGTGGTACGGCAGATAGCATCGTTTGGTGGAGATGTTTCGGAATTCGTGCCGCAAAACGTCGCGCGCGCCCTCAAGGTTCGATTCGCCTAGTTGCGCGGGTACCATGTGGTACCATGACAGATTGATATGTACCCGACGAGAGGAGAACGGATGCCGGGCGAGAACTATCCGGGCGATCGCATCGTGAGCCTGGTCGAGGAGCTCGAAGCCCTCATCGAGGAGGCTAAGCCGCCGTTCGGCAAGAACGCGCAGTTCAAAGTCATCGAGGCTGACGTGTTCTACAACATCCTCGACGAGATTCGCATGAGCTATCCCGATGAGTGGCAGAAGTCCCGTCGCATCTTGAAGGAGCGCGACGAGCTGCTCGCCTCGGCAAACGCTCAGGCCGACTCCATCATCGCCGATGCCCAGCAGCAGGCTCTCACCATCGCTGGCGAGCAGGAGATCGTGCGCCTCGCGCAGCAGCAGGCAGACGATATCCGCGATCGCGCCCAGCAGTATGAGCGCGAGACCCGATACGCGGCAGAGGACTATGCAGAGCAGGTGTTCTCGCATCTTGAGGAGAACCTGAAGAGCCTCACCAATACCGTTGCCCGCTGCCGCCAGCAGCTCAACGAGGGCGCTAACAACACGCAGAACGGTGCTTGGTAAGATGGCGATCTTCGACCCGGTGCTCATCCCGCTCGCCGACCACCTCGAGAATCCCGGCGATAGCTATCCGCTTGCGGGCACCGTCGATGCTGCGTCATATACGGTCGGCGACAAGGAATTCGCGCTGCCCCATGGCGTCTCCTACGACGTCGTGCTCACCAATACCGGCGATGGCGTGCTCGTAACGGGGATCGTCCGCGCAGAGGCGCTAGGAGTTTGCGATCTGTGCCTGGATCCGGCTCATCTCGATATCGCGAGCGAGATCGAGGAGTACTACCTCTTCGATGAGCCGGAGGATCCCGAGGCGTTCGAAGATGGATTCGAGGTCATCGGTCCCGAGCGGACCCTCGACCTTGCCGAGGCCATCTCGGACGCCGTCGTGCTCGATACGCCCTTCGTGGTGCTCTGCAAGCCTGACTGCGCCGGTCTCTGCCCGGTTTGCGGTTGCAACCTCAACCGCGAGAGCTGCGATTGCGCAGACCGTGCAGCGGAGGAGCGTGCGAAGTCAGATGCCAACCCCTTCGCGGCGCTCAAGGACTTGAAGTTCGACGAGTAGGGATCGCGCTGGCCAGATATGTGCACAAAACCTGCACGTTCTATGGTCGAACGCATTCCTGCAAATAACTGCTGTACATACGAGCCGGCGGTATGCTAACATCACTGCTTGCGCGTAATCACGCTGTATGCAGATATAAGGAAGGTCATCATGCCAGTACCCAAGCAAAAGCAGGGCCGCATCCGCACGCATAACCGTCGCTCGGCCAATATGAAGATCGATGCCCCCTCTCGTTCCACCTGCCCGCGTTGCGGCGCTGTGAAGCTTCCGCATCACGTGTGCCCCAATTGCGGCTACTACAAGGATCGTGAGGTCATCGTCACCGAGTAGCCCAGTGTGTGCACCTGTTCAGCAGGTTGCGCAGGAGCCCGGGAGCGGCATGGCCGTTTCAAGGATCGATGAGGCCGGCTTCCAAGTCGGCCTTTTCTCTATCGCAAGGAGTTGCACGATGAGTGAGGTCCGAGTAGCTGTAGACGTAATGGGCGGCGATGAAGAGCCGCAGGTGGTGCTCGATGGAATCGCGGCGGCTCTGGCGGCCGATCCCGAGTTGATCGTGCTCGCCGTTGGTCCCGAGGGGCTGGTCGTCCCGTTCGCTGAGAAGCACGAGCGCGTGGAGCCGCTTGCTGCTCCCGATGTGATCGAGATGGGAGACGATCCCATCAAGGCCGTCATGAGCAAGCGGAAGTCATCGATCGTCGTGGCGTGCCGCGCCATCAAGAAGGGTACGGCTGAGGGGTTCTTCTCCGCGGGTGCTACCGGTGCCGTTACGGCTGCCGCCACCGCCTATGTGACGCCATTCAAATATGAGGAGGATGGCGAGCAGCATCCCATCAGGCCGTGTATCACCACCGCGCTGCCCAACCGCAAGGGCGCGCTCACGGTGTTCTGCGACATGGGGGCCAATCCCGATGTCGAGCCTGGCGATATGCTGCGTTTCGCCCAGATGGGCGCTGCCTACGCGCGGGTGGTCTGCGGTATCGCGTCCCCGCGCATCGGCCTGCTTTCCAACGGCACCGAGGATTCCAAGGGGTCTCATTTCACCAAGGAGTGCTTCCAGCTCATGAAGGGGCGCCTCGATGGCTTCGCGGGCAACTGCGAGGGAAGCGACCTCGTTTCCGGCGATTACGATGTCGTTGTTTCCGATGGTTTCGCGGGCAACGTTGCGCTCAAGGCCACCGAAGGTTGCGCCAAGTTCATCCTCTCTGAGCTCAAAGGCGCGTTCTTGGGTTCGCTCAAAGGCAAGATCGCCGCGTTGCTCATCAAGGATAGCCTAGCCGAGATCAAAGCGAAGCTCTCGGGTGATGCCAAGGGAGGCGCGATTCTTCTGGGCCTCAAGGGCGTCGTGCTGATCGGCCATGGGGCGACTTCGGTCGAGGCGGTGAAGAACGGCACCCTTGCGACTGCCGAAGCGATCCGCGCCGGCCTGGTGGAGAGCGTGACCTCTGCCGTCGACTCCATCGTCATCAAGTAGGGTGGCAGCACGGCCATAGCTCGTGCCGGCAATTCATCGCGCTTATCGCGCCGAGCGCGCGCACGCGCCATGTTGCGGGTACAATCGAAATCGTCTTTGGAATACTGTACGCACCAGAAGGGAGCCACCATGGACCGCAGCGAGATCTTCGAGAAGGTTGCAGACATTGCGAGCGACGTGCTCGGCATCAACGCGGACGAGATCACCGAGGAGACGACCTTTGATGACCTCGATGCCGATTCGCTTGACCGTCTTCAGCTCGTGACCGCCTTCGAGGATGAGTTCGACATCGAGATGGACGAGGAGCGCTTGCTCTCAATCAACTCCGTTGCCGATGCGATCGATGCCATCGAGGCAACTCAGGAGGCATAGGCAGCGTGCCGGTATCAGATAGGCTCGCCCGTGCAGAGGCGATCTGCGGGCACGAGTTCAACGACAAGAAGCTGCTGCGTGCAGCCCTCACGCATCCTTCGGCCGTCGAGGGCGAGCCGGTCGGCTCATCATATGAGCGCCTCGAGTTCCTCGGTGACTCGATTCTCGGGTCCATCGTGGCGCTCGCGCTCTTTACCAGCTATCCCGATATGGATGAGGGAAAGCTCACGCGTCTCAAGGTGTCGCTTGTGGCGGGTGCCACGCTCTCCGAGGTCGCGTCCGAGCTCGGTATCGAGGAATGCATCATATTCGGTGCTTCCGAGACCGGCACCGGTGCACGAGGCCTGCACTCGGCGCTTGAGAACGTCTACGAGTCTCTGGTGGGCGCCCTGTTCCTCGATGGCGGGCGCGATGCCGCCGAGCGCTTCATCATGAGCACGCTCAAACCGCACCTTGCTACCGAGCGAGCGGAGCGGCCCTCGAACCCCAAGTCCTATCTCCAAGAATGCGTTCAGGGGGATCACATGGAACCCCCCGCGTACAAGCTCGTGGACACGAGCGGGCCCGCTCATGCCCCCACCTTCACGGCGGTCGTGATGGTCGATGGCGTACGGCAGGGTAGAGGTAGCGGTCCCTCAAAGAAGGAGGCCGAGGCCGCTGCGGCGCAGGATGCGCTCGTGCGCTTGGGCTATATCGACGGCGACCGCACGGGAAGGCTCGGGTAAGGGCGCATGTACCTCAAATCACTCACGCTCAAGGGCTTCAAATCGTTTGCCGACCGCGCGCACATGACCTTCGAGCCCGGTCTCACGGTCATCGTGGGTCCTAACGGTTCGGGCAAGTCCAACATCTCCGATGCCATCCTGTGGGTTCTCGGCGAGCAAAGCGCCAAGCAGCTGCGCGGGCAGGCAATGGAAGACGTCATCTTCTCGGGCTCGTCGGCGCGGCAGCCTGTGGGCGTGGCAGAGGTTACGCTTGTGCTCGACAACGCCGACCACGTGCTTCCCGTCGACTTCGACGAGGTTGCCATCACGCGCCGCATGTACCGCTCGGGTGAGAGCGAGTACCTCATCAACCAAAGCCCGTGCCGGCTCATGGACATCCAGGACATCCTGCATGATTCCGGCCTTGGCAAGGACACCCATTCGATCATCAGCCAGGGAAAGCTCGATTCCATCCTGCAGAGCCGTCCCGAGGAGCGCCGCGTCCTCATCGAGGAAGCCGCCGGCATTTCCAAGCACAAGCGGCGCAAGGAGCGGGCGGTTCGCAAGATTCGCTCGATGGACGAGCACCTCACCCGAGCACGCGACATCAGCCGCGAGATTACGCGGCAGCTGCGTCCGCTTGAGCGACAAGTCAACCGCGCCCGTAAGCACCGCGACCTTACCGAGCGCGCTAACGAGCTCACGCGCATCCTCGCGGTCGACGAGCTTAGGAGGCTCCAACGCGAATGGAACGCGCTCGAGCATGAGTCCAAGGAACGCGACGCTGCGCTCGAGCTTGCCCGCTACCGTTTGGGCGAGAAGGAGCGCGAGCTCGAGAAGCTGCAGGTGATGCTCGAGGAGAAGGGTCTGTTCGTAGGGGACCTTGGCGAGCAGCGTCGCCGCATGCAGGACATCATGGGACGTTTGGGCTCTGACATGCGCTTGCTCGAGGAAAAGGGCCATAACATGGTGACCCGCCTCTCGGAGATGCGCGGCACGCTCTCCTCTTCCGAGCATCAACGACGTCGCGTCGCCGAGGAGCTGGAGGATGCCCGCCGTCAGCTCGACGAGGTGAAAGCGGCTCTTGAGGTCGCTGAAGGCGATGTGGCGCGCTTGGAGCCCGCAGCAGACGAGCTGCATGCCCGTCGCGTCGAGCTCGATGAGGCCATCGGCAGGCTCACGCGCGAGCAGCGCGACGCTCAGCGACGCGCAGACGATGCGACGCTCGAGCTCGCACGGGTGCGCGAGGCGCTCTCCAATGCAGAGGTCGAGGATTCCATGTACGCCTCGCGCTTGGAGCAGATCGATGACGCGTTGGAGAACGTCCAGGCATCGCTTGAGCAGCGTCGGTTGCGTGCAGAGGAGCTCGACGTTTTTATCGAGCAGGCGACCGCTGAGCGCTCGGAAGCCGCTGAGGCCATCGAGGTCGCGGAACGCGCACTCGATGATGCGAGGAAGCGTGAAGCCGAAGCGCGCGAGCGTCTGGGAGAGGTTCGCTCTGAGCTGGGAAGCTTGCGCAAGCTTGACGAGCGTCTGGCCGATGCCTCGCCTATGGCGGCGCGGATAGCCCACGACCATGCCGGTACGGTGGATGCGCGGCTCGGCGATCTCATCGAGGCGCCGAAGGATCTCGAGGGCCTTGTTGAGCAGCTGCTCGGCGGCGATATCGACGCCCTTGTGATGGGATCTGCCGCCGCGACGCTCGAAGCAGGGTCTTCGGCTCTCGCTGCTGATGGCGTGGCGGGCGAGGCGACGCTGATCTCCCGCGACGCGCGTGCTGCGACGGTGACGGGGGCGGCTGGCAAGCGCTTGATCGAACTGTTCCAGGTGCGCGATGGGTACTCCGATGTGGTGGCGAGCATGCTCGGCCATGTTCACCTCGTGGATTCACTCGAAGAGGCGTTGTCGGCGCCCGCGGTTCCCGGTGTGCTCTACGTTGCGCGTGACGGCGCGCGCGTGCGTGACGGAGGCGTTGTCAGGATCGGTCGTGCGCAGGACGAGCAGGCAGGTGCTCTTGAGCGCAAGCGCCGCATCCGCGAGCTCGAGGGCATGGAGCCTGATCTCTCATCGCTGTTCGACCGCTTGGTCGCCCAGGTGGCAGAGGCCCAGCGGGCGGTCGAGGTTGCGCGGGCTCAGGAGCGCGACATCGCTGGCGACCTCGCTCGCCTTGAAGGCGAGCGTGCCTCCGCGCGCGAGGAGATCGGCCGCCTTGAGCAGTCGATCGCAACGTCCCAGGCAGAGCGCTCGCGCATCGCGAAGCGCCGTGAGATGGCCGCTGAGAACGCCCGTTCCGCTGCGCCGCGTGCTGAGGAGCTCGAGCGCGCACGCGATGAGGCTCGCGCTCAGGCGGGCGAGAGGGCTCAAGAGGTCGCTGATGCATCCGACGAGCTCGATCGCTTGCGGCGAGAGGATGCCGAGGCGGCCTCGGAGCTCGGTGACGCTCGCGTGAAACGCGCCCAGGCTGCCGAGCGGCTTAAGTCGCTTCAGGCACGAGCTCCCGAGCTTGAGCGCCGGCTCGAGGGCATCGACCGGCGAATCCGCGCAACAACTCAGGCATCGCGCTCCCTTGAGGTGCTGAGACTCCGCGTCGATCCGCTTCATGACCGCTATACCGCCCTTTCCGAGTGCGCTGCGGCCTGGGCCGCTCGCCTGCGTGACCAGGCATCGATAGAGGAGGCGGATTCCGCTTCGCTCAAGAAGACCATCGAGGATGCCAAGGCCCAGGTCGCGCGTGCGAAGGAGGAGGTCGACCTCTCCGTGGCGGCGGGCAACGAGCTCAAGGTCGCACGCGGCAAGCTCGAGGTTCAGGTCGAGAGCGCGGTGTCTGCGATCACGGCCGATGGCACCACGGTCCTCGAGGAAGCGCTCGCGCTGCCGGCACCCGATGATCGCGAGGCCGCTGAGCGCGAGCTGGCAGACCTCGTCCGCCAGATCAACAACCTCGGCCCGGTAAACCAGGTTGCCATGGAGGAGTACGACCGTCTACGCGAGCGCGCCGACTATATCGAGGAGCAGCTCGCGGATCTCGAGCGCGCCCGCAAGGCGCTCACGAAGATCATCTCGGCAATCGACCGTAAGATGCGCACGGCGTTCCTCATGACGTTCGAGAAAGTCGACGAGAACTTCCGAGAGATCTTCGGCATGCTCTTCCCGGGCGGCCAGGCTCATCTCGAGATGACCGACCCCGAGCACCCTGCCGAGACCGGCATAGAGGTCGTTGCGCAGCCGCGCGGCAAGCGCATCACCAAGATGATGCTCATGAGCGGCGGCGAGAAGAGCCTAACGGCCCTCGCGTTGCTCTTTGCCGTCTACCGTACCCGCACGGTGCCCTTCTACGTGCTCGACGAGGTCGAAGCGGCCCTCGATGACTCCAACCTCTCAAAACTCCTCGACGCTATCGACGTGCTGCGCCACCATACGCAGCTGCTCGTGGTGTCGCACCAGCGCCGAACCATGGAGGACGCCGATGTCCTCTACGGCGTATCCATGCAGGCCGACGGCGTGAGCCGGGTGGTCAGCCAGAAACTCGATCGTGCAACCGGAAAGGTCGTGAACGCATAAGATGGGACTCTTCGATGCGCTTTCCCACGGGCTCGAGCGGAGCCGCGAGGCCCTGAACGAGATCTTCTACTTCGGTGGTGAGGTGGACGAGGACTTCTGGGAGGATCTTGAGGATACCCTCGTCATGGGCGATATGGGCGCCGAGATCTCCATGCAGGTTACCGATGACTTGCGCGATCTTGCAGCGCGCAAGAACCTTAGGACCGCCAACCAGCTTCGTCGCGCCTTGGCGGAGCGGCTCGAGGAGTACTTCGTTCATCCTGAAACCGACTTCTTCTCCGATACCCCCTCCTGCGTCCTGTTCGTGGGCATCAACGGCGCAGGAAAGACCACGACGGTGGGCAAGATAGCAAGCGCTGCCCACGAGGGCGGTAAGCGCGTGGTGATTGGGTCCGCCGATACCTTCCGCGCTGCCGCCATCGAGCAGCTTGACGTATGGGGCGAGCGCGCCGGGGTACCCGTTGTCAAGCGCGATCGCGGGTCCGATCCGGCAAGCGTCTGCTATGACGTTCTCGACGAGGCGGACGCGCAGGGCGCGGACCTGGTGCTCATCGACACGGCAGGACGCCTCCATACCTCGGCGGACCTTATGCGCGAGCTCGCCAAGGTCGTGAACGTGACCCGCAGGCGCGCCGAGAAGTGCGAGGCGGGCCCCATGCCCGTGCACGTGGTTCTCGTCATCGATGCGGGGACGGGCCAAAACGGCCTTGCGCAAGCCGAGGAATTCAACAATTCGCTCGGTCTCGACGGCATTATCATGACTAAGCTCGATGGCACCGCGAAGGGCGGCATCGCGCTTGCGGTAGCCGCCAAGCTCAAGCTGCCCATCCTGCGCATCGGGGTGGGCGAGCGCATTGAGGACCTTCAGGCGTTCGACGCGCATGATTTCTGCCGCGCGCTCGTGGGCGCCGCGTAGCTAGCGGCGCCGCGCCTGGGCGAGCCAGTCCCACATCCTGGTGCCGTGCGCGTCGGCGCACTGGTCGTTGAAGAAGTAGACCCATGCCTCGTGGCCGTCGGGGAACACGTGGCCGGCTGAGGGCCCGTGGACGATCCGCGCGTCGTCGAAGATCGAGGCGTGGAGGTCTGTCGCCCCCGCCTTCTCGAGGCGGTGGAGCGTCGGGTCCTCGTTCAGGCGCGGGTCGACCACGACGTCCGCGCGCGTGTAGACGAACCAGAGCGGCAGCTCGCGTATCGAGGCGAGCATCCCGTCCGTGATGTCGGCGTCACGGTACGCCTCGCAGATGGGGAAGGCGGCGGCGAAGAAGCCGGACCGCTCGAATGCGAGGTCCAAGGTGAGGAAGCCGCCGTTCGAGCAGCCGCCCACAAGGACGCGGTCCGGGTCGATGTCGGCGTGCGCGGCGATATGGGCGTCGATGAGCTCGAGCACCGCGCGCTTCCAGACGGAGGGCAGGCCGGGGTTGCCGAGCGGGTCGTCCGCGCCCATGCCCTCGTACTCGAGCCAGAAGCCGTCGCACTGGGGGATGAGCACATGGGCGCCGCCGAGCGCCGTCTGGAAGGGCTCCTCGACAAGCGCGGTGCACTTCGTGTCGAAGACGGCCATGGACACGTCGGTCCCGCCGCCGCCCGCCCCATGGAGCCAGACGACGAGCGGGTGGCGCGCCCCGTCGGCAGCGGGGGAGTGGGCGGCGAAAGCGAGCGCGCGGCCGTCCGATGCCGTGAACGTCCCGGTCGCGAAGGCGTCCATCACGGGGGCGTATCGTTTGGCGATGAGGTCGTCGGTCGCGACCTCGAGCACGTCGATGGGGGAGCCGTCCGCGAAGGCGAGCCGCGCCTCGGCGCCGAGCTCGACCTCGAGCTCGTAGGGCTCGCTCCAGAAGTTCATGCTCGCGGAGTCGCGCCAGACCTTGCAGCCGCCGTCGTCCACGCCGACGAACAGCGCGAGCGTGACGTAGCGCGAGTCGCCGGCGAGGCGCCTGCCGTGCGCGTCGCTCGGGAAGGCGTCAACGACGGTGCGCTCGTGCTCCACGATGCCGATGCCGTCCGCGGCGGCAGGGTCGTCGACGCAATTCTGGCGGCGGTCGCGCACGCGAAACGCACGCGCGTCGAGCGTGCGGGCCTCAACCGCCGCCCCGAAGTCGATGACGGTCGCGGTGACGGCCGGCCCCCAGTCGAAGCCCTCGACGACGATGGTTTGGGTCGCGTTGACGGCGTGCGCTGCTATGTTTTGCCTCCATGTGTCTGGACGTACGTGGGGCGCCTTTGGGCATCTTCAAGAATTATTGCATCAATTGTTATATTGAGCGCAAAGGTATTATGAGAGCAATTCAATAATTTGGTTCTTAGTTTTTCATTCCAAGTGCAACAACGCCCGATGAGGACGGCCCATGGCGCCCTGATACGATGGTGCTTGCGACGACAACATCATCAGGAGGCAGCCATGGGCCGGTACAGCCATCTTACCATCGAGGAGCGCGAGGACGTCATGTGCCTGCGCAGGCAGGGGAAGGGCGTCTCCGAGATCGCCCGCGAGATCCACAGGGACAAGTCCACCGTGTCCAGGGAGCTCGCGCGCAACTCCTGCGCCGCGTCGACCGCGCACCCCTGGTACCGGGCCTCGACCGCCCAGCGGCGCTACGAGGCGCGCAGGGAGGCGTGCCGCAGGCCGCGGCTGCTCGACGACCCCGAGAGGCTCGAGCTCGTCAGGGAGCACGTGCTCGAGGGGCGCTGGTCGCCCGAGCAGCTGGAGGGGCGCATCCGCCTCGAGCGCCCCGACCTCGCCGTCAGCGACACGACGATCTACCGCGCGATCGGCTCCGGCGCGCTCGACCGCTGCGTGGGCGGCCGAAGGGCGTCGGCGAGGCTGAGGCGCGGCGGCAGGCGGCGGAAGCGCCGGGACGGCTCCGAGCTGCGCGGGAAGATCAAGGTGTCGCACGAGCTCTCCGAGCGGCCCGCCGAGGCGGGCGCCCGCTCGCGGGTCGGCGACTGGGAGGGCGACACGGTCGCCGGGCGCGCCGGCGGCGCGTGCCTCGTCACCATGGTCGACCGCATGAGCGGCTACCTGGCCGGCCGCAAGTCGCCCTCGAAGAGGAAGGGCGACGTGAGGGGGGCGATGGTCGAGTCGATGCGCGGCCACGCCGTGGAGACCGTCACCCTGGACCGGGGCAAGGAGTTCGCCGAGCACGCCCTGTTCACCGAGGCCGTCGGGGCCGAGTGCTACTTCTGCCCGCCGCACCACCCGTGGGACCGCGGGACCAACGAGAACACCAACGGGCTGCTGAGGCAGTACTTCCCAAAGGGCTGCGACCTGGACGCCGTGAGCGACGAGGAGGTCGAGAGGGTGTACGATGAGCTGAACCGCAGGCCTCGCAAGCGCCTGGGGTATCTGACGCCGTACGAGGTCTACCGATCGGCCTCGTTGCACTTGCTGTGAAAAACTAAGGTTCATTATTTTTGTTCCCATCTCTGGATCTGCTGCCCATGTTCCTGATAGGTCATAAACGCTTGGCGCAGATCCCCTTGTAACAAGAGAGAATCTCGGGTCAATGCATTCATTATTTAGACTTTCATGTGAAGCGTAGGCTTTCAGGTGTTGTACCTGTGCTCTTAGCCCCATTCTGACTGAATCGCTGCCGTAATTATTGAAGGTTGCTCCTGAAGAGCCGTCGAACGCGCCAAGTCCTGCAAAGTTGCATTGTTCAGGATAAACGCTTCCCCCAAATTGAAGCCACCCAGTTTCAATCATAGTTTGCGCAAAAACAACCTCTGCACGAACGTTTTCGGAGTTCGCCTCTTCGTACAAGATGGTGCATAATACTTCAATTGTAGGAGCGCCATATTGATCATAAATTGCAGTTGGATAGGAATGGCCGGTAGAGTTGAATCTCTGCACCATCTGATCAATGGTTGTTCGACTTGGACCCATTATGGAGTCATCCGAAAGATGATCGTCCCTATTATTATCTGCTAAAATTGTAGAAGCAGACGAGTGCAACAAGCTCGTTTGATCGGCTGCCTCTTCGCTTGCATATTCTATTGCTTCAACAGCGGAATCTATTGCTTCAACAGCGGAAGCGTTATTCTCGTTCTGTTCGGAATCTGTTGCAGGGACCTCGAGAGCTGTTGAACTGTGGCTAGTGACAGCATTATGCGACTCTTCTGCTTTATTCAGAATAAAAGTTCCTATACCAAGCATGGCTATGATGGCTATAGCAATTCCAGCGAACGTAAACTTAGAATGATTCGTTTTTCCTGATGCACCTCGCGATTTATTGTTTTTCTAACAGTCTAGAACTTAGGTGATAGGCGATCCGGCTCTCGGCGGCCGGGCTATACTCTTCCCAGCCAAACAGAGAGTCAGCCCGAGCGCCCACCCGGATCTTTGTTTGGCGACAATCCCTCCGGGTGGGCGTTCGGGCGGATGGGAAGACCCCGCCATGAAGCGCACGAACCCCTACTCGGGGCTCGTCGACGGCCTCGCCGCCGGCGAGCTCGACCTGCTGTCCGCCGCCGTCGCCGAGAGGAGGCTGCGCGAGGAGGCCGGCTTCGGGACCCTCGCCGAGGCCGCCGAGGCGTACCGTCCCGAACCGGCCTGCCCGTCGTGCGGCGGGACCGCCCCCTGGAGGGACGGGTTCGAGCCCTCGGGCGTGCGCAGGTGGCGCTGCCCGCGATGCGGCGCGAGGTTCACCTCGCTCACCGGCACCGTCCTGGAGGGCTGCAAGAAGCCCCTCGCCACCTGGGTCGACTTCATCAGGCTGGCGCTCTTCGCGGTGCCGCTCGACGCCTGCGCGGCGGCCTGCCGCATAAGCCACCAGACCGCCTGGGAGTGGCGCCACCGCCTGTTCGCGGCCGTGGACGGCTACCAGGACCGCGTCGTGCTCCGGGGACGCGTCTGGATCGACGAGACCTACGTCAACGACACGGACCTCTCGAGGGGCTACGGGCAGGCCCGCAAGCGGGGGCTCTCAAGGCAGCAGATCTGCATCGCGGTGGGCATCGACTCCCGAAAGGAGCCCGTCGCCGTGGTCTGCGGGCACGGCAAGCCGTCGTCCGCCCGGATCAGGGGGGCGCTGAAGGCGCACATCGCCGAGGGCTCCGTCCTAGTGCACGACCGCGAGCGGGCGCACGGCGCGCTGGTGCGGGAGAACGGGCTCGTCGACGAGAGCTACAAGGCCGACGTGCGGGACCCGGTCTACCTCGAGGCGATGGCCCTCGTGAACAACCTGTGCTCCTGGATCAAGCGCTACCTGTGGAGGTTCACCGGCATGGATCCGAAGAACCTGCAGTCCTACCTCAACCTCTACGTCTACCTGTTCAGGGTGAAGCGCGACGGCGAGAGATGGCCCGAGATCGCGAGGGTGGTCCGCCATCTTCTCATGACCGACGCGCGCTTCCGCAGCTCAACGTAGGCTCCCTATCACCTAAGTTCTAGACTGTTAGATTGTTTTTAATTCTATTGTGGTTGATACATTTCGATTTCCTTTTTTCCACGCGTTCAGACGAACCTTTTACGTCCAACTTCTTTCCGCAGTTATTGCAATATCTCTTACCATCAGGTACTTCTACACCGCAGTTATTGCAAAACATCAAAAGAGTCCCTTGATAGACATACCGATAATCTATGCAAAGTGATGACCGCAGGCACCACAGAATTTTGCATCAGGATCTTCGAGATAGCCGCATTTCGGGCATACTTTTCCAACACCCTCGACTGTCTTATCAAGTTGATCGATATCCCTAGTCGAGAAGCTCTTACCATCTCGATGATTGGAAAGATTGGCAATTTTGCTAAGGGCGCTCTGAATGTCTGCTGTGTCATTACCAGAAAGCATAGGTAATGGAGTAGGTCCTTTAAACAGGAGATAAATGCTGCTTAGGAACATTATTAATCCGCTGGCAGTAAGGAGTATGCAGCCGGCGCCAATAGATGTGCCATTAGAAATATATCCGATGAGGTAATAGCCTGAGAAGACTAGGGTTATTCCGCTAGTTATGATAGAGACGATTGTAAAGCGTTTCGCTGCTAAGGCGCCGATTGCCCAGAGGGGAATGAACCACCAAAAGCCACGCGATATCAAATTAACGGATGCTGATCCCGAGGCTTCGGTCGTTCCGAGCTGGAAGGAGAAGAAGGGAAGTATCAATGCAATTATGGCAAGAATTGACGCTGAACAAATCAGTAGTTCTTCTACGCTGAGGTTGATTTCATTAAGGTTGATTTTATGGTCAGTTGATAGTCCCAATTGACTAACGAGCTGATCTACAGTTGCATAACTCGCTTCTGTTGATTTGCTAAAAGTCTGTTCTCGCGCTTCTTGTTTGTGCTCATTAGTCAAGGTCTCAGGGCTTCTCATTATTGATTCGATACTATGAGCAACGTCATGCGGTTCACTTGAAGTCTGAGTATCTACATCCTTGGCGGTTTCGTTATATCTATCGATCGCGGCTTTCCCATCCTTTGAAGGAATAAGTATTCTAGAACCGCAAGCAACGCAATAGTTGGCCGAGTCAACATTTTCCTGACCACAGTTTTGGCAAAACATTGCTTCTCCTACTTCAGAGAATTATTAGTACGAGCAAAGGAAGTGAGATGAATGCAGTTCATTACTATTTCAAGATGTCGGAACTTAAACTAACAATCTGTGAAGTCTTCGTTGTGGATCAGTTCGTTCCAGTCTGATCTCGATTGAACACGCGCTTGCTCATACTTAATGACCAGATCTTCAAATGTGATCTCAGGACTAATCTGATTGCTTTCCATTAGCTGTCTCGGAGTCATGTCTCTCAAATAATGATTTGCATATGAGACAAAAAATGTTGTCCCGGGCTTATGCAGGTTCGAGTTAATTACCATTGCGGGAAGACTCGGAAAATCTCTGCTTCTGCAGTATGCCTGTATCTTATCGAGACGCTCATATAGCATGTGGTCGCGGTAATGAGTATTTGTCAGCTTCGCGATCTCCGAATATGTTGTCGTGGTTCTCCCTTGAGAAGTGGCAGATAGAATTGCTTCAATCAATAATTTGACGGGCAAATCGTATTTGGTGTTCCGCATCACATGCCCATTACAGTTTGAGAAGTAGTTAGCCCAATCGCTTAAGCCATCCGCTTAGACGGTCGGACTACGATTGACATATGTCCCGAGGGACTGCCGATCGGGCGCCCGCGGACGGCCTTATGCCCCTGCCCCTTGAGGGCCCGGGGGGTGTTGCCGACGCGGGCGCCGCTGCTTCTGACGACTAATAGGAAACTGCCGGGCTCCTCCGACCAAAGAGCGCCACGGCCAGGTAATGTGGGTGTCGCGCGAGGCAGCATTCCGATCGACCGACGATTGGAAGGATACCATCATGCTGACCGAAGCCACCGCCTGCCCTGCCGTAATAGGCCTCGACGTCGGGAAGTTCTCCCATTGGGCGTGCCACGTGACCAGGCAGGGCGAGATCCTCGCCAGCGGCCCCGTGGCCAACACCGAGCATGACCTGGACAGCCTGTTCGCCCGAGTGGATGCAGGGACGCTGGTCGTCGTCGACCAAGTGCGCAACATCGGGTCGCTGGCGATATCGAGGGCAAGGCTGGCCGGGCTGCCCGTCGCCTACCTGCCGGGAATCGCCGCCCACGGAGCTGCCAAGCTGTTCGCGGGCGACGCCAAGACCGACGAGCGCGACGCCGCGGTCATAGCCAAGACGGCGCTCGGCATCCCGGATTCGCTGCTGCCCGTGCCAAGGCGCGACGAGAGGCTCGAGGCCGCAAGGTCGATGGCGGCGCAGAGGAACCACATGGTCACCTGCTCCACCCGTGACAAGAACAGGCTCAGGAGCATACTCCTGGAAAGCTGCCCCGCGTTCGAGGCGCTGGCCGACCTGGCCGATCCCCATTGGCTGAAGATGATGGAGTCCCTGGGCGGCCCCTGGGGCCTCCTGGATGCCGGCAAGCATGCCGTCGGCGCCGTGACCCGCGGCGCGAACAGGGCGCGCATCGACGCCGCGCTGGCGGCGATATCGTCGTCGACGCGCCCGTCCGAATACCAGGTCATGGCAGAGAACCCGCAGGTCAGGATGCTTGCCAGGCGTATCAGGGAGTCCGCCGAGGAAGCCGCAAGGCTCGACACGGAGATAACGGCGCTGCTCGTCGAGGACGGCACTTACGAATGCCTGCTGACCATCCCAGGAATCGGCCCAAGGACCGCATCGGAGCTGGTGATAAGCATCGACATCGACGACTTCCCCGACCACGACCACCTCGCATCGTATTGCGGAATCGCTCCCAGGAACCGCCAGTCAGGCAAGTCGATATCGTCGGTGAGCGCCTCGCGCCAGGGAAACAAGAGGCTGAAAAACCTGCTCATCTTCTCCTGCAACTCGCTTAGCAGGAGCAGGGGCCGGTTCGGCGACTACTACCGCAAATGCAGGGATCGCGGCATGTGCCACGGAGAGGCATTGAAGGCGGTCGCCAGGAAGAGGATGAAGGTGATCTACGCGATCATGAGGGACAAGGTCCCGTACTCGGCCTAGCTAGCCAGAGCCATAGAAAAACGCCAGCCCGACAAGGGCTGGCGTCAGCATGCTCGAAAGCAGTGATCTTTGCCAACAAAATCAGTTGACAAAACTATAGGAACACCCCCACTTTCAGACTCAGTGCAAACAGAATGTCTACATTCTAGAGCGCCGGTTTGCCGTATGCAAACTCTCTGTTTGTTGTTTGAAAAGATGTGCTGCCATACCTTCAGGACATGCAAACTGAGGGTTTTCAAGAATTCAATCGAAAACTTGGGAAGCGATTGCAGCTTCTCAGAAAATCGCTGGGCTTTTCTCAAGAAGAAGTGGCAGAGGCGCTCAATATGGATCGCGTTTCTATTGGTTATATTGAGCAAGGTAAGAGAGCTCCACGGTTGCAGACTCTTTTTGCACTTGCTAGCTTCTACAGAATTCCAGTAAAGAGAATATTTGATTTCGAATAATCGGTAATTAACTATGCAAAGAAGTAAACTTGATTGGTGTGAATCAAGTGACGTTTGCTTCGCCTATCTCTGTAGAACCTTCATAATGGATTCTCAGAGACTTAACGGTAATATTTGAAGGTCAAGTTTCCTGTTCTTTGCCGATTTTTAGAATTGTATGTAGCTCGATAGGAGCCCCCATGTTCAACAACCTCTCCGACCGCCTGAACGACACCTTCGACCGCCTTCGTGGCAAGGGCAAGCTCACCGAGGCGGATATCACCAGCGCCATGCGTGATATCCGCATGGCGCTGCTCGAGGCAGACGTCAACTTCAAGGTCGTTAAGGACTTCGTCGCCAAGACGCGCGAGCGCTGCCTTACCGCTGAGGTCATGGACTCGCTCACGCCGGCGCAGAACGTCGTCAAGATCGTCCTCGACGAGCTGGTCGAGCTCCTCGGTTCCACCGAAAGCAAGCTCGTTCTCTCTAGCCGCATCCCCAACGTCATCATGCTCGTTGGTTTGCAGGGCTCAGGTAAGACGACCGCCGCAGTGAAGCTCGCCTACCTGCTGAAGAAGCAGGGCAAGAGCCCCTTGCTCGCCGCCTGCGACGTCTACCGTCCGGCTGCTGCGGACCAGCTCGCTACCCTTGGTGGCGAGATCGGTGTGCCGGTCTTCCGCGGCGATGGGGCTCATCCCATCGAGATCGCCCAGGGCGCCGTTCGCGAGGCAGTCGACAAGATGCGCGATGTGGTCATCGTCGACACCGCTGGCCGCTTGCAGATCGATGAGCAGATGATGCAGGAGGCTGTCGACATCAAGAAGGCTGTGAAGCCCGACCAGGTGCTCATGGTCGTCGATGCCATGACCGGCCAGGACATCGTCAACGTCGTCTCGACGTTTGCCGAGCGCACCGACTTCGACGGCGTGATCATCTCCAAGCTCGATGGCGATGCCCGCGGCGGCGGCGCGCTCTCGGTTCGCGCTGTGACGGGCAAGCCCATCAAGTTCGTATCCATGGGCGAGAAGCCCGATTCGCTCGAGGTGTTCAGCCCCGATCGCATGGCCAAGCGCATCCTCGGGATGGGCGATGTGGTGGGCATCATCGAGAAAGCCCAGGAGGCTGCAAACGCCGAGCAACTCGAGGCAGCCGAGCGGATGCTTCGCGACGGCCTAACCATGAACGACCTGCTCGAGCAGATGCGCATGCTGAGGAAGATGGGTGGTATGAAGTCGCTTATCGGCATGCTGCCCGGCGGCCAGCGCATGCTCAACCAGATGGGCGGCAACCTCGATGAGTCCATGCTCGACAAGATCGAAGCCATGATCCAGTCCATGACCGCGAAGGAACGCTTGAAGCCTTCGATGATCAACGGCCAGCGCCGCGCTCGCATCGCCCGCGGTTCCGGTACCACGCCCACCGACGTCAACAACCTCATGAAGCAATGGGGCGAGATGAACAAGATGATGGGCAAGATGCGCAGCATGGCCCAGCAGCAGGGCGGCAAGAAAGGCAAGAAAGGCAAGAAGGGCAAGCGCATGCGCATGCCTGGAATGCCCGGCATGCCCGGGATGGGCGGTATGCCCGGCTTTGGCGGCGGCAATCCTTTCGGTGGCATGGGGTCTGGCTCCGACATGGACATGCTCCGCGCTATGGAACAGCAGATGAAGCGCAAATAGCGGCTGCTGCGGGGGAGTGCTATGACCGAGATCGCCGGCGTGCTCAACAGCATGGCAGCGCTTGTCATCGTGTCGCTGCTCGGGTATGCGGCAGCGCGTCTGGGTTTTCTCGCAGGGCCGGCGCGTGAGGGCATCTCAGGCCTCGTGTTCAACATCACCTTGCCCTGCACCATCCTGAATGCTGCAGGGCAAGCAGATCGCTCGCTCGGCGGCGGGCATGTGGCGAACGGCTTGCTGCTGGGTCTTTCGTTCTTCCTCATCATGCTCGCGGCGACCTACGCCATCATCGCGTTGGTTAAGCCATCTCAAGAAGAGCGCCCGCTCTACCTCTTCATGGGCATCTTCACGAACATCGTCTTCGCCGGGTTTCCCGTTATCGAAGCGCTTTATGGCAGCAATGCGGTATTCCTGGGAAGCATCGTCTTCGCCGTGTTCAACCTGCTGTTCTACAGCTTCGGGGTGATGCTTATCACCATGGGGGATTCAGGCATCTCCGTCGACATGCACCGCATACTGAGCGCACCGCTCGTTGCGAGCGCAGCTATGGCTTTGTTCCTGCTTGACATCCACCTTCCAGCATTTGCTGCCGAGGCGTGCGAGCTAGCCGGTAGCGCGACTTCCCCCTTGGGGATGATGCTCGTGGGGGTTGCCATAGCAGAGTCTGATTTCGCTGAGGTGCTGCGCGAGCGACGCCTGTACCTCTTCGAATTCCTACGCTTCATCGCGTTGCCGGTGGTGCTCTTCATGCCTCTTCGCGCGCTAGGCATGGATGAGATGCTGCTTGGCATCCTCGTAGTGCTCCTCGCCATGCCGGTTGGTTCCATCGCTCCGGCTGTAGCTACCGCCTACCGGCTCGGCCCAGATCTGCCAGCTCGCGGTATCGTGGTGACCACGGTGTTCTCGTTTGCAACCTTTCCGCTGCTGGCATTGCTGCTCACCCTGTAGGCCTCTTGGCGCGACCGGATTCGCTTCACGGATCGTTGCAAGCTAACCTAGAGCAGCGGGCTCTGCTTGCAGATAGATCTCGACACGTGTGATGAACTCTTCCTCGCATGCGGTGTCGCGGTTGTCGATCTCGTATATCTCAAAGGGCGCTGCGTCCTCGCACATGCCTCGCTGGTTGCGTGCTCGCGCGAGTTCTGCCAAAAACCGTGCATCCTGAGCATAGGGGCCTCGATACCTCACCGTGAGGTAGTCTCCAGCGGGTAGTTCGAAATCGCTTGGAACGGATTCATCCTCTACGATGAAGAACACCGACTCGAAGACATTTGCTCTACCCTGCGCGAGCGCTTCGCAGTCAAAGAACGCGCCGACCGTGAGGCTCCCCAGCAGCGGAAGCTGGTTCTCATAGCGACGGTGCAGGCGCGAGATAAGAAGATCCATTTCCTCGTCGCGCTCGACATGGCCCGATATTCGCACGCAGCGCCTGATGGGGAAGGAAAGGACCTCTACGCTTCCAAAGGATCCGCCTTCTGCGGCAGCGATGCGATCGCGTCGGCGCTCGATTGCTTCCTGCCGGAGCTCAAGAGCTACGATCTGCTCTTCTATCAGGCGCTCCTCGTCGGCAAGGAGCGCCTTGGTCCCAGCGATGTCCTGGTGCTCGAGATAGCGCTTGATGGCTTCCATGCCGAGTCCAAGGCTTCGAAGCTCTTTGATGGCGGCGAGTCGGTAGAGGTCGTTCAGCCCATATATGCGATATCCGTTCGCGGCTCGCGTGGGGGCGATTACCCCCAACCGCTCGTAATAGCGCAGCGAATCGATGCCGATACCAAAGAGCCGGGAAATCTCGCTGATGGTGTAGCTGTCTTTGATGCGCGCTCGCTCCATAAGGTCTTCATCCTTTGCATTTGACCCTGGTACCGTACCAGAGTTTACCCTAGACAGGGACAATACGAACAAGAAGGCAAGGTGCACGAGGTGTATTCCGGAATGATCGATACCGTCAAGGGCAAATGCTCGGATCTGTTCGCCAAGACGAGTCTCAGGTCGCTTGCGCGGCGCTTCGGGACGATCGCACTCGGTTGCGCGATCCTTACGTTCGGCATGCACAACATCCATCAGGTTGTCGGTATCACCGAGGGCGGTGTTCTCGGGGGAATCCTCCTGTTGAACCATTGGTTCGGCATCGATGCTTCCATAGCCTCTCCCGTACTCGATGCGGTGTGCTATGTGGTTGGGTTCATCGTGCTTGGTGCGGGCTTTTTGGGCTGGTCTGCGGTATCGAGCGTTCTGCTGGCCTTGTTCTACGCGCTTTGGGAGAGCTTGCCCCATCTTCTTCCCGACCTTTCGGCGCATCCGCTTATCGCCGCGATCCTCGGCGGCATGTTCGTCGGCGTCGGAGCGGGACTCGTCGTGCGCTGCAATGCGTCTGCCGGAGGTGACGACGCGCTCGCCCTCTCCATACACAAGCTTACCGGTCTCAAGCTCGCTCGATGCTACCTCTTTACCGACCTCTCGGTTCTCTTGCTCTCGCTCAGCTACATTCCCGTTACTAAAATCGTCTTCTCTCTGGTAACGGTCTTCATCTCCTCGCCACTCATCGATTTCGTGGTGGGTATGGGCTCTCACGAGAAGGCCGACGGTACCTGCGTTTCTGTGGACGGCTTGGAAGAGCGGGCTGAACTTAGGGAAGGGTAGCGATCATCGGTCCTGTTGCTCATGTCCGCGGCAGGACGCATTGGTCGCTGGGAGCGGTTGCGCATGAAGCCGCTTGTTGCGTGACGGCTCCGGTTGACGGCTTGCGATGGCTCCTGGTTCCCTACAATGGAGAACCGACCGCTATTTGCGTAAAGGAGCGCCCATGAGCAAAGCAGATCAGCTCTTCGTTAGGATGTGCACGGATATCCTCGACCATGGCACGACCAACGAGGGCGAGAAGGTGCGTCCGCGCTGGGAAGACGGAACGCCCGCTTACACCATCAAGAACTTCGGTGTGACCGCCCGCTATGACCTGCGCGAGGAGTTTCCCGCGCTCACGTTAAGGCGCACGGCGCTCAAATCCGCCATGGACGAGATTCTGTGGATCTACCAGAGGAAATCCAACAACATCCACGACCTTAACAGCCATATTTGGGATGAATGGGCTGATGAGACCGGTTCGATCGGCAAAGCTTACGGGTATCAGATCGCTCAGAAGTCCCATTATCCCGAGGGCGATTTCGACCAGATGGACCGTGTGCTCTACGACTTGGCGCACACGCCGTTCTCGCGCCGCATCATGACGAATATGTACACTTTCTCCGACCTCTCCGAGATGCACCTCTATCCGTGCGCCTATAGCGTCACCTATAACGTGACGCATGCCGTCGGCGACGAGCGCCCCACGCTCAACATGTGCCTTATGCAGCGCAGCCAGGACATCCTTGCGGCGAACAACTGGAACGTTTGCCAGTATGCGATCTTGCTTATGATGGTCGCGCAGGTGAGCGATATGGTGCCGGGCGAGCTCCTCCATGTGATCGTGGACGCGCATATCTACGATCGGCATGTGGATATCGTGCGCGAGCTCATCCAGCGCCCGCAGTACCCGGCGCCGAAGGTCTCGCTCAACCCTGCGGTCAAGAATTTCTACGATTTCACGACAGATGATCTTATCGTTGAGGACTACCAACATGGCCCGCAGGTGAAGGGGATTCCCATCGCGGTGTAAGGCTCAAGAAGGGAGCTCGAATGGGCGAATCGGTTGCGCTCAAAGCTATCGTTGCGGTGTGCGATGACTGGGGCATCGGGCGCGATGGCGGGATGCTTCTAGAGAATCGTGCCGACATGAGGCACTTCGTGGCGTGCACCAAGGGGCATGCGGTCATCATGGGCCGAAAGACCCTGGAGAGCTTTCCGGGTGGGCGACCCCTCAAGGACCGGCGCAACATCGTGCTCACGCGCGACGTTTCGTTTTCTCGAGACGGCGTCGAGACCGTGCACTCCGTTGATGAGGCTCTTTCCGCCGTGTCGGGGGAGGACGTGGCTTGGGTTATCGGTGGGGCGGAGGTCTATCGGCAGCTCATCCCTTCGTGCGTTGAGGCGGTGGTGACGAAGAACCACTGTGTGCGCCCTGCCGACTCCTTTTTCCCCAACCTCGATGACGACCCCTCATGGCGGATCGCCGCTCGGGACGACGGGCACGTGATTCAAGCTGGCGCTGGCGATGAGGGCGTCTCCTTCGAGTTCGTGACCTACGAGCGCGTTGATGCCAAGCAGTCCGGATCGAGCTCTTGGATAGACGGTGCGGTCGACCTTATCTCCGCCGTGGTCGATGCTGCATACGATGCGGTGTCCTAGCATGTACGAGATCATCCGTATCCACACCTTGGAGGATGCCCGTCTCGATGCCTACACAAGGCTCACCGAGCGCGAGCTGAGATGCGTGCTCGAACCCGAGAAGGGCATCTTCATCGCCGAAAGCCTCAAGGTCATCGAGCGTGCCGTTGAAGCCGGGGTGGAGCCTCTGAGCTTCCTTCTGGGCGAGCGCTGGCTGGAGCAGATCCTCCCGTTACTAGACTCGCTCGAGACGATCGAGCCGGTGCCGGTTTTCGTGGCTCCGATGGAGCTCATGGAGAAGCTCACGGGTTTTTCCGTCACGCGCGGCGCGCTTGCAGCCTGTCGCCGCCCTCCGCTTTCAGATGCTGGGAGTTTTCTGAATTCCCTGGTCGATCGTGCTGGAGGTCGTCCCGTTCGCGTCTGCGTGCTCGAGGGGATCGTCGACCATACCAATGTGGGTGCGATTTTCAGGAGTGCTGCCGCTCTTAACGTAGACGGCGTTCTGGTGAGTCCCACGTGCTGCGACCCGCTCTACCGCCGTGCGGTCCGCGTGTCGATGGGAACCGTATTCCAGGTGCCATGGACCAGGATCGGAAGCGATGCCCGCCACTGGCCCGGTGACGGCTTCGAAGCGCTCCGTCGAGCCGGATTTGCGTCAGCCGCGCTGGCACTCACCGACGATTCCGTGTCCCTCGACGATCCGGCTCTCGCCGAGCACGAGCGTCTCGCTCTTTTCATGGGTACGGAGGGCGAAGGGCTGTGCTCCCGCACCATTGAGGAATCAGATGTCACGGTGCGGATCCCCATGGCTCATGGCGTCGATTCCCTGAACGTGGCTGCAGCTTCCGCTGTCGCATTCTGGCAGCTCTGCCCGCATACCTCAAATGCCTATCACTACCGTCCCGGTCGCTACGCATGATGCACCCCTCGGGTTCCTCGGTCGCCATTTGCATCGCGGGGCCATCCCGCGCTCGCGTGTCCTACAGCTCTACTTCCCGACGGCTCGATTGCGAGGCGGTGGCAGTTTCGAGGCGCTCCGCTCGCCGTTCCGCATGGTTGAGCCAATGGCCCCAGTGGTGGTAGCTCACAAACAGGATGGCGGAGAGGATCCAGGTCACTGGGTAGACCATCAGCATGGTCTCAACCGCATGATGCATCGGTACGATGACGAGCAGCCAGATGACGCGAAAGACCACGGTCCCCAATATGGTGAGGAGCATGGGCCTAAGGCTCTCGCCGGAACCGCGTATAGCGCCGGACGTGTTGTCGACTATCGAGTAGAACACGTAGAACGGGGCTATGAAGTGGATCATCGTCGTGGTGTAGGCGGTGACCGCCGGATCATCGATAAACAGACGCGAGAGCTGGCCCACGAAGGTGACGAGCACCGCAGAGAGGCTTCCTATGAGGACGACGGTTATGAGCAGCGAGGTGTGGTAGCCACGGCGCATGCGGTCGTAGTTGCGTGCTCCAAAATTCTGTGCAGCAAACGTCGTCACAGATACGCCGAGCGCCTCGGTCACCATCCAGATGATCGCATCGAGCCTGCCTGAGAGGCCCCATCCGGTGACCGCATCGGAACCGAATGTGTTCACGGTCGACTGGAGAATGATGTTCGAGATCGAATAGACCGAAGATTGGATGGCGAGCGGGAGCCCCGTTGCGACCATGCTGCGCAAGATCCTGCTGTCGAAACCAAGCCGTCGCACGTCGAGCCTCCATGCGCCCTGCGCCCGCGTCAGGCGTCTCACGATGAGGGACGCGTTGATGAATAGGGTCGTCGCGGTTGCAATGCCGCAACCCATGGCCTCAAGATGCAGCACTGCTACGAAGATGATATCGAGGATTGCGTTGATGACGCAGCCGCTCGCGATGATGAGGGCCGGGGTTCGGGTGTCGCCCACTGAGCGCAGGAGCGCCGACCCCATGTTAAGGGTGAGCGAGAAGACCATTCCCAAGGCGTAGCAGCGCGAGTAGGGAACCGCTTCGGGCATGAGGTCGTCAGGGGTGCCCATGATGGTGAGGATCTGGGGGATGAAGAGGGCGCCCGCGATGGACACCGTGAGGCCGAGCACAAGCGCGAGGGCCATCGCCGTATGAATCGAGCGGGATAGGCGCTCGTCATCATGGCTGCCAAAGAACTGTCCCGAGATCACCGCGCATCCGGCGCCTAGACCAACGGAGAAGCCGACCGCAAGCTCGAATAGCGATGCCGTCGCCTGCACGCCGCCAAGTGCAAGCTTGCCGCCGAATTGTCCGAGGATGAAGGTGTTGATGAGGGCATGTGCCTGCTGGAAGAACGAGCTGAAGAAGATGGGAACGCACAGGAGGAGCAACTGCTGCCAGATAACGCCCGTCGTCACATCGAGCGATGCCGCGCCGGCGTGCCGTGCCAGCCGTCTCCCAAACGCCATTGCCGCCCCTTTCCTCCTGCGCATGAAGTCGTGTGTTTACTCACTTGCCCACTGGGTATCCTCATACCATTATGAACGTACGGAATGGAGTTGTTCCTGATGGAGATGGATGACCATAAACGTAGACGGAATATGATCCTCTACGTCATCATCGCCCTCTTGGTGTACTTGATCTTGAACACCTTGCTCTTCCCAAACATGGGCCAGCAGGCTCAGATCACCGATGTGAGCTACAGCACGCTGCTCGATGATCTTGAGAACAAGGAAGTCGACAGGATCGATTACACCACCGGTGAATATGACGCCGTCTACACGCGCAAGGGCGAAGCAGACAACGTGGCTTATCAGACGACGATCCTGCCTGGGTCCGAGGACACGCTAATTCAGCTCATCCGAGATTCCGGCGCAGAAATCGACGTCGTGGTTCCAAACAACGATTCGAGTCTGTGGACCTATTACCTGATGACGCTGGTCTTGCCGTTCCTGATCTTCTTCTTGATCGGGTGGTGGTTCAACAGGCGCATGAAGAAGGCGTCTGGTGACGACGGCCCCTCGATGAACTTCGGCGGCGGCTTCGGCGGCATGGGAGGCGGCGGCCTCGGCAAGAGCGGCGCTCGCAAGGTGAAATCTGAAGACGTGGGCGTTACGTTCAAAGACGTCGCCGGCCAGGAGGAAGCGAAGGAGTCCCTCAAGGAAGTCGTCGACTTCTTGGAGAATCCTAAGCGCTACGAAGCCATCGGTGCGCGCCTGCCCCGCGGCGCTCTGCTCGTGGGGCCTCCGGGTACCGGTAAGACGTTGCTTGCAAAGGCCGTAGCCGGCGAAGCGGGCGTGTCGTTCTTCAGCATTTCGGGTTCTGAGTTCGTTGAGATGTTCGTGGGCCGTGGTGCCGCCAAGGTTCGCGACCTCTTCAAGCAGGCGAACGAGAACGCCCCCTGCATCGTCTTCATCGACGAGATCGATGCGGTCGGCAAGCGCCGCGACCAGGGCCTTTCGACCAACGACGAACGCGAGCAGACGCTGAACCAGCTTCTTACCGAGATGGACGGTTTCGACAATCACAAGGGTATCGTGGTGCTTGCCGCTACGAACCGACCGGATTCGCTCGATCCGGCGCTGCTGCGCCCCGGCCGTTTCGACCGTCGCATCCCCGTCGAGCTGCCCGACCTGGCTGGTCGCAAGGCGATTCTCGAGCTCCATGCCAAGGACGTTAAGACGCAGCCGCCGATCGACCTGTCCGCCATCGCGCGCGCGACCCCCGGTGCTTCCGGTGCCGACCTGGCGAATATCATCAACGAAGGAGCCCTGCGCGCCGTGCGCATGGGTCGCAGCCGTGCCATGCAGGAGGACTTCGAGGAATCGGTCGAAGTCGTCATCGCCGGCCAGCAGCGTAAATCCACCGTGCTTTCCGACCATGAGAAGCAGGTCGTCTCCTATCACGAGATCGGCCACGCTATTGTGGCGGCGAGCATGAAGGAGGGCGCGCCGGTCACCAAGATCACGATCGTGCCGCGCACCTCGGGGGCGCTAGGTTACACCATGCAGGTGGAGGAAGACGAGAAGTTCCTCACCACGCGTCAGGAGGCGCTCGACAAGCTTGCTGTGTACTGCGGTGGGCGCGCGGCGGAGGAGCTCATCTTCAACGAGATGACCACCGGCGCGGCAAACGATATCGAGCAGGCTACGAAGCTCGCCCGCAACATGATCACGCGCTTCGGCATGTCGGATGAGTTCGGCATGATGGCTCTCGGTACGGTGCAGAACGCCTACCTCAATCAGGACACCTCGCTAACCTGTGCTCCGGGCACTGCGGAACATGTGGACGAGGCCGTGCGCAAGCTTATCGAGGATGCGCATTCTCGAGCTTTGCAGATCCTTAAGGAGAACAAGTTCAAGCTGCATGAGCTCGCGCGCTACCTGTATAAGAAGGAGACGATCACCGGGCAGGAGTTCATGACGCTACTCAAGCGCGAGAACCCGCTAATGCCGCCGAAGCCGCAGGCATAAGAGGGCCTTCATCCCGCTCGCCCTTCTCCAAATCACACGGTGAGCATGCAACCATAAAAGCCCCGCTTCGGCGGGGCTTAATGTGTGGCTTATAGGACAAAAAGTGTGTCCGAATCATGGGCATCGACGCAGGTCGATGCCCCTTTTTCACGCGCTTAAATCTCCAGGGGGAATTTAACCACTCGGACAGAAAGTGTGTCCGGATTCGCTCCTGTCCCGCAGGTAGATGACTGAAAATCAGGCCGTTAAAACCCCGATTACCGAGGAGCTGGGGATGAAGGCGGTCAGGTGCCCCTCTTGCGGGGCGAAGATGAAGAGGAACGGGAAGACGAGCGCGGGCGCGCAGAGGTGGAGGTGCGGGGCGTGCGGCGCCTCGACCACGGTCTCCTACGACGACGCGGCGGCGAGGCTCGACGAGTTCCTGGCATGGCTGCTCTCGAAGGCGACGCAGGCGGACATGCCCGGGCAGGGGCGCACGTTCAGGAGGCTCGCCGCGGGCTTCTGGCCGATCTGGCCCATGCCGGAGCCCACGGGCGAGGTGCGCCGCGTTCTCTTCGTCGACGGCATCTGGCTCGCCCGCGACCTCGTCGTGCTGATCGCCTACGACGGCGAGCACGTGGTCTCGTGGTACATGGCGCAGGCGGAGGCATCGAGGGCGTGGGAGGCGCTGATGGCGCCCATCCCGGCCCCGGACGTGGTGGTGTGCGACGGCGGGACGGGCTTCGAGAAGGCGAGGCGCCGCGCATGGCCGCGCACGAGGGTCCAGAGGTGCCTCTTCCACGCGTTCTCGCAGGTGAGGCGCTATACGACGACGAGGCCGAGGCTCCAGGCGGGCAGGGAGCTCTACGCGCTGTCAATCGAGCTCATGCACCTCGACACCCTCCGCCAGGCCGACTGGTGGGTCGAGCGCTACCTGCAGTGGTGCGGGTTCTGGGCCGACTTCCTCGAGGACGTCTCCTACGTCGACGGCCGGCGCCAGTTCACCCACGAGAGGCGCAGGAAGGCGAGGTCGTCGCTCTCGAGGCTCGTGAGCGCCGGCACGCTGTTCACCTACCTGGACCCCGCGCTCACGGCGGAGGGGCCGCTGCCGCGCACCAACAACCCGATCGAGGGCGGCGTCAACGCGCAGCTCAGGGAAGTCCTGCGCAACCACCGCGGGCTGTCGCTCATGCGGCGCGTGAAGGCGGTCTTCTGGTGGTGCTACATGCACACCGAGGGCCCGAGGCCGGCGAGGGAGATCCTTCGCTCCATGCCCACCGACGACGACATCGACCTCCTGTACAGGACCTACTCGGCGTCGCCCAAGCGCGAGGACGGCGGGCCGGAGTGGGGCGACCGGGCCGTCTGGGAGGAGCTGCACCACAAGAACCCGTACCCCTTCTGGCTGGATTAGGACACGTGTTCTATCGAGACACACTTTTTGTCCTATAAGCCTAATGTGTCTTGTCGCTGTTGATGCGCTCATTCAACCAAGGAAGTGATGTCGCGCCTGCTCATACGGGAGGGACATCGAGCTCGATTGGGTGCGGCTGGCCTTCGGAATCATTCATACACGAGTTCCGAGAGCGTAACCTCCGCCCAGCTATAGTTGGACATATAGGTTCCGCGGAAAAGATGCTCGGAACCGGGTTCGTGCTCCAGAGCGTTGCGATGGCATCTGCTGAAGTGACGAAGCCGCCTCGGCGGTCTACGAGCAAGGCGAGAAGCTCCTTCGCCTTCTCGCTTCGGAATGGGATGGGCTTGCCGTCTACGAATACGTCGAAGTACCCGAAGGTTCGGATGCTCACAAGGGGAGGCCTAGATGGGTCTCCGCTTCAAGCTAAGGCGCGCAGCGCGTGTATGTCGGTCGAGTTCGGCATGGATTCAAGGCCGAATCGGTAGATGGCGCCGGTGTTCAACCGAGCCGCTTTCGCGCATCAGGCAAGCACGTAGATTCCAATGGCAGCTCGATGCCATCCACAGGCGATGCGTTGCTGGCGGGTGCTTGGGCGTTGGTTCTTGCCGGAGCCATGCTTGTGCTGCTCGGCTCCTTGGCGCGCCGCGAGAATCGGGGTTAGCCCCTTCATCTGGATAGATGCGTGCCCCAGGGCACGCGGGCGGATCGCCGATGGCGCGAGGCGCATCGGGTTTTCCGGTGCGCTTCGTCTTTGGTATATCATGGCTCTGTCCCATGAGAGAGGTGCCTATGGCAGTTGACGCTACACGCGAGCTTCGCTTCGCGATTCTTATCGACGCTGACAACGTTTCCGATAAGTACATAAAGATCATCCTCGACGAGGTTTCGAACTCCGGCGTGGCTACGTACAAGCGCATCTACGGTGATTGGACGAGCCAGCGTCTCGCTTCTTGGAAGGGATGCCTGCTCGAGAACTCGATCATTCCCATCCAGCAGTACAGCTATACCTACGGCAAGAGCTCTACCGATTCGGCGATGATCATCGATGCGATGGACATACTTTACTCGGGTAACGTGGACGGGTTCGCCATCGTGAGCTCGGATTCTGACTTTACGCGCCTGGCCGCTCGCCTGCGCGAAAGCGGTATGCAGGTGATCGGCATGGGGGAGCAGAAGACCCCCGAGCCGTTCATCTCCGCCTGCAACCAGTTCAAGTACCTTGACCTGCTCTATGCCGCCCGTCGTTTGGAGGATGCTGCCGACGACGACGCCGAGGATGCCGATGAGGGGCCGGACGATAAACGCACTAAAAGGGGTGGGCGCACCACCAAGCATGCTCCTAAAGCCGCCGCGTCCACTTCCGGCAAAGGCAGGGCAGCCGTCGCCTCGCCTGATGCTGAGCAGCCCTCCTTGCAGGCTTCCAAGGCGACCTCCCGTTCCAAGCGGGCCCCTGGAGATCTTGGTGGGGACACACCCGGCAGCGCTCAGGGTTCCGAGCTTCAAGAGCCATCGGACTTCAACGAGCTCTCTCGCGCTGCGCGCCGCCGCCATATGAAGCGCATCCGCTCGGCTGTCGACGCGATCGTCGACCAGTTCTCCGATGAGGAGGGCTGGGTCTTCTTGGGCACCGTCGGCAGCGAGCTGCCCAAGCGCCTCTCCGACTTCGACGTGCGCAACTACGGCTACAAGAAGCTGAGCCCGTTCCTCAAGTCGATGGGGGTTTACGAGTTCGATGAGCGCGCGATGTCCTCCGGCTCACGCGCTGTCTACTTGAGGACCAAGGAGCAGTAGCGAGGCACCTCCGCTTCTCTGGCGGCTCGGTTTCGCTGCTGAATGCGAACGAGCCGGATTCGTAACGGTATGGTGCAGACGAGCCCATCCGGACTAACGGATGGTATAGTTTGCGTATGCGCAGACGTTCGTCTGCTATCCGATGACGCAACATAGAAGGTGATACCATGGGTATTCTTGATGATATGCAGGCCACGCTCAACCGTGGCGTTGCAGGCGCCAATCGCACGGCATCCTCTTTGAAGCTCAAGAACCAGCTCAATGACGCCATGCATCGTCGTCAGCAGCTCGCTGGCCAGCTTGGTGCGAGCCTTTATGAGGTTACCAAGGACGATCCGGCATTCCGCGCCGGACGCGAGGCCCTCTACGATGGCATTGCTCAAATCGACCAAGAGCGCGCGAACATCCAGTATCAGCTTGATGAGATCGAGCGACAGGCGACTGCTGCCACCCAGGCCGCCACGTTCATCCAGTGCCCGTTCTGCCATTCCCGTATGGCAGCGACCGATATGTTCTGCTCGGGGTGCGGCAAACCCATGGCAGAGATCCAGGCTGCTATGGCACCCGTGCAGCCCGCTGCCCCCATGCCTCCCGCAACACCGGCTGAGGGCCCGAGGTGCCCGCATTGCGGTGCGGCCGTCAATGAGGGCGATGCGTTCTGCATGTCATGCGGCCAGAGGATCAACGAGTAGCTCATTTCGAGAAGTCTGCGGGGAGGGCGAGCCCCTTCCAAAGCATGAGCGAAAACGATGCGCCTGCCTCTCATCTTCGAGTGGCAGGCGCATCTCTGTGCGTCGACGCGGCGTATCCAGCCGCTCTGCGAAGCTATGTTACAGCGAGCGTCCGTAGGAGTCGGCATCGCGGATGGCACGCATGAAGCGAGCAGGGTCGATCGGCTCCGGCTTCCCCTGCTTCCATTCGTTGGTGTGCTCGGCTGCCCGCTCGATCTGCGGAATATCCGCTTCGGTGAGGCCGATCTCGCTCAAGGTGACGGGAAGCCCGATGCTCTTGTTGAACGCGGCGTAGCGGGCAAGCTCCTCGTTCTCGTGGCGATAGGCGAACATGACGAGGACGCCGAAGGAGACGACCTGGCCGTGCAGGTAGGTGCCCTCGCGAGGCACCGAGGTCGTTCCGTTGTAGAAAGCGTGCGCGATCGATGAGTTGTAGTAGAAGTCAGGCTGGTTAGTCAGGTTGGAAACGTAGCCGGTGTTCACCACGATGTCGAGGACGACCCGGCGCACCGCCTCGCTCGCGCGGTTGGCGCGGACGTCGGCAAGTCCCTGCTCGCCCCAGGTCATGAGGGGCTCCGTGCAGGTGTGCGCGAGCGCGAGGCCAAGGGTCGCGGTATGTCCCAGCTCGTCACCAGAGGTGGCGTATTCGACTTCGGGTTGCTTGGAGAGGCCATCGCCGATACCCGCCCAGAAGTACTCCGACGGCGCTTCGGCGATGATCTTGGGATCGATGAAGATATGCGCGGGGCACGGCGGGTAGGCATAGCCCTCGAGCGAACCATCATCGTGGTAGATGACGGCGATTGCCGTTGCAGCGGAGCAATTGGAGCAGATGGTCGGCACCGAGAACACCGTCTTCTTGAGTTCGGCCGCCGCGGTTTTCACCGTATCGATGGCCTTGCCGCCTCCGATTGCGAACGCCACGTCCGCTTCGCAAAACGAAGGATTCTCAAGCAGCCGGTTGACGTTGGTGCGCGTTGCATCCTTGCCGTAGACGATGGTGTCAGTGATCGCTATAGGGGTCTCGTCGAGTGCCTTCTTGATGCCGGGCGCGGCGGCGCCGAGCGCGCGCTCGCCTCCTACGAGCACGACCTTGGTCGCTCCATAGCTTTCGAGTATCGTGGGGATGGCATCGAAGGCGTCTTCGCCGACGGTGTAATCGCTCATCTGGATGGTGCGCATGTGCCCTTCTTTCGTCGTTGGCTCAACCCGATTCATTGTAGAACGATGACGGTGCCGTAAGATGGAGAACATGGTTAGGGAGGTGTGCGCATGCGCATCGCGGTAAGTGCCTGCCTGTTGGGCGAGCGCTGCAAGTATAACGGCGGAAGCAACCTGGATGAGGGATTGGTCGCAGCCCTTGCAGAACACGAGGTCGTTCCGATCTGCCCCGAGGTCGCTGGCGGT
Organism: Enorma phocaeensis; assembly: GCF_900186505.1. GTDB lineage: Bacteria > Actinomycetota > Coriobacteriia > Coriobacteriales > Coriobacteriaceae > Enorma > Enorma phocaeensis. The sequence continues at coordinate 380,125 of NZ_LT891969.1, forward strand.
CTTCCGACGCCGCGCCCCCGCTCTGAGATTCATGGGGATACGGTCGTGAACGAGCATGGCGTGAGCGTTGACGCTGAGTTTCGCGCGGGCGCCCAGGCGGAGCTCGGGCGCGCCCTCAAAGATGGCGCCCTCGACGGCGCGATCTTGCAGCCCCGGAGTCCTTCGTGCGGTATAGGCTCGATATACGACGGGACGTTCTCCAAAACGCTGGTTCCAGGCGACGGGGTGTTTGCAACGTTGCTCAAGGAACAAGGAATTCCGGTCTATGTACCAAGTGAGTTTCTTGAGCTCACCGACCGCATGGCAGAGCGCTTATACTTCCCAACAAAGAGATCGTGAGCGATGGCTCTGCTCAAAAGGAGGGGTCCAGATGGATCAGCAGGGAAACCCGGTAGATCTATTCGATATGCGCATCGCGCACATCGGTATTAACGCGCGGGATGCGGAAGATGCCCAGCGCATAGCCACTTTGTTTGAGGCGCTGTTCGGGCTTCCCGCCAACGACACGCCCATCTCGATCTTCAGCGACACGCTGATCGAGGTCATGAAGGGATGTGGTCGTGGCGAGAAGGGGCATATCGGGTTCGCGGTCAACGACCTCCCTGCAGCCGAGGAGTACTTCTGCGCCCGCGGGCTCACGCTCAACGAGGACTCCCGTTCTCTCAATGCAGATGGATCTACGAAGCTCGTCTACTTCAATGAGCAGATAGCCGGTTTTGCGATTCATCTTTGCCGCGCCTAACGTGGCCAGAAGCCGCGCTCATGCCCGCTCGCATGAAGCCCAGCAGGCAAGAAGCTCTGCCTTGATCGGCGGGCCAGAAGCGCTTCGAAAGGGTTTCGAGCTCGCATCGGCTCGGCCGTGAGGCGTTTCATGAACTTCGCAAGCTGGGCACCGGCGCCTGAGCGGCGTGCTACAATACGGCCCAATGGCTGTGATGGGGACGAGTAGACGTCTACCGCGCTCTTAAGAGAGCGAACCGGATGGCGGCTTCGGCTGCCGGCGCTGGGAGGTTCGCGGGCGCGCGCGTTCGAATATCACCCCGGAGCTGCGGCCCGAACGGGTTTTTGAACGAGGAGCGCTTGCATGCGGTCTGCTCGTCATCAACCCCAGTAGACGTCGCCGGGACGACCGCCGTCATGTGGTCGGCCGAGTACGGGCACGCAGGTGCCTAGGCTGGGTGGTTGCAAGCGGAGAGCTTTCCGCGCGTTGTGTGGGTGCAGGCCCCGTCGCGCGGTATCACGAGCGCTTCGTCCCAGCTTGAGGGACGGGCGCTTTTTTCATGCGCCCAAATGACCGCGGGGACGCGCCGAATCCCCGTGCGTGAGGAAAGGGGAGGGCTTCCCGTGGCGAAAGAAAAGAGCAAGTACCAAGAGACCATGAACCTGCCAAAGACCGGGTTCCCCATGAGAGCCGGGCTTTCCAAATCGGAGCCCAAGCGCCTTGAGATGTGGAACGAGAACCACGTCTATGAGCAGCTTCAGAAGAAGAACGAGGGGCACGGCAAGTTCGTCCTGCACGACGGCCCTCCGTATGCGAACGGCCCGATCCATATCGGCCACGCCATGAACAAGATCTCTAAAGACATCATCATGCGCTACCACGCCATGCAAGGCGAGCAGACGCCGTATGTACCCGGTTGGGACTGCCATGGCCAGCCCATCGAGCACAAGGTGGAGGAGAAGCTCGGTACCGCGAAGTTCAACGCAACCCCCACCGCGAAGATTCGCGAGATGTGCCATGAGTTCGCCGTCGAGAACATCGAGCTTCAGAAGGCCGGCTTCCGCCGTTTAGGCGTGCTCGGTGATTGGGACCATCCCTACCTCACCCTCTACCACGAGCACGATGCGGCGGACATCGAGGTCTTCAAGGCCATGTTCGACAAGGGCATGATCTATCGCGGGCGCAAGCCGGTGCATTGGTGCAAGCATTGCCATACCGCCCTCGCTGAGGCGGAGATCGAGTACGCAGACGAGACGAGTCCCTCCATCTTCGTGCGCTTCGAACTCATCGATGTCCCCGAGTCCCTTTCTGAGAGCAAGCTCCCCGTCGACGTGGTGATCTGGACCACGACGCCGTGGACCCTTCCGGCGAACTCGGGCGTTGCGCTCTCGCCTGAGGCCGATTATGTCGCCGTCAAATCGCAGGGACGCCTCGGCATCATGGCGAAGGCGCTCTGGGAGAAGGTCTTCCACGAGGTCGCCGGCATAGAAGACGCCGAGCTGTACACGCCTGCGGGCGCAGCCGATGTGTGGTGCGCCAAGGGCGAGGAGCTGGTTGGCATCACCTACAAGCAGCCCATCTTCGAAGGCGTGACCGGCAAGGTGGTCACGGCGGACTATGTCACGCTCGAGGACGGCACCGGATGCGTTCACACTGCTCCTGGCCACGGTGTCGACGACTACTACACGGGCGTCCGCTGCGGTTTGCCCATCATCATGCCCGTTGACGATGATGGTCGGTTCTATGTTGGCGATGAGTACGGTACCGGTGGTCCGTTCAGCGGGCTCGATACCGATGAAGCGAATCCCAAGATCATCTCCTTCCTCGAGGAGCGCGGAACACTTCTAGCCGAGGTCAAGATCAACCATAGCTATCCGCATTGCTGGCGCTGCAAGCAGCCGACGATCTTCCGCGCCACGGATCAGTGGTTCGTCTCCATGGATGAGACGGGCTTGCGCGAGCAGGCTCTCGATCAGGTGCTCAACCACGTCGCCTGGTATCCCGACCATGCCAAGAACCGCATCGGCGCCATGGTGGAGCAGCGCCCCGACTGGTGCATCTCGCGTCAGCGCAACTGGGGCGTTCCCATTCCGAGCTATACATGTGCTGACTGCGGCGAGAAGGTCATGAACGACGCGACGCTCGATGCCGTGATCGCCCTCTTCAAGGAGAAGGGCTCCGACGCCTGGTTCACCGACGCGCCCGAGAGCTACCTAGGCGATGCGTGCGTGTGCTCCAAGTGCGGCGGGCATCACCTCAAGGCTGATCGTGACATCCTTGACGTGTGGTGGGATTCTGGTGTCTCGTGGAAGGCGGTTTGCGAGAACCGGCCCGAGCTCGGCTATCCTGCCGACATGTATCTCGAGGGCTCCGACCAGCATCGCGGTTGGTTCCAGAGCTCTCTGTTGACGAGTGTGGGCGCCAATGGCGTAGCGCCCTACAAGGCAGTCGTCAGCCAGGGATTCACGCTCGACGGCCAGGGCCGCAAGATGTCGAAGTCGCTCGGAAACGTGATCGACCCCAACAAGGTCTGCGACGAGATGGGTGCCGACATCATCCGCCTGTGGGTGGCCTCGGTCGATACCTCGACGGACGTTGCGATCGATCATGAGATCCTCGCGCGCACCTCGGATGCGTATCGCCGCTTCCGCAACACGTTCCGCTTCCTGCTGGGCGAGCTGGAGGGCCAGTTCGATCCCGAGTGCGAGGAGGTTCCCTTTGCCGACCTGCTGCCTCTCGACAAGCTCATGGTGGCACGTCTCACGCAGGTGCAGGCCGAGGTCGATGATGCGTACCGTACCTACGAGTTCAACCGTGCCTACCGCACGCTTTACGACTTCGTGGTCACCGAGCTCTCCAACGTCTACCTCGACGCGCTGAAGGACCGGCTCTATTGCGAGAAGCCCGGTTCCCTCGCTCGCCGGAGCGCCCAGACCGTGCTCACCGAGCTCCTTTCGATGCTGCTGCGCGACCTGCAGCCCATCCTCGCGTACACGTGCGACGAGGTCATGGCGTTCGCGCCTGCTGGCGTTCGCGATGGCGAGACGTTCGCGGCGCTGCTGTCGTGGTACCAGGCGCCCATCGAGCTCGAAGAGGCGAACCGCTACGGCACCGTTCTCGATGCCGCCATGGAGCTTCGCGGCGCGGTGACGAAGGCCATCGAAGACGCTCGAGCTTCGGGGACGTTTACCAAGAGCCAGGAGGTACGCGTCAAGGCCACCGCTCCTGAGGATGCCTACGCGCTGCTTACCGGCGACATGGCTTGCGATCTTGCCGAGTTCTTCATCGTTTCCGAAGTCGAGCTCGAGCAGGGCGATGACTATGCTGCGGTTGTCGAAGCCGCCCGTGGCGAGCGCTGCGATCGTTGCTGGAACTACCGTGAGAGCACCGGCGCGCATGGCGAGCACGAGCATCTGTGCGACCGCTGCGCCGAGGCGATCGGAGCCTAATCGGACTGCAGGGTGCGCATCCGGGATCGGGTGCGCACCCGTTGCGCGGGGCTATTAGGAGGGGAGGCGTTGTGCCCGAGTCGAACCGAAGCGTGGCGCCGCAGCCGCGCATCGCTTGGCGCTTCGCGGTGATGGTGCCGCTTGCCGTTGCCTTCGTGGTCATAGACCAGATCTCCAAGATCGAAGTTCGTGCCGCCCAATCTGCGGGAGCGTTTCCGATAGAGGTCATTCGGGGCGTGATCGGTCTTGAGTACGTGGAGAACCGCGGGGCTGCCTTCGGGCTCGGCGATGGCTTCGGCTGGGTATTCGTCCTGCTTGCCTTCGTGATGGTCGTGGCTTCTATGGCGTATCTTTCTCGTGCGACGCTCGTATCGAGATTCGAGGTCGTGGGCCTTGGGATGGTGTGCGGAGGTGCGGTGGGAAATGCGATTGACCGTGTCACCCAGGGCTTTGTGACGGATTTCCTCACATTCAGGTTCTTCGACTTCCCAAGCTTCAACGTTGCCGATATCGGGATCACGGTCGGTGTCGTCGTCGCGCTCATCGGATTTGCCGTTCTCTCGCCGGCCAACGCTGCTCCTGGTGAAGAGGGGGGCGGTGGCGCAGATGGCCGGTGACATCCATCTGCTGGTAGATGCCTCTGGTGCCGGCGTGCGCCTGGATTCCTATCTTGGCGCCCAGGACTGCTGTCCCTCGCGATCGGCGTGCGCGCATCTCATCGACGCCGGCGCCGTCGCGGTGAACGGGGAAACCTGTCTTTCGAAGAAGTATGCGGTCGTTGCGGGCGACCGGATTTCCGTCGAATTGCCCGAGCCGCGCGACCCCGGTGTGGTTGAGCCCGACAACATCCCGCTCGATATCCGCTATGAGGACGATTACCTCATCGTCCTTTCCAAGCAGCGCGGGCTCGTGTGCCATCCTGCTCAAGGTCACGACCGAGGCACGCTTGCCAATGCCCTTGTATACCATTGCGGCATCGATCATCTGGGGACCCTCCAAGGTGAGGATAGGCCAGGGATCGTTCACAGGCTCGACCGGGATACATCCGGCCTCATGCTTGCCGCCAAAGACGATGCGACCCAGCGCGCGCTCCAGGACCTCATCCGCTTGCGCACGCTCGATAGGCGCTACATAGCGCTTGTGCACGGCTATATCGCGCACGACGAGGGTACCATCGATACGGGTATCGCCCGCTCCACGCGAGACCGCGTCAAGATGGCGGTGTCCGATGACCCGTTCGCCCGTCAGGCTATCACGACGTTCCGCGTGCTGGAGCGCTTTGACGCGGGTAGGGCCGACGACGGCTACACCCTTGTGGAATGCCATCTCTATACCGGGCGCACGCATCAGATTCGCGTGCATATGCGGCACATCAACCATCCGCTCGTGGGGGATCCCCTCTACGGCAAGGGCAAAGGTGCCGAGCGCTCCGATCGAGGCCTCACACGGCAGTTCCTGCATTCGTGGCGGGTCAGCTTCGCCCATCCCGTGACGGGGGAGACCATCGAGTGCCGCGATACCCTTCCATGGGACCTTGCCGCGGTTCTCGAGGATATCGAGCCCCTTTCACTCGGGCGCACGCCGGCTGGAGAAGAAATCGTCCCACAGCTCCTCTAGCTTGAAGGAGCGAAAGGCCGCTCCCGTGTGCATTCTTGGGAAACCGCTCGGGTCGCTCGGGTGCTCGGCGCACGGGAGCGTTTGGGTGGACTACACTTGGTCGGGTATCAATCCGTTGCTTGGAGTGTGTTCGTGCCGGAATTGTTCGCAGCATTTCTAGAAGCCACGCCTATCGTCAAGTTCAACATGCTTGTGGTGGGCTTTTTCACCGTCTTCTTCGCCTACCAAGCGGTGTTCTTCGTCATCGGTGCGCTTAAGGGCGAGTATCGCTACCCCAAGGCGCGGCAAAACCACCGCTATGCGTTTTTCATCGCCGCCCACAATGAGGAACAGGTCATCGCGAACCTCGTTCGCTCCATCAAGGCCCAAGATTACCCTCAGGAGCTTATCGACGTCTTCGTAGTCGCCGATTCCTGCACTGATTGCACGGCGGAGGTCGCGCGTTCTGCAGGAGCCATCGTGTACGAGCGCAACGACCTTGCACGTAAAGGCAAGAGCTGGGTCATGGACTACGGCTTTGCGCGCATCCTGCGCGAGTATCCGGGCGTTTACGAGGGATTTTTCGTCTTCGACGCGGACAACCTCGTGAGTCCCGACTTCACAACCATCATGAACGATGCGTTCGACCAGGGTTACATGGCTGTGACGGGATACCGCAACTCCAAGAACTTCGGCAGTTCGTGGATCTCTGCGGCCTATGCAACCGCCTATCTGCGCGAGGCGCGGTTCCTCAACAACGCGCGCATGATATGCGGTACCTCCTGCGCGGTTTCCGGCTCGGGCTACCTGGTTTCCGCCCGCATCATCGAGGCCATGCATGGGTGGCAGTTCCATACGCTCACCGAGGATATTCAGTTCTCGACCTTCTGCGCGATACACGGAGTCCGCATCGCATACGCGCCCGCGCAGTTCTATGATGAGCAACCGGTGACGTTCAAGGCGTCCTGGAAGCAGCGCATGCGCTGGACCAAGGGATTCTACCAGGTGTTTTTTACGTATGGGGCGCATCTCATCAAATCGATGGTGCGTTTCAGGCGCTTTTCCGCCTACGATATGTTCATGACCGTTGCCCCGGGCAACCTCATCACGCTCATCTCGATACTCGCGAACGGGACCTTTCTCATCGTTGGCTTGTTGAGCCATGGTTTTCTTGCCACCGATACCGAGATCGCGACATGCTTCGAGTCGATCGTCATGACGCTCGTCGCGCTGTACCAGACGTACTTCTGGATGGGCCTTTTCACGACCATCCTGGAGCGCCGCAGCATCCACTGCACCAAGCGCTGGCGTGTCGTGCTCAATGTCCTCACGTTCCCGCTTTTCATGTTCACCTATATCCCGCTCATCGTTGCCGCCCTCTTCCTCAAGGTAGACTGGGTGCCAACCCCCCATAGCATCTCGCTTACACTAGACGAGGTGGTGGGCGAGACCGCGTCCTGAGCACACCGCGATGGAAGCGCTGCGGTGTCAAGCCTGCACGTAGCTGCACGATCGCTGGTTCACGGGCGGTAGAACCGTTAGGAGCTCCAATGACTCATTCACATCTGAACTCGGCTCGCGTTTCGCTTCCTATCACGGCCGATCCTGTTCCAGCGCTTCCGCTCGATTCCGTGGCGCTCGAGGACGAGTACCTTTCCATCGCGCGCGAACTCGGCGGTGACGATGCCTCGCGCGAAGCTGGCGACGCGTCGCTACTTGCCGACGGAGCTCTCTACCATGGCGGGCCGGTGCAATGGGCGTTCGTTCCCAAGGTCTTCTCCTCCCGCGATATCGAATACCTCGCGTGGATTGCCGAGACCATGGGCCGCATCATGGACAAGGTGACCAGCGCCTTCATAGCCGATCCGCGCGTGCGCGCCGCCTTTGCACTCGATCCTGCAATCGAGCGTCTCGTCTGCATGCCGAACCCCTTCTCTGCTCAGATTCCCATCGCACGCGTCGACATCTTCCTCGACGAGCAGACCGGGTCGTTCAAGTTCTGCGAACTCAACACCGACGGCTCCTCGGGCATGCTCGTGACCGAGGGAGTTACCCGCGCGAATCTTGCTACGTTGTCCGGAAGGCGTTTCGCCGAGCGCCACCAGGTCGCCACGTTCGATATCTTTGATGCATGCGTAGAGGAGATTCTTAGCTGCTATCACGAAGCGGGAGGCACCGCCGCCCACCCGCGTGTCGTCGCTATCGATTTCGCGGAGAGCATCGTTGCCGAGGAGATCGAGGCGTTCCGTCCGGTATTCGCTGAGCATGGTGCAGACCTCCAGTTCAGCGATATCCGGGATCTCACCTATGAGCGGGGAGTTCTGCGCGATGCCCACGGCCCCGTAGATTGCGTGTGGCGTCGTGTCGTGATCTCGGAGATGCTCGAAAAGCGTTGCGCGGGCTCCGATGCCCTCATGGCGTGCGCAGCCGATGGCGTCGTTCCCATCGTGGGCGGTTTTCGTACCTGGCCGTGCGCCACCAAGACCGTGTTCGCCTTTTTGCATAGTCCGCTTGCGCAGGAAGTTCTCGATGAGGAGGAGCTCTGCTTCGTTCGTGCCCATGTGCCGCGAACCTATCTGCTCGACGAGTCGAGCGATCTCTCCGCATTCTGCGAGCGCGAGCACTGGATCGTCAAACCGCGGGATGGCTACAACAGCATCGGGGTACGGGCTGGGCGCGATTGCGATGAGGCGACTTGGAAGACGGTTCTTGCCGAGATGCGATCATCTGGCGGGACGGTGCAGGAATACGTCGTTCCGTACGCTACGGACAATTTCGAGGGCGGTGCGGCTTCGGCCGGTCGTGAGGTAGCTCCCTATATGAACATGGAGGGTCTTTTCCTTTTCGGCGGTCGGTTTGCCGGTGTGTTCACACGTTGCGGGCAATCAGCGGTTATCGGGGAGTTCGCGGGACGGCTGAACATGGGCTGCCTCGTTACCGAATAGGCTGCTATGGGTGGCTTTGATATCGAAGCGGGGCTGGCGGCGTATGCGTGCCTCGTTGTATACCACCTGCTGCTCGTCGGTACCGCGATCATCGATGCGCGGGAGCGAAGAGCGCCGAATCTGCTCGTTCTCATCATGCTCGCCTTCGCGTCGCTATCTCTTCTTTTGAGACAGCCCGCATCGTGGGCCCCGGTTATTGTCCTGACGCTTGCTGCATGCGGTCTGCTTGTTGCCCTCGAGGTGGCGTGGCGCCGTCTGCGTGGTTCAGCGGGGCTCGGCATGGGCGACATCAAGGTGCTTGGTACGGCGATGTTGTTGGATCCATGGTCTGCTCTGGGTGGATTCATCGGTTCGCTTGCCCTGCTCGGTGCGACCGCGCTCGCGCTTCGCAAGCAGAGCCTGCCATTGCTGCCATTCTTCTGCATCTCGTTCATCGCAGCAGAGCTATTGCTGCGCGTCGCAGCCTAGCAGCCTTCCATTGCGGCTCATCGCTCTTCGGCCTGCGCTCGTTTGCATCGATGCCTTTTCGCATTTATTGCTCAACGTGTTCCTGTGCCTTGTTCGCAGCGATAAGACTGCGCATAATTTGATTCTATGGGTTTCTGGGACCCATTCGCATGAAATATGCGCACATAAGTGCATGCAAAATATAAACGAATGAGCTTGACGGAAGCTCTAGAGAACAAAATACCAGGTACAAGTTTCGATAATTGATGGTTGCACCGATCTCTTCTGTTCAAAAATCCAACGAATGGGCTTCATGGGACACTCGAGCATCATTTGCTCCTCGAGTGGCATCGTGGGTGCGCTTATGTACCCAAATCATCATCGAGTGGTTCTTCGGGCATCGATGTCGACGCGATATGCGATGATGGGATGCAGAAGAAAGGTGGTGCGACATGACGGCGACCTTGAATGATGATACGCGCGCAAGTGTGCGGGCGCGCATGGAATCGATACCGGAGGCCCTTTCGCCCGAGCTCGTTGAACGCATGCGAGACGATCGGGCGCGGGGATGGTCGAATCCGTATCGTGCGAGCGACGGGGATGCGTTGCGCCGTGAGGAGCGCCCTGGTGATATCGCCAGCATCTGGCGACCTGCCTATGTGCGCGATGTCGAGAAGATCATCCATACGCCAGCTTATAACCGATATGCAGGTAAGACCCAGGTCTTCAGCTTCCGGGCTAATGATGATATCTCCCGCCGCGGCCTGCACGTGCAGCTCGTTGCTCGCATCGCGCGCGATATCGGCTTTGCACTCGGGCTCAACTGCGATCTCATCGAAGCCATCGGGCTCGGCCATGATTTGGGACACACACCGTTTGGACATGCGGGCGAGCGGTGCCTGAACGACGTCTTCCATGAGCATACAGGCCGCTGGTTCTTCCATAACGTGCATTCGGTTCGCGTTCTAGACGCTCTGTACGGGCGCAACCTCACCTTGCAGACGCTCGATGGGGCGCTCACGCATAACGGGGAGTACGAACAGCGCGTGTTCGAGCTTTCAGGCCTGAGCTCCTTCGAGGAGCTTGATCGAACCATCGAGGCCTGCTACACGTCTGGGGACATCGCAATCGGCCATCTCAGGCCCATGACGCTCGAGGGCTGCGTGGTGCGCATCTCCGATATCATCGCGTATGTGGGCCGCGATCGGCAGGACGCCATCGCGGCAGGTCTGCTTACAGATGACGCGTTCGAGGACGGGCTCGGCGGCGCATACAACTCATGGATTCTGACCCATGCTTCCGCCGACATCATCGAGCATAGCTACGGCAAGGATCGCATCGAGATGAGCGATGCCCTCTTCGAGGAGATCAGGCGCGCTAAGGCGGAGAACTACGCCAAGATCTACCGGTCGAGCGGTATCGAAGGCGAGCGCGCTGAGGAGCTCGCGCGCGCTTTCAACCTCATGTACGAACGATGCCTTGCCGACTTGAAGGCTCATGACGAGTCCAGCTTCATCTTCAGGCACCATATCGCCCGCATCCAGGAGCATCTGGCATACTACGACCGCGCGTATCGCTGGGAGGACGATCTCGATCAAACGGTCGTCGACTATATCGCCAGCATGACGGACGGATATTTCACCGAGCTCGCAACCAAGCTGTTCCCAGAGATCAGCTTCCCTGCGAGGACGTACATCAACCAGCAAGCCGAGCGTTAGGGTTATGGCGATGGAGACGCTGTTCACTCAGGTCGAGTCCGAGCGCAAGCTCGCCCATGCACCGCTCGCGGTGCGCATGAGGCCCACGTCGCTCGATGAGTACGTAGGTCAACAGAAGGCGGTGGGCCCAGGCTCTTGGCTCCGTTCTGCAATCGAACACGATGTCCTATCGAGCGTCATCCTCTACGGTCCTGCCGGTACGGGAAAGACGACGCTCGCGCACATCATCGCCGCTCATACGAAAAGCGAATTCGTCGAGGTTTCCGCTGTAACGGGAACGGTGAAGGATCTTCGTCGAGAGATCGAGGCTGCCGAGCGCCGTCTGATGTCCTTCGATAAGAGGACGATCCTTTTCATAGATGAGATCCATCGCTTCTCGCGCTCTCAGCAAGATGCGCTCCTGCATGCCGTCGAGATGCGGACCGTGGTGCTCGTGGGGGCGACTACCGAGAACCCATACTTCGAGGTCAATTCGGCGCTGCTCTCTCGTTCGCGGGTGGTGGAGCTTGGATACCTCACGGACGATGACGTAGCCGTCCTCGTGAGACGGGCTCTCAGCTCGCCCAAGGGGCTGGATGGTGCGTTTTCCGCTGATGATGAGGTGGTGCAGGCGATTTGCGCTCTTGCCGCGGGGGATGCGCGTGCCGCGCTCACGTCACTCGAGTTGGCGAGCGAGATCGCGCTAACCCGTCCGGACACGGATGGAGCAGTCCCGCCTCAAGAGGGCGAATCGATCCCCATCACCCTCGATGACGTCCAGATGGCGAATCCGCGTCGCGGGCTTTCCTATGACAAGTCCGGTGATATGCACTACGACATCATCTCAGCGTTCATCAAGTCCATGCGAGGTTCCGATCCTGATGCGGCGGTGTATTGGCTGGCGCGGATGATCGATGCGGGCGAGGACCCCAAGTTCATCGCGCGGCGCATCATGATAGCGGCGTCGGAAGACATCGGTAACGCCGACCCGCAGGCGCTCCTTGTGGCTGAGGCGGCATTCAAGGCAGCTGAGGTCATCGGGTACCCGGAGTGCCGCATCAACCTCGCCCAAGCTGCTATCTACAATGCTCTGGCACCTAAGTCGAACGCCTGTGAAGCCGCCATAGATGCCGCGCTTGCCGACGTTAGAACGTCGGGTCAGAGGGAGGTCCCCTCACATCTGCGCGACAGGCACCGGCCCGGCTCCGATGATTACGGAGACTACCTGTACCCACATGATTACCCCGAAGGATGGGTCGACCAACGTTATTTGCCCGAGGGCCTTGAGCGCGGGGCGTTCTGGCAAAGCGCGGGCAGGGGCTGGGAGCAGTTCCGATTTGAGCGGGGTCAGCATCATTCCCAGCCTTAATCTGCCGTCCGCCGTATGCCCGTCCTTCCTTGGGGTAGAATCAAACGGTCTGCATGTTCAACAGAGGAGGTCTCATGGAGCCCCTTCAGATTCTCATGATCGTTTTGATCCTTGCGGGTATCTGGGCTATCGTCGAGCTCGCGCTCACTATTCGCCGTGCGCGTTCGACGGTGGGCGAGGTCGATAAGGCGGTGGGCGAACTCAACGAGACCCTTGCCGAGACCCGTCCCGTTGTCGCCAAGCTCGACGGCGCGCTCGACGAGCTCACGCCCGCGCTCTCGCAGGTCGAGCCTTTGCTTAAATCGGCTAATATCGCGGTAGATGCCCTATCGGCCAACCTCGTCGAGGTCGAGGCTGTTGTGCGTGACGTTGCCCAGGTGACCGGTTCGGTCGCTACCGCTCAGGAGGCGGTTGCGGGCGTTGCCGATAGCGCTTCAGGAGCGGTTCAGCGCATCTTGGGCAAGATCAAGTCTCCAGCTGCCGATTCCGATCGCGTTCTTAAGTTCGTAGCGGAATCCGCACCTGATGCTGATGCTGCCGGTGCTCCTAGCGAGGCGCCGGCTGGCGACGATGCACCCAATCCTACCCGCTATTACACCTATGAAGATGCGGCTTCGGCTGCTTCCACCACTGAAGGCGAGGATGCCAATGCATAGCGAAGCCCCCTTCGATCCCATCTCGCTCACCCTTGCCCCGGACCCGCGGTTCGCCCGTTTGGTGCGCATGACCGCCGCGAACGTTGCTGCGCTTTCCTCGATGTCGGTCGAGCGCGTTGAGGATATACGCATGGCAGCCGAAGAAGCCTTTATCTTCGCTTGCAATGCGACCTCGGTCGACGAGGTTACGTTCACCTTTGAAGTGGATGGCGAGCACGTAGCGCTCGATGTTTCCCTCGGCGATGGGCCGCTCCCTGCAAGCGCTACCGAGGGACCCGCTGCCTATGTGGATCTCATCCTCGGTGCAGTCTGCGATTCGTATGAGAAGGTCACAACTCCTGCGCGATTGCACCTCGAGCTCAAGGCGGATGTCTGATATGGCACAGAAGACCACGTCGAGTAGGTCGGCATGGGATAAGCAAAAGACGCACGAGTTGTTTCGACGTTACAAGCAGCATGGCGACATGGATGCTCGTGAGCAGCTCGTCATGTCCCATCTCAACCTGGTTCGATTTCTAGCCAACAAGTTCAAGAACCGTGGGGAGCCTCTCGATGACCTGATCCAGGTCGGATACCTTGGCCTGCTCAAGGCCATCGATCGCTTCGACCCTGATCGCGGTCTCGAGTTCACCACCTATGCTACGCCTACCATCTTGGGTGAGATCAAGCGCCACTTCCGCGATAAGGGATGGAGCGTTCGCGTTCCCCGGCGACTGCAGGAGCTTTCTGCGAAGGTGAACCAGGCAACCGATACGCTCACCACGCAGCTGCAGCGTTCGCCGACCGTTGAGGAGATCGCCGATTTTCTTGATGCCAGCGTGGATGAGGTGCTCGAGGCCATGGAATCATCTTCGGCCTATAGCTCCGTTCCGCTGGAGGGAACGGGTTCCTCGGAGAGCGACGATGCTCCTTCGATCATCGACCGTTATGCTACCGAGGACAGCGAGCTTGCCTTCACCGACGACCGCCTCATCATCGAAGAGGCCCTCGAGGGGTTCTCACCGCGGGAGCGGGAGGTCATCGAGCTTCGCTTCTTGAAGGGCATGACGCAGATCGAGATTGCCGATAAGCTTGGTATTTCGCAGGTACAGGTCTCGCGCTTGCTGCGTCGCACACTCAAGAAGATTCAGGATAAGATCGATCCGGAAGGAGTCATGAGCAAATCATGACCGAAGGCGGCTTGAGCGAGCGCTCTTCCCAGGAATCCAAGCTGTCTGGCGCACGCCTGCTTGCGCTGCGCGTATGGACGGTGGTCGGGGCGATCATCATCGGAGTCGCCGTGCTCAACGTGCTCGGCATACTGGCTCCTGTTATCGAGTTCCTCGCCGTCGGCTCGCTCATCGCGTTCGTGGAGTCGCCTATCGTCAACACGCTCGAGCGGCGGGGTGTTCCCCGTGGCGCCGGAGCGCTCCTGGGGCTCATCGTCGTGGTCGCTGTCATATCGTGCCTCATCATGGTGATCGGCCCCATGATCGCGGAGCAGGTCCTCGAGGTGCTCGCCCGCCTGCCTAACCAGCTTCGCGGTCTTGGCGAGTGGGTTGTGCAGTTATCGCGCGACTTCGAGGCGCTTTCGCAATCATCGTGGGCAAGCCAGCTTGATGATGCGCTGACATCGCTTGCCGATATGGCATCGGGCTATATCACCCAGATTGCCGGCGACGTGGGCAGGGGAGTGTTCCCCTTCGTTTCGGCGTTTGCCTCGCAGCTCTTCATCGTGTTTTTGGGACTCGTGCTTGCGTACTGGCTCGCGCTGGACTATCCGTGCATTCATCGCGAGATCGGCGCCATCGTCGGCGGCGAGCATGAGACGAGCTATCGTTTCATGGTCGCTATCCTCTCGCGTTCTGTGGGCGGTTACATGCGCAGCATGGTCATCACGTCCCTTGTGAACGGCGCGCTTGCCGGTATTGCGCTCGCTATCGCCGGGCACCCCTACGCTTCGCTCATGGGCGTTCTTACCGGGCTCTTGCATCTTATCCCGGTGCTCGGTCCTTGGATTTCGGCGTTCGCGGCGACGCTCCTTGCGCTATTCTACGACCCGATACTCGCTGTTTGGACGCTCATCATCTGCATGGTTGCCCAAAACCTCACCGACAACGTGATCTCTCCTAAGGTCATGCAGTCGACGGTCCAGATCCATCCCGCTATGAGCCTTGCTGCCCTCGTGGTCGGTTCATCGCTTCTCGGGGCGCTCGGCATGGTGATCGCCATACCGCTGTGCGCGGCGCTAAAGGGCCTGTTCATCTTCTACTTCGAGAAGCAGACGGGGCGGGCAATCGTCTCCTATGAAGGGGCGATCTTCAAGGGTACGCCGTTTCGCGATGGGCAGAACCGCCCGGTGCCGGCATTCGATGCCCTGGGCGAGGACAGCTTCGTCACAGATTCCGAGCTTCTGGACGACGAAGTGGCTCCGAGTGGCTCGGCGGTGCCAAAGCCCGAGCTCGATAATCCGTGGGGCAAGATCGCGTTTCCGCACCTTCATGGTGATCTGAAGAGCGATCGCGACGCGGCGAGCAATGATGACGACGGTCGCTAGGAGAGCTTTCGCGAGCTAGGTAGCGCCATCGACCACCACGCATATGGCCTTGCGCACCCTCGATGTGTTCAAACATGATGCCTTGACGAGGCGCACGCTTTACCGGCGCATGGGCAGCGCGGTTTGGCTATACTTATGACGTTTTCGCTTGCATGATGCACCTAACCAAGGGAGATTGCTCAATGGCTGCAGAGTTTCCGTCCATGACCACCGCCGAGATTCGCTCGTCGTTCCTTTCCTTCTTCGAGGAGCGCGGCTGCAAGGTGTTCCCCTCGTCGTCGCTCATCCCCGACGACCCCTCCTTGCTGCTCGCAAACGCCGGCATGAATCAGTTCAAGCAGTACTATCTTGGCAAGAAGACCATGAAGGAGGTCGGCGCCGCTTCGTGCCAGAAGTGCGTGCGCACCAACGATATCGATGTTATCGGCTCCGACGGACGACACCTGTCGTTCTTCGAGATGCTCGGTGACTTCTCGTTCGGCGGCATCCCCAAGGCGGAGGCGTGCAAGCTCTCGCTCGAGTTCATCACCGATGTGCTGCACCTACCGATGGATCGCCTCTACTTCACGGTGTTCACCGATGATGACGAGTGCTTCAAGATCTGGGAGGACCTCGGCGCCCTGCCGGGACACATCTCCCGTCTTGGTGAAGATGACAACTTCTGGGCGGCCGGTCCTACCGGCCCCTGCGGCCCCTGCTCCGAGATTTATTACGACCAGGGAGAGGAGTTCGGCTGCGGTAGCCCCGACTGCGCTCCTGGATGCGATTGCGACCGATACCTCGAGTTCTGGAACCTTGTGTTCACCCAGTACGATCGCCAGGAAGACGGCTCGATGCCGGAGCTTCCCCACCGCAATCTCGACACGGGAATGGGCCTCGAGCGCATCGCCGCCATCATGCAGGGTGCGCGCTCGAATTACGAGACCGACATCCTGCGCGGCCTGATCGCGCTCGGCGAGAAGATCGCGGGGGTCGAGTACATCCCCGGTGTCTACGAGGGCGCCTCGCGCAGCCTGCGCATCCTTGCCGACCATGCGCGAGCGGTGACCTTCATGCTCGCTGACGGCATTCGCCCAGGTAACGAAGGGCGCGGCTACGTGTTGCGTCGCCTTATCCGCCGCGCGATCATGCACGGCCACCTGCTCGGCATTCGCGAGCCGTTCATGTGCCGCTATGCCGATGCGGTCATCGATATCATGGGCGAGCACTATACCGAGCTCGTCGAGCGCCGCGCGCTCGTTCTCAAGTTCCTCGAGAGCGAGGAGCAGCGCTTCACGGCTACGATCGAGAACGGCACCGCATACCTCGATGACGCCCTCGCAGAGCTCGAGGAGGGCGGAGTGCTCGATGGGCGCCGGGCGTTCACGCTTCACGATACCTTCGGTTTCCCCATAGACCTTACAGTCGAGATCGCTGAGGGTCGAGGCTATACCGTCGATATCGATGGCTTCGAGGCCGCTATGGCAGAGCAGCGCGAGCGAGCCCGTGCCCAGGTGAAGGACGTCGCGTGGTCCAAATTCGATACCGTGTGGCTCGCCCTTTCCGACACGCTGGCCCCTACGGAGTTCGCAGGGTACGACGAGACCGAGCTGGTCGCTCGCGTCGTCGCCATCGTGAAGGACGGCCAGGCCGTCGATTCCGCTCAGGCGGGGGAGCGCATCGAGGTCGTGCTCGATCGCACCCCGTTCTATGGTGAGCGCGGCGGTCAGTGCGGTGACACGGGCGCCATCTCCTCCGAGGCGGGCCTCAAGATGCGCGCCGCTGATACCACATGGCAGGAGAAGGTCATCGCTGCGCATGCGGGCGTCGTCGAGGCCGGTTCGGTGTCCGTTGGCGACGAGGTGCTCGCTTCGGTCGATGCCGTGCGTCGCGAGCGCATCCGCCGCAACCATACCGCTACGCACCTGCTGCATGCCGCATTGCGCCGCGTGCTCGGCACACACGTCGCACAGGAGGGTTCCTATGTCGACGATGAGCGCCTGCGTTTCGACTTCACGCATTTCTCGCCCATGGCCTCTGATGAGATCGCCAAGGTCGAGCAGACGGTGAACGAATGGATCTTCGCCGACCTCCCCGTGTCCACCAAGGTGATGGGCATCGAGGAGGCCAAGGCTTCCGGGGCCATGGCGCTGTTCACCGAGAAGTATGGCGATGAGGTCCGCGTCGTTTCGTGCGGTGACGTCTCGAGCGAGCTCTGCGGCGGCACGCACGCTCGCAATACCTCCGAGCTCGGATTGATGAAGATCGTCTCCGAATCCTCGACGGGTGCGAACATCCGCCGTATCGAAGCCGTTACCTCTACTGGTGCCCTAGCGTACCTGGATGAGCGCCTCGCCCTTCTTGAGCAGGCGGCGGCCGAGCTCAAGTGCCGTGTAGACGAGGTTCCCGCTCGCGTCTCCTCGTTGCAGGAGAGCCTGCATGCCACCGAGCAGAAGCTCAAGGCGGCGCTTACGGGCGGCTCCTCGGATGCGATCGGCCATGCCATAGAGGCTGCTGAGGACCTCGGGTCTTACAAGCTCGTGGTGGCGCAGCTCGAGGGGCTTGAGGCGGCGGATCTGCGCAACGTATGGGATACGGTGCGTCAGAAGGTTCAGGGTCCCGTCGCCTGCGTTCTCGCTACGGTCACGTCCAAGGGGCAGCCGGCGCTCCTTGCTGGCGCTACGGACGAGGCGGTAGCTGCTGGCTTCAAGGCCGGGGACATCATCAAGAAGATCGCTCCGCTCGTTGGCGGCGGTGGCGGTGGCCGTCCCCAGATGGCGCAGGCGGGTGGCAAGGATGCGACGGGTATCCCGGCCGCGCTTGAAGCTGCGCGTTCCGCACTTGACGCCTAGTCGTTTGCCTATGGTCGCGCTCGCGCTCGATATCGGTGAGACCCGTATTGGCATTGCCGCCTCGGATGGCTCGGGGCGGCTTGCCATGCCTGTTAAGGTTCTGCCTGCTGCGGAGGTCGTTGGCATGTCGCGGAGCTTCCGTTATGTGCTCGAGGACCATGAGCCCGATGTGCTCGTCTGCGGCTTGCCCAAAACCCTGGCCGGAGAGGACGGGCCCCAGGCAGAACGCGTTCGCGCCGTCGCACATGAGGTGGCGGGGAATTGCGGCCTGCCGGTAGAGTTCGTAGACGAGCGCCTGTCATCGCAAGAGGCCAAGCGCATTCTCCGCGAGCAAGGCCTTAGCGAGCGCCAGATGCGCGGGCGCGTGGACATGGTCGCTGCGAGCCTGTTTTTGCAGGCATGGCTCGATGCGCGGCGAGAAAGCAAAAAAGCCTAGCTTATGCAAGGTTGCATGGAAAGTTTAAGCCGACCTTAAGACTGCGGTACACTACTAGCCGATATATTCTCCACCACACATTCGCGCGTTTGACGCGCCCTAACCGAAAGGGGCCCTGTGGCGTACCAAGACGGCAAGAAACCTCGGCATACGGCAGGATCGCGTTCTAGCGGTTCGTCTCAGCGTCCCGCCGGTAAACGGTTCTCACAGAATGGATCATCGAGCCGTCCGCAAGCATATACGCCTTCGTCGTACGGTGCGGGCTCCTCGCGCGCGGCCTCCCATCGCGCTCGTACCTCCGGGGCCTCGCATGCGCGGCCCGGGGCGCATGGCGGTGTGCACCGCGCGGGAGTCCAAGCGGCATATACCCGTAAGGGTGCGCAGCAGCATGCCAAGCAGCCCGTCGTTCCCCTCATCATCGCCATCATCGTGGTTCTCGCGGTGTTCGCTGGCATCGTCTTCGTGGGGGTTCCCGCTATCCAAGGATTGTTCCAGGGGGAGCATGAGCCTGCGGTCGAGGCGGGTATCGAGGTGCAGATCAACATCCCCGAGGGCGCCTCGGGCGATCAGATCGCCTCCATTCTCTCGCAGAATCACATCATCGAGGACCCGCAGAATTATTATGCGGCGGTGCGTGAGCTTCAGGCGGATACCCAGCTCAAACCCGGTGACTACATCTTGACAACGGGGATGGACCCGCTCGATGTCGTGCGTCAGCTCATTGCCGGCCCCAATGTCGATACGATAAACCTGACCATCCAAGAAGGCCTCACCGTCGACCAGACCGCTGCCCGCGTGGAAGAGACGCTTGGCATTCCCGCCTCTGATTTCCTGGCTCAGGCAAAGGCATCGAACTACGTTGCCGACTACCCGTTCCTCGAGGGCGCGTACAACGACTCGCTCGAGGGCTTCCTGTACCCCAAGACCTATAGCTTCACGGACGAGCCCACTGCTGATGAGGTCATTCGGGCCATGCTCGACCAGTTCGAGATCGAAACGGAGGGTCTCAACCTCACCGATGGGGCCAACGGTCTCACCTTGCAGCAGCTCGTGTCGCTCGCCTCGCTCGTCGAGCGCGAGACCGCCGTGGCAGATGAGCGCCCGCAGGTTGCGAGCGTCATCTACAACCGTCTCGATGCTAACATGCCGCTCCAGATCGACGCCGCGATCGTATATGCGCGTGGTGGAGGTTCGGGTACGGTGACCTATGACGACCTCGAGATCGACTCCCCGTATAACATCTATCAAAACACTGGCCTCACCCCCGGGCCCATCTGCTCGCCGAGCGTCTCCTCAATCGAAGCAGCTGTGTCCCCTGCCGATACCAACTACCTCTACTACGTCCTCTCTCCTGATAATGATGGTACGCATCGTTTCAGCGAGACCTATGATGAGTTTTTGGCCAACCGCGAAGAGTATGTGGAATCGCGCTCATGAGCATCTTCTCCCCGAAACGCTATGTCGCCGCGGTGGACCGTATCGACCTCGATGAGCTCTACGCTCAAGGCAAGCGCGCCATTCTGCTCGATCGCGACAACACGCTCGTGCCCCGCGATCGCGCCACCGCGCCAGATGAGGTCGCAGCATGGCTCGACCATGCGCGCGACCTTGGCATGCAGCTGTGCATGGTTTCCAACAACTGGCACCATGACCAGGTCATGCGCTCAGCTCGAGAGCTCGGGATGGAAGCGATAGGCTTTGCCCTGAAGCCCTTGCCGTTCGCGCTTCTCAAGGCCATCCGGCAACTCGGCGTGGCAAAAGGGGAAACCGTTATGGTGGGCGATCAGCTGTATACCGATGTTTGGTCCGGTACCCTTGCAGGCATCGATACCATCCTCGTGAAGCCTCAGACGACGGTCGATCTATGGTACACGCAGATCTTTCGTATCTTCGAGCGGCGCGCCCTGCGTGATCTTGCCTGCGAGGATTAAGCTGTGGGGACGCTCGCGGATGGCACCGGTAAACGTGGATGCGACCATATCTTCTTCATCGGCTTCCTGGGTGCCGGTAAATCGACGCTCGCTCGAAACCTCGGCCGTATGTTCAACCGCCGCTATGTCGACACCGATCGCTTGGTAGAGCGTCGCGCCGGAGCGTCTATCAAAGGCATCTTCCGTCGTGAGGGCGAGGAGCGCTTCCGCGAGCTGGAGACAGCGGCCCTCTCCTCGTTGGCCTCCGAGCGCAGTTTGCTGGTCTCTTGCGGCGGCGGCATCGTAGAGACAGCAAGCAACATCGAGCTCATGCGGCAAATGGGCTACTGCGTCTTTCTCGATGGCGACTTCGAGGACTCCATGAGGCAGATTCGCTCGCTCGCCGCCCGTCCCGATTTCAAGTCGATCGAGCACGCCAAGCGCCTGTATGAGCATCGTCGCCCCCTGTACCTCGAAGCTGCGGATTTCCTGGTCGATATCAGGGGAAGGTCCTTCAAGGAAGTTTCCTATATCTGTGCGGACATGTTATTGGAGCGTGGTCTTCTATGACGATCAAACGTCAGCTGCTAACCATCAACCAGCGTTCGGTGGATGTTCGTATTGGCGAAGGCGCTCTAGAGGAGCTTTCGAGCTTTGCCGGCGGCATCGTGGGCAAGCCTAAGCGGGCGTTTCTCCTTGCAGGCGCCGACATCGACCAATCGGTTCTTTCGAACGTCGAGCGCGGCCTTGTCGACGCCGGGTTCGGAATCGAGCTCCAGGTGCTGCCCGCTGATGGGAATCCGCGTTCCTTTGCAGCTGCCACGAGCTTGTTCGAGCGGTTCGGTCGAGCGGGCATGACCGAAGACGACCTGGTGCTTGCGGTTGGTGATGTCCCGTTGTGCTCACTTGCCGCCTTCGTCGCTAAGCTCTGGTGCGGCGGCATGGCTTGCGCGCTCGTGCCCACGGGCCTCGACGGCATGACAATGCTGGCGACGGAGATGTCTCCTTTGGGTGAGGGGGAGGCCTTCGGTATGGTCTCGCTCCTTCCGCAACCTTCGATGGTCATCTGCGACCTGTCGTTTCTTCCGGCTATGGACCAAGACGCTCGGCTTGGCGGTTACGTCCGCATGGTTGGCGCCGCGCTCTCGGACGGGAAGCGTTTCTGGGACTCGCTTACGCAGCGCGCGGGCGATCTTGTCTCCCATGATGCCGATGCGCTCACTGATCTGCTTGTGTCGACGATGATCGCCCGACGCAACATCGTTAAGGCGGTCAACCCGGCTGCCCGGCGCGCCCTGTCGTATGGTACGGTGACCGCTCGTGCCCTTAAGGCTTGCCTAGGCGACGAGGTGCCCGGTTACGCCCTTCTGGCGGAGGGCATGGCGTTTGAGGCGAGGTTGGCGGTGGAGGCATGCAACCTTGATGCCCAGGTCGTCTTCGACCAGGACGACCTGCTCTTCGATCTTGGGATCGACGAGCTTCCCTGCAAGCTCGATGCTAAGGACCTCGTTGACGCAATCAGGGCGGAGCAGCTCCGCCATTCCAATAGAACCATGCTCGCCCTTCCGCGCTCGATAGGTTCCATCCGTTTTGCTGCCGTAGATGACGAGCTGCTATTGCGCCATGCGGAGGCATACACCGCCTCGCGTGCCGAGCTGGTTGAGGACTAGGTGTCTCGCAACGCGTCGGAGCGTTGCAGGTGTTTGGGAAGCTTTGGGAGGATATGCAATGGTTGATGAGCTGATCGGTCCCGCTGGGCGCATCGAGCGCGTGCGCAAGCTCATGGGGGAGCGCAACTACGATGCCGTGGTGATCAGAGACGAAGCGAACCTTCGCTGGCTCACGGGAGCCGAGGGGGTTTTCGATTTTACCGGGGAGCTTCCGCATGCGGCGTTCATCACTGCGGACGACGCGCTGCTCCACACCGATTCACGCTACTATAACGCCTTCATCGAGCATCTGCCCCAAAACAGCCCCTGGCTGGTCGACCAAGAGGTCGTTGCCATCCCTCGCTGGGTTGCCGATCGCGCCTGCCGTTTCCATGCACGCGTCGTCGCACTCGAGGATACCTGCGATCTCGCTTTCTACCAGGGTCTTATTCGCGCGTTCGAGGATTGCTCCATTGTTTGCAGCGTCCCGCTCATGCATGGCGACCTTCGTCTCATGCGCGCATCGAAGGATGCCCAGGAGCTTGAGCTCATCAGGCGCGCCCAGGCTATCACCGACGAGGCATTCACGCATATGCTCGGTTTCATCCGGCCCGGCCTTACGGAGAAGGAGCTCAAGCTCGAGCTCGAGACCTATATGCTCTCCCATGGGGCAGATGGTCTTGCATTCTCCACGATCGTCGCCACGGGTCCCAATACCGCCAACCCCCACGCCATCTCGGGTGATCGTATGGTCGAGAAGGGAGACTTCGTCCTCATGGACTATGGCGCCCGCTACCGCGACTACTGCTCCGATATGACGAGGACCGTCGTTGTGGGCGAGCCTTCCAAAGATCAGCTTTTCCTCTACGATTTGGTACGACGCACGCACGAGGAGTGCGTGAGCGCGATTCACGCCGGAGTCGATGGCAAGGAGGTCCACGAGCTTTCTTGCAAGATCATCGGAGATGCAGGATACGGGGCGTATTACGGGCATGGTCTCGGCCATGGAGTAGGAATCGATATCCATGAGCTCCCCACCTTCAGCAGGAAGTCGAACACGGTTGGCGAGGGCGCCGTCATTACGGTCGAGCCAGGGGTGTATCTACCTGGTGTGGGCGGCGTGCGCCTGGAGGATTTCGGCGTCGTGACCCAGCAGGGTTTCGAGCCCTTCACGCAGAGCCCGCACGAGCTTCAGGTTATCGACTGCTCGTAATGCCCTGCCTCTGGCTCCGCAGCGGGGTCGCTGGATCGTCCCATGGGGGTGCGGTCGGGTTGGGAATCCTTACCATACGGGCTCTCGCCATGTATATTTCGCAGCGTATCGCGGGGGCGCACGTGAAAGAGTATAATTTGAGCGTTCATGCAACGACGCTCTGCGGCTATCCGGCCGCGACGGATTCGGAAAGGTAGCATATGGCAACCATCACCACCGCTGATTTCAAGAACGGTATCGGCCTGCGCATCAAGGACAAGGTCGTGACCATCGTCGAGTTTCAGCATGTCAAGCCTGGCAAGGGCGGTGCATTCGTGCGCTACAAGACCAAGGACATCAAGAGCGGCCGCGTGGTCGAGAACACCTGCAACGCCGGCACCAAGTTCGAGAGCGTTATGCTGAGCACTCGCGAGATGCAGTACCTCTACCACGATGGCACCGACTACATCTTCATGGACAACGAGACCTATGAGCAGGTGCCCGTTTCCGAGGACTTCATCGGCGACAACGCCAAGTGGCTCAAGGAGAACGACGTCTGCCAGCTCCTCTATGCTGACGACGAGCTCATGGGCGTGAATCCGCCGATGTTCATCGAGGTGCAGATCACGCAAACTGACCCCGGTTTCAAGGGCGATACCGTTCAGGGCTCCACCAAGCCGGCTACGATCGAGACCGGTGCTGTGGTTCAGGTTCCCATGTACCTTAACGAGGGTGAGACCATCAAGATCGATACCCGCGACGGCAAGTTCGTTTCCCGCGTCTAGCTCCCCTAGAGGGAAGAAATGAGGGACCTCATGTCTCAGGAGATCTACATTTCCGGTATGGGCATCGCGCCCGAGGTGCTTGCCACCGTGGTCACCCGCTCCGTTGAGGAGATCGAGGGCGTCGCATCGGTTGGCGTGAAGGACCTCGCTGCCAACCTGGTTTCGATGTTCTCCACTCGCAGTGCCTCCTCTGCTCCCGCCGTCGAGGCGACCGTCGAAGATGACAAGCTTGCCATCACGGTCCATCTCGTCGTCTTCTTCGGCTATCCTTTCAAGAACCTTGCCGAGATCGTGCGCGCGGCTGTCGTTCACGGCATCGATGCGCAGGTCGGCGTCGAGGTCTCGCGCGTCGACGTGTGCATCGACGGCCTCGTGTTCCCCAAGGAGTAGCACGTGAGCCGTAAAGTCGAACGAGGCCGCACGCTCGCGCGCAGCCAGGCACTGCAGCTCCTGTTCCAGGCGGAGATCACTCGCAGGACCGTCGAGGAGGTTCTCGCAGGGGACTACCTCATCTCGAAGGGCCCGCTTGATCCCTATGCTGTCGAGATCGCTCGCGGATGCGCGGATCATCTCTCCACGATCGACAGCGCGCTTCAGCGCGCCTCCGAGAATTGGTCGCTTTCTCGTATGCCTGGAGCCGATCGCAACTTACTGCGCGTTGCTGTCTACGAGCTTCGCTATGCGCCGGATCGGCTTGATGACGCCGTCGTCATCAACGAGGCGGTCGAACTTGCCAAGGCGTACGGTACCGACGAGTCTGCGAGCTTCGTGAACGGCGTGCTTGGTCGCGTCGTACGCGAGGGTGACCGCTTCTTCCCGTCAGATTCGTCTTCCGAAGAAGCTGAGGCGTCTTCCATTGAGGTCGCTCCATCCATTGCGGACCCCTCTTCTGAGGAGGAGCGGTAACTATGGCGGATACCGCGCTCAACAGCTTCGCAGACATCACCGAGCGCCTTGACGAGATCGTTGCTTCGGTGCGCTCCAAGGATACCTCCTTAGAGCGGAGCCTCGATCTTTTGGATGAGGGCATCGCGCTTGGGTCGCGGGCTGTCGAGCTTGTGGACAGCTTCGACCTGAGTCCCGAGGAAGCCGAACAGCTCGCTGACGCCGTTGAAGCGGATGCTGCAGGCGAACCAGAGGCTGCGCCTCACGAAAACGACGCTGAATAGACAGAGGCGGTTTATGAAGCGAGTCCGCCTTGATGATGAAATGATTGCCCAGGGCATCTGCGCTGATCGCGCGGATGCCCTGCGTATCTTGATGGCAGGTGACGTCTCCTCGCGCGGCGAGCGCTTGACCTCCCCAGGCCTGAAGGTCGATCCGGGTATCGAGCTCCATGTGAAGGGGCACCTGCCATTCGTGGGGCGCGGGGGCCTCAAGCTCGCCGGAGCGCTCGATGCCTTCCGCTTCGACCCATCCGGCCTAGCATGCCTGGACATCGGATGCTCCACAGGGGGCTTCACCGACTGCCTGCTCAAGCGAGGAGCCTCGAGCGTCGTCTCGGTTGATGTCGGGCGTGCCCAGTTCGCCTGGTCGCTCAGGAACGATCCGCGCGTGACCCTGCTTGAGAGGACCAATGTCTGCGATGTGCCGGAGCTCGGCTATCGAGGCGCTTTCGAACTCGCTGTCTGCGATGTCTCCTTCACGGGGATCGCGCATATCATCGAGGCGGTTCAAGAGCTGCTGGCCCCCGGCGGGGTCTTCCTCACGCTCGTTAAACCGCAGTTCGAGGCGGCACCTGAAGAGGTCGGTGATGGCGGCGTGGTACGTGACCTCGCCGTTCGCCGAGCGGTGCTCGAACGCGTGATCGGAGTCCTCGGTGATCACGGTCTTGCTCCTTTTGGCTTGTGTGCTTCGCCGATTTCTGGAGCTAAGGGCAATGTGGAGTTCTTCGCCATCGCCCGTATGGGTAAGCTAGAGGATGGCCGGCTTCCAGCCGAGGCGGCGCGGATGGTGCTCACCCAAGTCGAAGGAGTTGTGGGTTCATGAAGGTCTTCCTCGTTCCCAACTACTACAAGAACGAGGCTGTCGACAGCGGTCTTCGTCTTGAGCTCTGGTTGAACCGCCAGGGTGCCGAGGTCGTCTGGGCGCAGGACCAGCGCTCCAAAATCGTCGCCCAACCGGATATCGAAGGGTGCGATCTGGTGATCTCGCTCGGTGGCGACGGGACGCTGCTGCGTGCCGCGCGCATCGTCGGCTATCGGGAGATTCCCATCCTTGGCCTGTCGTATGGCCATGTCGGCTTCCTTACGGCAGCAAGTCCCAGCGAGCGCGACGTCATCAGCGTCGTGAGCGACGCGCTTGCGGGCGAGCTTCACGTCAGCCGCCGGGCGACGCTTGATGTCGACGTTGTCGGCGAGGCTGGAGAAGAGGCTCCGAGCACCGTCAACACGTTCGCTCTCAACGATCTCGCCTTGACGCGTGGGCCGCTCTCAGACATGGTCGAATTCGATATCACCGTTTCCGGTCATCACATCGACCGGTTGCGCGGCGACGGCGTGGTGGTCTCGACTGCGACCGGTTCCACCGGCTATGCGCTCTCTGCCGGAGGGCCTATCGTGAGCCCAGATTATTCGGGCATGGTCTGCGTGCCCATAGCGCCGCATACCATCCAGGCGCGCGCTTTTCTGACCTCACCCTCGGATGTCGTCGAGATCGCCATGTCGCATGAGCGCCCGTCGGTTCCCGCAATAGCGGTCGACGGTCAGTTCATCACCAGTGAAGCAACCGTCGACCGAGTTGTGGTTCGTCGCGGCCCTGGAGATATCCTGCTGCTCGATTACGGTCCCGAGAGCTTCTACAACTCGGTATCGCGCGTGTTCTACGGAGTGCATCATGGTCGATGAGATCGAGGTCCGCGACCTTGCCTTGATCCGCAACGCGTCCTTCGCTCCGGCGGAGGGCCTCACCGTTCTAACCGGCGAGACGGGTGCGGGAAAGACGGCCCTGCTTTCCGCCTTCAAGCTGCTTGTGGGGGAGCGCGCGGAGGCCTCGCAGGTTCGCGAGGGGTCAGATGCCGCCCTCGTTACCGGTCGCTTCTTCTTCGATGCCCGTGATACCGAGGGGACGTGCGTTGAGCGGCGCGTTGCATCCGATGGCCGCAGCCGCGTCCGCATCGATGGCTCGATCTCCAGCGTGAGGGAACTTGCCTCGCTTGTGGGGCCGCGGGTCGACCTATGCGGCCAGCATGAGCACCAGCGCCTGCTTGATCCTGCCTCGC
This sequence comes from Enorma phocaeensis, assembly GCF_900186505.1. GTDB lineage: Bacteria > Actinomycetota > Coriobacteriia > Coriobacteriales > Coriobacteriaceae > Enorma > Enorma phocaeensis. Next base: position 407,564 of record NZ_LT891969.1, read on the forward strand.
ATGTTGAGATGGTCGATGCCTGGTCGGGAGCCTCGGTTCAGAACGCGGTGCGGGCTTATCGCGACGCCCTTGCACAGGCGCGTGCGGCGGCTGCCGAGCTCGATCGTATCGAACGGGCGGCATCGACCCAGGGTGCCCGCTTGGAGGACGCTCGCTTCACGTGCGAGCGCATCGACGAGGTCGATCCCAAAGAAGGTGAGCTCGAGGAGCTCGAGGAGTTGCTTCCGCGCGCCGAGCACGCCGAAGCCCTCGCCGGTACGGCCCATGAGGCTGCGGAAGCGCTCTCAGGCGAGGGAGGCGCGCTTGATGGGTTGAACGCCGCCATCGCCGAGCTGTCTCGCATGGGGTCGGTTGATACCAAGCTATCCGAATATGCCGACCAGCTTGCCGGCGCGGCGATCACGATCGAGGATGCGGTGAGCGATCTGCACCGCTATCGCAATGGGGTCGATTTCGATCCGGCGGAACTCGGCCGTCTGCAAGAGCGCTACGGCGCGATCAAGGGGTTGCTCAGGCGATTCGGCCCGCGCATGGAAGATGTTTTCGCCAAACGCGACGAGGCCCGGGAGCTTCTCGCTCTCGTAGATGACAGCGAGGCGCGCGTTCGCCGGGCGCGTCAGGAGGTCGATGAGGCGGAACGTAACCTCGCAGCATGCGCGCGCACGCTCTCGAAGCGTCGCAACGAGGCTGCCCCTCGGTTCTGCCGTGAGGTCGTTAAGCAGATGGCTCGCCTCGAGATGGGGCGCGCGGAGCTCGTCTGGGAGTCGCGTCCGCTGCCCCGCGAGCGGTGGACGGAGGCTGGCCCTGCGTCTTGCGAGCTGCTGTATCGGAGCGGAGCCGGTCTTACCCCGCGCCCGCTTAGGCGCATCGCTTCGGGCGGTGAGCTCTCTCGCGTGATGCTCGCTTGCAAAGTTGTCCTCGGCGAGGCGGACGGCGTGGATACCCTCGTGTTCGACGAAGTGGATGCGGGCGTGGGCGGCGCGGTGGCTCGCTCGCTCGCTCAAGTGCTCGCCGATCTTTCCCGTACGCATCAAGTGGTCGTCGTGACGCACGTCGCGCAGGTTGCCGTCCTGGCAGATCGACACTACGTTGTGCGCAAGCAGGATGCCGATGTTCCCGAAACCCAGCTGGTCGAGGTCACCGGTGATGAGCGGGTGCGCGAAATCGCCCGCATGCTTTCCGGTGATGCGTCCGAGGCTTCGCTTGCGCACGCGCGCCAGATGCTAGGAGAGGTCGACGAGGCTTAGCCTCGATCGCCGCCCTTTCCATTGAGCGAGCGGTCGGGAAGCGAGCTATCCAGCCGATGCATCGTCGTTCAAAGCTGCTTGCTGTCAGCTCGCGCTTCCTTAGGCGAGGCGCTCTGAGAGCATCTCGATGGCGTGCCGATATCCGTTGAGACCTTCTCCCGCCACCCGCGCGATGCATGCCATTCCGGCATATGAGACCTGGCGGAAGGCCTCACGAGCATCCACGTCGGAGATATGGACCTCGATGGCGGGGATGGCGACCGCCTTGAGGGCGTCGAGGATCGCGACGCTCGTATGGGTATAGGCTGCCGGGTTGATGACGATGCCGTCGACGGTGCCCCATGCCTCCTGGATCTTGTCGACGATGGCTCCCTCATGGTTTGACTGGAATACCTCGATGTCATCGAAGCCGTTGTCAGCGGCGGCTTCGCGGCAGATCCGCTCGAGGTCGGCGTAGGTACCGGTGCCGTAAATGGCGGGTTCGCGAACGCCGAGCATATTGAGGTTGGGGCCGTTGATGACGAGCACCTTCACAGCGCGTTCCTTTCTCGGTAAGGGGCGGGTTAGAGGCTTACGCTTCAAGTTCACCGGCTTCGCCACGTAACCGGACGTCTAGCTGCAGTTCCTGCAAGACGGCTTGAGCTGTGAGTGAGGCGGAGGCGCGCGAGGCTATGATGCGATCAGCCCATGACCGGTAAAGCGGCATGCGCTGCTCGGCTAAGGCCTGCACGCCGTTTTGCGCGGAGAGCGGCCTGCCCCTGCTCGAGAGCTCCTCGAGTGGACGGTCGAGCATCACGATGCGGCTGTTCTGATGGAGCAGCGCATAGTTTTCCGGCCGGGTGACCACGCCGCCCCCGCAGGAGATGACGAGCCTGCTTGCCTTGGCGATATCGGCGAGCACGTGCGTCTCCTGCACGCGAAACGCTTCCTCGCCCTGCTCGATGATGAAGTCGGAGCAGGTCGTGCCGAGTCGCCTCTCGAGCTCGACATCGATATCGACGTGCTGGCGTCCGGTAAGGCGAGCGAGCTCTCGGCCGACGCGGGTCTTGCCAGCGCCCGGCATGCCGATGAGGGCAACGTTTTGTTCTAGCCGCGCAAGCGTCTCGGTGGTCGCCTGGATGCGATCTTTCGATATGGATTCCCCTGTGAAGAGGCGATCGGCTTCGGCTGCTTGGGCAACAAGCATAAGCAGGCCGTTCACCGCTGGCATGCCGCGCTGCTCGGCTTCGATGATGAGGGCCGTCCGCGCGGGGTTGTAGATGAGGTCGATCACTCCCTCGAGGTCGGGGAGCGCCTCGAGCGTGCAGGGCGCTTCGGGACAGTTGGGGTACATCCCTGAGGGCGTGGCGTTGACCAGAAGGGCGGCATCGCTGTAGTGGGGGAGGTCATCGTAGGTGACCGGTCCGCTACGTCCTACCGATACGACGTCTGCACCCAGATCGCATAAGACGGCGCGGCAGGTCGTTCCCGCTCCTCCGCTGCCCCCGAGCACGAGCGCGCGCTTGCCCGCGACATCTACGCCGAGAGCCGTCACGAGGGCATGGAATCCTGCGAAGTCGGTGTTATCGCCGAGGAGCGTCCCGTCCGCGCGTCTGACGATGGTGTTCACGTTGCCCAAGCGCTGCGCCGTGGGAGTGAGCTCATCCAAGAAGGGCACCACCGCATGCTTGTACGGTACGGTGACGTTGAGCCCCTGCCAGCCTGTCTGCTGCAGAAACGATCCGAGCTCGTGTGGTTCGAGTTCGATGAGCCGATAGGGTATGCCCGCGAGCTCACCATGAATGGCGGGGGAGTAGCTATGGCCGAGCTTGCGCCCAAGAAGGCCGAAGGGGGCATCTGCGGCTTGGGTGGAATCGGAAAGCGCGCCCATCTATATCAGCTCCTGATAGCTTCCTAGGTACGCGAACATCTCGCAAACGTCGGAGATCCCGTCGAGCAGATTTCCCAAGGCTGCCGATCCGAACGGGCAATCCAGATCGAAGTAGAACATGAACTCGAAGTCCCTCCCCGGAATGGGACGGCTCTCGAGCTTCACGAGGTTAATGTCGAGGGCGTAGATGCGCTCGAGTACGCGGTAGAGCGAGCCGGGTTCATGCGAGACCGTGAGCATGAGCGAGGTGCGCGTGGCGCCAGGAAAGACCTGAGGCGTGGCGGAGATCACGACGAAGCGCGTATAGTTGTTGTCTGAATCCTGCACGTCCTCATCTATGGCCGTGAGTCCATAGAGTGCCGCGCAATCGCGAGACGAGAGGGCGGCGATGTCGCGTCTCGGCGATTCTGCGACGAATGCCGCCGCTTGCGCCGTGTTCTCGCAGGCGTGCACGGTGACACCGAGGCGTTCGAGGTATTCCGAGCATTGCGCGATGGCTTGCTCGTGGGAGTAGACCTCGGAGATGTCGGCTTTCGATACACCGGGCTTGGCAAGTAGGTTGTGGTCGATTTTGAGACGTATGCTCCGCACGATGGAGAAGCGATACTTCGCGATAAGGTCGTAGACGGCGTTCACCGATCCTGCGGTGGAGTTTTCGATGGGGAGCACGCCGTAGGTAGAAGACCCATCCCTCACCGAGCGGAAAACACCCTCGAATGTGGGGTGGAAGGTGATGGTGGGAATCTTGAAAAGCCGGCACGCGGCAATCTGGCTGTAGGCTCCTTCGACCCCTTGGCAGGCAACGTCGGCGAGGGCGGGGAAGGGTTTATCGATGGGTTGCAGGGCGCTGAATGCCGTGCGGGAGAGCGAGCCGGCGTCTGCGGCATGGATCGCTCGTTGCTGGGCGGCCTTGTTCATACTCATGAGCAGCGAGAAGAGGCTCACCGCCTGCCCGCTGAACTCTGCGGGGACCGCGCGTGCCACCTGTGAGAGCTTCTCGCGCTCGCGTTCGGGATCGAAAACCGCCTTGCCCGTCTGGGCTTTGGCTTTGGCAACCTCTTGGGCAAGCTCCATTCGCTCGCAGAAGAGGTCGAGGATCCCCGCGTCGATCGCGTCGATCCGGTTGCGGATATCTGAGAGTTCCATGAACGACCCTTTCCTGTTTTGTCGATGAGCGCGGGGGATCGTGGCGAATTCCTGGTTTAGCGCCGAGGGGCGGGGTACTTGAAGCGGCCGTCCTCGATCATGAGGTCGAGCAAGGCGAGCGCGCAGGCGGCTTCGGCGACCGGCACGGCTCGGGGGACTATGCAAGGGTCGTGACGTCCTTTGATGGCAAGCTCTGCTGGTTCCATTCGGTCGAGGTCGACGCTTTGCTGCTTCTGGCCGATCGATGGCGTGGGCTTTACCGCCATCTGCCAGACGATGGGCATGCCGGTTGAAATCCCGCCGAGGATGCCCCCCGCGTTGTTCGTTTCGGTTGCTACCTGGCCATCGCGTATGGTGTAGGGATCGTTGTTCTTGCTACCGGTAAGGTAGGAGGCGCAGAAACCGGCACCGAAATCAATCCCTTTGACCGCGGGGATCCCGAAGGCAAGCCGTGCGATTCGATTTTCGATTCCGTCGAACATGGGGTCCCCGATGCCTACGGGCACCCCGTAAGCAGCGCATTCGATGACGCCTCCGATGCTGTCGAGCTCATCGCGGGCGCGCAGGATCGCCGCTTCCATGCGTGCGGCGGCGTCTGTTGCGATGCATGGGAAGCTATGAGCTCGCAACGCGGCGACCTGTGCGATGTCGAGTTCGAGCTCGTTGAGCGGCTCGTCTGGTATGCCTTCCGGTCCAAGGCTGGAGACGTGCGCGACGACCTCGATTCCTTGCGTGGCGAGCGCTTGCTTTGCGATGGCGCCGGCAACGCAAAGCGGCGCGGTGAGCCTGCCTGAGAAGTGGCCTCCGCCTGAGACATCGTGCCAGTTTCCGTACTTCATGCGCGCGGGGAAATCAGCATGGCCTGGACGAGGAACGGTTCGCAGGCCAGCGTAATCACCCGATCGCGTATCGGCATTCTCGATGACGGCGCCAATAGGCGAGCCTGTGGTATGCCCATCGAGGATTCCCGAGAGGAATGTCGGAGCGTCGGCTTCGCGGCGCCGCGTGGCCGTGTCCGAGCGTCCAGGGGCCCTCCGGTCGAGGAAGGCTTGGAGTTCGTCCATATCGATGGGAATGCCGGCGGGAACTCCGTCTATGGTGCAGCCGATGCCGGCGGAATGCGACTCGCCGAAGATCGAGAGGCGAACGCTCGTCCCTACAACCGACGCCATCTAGTCCTCCTTAAGCTCGACGATGCCGCCAAGCTCACGGTAATCGTCGAAGAACGTTGGATAGGATTTGGCAACTGCCTCGGCGCCGCGAATCACCACGGGACCGCTGGCGCGAACCGCGGCGACGGCAGCGGTCATCGCGATGCGGTGGTCGCGGCAGGCATCGACCGTGCCGCCGGTTAATTCGGGAACGCCTTCTATGACGAGGTCGTCGCCCACGATGCGCACATTTGCGCCCAGCGCGTTCAGCATCGCCGCCGTGGTCTGGAGCCGGTCGGACTCCTTGAGGCGTAGCCTTGCGCAATCGTGGATGACCGTGGTCCCCTCGCACGATGCAGCTACGGCAGAAAGCACGGGCACTAGATCCGGTACGTCGCGTGCGCTGAGCGAAAAGCCCTTGAGCTTGTCGGGACGGACGGTTGCCGCGGCGGTGGAGCGATTCACCCGCGCACCGAATCGCGACAGCGCGGCGAGCACGGTACGGTCGCCCTGCATCGAGTTGAGCGCGAGGCCGCGTACCGTGATGGGCCGTTTGCCGATCGCCGCCGCGCAGAACCAGAACGCCGCGTTCGACCAATCGCCTTCGACGCATATGCGCCGCGGCGTGCGATAGCCCGTACCGTCGAGGTGGAAGCGCGTTACCTGCTGCTCGGCATCGCACTCGGTGCGGACCGCGATGCCGAACGCGGCAAGCGCTTCGAGGGTGAGGTCGACATACGGTTTGCTCTCAAGCGCGCCGGTGACCTCGACGGTGCTCTCCTGCCCAAGAAGCGGCAAGGCAAGGAGAAGGCCCGACACGTACTGGGAGCTCACGTTCCCCGGAAGCAGGAAGGTGCCCGGACGCAGGCGATTGCGTGCCGTGAGGGGGAGGCCTCCTGTTGCCGGCAGGTCGCAGCCCGCGGCCAAGAGCTCGTTGATGAGCGGCGTGAGGGGTCGCTCGCCAAGCCGTGCCGCACCGATGAAGGTGGCGTCGGCGCCGAGCGCGCAGGCGACCGGAAGCATGAAGCGCAGGGTTGAGCCCGATTCGCGGCAGTCGAGCGTTCGCCCGGTAAGGGCGCGCAGGATTCCATGCTCCTGACTCTTGGGAATGGGGTGGATCTCGAAGACTCCAGGCGAGCGAACGATGCGCGCTCCCAGGGTCTCAAGGCAATCAAGGGTCGCCTCGATATCATCGCAGGTGGTGTTGCATACCACCTCGGTAGGGCCGTTGGCGAGCGCCGCGGCGATGACGAGCCGGTGCGCCATGGACTTCGAGGCGATGGCGTGCACCTCGCCGGAGAGGGTCTTGGGTTCGATGCGCGCGATCACAGCGTGTTCGCCTCCTGTCCTGCCGCTTGCGCCATGTCTTCGTGTCCGCAGGCAGCGTGGCGGCAATCTCCGGCGCGTAGCAGCTCGTGGAAGTCGTCCAGGCTCATGCACTCGATGGAGCATGAGCCGATTGCATGGGGCATGACGACATCGATGTGCTCGCCGGCCCGCTTCTTATCGTGCAGTGCCTCCGTATAGATGCGATCGGCGTCCCAGCGGCAGGTGGTGTCCAGGCCGCAACGGCGTGCAAGGCGGGCGATGCGGTCGGGCACGCTGGCATCGCAGGCTCCCCGCATGACGGCGGCGCTTGCGATCAGAACCATGCCTTGGGCCACGCAAGATCCGTGGCCGAGTTTATATTCTTCGAGCGCTTCTATCGCATGGCCGGCGCTGTGGCCAAAATTCAATAGCTTCCGGGCGTGGGCTTCGCGCTCATCGGCAGCAACCACGTCGCGCTTTATCTCGACGTTGCGAGCGATGATCGCGGCAACCATGCCAAGGTCGCTATGGAGCAGCTCCGTCGTGAGGGGCGTTTGCTCGAGTTGGGCAAAGAGCCGGCTATCTCTGATGACGCCATGTTTTATCACCTCGCCGCATCCATCGGCAAGTTGCTCGGGCTCAAGGGTGCCCAGGCAACCGACATCGGCGATCACCACGCGAGGCTGCCAGAAGGCGCCGGCAAGGTTCTTGCCGGCTTTGAGGTCTATGGCGGTTTTGCCGCCCACCGAGGAGTCGACCATGGCGAGCAAGCTTGTGGGGATCTGGGCAAGCGGGCAGCCGCGCATGTAGCATGCGGCAGCAAAGCCGGCGACATCCCCGGTTACCCCGCCGCCGAGCGCAACGACCGCATCGCTCCGACTGAACTCATGCTCGGCCATGAACTCGAGGATATCGATAAGGGTGCTCGCGCGCTTCTGGCGCTCGCCAGCGCTGAACGTGAACGTGAACACCTCGTAGCCAACGGACTTGAGGCTTTGGCTCACGATGGGGGCGTAGAGCGGCCCCACGTTGGAATCGGTGACGATTACGGCGCGCTCGCCTCCGCAGGCTGTGCGGACGAGTTCTCCCGATGCCTCAAGGAGCATGGTGCCGATATGCACCTTGTACGGGGTGGATGCCGGGATGTCGATGGTGTACATAGCGTGTTCCTTGACTGCTTGGATTGTCTGCCTTCCGGTTGCGATAAAGAGCCTAGTCATCATCGAGGGAGCGCTTGATGCGGTCGCCTTCAGCGAGCAGCATGCGCAGCCGATCCTGGTCGCCTGCGGAAAGGGCGCTTCTATACCCATCGAGCGCATCAATGAGACCGGTGAGCTCGCTTATAAGGTTCTCCGCGTTCTCGCACATGAGTTCAGCCCACATCGTGGGGTTGAGGTGCGCCACGCGCGTGAGGTCTCGATAGCTTCCGGCGGAGAAGCCGTGGTGTCCCTGGGCGGTGGGGCTTTTGACGTAGGCGTTCGAGACGATGTGCGCGAGCTGGCTCGTGAAGGCGATCACGCGGTCGTGGTCCTCGGGGGTGGTCACGCTGAACGACCCGAAGCCCAAGGGGGAGAGTAGCGTGTGGGCGCGGTCAAGTAGCCTGAGCCGCTCGAGGTCACCAATCGCTGGCGGGACGAGAACCATGGGGGCGCCTTTGAAGAGATCGGCGCGTGCGTACGCGAAGCCTGAATGCTCGGTTCCCGCCATGGGGTGCGTTCCCAAGAATGCGAAGCCATGGTCTTGAGCGAGTTTGAAAGCCTCTGCGCATACGGTCGATTTCACGCCGGCGGTATCGATGACGAGCGGACCGGTGCCCGCGGGGACATCGGAAGCTGCGGCAAGTGCCGCGGCGTGCTCCTTGAGCCATGCGATGCAAGCGAGCGGATAGGCAGCAAGAACGACGATGTCGAGCTTGCCGAGGGCATCGTCGTCAAGCACGCCGGCGATCGTGTCCACGCGTGCGGCTTCTAAGATGTCCCCGTCGATGTCGAAGGCATAGACCTCAGCACCTGCTGCGCGGTACGCTCGAGCGAAGCTGCCCCCGATAAGGCCAAGTCCCACGATGCCTACATGAAGGCTGGGCGCAAGGCTCGCGTCTGCGCGCGCGTCCCCCGTTCCCATCATCGAGTCGCCTCTTCAGATGCAGGCTGAATGGCATCGCGGATGAGGGCGATGCGACGCATCAGGTCATCGAACATGTCAGGGGTCAGCGCTTGAGCGCCATCGGACCATGCATGGCTTGGGTCGTCGTGAACCTCGATCTCCAGGCCGTCCGCGCCGGCAGCCGTCGCGGCGAGCGCCATGGGAGCGACGTAACGGGTGTAGCCGGTCGCATGGCTGGGGTCGGCGACCACAGGAAGATGCGAGAGGTAATGGAGCACGGGAACAGCATTCAGGTCGAAGGTGTTCCTCGTGCGCGTCTCGAACGTGCGAATGCCGCGCTCGCACAGTATCACGTTGTCGTTGCCCTCGCTCATGATGTACTCAGCAGCCATGAGGAGCTCATCGATGGTCCCCGACATTCCACGTTTGAGCAGCACGGGCGTTTTCGTTTTACCGACCTCTTTGAGCAGGGTGAAGTTCTGCGCATTGCGGGCGCCGATCTGCATGACGTCGATGCGCTTGTCGAGGAAGACCGGGATATCGCGTGCATCCATGATCTCGGTCACGATGGGCATGCCGAGCTCGGCGCGCGCTTCGCAGAGCAGGTCCAAGCCCGCAGGGCCCATGCCCTGGTAGGCGTAGGGGCTCGTTCGGGGCTTGTAGGCGCCACCGCGAAGCATGGTCGCACCGGCAGCATGAACGCGCCGTGCGATGCGGATGAGGTTCTCGCCCTCTACGGAGCACGGGCCGGCGATGACCTGGAAGTGCCCGCCGCCCAAGAGGACCCCGCCCCCGCAGTCGATGACGGAGTCTGCGGGGTGGAACTTTCGGTTCGCCTTCTTGAACGGCTCTGAGACACGCTGCACGCGCTCCACGATATCCATGCTTTCAAGCAGGAACGGATCGATCTTGGTTGTGTCGCCCACCAAGCCGATGATGAGTTCGTTCTCGCCTCGACTGATGTGCGCTTGCAGTCCTTTGCCTTCGATCCAGCTGGCAAGCTTCTTCACAGCCCTATCGTCGGCGCTGTTCTTGAGTATCGCGATCATGTAGTCTCCTGCTATCGTGCTGAAACGGTTCAAGTATTGAGAGTTTAGCGCACTTGTCCGCGCGCTTGGTCACGAACACCGGCCCAGCACGGCTTCGAAACAACATAAGAAAAATCCGGGCTGCCGAGCAACCCGGATGAAGCGTCTTGGTGTCCCATGCAGGATTCGAACCTGTGACCTTCTGCTCCGGAGGCAGACGCTCTAATCCACTGAGCTAATGGGACGTTGATGACAGCCATTATACTCAAACAGGGCCGAGAAGCAACGGCAGCGATATCCGCTCGATGCGCGCGTTCGAAGACCATGGCCTCTTCTTGCTTGCCATGCTTGTTGCGCGGGCCGTCGAGGATAATTCGCGTACTTGCGTTCATGATCGTTTTTGTGGGTAAGCTTATGGGCGTTCAAAAACTGCAGGGAGGTTCGATGACAGGGGATTGCGAGGCGGCTGACGTGTCCGGAGCGCACGGTGCCGTGGATTCGCCGTCGACGATGCATGGGTTGACATCCTCCGAGGTTGCCGAGCGCGTTGCCCAGGGGCGCGTCAACATCAACACCGAGCTCAAGACCAAATCGGTCAAGCAGCTCGTACTCGATAACTTGCTCACGCTCTTCAACCTTATCAACTTGGTGCTTGCGTTGCTCGTGATCATCGCGGGCTCATTCAAGAACCTCACGTTCCTCGCAATCGTCGTGCTCAACACGGGCATTGGTATCGTGCAGGCTCTTCGCTCAAAGCGCATGGTGGATAAGCTGACGCTCCTTGCGACCAAGAAGGCGACGGCCTTGCGCGATGGGGTTGAAGTCGAGCTCGATCTTGACGACATCGTCATCGACGAGGTTGTCAAACTCGGTCGCGGCGACCAGGTGCCTGCGGATGCGGTCGTTATCAAGGGCGAGGCGCAGGTTAATGAAAGCCTGCTCACGGGAGAGAGCAACTTGATCAAGAAGGCTCCGGGCAGCGAGCTCATGAGCGGCAGCTTTCTCGATTCCGGTCTGGTCTATGCGCGAGTGGTCCATGTTGGTGCCGAGAACTACGTCGCCAAGATCAACAACGAGGCGAAGTACGTTAAAAAGGTAAACTCCGAGATCCTCAACACGCTGAACCTCATCGTCAAGTTCGCAAGCGTCATCATGCTTCCTCTGGGAATCGCCCTGTTCATATCGAGTGTGAGCGAGAGCTATGCCGTTTGGGAGGCGACATCGACCGATCCCTCTGTGGGAATGTTCTCATGGATGTTCTCCGGCCCGGAAGCGTGGGGAGCCGTATCGGCGGCGATCCTCTCCACGGTGGGTGCGCTTTTGGGGATGATCCCACAGGGCCTTGTGCTGCTCACCTCATCGGTGCTCGCCATCTCCACCATTCGGCTCGCCCGCAGAAACGTCCTTGCCCAGCAGCTCTACTGCATCGAGACACTGGCACGCGTCGATGTGCTCTGCCTCGATAAGACCGGCACGATAACGTCTGGTCGAATGGAGGTGGAGGGTAGCTATCCGCTGCCTATCGAGGGGCCTGCAGCGGACATCGCGCTGCCCGCCGAGGTCGCTCTGGTCGATTTCGCGCTCGCCAACATCGCACGGGCAACATCCGAAGATGCGAACGAGACCTGCAAGGCTCTGCTCGACCGGTATGAGGCTTCGAACGTGCCGATAAGCGCGCCCGTTCGCGTCGTACCGTTCTCATCCGCGAAGAAGTGGAGCGGTGCGGTATTTGCAGAGGGCGCCTTTGTGATGGGGGCGGCGCAGTTCGTTCTCGACCACGAGACGTTCCGGCAGGTGGAGGATCGCGTCGCCGAGCTGGCGAGCACCTGCCGCGTGCTCGTCGTCGCGCTCGTGGACGGCTTCGATGAGGACGGCAACATGTTGGGCGCTGCCCGGCCGCTGGGCTTCGTGACCATCCGCGACGAGATCCGCACTTCCGCTGCTGAGACCATCGGTTACTTCAACGAGCAGGGCGTTATCCTGAACGTCATCTCGGGCGACGACCCGCGAACGGTATCCTCTATCGCGAAAGTCGTAGGCATTCCCGGTGCCGACGCCTTCGTTGACGCGACGACGCTTGACACGCCTGGGAAGATCGACGCGGCCATCGATCGATATCACGTGTTCGGGCGCGTGACCCCGCAGCAGAAACGAGAGCTCGTCCAGGCGCTTCAGCGCCGCGGCCATACCGTTGCCATGACAGGCGATGGCGTAAACGACGTCCTCGCGCTCAAGGAAGCGGATTGCTCGGTTGCGATGGCGGCTGGTTCGGACGCGGCGCGCAACGTGGCGGAACTCGTGCTCGTGGATAACGATTTCGCGAGCATGTCCGCTGTCGTGGCGGAGGGGCGCCGCTCCATCAACAACCTTCAGCGCTCTGCAGCGCTGTTCCTAACCAAGACCCTCTTCTCCATGGGTCTTGCCGCGATCTGCATCGCGTTTCCACCGTATCCATTCCAGCCTATACAGATGACGCTCATAAACTTCTTCTGCATCGGCTACCCCGGTTTCGTGCTCGGACTCGAGGCCAACCGCGCGCGCGTCGAGGGCAGTTTTCTCGTCAACGTCGTCAAGCGCGCGTTCCCTGCGTCTGTCTCAGTCATCGTCGGAGCCTGCCTGTGCATGCTTGCAAGCTCGCTGCTCGCGTTCGATGTTTCAACGCTTTCCACGATGTGCCTCGTTTCGACAGCGAGTGTTGGGTGCTGCCTCATTTGGCGAATCTCACAGCCGTTCACGATAGTGCGCGCCTTGCTCTTCGCCTCCATCATCGGAGGGCTCGCGATCGGCATCATCGGATTTCCCGATTTCTTCTCGATCGCGTACATGGGGTGGGGGCTGGCCATGCTGCTCGCGGTCATTTCGCTCGCTTGCTGTGCCGTGTTCTTCCGGCTTGCTCGATTGATGGATTCCCGCGCGCCCCGAACGACGCGTCTTGCATCGGGCTTTGGCCGCGGGGTTCGCGTATCTTTGGGGCGCAAGGGCTCCAAAAGGCGCGTTTCCTCCACGGGATCTTCGGCAAGAAGGGCCGTGAACGCAGTGAGGGCGCGCATCCAGAGGCAACCCGACCGAACCATGGACGCGGACAACGCAGCGGTTGCTCCGGCATCCACGCGTTCTTTCGACGAGCCCTCGGTGAATACGGACCCTGCTGTTGATGCGCCTCAGGCACGGGATACGAAGTCGGGTGTCCGAAGGTCAGCCCCATCGACGGGGCATGGCATCGACGGTTCGGGCGCTCGATCGGTGCGAACGGTAACGAAGTCAACGGGCGGGATCACGATGCGCATGCCGCGGCGCCCTCGTGCGCGCTCGAGCGGAATCGGCGAATCGCGTGATGGATAGGCATCTTTCGCGTCCCGTCGTCTTGGTCGGCATTCTGATGCCGAGTTCCATTACGGTTGCTTGGTCTAGGTGGTATCCTACCGTCAGCGTTAGGCTCGTCGACCGCCGGGTGCATATATGTAGCGAGAAAGGCAAGTTGTGATCTGCCCCCAGTGCCTAAAAACCATTGATGACCATGCGGCCGTGTGCCCTCATTGCCACGCCTATGTTCAAGCTGCTCCCGCGCGGAAGAGCTACGTGTTCTGCGAGGGGTGCGGTGCCAGGCTTTCAGCAAGCGATCGAACCTGTCCAAAGTGCGGGCGGCCTGCTCCGGGGATCCTCTCGACCGATGCGGCTGCCTCTGATCTTGCTGCTGGCAAAACCGCGAGCTTTCCTAAGCTGACCGATGTCATGCTCGAAGGGGCCCGTTCGGGCAGAAGTGCCAGGTCTAGCTCGGTACAAGACGTTCTCTCGGAGTCGCTCGACCCTTCGGCCACCAACATCCTCGACCGCAGCGAGCTCGACAGGAAATCCAAGAAGCGCAATCCCAATCGTGCCGAGGATCCCTATCATCCACGAAAGATCGTCTCGCGCAGGATGCTTCTCGCCTTCAGCGCCATGGTTGTCGTCGCCTGCGCCATCGCGTTCGTTTGGTTCGATCCTCTCGGCGTGATGCCGGGCTTTTACCAGAGCGTGAGAACTTCCGCCCAAGAGTCGTTCCCGAGCCGCGAAGGCATGGGGGGCGCCGAGCAGCTGGCGGAAGACGCAGAGTCCGATACCCAGGATGAGGGATCCCAGACGCTTGAAGACCAGACGCTCTCTGATGAGGCCGCCCTCGCGGAGCTAACCGACCTCTATGAGCGCGTGGTCGCGGTCAACGAAGGCGACGCCTTCGCCGATGCCATCGATTCGTTCAACGGCTGGTACATGGCATCGAGCCTTCAGAAGCGCCAGGATGCATCGCGTGGAGCCTATGAGGTCCGCGATGAGCTGCAAGGCATTATCGATGAGCTCGATGCGCTAAGGCTTATGGAGGGCTCTCCGTATGAGGCCGATCGCGATAACGTACGGCAGCTTGCTCAGTGGATGTACGAGCGCATCGATGCGATCTGCGCTTCCTGGGATGTGTCGTTGGGCTATCCAGATGGGGAGTCCATGGGACAGCATCAAGATGAGATTCTCGCTCCCATGCGCGAAGCGGGTTCGAGCGCTTTGAACAGCTATTACGAGCATGTGACGGAATGGCGGCCCCAGGAGCACTGAATCGGTGCGCGCCTTGAGGGCTAGGGGGTTAAGAATTGGCCCTTCTACATGCCGAATTCGTGAATGCCCACGGTTATTGCTAGAATTGGGACGATTGATGAGATTGTGCCGTGGGAAGGATTGCCATGTTCGGTTTTGCCAGGCCTGAGCTTCATACCCCCGCTTACGATGTAGCCGGCGACGAGGTTGCCATCATCGAGACTTCGAAGGGCTCCATCCGCGTTGCCCTGGATGGAGCGGGCGCCCCTATTCACGTCGGTAACTTCTGCGAACTAGCCACCATGGGCTTCTATGATGGCCTTAAGTTCCATCGCTATGTACCCGGCTTTGTCATCCAGGGCGGCGACCCCAACACGCGGGATATGACGGGCGCCGATGTCGCGGCCGGCAAGCCCGGTCCCGACGGCATGCCTGGTACGGGAGGTCCCGGCTGGCGCATCAAGGCCGAGTTCGCTACCAATCCGCGCAACAGCCATGTAGACGGAGCGCTTGCTATGGCCCGCTCCCAAGATCCGGATTCCGCGGGGTCGCAGTTCTACTTCTGCCTTGGTCCCCAGCACAACCTAGATTCGGGTTACACGGTCTTCGGCACGACGCTCGAAGGCCTCGATGTCATCGCCGCGCTCCGTGCAGGCGACGAGATCAAACACGTCGAGATCATCCATGACGTTCCGCGAGCGGGGGAGTAACCGTGAATTCTCAGCTTTTCGAGCAGGCACGTTCCGCATATCGTGCCGGTGACTATTCGACCGCTGTCCAGTTCTTTGCGGCATGCAAGGATGATTCCGAGGTCGCTGGCGAGGTCGACCACCTTAGGGGCAATGCCCTCATGAGGCTCGGCATGGTCCGCGAGGCGGCAAACGCTTATGAGCTGGCGTTGCGCGATACCGCGTACGGCAAGCGCGGCGCGCTGCTCACCAACCGCGGCAAGGCACTTTCGGCTGTCGGCGATGCAGATGGCGCCATCTCTTGCTTTATCGAGGCGACCCAGGATAATTCCTACTCCACGCCCTACAAGGCCTATCTGGGTCTTGGGCGCGCGCTCCTCTCCGAGGATCGCGTCGCCGAGGCCGGTACGGCTTTCCGCCAGGCCGCCATCGATGGTGCAAATCCGGCTCCGGCCTCTGCCCTCGGTCAGCTCGGCGCATGCTTCGTTAAGCTCGGGCGTCCGGCTGATGCCATCGAGTCGTATCGTACCGCGCTCGATTTCGCCGGCCCACGCGATGACACGCGCTCTCTCAACGCGGGTCTTGGCTGCGCATATAGCGCGAGCGGGCGACATACCGAAGCCGTCGAAGCCTTCCGCGTCGCTACGGCGGACGGCATCTACCAGCTCACCCCCGCTGAGGCTGATGCGCAGGCCGCGTCGCAGGACGCGCTCGACGCCGCTTCTGCTCAGAATGCCATGGCTCCTGTGGGCACCCAGCAGGTCGGGGCTCTCGATCCGCTCGATCCGCTCGGAAAGTCGGGGCAGTTCATGCCCGATCCCTCTGACACGGGCTTCTTCACCCTCACCGAATCAGAGATGATCCAGCAGGACCGCCAGAACATGAAGATCCGCCGCAGGCATCGTCACACGGGCCTTAAGGTCTTCCTTGTCATCCTGCTCTTGCTCGTGATCGCTGCTGGCGGCCTTGCATTCGCCTATACGCGAGGGTTCGGCTTGCCCTCGCAACAGGATGCCCTTACGGGCCTCTTCAACGCTGTTACCGATGGCGGAGACACGGGACAGTATCTAGCCCCCGGTCTTTCCGATAGCGCGCGCTCCTCGATCGTGGCCTCCATCCCCGAGGATGCGACGCCTACCATCACCAACATGGACCAGTCCATGACGGAGTCCACGGCGCTTGTCACCGTAGAGCTGCCGCGCGGCGGCCAGCCCACGTACGAGGTCACCTTCGTACGCAACGCGAATCATATCGGATGGGCGGTGAGCTCCATCACCATGCAGTTCGATTCCTCGGATGAGCAGCCTGTTGACGGTGACGCCTCCTCCACGACGACAACTGATGGCGCCGATGCCGCTAGCCAGGATCAGGCTGCCACCGACACCGCCGAGGAGCCCGTCTCCGAGGATGCGCCGGTGGAGTAGCTTGTGTTATTTGCACAGAGCGGCGGCAGGAGATGTACAGGCCGCCGCCCTGTGCTCTACACTAGCTTGCTAGCACAACGCCTCCTCTTTCGATTTTTCTGGAGCTACCTTGTTTTCTTTGATGGACATGCTGTTCGGCCAGTACGCTGGCGACCTTGCTATCGACCTTGGTACCGCTAACACCTTGGTTTCCGTGCGCGGAAAGGGCATCGTGATTCGCGAGCCCTCCGTCGTCGCCATCGATAAGAACGACGATAGGATCCTTGCCGTCGGCATCGAGGCCAAGCGCATGCTCGGCCGCACCCCGGGCAACATCGTTGCGGTTCGTCCGCTGAAGGATGGCGTGATCGCCGATTTCGATGTTACCGAGGCCATGCTGCGCTACTTCATCGACAAGGCTTCCGACAAGCGCTATCCCTGGACGCCCCGTCCGCGTGTCGTGGTCTGCGTGCCCTCGGGTGTCACCTCGGTTGAGAAGCGCGCTGTCTTCGAAGCGACCATGTCCGCCGGAGCGCGCCAGGCTTACCTCATTGAAGAGCCCATGGCGGCCGCTATCGGTGCCGATCTTCCTGTGGAGGAGCCCACGGGTTCTATGGTTATCGATATCGGTGGCGGTACGACCGAGGTGGCGGTTATCGCCATGGGAGGCATCGTCGTCTCACAGTCGATCCGCGTCGCGGGCGATGAGTTCGACCAGTCCATCCTTTCGCATGTACGCGATGCCTACAACCTGGCCATCGGTGAGCGCACGGCAGAGGATATCAAGATCAAGGTTGGCTCTGCGGTGCCCCTCAAAGATGAGCTCGACGTCGAGGTGAACGGCCGCGACGTCATCACCGGTCTGCCCAAGACCGTGCGCATCGAGAGCGAGGAGATCAGGCGGGCGCTGCAAAAGCCGCTTGACGAGATGACCAAGGCAGTCAAGGACGCCCTCGATGCGACGCCGCCGGACCTTGCCTCGGACCTCATGTACTACGGCATCCTGCTCACCGGTGGCGGGGCCCTTCTGCGCGGCCTCGACGTCTTGCTGCGTGATGAGACCGGCGTCTCTGTCAACGTGAGCCCCACTGCGCTGGATAACGTTGTCAACGGATGCGCGCGCGTCCTCGAGGCCAACGCGTTCGATGGCGGTTTCGTCCAGAGCAACGCCTAAGAGAGGGTCCTCTCCGTGCCTCGTTCGCAAGGGTTTTCCTCGCTCAACAACAACAGGCCGTCGACGGGCATGCGTCCGTTCGTGGTTCTCATGATCATCTCCGTATTGCTTCTCACCTTCTACTTGCGTGAGGGCGATACCGGTATCATCCATGGTGTTCGTGGCTTCGTTACGACGGTTACGAGTCCCATCCGCTATGCAGGCTCGGCTGTAGCGTCCCCGTTCAACGCTTTGGGCAACATCATGGGTAACCTCACCGCCTCCCAAGAGACGCTCGAAGAGCTTCGAGCGGAGAACGAACAGCTTACCGCTCAGGTGGCTGAGCTCTCAGAGGCGCAGGAGACCGCTACGCGCTTGGAGCAGCTTCTCGGGCTTCAATCTACCTACAACCTGCAGTCCACGGCTGCCCGAATCATCGGCGACTCGGGTGATGCATGGTCGCGCACGGTGCAGATCAACAAGGGCACGGCCGATGGGCTCTCCATCAACATGCCTGTCTGCAACGCTTCTGGAGTCATAGGTCAGATCATCGAGGTTTCGACCAACACGGCTACCGTCCGCCTTATCACGGACGAGAACTCCGGTGTCTCCGCCATGGTTCAGGCAACACGGGCGCAGGGTATTCTTCAAGGCCAGCCCGATGGGACGCTGAGACTCGAATACGTGACGACCGATTCCGATGTTCAGGAAGGCGATATCATCGTCACCTCGGGCATTGGAGGCGTGTATCCTAAAGGGATTCCCCTCGGGACGGTTTCCTCGGTCACCCGCGATGACAATGCCACGTACTACACGATCGTCGTGACCCCGGCGTCTTCCGGCACGGAGAACAACGAGGAGGTCCTCGTCATCACCTCGCTCACCGCTGAGCAGACGGCAAGTGATGAGGAGGTTGCCGAGGCGAATGCCAACCCGCAGGGTACGGCACGCGATGCATCGTCTGATAGCGGGGAAGCCGACCAATCGGATGGCGATTCTGCTTCGGGCGATGGATCCGATGGCGGCGAGGAGTCCGATGAGAATGCCGGAACGATAGCGGAAGCTGGGCAAGGGGAGTAGGTGAGCCATGGAATACCGCGACACAGCACATAGCCAGCGCGCGCTTGCCATCCTTATTGCCGTGGCCGCCGTCTTGCAGGTCGCTTTGGCTCCCCAGATCTCGATACTGGGTGGCCGCATCAACTTCATGATCATCCTCGCGGGCGTGGTCGCCCTCATGGGCAATGCCAGCCAAGCCGTCTACGTCGGCTTTGGTGCAGGATTGCTGTACGATCTGACCTCTCCGGTTCCCGTTGGCCTCATGACGCTGATCCTTACGGCGGGTTCGTTCCTGCTCGTGCAGATGGCGAGCGCCGGAACGAGCGGATTCTCTTCGACATCCTTGCGTTTCATGGGCATATTCTCTGTCGGGGTCTGCATGCTCAACGGTATCGCCTTGTTCTTCATGGGGAGCGAGCGCGATCTTCTGCTCTCCCTTGGCGGCCATGGTCTCATGAGCGCCGTGCTCACAACGGTCGTGTCCATTCCGTTCCTCATGCTTTCCGGTTCCATGGCCTCATCGCGTTCCGGCTTCTCGGCGCACGGCTACGGTACTCGATTCAAGTCTGCCTCGCGTGGCCGGGGTAGGAGACTGCGGTAGGGGTGGCATCGATGAGTGCTCAGCTCCTCGTCGTTATAGCCGGCCTCATTCTCGTCGCCGCCATAGTGGGGTCCCTCATCTTCATGAGGGGCTATTCCGGCCGCTTCACGTTTGACACGAAGAACGGTACGCGCCCTCGCGCGGCAGAAGGAGAGGGCAATACCCAGGGCCTTGCCTACAAAGGCCGTTTCACCCTGCTGTCTGCAGGGGTCGCCGCGATGTTCACCACGCTTCTCGTGAAGCTCTGGAGCATGCAGATGGTGAGTTCTGACCACTACGATGAGCTCGCCGTGCAGAACCAGACGAGGACCGTGACCACATCGGCTCCCCGTGGACGCATTCTCGACCGTAACGGGAACGAACTCGTGCGCAATCGCGCTTCGCTCGCGGTGACCGCCTATCGGGACCTGCGCGAAGACACGGTGCTCGTGCGCCATATCGCCAATGTGCTCGGCATGCCCTACATCGCCGTCATGCGCAACATCCAGGACAACACCGAGGGCGCCCAGGCGCGCCACACGATAGCAACGGACGTGCGTCGCTCCACGGTCGCCTATATCCAGGAGCACGCCGGCGAGTTCTCGGGCGTCTACATCGAGGACCGTACGGAGCGCGAGTACCCGTACGGGACGCTTGCCTGCCATGTTCTGGGCTACACCGGCACGGTTACCCAAGAGCAGCTGCAAACTCAGCAGGAGCTCATCGATTCGGGCGAGGATTCCGCAAGCTCCATCGTCTACCAATCCGGCGACATCGTCGGCCAAGCGGGTGTCGAGAGTCAATACGAGAACCTGCTCCAGGGTATCCGGGGCGAGCAGACGGTCACGGTTGACTCTGTGGGCAATGTAACCGGGCAGGTCGGCGAGGTGCCGCCGCGACCGGGAACCGATATCAAGCTCACGCTCGACCTCACGATCCAGCGCGCCTGCGAGGAAGGACTGGCGTACGCCATCAACATCTCGCAGCAAGCTGGATACGCGAATGCGCGCAACGGGGCATGCGTGTGCATGGACTGCACCAACGGGGAGATTCTTGGACTTGCGAGCGCGCCGGTGTTCGATCCGTCTGCATTCGTGGGCGGCATCTCATCCGACCTCTGGTCGGAGCTGAACAGCGAGGAGAGCGGTAATCCGCTTTTGAACCGCGTCGTGAGCGGCCAGTACATGTCGGCATCGACGATCAAGCCCTTCTCCGCTTTCGCCGGGCTTGAGTACGGCATCTATCCCGCTACCCGAACCACCACCTGTACCGGCTGGTGGACCGGCAATGGCGAGGCTTATGGTAAGTGGTGCTGGAACCATTCCGGACATGGCACTTTGAACTTGCAAGGCGGCATCACGTGGTCATGCGACCCGGTCTTCTATGACATGGGTAAGGACTTCTACTACGACAAGGACAATCCCGAGGGATTGCAGGAGATGTTCCGCCGCTGGGGCCTTGGCTCCAAGACCGGTGTCGACCTGCCTGCCGAGGCATCGGGCCGTGTTCCCGATGCCGCGTGGAAAAACGAGCACTTCTCGGATTACTCCGCGGAGGATCGCGCCTGGAACCCCGGTGACATGACCAACATCGTCATCGGTCAGGGCGACATCCTGGTGACCCCCCTTCAGATGGCGACCGCGTATGCGGGTATCGCCATGGGTGGCCTTGAACAGACCCCCCATATCCTGCTGTCAGCGGTTTCTCGAGACGGCAGCGGCGATGCCTATCTTTACAACGAGACCGGTAGCAAGGAGCGCCTCACCGCCTCCATCAACTCCGATGACGACCTCTCGCTCGTCAAGGCCGGCCTGAGGGGCGTCATCTACGAGGAAAGCCCGTCGTGCGCCGCGCATTTCAACAACCTGAGCGTTAAGGTGGAGGGCAAATCCGGTACGGGCGAGCGCAGCAACGAGGACCCGTATGCCTGGTTCATCGTCTACGCTCCGGCCGATGATCCAAAATACGTCATCGCCTGCCTGCTCGAAGAGGGCGGTTTTGGCGCCTCGACAGCGATGTATGCGACTCGTCAGGTGCTCGGCGTGATCTACAACGAGCCCGACAACGTCCCCGTTACAACCACCGACCAGACCAGGTAAGGAGGTGCGAATCCATGCCGCCAGCGAAGGGCGCTGCTGCCAGCAGCCTCAAACACGTCAATAAGAAGCTGAGCTCGTCGCGCAGCACGTTCAGACAGCAAGTCCATCTTGGCGTGCTCATCGCATGGATCGGGCTTATCGCCTTCGGCACGGTAATCATCTGGTCTGCGTCGCTCACGAACCCCGAGGCTTCGTTCTCCCGCCATCTGCTCGGTATCGGTCTGGGTGCTTGCGCGGCTATCGTCATGTGGAACCTCAACCTCTCGAATCTGGCCAATCTGTCGAGCGTGCTGATGGCCGTAGATATCGTCCTCATCTTCCTTCCGTTCGTACCCGGCCTTTCTGTCACCGCCAAGGGCATGACCGGTTGGATCAAGATTCCGCTCATCGGCCTGAATTTCCAGCCGGTCGAGCTCGTAAAGATCGTCACGATCTTCTACATGTCGGCCCTCGGTGCGCAATATCACGGGAGCATCGACTCGGTGAAGGAGTACCTCAAACTATGCGGCATGCTCGCGGTGCCATTCATCTGCGTCATCATTCAGGGTGACCTTGGGTCGAGCCTCGTCATCTTCGTTTCCGGCGCGATCATCATCATGATGAGCGGCGCGCGCAAGGAATGGGTTCTGGCTACGCTCGCCATCATCATCGGTTTGGTCTCACTCATCTTGGCGACCGATTCGATCGTCGACGGCATCGTGGGTGACGGGAACTCCTTGATCCAGGACTACCAGATGAATCGACTGCTGGTGTTCCTCGACCCCGAGGCCGATACGTCGAGAGCAGGCTACAACCTTCAGCAGTCGCTCATCGCTGTGGGATCAGGCGGGTTCTTTGGGAAGGGGCTTGGAAACGCAACGCAGTCAGCTGCCGGTTTCTTGCCCGAATCCCATACCGACTTCGTTTTCGCCCTGCTCAGCGAGACGTTCGGCTTCGCGGGCGCGTTCGTCCTCCTTGCGCTTTTCGCGCTGCTGATGTTTTCGACCATCCGAGTCGCCATCAAATGCGACTCGCTGTTCTATAAGCTCGTCTGCGTCGGGTTCGTGGGCATGTGGCTCTTCCAGATCTTCGAGAACATCGGCATGTGCATCGGGCTCATGCCCATCACCGGCATCCCGTTGCCGTTCATCAGCTTCGGCTCTTCATCCATGATCGTCCAGTGCTTGGTTATCGGTATCATCCAGTCCATATGGCGCCGCCATGCGGCTCAGTGAGGTGTTGCTATGCGTATTCCCCTTGATATGTTCGCCCAAGCCGTAAGGGTCGGCGCCTCTGCCAAACATGATTCAGATGCGCCCATTCGCGTTTCGGTCTACCTGGACGAGAGCGCTACGCCGTTTCTTGTCGAGACGGTGAGGGACGCTTTCGTTCCGCAGACTACCTCCGCGCTCGTGCGCGTGGAGCGCATCGCGGCAAAACCGCTGGAACCCCGCGACGACACCGATGTCGCGCTCGTCATCTCATGCGGGTCGGTGCGCTTGCAGGGCGCTGTTCAGGAGCTCCTGGTCGCAGGGGCTCCAGTGGCCGTCATCGCCGAGTCGAGCGTAGAGGCTCCCTTCATCAAAGCCGACACGCCCATGCTCGGGCTGATCGCGGCGACGAACAAGACCTATCTTCTCGAGACCCTCGCTCGCTGGATTCTCGACCGCACCGAGAAGGACGTTGCCTTTGCGGCGAACTTCCCCTTCATGCGCATCGCCGCCGTGAACCGCATCGTGACCTCGTGCGCGCTTGCCAACATGGCGACGGGAGCGCTCGTATTCATCCCGGGCGCCGACTTTCCTGTCATGACCGCCGCGCAGATCGGCATGGCGTTGCAGCTGAGTTCGATCTTCGGCTACCGATTGGAGCTCGAGCGCGGCTACGAGGTCGCCGCCGTCATCGGCGCCGGTCTGGCGCTGCGGGCTATGGCGCGCGGCGTATGCCGGTTCCTGCCTCACGGCGGCTTCATCGCGAAAGCTGCCATCGCCGCCGTCGGCACGTATGGCATGGGCCGTGTGCTTGCTTCGATATACGAGCGCGGCGTCGACTACTCCTCCATCAACGGGGCAATCAAGTCCCTCGTTGCTCGCGTCCGCGGGGCAGGGACCGCTGGTGACGGTTCTCCCGCCTCCGTCGCGGTCGCTTCCGTTCGATAGGGGGAATGTGTGCGTACCGTTTACGAGGACCGTTTCGCAGAACTTGAACCGTTGCTGGCTCGCGTTGAGAAACCGAGCAGATACCTAGATCACGAATGGGGCGTCCTGTCCTCGAGCGATGCGAGCTACCGGGCGTGCCTCATCTATCCAGACACGTACGAGGTAGGTCTTCCAAACCAGGGCCTTGCCATCCTCTACAAGATCCTGAACGCGCAGGAGGGCATCTCCTGCGAGCGCTCCTACGTGCCCTGGGTCGACATGGCGGACCTTATGCGTGACGCCGGCGTCCCACTGCTCTCGCTCGAAGGCGCGGCTCCCGTCTCTTCGTTCGATGTGGTGGGTTTCCATGTTCCCCATGAGATGGCGTGCACCAACTATCTCGAAGCCCTCGATCTTGCTGGGATTCCCTTGCTCTCTGCGGATCGCGGTGAAGACGACCCCCTTGTTATCGCTGGCGGCCCGTCGGTCTACAATCCTGAGCCCATCTGCGCGTTCTTTGATGCGATGCTCATCGGTGAGGGGGAGGAGTCCATCGTCGAGGTCTGCCGCGAGCATGAGCGCCTCCGTGATGCGGGTGCTTCTCGTCAAGAGATCCTCCGCGCGCTTGCCAAGATTCCCGGTACCTATGTGCCCGGGCTCTATGAGGTCTCTCATGAAGGAACCTGCACCGATCACGGCTATACGGTTCCTCGCCCGGGCGAGGAGGTTCCCGAGGTCGTTTATAAGCGCGTGATCGCCGATTTCGGCTCAACGGATCCCTTGAGCCAATCGATCGTGCCCTTTGCCGAGCTCGTACACGACCGTCTTTCCATCGAGATCCTTCGAGGCTGCGCGCGCGGTTGCCGCTTCTGCCAGGCTGGTATGACGTATCGCCCCGTTCGGGAGCGCACGCCCGACCAGATCGTCGCTGCCGTAACGCGCGGGCTTGAGCGCACGGGCTACGACGAGGTGTCGCTCACCTCGCTGTCCACCACCGATCATTCGTGCTGCGCCAAGATCCTGCGGCGGCTCAATCGGGGGCTCGCCGACACGGGAATCTCGGTTTCCATCCCCTCGCAGCGCCTCGACTCCTTCGGGGTGGACATGGCGCTCGAGGTCGCGGGGGAGAAGAAGGGCGGACTCACGTTCGCGCCCGAGGCCGGCAGCCAGCGCTTGCGCGACATCATCAACAAGAACGTCACGGAAGAGGATCTCGATCGTGCTGCGCGCGCCGCCTATGAAGCCGGCTGGCGGCGCATCAAGCTCTATTTCATGATGGGCCTGCCCGGTGAGCGCGATGAGGACATCGTTGCCATCGCCAACCTTGCGGATCACGTGATCGATATCGCGCATGAGGTCTTCCCCAAAGGACAGCGCGGGGGCGTATCGGTTTCCATTTCCGTTTCGGTCTTCATCCCTAAGGCGCACACGCCCTTCCAATGGTGCGGTCAGCTTGATGACGCCGAGGTCCGCCGTCGCCAGAAGCTCCTTGTCGAGAGCGTTCGGAGCCGTCAGGTGCGCGTGCATTACCATGATGCGTCCACATCGCTCGTCGAGGCTGCGCTCTCGCGGGCAGGTCGCGATTTCACCCCGGTCATCCTGGGGGCTTGGCGTCGCGGGGCGCGCTTCGACGCCTGGACCGAGCAATTCTCCTTGGATCGCTGGCTTGAGGCTTCGGCCGAGCTGGGCATGGATCTGCGTCGCATCGCAACGGAGCCCTTCGATCTCGAGGCTCGACTGCCCTGGGAGCACGTGAGCCCGGGAGAGTCCCGCGGCTTCTTGGAACGCGAATGGCGTCGGGCTCTGGAGGGAAGGACTACCGAGGACTGCACGAGAACCTCGTGCACGGGCTGCGGCATCTGCCCCACGCTCGGAGCCTCCAATATCCTGGCAGGTGATAGATCATGAGCGAACAATGCTTGTTCAGGCTGCGGATTCGCTACGTAAAGCAGGGTCGCTTGCGCTATCTGGGCCACTTGGAGGTCATGCACACCATCGAGCGGTCGGTTCGTCGCGCAGGGCTGCCCTATGCGGTCACCCAGGGGTTCTCGCCGCATCTGCGCGCTGGATTCTCCTCGGCATTGCCGGTGGGCACTGGCTCCACCTGCGAATGGTACGATCTCTTCTTGACCGAGTTGGTTCCAATCGAAGATGCGCTCGCTCGTCTCAAGGCGGCGACGCCTGCCGACCTCGCACCTCAAGAGGCGGGCTACATCGATGTGCGCGCTGCTGCCCTCACGTCTTTCATCACGCGCGCCAACTACAGCGTCCAGCTCGTATCTCGTGAGGGACGGGACGTTTCCTTGGACGGGCTTGCTGCTGTGCTCGATCGCGTGGCTGCACGCAGGGAGATACCCTATCAGCGCGGTCGCAAGACCAAGCGACTCGACCTTGCCCGCACGCTTAAAGGATACGCGGTTCATGCCGGCGAAGAGGCGGGCGCATTCGGAGTCGAGCTTAAGACGTATATGGATAACGAGGGGGCGCTCAGGCCCGAGATCCTGCTCGCGGCCATCGATGCCGAGCTAAGGGGGGAACCGGATGCAGCCATCGAGTCCACGGGTATCCAGGACCTCGCCTGCTTCGAACGGTATCAGGTCGAGAGGGTGGCGCAGTTTGGTCAGGACGAGACCGGTCGGCGCATCATGCCGCTGTGACCCAAGCTTCAGGAATCCCCGAAGGCAAGGACGAGCGGAGCGCTTCTGGAACAGTATGCGGAGACTCTGCGAATTTCCGTTGACGCAGGATTATGTAGCTGCTACTATATTCGATCGTTGCACTACCAGATGCATGAAGGGCTAACACATGTACGCAATCGTTTCAACCGGCGGCAAGCAGTACAAGGTCGCGCAGGATGATGTGATTACCGTCGAGAAGATCGAGGGCGAGGTCGGCTCCAAGGTTGAGCTTCCCGTCATCTTCCTGAACGACGGCAAGAAGATCGTCACCGACGCTGCCAAGCTTGCCAAGGCCAAGGTCACGGCCGAGATCGTCGACCAGTTCAAGGGCGAGAAGCAGCTTGTCTTCAAGTTCAAGAAGCGCAAGCGCTATCGTCGTCTCAAGGGTCATCGCCAGCAGCTCACCAAGGTGAAGATCACCAAGGTGCAGGCTACGTCGCGCGCTGCCCGCAAGACCACCAAGGAAGCGGAGGCTCCGGCCGAGGCTCCCGTAGCCGAGTAGCGCACTCAGAGAGAGTAGGTACGAGACATGGCACACAAAAAAGGACTCGGTTCCTCCCGTAATGGCCGCGACTCCCGCGGTCAGCGTCTTGGCTGCAAGCGTTTCGGCGGCCAGTCCGTCACTGCGGGCACGATTCTCGTCCGCCAGCACGGCACTCACATCCATCCGGGTGAGAACGTCGGTCGCGGCAAGGACGATACGCTGTTCGCCCTTATCGACGGTACGGTCGAGTACAAGCGCGGTATCAAGCATCGCGTGAGCGTGCGTCCGTTCGCCAACGCATAGCAGACCCTTCATACCATGCATATGCGGGAGGCCCTCGTTTGTTTCGGGGGTCTCCCGTTTTTTGAAAGCGAGGATTGAGATGCCACAGTTCACCGATATCTGCCGCATCAACGTGAAGGGCGGCGACGGCGGCGCCGGTTGCATGTCGTTCAGACGCGAGGCGCATGTGCCCAAGGGCGGCCCCGACGGCGGCGACGGCGGCCGTGGGGGCAACGTCATCATAAAAGCCGATGTCCAGCTCTCCTCGCTCATCGACTATCGCTTCAAGCACCATTTCCGCGCCGAGCGAGGAACGCACGGCAAGGGCGCGCGCAAAGACGGGCGCTCCGGCGAGGACCTCATCTTGAAGGTTCCCGTCGGCACGGTCGTTCGCGAACTTGACCTCGAGACCCAGGAGCCGCTCTACGAGATCGCCGACCTCACGCATGATGGGGAGCAGGTGGTGGTCGCTCCGGGCGGTCAGGGCGGTCTCGGCAACACGCACTTCGTGTCCTCCGTGCGTCGCGCTCCGGCGTTCGCTCAGCTCGGCGAGCCTGCTCAAGAGCATTGGATCGAGCTCGAGATGAAGCTGATGGCCGATGCGGCCCTCGTTGGTCTGCCATCGGTTGGAAAGAGCTCGCTCATCGCGCGTATGAGCGCAGCTCGTCCCAAGATCGCAGATTATCCTTTTACGACGCTCGTTCCAAATCTCGGCGTGGTGCGCGCCGGTGAATATTCCTACGTCGTCGCTGACGTGCCTGGTCTTATCGAAGGGGCGAGCGAGGGGAAGGGGCTCGGTCATCAGTTCCTGCGCCACATCGAACGAACGGCCCTCATCATGCATGTCGTTGACATCACCGGAGGTTTCGAGAATCGAGATCCTGTTGAGGACTATCGCGTTATCAACGAGGAGCTTCGCCGCTATGCTGCCGACATCGCCGAGAGGCCGCAGATAGTCGTCGCCAATAAGTGCGACGTTACCGGTACCGCAGATCGCATCGCCCGTCTGAAGGAAGCCGTTTCCGCCGACGGGCATCGCTTCTTTGCCGTTTCCGCCGTTACGGGCGCGGGCATGAACACGCTCATGCTCGCATGCGGTGAGGCCGTGGCCAAGCTGCGCTCGGAGCTTTCGAGCGAAGTCGCCCCCGTTATCTACGACGAGCGCTGGGAGCGCCGTCGGCGTGAGCGCGAGCAACGCTTCACGGTGGTGCAGGAGGAGCCGGGGGTCTTTCGCGTCATCGGCACGCAGGTGGAGCGTCTCGTGGTTCAAACCGACTGGGAAAACGAAGAGGCCATCCTGTACCTGCAGCATCGATTCAGCCGCATGGGCGTGGACGATGCCCTCGAAGCCGCCGGTTGCCGCGCGGGAGATGAGGTCCGCATCGTGGGCCGTGCCTTCGATTACGAGGGCGCCGAGGACTTCGAGGACGATGAGGAGATAGAAGCCTCCCCTGAACCGGACGATCTCGAGGGCGTGGATGCCTCGAGTGCGACGGCAGATGCTGCCGCCTCCGCCGCACTCGACGGGGGCTCTGATATCGATGGATGACCTCGCTCTGATCGCATTGCCCGAGCTCGGCAAGGACCCAAATAGGACGTACCGGCTCGGCATCATGGGCGGGACCTTCGATCCCATCCATTACGGCCATCTGGTCACGGCTGAACAGGCGCGTGAGGCGCTCGCCCTCGATCTCGTGCTCTTCATGCCTGCAGGATCTCCTGCTTTCAAACTCGATAAGCGAGTCACGAGGGCGGAGGACCGGTACGCGATGACGGTGCTTGCAACGGCTGCGAACGACGCGTTCTACGCGAGCCGCTTCGAAATCGATCGGCCCGGTGTCACCTACACGGTCGATACCCTCCGCATGCTGCGGGCTCATTATCCAAGCAACGTCGAGCTGTACTTCATAACGGGCGCCGATGCCATTCTCGATATCGTCTCGTGGCACGATGCGGCCGAAATCGCCGAGCTGGCAACGCTGATCGCCGCATCGCGTCCGGGGTACGATATCACGCAAGCTCGTTCGCGCATCGCTGCGGCGGGCATACCCTTTGATGTGCGCTACATCGAGATTCCCGCCCTGGCTATCAGCTCGACCAACATCCGCCAGCGCGTCGCGTGCGGTAAAAGCGTCCGGTACCTCACATCGGAGTCGGTCCTGGGCTTCATCAGGAAGAACGGCTTGTACCGAGAAGAGCTCGCGCATATTCAGGAAGGAGAGGAGGGCGACTGTGGAACAGCTTAAGCAGACGGTCAGCTTTCAGCTCGGATTTGCAGGCGACGAGCTTGAGGTGCTCGAGCATATCGAGGAGATGCTCGCCGTCCGCATGAAGGAGAAGCCCAAGCGACACGCTCACTCGGTGGGCGTCGCGCGCACCGCCGTCAAGCTCGCTCGCGTTTACGGCGTAAACCTCTTCGATGCGGCGGCAGCGGGATTTCTCCACGATTGGGATAAAGTCGTAGAAGATGGCGAGCTCGTAGCGCGCGCGGTGCGTTACCGCATCCCCATTGAGGGCTCGCCTGCTCTGGCTTCGCCGCTTCTTCACGGACCCGTGGCAGCCCGCGAGCTCCCTGAGCTCTTTCCCGAGCTCGATGAGGCGGTCTTCCAGGCGATCGATCGGCATACCGTCGGTGCTTGCGACATGACGCCGCTCGACATGGTACTATTCGTTGCCGATGCCATCGAACCCGGAAGGCACGGCAGCTATGCCGATGAGCTTCGTGCCTTGGTGGGCAAGGCGACCCTGGGGAAGCTCTTCTTCGCCTGCTTCTCCCAAGGGCTCGTCTATGTCATAAACACGGGTCGGTACCTGTACCCCACGGCCCTCGCCATCTACAATCACTACGCGCTCGCCCAGCGCTAAGTCATCAAAGAAAGGTATTCCATGGCTAACGATTCCGAGCTTTTGAGCGGTGTATCCGCGGACGATGCTATCAACAGCAGCGCCAACGATGCTTCTACCAGCGAGTCGCTGCATGATGATTCCGTCGCCTCCATCCAGCGTTCCGCGGCATCGCTCTCCTCATCTGGGGTCTCCGCCGAGCAGGTGGCCCGGGTCGCCGCCGAGGCGATGTCCGACAAGAAGGCGCAGGACATCATCGCCCTCGACCTGACCGAGCTCTCTGACGTCTGCGACTATTTCGTCATCGCCACGGGTGCCAACAACCGCCAGGTCGACACCTTGGTCGACGAGGTGGAGGAGAAGGTTGCCGAGGCGTGCCAGGAGCACCCGTTCTCTATCGAGGGGCGTGATCAGCGCACCTGGATCCTCATGGATTACGGCTCGGTTCTCGTGCACGTCTTCACGCCCGAGGCGCGGGAGTACTACCGTCTCGAGAAGCTGTGGGGCGATGCCCCGCGGCTGGAGCTCGGCCTCGATTAGGCCTCGATTGGCGCACATCTAGGCGAGATCTTGGGATGCGTGGCGCTTGCCCATCTCCGGTGAGTGCGCTTTGGCTCATCTCGCTCAGGGAGCAAGCTCGTGGCCTTGGAGGGCGCGTATACTTGAGCCATGGATGCACTGTCTGGCATAAGCGGTTTCGACGGGCTCTTCGACGTTTGGGAAGGGCCCGCTATCGGGCTCATGGATCTCGATGCGTTCTTCGCGAGCGTCGAGCAGCTCGATCATCCCGAGTGGCGCGGCAAACCCGTCATCGTCGGAGGTTCGCCTGAGGAGCGAGGTGTGGTCTCAACCGCATCCTACGAGGCGAGGCGGTACGGCGTCCATTCGGCCATGCCCTCGGCGCAAGCTCAAAAGCTCTGCCCCGATGCGATCTGGACTCATGGGCACTTCGACCGTTACCGCGAGTTGAGCGACCAGGTCATGGCGATTCTCGCTGACGAGACGCCGTTCGTCGATCAGGTCTCCATCGACGAGGCGTTCTTCGACGTCTCCCCAGGGCGCTTCTCGCGCGAATCCCCAATTGCAATCGCACGGCGCATCTCGCAGCGCGTGAGCGAGCTGGGGATCACATGCTCGATCGGTCTCGGGACGAGCAAGACGGTCGCCAAGATCGCGAGCGACCGCGACAAGCCGCGGGGGCTCACCATCGTTTTTCCAGGTACCGAGCAAAGCTTCTTGGGCCCGCTCCCGGTGCGCGCGATGAGCGGAATAGGCAAGAGTGCGGAAGCCGCCCTCAAGAAATCCGGTATCCGCACGCTGGGGTCGCTCGCTATGGCGCCGACTGAAGTGCTGCGAGCGGTTTTTGGCATCAACGGCGAGGTCATGCGACAGCGCGCGTTGGGTCTCGAGGCCAGCTCCGTCGCCCCGCTCGATGCCGAGGATGAGGTTAAGTCTGTGAGCAACGAGCGCACCTTTGCTCGCGATCTCACTGATCGGCGCGACGTCGATGCCGCCCTGCATCTTCTAGGCGAGACGGTCGGCAGGCGCTTGCGCCGTCGCGGCCTCGCCGGGCGCACGGTCACGGTTAAAGTCAAGTTCTCCTTTGGAGAGGGCAGGACCATCCAGCGGAAGCTCCCTCATCCAACGGACGACGAGAACATCTTCGTCTCCTGTGCCTGCGACCTTATGGATACCATTTGGTTCGAGGGCATGCATGTGCGCTTGCTCGGCATCGGGATCAGCGACTTCAAGAACGATGCCGGGGTACAAACGGACCTGTTTTGCGACGTGGATGAGCGCGGCACCGTTGCAAGCGACCGACGCGACCTGTCCGTTGCGGTGGATCGTGTTCGGGAGCGCTTCGGCAACGCTTCGGTGGGATTTGGCCGGGCGGCACGCTTCGGTGACGACCTCGTCCGACCGGATAAGTTCCTCAATCAGAACAAACCGCATGAATGACTTGATCGCGGGTTCGATTGCGTTCGATGCTTGCGGTTCCGGCTTGGTGCAGACTTGCGGATTGTTCGCACTTTTCCTTGAAATCGGTTCAATCTTGCGTAATATGTGTAGTTGCCTGCGGAACCTCCGAAGAAGTTGGCAGCTACCACTTCACCTGCTCCATCCGTTGGCGTATTATTACAAGCTGTTTGTCCGTAAGCGCAGCTGCGTGCTGCATGGTTAGAGGAGTTTTCATTGGCTGTCAAGATTCGCCTTGCTCGTCACGGTTCTAAGAAGCGTCCGTACTACCGTATCGTCGTTGCCAACTCGCGTTCGCCGCGCGATGGTCGCTTCATCGAGGAGGTCGGTCGCTACAACCCGCTGACCTCTCCCAAGACGATCAGCCTCGACCTCGAGAAGATCGCTGAGTGGCAGTCCAAGGGCGCCCAGCCCACCGATGCCGTCAAGGCGCTCATGAAGGCCGCCGAGGAGGGCCCCAAGACCGAGACCGAGGTCAAGAAGTCCAAGAAGCAGCTCGCCAAAGAAGCTGAAGCTGCCAAGGCTGCTGCTGAGGCTGCCGAGTCCACCGAGGAGTAGGCATCGTGGCCGAGGAGCTGGCGGCTTCCGCCGCAACCGAGGCCGAGCTCTCCGATCGCATCGCCGATCTGGTTGAGTACCTCGTCTTGAGCATCGTCGACGACACCGATTCCGTGAGCCTCGAGGTTATCGATGGCGAGCGTTCGTCGGTCATCGAGATCACGGTCGCGGAGGCCGATGTGGCCAAGGTCATTGGTCGCCGCGGCAGAACCATCAAGGCAATTCGCACGCTCGCTCGCGCCCTGGCTGCCCGTCTGGGCACCGCGGTCGAGGTCGAGATCATCGGGTAGCACGTTGACGGTTCGATATCGAAACATAGCCCGTGTAGTGAAGACTCACGGGAAATCGGGGGAGGTCATCGCACTGCCGGTGCGGGGCCTTCCCTTTCTTGTCGAGCCCGGCCTCGTCGTCGCGCTTACCCCTCCCGCACTCGATCGCGAGCGCTTCACAACGGTCGAAGGGGTCGAAGAGTCGGCTAACGGCTACCGCATCGCGCTCGCGGGCATCGAGGATCTCAACGCATCAGAGGGCGTCGTGGGCTGCTATCTCTTGGCTCGTGAGGACGACCTAGAGCTCGGGCCGTTGGATGTCGCGTGGGATGATCTCATCGACCGCGCTGTGATCGACGGGCGCTACGGGCGGCTGGGTGTCATCAAAGAGGTCATCGAGACCCCTGCGAACGACGTATGGTCCATAGAAGGCCCTTACGGAACGGTCCTCTTGCCCGTCGTCGAGCAGGTGGTGCAGGCGGTCCCCGAGGAAGGACCCATCCAGGTCGTGGTTCTCGATGGGCTCATCGATGCGAAGCCGGGGGATGTTCCCCGTCCGGCGGGGGAGGCCTAGATGCTCATCGAGACCCTCTCCGTCTTTCCGGAGATGTTCGAGCCGGTCATGTCCACGTCTATCTTGGGGCGCGCCCGCAGCGCCGGCATCTTCGACTTCCGCGCGTATGATTTACGCGACTGGACGCACGATCGCCATCGTACCGTCGACGACGCGCCGTTCGGTGGAGGCCAGGGGATGCTTATGAAGGCGCCCCCGATCTTCGAGGCGGTGCGCTCCATCGCATCTGAGGGGACGCGCCCGCACATCGTCTTCTTCACTCCCTGCGGCGAGCCGTTCAAGCAAGATGTCGCCGAGCGCCTCGCTGGCTATGAGCGGTTGCTGTTCGTCTGCGGGCGCTACGAGGGCATGGATGAGCGCGCCTATGAGCTCGCGGACGAGCGCCTTTCCATTGGAGACTATGTGCTCACCGGAGGGGAGCTCGCTGCCATGGTCGTGACCGATGCCGTGGTGCGCCTGCTTCCCGGAGCGCTCGGCGATGAGCTGAGCAGCGTCGACGAGTCGTTCTCTACCGCTGAGGGCGGCGGACTGCTCGAGTACGCCCAGTACACCCGTCCTGCTGAGTTCGAGGGAAACGAGGTTCCTCCGGTGCTGCTCTCCGGCGATCACGCTAAGGTCGCCCGGTGGCGCCGGCGAGACGCCATCGAGCGCACGTGCCGCTGGCGCCCCGATCTCATCCCCGCCGCCGAGCTCACCGATGAAGAGCGGCTCTATGCGGAGGAGCTCTTGAGGCGCTACCATGGAGACGAGCCGATAGAGTAGGAGCGAAACGTGATACCTCACCAGCATTCTGTGGTCCGAAGCGTGCTCGAGTGGCTGCTGACGCTCGTCCTCGTTCTCGCGTTCTTCATCTTCTTGCGAACCTTCGTGGTCGAACCATACCGGGTGCCTACGGGTTCCATGGAGCCGACGATAGAGATCGGCGATCAGGTGATAGCCCAAAAGGTGACCCTCAATGCCGGCATGGGAGTTCAAACCGGCGACATCGTGGTCTTCCATAACCCTGATGGCGATTCCGACCATGACATCTTGGTCAAGCGCGTGATCGCCACGGCGGGGCAGACGGTCGACTTCCAAGACGGCCGCGTCGTAGTCGACGGTGTGCCGCTTGACGAGGAGTACGCCGAGGGCTCTTCATACCCCCTTGCCAACCAAGCCGAAGGCGTTTCTGTCGGCTATCCCTACACGGTGCCGGAGGGGTGCGTATGGGTTATGGGCGACAACCGCGAGAACTCGGCTGATTCGCGGTATTTCGGCGCTGTTTCCGAGGACGATCTCATCGCGGTCGTCGTCTTCCGGTATTGGCCGCTCAATCGCATCGGAACCATCTAGCTTTCAGGCACCGCGGTTCGCCAGCCATGATCGGACCGGAAAACACCGCGGTTCGTCTGACGTCCTTGGTTCGCGTTGAGCTACCATAGTCACCACATGTATCTCGATGAGGAGGAGGTCGAGCATCTCATGGATGCCACGACGCATACCTTCCAGGACATCATCCTGGGTTTGCAGCGCTACTGGGGGAGCCAGGGCTGCGTCATCATGCAGCCGTACGACTCCGAGGTGGGCGCTGGTACGTTCCATACCGCGACGGCGCTGCGCTCGCTGGGGCCTGCTGCCTGGCGCACCTGCTACGCCCAGCCCTGCCGTCGCCCCGCGGACGGCCGCTACGGCGAGAACCCCAACCGCATGCAGCACTACTACCAGTTCCAGGTGCTGCTCAAGCCCTCGCCGGCGAACAGCCAGGAGCTCTACCTCGATTCGCTCAAGGCAATCGGGCTCGACCCGGCAGACCATGACATCCGCTTCGTCGAGGATGACTGGGAGAGCCCTACGCTCGGTGCTTGGGGCCTGGGCTGGGAGGTCTGGCTCAACGGCATGGAGGTTACCCAGTTCACCTATTTCCAGCAGGTGGGCGGCATCGAGGTCGATCCCGTTCCGGTGGAGATCACCTATGGCTTGGAGCGCCTCGCCATGTACATCCAGGGCGTCAACTCTGTCTACGACCTGGTATGGAGCTACCTGCCCGACGGAACGCCCATGACCTACGGCGATGTGTTCCTCGAGAACGAGCGCGAGTTCTCGGCCTATAACTTCGAGGTGGCCGATATCGAGCTCATGCGCCAGAAGTTCGATGACTATGAGGCCGAGTGCCATTCGTGCCTCGATGCGAAGCTGCCGCTGCCGGCGTACGACTGCGTCATGAAGTGCAGCCATGCGTTCAACATCTTGGATGCGCGCGGCGCGCTTTCCGCTGTGGAGCGTGCAAACTACATCCTGCGCGTACGCACGGTCGCCAAGGCCTCCTGCGAGGCTTATCTTGCGGAGGTTGCCTCGAGCGACCAGGATGCATCTGAAGGGGAGGTGGCATAAGATGGCTGAGACCCGCGATTTCCTGTTCGAGATCGGAACCGAGGAGATGCCCTCGGCACCGCTCATGAATGCCGTCAAGCAGCTCGGGCCCATGATCGACGGCGGTCTTTCCGAGGCGGGACTTGCCCATGGCGAGGTGCGCGTGCTCTCGACGCCGCGTCGTCTGGTCGCGATCGTAGCAGACGTCGCCACCGCGACTGACGAGGTGCACGAGATCCGCCGCGGTCCTGCTGCGAACATCGCGTTCGATGCCGAGGGCGTGCCCACCAAGGCAGCCGAAGGGTTTGCGCGCAAGTTCGGTCTCACGGCAGCTGAGCTTTCCCGCCGTGAGGATACCGATGGCCGCGAGTACGTCTTCGCCGAGAAGAGCATTCCCTCGCAGCCCGCGACGCCCTTGCTCACGGCCCTCTGCGAGAAGACCATCGCTGGCCTCCAGTGGCCCAACTACCGCAGCCAGCGCTGGGGCTCTACGCATGAGACGTTCGTCCGTCCCATCCGCTGGATCTGCGCGCTTCTAGGTTCGGACGTCGTGCCCGTGCGCTATGCGGATGTTCGGTCCGGGAACACCACGCGCGGCCACCGCGTCCTCGGCCCGGGCGAGCATGTGGTCTCCGAGCCTGCCGTCTTCGAGCAGGTGCTCGAGGAGGCCGGCGTCTTGTGCGAGGAGCGCAGGCGCGCCGTTATCGCCGAAGGCATCGCGCGCATCGAGGAGGAGCGCGGCGGCGCCCGCGTCGATACGCCCAAGAAGGTTCTCGATGAGGTCGTGAACCTCTGCGAGTGGCCGACCGTGCTGGTGGGTTCGTTCGATGAGGAGTTCCTCAAGGTCCCGCATGAGATCATCTGCGAGTCCATGCTTTCCAACCAGCGATACTTCCCGATCTATGACGCAGCGGGCGAGCTTACGCGCGAGTTCGTTGTCGTTGGAAACGGCAAGCCCGAAAACGCCGAGGTCATCATCGATGGCAATGAGCGCGTGGTGCGAGCCCGTCTGTACGACGCGAAGTTCTTCTACGACGAGGACTTGAAGGTGCCGCTCGAGGAGTTCCGCTCCCGCTTGGAGCAGGTCGGATTCCAGGAGAAGCTCGGCAACGTGCTTCAGAAGAGCGCGCGCATCGAGGAGCTTGCAGGTGAGATAGCCCGTGCCGCAGGCTGCGATTCGATCGTGAGCGCTGACGCGATCCGGGCCGCACATCTCTGCAAGGCAGACCTCGTTTCGAGTGCGGTCATCGAGTTCACGAGCCAGCAAGGCGTCATGGGCGGCTACTACGCATTGGCTGCAGGCGAGCATGAGGCCGTTGCTCATGCGATCCGTGACCATTATCGGCCTCGCTTCGCCGGGGACGATCTGCCCGAGGGCATCGAGGGCTGCATCGTGGCGGTAGCCGATAAGCTCGACACGATCGCGGGCATGTTCGC
The DNA here is from genome assembly GCF_900186505.1 of Enorma phocaeensis. Classification (GTDB taxonomy): domain Bacteria; phylum Actinomycetota; class Coriobacteriia; order Coriobacteriales; family Coriobacteriaceae; genus Enorma; species Enorma phocaeensis. The sequence continues at coordinate 444,532 of NZ_LT891969.1, forward strand.
CATCGGCGAGCCGCCGACTGGTTCCAAGGATCCCTTCGCGCTGCGCCGGAGCGCCATCGGCGTCCTCAATATCCTTCGCGACCGTCTGCGCTGCGGCTACGTCGAGCTGGTCCACGCGGCCCTGCGCGCCTACGCAGCGCAAGGCCTTGAGTTCGATGAGGACGAGGTCGCCGGCGCGATCTGCGCCTTCATCAAGGGCCGTATGGAGCAGATCGCGCGCGACGAGGGCATCTCCCCCGATACGGTCTCGGCCGTATCGCAGGGTTCCGTGGTGGCGCCCGCCGACTATTTGGCACTCGCGCACGCCCTCGAGGACGCGCGCAAGCACGACCCCGAGGCGTTCGAGAACCTCGCCACGGCATATGCGCGCGCAAGTCACCTCGCGGATGCATCTCTTGGCACCGATGTCAGCGAGGAGTTGCTCGGCGATGCCGAGCGCGATCTGCTTTCTGCCACCGATGCCACGAACCGCGCTGTGGGCGAAGCGCTCTCGTCCAAGGATTTCACCGGTCTCATCGCCGCCCTTGCATCGCTCCGCGAACCCATCGACCGCTTCTTCGACGATGTCCTCGTCATGGATGAGGACGAGGCGCTTCGCGCTAACCGCCTGCGCCTGCTCAATCGCTTCGCCACCGTCTTCGACGGCGTGGCTAACATCGGCGAGCTCGCACGGAAGAAGTAGGTTGCTGCTTATAGCTGCTTAAACGTCCCGGTTTCGCCTGAGCGGAGCCGGGACGCTGCCTATCGGCGCTGCTCGTCGGACGATAAGCGCATGGATCGAGGGGAGTGATATGGTAGGGAAACCCATCATTCACGTCGTATCGGATTCTCTTGGCGATACCGCTTGCGATGTGGTGCTCGCTGCAGCTGGCCAGTTTCCTCCCGACGCATTCGAAATCGTTCGGCTTCCAAAGGTCGAGCGCGTCTCGCAGGTAGAGCGACATCTTGCCGAGCACGGCGCCCCAGATCGGCAGGCCGCGGTCTTCCATACGATCGTAGGGCCTGCATTGCGCGATGAGGTGACGGAGCTCCTCCAGAGGCTCGATATTCCTGCCGTCGACCTTATGGGGCCTGCGCTCGGCCTCCTTTCAAGGCTGAGCGGGTCTGAGCCCCTCGGTATCCCGGGTGTCATCCATAGGACGGATGAACGCTACTTCCATCGCATCTCGTGCATGGAGTTCACGCTCGAGCATGACGACGGCGCCGGTTCAGAGGACCTTGGCCGAGCGGACATCGTCCTCATCGGGGTCTCGCGCACCTCTAAAACGCCGCTCTCCATGTATCTGGCTCTGCAGGGGTACCGAGTCGCAAACATTCCCCTGGTGCCGGGTTCCGAGCCTCCACGCGAGCTTTTCGATTGCGACCCGGCGCGAGTGTTCGGCTTGCTTTCCACCACGGAGGTCATCGCGAGCCGCAGAAACGAGCGGCTCGAGGGGCCGCTTGCACGCGCGGTTGCTCCGAGCTACGCCGATCCCGAGCATATCGCGCGCGAGTTGGATGATGCCCGCGCGCTCATGCGACGCCTCGGCTGCTTCGTGGTTCGCACCGACGGAAAGGCTATCGAGGAGTCCGCGGCCGAGATCTCGGCGCACCTCGAGCGCATCCTTGCGAAGCGACGGCTCCGTGCCGATGGGTAGGTCCTGAAGACGACCGAGCACCACTCACGGTGGTAGGTTGTATATCAGAGTGCTACATATACCCTTCATAAGCAGGCAATAGTTCTGAAATGAACTACACCGTTACTCCATTCATCCTACCGTTTACACCTTGCATTCGGCCGTCGACGAGCACATAGATACCTCACGTCTTCCCATGGGCGCTGTTACCTATAGTTTGCGCATACCCGCTGCCGGCGGGGCATCGTACCGCGATTCGCAGCATGGGGCTGCCGAAAGGGGGAGTATCGTGAACGATGAGAAACGGGTGTACCGGTTCGGAGGCGACGAGCAGGGGAGGGATGTTACCGAAGGCTCCGCGAGCATGAACTACGTGCTCGGCGGCAAGGGGGCCAACCTGGCCGAGATGTGCCGGCTGGGATTGCCGGTTCCAGGAGGGTTCACCATCACCTGCCAGACGTGCGTCGCCTATTCCGGTGCCGGGGACGTATGGCCGCTAGGCGCCTTGGATGAGATCGATGAGGCGACTCGCGATCTCGAGCGTCGGATGGGCCGCAAGCTGGGTGATCCTGATGACCCGCTTCTGGTTTCCGTCCGTTCGGGCGCACCGTTCTCCATGCCCGGAATGATGGATACGGTGCTGAATCTGGGTTTGAACGACGAGGCCGCTCGCGGGCTCATCAAACAGACCCAAGACGAGCACTTCGTATGGGACTCCTACCGCCGTTTCATCCAGATGTTCTCGGATGTCGTCATGGGCGTGGATGCGGAGCTGTTCGAGAATGCATTGACCGAGAAGCGCCTGGTGGCGGGTGTGAAGAGCGATGCCGAGCTTTCATCTGGGGACCTGTTCGAGCTCGTCGAGGAGTTCAAGGGAATCTTCCAGGAGCATGTCTCGGCATCCGACCATCCCGAGCTCGTCGTAGATGGAAAGGTCATGTTCCCGCAAGATCCCGCTGTCCAGCTCCGGCTTGCCATCGAGGCGGTCTTCGGCAGCTGGATGAACGAGCGCGCCTGCCTCTATCGCAAGCGCAACGGCATTCCCGATGATCTTGGAACCGCGGTGAACGTGCAGGCGATGGCATACGGCAACAAGGGCGATAGCTCTGCCACGGGCGTCGCTTTCACGCGCGACCCGGCTAGCGGCGAGAACGTCCGCTATGGAGACTTCTTGATCAACGCGCAAGGCGAGGACGTCGTCGCGGGCATCCGCAACACCCAGCCCATCCAGGAGATGGGTTCGTACCCCGCGCTCGCGGATGCCGCGCGCGATCTGGAGCGCATCTTCCAGATCCTCGAAGCCCACTACCGTGACATGATGGATATCGAGTTCACCATCGAGCAGGGGAAGCTCTGGATGCTCCAGACCCGCGTCGGCAAGCGAACCGCCACGGCGGCGCTTCGCATCGCCATCGACATGGTCGAAGAGGGCCTGATCGATCGCGAGACGGCAGTTCGTCGCATCGATCCTGCTCAGCTCGACCAGCTTCTCCATCCGCAGTTCAACACCCATACCGCCCCCGATGTCCTCGCGCGCGGCCTCAACGCGAGCCCGGGCGCCGCAGTGGGTGAAATCGTCTTCAGCTCAGATGATGCGGTGCGGCGTGCCGGGGAGGGCGTTCCCGTCGTTTTGGTTCGATGGGAGACCAACCCCGATGACCTCAAGGGCATGGTTGCCGCGGAGGGCATCCTCACCAGCCATGGAGGCAAGACGAGCCATGCGGCGGTGATCGCGCGCGGCATGGGAGCGCCATGCGTATGCGGCGTCGAGGCATTCCGCATCGATGCCGCCGCCAAAGAGGTCCATGTGGAGGGAACCGATGTCGTGCTCCGCGAGGGGGACATCATCTCAATCGACGGAACCACCGGCATCGTGGTCGCCGGCGCCGTACCGCTCAAACGCGCCGAGCTTACGGGCGACCTGGAGACCATACTCTCCTGGGCTGATGAGATCCGCCTGCAGCCGGGCTCGACCCATCCCTATCATGTTCGCGTTAACGCCGACAACCCCGAGGATGCCGAGCTCGCACTCGGTTTTGGCGCAGAGGCGATCGGTCTGTGCCGTACCGAGCACATGTTCCTCGGCGATCGCAAGGAAATCATCCAGTCGTTCATCTTGAGCGACGACGAGCAGGAGCGCCAAGCTGCGCTGGACAGCCTTCTCACCGTCCAACGCAGGGACTTCCTCAAGATGTTCAAGACGATGGATGACCGCGATGTGGTCGTGCGCCTCATCGACCCGCCGCTCCATGAGTTCCTGGATGATCCCAGGTCGCTCGAAGTCCGTATCGCCCGTCTCGAAGCTGCGGGCGCTCCCGCCGAGGAGCTCGAAGCTCTCAAGGCGCGCCTGCGTCGCATCGACGGCATGGCTGAGATGAACCCCATGCTCGGATTACGCGGCGTGCGCCTGTCTTTCGTGTTCCCCGAGCTCCCGCTCATGCAGGTTCGCGCCATCGCCAGCGCCGCGGCGCTCCTCATCCGCGATGAGGGGCTCGCCCCCAAGCCGGAGGTCATGGTTCCTCTGGTCTCGCTCGAGTCCGAGCAGGTTCAGATGCGTTCGATTTGCGAGCAGGTGATCGATGAGGTGGCTGCGGAGTACGGCGTCGCGCTCGATATCCCGGTTGGCACGATGCTCGAGCTTCCACGTGCCTGCCTCATGGCGGATGCCATCGCGCAGCATGCGGACTTTCTGTGCTTCGGGACGAACGACCTCACCCAGACCACGTTCGGCTTCTCTCGTGATGATGCCGAGTCCAAGTTCATCCCTATCTACCTGCATAACAAGCTGCTTGAGAGGAACCCGTTCGAGACGATCGACGAAGGGGTGCTCGAGCTCGTCCGAATGGCGGTCGAAAAGGGGCGGTCCGTTAAGCCGGAGCTCACCTGCGGCGTCTGCGGCGAGCACGGCGGCGACCCCGAGTCCATCAAGGGGCTCTTCAACGTAGCTGGAGTCGACTACGTTTCCTGCTCTCCGTATCGCGTTCCCGTCGCGCGGCTGGCGGCCGCCCAAGCGAAGCTTGCGGAGATGGCATAGCTATTGAGCTCAGCGCATGGGTTGGACGTGTTGTTGTAAGGAATCGAGATTGCCTACTTGCCACCTCGAATCGTTTGCGTATACTAATAACGTTTGTCCAACCCATGTGTCGGCGTACGCGCGCGGCACCTCTGGATAAGAGATAGGAACGAGAATGGATTACATCCGCGCTATCGAGCGCCAGCAGATCCGCGAGGACATCCCGCAGGTCCGCGTCGGCGACAACGTCAAGGTGCACTATCGCATCAAGGAGGGTGACCGCGAGCGCATCCAGGTCTTCCAGGGCGATGTCATTCGCATGAGCGGTGGCTCCTCCCGCGAGACCTTCACCGTCCGCAAGATCTCCTTCGGCGTCGGCGTCGAGCGCACCTTCCCGCTTCATAGCCCCAAGATCGCCAAGCTCGAGGTCGTGCGCCACGGTCGCGTTCGTCGCGCTAAGCTCTACTACCTGCGCGACAAGATCGGCAAGGCTGCTCGCATTCCCGAGAAGCGCTAGGTCGTATCGCATCGACAGGAACAGGGTCGCCGCAAGGCGGCCCTTTTTCTCATAATGGAGGCTCAAGATGGCGAATCAGAACAGCACCGCAAAGGCCGCGGAGATCTCCGCTGAGCTCGCGAGTGCTCCCGTCGACGACATTCCCGCCTTGGTCGAGCGCTATGAAGACGATCCGCGCTCTCAGGTTAGGAAGGCATGCGAGAGGGCCATGCGGCGACTCGATAAGGAGTTAGCCGAGCGCGAGCGGGTCGATGCGATGTATCGCGCTATGAGGGAATACGGGGGAGGAGGCGTCGTTATCGGGGTGGACGAGGTCGGACGCGGCTCCGTTGCGGGACCGCTCACCGTTTGTGCCGTCTGCCTCCCCGATGAGCCCCGTATATCGGGGTTGAACGATTCCAAGCAGCTTACGCCTGCGCGACGCGAGCTCGTGGCGGCTCGCATAGCCGAAGTCGCGCTTGCCATCGGCATCGCGAATATCCCAGCCGCGGACATTGACCACTGGGGGATGGCGACCTGCTTGAGGCGCGCGGTGGCAGCGGCAGTCGAAGATGCCGGCATCGTGCCCGATAGCGTCCTCATGGACGGGAACCCCCTGGGAGCTGTTCCCAACGAGGTTGATATCGTTCACGGCGACGCGCGCGTTGCCTGCATCGCAGCCGCTTCAATCGTCGCCAAGGTAACGCGAGACGCGCACATGGTAGAGCTCGATGCGCTCTTCCCCGGCTATCACTTCGCAGAATCCAAGGGTTACGCCTCTGCCGACCATATCGCCGCGATCAAGGCTCACGGGCTCACCGAGGAGCACAGGGTGAGCTTTTGTGGGAACTTTCTGGAGAGCGGCCGTCTGTTCTAGCAGACCTGCGCACCATAAGCGCTTGCGAATCGCCGTTAAGCGGGGACGGTATAACCGTTGGAAGCTTCTGGTAAGGTTCCGGCAAGGTTGCGACATGGATGCGTTGGAAACCGGTGCATCGCCTGCGTGATGATGGCTCCACCACGAGGAAAGGAGCTATCCATGCACGATCGAGGCGACCATGCTGGCTGCGATTCCGCTGCGCAGCCAAGTCTGTACGACACCCTGACGTCCCATGAGGTCGGTGTTCTAGGCGAGATCATCGCCTCGTGCTACCTCGAGGAACGCGGCTACGATATCCTCGAGCGAAATTACCGTTGCCCTGAGGGGGAAGCCGACCTTGTCGCGTACGACCGGGTCGAGGAACAGGTAGTGCTCGTCGAGGTCAAGACGCGCCGCGCCCGCAACGTGCGCTCCGCTGCAGAGCTCTATCCCGAGGAGGCGGTCGATGATGGCAAGCGCTACCGGTATCGACGGATCGCAGCGCGCTATCTCACGGAGCATTTCCCGATATTCGCCTTGCGCTTCGATGTCGTCGCCATCACGATGGTGTCGGGCGGAGAGGCCTCGATCGAGCATTTCTACGATGTTCTGAATGATGAGGCGGAGTTCTGATGGGCGCCGTATTCGCTGTGCACGCCGCGTGCATCCGGGGTGTGGAGGCGGTCCCGATCACCGTCGAGGTATCGATGAGCCAGGGACTTCCCGGGATCACCATCTTAGGGATGGCGGATATGTCCGTGCGCGAAAGTCGTGGGCGCGTGCGATCGGCTCTGCGTTCAGCGGGCTTCGATATCCCTCGGAGGAGCATCGTGGTCAACCTCGCTCCAAGCGATATGCGCAAGTCTGGATCGAACCTCGACCTGCCTATCGCGGTCGCCATACTAGCCGTTTCGGGGCAGATTCCCTTGAATGGGTTGGACGACTGCCTGTTTATTGGCGAGCTCGCGCTCAACGGCCAGATCAGTCCCGTGACCGGCGAGGTTGCCTATCAGCTGCTTGCTCGCGATGAGCATCTTGTACTCGTCGGCCCTGCCGGGGGCCAGCATGTTCCCGTCGCAGGCATACAGCATCGTTGCTTGCCCGATCTTTCTCGCCTTGCACTCGGTATCGAGCGAGCGGTGAATGACCTTCCGGCATATGCCGCCGAGATGAGGAGCCTTCCACAGCTTGATTTTGGAGACGTGGTGGGGCAGGAGACCGCCAAGCGCGGTATCGCCATCGCTGCGGTCGGGGAGCTCGGGATGCTCATGATAGGGGCGCCGGGATCGGGGAAGACGATGCTTGCCCAGCGCATGACGAGCATCCTGCCGCCGCTCGATCCTGAAGAGCAGCAGGAGGCGCTGAGAATCCATTCGGTAATCGGGGAACCGATCGATGCGCTGCTCGCCGGGATACGGCCCTACCGGAATCCGCATCACAGCGTGTCATCGGCGGGGCTTCTCGGCGGCGGGCGCCCCGTGCGCCCCGGTGAGATCAGCCTCGCCCATGGAGGCGTGCTCTTCTTAGACGAACTGGGCGAGTTCCCGCCAACCGTTCTCCAAGCCCTACGCCAGCCTCTCGAGGAGGGTTGCGTGCGCATCGTGCGCGTCGAGGGCATGTTCTGCTTTCCGGCGCGCTTCCAGCTGCTTGGCGCGAGCAACCCCTGTCCCTGCGGCTACCTGGGTGACCATTCGATACCTTGCACGTGCTCGGCATCGGCTATCGAGCGCTACCGCGCCCGGCTTGCGGGCCCGCTTATCGACCGCATCGATATCATCGTTGACGTAGCGCGACCCGACCCCTCGCTTGTGATCCAGGGAGCGGAGGGCCTCACGACCGACGAGCTGAGGCAAATCGTCCTCTGCGGGAGGGAGTTTCGGGATTGGCGGCGCTCTCGTCAAGTCATCCATGAGGGCGGACCCGACGGCTCCAACAGGCTTGCGGCGATCAAGGCCGCCAACATCGATGAGGGGGCCGAGCGGGTGCTCCTCGGCCTTGCGCGGCGCGGCAACCTCACCGGCCGCGGGGTCTCGCGCATCTGCCGCATAGCTCGAACGATAGCGGATATCGACGAATCGGAGCGAGTAACCGAATCACATGTGCTCGAAGCGGGTGTGTTCCAGGGAAGGAGGCCATCGTGAGCAGTTCATTTCCAAAAGATGGGATCGAGATCAAGCGCGGAGACCCCATGTATCCTCGAAGCGTCGCCGCCCTGCATGATGCTCCACCCGTGCTCTATGTACGCGGTGCTCCCGAGATACTATCAGAACCATCGCTTTCGGTCGTGGGCACCCGCTTGCCCACGCCCTACGGCCTGGAGACGACCGAGCTTGCATCACGGCTAGCCGTTGAGGCAGGGCTCGTGGTCGTTTCCGGCGGGGCGCGCGGGTGCGATCAAGCTGCGGGTACGGCGGCGCTCGATGCGGGGGGCTCGCATGTTGTCGTGCTCGGCACGGGGGCAGACGTCGTCTACCCCGGATCAAGCGCTGGCCTTATCGAACGAGCGCTTGATGGGGGAGGGGCTATCGTTTCCATCGCGCCATGGGGCACGCAGCCCCAGCGCTTCCTGTTCCCAAAGCGCAACCGCGTGATCGCCGCGCTATCGGAAGCGCTGTTCATCGGCGAGGCGGGGATGCCATCGGGCACTTTTTCAACCGCGGAGGCGGCCATGGAGCTCGGCCGCGAGGTGCTTGCGGTGCCGGGATCCATCTTTTCCGCGCGGTCTCGCGGCTCGAACTACCTCATAGGAATCGGTGCATGCTGCATCGCTGATGAGCAAGCCCTCGAGATGGCGGTCTCTCGCATCTACGGGCGCCTGCGCTCTTCGCATCATGTGGATGCGGCCCCGAGGATGAAAGACCGGCGCTGGCAGAAGGTGCTCGATGCCGCCATCTCGGCACCTCTGAGATCCGATGAAGTTGCCTCTCTTCTTGGGTTGGACATACGATCGGCGCTCGAGGTGCTTGGAGACATGACCGTTGCAGGCGTTGTCGAGCAGGCGCTTGATGGTCGCTATATCGCCACGAAAGCGTCACTTCACGCACGGACCAGCTTCAGTCACAATGGGTTGGTCAAGACATGAGGAGGAACAATGGCTAACCAAGTAGTGACGGTTGTGGGCGGCGGGCTTGCCGGAAGCGAATGCGCGCTTCAGCTCGCTGCGCGCGGCGTGTCCGTGCGCCTGTGCGAGATGCGGCCTCAAACGATGACCCCCGCTCATCGCACCGCGGCCTTCGCAGAGCTCGTCTGCTCGAATTCCCTTAAATCAACGCGTCCGGATAGCGCTGCCGGCCTCCTCAAGTCTGAGCTCCGTCGCATGGGGTCCAAGCTCCTTGAATGCGCCGAGCAAGCCGCGGTGCCCGCGGGCGGCGCCCTCGCTGTCGACCGAGGTGCGTTCTCCGCCCTCGTGGGGAAGCGCATCGAGGGCGACCCGCTCATCGAGGTCGTCCACGGCGAGGTTACCGATATTCCTGAGGGGCGCGTGGTGATAGCTGCCGGTCCGTTGTGCTCTGACGCTCTGGCAGACAGGCTGCGAGCTCTGGTTGGCGGGGAGTCGCTGTCATTTTTCGATGCGGCCGCCCCCATCGTGGATGCTGCCACCCTCGATCTTGATGTGCTGTTCCGCCAATCGCGCTACGATGATGCGGGGAGAGGAGATTACCTCAACGCTCCGCTCAATCGCGATGAGTACGACGCGTTTATCGACGCGCTTGTTGGTGCCGAGCGCGTAGTTCAGCGAGATTTCGAGAAGGGCGGGCTGTTCCAGGCATGCCAGCCAGCCGAAGAGGTCGCGCGTACGGGTCACGACGCGCTGCGCTTCGGCGCTATGAAGCCCGTGGGCCTCACCGATCCGCGCACGGGTAGGCGTCCGTGGGCCGCGCTGCAGCTCAGGGCGGAAAATGCCGATGGAACCGCATACAACCTTGTGGGATTCCAGACCAACCTTACCTTCGGTGAGCAGAAGCGCGTATTCCGGATGATACCGGGGCTCCAGAACGCGGAGTTCTTCCGCTTCGGGGTGATGCATCGTAACACCTTCTTCGATAGCCCCCATGTTCTCGACCGGACCTTTGCGATTCCAGGGACCAAGGTGCGGCTTGCCGGGCAGATTACCGGCACCGAAGGGTATGTTGAGGCGATTGCCTCGGGGCTCGTAGCCGCCTTGAACACCTACGCCGAGATCATCGGCGCTGCGCCGTTGGAGCTGCCCGTGACGGGTGCGCTAGGCTCGCTCATCGCTTACGCAACCGATCCCGCAACCGAGCAATACCAACCCATGCACGTGAATTTTGGCTTGGTACCGCCGCTCGAAGATGGGAAGCGCAGAGGGAAGCGCGAACGCTATGCCGCTTATGCTGATCGTGCGGAGCGCGACCTCTCCGTCTACCTCGCCGCGCGCTCGGAGCTCTTCTCTGAAGGCGAGCTTCATGGATGACCTTGCTCCATCCGATAGCCGCGCCCTCGAGGCGGTTGATGACTTCATAGCCCGCATCGCTGGGTTCGAAGGCTTCTCGCCCGAAACCATCCGCGCCTACCAGGGCCATCTGGATGCATATCTCTCCTGGTCGCAACGGTCGGGAACCTCCGCGCTGGATCCTGGCGTGCGCGGTCTCAGGCGGTATCTTGCCGAGCTCAAAGCCGCGCGATATGCGCCTCGAACCATAGCTGCGCATCTTTCGGCGATACGCTCGTTCTTCTCGTGGGCTGTTGTCGCGGGCATCGTGCCTGCCAACCCAGCCGATGCGGTGCAGATGCCCAAAATCCCCAAATCGCTTCCCAAGACGGTTGGCGCCGCGGATATGCGCAGGCTTCTCGAGACACCGGACCCTGGATCCGCTGAAGGGGCGCGGGACCGCGCCATGCTCGAGCTGTTTTACGCAACGGGCGCGCGCATCGCCGAGCTCTCCCATCTCGATATCGAGTCGTTCGACCTGCAGGCGGGAACGGTTCGACTGTTTGGAAAGGGGTCCAAGGAGCGCATCGTCCCCATGTACCGAAAGGCCGTCGATGCGGTGCGCGATTATCTCGATGGGCCCCGGGACTCGCTCCTCGCTGCTGCGGGCAGGTGCGAAGAAGGGGCCGGAAGGCATGCGTTGTTCATCTCATCGCGCGGAAACCGGATGGATGCGAACGCGTTGAGATACCGTTTCCGCGTGCTCTGTCTCAAAGCCGGTCTTCCTGCTGATGTGACCCCGCATGTGATGCGGCATACCTTTGCCACTGACCTCCTGAGCGGGGGAGCTGATCTAAGAAGCGTCCAAGAGCTCCTCGGGCATGCAAGCCTCTCCACGACGACGCTGTACACCCACCTCACCCCCGATCGGCTCAAGGCTGCGGTCAAAGGATCGCATCCGCGTGGGTAAACGTGCCGTTTCAACTACCATCGCTCGCGCTTATGCGCAAAGGTTGAGTTCATGAATCTGTTCTCGCATGCAAGAGGCGCTTCTGCTATTATGTCGAACGTTGTCGCATACGCGGCACGTTCCATCACACACGTGCGGCTACTTTCGCGTCGTGGTGCCTGGATTCTGGTAGCACATGTCCAGGTTGGCGCGCAGGGAAGACCCCGCACGGAGGCGAACCACAGGAGGTTTACATGGCTACCAAGATCAATATCCGCACCCTTCTCGAGGCTGGCTGCCACTTCGGCCATCAGACCCGTCGCTGGAACCCCAAGATGAAGCCGTTCATCTTCGGTGAGCGCAACGGCATCTACATCCTCGACCTCAAGCAGACCATCATCAACGCCGACCAGGCCTACACGTTCTTGCGCAACGCCGCCAAGGGCGGCAAGGTGCTGTTCGTCGGCACCAAGAAGCAGGCTCAGGAGCCCGTGAAGGCTGCTGCTGAGCGCTGCGGCATGCCCTACATCAACCAGCGTTGGCTCGGCGGCATGCTCACCAACTTCGTGACCATCCGCTCGCGCATCAACCGCATGGAGGAGCTCGAGGGCATGATCGCCGATGGCTCCATGGCGCTTCGCGGCAAGAAGGAGCAGGCTGTTCTGGGCAAGGAGCTCGCTAAGCTTCAGGCCAACCTCGGTGGCGCCCGCGACCTCAAGGGCCTGCCCTCCGCGCTGTTCGTGATCGACACCAAGCGCGAGGAGAACGCCATCAAGGAGGCCCGTCGCCTCAACATCCCCGTCATCGCCCTCATCGACACCAACTCGGATCCCGACGAGGTCTTCGAGAACGGCATCGGCATCCCCTGCAACGACGACGCCATCAGCGCTGTGACGCTCATGTGCGAGCTCATGGCCGACGCTTGCATCGCCGGCAGCGATAAGCCCGAGGTCACTGAGGCCGAGATGGCTGCCGAGCAGCTCCCTGCCGAGGAGGCTCCCGTCGAGCAGGCCAAGGCTGTCGAGGCTGCTCCCGCCGAGTAAGCTTCCCGTAACGTTTCCCGCCCCGTGCCGCTGAGCGGGGCGGGTATCCCGTATCATCGGTACCAGTCGAAACAGAAGGGAATACCCATGGCTAACATCACTGCTGCGCAGGTCAAGCAGCTGCGCGACATGACCGATTCGCCCATGATGGAGTGCAAGAAGGCGCTCGTCGAGGCCGAGGGCGATATGGATCTCGCTGTCGACATCCTGCGCAAGAACGGCCTTGCCGCCGCTGCCAAGAAGGCCGGCCGCGCCACGAACGAGGGCGCTATCGGCGCCTACGTGTCCGAGGACGGCACCCTCGGCGCCATCGTCGAGGTCGCCTGCGAGACCGACTTCGTGGGCTCCAACCCCACGTTCACCGGCTTCGCTGCCAAGCTCGCCCAGCATGTCGCCGAGACCGAGCCCGCTTCCGTCGAGGAGCTCCTTGCTTCTAAGATGGACGGTGAGACCGTCGAGGCCGCCCTCACCGAGCTCATCCACATCATCGGTGAGAACATGAAGATCACGCGCTTCGCCGTGCGCAAGCCCGAGCATGGTGGCGTCTCCACTTACATCCACATGGGCGGCAAGATCGGCGTCATCGTCGAGTTCTCCTTCGAGAAGCCCGAGACCGCCACGACCGATGCCTTCAAGACCTTCGCTCACGACGTGGCCATGCAGGTCGCTGCGACCGCGCCCATCTGCGCCGTCCGCGAGGATGTTCCCGCCGAGACCGTCGAGCATGAGAAGTCGATCTACATGGCTCAGGCTGCCGAGTCCGGCAAGCCCGAGGCTATCCAGGAGAAGATGGCCGTTGGTCGCCTGGAGAAGTTCTACAAGGGCGTCGTGTTGAACGAGCAGGAGTTCATCAAGGATTCCAGCCTCACCATCGCCAAGTACGCCGAGCAGGTCAGCAAGGAGGCCGGCGACACCATCGTCGTGCGCGGCTTCGATCGCCTTGCTCGCGGCGAGGCTTAAGCCTTTCCCGTAAAATGCGTCCAGACGGGGCGGTCCTCTTGGGGCCGCCCTTTTTTTGAGGTGATCGGTTGGCGCCCATCGGTTCTTCATCCCTCGCTCAGTACGGATGGGCTGCACGATGCTCGTTCATCCAGTGCCTTTGTGCGGTGGGCGTATTGAGGTGAGCGGTCAAGGCCGGCTTTGTTAGAATGTCGTAAGGTACGACCATAAGGAGGATTCCCTTGTCCCAATATCGATACAAGCGCGTCTTGCTCAAGCTCTCTGGCGAGGCGCTCATGGGCGATGGAGGCTACGGTATCGATCCGAGCGTGACCGATCGCCTTGCCCATCAGGTTGCCGAGCTTCACGATGACGGCATCGAGGTTGGCGTCGTGGTTGGCGGAGGGAACATCTTCCGTGGCATGGCTGGTGCCGCCAAGGGGATGGATCGCGCCCAGGCGGACTACATGGGAATGCTTGCGACCATCATGAACGCGCTTGCCCTGCAGGATGCCTTCGAGCGGGCAGGTTGCGAATGCCGCGTCATGAGCGCCATCCAGATGAATGAGGTGTGCGAGCCGTATATTCGTCGCCGTGCCATGCGCCATCTGGAAAAGGGCGATGTCGTGATCTTCGCGGCAGGTTCGGGCAACCCGTATTTCACCACCGATACCGCCGCTGCTCTCCGTGCCTGCGAGATCGATGCCGACTGCCTGATCAAGGCCACCAAGGTCAACGGCATCTACGATAAGGACCCGGTTGCCAACGAAGACGCGGTGCGCTTCGATACCATCTCCTACCATGAGGTGCTCGTGCGCGGGCTTCAGGTCATGGACTCGACCGCCGCTGCGCTTTGCCAGGACAACCATATGCCCATCATCGTCTTGAGCATCGAAGGCGAGGACAGCATCAAGCGCGCCCTCATGGGCGAATCAGTCGGCACCGTCGTCAAGGAGGACTAATCATGGCACAAATCACCGATCGCATGGACAAGACCCTCGAGAACCTTGCGCATGAGTTTTCCAAGGTCCGTACCGGGCGCGCCAACGCGAATATCCTTTCGGACATCACGGTTGATTACTACGGCGTTGCGACCCCCATCACGCAGGTTGCAGCCGTAAAGGTTCCCGAGGCGCACATGCTGGTCGTCGAGCCCTGGGATAAGTCGCTGCTGAACGCCATCGTCCATGCCATCAACGCCTCCGATCTGGGCATCACGCCTTCGAGCGACGGCACGATCGTGCGCCTACCGTTCCCTGCTCCCACCGAGGAGCGCCGTCGCGGCCTGGTAAAGGAATGCCGCGAGATCGCCGAGCAGGCGCGCGTCTCCATCCGCAACATTCGTCGTGATGTGAACGGTAAGATCGAGCGCGACGAGGAGCTTTCCGAGGACGACATCCGTCGCGAGCAGGCTCAGGTTCAAAAGCACACCGACGCCTACATCAAGAAGATCGACGAGATGCTTAAAACCAAAGAAGCCGAGGTCATGGAGATTTAGCGTGAGGTCAGACCACATCTACGATGATTCGACGTTCGAGACGTTCTTCGCAAATCCCCCTGAGGGCATTGAGATGGAGGCGCTCGACCGCTCGCGCATCCCGAGGCATATCTCCTGCATCATGGACGGAAATGGCCGTTGGGCAACCGCGCGTGGCATGAATCGCGGCGAAGGCCACAAGGCGGGGATCGTTTCTTTACGGGAGATCATCACAGCTTGCGTTCGTCTTGGTGTCGAGGTCCTCTCTGCATATGCCTTCTCGACCGAGAACTGGAAGCGCCCTGCCGCTGAGGTCAATCTGCTCATGCATCTGTTCGCCCAGACGTTCGTTGACGAGCTTCCGCTGCTTAAGCGCGAGAACGTGCGCGTCGTGTTCCTAGGCGACCTTTCCGCGCTGCCCAAGCGGACGCGCGATGTGTTCGAGTACGGCTTAGCGGAAACCTCCGAGCATACCGGGATGGTGCTTGCCCTTGCGGTCAACTACGGGGCGCGCGCCGAGCTCGCACGGGCTGCGCGCCTGCTTGCGCAAGATGCTCTTGCCGGCAAGATCGATCCGTGCGATATAGACGAGAATGCCGTTGCCTCGCGTCTGTACACCGCGGGCCTGCCCGACCCCGAGCTCATCATCCGCACTTCGGGTGAGCTCAGGCTTTCGAACTACCTGCTCTGGCAGGCTGCTTATTCCGAGTTTTACATTACGAGGACCTATTGGCCGGATTTCAACCGATGGGAGCTCATCGACGCCATCTTGGCGTTCCAGGGCCGCGACCGTCGCTTCGGAGGGGTCCATAATCGCGAGGTGTCGTAGATGGTAGAAGATAAAGAAGACCAGCTTGACGAAGGGGCGAGCATAGAACCCCATATAGAAGAGGGTGCTGCCCAAACCGGCCTGCCCCCCGCTCCTTCCGCTCCGGGAGGATTCTTCACGCGCGTCGCATCCGGTTTGGTCTACGTGCTTGTATTCGTGGGCTGCATCATGCTCGGAACCATTCCTACAGCTCTTCTGGTTTCGGTCATGAGCGGGCTTTGCTGCCATGAGTTCTTCCAGATGACCAAACGAGATGGAAAGGTCGCGAACGACGCGCTGGGGCTGACCGCCGCGGTGCTCTTCCCTTTGGCTGCCCTGGGTGAAGGCGTCGTCTTGTCTGCGTTGCTGTTCATCCTGATACTCTCCGTAGGGCTCTGGTACGTCTACTCGCCGCGTACGCGCATCGCCGATGTCGCCGTCACGCTCATGGGCCCGCTCTATACCGGCTTCATGCTCTCAGCCATCGTGCTTTTGCGCGACGCCATTCCCGGACTTGCCGGAGCTGTGCTCACGGTCGGCGTATGCGCATCGCTATGGGTCTCCGACTCCTTCGCGTATCTTGTGGGACGGGCTATCGGCCGTCACAAGATGGCCCCTCGCATCAGCCCGAAAAAGACCTGGGAGGGGTTTGCCGGCGGTATCGCGGGCTCCGTTATCGTTTGGGTCATCTTGTTCGCTACGGGCATGTTCGCCTTCGATATCGTCTTCGCCGTGTTCTGCGGCATCGTCGTCGCGGTCCTCGGGGTCTTCGGCGACCTTATTGAATCGCGTCTCAAGCGCGGTGTGGGTGTGAAGGATTCCGGGTCGCTCATCCCCGGCCATGGTGGCATGCTCGATCGCTGCGATTCCCTTATCTTCGGCTGCATCACCGCTGAACTGCTCTTGGCCATCGGAGGCATCCTATGACGGAGAACGCAAGGCTTCGCGTCGTTATCCTCGGCTGCACGGGATCTATCGGTCGGCAGGCGCTCGACGTATGCCGTCAACATGCCGATCGTTTGGAGGTTGTTGCGCTTTCCGCCCACACGGGCACCGAAGCCCTCACTGCCGCCGCGCGTGAGTTCGGCGTGCGCGCCGTCGCCGTCACCTCTGAAGAGCACGCACATGACCCGATTCTGGAAGAGCTGCCCCAGGGCTGCTCGCTGCTGTGCGGGCACGAGGGGTTGAGTGAGCTCGCTCGGTTCGATAGTGCCGATTGCATCCTTAACTCGGTTATGGGCGCAGCGGGGCTCGAGGCGAGCTATGCCGCGCTCAAGGCTGGCAAGCGCTTAGCACTCGCTAACAAGGAGTCGCTCGTCGTAGGCGGCGATCTCCTGATGCCGCTCGCATCGCCCGGGCAGATGCTCCCCGTCGACTCCGAGCACAATGCCATCTTCCAATGCCTCGAGGGCGAGCGTGCGGACGAGGTCCACGCCATCTGGCTCACGTGCTCCGGCGGTCCGTTCTTCGGCATGACGGCAGAAGAGCTCTCCCGCGTTACCGTAAAGGACGCTCTCAAGCACCCCAACTGGGCGATGGGCGCCAAGATCACCATCGATTCCGCCACCCTCATGAACAAGGGCCTGGAGCGGCTCGAGGCGATGCACCTCTTTGGATGCGATCTCGACCGCATCATCGTCCTCATCCAGCGCGAATCCAAGATCCATTCGATGGTCGAGTTCGCAGACGGATCAACCATCGCCCATCTTGGTGCGTCCGACATGCGCATTCCCATCCAATACGCGTTCTCCTATCCCGATCGCTGGGAAACGCCTGCGGAGCGCTTGGATTACCGCGCGCTCGGCGGCCTTACCTTCGATGCTCCCGATACCAATACGTTTCGCTGCCTTGCGCTTGCCGAACGCGCCGGCCGCACCGGCGGCACCGCTCCGTGCGTGCTCAACGCGGCGAACGAGGTCGCTGTCGAGGCGTTCCTCGGCCATCGTTGCTCCTTCACGCAGATCGCCGATATCGTCGAGCGCTGCCTCGATCAGCACGATGCCGAGCGCGTAGTCTCGATCGAGCAGCTCATCGAAGTCGACATCCGAACCCGCGCTCTGGCTCGCTCGCTTGTTGCGTGAGAAGCATCTTCGTCTCTCCACGGCTGCGGTATCGATGCATTAGCCTAACCATGATGAGAAAGGCTCTCTTTTGCTCGTATCTGTGCTCTCAACTGCCTTTTGGGGAATCCTGCTGCTATCTTGTCTTGTCTTCCTGCATGAGGGAGGGCATTTCCTAGCGGCTCGCGCCTGCGGGGTCCGCGTGACGGAGTATTTCCTCGGATTGCCCTGCCGCTGGCGGCTCGCATACACCTCGAAGCGCAACGGCACCACCTTTGGCATCACGCCGCTGCTCCTCGGTGGATATGCCATGATCTGCGGTATGGATCCCGGCGAGAGTCCCCATGCTGCGCGCGTCCTAGGCTTCGTCCATCGCAGGGGCACGGCTTCGGTGGAAGATATCTGCTCTGAACTCGCGCTTGCAGAAGACGAGGCATATGAAGCCTGCGCCCAGCTTATGGGCTGGGGCTCTCTAGAGCCCGTGTACGATCCAGAGCGGGGAGAGATCCCCGGAGGGTCGACGTATCCATCTACGTACGCGGCGCCAGCTCGTGACAAGGACGGCAACACGCTTCTCGATGGGCGGGGCTTCGACCGTGCGCAAGCAAGCGTTACGGGTGCTCCCTGGGTGCCTCCGATGGATGATGCTGCATTTTTAGAGCAAGAGAGAAAGCACACCTACCTGGGCATAGGATTCTTCGCGCGCGCGTTCATGCTCGTCGCCGGCATCCTCGTTAACTTGGTTTCCGGGCTTTTGCTGCTCATGAGCATCTACTCGATCGTGGGGATCGAGGTGTCGCTCGACGTGAATTCCATCGGCGCCGTCGAGGCGGGGTCGCAGGCGGATGAGATCGGCTTGAAGGCGGGGGACACCATCGTTTCCGTCGACGGCGTCGCGACGGAAAGCTGGATGGATGTCGTCAATGCCCTCGATACGGCAAGCGACGGGGAGCCGTTCGACATCGTTGTCGAGCGCGATGGGGTGGAGACCTCCGTCACCGCCGCGCTGGACCCTGACGGTTTTCTGGGCATCAGCATCCCTACCCAGGTCGTGAGGCTCGGCCCCATTGAATCCGCCCAGGTCTCATTCGATTACATCGCGCAGACCGCAGCATCGATACTCCAATTGTTCAACCCGGCGCAAACCATGGAGATGCTGGATAGCTCTACGTCCATCGTTGGCATCTCGGTGATGTCTGCCCAGGCGGCGGCTGCAGGCCCAACGACGTTCCTCACGCTCGCGGCCCTCATATCGTTCTCGCTCGGCCTGATGAACTTGCTTCCCATCCCTCCGCTCGATGGCGGAAAGCTGCTGATCGAGATCTTCCAGGCTGTCATCGGTCGCGAGCTGCCGCTCAAGGTGCAGACGGCTTTGTCATATGTCGGAGTCGCCCTCTTCCTCATGCTGTTCGTCTATGTCCTGCGCAACGATGTCATACGCTTCATCCTGTAAGGAGGCTACCTGCATGACAGCCCGTACATCTTATGCAACGGCGCCCGCGCGTTCGCTCACCCGTCCCGTCCATGTCGGGTCGGTCACCATCGGCGGAGGGGCTCCCGTGGTCGTGCAGTCGATGACCTGCACCCCCACGGTAGACGCCGCGGCGACGCTCGCCCAGGTTCGAGCGCTTGCCGATGCTGGCTGCGACATCGTTCGCGTGACCCTTCCCAACCAAGCTGCCGTTGAAGGCTTTCGTGAGGTTTGCGCGTGCTCACCCGTGCCCATCGTGGCGGATATCCATTTCGACCATCGGCTCGCTTTAGCGGCGATCGATGCCGGGGCCGCGAAGCTCCGCATCAATCCCGGCAACATCGGCTCTTGGGAGAAGGTTGACGAGGTCATCGAGGCTGCCGGCTCAGCTGGGACGGCGATTCGCATCGGTGTGAACGCAGGGTCGCTCGAGGAGGACCTCGCGGCGCGTGACGACCTTACGCAGCCCGAAAAGCTCGTCGCTTCCTCGCTCAGGTTCGTGGAGCATTTCGAGGATCGGGGCTTCAAGAACATCGTCCTCTCTGCCAAAGCCCATAGCGTGCCCACCACGATCGAGACCTACCGCGCGCTCTCGCGCGAACTGCCGCATGTTCCGCTCCATCTCGGTGTGACCGAGGCCGGCACCGTGCGGCAGGGAACCATCAAGAGCGCCGTCGGCCTGGGTGCGCTCCTGGCCGACGGCATCGGAGACACCCTGCGCGTGTCGCTCACCGCCGACCCCACCGAGGAACCGCCGGTCGCATGGGGCATCCTTCAATGCCTGGGCATCCGCCGTCGCGGCCCAGAGCTCGTGTCCTGCCCAACCTGCGGTCGCACGCAGGTAGACCTCATACCCATCGCGCAGGAGGTCGAGCGCCGTCTTCGCACCTGCACCAAGCCCGTCTCCGTCGCCGTGATGGGCTGCGTGGTGAACGGCCCCGGCGAAGCCTCCGACGCCGATGTGGGGGTTGCCTGCGGCAAGGGGAGCGCGCTCCTCTTCAAGCACGGCAAGCCGCTGCGCAAGGTCGCCGAAAGCGAGATCGTCGACGCCCTCATGGAGGAGATCGAGAAGCTATAGACGCTATCGCCAAGGGACTCAGGCCACATGCCGCCCTGCGTGGTATCATCGTGCAGCTCACAGTTTTCACAAATAAAGGAGAAGGCATGTCACGTACTCGTGTTGCCCGCATGTCGGCGCTCTATGCGCCCACGCTCAAGGAGGACCCGGCAGAGGCGGAGCTCGCCAGCCATAAGCTCATGCTCCGCGCGGGCATGATTCGCAAGCAGGCCGCCGGCCTCTACAGCTATCTGCCGCTCGCCTGGCGCTCGCTCCGCAAGATCGAGGACATCATCCGCGACGAGATGGATGCCGCCGGTGCGCAGGAGATGCTGCTCCCGATTCTCACCGACGCCGAGCTCTGGCAGAAGAGCGGCCGCTGGAGCGCCTACGGTCCCGAGCTCATGCGCGTGCACGACCGCCACGACCGTGAGTTCGCCCTCGGCCCCACGCACGAGGAGACCATCACCGACCTCATCACTAACGAGCTCAAGAGCTACAAGCAGCTGCCGGTGAACCTCTACCAGATCCAGGACAAGTTCCGTGACGAGATGCGCCCGCGCTTCGGCCTCATGCGCGGCCGCGAGTTCATCATGAAGGACGGCTACTCCTTCAACGCGACGCAGGAGAGCCTGCAGGAGACCTACGACGCCATGAAGGACGCCTACGCGAACATCTGCGAGCGCTGCGGCCTGAAGGCGCTGCCCGTGGTAGCCGATTCCGGCCAGATCGGCGGCGATACGTCCGTCGAGTTCATGGCACTCGCCGAGGCTGGCGAGGCCGCGCTCGTCTACTGCGATGGCTGCGGCTTCGCGGCAGACGAGGAAGCCGCCTCTACCAAGGTCGCCGTCACCGAGGGCCCGGGCGACGGAACCCTCCAAAAGGTCCATACCCCTGGCATGGGCACCATCGAGGCCGTGGCCGAGTTCTTCGGCTTCCCGCAGAACGGCACGCGCAAGTCGCTCGCCCTCATCGCCGAGGATGGCACCCCGGTCGTATGCATCGTCCCCGGTGACCATGAGCTCAACGACTGCAAGGCGGAGAAGCTCTTCGGCTCCTATCACCTCATGACTGAGGAGGAGCTCGTCGAGAACGGCCTCCATAAGGGCTTCATCGGCCCGGTGAACCTGCCTGATGGCATCCGCTTAGTGGTGGATGAGACCCTGCGCGGGTCCAAGCAGTGGGCCTGCGGTGCCAACGAGGTCGACTACCACTTTACCGGTGCCTGCCCTGGCCGCGACTTCGAGGTCGACGAGTGGGCGGACCTCATCACCGTGCAGGCAGGGGACCCGTGCCCGCATTGCGGCAAGCCGCTTTCCGGCGCCCGCGGCATCGAGGTCAGCCAGGTGTTCCAGCTCGGGACCAAGTACTCCGAGTCGATGGGCGCCACCTTCACCGACGAGGACGGCAAGGAGAAGCCTTTCCTCATGGGTTGCTACGGCGTGGGCGTGTCCCGCACCATGGCCGCCGTCATCGAGCAGCATAACGACGAGAATGGCATCATCTGGCCCGTTTCCGTGGCGCCCTACGAGGTCTCGGTTATCACGCTCGATAAGAAGGGCGATGCCTTCGACGAGGCCGGACGCATCGCCGAGGCTCTCGCTGCCGCCGGCATCGACGTGGTCTTCGACGACCGCGCCGAGCGCCCGGGCGTGAAGTTCGCCGACAACGACCTCATGGGCTTCCCGTACCAGGTGATCGTTGGCAAGCGCGGGCTTGCCAACGGGACGGTCGAGGTCAAGGAGCGCGCTACGGGCGAGCGCTGCGATGTGCCCGTGGAAGAGGTCGTTTGTTACCTTGCCGAGCGTATCGAGGCGGCACGCGCATAAGCGGCGCTGACCACCAATCGCGATCAAAAAAGCGGTCCCCATATCCTTGCGTGGGTATGGGGACCGCCCTTCATTTAGGGTGGTGACGCGCGACAAACGGATTCCGACGCGGCATTCAAGAGATTACAGGCAGACGTGCTCGATAAGCGCGATAAGGAACCTGATGCCGTGCAGGTACGAGCGCCTGGTAACGCGCTCGTTGGTTCCGTGCACGCCGCGGGCCTGCTCATCATCGTCGAGCAGGAACGGGCTCATGCGCAGGCAGGTGTCGCATACGGGGTCATAGTATCCGGCATCGGTGCCGCCTACGGTGAACGAGGGGAGGAACAGCACCGGGGCACCGGTCACCGTGTCCTTGAAGAACCTTGAGCCGACCTCGCTCACCGCCTTGAACCCATAGCCATCGCTTACAGCCACGCTCGAGGGGTTGACCGCCAGATGGGCGGACAGCTCGACGGGCAGGTCCTTCACAGCTTCCGCGCAGTGCGCCATGACATCCTCCACGCACGTTCCGGGCATGCTGCGGAAATCGATGATGGCGCTCATGTCCTTGGGCATGACGTTCGGAGCCTGCGAAGAGCCCTCGATCATCGTGGGGGCGCACGTCGTGGTCACGTAAGGGAAAAGCGTCTTCTGGCTTGCGAAGAACCTAGCGAGCTGATCTCGGTTCTCCTCGATTAGCGAGCCGTCTGGGCCCACAAGCTCCTTCCAGGGGCTCTCCGTGATATAGGGAGCGAGCGTCCTCAGGAGCTGCTCGGTAACCGGGCTGAGCTCGATGGGGAAGGGCTGGGCGACGATGGAGGATATCGCCTGCGAAAGGATGCCGAGCGAAGTTCCTCCAAAGGGGTTGGATGCATGGCCGCCTTCGCTACGAACCGTGACCTTGACCGCGGTATCTCCCTTCTCGGCGAGCTCCACCTCGATCCCAAGGGTGCCGGGGGCACCGTAGAGCCCCATGTCGCGTACGACCGTCACGCTCTCATCCAGCAGGAACTCCAAACGCACGCCGCGATCGGCGAGCGTCTTCACGATGGCTTTCGCACCGGTTCCAAAGGTCTCCTCGTCCTCGCCGAACGCAAGGTACAGCGTGCGCTGGAGCTTCTTCCCATGCGCGAGCACGTATTCGGCCGCCTCGAGTTCGCCGATGACCATGAGCTTGATGTCCATGGAGCCGCGGCCCCAGATGAAGGTCCCGTCGAGCGTGGCTTCAAAGGGAGGGTGCTCCCAGGAGTCTTCGGTGCCCGCGACGACCGGAACGACGTCCTGATGAGCCATGAGCAGCAGCGGTTTGAGTGCCGGATCGCTGCCGGGAATCGTTATGAGCACGCTATGCTGAACGATCTCGAACGTGCCGGCTTCCATGACATGCGGATAGCTCGAGCGCATCAATTCATGAAGCTTGTCGAACTGCGAAAAATCGGTCTTTTCGGGATCCGTGTTCACGGTTTCGCACCGGATTGCGGCACGCAGGCGCTCGACAGCCCCGCCTGCGTCAAGATCGGGGTACGCTTCCTCGTTATCAAGGTACCTGAAGCAAGCGCATCCTGGTGCCGTGCTAATCGATCCTTCATTCGCCATGGTTACTCCTCTCCTAGAACCCTTGCGATTTCGAGATCCATTGTCGATCTGAGCGTTCGATCCAAACGGGAAGTGATCCCGTTTGTGTCATAGCTCATCGGGTGGCCGGTAGATTAACATTACTGTTCGTCAAATCAATGACAAATCGATAAACGGTTCCGTTTATGCATGCTCTGAAATAAGTGATTGCCAAACAAGGAATGCATCTGCATATTCCAGAACTCTAGCCAGACAATTCTCAGACTCGATCAAAAAAGTTGGAATAATCGCTTGCAATGCCGCTCCACTTCCCGTATATTATTTCCCGCACCGCTTGGGGGCGTAGCTCAGCTGGGAGAGCGCTTGACTGGCAGTCAAGAGGTCAGGGGTTCGATCCCCCTCGTCTCCACCCAAGTGAACAGCCGCCCTCCGAGAAATCGGAGGGCGTTTTGCTATACGGGCTCATGGCGCAACGGTTAGCGCAGGGGACTCATAATCCCTGGGTTGCAGGTTCGAATCCTGCTGGGCCCACCCTGTAACTCAACCCGGTCGCTGTCTGCGATCGGGTTTTCTTTACTTGCACCTTTACCATAGGTGCTGCGCTTAAAGTGTTCGCGCTTGCGACCCGACTCATCTGATACGCTTCACAGAACGTGAGGGATAAACAGGTCTGAACAGGTGGGAAGCATGGAGTATATCCAGGCAGATGAGGCAGCGTGCCGCTGGGGCGTATCAAAACGGCTCGTGCAGCGCTACTGCAAGCAGGGGCGCATCGCAGGTGCCGAGAAGCTCGGCGGATCGTGGCGCATCCCCGAGGGCACGGTCAAGCCCGACGATCCGCGCAGGGGAGATCGTACTTCCATGCCGCAGGTACCAAGCCGTCGCCCAACATCCTCCTTCCAGCACCTCATGCCGCTTATGAGCACGGCCTATGCTCCGGGAACCGCGAAGGCGTTCGTCGCCTCCCTCGCGAACGGCACGCGCGCGTCCGTCGCGCAGGCCGAGCTCGCCTACTTCACCGGCAACGCGGAGCGTGCACGCGACCTTGCCGCCCCGCTCCTCAGGAGCGACGACGCCGAGGCACGCCTTTCCGCCTGCCTCATCTGCGCGTTCTCGAACTTGAGCCTCGGCCGCATCAACGATGCCCTCTTCGCGCTCGATGGCGCTCTCGGCAGCCTGAATTCCGAAATAGGGGGTGTTCCTATAGTTTTGTCAACTGATTTTGTTGGCAAAGATCACTGCTTTCGAGCATGCTGACGCCAGCCCTTGTCGGGCTGGCGTTTTTCTATGGCTCTGGCTAGCTAGGCCGAGTACGGGACCTTGTCCCTCATGATCGCGTAGATCACCTTCATCCTCTTCCTGGCGACCGCCTTCAATGCCTCTCCGTGGCACATGCCGCGATCCCTGCATTTGCGGTAGTAGTCGCCGAACCGGCCCCTGCTCCTGCTAAGCGAGTTGCAGGAGAAGATGAGCAGGTTTTTCAGCCTCTTGTTTCCCTGGCGCGAGGCGCTCACCGACGATATCGACTTGCCTGACTGGCGGTTCCTGGGAGCGATTCCGCAATACGATGCGAGGTGGTCGTGGTCGGGGAAGTCGTCGATGTCGATGCTTATCACCAGCTCCGATGCGGTCCTTGGGCCGATTCCTGGGATGGTCAGCAGGCATTCGTAAGTGCCGTCCTCGACGAGCAGCGCCGTTATCTCCGTGTCGAGCCTTGCGGCTTCCTCGGCGGACTCCCTGATACGCCTGGCAAGCATCCTGACCTGCGGGTTCTCTGCCATGACCTGGTATTCGGACGGGCGCGTCGACGACGATATCGCCGCCAGCGCGGCGTCGATGCGCGCCCTGTTCGCGCCGCGGGTCACGGCGCCGACGGCAGGCTTGCCGGCATCCAGGATGCCCCAGGGGCCGCCCAGGGACTCCATCATCTTCAGCCAATGGGGATCGGCCAGGTCGGCCAGCGCCTCGAACGCGGGGCAGCTTTCCAGGAGTATGCTCCTGAGCCTGTTCTTGTCACGGGTGGAGCAGGTGACCATGTGGTTCCTCTGCGCCGCCATCGACCTTGCGGCCTCGAGCCTCTCGTCGCGCCTTGGCACGGGCAGCAGCGAATCCGGGATGCCGAGCGCCGTCTTGGCTATGACCGCGGCGTCGCGCTCGTCGGTCTTGGCGTCGCCCGCGAACAGCTTGGCAGCTCCGTGGGCGGCGATTCCCGGCAGGTAGGCGACGGGCAGCCCGGCCAGCCTTGCCCTCGATATCGCCAGCGACCCGATGTTGCGCACTTGGTCGACGACGACCAGCGTCCCTGCATCCACTCGGGCGAACAGGCTGTCCAGGTCATGCTCGGTGTTGGCCACGGGGCCGCTGGCGAGGATCTCGCCCTGCCTGGTCACGTGGCACGCCCAATGGGAGAACTTCCCGACGTCGAGGCCTATTACGGCAGGGCAGGCGGTGGCTTCGGTCAGCATGATGGTATCCTTCCAATCGTCGGTCGATCGGAATGCTGCCTCGCGCGACACCCACATTACCTGGCCGTGGCGCTCTTTGGTCGGAGGAGCCCGGCAGTTTCCTATTAGTCGTCAGAAGCAGCGGCGCCCGCGTCGGCAACACCCCCCGGGCCCTCAAGGGGCAGGGGCATAAGGCCGTCCGCGGGCGCCCGATCGGCAGTCCCTCGGGACATATGTCAATCGTAGTCCGACCGTCTAAGCGGATGGCTTAAGCGATTGGGCTAACTACTTCTCAAACTGTAATGGGGTNCGCTGGCGAGGATCTCGCCCTGCCTGGTCACGTGGCACGCCCAATGGGAGAACTTCCCGACGTCGAGGCCTATTACGGCAGGGCAGGCGGTGGCTTCGGTCAGCATGATGGTATCCTTCCAATCGTCGGTCGATCGGAATGCTGCCTCGCGCGACACCCACATTACCTGGCCGTGGCGCTCTTTGGTCGGAGGAGCCCGGCAGTTTCCTATTAGTCGTCAGAAGCAGCGGCGCCCGCGTCGGCAACACCCCCCGGGCCCTCAAGGGGCAGGGGCATAAGGCCGTCCGCGGGCGCCCGATCGGCAGTCCCTCGGGACATATGTCAATCGTAGTCCGACCGTCTAAGCGGATGGCTTAAGCGATTGGGCTAACTACTTCTCAAACTGTAATGGGGTACGCCTCCTGAAGTGACGGCCATGGCGACCTTCATCGGGAACGCCGCGAGCGCGCTATTGCACCTACCCGCGCCTAAATCCGTGCAAACCGCGCCCGACCTGCTTCCGCTCCTGCCGCCTGGACTCAGGCTCTTCGCCTGTTATGTCAAGGCGCACCGCCTCTACCTCGAGGGCGCCTACGAGCAGAGCTACGGTATCGTGCTGGGCGCCTTCGCCATGGCGGATGCGCTCTACCCCATACCTGCCATCTACCTGCACCTCGCGGCCGTCATGAGCCTCATGGCGCTCCGCCGCACCGACGAGGCGCGCCAACACGTCCTCGCCGCCTGGGACATCGCGCGCCCGGACGGCCTCATTCAACCCTTCGGTGAGCACCACGGACTTCTGGGCGGTATGCTCGAGGCCGCCATCAAGCCCGCGTGGCCGGACGACTTCAAGCGCATGATCGACATCACCTATCGCTTCAGTGCCGGCTGGCGGCGCGTCCACAACCCTTCGACCGCCGACGACGTGGCGGACAACCTCACCACCACCGAGTTCGCGGTCTGCATGCTCGCCTCGCGCGACTGGTCGAACGCCGAGATCGCCGAGCACATGGGTTTCTCGGTGAATCGCGTGAAGGAGTGCCTGTCCAACGCGTTCCGCAAGCTCGGGGTATCGAGCCGCAAAGACCTCGCGCAATTCATGTTAGCGTAGACAGGTTTGCAGGTTCTCAGACAAGATGTGCGAGCGAATTTCCGTTCACCATACCTCCGTTCTCCCCACATTGCCCTTCCTGTCGGGTAGGGGAAGGGGGTGCCTCATCCTCAACAATGGGTTCAGGACCTGTTGTGTCGACGGCTCATGCGCTGGGTGGAGGATGAAGATGCTGAAAAGAACGATTGCGTCCCTGTTCGCTGCGGCACTTCTCTGTTTAGTCGCGCTCCCCGCCACGGCGCTGGCGGCGGGAGAGCACGACAGCCACAGCAACGGCTGGACGGAGTTTACGGCTGGCACCACCACCTTATCCGGCGGCAGCTACTACCTGTCCGGCGATGTAGAGTACTCCGTCACCGAGTCCATCACCGTCAGTGGCGAGGTGATCCTCTGCCTCAACGGCCATAAGTTGGACCTGAACAAGCAGCATATTTCCGTGGGCAGCGGCGCAAGTCTTACCCTGTGCGACTGCTCCACCGGCGGTGTTCTCACCGGCGGTTCTGGCAGCAACGGCGGCGGGGTGTATGTGGCCGGCGGCGGCACCTTTACAATGACCGGCGGCAGCATTGCCGGCAACACCGCCAACGCCGGCGGCGGAGTATATGTGGACATAGACGGCACATTCACTATGGAAGACGGCAGCATCAACAACAACCAGACCACCTCAGGTGGAGGTGGAGGGGTGATGGTTAACAAAGGCTCATTCACTCTGTCCGGCGGCTCCATCACCGGCAACACCACTAACAGCGATACTTTCGGTTACGGCGGCGGGGTGTGTCTATACGGCACCTTTTATCTGTCCGGTGATTCCATCATTCAAAACAATACGAAGGCTGGTGCCACCGACAACCTGTATTTAGGATGGAATACTATCAAAATCACCGGACCTCTGGGCGAAAACGCGCGCATTGGCGTGACCGCAGAAGGTGTCCCCCGCAGTTTCATCAGTGGGTGGAGCGACAATATGGCGGGCGAAAACCCGGCGGACTACTTCTCCTCAGACGGTGACGCCTGGGATATTGGTCTGAACGCCAACGGGGATGTGGTGCTGGGCAACCTGTGCACCATCATCACCCAGCCCGCAGATAAATCTGTGATCGAGGGCGAAACCGCTACCTTTACCGTGAATGCCACCGGCAGCGAGCCGTTGTCCTATCAGTGGCAGCAAAGCATCGATAACGGAAATAACTGGACAAACATTGCCAGCGCAAACGCAGCCGAATATACCACGGGGAAAACCACAATGGACATGAGCGGCAACCAGTACCGTTGTATTGTGACCGGAGACGGCGGCGCTGTCATAAGCGACCCCGCGACCCTCACAGTCGCGCACGCCCACAAACCTGCCAGCGATTGGTCGAGCGACGCGGACGGACACTGGCACGAGTGCGCGGCCTGCGGCGACAGGCTTGACTACGCCGGGCATATGCGCACCGTCGAGAACGAAAAGAAGGCCACCTGCACCGATGAGGGCTACACCGGCGACACGGTCTGCTCCGTCTGCGGCTACGTGATCGCAAAGGGCGAGACGATCCCCGCCACCGGCCATAGCTACCAAGACGGCGTCTGCACGGTCTGCGGCGCTGAAGAGCCTGCCAAGAACGAGGAAACCATCCCCGCCACGGGCGATGTAGCGCCTTTGGTTTGCGCGCTTGCTGGGATCTCCGGCATAGCGCTCGTCGTCACCGGCCTCCGCAAGAGAACGTCCCGGTAGAGCTATTCGTACAGCCTTCGATATGCCTAACGTCTGGAATACGCTACACAAAACCGAGTAATGTCGCAGATATCAGACGTTGGCTACATGGTCGTTGCCAGTTTTCTAAATTCATGCTTGGCAGCGGAGGAGTAGCGTGGTACTATAACTTTCGCTGAAAAGCACAAGGGCGTTTGGCTCAGGGGTAGAGCACTTCCTTCACACGGAAGGGGTCACAAGTTCAAATCTTGTAACGCCCACCAGAACATGAATGGGGCCGGGGAGCAATCGCCGGCCCTTTTTCTTATCGAGCCGTTCACAGTGCGAATGCACTGCGCGTTGGGTGCGGGGTGAACAGATGATCCTCAATGTAGACAAGATCGAGAAGAGCTTCGGTGTGCGTACGCTCTTTTCCGGTGCTTCCTTTCAGGTGAATCCCGGCGACCGCTTTGCGCTTGTGGGACCCAACGGCGCCGGCAAGACCACGCTTCTAAAGATCATCATGGGACTCGATACCGCCGACGGCGGCTCCATCACGTTCGCGAAGGACGTGAACGTGGGCTACCTCGAGCAGGAGACGAAGCTCGCAAGCGACGTGCCCGTGATCGACGAGGTCATGGCCGCTGCGCACGAGATTCGCGAGCTCGGCGAGCGCGCTGAGGCCCTGCAGCTCAAGATCGCCGAAGCGGGGGAGACGGGCGAGGTGCCGAGCGCGCTTCTCGATGAATACGGCCGCGTGCAGGACCGCTTCGAGGGGCTCGGAGGCTACGAGCTCGAGAGCAACGCCCGCCAGATCCTCGCCGGTCTGGGCTTTCCCGTCGAGGACTTCAATAAGCCCTGCGCCGAGTTCTCGGGCGGCTGGCAGATGCGCATCGCGCTCGCGAAGCTGTTCCTCCGCCATCCTGATCTGCTGCTTCTGGATGAGCCTACGAACCACCTCGACCTCGAGAGCGTTCAGTGGCTGCGGTCTTTCATCGCAAACTACGAGGGCGCTGTGCTCATCGTCTCCCATGACCGCGCCTTCATGGATGCCTGCGTGGATCATGTGGCTGCGCTCGAGAACCGCCGTATCACGGTCTACACCGGCAACTACAGCTCCTATCTCAAGCAGCGCGAGGACAACCTCGAGCAGATGCGCGCCAAGCGCGCAGCACAGGAGCGCGAGATCGCCCATATGCAGGTCTTCGTCGACAAGTTCCGCTACAAGCCCACCAAGGCGGCGCAGGCTCAGGAGCGCATGAAGCGCATCGAGCAGATCAAGAGCGAGCTCGTCATCCTTCCCGAGGGCCATAAGCACGTTGACTTCAAGTTCCCCGATCCACCGCGCTCGGGCGACATGGTCGTGAAGCTCGAGGGCGTGTCGAAGTCCTATGCGGACAAGCATGTCTACAGCGGCATCGACCTTACGCTCTATCGGGGCGACCATGTGGCGCTCGTGGGCCCCAACGGCGCTGGCAAGTCGACGCTTCTCAAGATGCTTGCCGGCGTCGAGCAGCCAACCGCCGGTAGACGCGAGCTTGGAGTGAACGTGGGCGTCGCCTACTATGCCCAGCATCAGCTGGAAGGCCTGAAGGAATCCAACACCGTGCTGCAGGAGATTGACTCCGTTGCCCCTACGTGGACGGTTCCCCAGCAGCGGAGCCTCCTCGGCGCATTCCTCTTCTCGGGCGAAGACGTCGACAAGCGCGTCGGCGTGCTCTCCGGAGGCGAGCGAGCGCGTCTCGCCCTCGCCAAGATGCTCGTTGCGCCTGAGGCCTTGCTCTGCCTCGACGAGCCCACCAACCATCTCGACATCGACTCGGTGGACATGCTCGAGAACGCGCTCAAGAGCTTCCCCGGCACCCTCGTCCTCATCTCCCACGACGAGCATCTCGTGCGCTCGGTGGCAAATCGCGTCGTCGACATCCGCGATGGGAAGATGACCGTCATCGATGGCGACTACGACTACTACCTCTTCAAGCGGGAGGACCTGGCCCAGCGCGCCCTCCAAGAGCGCGAGGAGGCCAAGCCGGCACCGCATGGAGCCGAGGGCTCCAGAACGCTCCGTCGCCATCATGAGGCATCCGAGCAGCCTGTCCGTGAAGGTAAGAAGACCAAGGAGCAGCGCCGAGAGGAGGCTGAGGCTCGAGCCGCGCTGAACAAGCGCCTCAAGCCCTTGAAAGACCGTCTGAAGAAGGTCGAGGCCGAGCTGGAACGCAAGCGCGCCCGATATGATGAGCTCATGGAGCTGATGGCATCTGAGGAGCTCTATGCCGACCAAGCGAGGTTCAACGACGCTTTAGGGGAATATAACGGCCTGAAGCAGGCCATACCCGTCCTCGAGGACGAATGGCTCGAGCTCTCTACCAACATCGAGGAGGAAACAGCACGTGGGTAGTAGAAATGCGGCAGCGGTTGCGCTCGCGGTTCTCTCTTGGATATTCAGGTTCGCGGCCATCGCGCTTTGCCTCATCGTCATCGTGCTTTGCTTCTCGGGCCTCGTTGCCAAGCTCAACATCGTTGGCTTCATCGTCGACCTCTCGCGGGCACTGCCCGCCGCGATCGCGGGATGGGGCGTGATCGCCTCGCCCTTCGGCGGGGTGTTCCGCTTCGACTTCGCCTTGGTGGCACTTGCCTGCTTCATACTCGACTATGTCTGCCAGCGCGCCTCGCGCCTCGTACGGTAGGGGGCGCCATGGACCGTATCATCTCGCTGCTGCTCTCTGCTGTCGCGGTCATCTTAGGTATCGTCGTGCACGAGAGCGCCCATGCTCTCGCAGCGTATCTTCTTGGTGATTCCACGGCACGTTCCCGTGGGCGCTTCTCGTTGAACCCGTTAAACCACATCGATCCGTTCGGCACGGTGGTCTTACCGCTTCTGCTCATGCTCGCGGGTGGACCGGTCTTCGCCTACGCCAAGCCCGTCCCGGTATACCTTGGCAATCTCAAGAACCCTAAACGCGACGAGGTGCTTGTCGCCCTTGCTGGACCGGTTTCCAACATCTTGCTCGCAGCTGTCGCCGCAGCGCTCTATGGCATGCTCAGGCCCGCGCTTCTCGCCGGGGCGCTTAGCTTCCAGCTCGCCTCGCTTCTAGCCTCCTTCTTCATCACCGCGCTGCTCACCAACCTCTCCCTCGCCTTCTTCAACCTCATCCCCTTGCCGCCTCTCGACGGTTCGACCATCATCGTGCCCTTCCTCAAAGGCGATGCACTGCGCATCTATCGGCGCATTCAGGCTTACGCGATGCCCATCCTCATCGTCGTGCTGTACCTGCTGCCCTCGTTCACGGGGATCGACCTCATCGGCATCTATTTCGATATCACGGTGTATCCGCTTGCAAACTGGATGCTCTCATTCGTGCTCGGCTGATGGTGCGCTAAACTTACTCAGTTGAAACGCTTACGTGGGCGCATTGAGCTCAAGAGGGCATATGGGGGAGGGACATGTCGTACCGGGTCACCACGCAGGTATATTCAGGGCCGTTCGATCTGTTGCTCCAGCTTGTTTCCCGCCAGAAGGTCGACATCGGGGCTATATCCATCTCCGAGGTGACCGAGCAGTACCTCGAGGAAGTGGAGCGCCTCGAAGCGCTCGACCTCGACGTTGCAAGCGACTTCTTGCTCGTGGCGGCGACGCTCCTCGACATCAAGGCCGCCTCGCTCGTTCCCGATGAAGGACCTCGTACGGTTGAGGACGACGACAGTGACGATGACGAGCTCGCAAGCCTCGATGGAGACGCCCTGCGCGAAGTGCTCATCCAGCGCCTGATCGCATACAAGCAGTTCAAGGCCGCCGCTGCCGCGCTCGGTTCCCGCATGGAGGCGGAGCGCCGCATGCATCCGCGCGTTGCTGGTCCCGACCCCGAGTTCTTGGGCCTCATGCCCGATTACCTCGCCGGTATCACCTTGCGCGGCCTCGCGGTCATCTGCGCGGATCTGGACAGCCGCCGCGAGACGTTCCTCCTCGAGGCGGAGCATGTGGCCCCCAAGCGCCTCCCGCTCGAGCTCACCGTGGCCTCGGTCGACCGATTCACCATGGCTCGTCCTACCACGACCTTCCGCGAGCTCCTCGATGAGGGAGCAACCACCGAGCAGCTCGTCGCAACCTTCCTTGCTATCCTCGAACTTGCTAAACGCGGGTCGGTCACGCTTGCGCAAGACGAGAACTTCGGCGAGATCCAGATCGAGCGCGTAGAGGGCGCGCCGGCTTATCACCCAGGTGATGCCCTTGCTATCGAGGAGACCGACGAATGATGGCTTCGTTCCCGCACCCCCTTTCTATCTCCCCGGGAGGCCCAAGATGAAGGACTTGGACAACTTGAACCCACTCTCGCCCAAGGCTGCCCTCGAGGCGCTGCTCCTGGTGTCGAGCGACCCGGTAAGCGCGAGCGCCCTTGCGCAGGCCATCGACATCACACCGGGAGAATGCGCTTCGCTTCTGGCTGAGCTCAAGGTAGAGTACGAGGAGGCGGAGCGAGGCTTCCAGCTACGTGAGGTCGCAGGGGGCTGGCGCTTGTTCACCCATCCCGCCTACCACGACCAAGTTGAGTCGTTCGTGCTTTCATGGGACACCCAGAAGCTTTCGCAGGCTGCTTTGGAGACGCTCGCCGTCATCGCGTACCATCAGCCGGTCACGCGTGAGACGGTGAAGGGCATCCGTGGCGTCAATTCCGATGGCGTCATCTCGTCGCTCGTTGACAAGGGGCTCGTCCGCGAGATGGGGCGCGATGCGGAGCGCGGCCAGGCGATCCTGTACGGTACGACCAACGCCTTCTTGGAGAAGTTCGGCCTTCGCTCCACCCGCGACCTTCCCGATCTCGAGCAATTTGCACCCGATGAGCAAGCGCGTCATTTCATTCGCGAGCGCCTGTCCGGCAGGTCCATCCAATCCACGCTGGAAGAGGCCGACCAGGATCTCGAAGAGGAACACGAGCTGATCGATGATGCCTATGACGAGGACGACGACCTCATGATCGTGGGCAATGCGACGGATGAGGAATTCGATGACTGACGACGCCCGCCGCATCGAAGGCAACGGCCCATGGCCTCATACCATGCGCCTCCAGCGATTCCTAGCGCGCGCCGGCGTGGCGAGCAGGCGGGGCTCGGAGAACCTGATGACTGCCGGGCGCGTAAGCGTCAACGGCGTGGTCGCCTGCGAGCTCGGTACCAAGATCGATGTCGACCGCGACGTAGTCGAGGTCGATGGGATGCGCGTGAGCTGGCCTGCTGAAGCCGTCTACCTCATGCTCCACAAGCCTTCGGGGTACCTGACCACCATGAGCGATCCTCAGGGTAGGCCGACGGTTGCCGAGCTCGTGCCCTGCGATCGCTATCCAGGGCTCTTCCCGGTTGGCAGGCTGGATATGGATACCACGGGCCTGCTCCTCTTCACGACCGATGGCGATCTGGGACAGGCGCTCCTGCATCCTTCACGCCATGTCGAGAAGACCTACCTCGCATTGGTTGATGGCTCAATGAGCGATCGGGAGCTCGAGCCCCTTAGGAAAGGGATCGTACTCGACGACGGACCCTGCCAGCCCGCACGATGCTCGCTTCTCGAGACGGTTCCGCCAGATGCCGGCTGCTCGTTCAAACGCGTGCGAGGCACCTCGCTGGTCGAGATCGACATCCATGAGGGTCGCAAGAACCAGGTGAAGCGCATGCTCGGCGCCGTCCACCATCCGGTTCTAGAGCTCCACCGCCCTGCGTTCGGTCCGCTTCGCCTCAACGGGCTTGCTAGCGGGTCATGGCGGGAGCTCGAGAGGGCCGAGCTGGATGCCCTGCGTGAATGCTCATGTACGGTAAAGAAGCAAGCAACCGAAAACAATAGATAGACCGCCAGCACTACACTATTCCGAACCAAAGACCAAAAGATAAGCATTTTGAGAAAATCTAAACTTTTGGATTTTCCTACAATGCCGACTACGGCGGAATCCCTCCCACTCCTTATATATTTCTTTCTGTATACATTGAATTTGTATTTAGTAAAATGCAGACAACACCACGGATCGGCTTTTGGCTGGACAATTCCAACCAAACACCGCAGCAGACAGTAGAAACCATTCTGAACGTTAGGAAGCCGGTATGATTGTTACATATAAGGGGAAGAAAAATTTCTTTTAGATACTTGTTTTCCTAAAACTGATGTGATATAATAATTCAAACCCCCAGAAAAGGAGTAAAAAATATGCGGCAAGGTATTCTTAAATAAAACTATAATCAAATAGTGGGAACAAAGGATTATGATAGTCCCTTTTGTAGGGGCTTAGTTTTTTGTACCCAATTTAAGAATACTTTTGCCTTATCAATTTTGACATATCCCCAAAAACAGCACTCACAAACAGGTGTATGCTGTATATGCGTATGTCCGCAAATTATCATCCCCAGCGGTAAAAGTATTTTACTGCTGGGGATTTTTATGCCCTTCGGGGCAGTAAAGGGAGGACAATCACATGAAAATAATCAATATTGGAATTCTTGCCCATGTAGACGCTGGAAAGACGACCTTGACGGAGAGCCTGCTATATGCCAGCGGAGCCATTTCAGAACCGGGGAGCGTCGAAAAAGGGACAACGAGGACGGACACCATGTTTTTGGAGCGGCAGCGTGGGATTACCATTCAAGCGGCAGTCACTTCCTTCCAGTGGCACAGATGTAAAGTCAACATTGTGGATACGCCCGGCCACATGGATTTTTTGGCGGAGGTGTACCGCTCTTTGGCTGTTTTAGATGGGGCCATCTTGGTGATCTCCGCTAAAGATGGCGTGCAGGCCCAGACCCGTATTCTGTTCCATGCCCTGCGGAAAATGAACATTCCCACCGTTATCTTTATCAACAAGATCGACCAGGCTGGCGTTGATTTGCAGAGCGTGGTTCAGTCTGTTCGGGATAAGCTCTCCGCCGATATTATCATCAAGCAGACGGTGTCGCTGTCCCCGGAAATAGTCCTGGAGGAAAATACCGACATAGAAGCATGGGATGCGGTCATCGAAAATAACGATAAATTATTGGAAAAGTATATCGCAGGAGAACCAATCAGCCGGGAAAAACTTGTGCGGGAGGAACAGCGGCGGGTTCAAGACGCCTCCCTGTTCCCGGTCTATTATGGCAGCGCCAAAAAGGGCCTTGGCATTCAACCGTTGATGGATGCGGTGACAGGGCTGTTCCAACCGATTGGGGAACAGGGGAGCGCCGCCCTATGCGGCAGCGTTTTCAAGGTGGAGTATACAGATTGCGGCCAGCGGCGTGTCTATCTACGGCTATACAGCGGAACGCTGCGCCTGCGGGATACGGTGGCCCTGGCCGGGAGAGAAAAGCTGAAAATCACAGAGATGCGTATTCCATCCAAAGGGGAAATTGTTCGGACAGACACCGCTTATCCGGGTGAAATTGTTATCCTTCCCAGCGACAGCGTGAGGTTAAACGATGTATTAGGGGACCCAACCCGGCTCCCTCGTAAAAGGTGGCGTGAGGACCCCCTCCCCATGCTGCGGACGTCGATTGCGCCGAAAACGGCAGCGCAAAGAGAACGGCTGCTGGACGCTCTTACGCAACTTGCGGATACTGACCCGCTTTTGCGCTGCGAGGTGGATTCCATCACCCATGAGATCATTCTTTCTTTTTTGGGCCGGGTGCAGTTGGAGGTTGTTTCCGCTTTGCTGTCGGAAAAATACAAGCTTGAAACAGTGGTAAAGGAACCCACCGTCATTTATATGGAGCGGCCGCTCAAAGCAGCCAGCCACACCATCCATATCGAGGTGCCGCCCAACCCGTTTTGGGCATCCATCGGACTGTCTGTTACACCACTCCCGCTTGGCTCCGGTGTACAATACGAGAGCCGGGTTTCGCTGGGATACTTGAACCAGAGTTTTCAAAACGCTGTCAGGGATGGTATCCGTTACGGGCTGGAGCAGGGCTTGTTCGGCTGGAACGTAACGGACTGTAAGATTTGCTTTGAATACGGGCTTTATTACAGTCCGGTCAGCACGCCGGCGGACTTCCGCTCATTGGCCCCGATTGTATTGGAACAGGCATTGAAGGAATCAGGGACGCAACTGCTGGAACCTTATCTCTCCTTCACCCTCTATGCGCCCCGGGAATATCTTTCCAGGGCTTATCATGATGCACCGAAATACTGTGCCACCATCGAAACGGTCCAGGTAAAAAAGGATGAAGTTGTCTTTACTGGCGAGATTCCCGCCCGCTGTATACAGGCATACCGTACTGA
Organism: Enorma phocaeensis; assembly: GCF_900186505.1. Lineage (GTDB taxonomy): Bacteria > Actinomycetota > Coriobacteriia > Coriobacteriales > Coriobacteriaceae > Enorma > Enorma phocaeensis. The sequence continues at coordinate 481,845 of NZ_LT891969.1, forward strand.
TCTGGCCTTTTACACCAACGGGCAGAGCGTATGCCTTACAGAACTGAAAGGGTATCAGGCCGCTGTCGGCAAGCCAGTCATCCAGCCCCGCCGTCCAAACAGCCGCCTGGACAAGGTGCGCTATATGTTTCAGAAGATAATGTAACGTCTTGCGCAATGCAAGCGTTCATTGCTGGCTATTGCGAAATATCATTGATAAAATCAGTATCAGAGAGGAGAAACTATTTTGAACCAGGAACAGACGAATATTACAACAGGAAAGCAAATACGTCATCTGCGAACATGAGGACAATGTGAACGGCAAAATCAGCGACGAGCGTTTCATGGAATTGTCGGCAGACTACGAGCAGGAGCAGCGGGAACTGAAAGACCGCGCCGCCGCTTTGCAGGCCGAACTGGACAAGTCGCAGGCCGCCACCGTCAACGCGGAAAAGTTTATGGGGATTGTCCGAAAGCACCTTGCCTTTGAGGAACTTACCCCCACCCTCTTGCGGGAAATGATTGAAAAAAACGTTGTGCATGAGTGCAGCTATGACGAGAACGGCACCCGCAGGCAGGACATTGAGATTTATTACAGCTTTGTCGGCAAGATTGATTTGCCGGAATAACCGCCCGACCTATCCGACACAATGGCCAAGTGCCGGATAGGAACGGCAAAATTTTTTACACTTCTATTACTTCTTTATCACACATTAGTAAAGCGATAGGGGATCCAATCAACGAGCACGCCCGACAGGGCGGCCCGGATCATCAAGATGCCCGCGCAACCAAGGAAGGAACGCGCTCATGATCATAGCCATCGACGGCCCTGCGGGGTCCGGTAAATCGACCATCGCTCGCGAGGTCGCCCGACGCTTCGGGTTCCAGAAGCTCGACACGGGCGCCATGTACCGCGCGGTTGCGTATACGGCGGCAGCGCGCCATATCGACCTCGACGACGAGCCGGCGGTGACCGATCTCGCGCGCCATATCGTCATCACGGTCTCCGCCGCTCCCGAGGATGGCCAGCGCATCGCCGTCGACGGAGAGGATGTCACCCGCGAGATCCGCACGCCGGCTGTCGATGCGACGGTATCCAAGGTCTCGGCCTACCCGGGCGTGCGCAAGGCGCTCCTTTCCCATCAGCGCGCCGCTGCCGACGACCATGATGTCGTCGCCGAAGGTCGAGACATCGGCACGGTGGTGTTCCCCGAAGCCCAGATCAAGGTGTTTCTCACCGCGGACCCCCGTGAACGAGCCCGGCGCCGCGTGGCCCAGCGCCATGAAGGCGAGGACATCTCCGCAGATGCACTCGAAGACGAGGTCCAACGAACGCTCGAGGCCCTCGAGCGCCGCGACGAGCTCGATTCATCTCGCGATGTCGCCCCGCTCTCCGCTGCTCCAGACGCCGTCGTCATCGATAGCACCGCATACACCATCGACGAGGTGGTCCAGAAGATCGCCTGCCTCATCGACGGGAGGAGATAGGATGAAGCTCTTCAAATACGGTACGGAGGACTACTACGACAACGCGATGCGCGACTATCCCGTCGCCCTGCGCATCTTCTACTACGTGGTGATCGCCATACTCTTCGCGTTCAGCAAGCTCATGTGGCGTTGGAACGTTGAGAACGCCGAGCAGCTCATCGCTCGGGGTAAAACCGGCTCGGTCATCATCTGCAACCATACCTCCATGGCTGAGGTCGTAGCCCTGGTCACGCACATCGTGCGCACCGGACGGCGCGTGCGCCCCATCATGAAATCGGAGTTCAACAAGAACCCCATCATCAAATGGTTCTTCGCTCGCGTGGGCGGCATCCCGGTTGACCGTGGCACCGCCGACATGAAGGCGCTGCGCCGCGCCCAGCATGCCCTCCAACGCGGCGAGGACGTCCTCATCTACCCAGAGGGCACGCGTATCCGCACTGACGACCAGCCGGTCGTGGTGCATGGCGGCTTCGCGCTCATGGCTCAGATGGCCAAAGCCGAGATCGCTCCCATGGCGGTCTGCGGTTTTCGCGACATCACGCCTGCCGGCAAGCACCTCATGCGTCCCATGAAGACCTGGATGCGCGCGGGCGAGCGCCTTTCGCTCGATGATGCTCCCGAAGGCATGTCCCGTCGCGACCGGACCCAGTGGTTCGAGGACGAGGCCATCCGTCGTATGTACGCCGTGCGCGACGAGCTTCGCGTCGAGCATCCTGGGAGAAGGTGATGCGCATGCCAATGGATGTCGTCATCGCCGAGCACGCAGGCGCTTGCTACGGGGTCGAACGCGCGCTCAAGCTCGCCGCTTCCACCGCCCGGGAGACAACGGGCCCCGTGCATACGCTCGGCCCGCTCATCCATAACCCGCTTGTTGTCGACGAGCTCACTCAAGCAGGTGTCGAGCTTGCCGAGAGCCTCGAGGATGTCGCCTCAGGAGCCCTCATCGTGCGTACGCACGGCGTGGTTCCCCAGGTTATCGAAGACGCTCGCGGACGCGGCCTCAACGTCGTGGATGCGACCTGCCCATATGTGAAAAAGGTCCACCATGCCGCTGCCCGCCTCATCCAGGAGGGCTATCAGCTCATCGTGGTCGGCGAGGCTGGCCACCCCGAGGTCGAGGGCATCCTCGGCCATGCCGGGGGAGAGGCTTGGGTTGTAGGCGAGCCGTCCGATCTCGACCAGATCGAGGTTGCCAAGCGAGTGGGCGTGGTGGTGCAGACCACCCAGACAGCCGATCGCCTCGCCGCGATCGTTGCCGCGCTTTCGACGCGCGTGCAGGAGCTCAAGGTCGTGAACACGATCTGCGAGGCGACGAGCGAGCGTCAGCGTGCTGCGGCCGAGCTTGCCGAGCGCGCCGGCTGCATCATCGTCATCGGGGGGAAGAACTCGGGCAACACTCGGCGCTTGGCAGAGATCTGCCGTGCGCGCTGCTCCAACACACATCATATCGAGGACGCGAACGAAATCGACGCTTCATGGTTCGGCAACGTCGAGCTCTGCGGCATCACCGCCGGGGCCTCAACACCCCAAAGCCACATCCAGCGCGCGCTCGACCGCATCGAGGAGCTGGGTGCATGAGCTCGGTTCAGCATGTGCCGCCCTATGCTCGCGAGCGAGCCGATTACGCAGCAACCCATGCGCCAGATGCTCAGATAGGCGCCCTTGTTGCAGCGGTTCGCGTCGATTCGCCGGCATTCGACGCGGGAATCGAAGCCGGTATGCGCGTCACGCACGTCAATGGCGAGGCCCTTGCGGACATGATCACCTGGCTATGGGAAGCATCCGATGACGAGGTGGAGCTCGTCGTCCGCGATCCTCGCGACGGGACAGACGCAACCTGCACGCTCGAGCGCCTCCCTGGTGAGGACTGGGGCATCTCCTTCGATGGCGTCGTATTCGACGGGATGCGCACCTGCGTGAACGCCTGCACGTTCTGCTTCATGCACATGCTGCCGCCACGCATGCGCCGGACGCTCTACATCCGCGATGACGACTATCGGCTGAGCTTCCTGCAGGGGAACTTCGTCACCCTCACCAATCTGAGCGACGACGATGTCGACCGCATCATCACGCACCGCTTGAGCCCTATGAACGTATCGCTCCATGCCGTCTCGCCCGAGGTGCGCAGGCGCCTTATGGGCCGCAACGCCCAGCGGGGCATGGAGGTGCTTGAACGCCTTATCGATGCCGGTATCGAGATCCACGCGCAGATCGTCTTGCTGCCCGGCGAGAACGACGGGGCGGAACTCGAGCGCACGCTCTCCTGGTGCGCCGAGCGTCCAGCCATCACGAGCCTGGGTATCGTCCCACTCGGCTATACGCGCTTCCAGAAGCGCTTCGCTGCGTCGTTTTCCGATGATACCGCAGCGGCAAAGGCCGTCATAGATCAGGTCCGACCCTACCAAGAACGCTTCCGGAGCGAGCGCGGGAGCACGACGGTGCAGCTGTCGGATGAGTTTTACCTCGACGCCCGCGTCGAGGTCCCGCCTGTTGAGCACTACGACGGCTATCCGCAGTACTACGACGGCATCGGTATGATCAGAAGCTATCTTGACGAGACGGACGTCCTTGTGGAGCGCGAGCGGGGCCGTCTCGACCATATCGCCCAGACCCTTCGCGATCGCTCGCTCTCCGTACTCGTCGTATCCGGTACGGCTGCTCGGGAGACGGTTTCCCGGCTCGTTTCCTTGGCGAACATCCCCGGGCGTGTCTGCGCTGTCGAGAACCGTTACTTCGGAGGGAACGTCGACGTCACCGGACTCATATGCGGATGCGATCTTCTAGAGCAGCTGCCCGCCGAGCTCCATGGGGTTATGCTCTTTGTGCCGGACGTCATGTTCAACGCCGACGGGCTCACGCTGGACGGTTATCATCAAGATGAGCTCGAGGCCGAGCTTGTGGATCGTGGAGCCCGAGTCTTCATCGCGTCCACCATGCCCGAAGCGCTCATAGACGCCATCGAGCGTGGCCTCGCTGCATACAACGTATAGTCCTTACAGCTCAAGGAGCGCATATGAAACCCATCGTAGCCGTCGTCGGCAGGCCGAACGTCGGTAAGTCGACGCTCGTCAACCGCTTAGCGCGGACGCAGGATGCCATCGTCCATGAAAGCCGCGGCGTCACGCGTGACCGTTCCTACCACGACGCCGATTGGAACGGACGCGACTTCATCCTCGTCGATACGGGCGGCATCGAACCGCTCAAGAGCGACGACGTCTTCTCTGCTTCGATTCGCGACCAAGCGCTCGCGGCTGCAGAGGAGGCCGATGTCGTGCTGTTCGTGGTAGACGGCTCCGTTGGCGTCACGGAAGAGGACGAATCGGTCGCGCGCATGCTGAAGCGCGTCAAGAAGCCCTTGTTCCTACTTGTCAACAAGCTTGATAACCCGGACCGCGAGCAGGAGCGGCTCTGGGAGTTCTACTCGCTGGGCCTAGGCGACCCTCGTCCCATCTCCGCCCATCATGGTCATGGCACGGGCGATCTCCTCGATGAAGTCGTGGCCGCCCTGCCGGATGAACAGGAAGACGAGGAACCCTATCCCGAGGCGCTCGGCGTAGCCATCATTGGACGGCCCAATGCCGGCAAGTCCTCGCTCTTCAACAAGATTTTGGGTTCGGATCGCTCGATCGTGTCCAATGTCGCGGGCACCACCCGCGACGCCATCGATACCTACGTGGAACGCGGCGGCGCGCGCTATCGTCTTGTCGACACGGCCGGTATCCGCAAGAAGAGCACGGTTTACGAAAACGTCGAGTACTACTCGATGGTCCGAGGCCTTAGAGCCATCGATCGCGCAGACGTCGCGCTGCTTGTGGTGGATTCGAGCATCGGTATGACCGAGCAGGACCAGAAAGTCGCGAACCTTGCTATCGAGCGCGGCTGCGCGCTGGTCATCCTGCTCAACAAGTGGGACCTGCTTGCGGACGACGAGGCGCGCGCCAAGGTCATGGAGACCGTCGATCGCCGCATGACCTTGGCGCCGTGGGCTCGCTACCTGCGCATCTCTGCCCTTACCGGCCGCTCGGTCGAGAAGATCTGGGACCTTGTCGATAAGGCTGCGGCCACGCGCGCCCAGAAGCTCACCACCTCGGCGCTCAACAAGTTCCTTACCGAGCTCCGCGAGTTCGGCCACACCGTGGTCGACGGAAAGCGTCGCCTGCGCATGCATTACGTGACGCAAACCGGTGTGAACCCTCCGACCTTCACGTTCTTCGTGAACCATCCGGACCTGGTTGACCCCACGTACCGTCGCTACATCGAGAACCGCATGCGCGAGAAATTCGACTTCGCCGGTACGCCCATACGGTTGAAGTTCCAGCGCAAGAACGACGGTCAGAAGTCGGGGGAGTAGCATGCAATACGGTTTGGACACGGCGATCTATCTCGAGATCGGCCTCATGCTCGTCTCGTACCTCATCTGCGGGATCCCCTTCGGCAAGATCCTTGCCAAGCGCTTCGCCCATAAGGACCTCCAGAAGGAGGGTTCGGGCAACATCGGCACTACGAACGCCCTGCGCGTAGCCGGACCGAAGGTCGCCGCGATCACGCTCGCCTTCGACCTGCTCAAGGGAACGGTCTGCGTGATCTCCGCAAAGCAGGTCCTCCTTGGTGCACCCTGGGCACCAGGGATTCCCGTCGACGTCCTCATCGCCCTCGTTGCCCTCGCGTGCCTGTATGGCCATATCTTCTCTCCGTATCTCCACTTCAACGGAGGCAAGGGCATCGCGACCGGCGTGGGAATCCTCTTTGGGTTCTTCTGGCCCCTCGCCCTCATCCATCTTGCGATATTCATCGTGCTCGTCGCGATCACGCGCTATGTCTCGGTCGGGTCGATCGTGACGGCGGCCTTGGTGCCGCTCACGGTGTTCATCGCGTTCCCGACCCTCGATCCTTTGGCGATCGCCATCTGGGCGCTGTTGGGATGGACCGTTGTATGGGCCCATCGCGGCAACATCGGCCGCCTGCGCGCCGGCACAGAATCGAAGCTCTCATTTGGTTCCAAGAAGGAGGCATAGATGAAGATCGCCGTCATCGGAGCCGGTTCCTGGGGAACTGCCATCGCCGGCGTCGCCGCCGCCAAGGCGGACGAGGTCGTGCTCTGGTCTCATGATGCCCCTGTGCCGGATGGTATCAACCGCAACCATCGAAACCCCCTCTATCTCACCGATTACACGCTTCCTGCCAACGTGACCTGCACAGGCGACTTCGCAGCAGCGCTTTCGGGATGCGAGGGCATCATCGTCGTCGTGCCCTCGCCCTTCATACGCTCGACCCTCCGCAATGCTGCGCCCGAGGTGCCTGCAGGGGTGCCCGTCCTCACCCTCACGAAGGGCATCGAAGCCGAAACGGGCAAGCTCATGAGCGATATCGTTATCGAGGAGCTTGGCGGAGCGGAGCGCGTGGCGGCCCTTTCCGGCCCTAACCACGCGGAGGAGATCTGCACGGGCAGCCTGTCCGCAGCCGTCATCGCCGCGCAGAAGCCTGAGGTCGCGGAGTTCTTCAAGGACCTCCTCATCTCGCCGACGTTCAGAATCTACACCTCTGACGACATGTGCGGCATCGAGACATGCGGCGCCGTGAAGAACGTCATCGCCATCGTCTGCGGCATCGCTGCGGGCGCGGGCTATGGCGACAACACGCTCGCGCTCATCATGACCCGCGGCCTAGCGGAGATCAGCCGCATCGTGTTCGCCTGCGGCGGGCGTCCCATGACGTGCATGGGCCTTGCCGGCATGGGGGACCTCATCGCCACGTGCACCTCCGAGCACTCGCGCAACCGCACGTTCGGCGTCTCCTTTGCCCATGGCGAGAGCCTTGATGAGTACCAAGCTCGCACGCACATGATCGTCGAGGGCGCCGTTGCCGCCAAGAGCACGGCCCAGCTCGCCCGCAAGCTCAATGTCGACGCGCCGATCACCTTCGCTCTCGAAGCCGCCCTCTACGGCGGCGCCTCGATGGAGGATGCCCTCCACATGCTCATCGACCGCTTCCCAACCGAGGAATTCTACGGACTCGACGGCGAGACCGCATAGAGAAAGGACCCTCCCATGGCTCACGATGCACGCATCGCACCTTCCATCCTTTCCGCCGACATGGCCCACCTGGCGCGCGACCTCGAGCGCATCTCTGGGGCCGACCTCATCCACATCGACGTCATGGACGGCCACTTCACCGGCAACCTCACCTTTGGAGCCGGGATCGTCGCCGCCTGCAAGCGCTCCACGGATGTGCCGCTCGATGTCCACATGATGGTGACGAATCCCGATGAAACCATCGATTGGTACCTCGATGCCGGAGCCGATATCGTGACCGTGCACGCGGAAGCCTCCACGCATCTGCATCGAACCGTGATGCATATCAAGGATAGCGGCGCCCAGGCGGGCGTGGTGCTCAATCCCGCGACTCCCGTCTCGGTTGTCGAGGATATCCTGCCCGAGCTCGATATGGTGCTCATCATGAGCGTGAACCCCGGCTTCGGCGGGCAGTCCTTCATCGAAGGCACCTACGCTAAGCTCGAGCGCCTGAATTCCCTTTGCGACGCATCGGGATATCATCCCAGCATCGAAGTTGACGGGGGCATCTCGTCGAAGAACATTGAGCGCGTGGCCGCCCTTGGAGCGGACACCTTCGTTGCCGGCTCTGCGGTCTTTGGCGCAGATGATCCTGCCGCCGAGATCGAGCTCCTCCGCAGCCTCGCCCAATCGGCCATGCGGTCTGGTGCGGCTCGATGAGACTTCGCGCCAACGAGCTCGTGAACCTTGATTACGCCGCATCCACGCCGCTCAGGGATGAGGCTATTCAAGCAATGGCGTCTTATGATGCCTCGCCTTTGGCGGGTGCGAACCCGAACTCGCTCCACTCGCTAGGGCGGCTTGCGGCGCAGGAGCTCGAAAGCTCCCGGCGCACCATCGCGCGGAGTCTCGGGCGCACGGTAAGGCCCCACGAGGTTATCCTCACCGCTGGCGGGACCGAGGCTAACGTTCGGTCTCTGATGGGCATCGCAGAGGGGATGCGCCAGCGCGACCATAATCGCACGCGCGTGATCGTCAGCGCCATCGAGCATGATTCCATCTTGGACAACATACCCGAGTTCCATAGGCGCGGATTCTCTGTCGACGTGGTCGCACCTGACCGGCAGGGGAGGGTGGTCCCCTCGTCGCTTGCCGAACTCTTGCGCGAGGATGTCGCACTTGTTTCCATCATGCTCGCCAACAACGAGACGGGGGTCGTGCAGCCAATTGACGAGCTCTCAAGGCTCGCTCACGATTCTGGCGCATGCTTTCATACCGACGCGATCCAAGGGTACCTGCACATCCCCTTCGACGTCTCCTCGTTGGGGGTCGACGCCCTCTCGCTCGCCGGTCACAAGGTCGGCGCTCCGGTTTCCTGCGGCGCCATCTACCTCAAGCAAGGAACGCCCTTCATGGCCATCTCCCATGGAGGCGGGCAGGAGGCTGGCAGAAGGCCCGGTACGCAAGACGTGCGCAGCGCGGTCGCTCTCGCTGCCGTCGCGCGTTCCCTGGCCCCGCATGTGGCTTTGGAGCGCAAGCGTCTGGAAGCGCTTGCGGATGCGTTGTATCTCAAACTCACCGCTAGCGGACGCATCCACGCGACCATGGGCGATCCGAATTCCGTCGATCGGCTGCCCGGCATCGTGTCGGTCTTCGTAGACGGATGGGAATCGGAGGACCTGATTCTCAAGCTCGATAGCCTTGGGTTCTGCGTTTCTGCTGGGTCCGCCTGTTCGAGCGGGTCTGCGAAAGCGAGCCACGTGCTCACCGCGATGGGGATTCCCCAATCGCAGGCATCTGGCTCGCTGAGGATCTCCTTCGACGACCGAGTTGACCCGCAATCGCTCGACCGCTTCGCTCAAGAGCTCGTAGGCTTGGTCCAGGGGAGGGCATGATGACCATCGATAACCTTCTAGAGGCGTTGCTCACTCGCTTTCCTGCAGAGGACGCGGAAGAGTGGGACCATATTGGCCTCTCTGTCGGTGACCCTTCAGACAGGGTTCGCGGGGTGCTCGTAAGCCTCGATGTGACGCCTCAGTCGATCGATGCTGCGCAGCGTGCGGGGGCGAACGTGCTGCTCACTCATCACCCCGTCTATCTCAAGGCGCCGAGCGCGTTCGTGCCTCGATCAGACCAGAACCATCCCTTGAGCTCCGAGACGCTCTACAAGGCGATCAAGGAGGAAGTCACCGTCATCTCGCTTCACACGAACCTCGACCGCTCCATCGAGGCCCGAAAGCTTCTTGCCAGCATGTTGGAGGTCTCTACCTCCGGTTCGCTTGAGCATCCCGATGATGCCGAGGCCAAGGGATACGGGATGGTATCGGGGGCGGTCGAGCTGTCTCTGAGCGACCTTGCCGTACGCGCGGCGCGCGCCTTCAATACCGATCCACGGGTATGGGGCAGGCCGAGCTCGCCGGTGAGACGCCTTTCGATGCTTGGCGGCTCGCTTGGTGATTTCGGTGATCATGCCCTCGCTTGCGGGGCGGATGCAGTCATATGCGGGGAGGCGGGCTATCATGTATGCCAGGATCTCGCCGCACGGGGTTTGGGAATCATTCTCTTAGGCCATGATGCCTCGGAGCAGCCATTCACCAAGGTTCTTGCGGATGCTGCGCACGAGATTGCCGGCGAGGATATGAATGTGACGATTTTCGATCCGCCGCGTCAATGGTGGACCGTCTTGGAAGGAGTTCGCTGAATGGGCGAAGGACAGTTGCTTCTCAAGCTGCAGGAAACCGATCTTGAACTCGTGAGGCACCGCTCGGAGCTCAACGCTCTTCCCGAGATCAAGTCACTTGCCCAGAAGCGCAAATCGCTCGCAGCCGCTAAGGATGAGCTGCTTCGCGTAACGGGCCGACGCAAAGACCTCGAGACGTATCTCGGCGAGCTCGATGAGGAAGAGCGCTTGTGCTTGGAGGACATCGAGCACGCCCAGGAGCACGCGGCTTCGGCCATGGATTACAGCGAAGTGCAGGATATCGAATACGAACTCTCACGGCTTGCCAAAGAGCTGGACAAGATCGCCTTCGAGCGCAAGGACTACCAGTCCCAGCTTGAGGTGATCTCCGAGCGCGAGGCGAAGGGGTCTTCGTTTATCGCTAAGCTCGAGAAAGCCATACTTTCTGCCGCGCAGGCTGCCCGCGATCATGCTTCCGGTATCCAAGAGGACATCGAGCGATGCACGAGGACGCGCGAGAAGATTCTGTCCGGCCTTCCTGCTGACGTTCAGCAGCGTTATGAGGAGGCTTCCAAGCGCTATAACGGGCTTGCCGTCGAGCGCCTTCAAGGATCCATCCCCTCGATTTGTCGCATGACGCTTACCGAGTCCTCGTTGAACGACCTCAAGCGAGCCGGTGCGCTTACCGAGTGCCCGTACTGCCACCGCATCCTCATCGTCGAGGAGGACTAGCGATGGCGGAGGATACGACTCGGCGCTGCGCTCTGGTCTGCGTTACCGGGTGCATTGCGGCTTACAAGGCCTGCGAGCTTGTTCGTCTGCTTCAGAAGGGCGGGCTGCGCGTGAAAGTTCTTATGAGCGAGCACGCAACGCACTTCGTTGACCCCCTCACGTTTCGCGCGCTCACGCACGAGCCGGTTGCGGTCGGCTTATTCGATGACCCATCGGATCCCATACACCATATCTCCCTGGCGCAGGAAGCCGATATCGTCCTTGTAGCACCTGGAACCGCGAACATCATCGCCAAGATGGCCAACGGCATCGCTGACGACCTGATCTCGACGACGCTCCTTGCGACCACCGCGCCCATACTCGTCGCACCTGCCATGAATGTGAACATGTGGCGCGCCGCGGCCACACAAGAAAACATCGCCACGCTTATGCGACGCGGCATCGAGATCGTGTCGCCAGGGGTTGGCTATCTCGCTTGCGGAGACGTTGCTGAAGGCAGGCTCGCCGATCCAGCTGATATCGCCGAGCGCGCCTTTGCCGTTCTCGATTCCAGCGACCTGCTCACAGGTAAGCGGATCGTCATCACGGCAGGTCCCACGCACGAGCCCATCGATAGCGTGCGCTATATCGCCAACCGCTCTTCGGGCAAGATGGGATGCGCCCTCGCCCGGGCCGCACAACGCATGGGAGCCGATGTAGCGCTCGTACTTGGGCCTTGTCAGGCTTCCGTGCCCGCTGGAGTCGAGGTCGTCAGGGTCGAGACCGCAGCCGAGATGCTTGAAGCGACCGTTGCAGCGTTCGGTGGCGCATCGATGGCCATCTGCGCCGCCGCTGTCGCCGACTACACTCCAAAGGCTCCTGCGAATCGCAAGCTCAAAAAGGGGTTGGACAAGCTCGATACCATCGAGCTCATCCAGACTGCCGACATCCTCGCATCGCTTTCCGAGCGCAAGGGCGATCGCATCGTTATCGGTTTCGCCGCAGAGACCGGAGACGCTGTTGGCTACGGTCAGGCCAAGCTTGCTCGCAAGGGCTGCGACGCCATCGTCGCCAACGATGTTTCCCGTGCAGATTCAGGCTTTGGCAGCGATACCGATAAGGCTTGGTGGATAACCCGCACCGGTGCCGAGGAGCTGCCCGTACTAAGCAAAGACGAGCTTGCTCGCGAGATATTGCTTCGCGCTCTGCGCCTTATGAGCAAATGATCCGTCCGATCGCGCCTATCTACGAAACGCATCGGCATTTTTGATTTTGGGGCTTGCGCTTCGAGTGAGAGTTGAGTAAAGTATCTTTTGCTGTCAGATGAGGCGGCAATGCTTCGGGACGTGGCGCAGCTTGGTAGCGCACTTGACTGGGGGTCAAGGGGTCGCTGGTTCGAATCCAGTCGTCCCGACCAGAAGGATCGAGGCACCGGTTTTTGCCGGTGCCTTTTTTCATAGCTTGTGAAGCCATCTGGCTAGACATGCCATCCATGGGTATCATGCAACAAGTGCGTGAAATCGTTAGGAAGAGTTAGGTGCCATCGTGAGACGGAAGCAGAGGGTAGCCAAAGATCTCATTGGCACCCCCGATTACCCCTCGAACAAAGTATTCACCATTTCAAATTTCATCACCGCACTCCGCTTGGTACTCACCTTTGTATTCCTCTACCTTTTCGTAGCCGACGTGAACCGCTATGTGGCATTGGTCATCTATGCCGTCGCTGCAAGTACCGACTGGCTTGATGGGCAGATCGCACGTCGCACGCACACCGTCAGCTGGCTTGGCAAAATGATGGATCCGGTAGTGGACCGCGCGTTGCTCTTCACCGGGGTCATCGGTCTTGTTGCCCGAGGGGAGCTGCCGGTCTGGGTCTGCCTGGTCATCATTTTCCGAGATGTGTATCTTGCTATCGGCAATTCCATCGTGCACCGGTACCATAAGCGTCCGATCGATGTCGTGCTCACCGGCAAGGCCGCAACAGCGCTGCTCATGACGGGATTCTCCTTCATGCTGCTCGGGCTCCCCCTTGTACAGGGGCTTGGTTGGCTCGGGGAGTACAGCGCGATCTTCCCAGGCCTCGATGGACGCGAGGTGCCCATGGGCATTCTTCTGGTCTACCTTGGCGTGGCGTTCTCCCTCATAACCGCCGTGGTGTATACCGTAAAGGGTTATCGAGCCTGCAAGCACGCCATCGAACACCCGGAAGAAGAGGAAGAGGACTTTTTCAACCCTGAAATCGTGGATTGTGACGATGCAACACGAGAGTAGGAGCACGAAGTTCCTTCCTGCGGTAGAATAGCCACAGAACCAGACGTTTACGCTACGTTCAAGATTGACAGATGGGGGTTCACATGTCAGACCCGATGATCGAATCCACCCGAGTATTCCGTATGCCCACCGATGATGCTACAGCGCCCGACCTCATGAAGAGCGCCCGCATCACGAACCCGGTGCTTTCGATCATTAAAGGGCCCCAAACGGGCAATACCTTCCAGCTGAATGGCCCGGAGACCACCATCGGTCGAGATCCTGCGAACGCCATCTTCCTCAACGACATGACCGTCTCGCGCGCTCACGCGAAGATCGTGCGTGATGCTTCTAACGTCGTCATCGAGGATTTGGGTTCGCTCAACGGCACATGGGTCGATGGGGCGATCGTCACATCTTCCGCCTTGCATGATGGCTCCTCGGTCCAAATCGGCACCTTCACCCTCGTTTATCATGAAAGCCAGCCGGAGCGCATAGAGACTGGTGAGTAGGTTTGGCTGAGCGCAGCTATCTGAGTATCGGCCAGGTCGTCAACCTTCTTCGCGGCACGTATCCGGATTTATCCAACTCTAAGATCCGCTTCCTCGAGGACGAGGGGCTCATAACTCCACATCGCACGCCAAAGGGGTATCGACAGTACTCCATGGATGATGTCGAGCGTCTCGAGGTTATCCTGCATCTGCAAAAGACGCGCTACATGCCATTGAACGTCATCAAGCAAAGGCTCGAAAGCGCCGATGATTTGAGGACCTTGGCGTATGAGGTCGGGCTGCTTTCCGATGTGCCCATGAAGACCCAGCCCAAGGAAACCAAGCAGAAGCTGCATCCGCTCGAGGATATTCCCGATCTTCTGGGTGTGAGCATCTCCTTCGTTCGCTCGCTCGCGCAAAACGACCTCGTTCACATCATCAAGAGCCCTAAGAACCGCGAGCTGGTAGACGGCAGCGAGTTCGAGATCATCCGATACTGCTCGGAGCTTTCACGTTTCCATATCGAACCGCGCAACCTGCGCCAGTACGCTCTTTCGGCAAATCGCGAATCCACCATGTTCGAACAGGTGCTTATTGGAATGCTCGGCATGGACGATAGCGACGAGGACCGCAATGCTAAGCTCGAACGGGCGTTCAACAAGCTCCACGACCTTACCGATGGGGTTCATACCGCGCTGCTTAAGAATCGTGTATTCGAATCTCTCAACGCCGTGGTCAAGGACGCCGATGTAGATTCCATCGATGACGAGATCTCCCGCGCAGAAGCGAAGCGGGCTCGATCCCAACAAGATGACGAACAGAGCGGTTCAAAGAATGCAGCCAGTAGCGCGAGTACAACTCGTCGAGCAAGCCGCAGGCGTGCAAGCAACTAGGGGAGGAACCATGGCAGATTTCGATTTCAGCTCCTACATCGCTGATATTCCCGATTATCCAGAGCCCGGAGTCGTCTTCAAGGACATCACGCCCCTCTTCGCAGATGCTAAGGCTATGCGAGCTGCCATCGATGCAATCGCCGACCATTTCCGAGATCAAGGGGTCACCAAGGTCATCGGTCCTGAAGCCCGAGGCTTCATGGTAGGCGTGCCCGTTGCGCTCGAGCTCGGAGCTGGCTTCATCCCCGCACGGAAGCCCGGGAAGCTGCCTCGCAAGACGATATCTATCAGCTATGACCTGGAATATGGCAGCGATACGCTAGAGATCCACGCAGATGCCCTGACGCCAGAGGACCGCGTTATCGTGATCGATGACCTCATCGCAACGGGCGGCACCATCGCCGCGACCGGCTCCCTAGTCGAGCGCATGGGCGCCACCCTCGTTGGCTACGGATGCGTCATGGAGCTTTCATTCCTCGAACCACGCAAGAAGCTCGTCGAACACGGTGACCACGACGTCTTCAGCTTGGTGCAGGTATCGTAACCTGCCAGCTTTCGCCTTAACCATCCGTCACCTATAACTGTCATTTCCTACGGCGGCCTCGTGTAAACGGGGCCGCTGAGCTTTGTAGACCTAGTGAAAGGGTTCTGTAGGTTACCTCGAATCATGCCGTTCAAAGAACGACTTGCATGGCAACCGACTATAATGGCAACTGTTGTCTAGACCCCACGGAGGTTGATGCCATGCTGATGAGCGAATTCGGTCACGCTTGTGCACGAATCTCAATCGCGGCTACGCTTTCCGCTTCACTTATCTTCGCGGCAATTCCTGCCGTTCCTGCATATGCAGACCTGGAATCCGAGCTTGCAGATGCCAAAAGTGAGCTCGAGCGCATTGGCGCAGAATACCAAAACCTTCAGAGCGAACTTCAAACTGCTTCAAATGATCTTGAAGTGACGAAGGGCGAGATCGAACAGACCCAGATCGATCTCGAGCAGGCTCAGAGCGTCCTCGCAGAGAACGTCGCCAGCGAATATAAAAACGGTGGCGACCAGATTCTCGAAGTCATCTTGGGTTCCTCTGATTTCGATGACCTCATTTCGCGCGTGTTCTATATCGATAAGGTCTCTGAAGCGCAAGCGGAGGCCATCGAAGAGGTACGAACCCTTCAGGACCAGCTAATTGAGCAGCAGCAAAACGAGCAAGAGATGATCGATGACCTTCAAAGCAGGGTCGATGCTGCCGCAGAAAACCAAGAATCCGCCCAAGCTCTCGTGAGCTCTCTTTCCGCCGAAGTTCGCGCCCAACTCGAAGCCGAGGCTGCCGAGAACGCTGCGCTCGCTGCGGGAATCCAATCTGCCGAGGATGCCGAGGACGAGAATTCGCTTCGCGGCCAAACGGTCGAGAACGCGAACGATTCGCATGAAGAGGAAGCCGACGATCAGCCTGCAACGCCCTCCAATCCCGGCAACTCCGGACAGGACGACGAGAATCAGGATTCCGGCAACCAATCCGGCGGCGGCACCTCCAGCGTTGGCGGCAGCGCATTGTCAATCGCGCTCGGACAGATCGGCATGCCTTATGTCTATGGCGGCGAGAGCGTTGCCGAGGGCGGTTTCGATTGCTCCGGTCTTGTCTACTATGCCTACACCCAGCTTGGCTACACCAGCATTCCGCGTACTGCCGGAGCCCAGGCAGCCTGGGTTAAGCAAAATGGACGTTGGACCACAAACGTCAGCGAGCTCCAGTACGGTGACCTTGTCTTCTATAGCGGTCATGTTGCGTTTTACGTCGGTAACGGCCAGGTTTACGGCGCTTGGCGTCAGGGACGCCCTGCTGGATACGGTGGTATCTATGAATGCGGCCAACCCTATGGCGGCGGTAACGTATAGCTGATGTTTCAATTCATGCACTTTTAAGGCCCGCTTAAGAGCGGGCTTTTTTATCGAGGGCCACAGCAGTTGGACGAGTAAAAAAGGCTTATAGGACAAAAAGTGTGTCTCGATAGAACACGTGTCCTAATCCAGCCAGAAGGGGTACGGGTTCTTGTGGTGCAGCTCCTCCCAGACGGCCCGGTCGCCCCACTCCGGCCCGCCGTCCTCGCGCTTGGGCGACGCCGAGTAGGTCCTGTACAGGAGGTCGATGTCGTCGTCGGTGGGCATGGAGCGAAGGATCTCCCTCGCCGGCCTCGGGCCCTCGGTGTGCATGTAGCACCACCAGAAGACCGCCTTCACGCGCCGCATGAGCGACAGCCCGCGGTGGTTGCGCAGGACTTCCCTGAGCTGCGCGTTGACGCCGCCCTCGATCGGGTTGTTGGTGCGCGGCAGCGGCCCCTCCGCCGTGAGCGCGGGGTCCAGGTAGGTGAACAGCGTGCCGGCGCTCACGAGCCTCGAGAGCGACGACCTCGCCTTCCTGAGCCTCTCGTGGGTGAACTGGCGCCGGCCGTCGACGTAGGAGACGTCCTCGAGGAAGTCGGCCCAGAACCCGCACCACTGCAGGTAGCGCTCGACCCACCAGTCGGCCTGGCGGAGGGTGTCGAGGTGCATGAGCTCGATTGACAGCGCGTAGAGCTCCCTGCCCGCCTGGAGCCTCGGCCTCGTCGTCGTATAGCGCCTCACCTGCGAGAACGCGTGGAAGAGGCACCTCTGGACCCTCGTGCGCGGCCATGCGCGGCGCCTCGCCTTCTCGAAGCCCGTCCCGCCGTCGCACACCACCACGTCCGGGGCCGGGATGGGCGCCATCAGCGCCTCCCACGCCCTCGATGCCTCCGCCTGCGCCATGTACCACGAGACCACGTGCTCGCCGTCGTAGGCGATCAGCACGACGAGGTCGCGGGCGAGCCAGATGCCGTCGACGAAGAGAACGCGGCGCACCTCGCCCGTGGGCTCCGGCATGGGCCAGATCGGCCAGAAGCCCGCGGCGAGCCTCCTGAACGTGCGCCCCTGCCCGGGCATGTCCGCCTGCGTCGCCTTCGAGAGCAGCCATGCCAGGAACTCGTCGAGCCTCGCCGCCGCGTCGTCGTAGGAGACCGTGGTCGAGGCGCCGCACGCCCCGCACCTCCACCTCTGCGCGCCCGCGCTCGTCTTCCCGTTCCTCTTCATCTTCGCCCCGCAAGAGGGGCACCTGACCGCCTTCATCCCCAGCTCCTCGGTAATCGGGGTTTTAACGGCCTGATTTTCAGTCATCTACCTGCGGGACAGGAGCGAATCCGGACACACTTTCTGTCCGAGTGGTTAAATTCCCCCTGGAGATTTAAGCGCGTGAAAAAGGGGCATCGACCTGCGTCGATGCCCATGATTCGGACACACTTTTTGTCCTATAAGCCGTAAAAAAGAAGTGCCCTGTCTCTAGTTTATTCACCAATCATGATCAGGCAAACGGTAGCTATCCTACCGTGGATGGTTCCGTGCATCAGGTAATAGGACTTATGCATACAGGTGGGTAATAATGCTAGGGAGGTGTACGCCCGCGAGGAAAGGATGGCTATGGCGGACTCGAAGACCCTGGAGCATATCGACCAGTGGGTTGAGGATAACTGGGAAGATGTAGTCAAGGATATCGAGAAGCTTGTGAACATTCCCAGTCAAGAGGACCTCGATCATGCAGGTGAAGGTATGCCCTATGGCCCCGGCCCCTTGAAGGCGCTTGAAGCGGGTCTTGAAATGTGCGAGCGCATGGGAATGAAGGCGGCTAATCACGAGGGTTATGTCGGGACAGCTGATTACACCGGCGAGAATGACGATAAGAAGATCTGCATCATCGGTCATCTCGACACCGTTCCCTGCGGACCCGGCTGGTCTCAAGACCCCCATAAGATGACCCGTCGTGATGGCTATCTCATCGGTCGTGGCACTCTAGACGATAAGGGACCCTTCGTCGTCTCCGCCTATGCTGCAAAGTATTGGCATGAGCAGGGTTATCAGTTCCCGTATACGCTGCGTTTCATCCTCGGCTGCAACGAGGAGACCGGATTCCTTGATGTTTACTACTACAAGGAGCATTTCGAAGAGCCTGCGTTCATCATGAGCCCTGATGCCGAATACCCTGTCTCTGCAGGAGAGAAAGGCATATACCAGGGCGTCTTCACTTCGGGACCGATCTCAGATGGCAAGATCGTTTCTTGGAATGCCGGTGAGGCGCCGAACGCGATTCCCTCGGATGCATTCGTCGTTGTCAATGCCGATATTTCCAAGCTGCCAACATGTCAGGGCATCATCCTTACCGATGAGGGGAATGGAAACGTCCGCATCGATGCCAAAGGCAAAGGCGGTCATGCTGCAAAGCCCGAAGGGACCAAGAATGCCATCGGCATGCTTGTCGACTACATGCTCGATAACGACCTCGTCTCTGAATCTGAACGACAATTCCTGAACCTGCAGAAGACGCTTATCGATGATTACTCCGGAGAGGGCGTCGGGGTCAAAGCTGAGGATGATCTGTTCGGACCCCTTACCATCATCGGCGGAACTGCCTGGAAAGATGATGACGGCACCCTGCATCAATCATGTGATTCCAGGTATCCGACGACATTCAGCTGCGAGCAATTCGAGAAGGCGCTTTCGGAGACCGCTGCTCAATTCGGTGCCACCTATGAGACCGACAGCGACACGGTTCCGTTCTGGATCGACCCCAACGGCCAGGAAGTCCAAAGGCTGACCAAGGTTTATAACGATCTCACCGGTGAGAACCGTAAGGCCTACACTCTCGGAGGTGGAACCTATTGCCGTGAATTCAAGAACGGAGCAGCCTTTGGTGTCGAGATGCCCTGGCGCAAAGATCCTGACTGGGTTGGCGGTATGCACGGAGATAACGAAGGCATCTCTGAGTACGCATTGAAGCTAAGCCTGAAGTGCTACATTCTCGCTATCAAGGAGATCATGGAGATCGATTACTAGCCCTCACCGTTCTGAATTCAGATTGCCAGCGGTTTTGTAAACAACAGGCAATGAGCCCCCATCAACGATGGGGGCTCTACTTCTAAAACGCTGGAATCTAGGCTCTAACCTTTACGGCGATCGCCCTCATCATGCTCATCATAACCAATGTACTTGAGGTAGCCCATAAGGTAGGCTTTTGCGGAAAAGGCTATCACAGCATTACGAACCAGCAACGATTCCCGGGTGACTAGCGAAGCGGAATCAGGGGCAGGGGAGGCTTCATTCGAAAATGCTCCACGCACCGCTCCTTCGAGTTCACGCGCTACGTAATCATATGCGGTTTCAGCAGTATACGTTACACGCTGAATGTGAAATAGCGAAGAGATCGCATGGATGGATAGCACCTGCTTGAATACGCAGATGACTATGAGCCGGGCAATCTGCTCGCGTCCATAGAGCTTCTTATGAGGAGGAGCGATCAGACCAAGCTTTACATAGTTGTTCACCATGGAAGGTGTCAGCCAGTCTCCGTCGGCGCAATCATCAAGTGGATGCAACACCTGCTCGACCGTTCCGATTACTTGGTCGCGATAGAGCTCCACTGATGGAAGGTCCTGATAGCGCGGCATGTGGAACGAAGCAAGCAACTGCGCAAGATTGGACTGAAGATATGCATCAGGCAAGATGGTCGGAGCTATATCATCTTGAGTGATCTCGGGAGCATTGCTCGACATCGGGATTACGGCCTTCGACGTGCTCATAAGAACTCCTCATTACGATTCGCCGCTCAGTGCAGGATTCTCGGAATCAACTAAGTTAGATTTTAGAGCTATGTCATCTTGTTTAGGATACTATGTTCTTGCACATTTTAGATAACATAACTCTATAATCTAATTGTCGTCATCCGGTCGAAAGGACCCTGCCATGAGTTGGGCAATCGTAGCAGATTCCAGTTGCAATCTCCGTGGTTATACGCCTCAGGCTGCTGATACAAAATACCTCTTTGCACCTCTGAAGATCAACGTGGGTGGTGAGGAGTTCATCGATAACGAGCATCTGGATGTAGCCGAGCTCAATCGTCGAGTCGCTGAGGAGGAGGCTGCAAGCTCTAGCGCTTGTCCAAGCGTAGGGGAGTGGGCGGAACTGTTCCGGACCGCAGACAATGTTATCGCGATCACCATCTCGGCAAATCTATCAGGAAGCTACGAAGCTGCGGTAATGGCACGCGAGCTTGTTCTAGAAGAGGGCCCGCGCAATATCTTCATCGTAAACTCGCGTGCTGCAGGAGGTAAGCTGGAACTGCTGGTTTATCTATTAGATCGGTACCTAACTGCTAATCCAGATGCGACGTTTAACCAAGCAACAGCATATATCACCGATGTTGAGCAGTCCTCAACCGTGATGTTCTCTCTTTGCTCATATGAGAACCTAACGAAGTCGGGCCGTATGCCAAAAATGGCGGGAATGCTCGCGAATAAGCTCAGCATCAGGATCTTGGGCATCGCTAGCGATGAGGGGACCATCAAGGTCCTTGGTCCGTCGCGTAGCCAAAAAAAGATTTTCTCGAAGATCATTTCCATGATGGAGAGTCAAGGATACAACGGAGGTCCGGTCTTTATCGATCACGCCTTCAACGAGACCAGTGCACAGGCGTTGGCTTCAAAGATCTCTGAAAAGTGGCCATCGGCTGAGATCCTATGCTTGCCCTGCGGAGGCCTTTGCTCATACTATGCAGAAACAGACGGTCTTATCATTGGATATGGTTGGGGGGTCGCAAGCCCGCAAGCATAGGGCGAGCGTCTATACAATCAAGATATCGCGTGAATATGAGAGGGTCTTCAGGCCCTCTCATTCTTATTATCTATGTACAACTCAACTTTACATAAGATATATTATCCTGAACAACAAGAACAGTAGGAAGAATTTACTTGTAGACGAGTGTCATCTGACACTAGATCCGCAATGAAGCACCCATAGCCAGCCAATTTGGGCCTCTCTTCAGGTTATATTCTACTGCGCTTGCATTTCTTCAGATTCAATTTGGTTTTCTCAAAGATCCGATCGTGAATCAGAATCATCAACACTGCGGTTCTTACAAATGCTAGAGACTGTATAAAGATCTTTGCATCAATTGAAGGTCACTGCGATCATTCACGAGCGGCTTGTCGATTCAATCATATAAGCCTTACGCATGCCCAGGAAGAATATAAACAGAATGATATCGACCTAACGATCGTCTTTCATACATGCTTCTTCGACCATATTGAGCATTTCATCTATCCTTAGAACCCGCTAACGGTTAGGTGCCTAACTGTTATTACTTTCTAACATTGTGCAAACTGTCATTTCTACCTCGAGTCTAAAGGCTCCTTTAGTACACATGCCTAAGAAGAGTTTCCTCAAAAAACAAAAATGCCGGAAGCAGAAGCTGCTTCCGGCATTACTAGAATCCTATTGTGGGCAATCCCCTATGCAGTGATGGTCATCAAGAAGTACACCAAGAAGGCAATTGCTGCGACCCACATAAGAGGACGAACCTTCTTAACATTACCGGTAACTGCGGACACGATCACATAGGTAATGAAGCCAAGGCCAATACCATTCGAAATTGAATAGGTGAACGGAATGCCCGCGATAATCATGAACGCCGGGAACGCCTCAAGCGGATCGGACCAATCGATATCGATAACGTCGCTCATCATGAGGAAGCCGACGAACACAAGAGCACCGCAGGTCGCGGCCGAGGGAATGCAGTTGATAAGGGGCGAGAAGAATGCTGCGAGCAAGAACAGGATGCCGGCAAAAATCGACGTGAGTCCCGTACGGCCACCGTCTGCAGCGCCGGAAGCAGATTCAACGAACGTGGTGATCGAAGAGGCACCGAGGAAACCACCTGCAATGGCAGCCGAGGAGTCAACGATTAGAATCGGCTTGATATCCTCAACCTTGCCGTCATCAGTAAGGAAGTCGCCCTGCTTGGCAACTGCCATGGCGGTACCCATGGTGTCAAAGAAGTCGCTCATCATAAGCGAGAATGCCATGAGCAAAAGCGTAGGCGTGGTAACGACCTCGATGATGCCCATCACTCCGGAATTTTCGCTGACCTGGAACGGAGCGGCAAAGGTGGTGAAATCAAGCGGTGCAACCACACCGGCGGGCATCGGGGTAACGCCCAGGGGAACGCCGATCACGGCAGAGATGATGATTCCCCAAAGCAATGCGCCCTTAACCTTCATGGCATACAGGATGACGGTGAGGATGATGGAGATGACGCCGACGACAAACGTGAAGTTATAAGCGCCCTCCTCGCCAACAATTGAGCCGAGCGCAACGAGCGTGTCCGCGTTTGCTACGATGACGCCGCCATCCTTAAGGCCGATCATTGCGATGAAAAGGCCGAGACCGATCGAAATGCCGTGGCGAAGCGATACAGGAATGGCATCCATGATGGCTTCACGAAGTCCGCAGAGGACGAGCAGGAGAATCGCAACGCCCTCGACGAAGATCACTGCCATCGCGGTAGGCCAGCTCACCCCCATGCCAAGGCAAAGCGTGAAAGCAACGATAGAGTTGATTCCCATGCCCGAAGCGCAAGCAAGCGGACGGTTGGCGAACAGGCCCATGGCAATGGTCATGATCGCAGCGCCGATGCAAGTCGCAGTCACAGCAGCGGTCTCGGGAATCCCAGCTGCTGAAAGAATGCTCGGATTGACGATGATGATGTAAGCCATTGCCAAGAAGGTGGTCAGGCCGGCACGAAGTTCGGTGCCGGTGGAAGAACCACGCTCACCTAGCTTGAAGAACGTTTCCATAAACTCCCCTTTTCCTTGGATAGTTCTTCTAGTACCTATGCTCAAGGACCGTTACACGGTCCCACTAGAGCCAAAGCCCCCCGTTCCTCGGTCGGTCTCGTCCAATTCGTCAACCTCGACAAGATCGACTATCGGAACTCGCTGAATGACGAGCTGCGCGATGCGCTCGCCGCGTTCTATATGGATTGCTACCTTTGGATCAAGATTTATGCAAATGATCTTGAGCTCACCACGATAATGCGAATCGATGAGACCTGGAGTGTTAGCTATAGAAAGGCCGAGCTTCAATGCCATTCCGCTTCTTGGTTGAACGAACCCTGCGTATCCTTCCGGCAGGGCAATAGCAAGACCGGTAGGCACGAGCACGCGACAATGGGGTTCGATGATCATATCGTCATTTGCACGAAGATCAAGACCCGCATCGCCCTCATAGGCATAAGAAGGTATCTGGACGCTCTTATCGAGACGTTTGATACGCACCGCAACACGATCCAAGCAAATCACCTCAATTTATCGAGCTCGTGCACGAACTCCTCGACATTCTTAAAATCACGATAGACCGATGCGAATCGAATGTAGGCGACCTTGTCGATGCGTTCGAGACGCTTGAGAACCATATCCCCGAGCTCGTGAGATGAAACCGCTCGCAAGGTCCTCCCCCGAAGTTCGAGCTCAATATCGTCAATTAGACCATTTAGCTGCGCGATATCTATATCTCTCTTAGATGTTGCGCGCATAAGGCCAACAAGGAGCTTGTTCCGGTCAAACGGTTGAGTAGAGCCATCGCTTTTGATGACTTCTATAGGATCCTCGCAGCGTTCAAAAGTAGTGAAACGATATCCACAAGAGCGGCATTCGCGACGTCGCTTGATGGCATTTGTGGCATCTTGCATGCGCGAATCGACCACACGGGTGTCATCGCCACCACATTTTGGACAGCGCATGAAGCATCCTCCTAACAACAACCGGTTAAGAATAGCACATCTCGAAATATTGGGCTTATCTACTACCAGATGTTGTAAGGAGGAAACGATACGGCAACCATTCTGAATCTTTTGACGCGTTAGATGTCCGAAGCGACGAGCAACTCCATACCAGGTTGAAGGGTGGCATGATCCAGATCGTTCCAAGCTCGAATAAGCTCAGTGGTTTCCTGCGTGGTCATACCGCTCACGGGATGTTCCTCCGCGAGAGACCAAAGGGAATCGCCTTCGAAGACCTCAACATATTGCGTGGGGGTTGAGTCAAGTGCGTTCTCGAATGTGCTGCGGCTTCCCTCTGCAACTGAAAACATCGCAGCAAGCATGGCGGACACCAGCACGAGAACCGCGAACGCTGCCAGCACGCTTGACAGTAGCGAAGAGTGCTTCGGTTGAACATATGGAAGGTCGTTTGACTTGCGATGACGAGGAGACGGCAATTGATATATCTGTGTTTCAAAGCGAGGGTTTGCAATAGACAACGATCTCTTTGGAACGGATAAAGCGAGATTACCGTCGATATAGTCTCCCCTGTTCATATTGCGTCTCCTCTCTCTTGTTCGATGAATCTGTTATAACGGCTCGCGAGGACAAAATGTCTAGCGCAAGAACGCGTGTTCGTATATTATTATCTTCGAACAGTTGTTCCTGTCAAGAAGAAATCGAACAGTTGTTTGTATGAGAGGAGCTCCGATGGCACGTAAGATTTCGAAGCGCCAGCAGCAAATTTACGATTTCATCCGTTCCTACCAACTTGAAAAGGGATATCCGCCGAGCGTTCGAGAGATGGCTGCCGCTGTAGGCCTTTCTTCACCTTCGACGGTGCATGCACACCTAAGCGCCCTCGAGGAACGCGGCCTTATTAAACGCGATGCCACCAAACCCCGTGCCCTCGAGCTCTTCAACGAGGACGGCTCTTCGGTAAACCTTGCCGATGTCAAGGAGTCTCCTGATCGTGGCACCGTTTCATTGCCTTTGGTCGGCCGCGTTGCCGCTGGTATGCCCATCCTTGCAGAGCAGAACGTCGAAGATACATTCACGCTTCCTACTGAAATCGCAACCGATTCTTCTTCTTTCGTTCTCGAGGTCCATGGCGACTCGATGATCAATGTCGGCATCTTTAACGGTGACTACCTCGTTGTCCGCGAGCAAAAGAGCGCAATGAACGGAGAGATCGTGGTAGCCATGATCGATGGAGAAGCCACGGTAAAAACTTTCTACAAGGAACGTGGCCGCGTTCGCCTGCAGCCTGAAAATGATGCCATGGAGCCGATCTATGCCGATAACCCGCAGATTCTCGGCAAGGTCGTAGCGCTCATGCGACGCCTAGGCTAGAGCGTCTCATACTATGAGCCGGGCCACGATTGACAAGCCAGCGTCGCAGCGTCTCATCTTCCTCGATGAGATACGCGGGTTCACCATCATCTCGATGGTTCTGTTTCATGCGGCTTATGACGCTGCGTACATATACGGGTTCGATCTCTCCTGGTTCGAGAACCCTACCATTCAGTCCATTTGGCGGTCTTCCATAAGCTGGGTCTTCTTGCTCCTTGCCGGTTGGATGACGGCATACTCGCGCAATAATATCCGGCGCTCTATTCGCTATGCCATCTGCGCCTTGCTGGTATTCGCAGCGACAGCGATTGCAAGCGTAGATACGGCTGTGAACTTCGGAATACTATTCTGCATGGCAGGTTGTACAGCGATATACGCCTTCATTGGAAAGAAGGTGCGCAGCATTCCACCGATACCCGGCCTCATCGTTGCGTTGCTGCTCTTCTTCCTAACTTATTCCATACCTTTGAGCCGTTATCCCGTCGAGGGGTTCGCTTGGCTAGGCTTCCCCTCGCCGACATTCAGCTCTGGAGATTACTATCCACTAGTTCCGTATTGCTTTATGTATTTCGCTGGCGCATTTGCTCAAAGCAGTTTCAGCAAGACCTTCCATGATGAGCCACCCGCGTTCATGGTAGAAACCCATTGCTCCATATTGGCAAAGATAGGAACGAGAAGCCTGATCATTTATCTCGCTCATCAGCCTCTCGTCATCATGATCTTCGAGATCGCCCGGTTATTTGCTTCGTAAATGATTCAGTGCGCCCGATAGCGCTCGAGCGTGTTCGCAAAACGCATAGGAACCTTGACGGTGATACGGGTCCCATCTTCAGTATATTCTTCCTGCAAGACCGTACCGCACTCATGGAGCGTCCTGAGTAGCCTGCCCTCCTTATAGGGGACAACTAGATCCAGAAGCGTATCCAAAGCAGACGCCTCAAGAGAAATGCGCCCGACAAGATCATCTATTCCATCGCCAGTCGCAGCAGAAACAAGGACGCCCTGCGGGAACAAGCGAATCAGATCACGACGCTCCAGCTCATCGATGAGATCACCTTTGTTCAATACGATACATGAGCGAACTTTATCTGCACCGATCTCTTCAAGGACACGGTCAACAGCCTCAAGCTGCCGAATTAGATTGCAGTCAGATGCATCGACGACCTTGAGGAGTAGATCGGCATCGCGTACTTCTGACAGAGTCGATTTAAATGCATCGACTAGGCCATGCGGTAGCTTCTGGATGAAACCGACGGTGTCGGTGACGGTCATTGAGCGGCCACCTGGTAGATGGTAAGCTCGTGTGGTCGGATCGAGGGTAGCAAAGAGCTTGTCCTGCGCTAAGACGTTCGATCCAGTCAACCGATTGAGCAGCGATGACTTTCCAGCGTTTGTGTAGCCAGCAAGGGCAACTCTAAAAGCCGGTGAGATAACGCGTTCCTTCGACTGAACGCCGCGGCGCTTCTCGACCTCTTTGAGCTCGCGCTTAACAACGGCGATTCGATTTCTTACAAGTCTGCGATCGACCTCGAGCTGCGTCTCACCTTGGCCAAAACGGCTTCCAATGCCTCCACGGGTCTGCTCTTTAGCAAGGTGGCTCCACATGCCGCGCAAACGGGGAAGCAGATACTGCAGCTGAGCGAGCTGAACCTGCAAGCGTCCTTCTCGCGTCTGTGCGTGCAAACCGAAAATGTCTAAGATGAGCGCCGTTCGATCAATGATCTTAACCGGTTCGCCGACAGCTTTCTCAAGAACGCTTTGCTGAGATGGCGTCAGGTCATCATCAAAGATGACGACATCTATATCAAGCCGATGTACAAGACCGATCAGCTCCTCGAGCTTGCCTGATCCGATAAAGGAGCGAGGATTTGGTCGATCGAGACGCTGGGTTAGGCGGCCAACCGCAAGAGCTCCAGCAGTATCAGCCAAGCGCTCAAGTTCATCAAGGGATCTCTCGACAGGCCAGCGCAGGTCACGCTGCTCTACACCTACCAGAAGAGCTCGTTCAGGCTCCAGTTCTGTGGTTACGAACGGAAAACGGCCCATCTACTCCCCCACCGAAGAAAGAATATGATGCGCAGCGCCCTCTATCGACAGCTCGTCCAAATCAAGCCAAACAATGCGCTCGTCGCGTCTGAACCACGATAATTGGCGTTTAGCATACCTGCGGCTACGACGCTTAATCGTCTCGATTGCATCAGGGATTGTGCTACGGCCCTCAAAGGCTTCAATAAGCTCCTTGTAACCTATTGCCTGTCGAGCAGTTAGAGCTGGGCCGGCGCCCACGCTTAACAATCGCTTGACCTCATCGAGAAGGCCGCATTCCATCATCGCATCGACACGCCTATCGATTCTCGCATACAGGCGCTCGCGATTCATGCTGAGTCCAAAGTAGAGGGCACCATAATGCTCGCGAGGCTTGGAGAAGCCAGCGCGTTGCTCAGAATAAGACACGCCGTCATCCAGCATCTCCAAGGCCCTGATAACCCTCCGAACATTATGCGGATGTATGCAAGCGGCGCTAGCAGGGTCGCGCTCGCGAAGAAGCGAGAAAACAGCCCCAGGACCCTCTGCATCTGCAATAGTCTCGTAGCGGGATCGGGTTTTATCGCCCAGCTCGCCGGCGGGAAAGACCATCTCATCAAGGGCAGCTCGAATATAAAGACCGGTTCCGCCGCAAATGATAGGAGATTTACCCTCAGATAGCATACGGTCGATAACGATTCGCGCGTCGCGCTGGTAAAGCGCGGCAGAATATGTCTCGCCGGGATCAACGATATCGACGAGATTGAGCGGGACGAGACGTTCGCCAACCGGTGTCTTAGCTGTTCCAATATCCATACCGCGATAGACTTGCATTGCATCGGCAGAAACAACCTCTGAACCCAAGTCCCTCGCAACGAGGTCAGCTACAGCGCTTTTACCTACCGCGGTAGGCCCAACGATGGCGATTACCAGCGGAGTCATCGCGCTGCGCCGACAACGCTGCCGGAGAGGTACCACGTCCGTGCACGATCTACGCGCACATCAATGATCTTGCCAACCAAATCATCGATACGCGCTCCTTCCGGAAGAGGCGCATGAACGGTCTGATTCTTTGGGCTCTTGCCCTGCAGGACGGAAGAATCCTTCTTCGAAGTTCCCTCGACAAGGACCGGAACAACCTGATGGAGCTCATGCTGATTGAAGGCGAATGCGGTATCCTCGATGACTTTGACGAGTCGATCGAATCGATCCTGGATGACTTCACGAGGCGTATCATCGGGCATCTCGGCTGCAGGAGTACCCTGCCTTCGTGAATAAATGAAGGTAAAAGCCTGGGAATAGCCAACGGCCTCGGCAAGAGAGAGGGTCTCGGCAAAATCATCCTCTGTCTCACCAGGGAATCCTACGATGATGTCGGTTGTAAGGGCGATATCGGGAATCCGCTCGCGCACCGCATCGACGAGCGATAGGTAATCCTCTCGCGAGTACTTTCTATTCATCAGCTTGAGGATGCGCGTCGAACCGGATTGCACCGCGAGATGAAGATGCGGCATCACAGCGGGAACCTCCGCCATGGCATCGATAGTCTCGGGAAGCAGGTCCTTGGGATGCGACGATGTGAAGCGAATCCGCTCGACACCGGTCTCCCCCACCTTGCGAAGCAACTCGGCAAACCTTGGAGCGCCATATCGATCGCGCCCAAACGAATTAACATTCTGCCCCAGCAGGGTCACCTCGCGGACCCCCGCCCTGACCAAACCGGTTACCTCGTCCACGACCTCTTCGATAGAACGGCTCTTCTCGCGTCCGCGAACATATGGAACGATGCAATACGAGCAGAAATTATTGCAACCCGTCATGATGGGCACCCATGCATGATAGGAGTACTCACGATGCCAAGGCATGGTCAACGCGGCGAGAGACTCATCCTCAGCGGTAAGGATATGGCGCTCTGAGTCCTCAAACGCCTGGGCGATGAGCTCGCCAACATGCGCGATAGCATGAGTGCCGAAGATGACATCGACGTTATCGACATTGGTTAAAAGGCCTTCGCCGTCACGCTGCGCAATGCAACCGCCGACCGCGATAACTCGCTTTCCTGATGGAGCGGTTGGAAGGCTCTTGCAGGAATTGCACTGGCCATAGAGCCGTTGATCGGCAGCTTCACGCACGCAGCATGTCATGAAGATTACGATATCGGCATCGGCTGGATCACCGACGAGTGAACAACCGAGCGAGTCTAGCAGCCCGGACACCCGCTCAGAATCATGAAGATTCATCTGGCATCCGAACGTGCGAATGAAGTAGGTCTTTCCGCGAAGCGCGTCTGAAATACCTTGCGTATCCATATCAGTGCACCGTCATCTTGTCTATTGAAACATCATCGATCTCTGAACCCTGATAGGACAGGGGGTGTACGAACACGGCAAGCCTAATCGCCGTGCGTGATTCGCCGTTGATGAGAATATCGGAAAACGTAGGGGCGCAAGAGATATCGAAACCAGTTGGGATAAGAAAGCCCCGTGCTATTGCCATGGCTTTTATTGCCTGGTTAACCGCACCCGCTCCCACGCATTGGATATTGACGGGCACGCCATCCTTTACCATACCGGCGATGGCTCCAGCGACCGAGGCCGGCGAGGATTTGCTTGATACCTTCAGATAATCCATGTACGTTTTCTCCAGCGATTATAGTGCGAATATGCAGCTATTTGACTTTATCCTAACGTCAGCATCACGGCAAGTCGGTAGGCGCTAGTCTCCTTTGCCGACCTCGAAGGTAACCGTGATCGAGTCACGGGAAACCTTGATCCTGGGTTCCTTCATGAGAGTTAGGTAGTACTTTGATGCAAGCTCATCAAAGTCGCGCTCAAGCTGACGAGAGAATGAATCTAGATCGTCATGCGAAATCTTAAGTCCACGGCGATCGCGGGATAAATCAACCTTAGCGGGTGCAGAAGGCTTGGTGCGCTCGCGTAGTATCCGCGAGGATACGCTGCGAACAGGTTTGATCTGCCCGCTGAGAATTCGATGAGCGGTGCGCTCGGAAATTGATATGCCCAATGAATCCGAGATGCGCATGATATCAGACGCGTCAGCAGCGTAACCAAGACGTTCGACAACGGGAAGCGAGCGTTCATCATCGAGAAAGAGCAGCTGAGATGCATCGAGGTCGCTGGAAGCATGAGCGTAAAGGGTCGCGGCGATCTCTGCGGGACTCCCCAGGTAGACGTCGCAGCCATGCCGTTCCTCTAAAGCGAACTCGCAGGCGGCACGTATGATGTTATGGGGTCCGCGCACGCACGTCCAAGATCCCTGTTCATCACGAACAGCTTGCGGCCACGTGGATTGATCTGCGCGTTCAGGCAAGCGTTCGCAATCAACCGTGACGCGAAACGAAGATCCCAAACCGACACCCGAGGTGACGACGCTGGATTCCTGAGTGTTCTCGCGAATGGAATACAGAGCCATCCCTCGTCCATGAACGCCCCACCGGTCCATCTTCAGCGAGTCGAGCTTAGAAGTGACGCGTGCGTCGAAGATACGCTCGAACATATCCTCAGGAATGCCGTTGCCGTTATCGAGGACGAGGAGGGTGCGGACACCCTCCTCTTTTGCAGTGGCTACATAGATCTTTGTCGCATGAGCATCGCGGGCATTGCGAAGCATCTCGATAACGATGTCCTCGACATGCTGGATGTCGTGCTTTGCTTGACGTCGCTCTGCCTCGGCAACGCGAAGGCGCACGAAGCCCTCGCCAAGGTTCTCTTCCACCCGAAGGGAACCTTCGCCTGTCATAGAGGCGATGAAAGAGATGAGCTCCTGCTGCCGTGCCATGAGCTACTTCGCGATATCGACAGCCCGGCTCTCGCGGATGACGACGACGCGGACCTGGCCAGGATATTCCATCTCGTCCTCGATCTGGTGCGCGATGTCATGAGCAAGGACCGTGGCCTGGGCATCGGAGATCTTATCAGGCTGCACCATGACATGGACCTCACGCCCCGCTTGCATGGCATAGGTACGCTCGACACCCTCATGGGCATTCGCGATCTCTTCGAGCTTCTCCAAACGCTTGATGTAGTTTTCAGCGGACTCGCGACGAGCGCCCGGACGCGAAGCGGAGATCGCATCTGCTGCCATAACTAGAACAGCGATAATCGAGGAGGGCTCGACATCGTTGTGATGTGCCTCTATCGCATGCACGATCGCGGGCTTCTCGCCATAACGCCGAGCGAGATCGGCGCCGATGACGGCGTGCGGCCCCTCGACCTCATGGTCGATGGCTTTGCCAAGATCGTGCAACAGGCCGGCGCGACGAGCAGGCACGGGATCGATGCCAAGCTCTGAGGCCATGATGCCGGCAAGCTCGGAAACCTCGCGCGAGTGGTTGAGAACGTTCTGGCCAAACGAGGTGCGGTACCTCAATGCACCGAGCGTCTTGACGATCTCGGGATGGAGATCGTGGATGCCCGTATCGAAGGCGGCTTGCTCGCCGGCTTCACGAACACGTTGCTGAACGAGGTCTGAAGCCTTCTGATACATCTCTTCGATACGTGCAGGATGGATTCTCCCGTCGGCGATGAGGTTTTCGAGGGCAACGCGCGCCGTCTCACGACGAACAGGGTCGAAACTGGAGAGGACGACGGTCTCGGGCGTGTCATCGATAACAAGATTGACACCGGATACCTGCTCAAAGGTGCGAATGTTGCGCCCTTCGCGTCCAATGATGCGACCTTTGAGGTCATCAGAGGGAATATGCACCGAAGTAACGGTCACCTCAGCCGTGTGATCGGCTGCGCATCGTTGGATGGCAAGCGAGATAATCTTCTGTGCGGTCTTATGGCACTCGGATTTCACGCGTTGCTCGGAATCACGGATGATGGTCGCCGCTTCGTGAGTAACCTCACCGCGCACCTTATCAAGAAGCTCCTTATGAGCATCATCGCGCGTGAGCTCGGAGATGCGCTCGAGCTCCTCAGTTTGCTTGGCATAAAGAGCCTCAAGCTCACGGCTTCGCTTCTCAACCTGACCGGCTTGACTGGAGAGCTGGTGCTCACGCTTATCGAGGGCGTCGTTCCTACGGTCAAGAGATTCCTCTCGCTGCATCACGCGGTTCTCGAGAGCTCGAAGCTCGCGCTTGCGCTGCTTCTCCTCAGCCTCGGCGGCCTGCTTATTCTGGATGATCTCTTCTTTAGCCTCGAGAAGCGCTTCCTTCTTGAGGGTTTCCGCCTGTCGCTGCGCATCGCCAATAACCTGGCTTGCCTCTGCACGAGCAGACTCCAGCTTCGAGTCCGCCTCACGGAGGCTCCCCTGCTTGGCGTTGCGCAGGGCGATGAAGGCGATGCCCGCGCCCACCAGGACGCCGACGACAATGCCAATCACGATCCCCATGCCCTACCTCTTTCAATATCTAAGCATCAAGACAATGGCGCACAGCGTGCACCTGACATTTGTTCGGTATGGACACCCATTATGAAGTTGAACTATCAAAAATGGACCTCATCAAAGATGAGTGTACATCTCATTACAAATGACCCTTTCATCCTACGAGTATGCAAGGGGCATGTCAATTAATGCACCAGTGAGTTCGCACGGAAACACCGATGGACTACAAGATCCCCGATGAGCCATCAGCTGCGTCAGACACGCGTCGCTTTGCAGCTTCTGAGGCCACATCATAGGAGAAGCCCTTCCCCATGAGATGCCTGATGAACTTTTGATATCCGTTCTGCGTTGGTATCGACTTCTTTGATAGCGCCGCGAGCGCTCGTTCCAGATCGCTATCATGACTGAAGAAGCGCTCGGGCCACCCCTCCACAAGAGAGGGATCGACCCCGCGGCGCGACAACTCGAGCTCAACCTTGCGTCTCCCCCAGCCGCGCCTGACTCGCTCCTCTATGAACGCCTCGGTAAAGCGTGCGTCATCGAGATAGCGAAGGCTCTCCGCCTTTGCGATCGCCAGGTCTACCGAACCCGGCTTGAAACCAGTGAGGAGCAGCTTTTCACGCGCTTCGTGAACGGAGTGATCTCGCCGGGAAAGCATCTCTGTGAGCACGGCGAAGCATTGCTGTTCTTCTAGCTTGGACAAAGTCGACATAGCTTCTTGAAGTGAGGACCCCTCCTCAGGGAGACTCTTGTTAAAGAGCCTCGCAACACGGACGGGCACCCAACGGTCGCGGAACTGACCGTCCTCCAGCTTGAAGCGAACTCTCGCACGCGGCTTTTTGCGACTCATCGCACTGAAGCTGGACGACCCACGGGACGGGAACTCGAACTCTATGTCTCTAACAAGTATTTCGCTGCTCACGTATCACCAACACCCAGAAGCTAGTTCTTGGATGCAGCCTCTGCGGGTTCCTCAACTGCCTCGCCGGTGGCCTCGTCGGAGAAATCGAGTCCGCAAGCAACGCGAACCTTATGCTCGATCTCATCGGAGAGCTCGGGATTCTTACGCAAGAATTCCTTGGCCGCCTCGCGACCCTGGCCTAGACGCTCAGACTCGTAGGTGTACCATGCACCCGATTTCTTGACGATGTTGAAATCGACGGCCATATCGAGAATAGAGCCCTCTTTAGAGATGCCCGTGCCGTACATGATATCGAACTCAGCAGTACGGAAGGGTGCGGCGACCTTGTTCTTGACAACCTTGCAGCGAACGCGGTTGCCGATGATATCCTGGCCGTTCTTTAGGCTCTCGATACGCCTGATCTCGATACGCACGGTAGAGAAGAACTTGAGAGCACGGCCACCCGGCGTCGTTTCGGGATTACCGAACATCACGCCGATTTTTTCACGAAGCTGGTTAATGAAAATGCAGGTCGTGTTGGATTTTGCAAGGGAGCCAGCCAGTTTGCGAAGGGCTTGGCTCATGAGGCGGGCCTGCAAGCCAACGGAGCTATCGCCGATCTCGCCCTCGATTTCAGCGCGAGGAACGAGCGCAGCGACAGAGTCGATGACAACGGCATCGATCGCACCGGAGCGAACGAGCATGTCGCAGATCTCGAGCGCCTGTTCGCCGGTATCAGGCTGCGAGATAAGGACTTCATCGATATCTACGCCGATGCGCGCAGCATAGGTAGGGTCAAGGGCGTGCTCAGCGTCTATGAAAGCAACGACGCCGCCGGCAGCTTGGGCCTCAGCGAGGATTTCCAAAGAGAGCGTTGTCTTACCCGAAGATTCAGGACCATAGATCTCTATGATACGGCCACGAGGAACGCCCCCGATGCCGAGAGCTGCATCGAGCGAGAGTGCTCCGGTCGGAATAGCCTCGATCTCGAGGTCGGGACCACCGTCACCAAACCGCATGATCGAACCGGTTCCAAATTTCTTCTCGATCTCGGCCTTAGTGAGGTCGATCATCTTATCACGTTCTTCGCCATAGGTGCGCTCATGCACCTGGCGTACCGAACCGGAGCTTTTAGCCATGGATTCCTCCTTGCGTATCGTTATCGCTATCCTATACGAACAGCTGTTCGCGGTCAAGATATCTGAATTGAATGATAGCGGCGTGTTCAAACAAATTGGCAGCAGAGGCTAGGGTGAATCCTTCAACATTCCAACGAACCCCTCACCAAAACCTTACAAGAGGCGTGCTGCATCTACGTCATCGCCAATTCACGAGGTAGATGGCTTGGTATGCGTCAGTGCCCATCCATTGAGTTGTTCACAAGGTGCAAGCAGAATCCTCAGGGGCTCAAGGCGATACAAAAGATCACGAAATCTTGACAGGCTATGCTACGATTCCTGAGCAGCGTCAAGAAGCGCCCTTAATGCGGCTTCGCAGGCAGCGTGTCGAACGGCAGCGCGCTCTCCGGAAAACAGGAACCGCTTTGCGAACAGAAGGTTCTCGGTCGCAATGCCGATGTACACCGTGCCAACCGGATTATCAGCTGTACCGCCGCCAGGTCCTGCGAAGCCCGTTACGCTCACCGCAATATCGCAATCCAGCGCCTCGCGCGCGCCAGATGCCATCTCACAAGCACACTTCTCGGAAACGGCACCAACAGTCTCAAGCGTTTCAAGCGAAACGTCGAGCATGCTATGCTTCACCGCTTCGGTATAGCTCACAACTCCGCCTTGAAGAACCTGAGATGCACCGGGAACATCGGCGATGCTTGATGCGACAAGGCCGGCTGTACATGATTCGGCGCAACCGACTGTCAAACCGCACTTGGCACATAGTTCTACGAGTTCAAAAGCGATGCGTTCAGAAGAGTCGCTATTTGCCGTGACCATGATCGCTCCTAGGAGAAGATGACCGAGCGCCCATTCCAGAAATACTGTACGCCCGAGATCACCGTGAGGATAACGGCGGCGATCATCAAAGCGCCGGAGACGATGAGCAACCAGGCCGCCTCGTATACAAAACCGATAGAGGCTGCCGAGAAGGAGACGAAGTACCCGCATAGCGACACCATGGTGACCGCCGTCTTCCATTTCCCAAGCTTATCTGCTGCGATGACGACACCTTGAGCACCGGCAACCATACGCAGCGCGCTTACCAGGAACTCACGGAACAGAATGATGAACACGACCCAGACGCTCACCAGCCCCTGCTCGAGCAGGATGAGCAAGGCGGAGAACACGAGCAGCTTGTCAGCAATCGGATCGAGGAACTTTCCGAAATCCGTGATCTCATGGCGGGACCGTGCCAGGTAGCCATCGAGCTTATCGGTAAGGCTCAGCAAAATGTAAAGGGCGCAGGCGGCGATTGTTGGAACCGGAAGATAGACCGCACCAGATACCACGCAAGAGAGCTCGGCAAGCACCATGAAGATGGGGATGAAGACGATGCGCACACACGTGACGATGTTTGCAGGCGTCCACACGCTCGTAGCGCCTTGCGATGACGCTCCCGATGAAGTAGCCATCTATTTTTCCTCGCAATCAATGACATGGCCGACAAGCTCGTAGCAGAAGCTATCGGTGAATTCTACTTGTACGATATCACCAACGGAAGCCTCGGTAGCATCGAGATGCACCGCACCGTCACAATCAGGGGCCTGGAACCAAGCATGGCCGATCAGCTCGGGGCCATCATCGGTCTCTTCGATGCCGTCGACGATGACCTCGGCCGTGGTTCCCACATGCTGAGCCGTTGCGGCGAAACCAAGGGACTCTGCAAGATCCATGGCCGATTGCGTGCGCTCGAGCTTGACGTCTTCATCGATTTGCTCGCTCATCCTAGCGGCTCGCGTGCCGTCCTCACGCGAATAGGAGAACACGCTGGTGTAATCGAACCCGTTCCTATCGAGGAAGGCCATCATGCGCTCGTGCTCATCCTCGGTCTCGCCAGGGAAGCCAACGAGATAGGTGGTACGCAGAATCATGCCGGGAATCTCTGTCCTGAGTCGCGCAAAGAGCTCATCGAGCTCCTGCTCGGAGCCGCTGCGGTTCATAGCCTTAAGAACGCGCGCGTCACAATGCTGAACAGGTATATCGATGTAGGGCAGCACCTCAGGAGTATCGCGGATGGCAGCGACGAGCTCGTCGGTCATGCCTTCAGGCTGAAGGTACAGGACGCGAATCCAAACATGCTCCGGCCGAAGAGCCTCGGCGAGGGCGACGAGGAGGCCAGCAAGGTTGCGCGGCCCATCCGCGCTCTCGTCAAAGTCGCAGCCCCATACGCCTGTATCCTGACCGATCAAAACAAGCTCGCGGACACCGCCGGCAACGAGTTCGCGCGCTTCGGCGATGATGCGCTCCGCAGAGCGCGAATGATACCGCCCGCGAATGTATGGAATTGCGCAAAAGCTGCAGAAGCGATCGCAACCATCGGAGATCTTGAGGTAGGCAACGGCGCTCTCGACCGTACGCATAACGTGAGGAACGTGGGCGGGGACATGGCGCTCGATACCCAGCAGGCCATCGATCACGGCAACGATACCGTCCTCCTCGTCGGTGCGAACGAACCGCGCGACCTCAGGAAGCTCGGATGGAAGATCGTCACCGTAGCGAGAAGGAACGCAGCCGCACATAACGATCGGCGCCTGACGAACGCCCGCTTGAACCTCGTCGGCGAGCTCAAGCGTGCATTCGATGCTCTCAGAGGTTGCGGATGCGAGGAACGAGCAGGTGTTGATGATGACGGCGTCGCACTCCTCGACAGACGCGGCCTCGTCGTAACCTGCAGCCGTGAGCAGCGAGCGCATGCGATCGGTGTCGACCTCGTTCTTAGCGCAACCAAGCGTGATGTAGAGGATTGACCCCATAGCGGGCATTGGGATTCCTTTCGATACCGTGAGAGCCTAGCGATAGTTGGTGAACTGGAGGGGTTGGCCGTAGTCCTGATCGCGCAGGAAGGCAATCACCTCTTGCAGGGTGTCCTTAGAAGCGCTCGTCACACGGAGCTTATCGGATTCGATCGTGACTTTTGCCTTGAGCTTCAGGGCCTTGATGTCCTTGTTGATCTTCTTGGCGGTCTCTTGATCGATGCCGTCGATCAGGTGGCCGATGACGCGCACCGTTCCACCAGAGGCAGCCTGCGGAGCGTCCCAACGCACGGCCTTGATGTCGACGCCACGCTTGATGAGCTTGGAATTGAGCACATCGGTGATTTGGCGCGCCACAAAATCAGCGGGCGCGGAGATGGTGATGGTGCGCTCGGGTTTAGACAGCGTGACGGTCGAACCTGAGTCCTTCAGATCGTAGCGCTGTGAAATCTCGCGAACCGTTTGCTGGTAGGCGTTATCGACCTCTTGCATGTCGATTTGAGAAACGACGTCGAAGCTGGAATCTTTTGCCATCTTATCCTCCTAGGCTGAATTGGCTATTGGGCGGCGTTCGCCGAGTCGCTTTCAGATGCATCACCGTCATCAGTGGTGGCGGGAGTCGTAACGGGCTGCGGCGCGGTTATGGTGACGCGAGCAACGCCTGTTGTACGGGTGTCCCAGCTTACAGCCTCGCCATTGCGCGTCACATCTACGTCAGCTGGGTTGGTAACGGTGATCTCTATGGACTGCTCGACTGTGAACTCCCGGTCAAAGGGCCCCACCACGTTGTCGGCGAAGACCGATGCGCCGTCGAGCTTTATCTCCACCCACGATGAGTCTCCATCATCCACGTGAACCGCGATGACGGTATCCTCGACTTCGGTGACCGGGCTTTTGGCCTCATCGGTCACAGGTGTCTCTGGGCTAGAAGCGCTATCCGCAGTCGAGCTCTCGGGTTCTACAGAAGATACAGCCTCAACCGATTCCGACGTAGAGGAGGCGGGCTCGTTTTCCGTTTCATGAACCGAGCAGCTACGTACGAACAGCAAGGTCACAATTAGCAAAAGAACAACCACGATGCCCACGGCACCGAGGATGATCCTTGGATCGAGGCCGGCGATCACAGAGGAGCTCCCGCCTCGCTGACCCCGCCGTCCGTCGTTACCGCGCGAGCGCGGTTGGTTGCCGCGAGGGGGTTCGGCACGCCGGCTCCCCTGCCGCTGGTAGACGTCGCGTCGCACCCCTGAAGAACGCCTTCTCAGCTCATCTCCGCTCTGGCGAGCCCGATATGAAGAACGAGCACCGCTAGATGCTGGACGCGAACCATAGGCGCTTTGGCCACGCCCTGCCTCAGGGAGAGACCGCCTTCCGTCGAACGGCGACCGGTAGGCATCCGTCCCGCTGCGCGATCGTGCACGAGGATCAGACTCCGGGCGAGGACTCCGCCTTTGAGGCCGATAAACATCTCCATATGGCAGCTGGGATTGCTCCCTGCCAGAGCTACCGATAAGCCTTCGCTGGTAAGGGTTGTTGGTAACGCGGATAGGCTCGTGGCCTGAACGGGATTCTGGCACATAACCGGCTTGCGGAGGCCTCTGCGCGAAACGCGAGCCTCCATCTAGCATCATGAACCTGCCCGTGGGATTCTCCGACCGAGCGGAAACCATGCCGGCAGCGTCCTGATACTGTCCGCCTGAACGCGATGTCTCGCGCTCATAGATGTCTAAATCCTCAAAATAGGCAGCGACGACGGTCCTCGGGTTCAAGCCGAGGAAGCGTGCATAGCTTGCAATCATCCCTTGCGCGTAACCGCGCGGAGGCATAGCTGCAAAGTTACCCTGCTCAAAGTATTCAATGATCTGCGGGCGGATCTTGATGGTATTGGCGACCTGCTGTATCGACATACCTCTCTGACGACGCCGCTCAAGCAGCATATCACCGAATCGCGCGGCCATCAGAAGCCTCCAAACTCGCTGTCATCGGCCATACGGGCCTCCACAGCTTCGAGCTCGGCCAACCCCTCTTCATCGAGGAGGACCTCACGCGGCTTAGATCCATCTGGAGGGCCGACGACGCCCTTTTCTTCGAGCATGTCCATGATGCGGCCAGCACGGGCGTAGCCGACTTTCAAGCGACGCTGGAGCCCAGAAGTAGACCCGAGCCCGGACTCGACCACCAGGCGGGCGGCCTCCCAGATGAGGGGGTCGTCATCGGATGGGCCCGCCGATCCGCCTCCACCAGCCGACATGGTTGCGGGAGCGACAGCCGAGAGGATCTCCTCGTGGTACTCCGCCTCTCCTTGCGACTTCACGAACTCGGTCACCTGGGCGATCTCGTCATCGGAGACGAAGCAGCCTTGAATTCGCTTAGGCTTGCCCCAATCAACCTTGCTGAACAGCATGTCGCCGTAGCCAGTGAGCTTCTCGGCGCCCATCTGGTCGATGATGACGCGCGAGTCAATGCCGGTCGCTACGTTGAAGGCGATGCGGTTCGTGATGTTGGCCTTGATAAGGCCCGTGACGACATTCGAACTCGGACGCTGGGTTGCGACGATGAGGTGGATACCCGCTGCACGGCCAAGCTGAGCGATGCGAACGATCGATGCCTCGACATCCTTGCCGGCGACCATCATGAGGTCGGAAAGCTCATCGATGATGATAACCAGGTACGGCATCTTCTGGGGCGGGTTATCGTACTGCTCGAAAGCACCCGCAGCCTGCTTCTCGTTAAAGGTCGAGATCTTTCGAACGCCCACGCGCTCAAAGATCTTGAGGCGCCGCTCCATCTCGGATACCGCCCATTGAAGCGCGCTAGCAGCTTGCTTGGGCTCCGTAACCACAGGTACGTACAAGTGGGGAAGCCCGTTGTATCCCGCCAGCTCGACGCGCTTGGGGTCGACCATGATGAGGCGCACGTCCTCCGGATAGGAGCGCATGAGCAACGCCATGACGATGGAGTTGATCATGACGGACTTACCGGAGCCCGTGGTACCTGCGATGAGAAGATGCGGCATCTTGGCAAGGTCCGCTACGATGGGCGCACCCTCGGCATCGCGACCGATCGCGAGCTCGAGCGGACCCCCCTGCACGTAAGGAAGCACATCCCCCAGATTCACGTTCTGACGCTTGCGGTTCGGGATCTCGATTCCCACGAGCGACGTACCGGGGATGGGGGCGAAGATACGGACCGACTGCGCAGCAAGGGAAAGGGCGATGTCGTCCTCGAGATTCGAGATTCGGCTCACGCGCTCGCCTTCGCCAGGCTGCACCTTGAATGTCGTGACTGTAGGGCCGCTGATCCAGCCAACGACACGCGAATGCAAGCCAAACTCCTGCAGCGTCGATTGAAGCGACTCCGCTGTCTGGCGAAGCTCCTTTTCTGAAGATGCCGAGCTGGCAGAATTTGGATTGTGCCTGAGCATGGAAAGCGGTGGCAGAACGCGAGCGCCTTCCTCGGCATCCTGCTCAGCCGCGCTGCCCTCCCCTGAGGACGCCGCAGTGGGACGTTGGTGGCGGTCATTCCCAACCGTGGCATCCGAAGCGGAGTCCTGAACGCCCGCATCCCCCTTATCAAGCTTGGTCGCCCCGTCTTCTTGAGCATGCGTACTCGAACGGGGGTTCAAGAGGAACGCAGGAATAGCAGGGGCAGCGGCCTCGGCAGCAGATGATTTGACCCCTGCAGAGATTGCGTTCTCACAGGGATCGTTCGATCCGTGTTGGGCATCAGCGTCATGGCCCCGCAGCGATTCGCCGTCATGAGCTGGGTAACCATCAGAGGACGGTTTGGACCCCGGATCGTTCTTCATGGGAGCAGAGCCATCTGCACCCTCTACGGTATCGACATAGCGATCCTCGATGGGAATGAGGGTCGTCTTGGCTTGCTCGGCAGCCAACTGCGACGAAAGATCGACGAACGGGTCCTCGTCTGCATCATCAGGTTCGTCAGCTAGCAGCGTGGTCTTAGCACGGTCGCCGAGATAGCTCGTTGGGGCATCACCGTTCTCGTCAAGAAGCTCCGCCTGGCGAGGTTCAGGCGCCTGCGCACGACGACGCGGAGCGGCCTCCGCAGCATTATCGCGGCCATAGGGATCTTCATCGCCCCAAGGCCGTTCGTTAACCGCAACATACCGGCGGTCGCGCAGACGATCCACGCGCTCGCGAAGCGCCTCGGCGAAACCCGAGATCGAGAAACCGATGATCACCGCACCGGCAACGATCACTCCGATGAGGACGACTCCAGAAATGACCTTGCCAAGACCGGCGGTGAGCACCGATGCTATCCAGAACCCGACGTAGCCGCCGGCACGGACGAGCTCGGCATCACCGACGGTGACACCGAGCACCATCTGCTCGGGCGTGCCCACCAGGGTGAAGAACGCAATGAGGGCAAGGAAGATGAGAAGCGACCCTGCCACCGTGCGCACCTTGAGCAGCTGCTCGGCATGGACGAAGAACAGCGCCGCAGCGAGCAGCAATGCAAGCGGAAGAATGTATCCGCCTAAACCGAAACCCAAGTGGTAGAAGTCAGCGAGCGCAGCGGTAAGCGGCGCCGAGGCAGGGGCAACGACGGCGATGAGCGATGCAACGGCGAAGACCGCAAGCAAGACGCCAACGATGTCGTGAGCCGTTGAGGCGGTCATGAGCGGCTCGACCGGGACATCCTCGGCGGCATTGGCGTTCGCCCTCAGGTGGGCAGCGGCCTTCTTGGCGCCCGCACCCTTGTTCGCGCGCGCTTGGGGCTTCGAGCCCGTCTGAGTTGTTCCTCGACGAGCTGCCACCCTACACCTCCATTACCACAGGGATGATCATGGGACGGGTGCGGGTGCGGTTCCAGATGAAGTTGGAGATCGAGTCGCGAACAGCCTTGTTCAGCGCACCGGTGCCGTTGCGGGTATAGTCGAACTTGCCCTTCTCGATGGCCTTCATGACGGCAGCGGCGGCATCCGAGCTGAACTCCTCGTCGATGTTGAAGGAGACGCCGCGGCTGGAGAGCTCGACGGCATCGATCTTCTTGCGCTTGAGCGAGACGGTGGCGACGACCGTCACCATGCCGTCGTTCGCAAGCTTCTGGCGATCGCGCAGCACGATCGGATCGGTGTCACCGATGCGCAAGCCATCGACGTAGACCACGCCGGACTCGACCGCCGGACCGCGGCGCACGATGCCGCCGCGCATCTCGAGCGTATCACCGTTGTCGAGAAGGAAGATATGGTCATCGGCAATGCCGACCTTGCGAGCGAGGTTGGCGTGCGCGCGCAGGTGCACTGCCTCGCCATGGACCGGCATGAAGTAGGTCGGCTTCGCCATGGTGAGCATGAGCTT
Source organism: Enorma phocaeensis (assembly GCF_900186505.1). Lineage (GTDB taxonomy): Bacteria > Actinomycetota > Coriobacteriia > Coriobacteriales > Coriobacteriaceae > Enorma > Enorma phocaeensis. Next base: position 524,874 of record NZ_LT891969.1, read on the forward strand.
GAGCTCCTCCTGGCTGCCATGGCCCGAGACATGAACGAGCTTGGTGGACTTGTCGACCACCGTGCACTCAAGCTTCGCGAGGCTGTTGATGACCTGCTGTACCGCCTTCTCGTTGCCGGGAACCGGCGTCGCCGAGATGATCACCGTATCGCCCGCATGGATGGAAAGCGTCTTGTGCTCGCCGTTCGCCATGCGCGATAGCGCGGAGAGCGGCTCTCCCTGGGAGCCGGTGCACATGACCACGATGCGGTCGTCGGGGATGCCGTTCACCTCGTAAGCATCGATGATGTCCTGCTCGTCGATCTTGAGATAGCCGAGTTCGCGTGCCACGCGCGTATTGGTGAGCATGGAGCGGCCCGTGACGACGATCTTGCGCCCGCAACGCTTCGCGGCATCGCAGATCTGCTGCAGTCGGTGAATATGGCTCGAGAACGAGGCGACGAACACGCGGCCGGGTGCGTTCTTGATGACGTCATTCAGCGTGGGCCCAACCTCTGCCTCGGATTTAGTGAAGCCGGGAACGGTCGCGTTAGTTGAGTCGGAAAGCAGGAGGTCGACTCCCTGCTTGGCAAAACGCGAGATAGCGGCATAATCGGGCGTGACCCCGTCGATGGGCGTCTGATCGAGCTTGAAGTCGCCCGTATGCATGATCGTTCCCTGCGTGGTCTTGATGTAGACGCCGAGCGCACCGGGGATGGAATGGGTCATCGAGAAGAAATCAACGGAGATCCCACCAAGGTTGATATGCGAACCGCTCTTGACCTCGCGGAACTTAGGCGCCTTGATGCGGAACTCCGCAAGCTTGCCCTCGATGAAGCCGAGTGTGAGCTTGCTGGAGAAGATGGGCACCTTGTTGTTGAGGTCCTGCAGCAGGTACGGTAAGGCTCCGGTATGGTCCTCGTGACCATGCGTGACGATGATGCCGCGCAGCTTGTCCTCGTTCTCGAGAACATAGGTGTAATCAGGCAGCACCAGGTCGATGCCGGGTTGGGAGTCGTCGGGGAACATGAGGCCTGCATCGATGAGCACCATATCAGGGCCGCACTCGATTGCGGTCATGTTCTTGCCGATGCCGTCAAGGCCTCCCAGCGGGATGACCCTCAGCGGTGGGGTTTTCTTTGCCATGTAGGATAAGCTCCTTTCAAGCTGGAATAGCGATGCAAACACGAAGATGCGCTCCAACGCATCCGTGAAACATGTAGATTAGCCATAGGTATAGGTATTTTATCCAGAGTTTGGTGAATGCCCCACCGAGCTCACCGTTACCACAGGAATAACGGAAGAGGCGGATCGCGATGCGCAAAAGGACCTACAAAGCCAAAGCGAGCCCAACATCTAGCGCAAGCCTAAACACCACCACGGCGACCCATCCGAAAGGCAGGGTCGCAACCGAATCAAGCACATACCATGGGGCGACGATCTCAACGGAATGGATGCAGTAGACAGTCATCGAACGGCGGCCACAAGACTCGAGGCTGCGCGTGAGTTTAGGAAATTCCCGTTCGATATACATACAGAACATGCTGATCGCTCCTATGGCGGCAAGGGACCCCACTGGGCCAGCTAAGGCTAGCCCACGGTAGTATCCGTAGCCCAAGTCCATCTCGGACACACCCATGCAAACAGCCCACACGATCAAAGCCATAGCGAACCGCAAAGCAACGCTAACGGTCTGATGCTCAAGGGTTAAGCATCCTCCCTCGTGTGCCGCATATCCACATGACATGAAGAAGAACCCCATGAGCGCTGCAGGCAGGTTCAGAGGAAGGCAGACCGGGCAATAGATCGAGAGAGCTATCGAGGTTATTCCCGCTAGAATCCCAATAACAAGGAGACTTAGCGTGAGCCTCCTCTCATGATTCAAACGCGCGAGCACAAAAGCAAGCATAAGACGCGCACAGAATAGATCAAGCAAAAACCAAGCCGGACCCACTATGGGAATCCCCGTCACGCTGTAGCTCACGTTGAGAACTAACGCTCGCAGCACAGTTGAACCCAACAATAGTGGCGACCCATCCCCTTCCCAAAGATTATTGGCCAAAGAGGCATATAGGGAAAGAAGAACCCAAGGGCAGAGTAACTGTGGAGCCGATCGACGCGCCGTCTCCCCTACTGGACGCGCGTGGAAGGTATAGCCCGCTAAAAAGAAAAACAGCGGAATCTGAAACGAACCCATCAAGGAATGGAGAATCGCAGGAGCGCTATCGGTATGGTAGATAACGACCGCGATGATCGCTATGCCCTTTGCGGCATCAATCCATCCGATACGCTTCGGCGTCATGTCCCCCCCAAGTGAAAAGCAAGAAGGCGTACAGGTGCTTGCCCTGTACGCCTTCCAGCATGCTCCCTTAGGAGAAAGTATACGCCTTAGCCCTCGTGATGGCGGCGGGGGGCACGGCTCCCGTTATCACCGGGACGGCGACGCGGGCGGTCACCGTGGCCTCGACCCTGGCGGTCACGCGACTCGCGGCGCTGACGGCCCTCGCCCTCGCTATGACCCGACCCTTCGGGTGCCTGGGGCTTGTCGAGGCGGTCGAGGGAGATCTTACCCTTGTCATCGATCTCGATGACCTTGACCTTCACAGCATCGCCGATGTTGAGCACGTCCTCGACGCGATCGACGCGACCCTCGGCAACGCGGGAGATGTGCAGCAGGCCGTCCTTCTCGCCGAAGAGGCGCACGAATGCACCGAACTCCTTGATGGTGACGACGGTGCCATCGTAGACCTCGCCGACCTCCGGCTCGCGGATGATCTCCTTGATCTGGGCGAGCGCATCGGCAACGGAGTCGCCGACGCCGCCCACGACCACGGAACCATCCTGCTCGACGTTGATGGTCGTACCGGTCTCGTCCTGGATGCCGCGAATCGTCTCGCCACCCTTGCCGATGATGTCGCGGATCTTGTCAACAGGAACCATGATGGTCTGGATCTGAGGCGCCGTGGAGCGAAGCTCGGCGCGGGGCTCGGGGATGACGTCGAGCATCTTGCCCAAGATAAAGGCGCGGCCCTCCTTGGCCTGCTGGAGCGCCTGGGCAAGGATGTCGAACGTGAGACCGGTGGCCTTGTTATCCATCTGGAGGGCCGTGATACCGCGCTCGGTGCCGGTCACCTTGAAGTCCATATCGCCAAGGAAGTCCTCGATGCCCTGGATGTCGGAGAGGACGACGGTCTTGCCCTCTTCCTGGATGAGACCCATGGCGATACCGGAGACGGGACGCTTGATGGGAACGCCGCCGTCCATGAGCGCCAAGCAGCTCGCGCAGGTGGAAGCCATCGAAGAGGAGCCGTTGGACTCCATGACCTCGGAGACCACGCGGATGGCGTAGGGGAACTCGCTCTCGTCAGGAAGCACCGGAAGCAGGGCGCGCTCAGCGAGGTTGCCATGGCCGATCTCGCGGCGCTTGGGAGCACCGATGCGACCGGTCTCGCCGGTGCAGAACGGCGGGAAGTTGTACTGGTGCATGTAGCGCTTCCCGTCGACCGGCTCGATGGTGTCGAGGCGCTGCCCCTCGCTCAGCATGCCAAGCGAGAGCACCGAGAGCACCTGGGTCTGGCCGCGCTGGAACAAGCCGGAACCGTGTACGAGCGGCAGGTAGGAGTCCTTGACCATGATGGGACGGATTTCGTTCGCCGCACGGCCGTCGACGCGCTCGCCGGTCTCGACGACCATGGTGCGCATGGCGCGCTTCTCGAGCTTCTTGAGGTTCACCGGGATCTCGCGCTCCCAAGCGAGCTGCTCCTCCTCGGTGAACTCGGCACGGATGCGCTCCTTGAGCTCCTCGACGTGAGCGATACGGGACAGCTTGTCAGCATCAGAGAGGGCGGCGTACATCTCGTCGTAATGAGCGAAGATGCGCTCCTCCACCTCGGGCACGGGCTGGTCGAGCTCGTACTCCTTGGGCTGGATGGGGCCGTTCACGCGCTCCCATTCCTCGACGAAGGCGAGCTGAGCGTCGCAGAAAGCACCGATCGCCTCCTGGCCGAAGCGCATGGCGGCGAGCATGTCGTCCTCCGAGACCTCCTCGGCACCCGCCTCGACCATGGAGATAAAGTCCCTCGTGCCGGCGAGTTCGAGATCGAGATCGGAGTTCTCGCGCTCCTCATAGGTGGGGTTGACGATGAACTCGCCCGTCTCCTTATCGCGCCCGATGCGCACGCAGGCCAGCGGCCCCTCGAAGGGCACGCCGCCGAGGGTGAGCGCAAGCGAGGCGCCCATCGTGCAGATCACATCGATGGGGTTCTTCTGGTCGGCCACGAGCGAGGTGGCAACGATCTGAACCTCGTTGCGGAAACCATCCGGGAAGCTCGGGCGGATGGGGCGGTCGATCATGCGAGCGGTAAGCGTTGCCTTCTCAGACGGACGACCCTCGCGCTTAAGATAGCCGCCCGGGATGCGCCCGGCAGCATACATTTTCTCGTTGAAATCGACCGTGAGCGGGAAGAAGTCGTAGTTCTTGCGCTCCTTGCTCACGACGACGGTCACGAGCGCGGTGGTATCGCCCTGCTTGACAAGGGTAGCCCCGGTTGCCTGCTTGGCGAGCTCGCCCGCCTCGAGCGTATAGGTCTTGCCGTACAGCTCGAACGTTCTGCTTACGAGTGACATTTCTCTCCTTCATCTCCGTACACCCCGTTGTGTACGGGCTTCATCGTGCCCGGCGATCCCAGCCGGGCGGTGTAGGACCGATCTTTCGGTCCTCACATGAAAAGGAGCCCCATCGCGGGGCTCCTACATGCACAACCTACTGGATGTTGTCGCGGATGCCGAGCTTCGCGATGAGTTCACGGTACTCGACGATGTCGTTCTTCTTGATGTAGGACAGAAGACGACGACGGCGACCGACGATCATGAGAAGACCGCGACGGGTGTGGAAGTCCTTCGGGTGGGTCTTCATGTGCTCGGTGAGCTCGCGGATGCGCTCGGTGGCGATGGCAACCTGGACCTTGGGGTTGCCGGTGTCCTGGGCGTTCTTGCCGAACTCGACGGTGAGCTCCGCCTTGCGCTCCTTGGATACGGTCATGTCAACACCTTTCTCTCGTATCCGCCCGGCACTGGGGGGCCGCCGGTGCAGCGAGCCGCCAAGTGCGGGTAAACCAACAGCTCGATATGGTACCACAACTCGGAATATCCTCGTAACCTGCACAAGTTGCATGGCTAGACCAAGGCATCGGCTGCACGTGGACTCCGTGCAGGATATCTACACGCCGAGCATGAACTCGAGGCCGCGCAGGCGCACGTCGAGGTGCGTTGCGGCCCATACATGCGCGAGCGCGAGTAGGAAGGTCGCCGTCATAGGCTCGATGGGGGCAGCAGCGAGCTCGTCGAGTTTGAGCGTCATGAGCGAGCGCAGCCAACCGACGACCGTAGCATCGACCGCCTCGGCACCGGCGACGCTCGACGCACAGGAGGCGCAAAGCAGCCCGCCCGCGGTGGCTGAGAAGTACGTGACGTCAGCGTCTCCACAGAACACGCACCCGCGGTAATCGGGCCGGTAACCGACATGCGCGAGAAGCTTCATGATGTATGCCGCCACGAGGAGGTCCTGGTGCGGGCCGTCCTGCTCGCCTCCCATGCCGCCGAGCACCTCGAGAGTGCGCGCCGTGATCGCGAACACGAAGGGATCCTCGGCATCCTCGAAGATGCAGGCGCGGCATACATCTGCTATCGCGCTCGTAGCTGAAAGGAGCTCCAAGGTAGGCGCGGAGCCAAGCGGGGCTGCAAGCAGCCGCGCTTCAGCGATCACATCGAGCGACCTGCCCCGAGCAAGGAGCAGATCGACCTCGCAGCCGATCTCGCACCGGGCGGCAAGCCGGCTTCCAGGCTTGCGCGCGCCCTTGCCGACCGCACGCACCTCGCGCCCTCCCTCGTCGAGCAGCGTGTAGATGAGGTCGGTCTCCTTGAGCTTCGTCTTACTGAGAACGATCGCCCTCGTGCGATAAGTCCTACTTGCCGCCACGCAACCCGCTCATTCCCCTAAAGTGCCCAACGATACAGTATCCCGGCTCTAGTCATCGGCGCTGTAGCCCAAGCGCCTGATCTCGCGCACGTCGGTGCGCCAGTTCTTCTGCACGCGCACGTCGAGCTCGAGGAAGATGCGGCAGCCGAAGATCTGCTCCAGATCGCGCCGAGCATCGATGCCGATTGCCTTGAGCAGCGCACCCTTCTTGCCGATGATGATCCCTTTCTGTCCGTCGCGCTCGACGTAGATGGTGCAGTGGAGCCTAAGCAGGCCGCGCTTGCGCTCGAACTCGTCGCAGACGACGCCAACGGAGTGCGGCACCTCCTCGCGCGTGCGCAGAAGCACCTTCTCACGCACGAACTCCGCGACGACGGTCTCATCGGGTATGTCGGTCGCCATGCCCTCAGGGAACCATTCGGGGCCTTCTGGCAGGTAGCTTGCAACCAGATCGATGAACGCATCGACGTTGAAGCCCTCTGTCGCCGAGAGCACGATGACATCGTCGAAATCGATGAGCGCGCGCGCCGCATCGACCTGCTTGGCAACGAGTTCCGGCGATGCGAGATCTGCCTTGGTGAGGACGAGGATGCGCTTGGCAGAGCTCTTGGCGATGCGCTCGGCGATCCAGGCGTCACCCTTGCCCACGGGCTTCGACGCATCGATCAAAAAGCACAGCACGTCTACGTCATCGAGCTCGGAGAGCGCGCTCTTGTTGAGCTCGCTGCCGAGCGAGTCCTGAGGCTTATGGATGCCCGGAGTATCCACGAAGACGATCTGGAGGCCTTCGCGGCGCACGACGCCGCACATACGGCGTCGAGTGGTCTGCGCCACCGGAGAGGTGATGGCCATCTTCGTGCCCATGCAGGCGTTCATGAGGGTAGATTTACCGGCGTTGGGCCTGCCTACAAGCGCGACGAAGCCGCTGCGCAAGGCACTTCCCGCCTCGAGTGGCTCATCCGCAGGGACGGTCTCAACAAGGGCATCGAGCTCCTCGTCGGTAAGGTCGGCGAACGGATCGTGCTCGATGGTATCGGTCATAGCTTCCTCCTCTAAAGCAGGGTGAATGCACGGATGAACACGATGAGGCCAACGATGGCAGCCGTCACGGAGAGGGTGAAGACGCTCGCTGCAGCGATATCCTTCGCCCGCTTAGCGAGCGGGTGAAGCTCCTGGGTGGCGAGGTCTACGATAGCCTCGATCGAAGTGTTCACGAGCTCGCCGAAGATCACGAGCCCTATGCAGAGCGTGATGAGTACCCACGAGAGGGCATCGATCCTAAGGACGATGCCCGCGACGACGGCAGCTGCACCCACGCAGAGCTGAACCTTTATGTTGCGCTCTGTGGCGACCGCCGTCTTAAAGCCCTCGAACGCATAAGCGAACGATCGCAGGAACGTGGGGTGCTCCTTGTTGGACCCGGGGATCATGGACTTCCCTACCCTTCATCCTCGTGACGTGTCGTGGGGCCGATGACGACGCTGCTGGGGTCATCACCGCGCGCCGACGCGAGAGCACGCAAAATCTCGAGCTCGCGTGCCTCCATCGCGAGCGCCTCGTCTTCCACCAGGTGGTCATAGCCAAGAAGATGCAACATGCCGTGGACGAGCATGAGCCGGCATTCATCGACAGCCGTGGTCTTGAACCCAGGAGCCTGACGAGCGATAACCATCGGCGCGAGCATGATGTCGCCGAGTTCTACCACCTCATCCGGTTGTAATCCAGGGTCATCCGGCGCATCGCATTCAAATGAGAGGACATCGGTAGGGGCATCGATACCGCGCCAGGTTGCGTTGAGCTCGCGCATCTGCTCATCCCCGATGAACGATACCGAAACCTCGACCGGACGGTCGATGCCCTCTGCGGCAAGGACCGCTGCGCAGATCTCCTCGACCTCCCGCGCGTCAAGCAGGCGCTCGACACCCTCCTCGAAAGATACCAGGACGCCCATGCTACCTCACCGCCTTTTGCCCGCGGTCGCTGTTGCGCGAAGAAGCCGAGGCTTCACGTGCTCGGTCGTAGGCATCATAAGCCTCGACGATGCGCCCTACGAGGGCATGGCGCACCACGTCGGCGCGATCGAGGTGAATGAACGCGACATCCCGCACGCCAGCAAGGATCTCCTCGATATCGGTTAGGCCGCCTTTGCGACCCATGAGATCGCGCTGCGTCATATCACCGGTAACGATGAACTTCGAGTTGAAACCAAGTCGCGTCAAGAACATCTTCATCTGCTCGGGAGTTGTGTTCTGCGCCTCGTCGAGCACGACGAAGGCGTCATTCAGCGTGCGACCGCGCATGTAGGCGAGCGGTGCGATCTCGATGATGCCGTCCTCGATGAGCTGGTTTCCGCGCTCCATATCGGTCATGTCGAAGAGTGCATCGAAGAGCGGGCGCACGTAGGGGTCGATCTTCTCTTGCAGCGTTCCGGGCAAAAAGCCCAGGTTCTCCCCCGCCTCGACCACCGGGCGCGTGAGCACGATGCGGCCCACCTCATGGCGCTTGAGTGCTGCCACGGCCATCGCCATGGCAAGATAGGTCTTACCGGTACCGGCGGGGCCCAGGCAGAAGGTCACCGTGTTGGAGCGGATGGCGTCGATGTAGCGCTTCTGGCCGACCGTTTTAGGGCGGATCGCCTTGCCCCGAAAGGTAAGCAGGATATCGTCGCGAAAACCGGAGATGTCCATAACGCTCTCGCGCAGCGTCTGCAGCGCGCGCACGACTTCGTCCTCGGTTGGCGCTCCACCATCGCGCACCTCTCGAAAGAGATAGGTGAACAGCCTCGTGAGGATCTCGACCTCTTCTGAGGAGCCTTTGATGGAGACCTGCCCGCCTCGCACCACGATGCGCGCGGTCGTAAGCCCCTCGATCGCGCGAAGAACCGAATCTCCGCCCCCAACGATGCGGGCCTCGTCAACCCCGTCCGGAATACCCAGCTTAACGCTAGCTGTGTCCATCATGCCCCTTTCACAGCACCAAGGGCACCGCCCTCATTGAGCTCTCCGATAAGGGATCCGCCCTCTTCAATACCCATGATAGCAACGTCGACGAGCGCGGGCGCCAAGCCATGGGCACCCTTCACGTCGATGGCATGGAACGACGCCGTGGTCCCCCGCGTGCCGCGCTCTATGACAACGCGCTCTACGCTGCCTATTCGGAAAAGGGCATCTCGGCGACCAAGCTCGACAGCGAGTTCACGCGCCTGCCGGCTCCGCTGCTCCTTGACGCGCGGGTCGACCTGATCGGGCATATCGCAGGCAATTGTTCCCGGTCGGGGGCTGTACCTGAACACGTGCATGCGCGAGAACCCGACGCGGTCGCAGAGCGCGAGGGACTCTTCGAAGTCGGCATCGCTCTCGCCGGGAAAGCCGACGATCAGATCGCATGAGAGCGATACGTTGGGAACCCGCTCCCTGATGGTTCGGCAAAGGTCTTCGAACGACTCTCCCGTATACGGCCTGCCCATGCGCTCGAGGGTGCGGGTGCATCCCGATTGGAGGGGCAGATGGAGGTACGGGGCGACACGCCCCTCCGAGGCCGCCATGGCTTCGATAAGGCGCTCGCTCACGTCCATCGGCTCGATAGACGAGAGCCTGATCTGAGGTATCCGGGTCTCACGCAGGATGATGCCGAGCAACTCGTCGATCTCCACATGCTCGTCGCCGGGACCCGCTCCGTCGTAGGCACCAAGGTTCACGCCGGTTAGGACGACCTCGGGCAGCCCCGCTCTCTCGACGGCGCGAACCTGGTCGAGCACGGCATCTACGGGCACGGAGCGCTCCGGGCCGCGTGCCTTCCATACTATGCAGTACGTGCACCTGTTATTGCAGCCGTCTTGGATCTTAACGCCCACGCGCGCCTGCCTGAAACGGGCGCTCCCAACGCCGGCATCCTTGCCGTCGAATGTGAGTCCGAGAAGCTCCGCCGCACGGGAAACGATGTTCACCTTGGAAGATTCGACCCGCACGCGTTCTGAGAGCTCGCGCAGGGCATCAGGGTGCAGGTTCGCTGCGCATCCCGTAGCTATCACCCAAGGAGAGCGAGCCCGGTTGAGCGCGTGTCGAACAGCCTTGCGGGTCTTGGATTCCGCCTCGCCAGTCACAGCGCAGGTGTTGACGATGATGAGTTCGGCCTCGTCGGGCTCGACTAAGCGAAAGCCCTCCCGCTCAAGCTCCCGTTCGATATGGTCTGACTCGACGCGGTTCACACGGCAACCGAGGTTGATGACGGAGACAAAGGGATTGGCCACGTTACCCTCTCTTGAAGCGGTGAAGGTTGGTAGGTTGCGCTAGTCGAGGATGTCGTCGATGGCATCCCGGATACGGTCGCCCATGGTGCGGCGACCGCGAGAGTAGTCCTCGCCCATCTCATCCGCATAGCGTTCGAGCAGCGAGCGCGCCTCGCCGCTGAGCTTGCGCGGAACCTCGACGCGGACCCGTGCGATGGCCCGTCCGCGGCCGGAGCCTCCAACGGCAGGCATTCCCATGCCCGGAGCTTCAACCGAATCGCCGTACTGCGTTCCCGCGGGGACCGTGAAGGCGATCGTCTCATCGGGCATGATGCCGGCAACCTCGATGGTACAGCCAAGCGCCGCTTGAGCGATTGAGACGCTGATATCGCAAATGAGATCATCACCCGAGCGCTGGAAACGGTCATGCTCCTCGATTGCCACGGTTACCAGCAAGTCACCGGAGGACTCACCTCGGTACCCCGCCTCACCATAGTCCCGGACGCGCAGCTGGCGCCCAGAGGCGATGCCCGCAGGAATCTGAATGTCGATCTTCTCATGATTAGGCGTCCTGCCTTGGCCACCGCACATATCGCAAGGATGGTCGATGACCGTGCCCTCGCCGTTGCAGTCTGGGCACGGTGAGGAGGACTGGAACTGCCCGAAGATGGAGCGCTGGACCGATGTGACGAAGCCCGTGCCATGGCAGCGCTCGCAGGTCTTCTCGTGCGCGCCCTCTGCCGCACCCGTGCCATGGCAGTCCTCGCACGGAGCGAGGCGGTCGTACGTAACGGTCTTCTTGCAGCCGAGCGCCGCTTCTTCAAGGGTGATGGTGAGCGTGACCGCCATATCGCGGCCACGACGGTGCGCCGAGCGATTCGAGCCTTGGCGCCCCATGCCTCCTCCGAAGAACGAGGAGAAGATGTCGTCCATCCCCATGCCACCGAAGATATCGCTAAAATCGACGTATCCTTGGCCGCCCATGCCCTCGGCAGTGCCGAACCGATCATAGTTGGCGCGCTTCTGCTCATCGGAGAGGACCGAATAGGCCTTGTTCAGCTCCTTGAACTTCTCTTCGGCGTCAGGATCGTCAGAAACATCCGGGTGCACCTTGCGCGCCTTCTTGAGAAACGCCCGCTTTATGGTTCGCTGGTCGGCATCGCGATCGACACCCAGCACCTCGTAGTAATCCTTCGAACCCGGCACGTTGGAAACCTTCCCCCCATGATGATGTACGTCATCTCATACTGGCCGACAAGCGCCGACCGTGGAACATAGTACCCCTATCAACGTGGCATTAAACCACTCAGAACCAGCCTCAAGCCGCTGCGCGGCGCGCATTGATAACGCTTGCGACATTGATTATTGCAGAAGAGCGCCCCTACCAATATCCAAACGGCATCATGCGCGGATACATCATGCAGCTCGATAGCCAGCCAAGCAGGATCGCGTAGAACACGGCGTTTGCGAAACCGTTAACGACGTGCGTGGCGCCGCGCTTCCACCACGTGAGCGATCGATGGGAAAGCGCTTCTTGACCCGCCGCCATGACGCCCATCACCAAAGGAATGAGGGAGACGAGCGCAAGCAGCCTGAAAGAAGGAACGACGATGCCCAAGATGATGAAGGGCAGCGCGAACCCGACCATGCGGAAGCCCTGACGGGCCCGGTCGCCCAAGCGTTCGGCCGCGACGCGTGCCCGCCCCACAAGGTCGCCGGCTGCGGCCCCGTTGGTCCCCGCGTTGCCTAGGCCCTTGATGCGAACCAAGGTGCCATCGTGCGACCCCGCGGGAAACTCGACAACCGCCTCCGAGATGACCTGGTTGCGGCCCGATCCTGCGCACTGGGGGCAGGGGTCGTTGATGACCTTGCCCGACCCGCCGCATTCCGGGCACACCATTTGGAAGACCCCGGCACCGAACAAGAAGGACATATCCACGTCCATGGCGCCCGTGCCTCCGCAGCTCGGACACGTATGCGCATGCTCGGACGAGACCGAACCCGAGCCATGGCATTGGTCGCAAGGCTCGTACCTGCGATACTTCACTGCTTTACGGGCGCCGGAGCGAACCTCCTCGGGAGAGAGGTCGACATCGACCATGATGTCCGCACCTTCCTCGGGGTTGAACGCCTGGCCACCGCGGCCGCGCGTACGCTGCGAACTCCACACGCCGCCAAAGGGGAATCCACCAAAGCCGCTGGTATAGAACCCGCTCGAAGAACCGGCATAGGGGTTTTGGCGTGGGGCACCCGAGTAGGCGGCATACGGATTACCAGAGCGCATGGCATCATACCGGGCGCGCTTCTGCTCGTCCGAAAGGACGGCATAGGCCTCGGAAACCTCCTTGAAGCGCTCCTCCGCATCCGGTTCCTTGTTGACATCGGGGTGCAGCTTGCGAGCCTTCTGCTGAAAGGCTTTCTGGATCTCTTTCGCGGTCGCGTCCTTGGATACACCGAGGATCGCGTAATAGTCTTTCTCGTTCATGCCTGCCATGGGGCGGGAATACCTCCTGCTAGTCGCGAGCATACGTATTGTACCGAACTGGGGCCGCTCTCATACCTGATATCGTAATCGAACGGGTCCGCCATAACTGTCAACAAGGAGACCTCATCGCTCTACATGAAAGAGGACTCACCTGATTACGAGCTAGCCAAATCCCACATGAGCCCATAGAGCTCGTTACCCAAAAGCCAGCCGCGCTCAGTGGGTTGCAAGGCGCCGGTGACGCTATCGATCGCTGCGAGCCCCTGATGTAATGCCCGAGCTATGGCTTCATCGACCCGAACTTTACCGATGACATCCCTTGCCTGTTCGAGCAGCGTGACAGGCGCTCCCGCAGTCATACGCATCGCGAGCATGAGGTCCTCGGCCATGGCCTCTCGCGCGCCAAGGCATTCGAGCTCGAAGCGCGTAGCTTCATCATCTTTCTGCACCAAGCGAATGCGCGCGGCTCCTCCATCGGATTCACTCATTCCAAACAGATTTGCGAACATGCGGAGCTCATCCGCTGCAACCATGCTCGCAGCGGATCTGCCGATCCCAAGGTAGCTCGCACCGGTCCAGTAAGCGCAATTGTGCCGGCATATCTTTCCAGGCTTGGCGTAGCTTGCAACTTCGTAGCGCTCAAACCCGGCATGCAAGAGCCGGTCCCCTGCCAGCTCCATGCACTCAGCTTGGAAGTCTTCGTCTGGATCGAGGGTCGGATCGGCCTCGGCGCGGCGAGCGAGCGGCGTGCCTTCCTCTATGGTCAAAGGGTAGACGGATACATGCCCGGGAGCGCAAGCGATGGCGACGTCGAGCGAGTGATTCCAGCTCGCCAGCGTCTGACCGGGCAGGCCGCACATGAGATCACATGAGGTGTCAAGTCCGCTGCTCAGCGCAGCTTCTATTGCTGCACGAGCGCTCGGCGTATCATGCAATCTGCCTATTGCACGCAACTCATCGTCAACAAAGCTCTGGACGCCGATCGAGACCCTGGTTACACCGGAACAGGCGAGCTCGCCGGCCAGCGGGGCATCGAAAGACTCGGGGTTCGCCTCGACTGTGAACTCGACGGGATCGCACCACTCGCGAACGCGTTTCACCAGCCAAGGAAGGCGAGAACCGAGCACCGTAGGAGTACCTCCACCGATGTATACCGTGGCTACATGCGCAAACGCTCCCGCTGCGCCAAAGGAGTCAAGGCGATTGCACAGGCGATCGAGGTAGACGCTCGCCGCGCGTTCAAGCGAAATCCCATTGCACGCACGCGAATCGAAATCGCAATAAGAGCATTTTGCATGGCAGAAAGGTATATGGATGTAGAGGGCTTCTATGGGCATGTCCGGCCTTTGTTCAGATGCTACAACCGCCATGATAGGCGAACTTTCGAATATCCGCAGGAATCGGTAAAACTCGCGCGTCTTGGCGGTGGTCGCCGCCGGATTTCCCGCAAGCCAAACGGCAGTCTTCACCGTGCTTCCCGCAAGCCGAGCGGTGCTCGCTACCCAGCGCGAACCATCTCGTCGAACAGGTCTCGCGCATCGCCCTAACGAGAAGCAATTCCGAGGCAGACTGCCGTTAGTCCTCTAGCTAGCTTGCCGCAGAGGCTCGCTGCTCCGTATCATGCTCTACATCGTGCTCGATCTCGTCGACCAGCGCGCAGAACTCCTCATACGCGCTGCACCTAACCACTTTGCCGCGCCAGGTCGCCGCGTGAGGTAGGCCCTTCAGGTACCACGTGGCGTACGTGCGGGCGCGCGCCATCGCACGGGGCACGAGCTCGTGCGTGAGCGCCAGGTGCTCGCGAAGCGCAGTCAAGCGCTCCCGCGCATCGTGCTCCGGCACGGGCGTCCCCTCGAGCGCGAGCGCCCGCGCGTCACGGAAGATCCAGGGGTTGCCGTAGGACCCGCGCGCGATGAAGACCGCGCTCGCGGCCGTCTCGCCGAGCATGCGCGCGGCGTCCGCGGCCGTGAACACGTCGCCCGACCCGACGACCGGGATCGCGACGGCATGCGCCACCTCGTCGATGACCGTCCAGTCGGCGGTGCCGGTGTAGAGCTGCTTGGCGGTCCTGCCGTGCACGGCCACGGCGGCGGCGCCGGCCCCCTCGAGCATCTCGGCGAAGGCGGGCGCCACGCGCTCGCCGCTATGGAAGCCGGTGCGGATCTTCACGGTCACGGGCACGTGGGCGCGCGAGACCGCGGCGCGCACGATGCGCTCGGCGGTGAGCGGGTCGTCCATGAGGGCCGATCCCTCCCCCTTCGTGATGACCTTGCGCGCGGGGCACGCCATGTTGATGTCGATGAGCGCGAGCCTGTCGCCCACGCGCTCCTCGACCGCCTCGACGGCCTCGGCGAACTGCTCGGGCTTGCTGCCGAAAAGCTGCACGGCGATCAAGGGCTCCTCCGCGGCCGGCAGGACAAGCTCCCAGGTGCGCTCGCTCGCGTAGTGGAGCCCCGCGACGCTCACCATCTCGCTGTACGCGAGGGGCGCGCCGTGCCGGCGCATCATGACGCGGTAGGCGCCGTCGGTGACGCCCGCCATGGGCGCCATGATGAAGGGGTGCTCGCTGTAGAACGAGCGAAGCTGTTCGGCAAATGAGCTCATAGGTAAACCAGTTCCATGAAGGCATCGCACGACCGTCAAACTCTCGCCCACATCGACGCGTTTTGACGCTCATGCGATGCCGGTGCCTGCAGGTAGCGACCCGGCGGATCGAGATGCCCTAGTCCTCGACCTTGAGGATGGCGAGGAAGGCCTCCTGCGGCACCTCGACCGAACCGATGGCCTTCATGCGCTTCTTGCCCTCCTTCTGCTTCTCGAGGAGCTTGCGCTTGCGCGAGATGTCGCCGCCGTAGCACTTGGCGAGCACGTCCTTGCGCCGGGCCTTCACCGTCGAGCGGGCGATGATCTTGTTGCCGATCGCGCCCTGGATGGGCACCTCGAAGAGCTGCCGCGGGATGATCTCCTTGAGCTTGTCGCAAAGACCGCGCGCGAGTGCATAGGCCTTGTCCTTGTGGACGATGAACGACAGCGCGTCGACCTCGTCGCCGGAAAGCAGAATGTCGAGCTTCACGAGCTCGCTCGTGCGGTAGTCGGCGAAGTCGTAGTCGAGCGAGGCATAGCCCTTCGTTCGGCTCTTGAGCTGGTCGAAGAAGTCGAGGATGAGCTCGGCGAGCGGGATGTCGAAGCGCATCTCCACGGACTTCTGCGAGAGATGCACCATGTCGGTCATGACGCCGCGGTGCTCGATGGAGAGCTGCATCACCGCACCGGTATACTCGGGCGGCACGATTACCTTAGCCTTGAGGAACGGCTCCTCGATGTGATCGATCCGCGTGACATCCGGAAGATCTTGGGGGCTGCGCACGCACAGCATCTCACCATCGGTTTTGAACACGTGGTAGTCCACGCTGGGACTCGTCGCGATGAGGTCGAGGTCGAATTCGCGCTCGAGACGCTCCTTAACGACCTCCATATGAAGGAGTCCCAAGAAACCTACGCGGAAACCGAAGCCGAGCGCAACAGAGGTCTCAGGGGTCCATATGAGCGACGGGTCGTTCACCCGAAGCTTTTCAAGCGCATCTCGCAGATTCTCGTAGTCCTTGTTATCGATCGGGAAGATGCCGGTGTATACCATCGGCTTCGCCTCGCGGTACCCGGGCAGGGGCTCCGCGCAGGGACGGTCGCGATACGTGAGCGTATCGCCCACGTGCACGGCCTCGGGATCCTTAAGGCCCGTGACCACGAAGCCAACCTCGCCAACCGCGAGCTCATCCACCAAGGTCTCGGCAGGGCGCTTGACGCCGACGCCGTCTACGAGGAAGCCGTGGCCCTTCTGCATCATAACGAGCTGGTCGCCCTTGCGAATGCGCCCGTCGATGACGCGCACCGTGGCAACCACGCCGCGATACTCATCGAAGTAGGAATCAAGGATGAGCGCCTTGAGCGGGGCGTCCGCGTCGCCTGCGGGAGGCGAGATGAGGAACACGATCGCCTCGAGGAGGTCGTGGATGCCCTCGCCGGTCTTGCCCGACACGCACACGGCGTCGTCAGCGGGGATAGCGAGCTCGTCCTCAATCTCGATCTTGACCTCCTCGGGATGGGCCGAGGGCAGGTCGATCTTGTTGATCGCGGGGACGATGTCGAGGTCGGCGTTCATCGCGAGGTTCGCGTTCGAGACCGTCTGCGCCTCGACGCCCTGCGTGGCGTCCACGACGAGCACCGCGCCCTCGCAGGCGGCGAGCGAGCGCGAGACCTCGTAGGTGAAGTCGACATGGCCCGGGGTGTCAATGAGGTTGAACTGGTAGGTCTCGCCGTCGTCGGCGGTGTACATCACCCGCACGGCGTTCGACTTGATGGTGATGCCGCGCTCGCGCTCGATGTCCATGGTGTCGAGCAGCTGGGACTCCATATCGCGCTCCTCGACCGTGTTCGTAAGCTCGAGGATGCGGTCCGATATGGTCGACTTCCCATGGTCGATGTGGGCGACGATCGAGAAGTTGCGGATATGTGAGGTATCAAAGGTGTCCATGGGGCGTATTGTATCCAATCCGCGCGCGTAAAGACGATATGAGCTGAACATTGAGCCCCTCCTCCTGTCGCAGGTCCGTGGGTCGGGCGACAATGGTCGTATCCCGCAACCGTGGCCGCGCGCCACATACGACAGAGGAGGGGCCATGTCCCATTATGTCACAGCCATCGGTCTCGACGTCCACGCCCGCAGCATCAAGGCCTTCGCCCTGAACCCGATGACAGGCGAGGCCGAGCGGGCCTCGTTCGGCTACGACCCGGCGGCGGTCGCCGAGTGGGCGCTCGGCTTCGAGTCCCCGAGGGCCGTCTACGAGTCCGGGGTCACCGGCTTCCACCTCTGCCGCGCCCTGCGCGCGCTCGGCCTGGACTGCGTCGTGGGCGCCGTCTCCAAGATGCAGCGGCCCGCCGCCGACAGGGGCAGGAAGACCGACAGGCGCGACGCCGAGTTCCTGGCGCGCCTGCTCGCGACCAGGAACGTCGTCGAGGTGTGGGTCCCCGACGAGCGCACCGAGGCCGCCCGCGACCTGTCGCGGGCCCTCGCCGACGCGCGCGACGACCTCCAGCGCGCCAAGCAGCGGATGTCGAAGTTCCTGCTGCGCCACGGCCACGTCTTCGACGAGTCGACGCCGACCGGGCGCAGGAGGGGCAACTGGACGCGCGCGTACTGGAAGTGGGCCGACGCGATCGAGTTCGACGAGCCCGATGACGCCGCCGCCTACGAGCACTACCGCGACTGCGTGAGGCGCTGCCAGGAGGCGCGCGACGAGCTGGCGGGGAAGGTCGCCGAGTCGGCCGGGAGGCCGGAGTGGAGGCCCGTCGTCGACGCCCTCAGGTGCGTGAAGGGCTTCGACGTCGCCACGGCGTTCCTGCTCGCCTGCGAGGCGGGCGACTTCTCCCGCTTCCCCACCGCCCCGTCCTTCGCGTCGTGGTGCGGCCTCACGCCCTCGGAGCACTCGAGCGGTGAGACGTCGTCGAAGGGCGGGATCACGCGGGCGGGCAACGCCCACGTGCGCTCCGCCCTCGTCGAGGCCGCCTGGCACGTGCCGATGTCCTCGCGCGACCCGAAGCCGCTCGCCCCGGGCCAGGAGGTCGCCCCCGCGGTGAGGAGGCACGCGACGAAGTGCAACCGCAGGCTCATCGACCGCAGGGAGGCGATGGCGGGGGCCGGCAAGCGCCCCGTCGTCGCCAACTGCGCCACCGCGCGCGAGATGGCGTGCTGGGCCTGGGCGATAGCGAGGATGGCCGCGGAGTAGCGGCCGCCCGAGCGAAACAGGGTCCGACCCCGGGGCCCGCCGCGTTCGAGGCCGTTGGGAGGCCACTCGAGTCTCTTTTTATGGGCAGCGGGGAACCGCCACGCCCGCCATACAGACTTCGGCCGAGGCCCCCAGCCGTAGCAACGAAATGCGCAGCCGACGAGGCCACGCGCGGATATTAGAATGCCGAACGTGCGTCGAACAGACACGCCCTCAAGCGGCGGCGCCCCCGGGTGAAGATAGGTAGGCCCGACCGGTCGCGGTAGCTCCGCGGGCGGTCGGGCCGGTTTTGCCTCTTGACAATGTTCAGCTCATATTAGAAAAGGGCCCCGAGTAGAGGCCCCGAAAATGCAATATCCCTGTGTGGGTTAGTTCAGGGTGTTTACGAGCTTCTGAACGCCGGACTTGCGGTTGGAAGCCTGGTTCTTGTGGATGATGCCCTTGGCAGCAGCCTGATCGAGGCGCTTGTAGGCACGGCTCGCGGCGGTCTTAGCAGCCTCAGCGTTGCCCTCCTCGACGGCCTCGTGAACGTGCTTGATGAGCGTCTTGAGCTCGGAGCGCACGGCGCGGTTGCGGATGCGCGCCTTCTCATTCGTGCGGATGCGCTTCTTCTGCGACTTGATGTTTGCCACTGGTGCAGTTCCTTTCAATAGATAGCTATCAACTATCCGGCCTCTGAGACACGGTGAGGTCACACAAAAATGTAGTCTAGCACGATGTATGAGGTAGGTGAAGTGGTGACCTTGTGAAATCATGCCGATTATCGTGATCGGCAAGACCTCGGTACATGCCGAGCGCGTCCTCCGCGTGAATGCCCGGGCATCAAACCGCATCAAGCGCTATCTCGTGCGCATCTTACCAGAAAACCCGAAACGTCACCCGGCTATGTGCGCGATCCAGCGCACCATAGCGAGGTCGGAATCACTCGAGCCCTTAAGCGCGCGCTCGACCTCCACCGCCTCGTGCAGCGCATCGACCAGACGCTCCATCTTGAACCGGCGCGCCCAACGAATATGATTCTTGACCTGCCAGTCCTTGACGCCAAGCGTCTGGGCGAGCTCACGCCCCCGCCCACGGGCGTCGAGTGCTTTGGCGACGATCAGCTCGCGGATGCGCGCGACCATCAATGAGTAGATGCGGACCTCGCTATGAGCCGGAAAGCACCGGTAGAGCTCGAGCGCACGCGGTAGCTCGCGAGCCGAAAGCGCGTCGAGGAAGTCCCAAGGTTGGACCTCGGCCGTGCGCATGACATTCC
This sequence comes from Enorma phocaeensis, assembly GCF_900186505.1. GTDB lineage: Bacteria > Actinomycetota > Coriobacteriia > Coriobacteriales > Coriobacteriaceae > Enorma > Enorma phocaeensis. The sequence continues at coordinate 544,581 of NZ_LT891969.1, forward strand.
GCTCGACATCCTCGACATCGATCCTGCCGCCGGAAACCAACGAGGCGAGCCTCTTAAGCTCGTTATCGAGCATCCTGGTGGAGGTGCCCGCGCGAGCGACGAGCGCCTCGGAAGCGGAAAGGGTGATCTCTACCCCATAGCGCCTTGCCATGCCCTGCACCTGCTTGGGAAGCTCCCAGCGCTTCTTGGGGGCGCAGTCGATGACGGCTTTATCGCCGAGCTTTGCGATCGCTTTGTACAGCCGGGTATTCTTGGCAAGCGCATCAGCGACGACAAGGCACACCGTGGTAGGCGCTGGATCGGCAAAGTACGAGACCAACGCCTCAGAGAGCTGCTTGGGCATGCGGTCGCAACCGGTAAGGACAACCAGCCTGAAATCGGTGCCCATGGGATAGGTATTCAGAGATGACAGCACATCGTCAACTTCTTGGTCCTTGCGCATGTCGCGCTCGTCGAAGTTGAAATCGAGCATGCCGCTTGAGGCGAGCCTGCCTTTGAGACGCTCAACAGCGGCATCGCGCTTGACTTCATCGGTCCCGACAACCAGATAGCCCGCGAGTAGCGATGCAGCCGCCATGCGTCTGACCTCCAATACCGATCATAGAATAGACAGCGGACGGCACCATGCCTTTCGCAGTCTTTAGTTCCCGAGTATTCTACCCGCCCCCGCGCGAGGTAGCCACCGTGAAACCTCCTTCTTCAGGCGAGATGGACACATCCCCCGCATCAATGGTGCACAGGAACGGGACGCCGGCTGCTTCAAGGGCATCGATGCATTCCTCAGACGGATGACCGTAGCGGTTGCCCTCCCCCGCACTGGCCACGGCGAGTTCGGGGGCGAGTATGCCGAGCATCTCGGCATCGACCGACTCCGCCGAACCATGGTGGCCAACCTTGAGGACATCGACCGGTCCCACATCGGCTGCGTACCGAGACGCTTCCGTCGCCTCGCTATCACCCGTGAGCAGCATGTCAAGCGACCTGCCTTGCAACTCGTACGACACATCGAGCACAAGGGATGCCTCGTTGCCATCGCCGTCAACTGGCTCTTGCGGCCATACGACTCGGCAATCGAAGCCTCCGACTACGAACCGGTCGCCATAACCGACCTCAACAGCATCAGGAAGATCAAGAGAGCGAATCTCGGGAGGCATGCCCGCAAGGGCTCCATCGGCAACGATGAGCCGATCCACAGCTATGGTCCCGAGCAGCTCGTCCAAACCGCCATAATGATCGCTGTCCCAATGGGTGATCACAACTGCGTCAAGGTGCAAGACGCCATGACGTAGCAGCGCCCTAACGACATCCCCGTCGACGCCCGAGTCAACAAGGAGCGCTCGGCTTCCCTCTCGCAGAAGGATGGCATCTGCCTGACCGACGTCCATAACGATGATTTCCGCAGGAGCGAACCATCGCGAGCGTACCAGCGGCACCGCGACGAGAGACAGGGCGACCAACACCACAGCGCCAAGCGCCATGGGATGCGGAGACCCCCAAACGGCATATACGACGCAGGCGATTCCATAGCAAGCTGGGGCGAGCAGCGACGGGGCGCTCACATACAAAGATGCCCAAGGGAGCTGAGACATGAGCCCTGCGATGAAGAACGATAGATTTGCGAGAGCCTCCGGAATCAAGAGAATCGGAGCGAGCACCGGGAACGCGAGCTGCACGAAGACGGCTGCGACGCCAGCGACGAGCAGAGCGCTCATAATCGGCCCCAACACGAAGTTCGCAAGCGGGGCTACGAGGGAAAGCTCTTCGAACACAGGAAGGGTCACCGGAAGAGTCGCCCATTGCGCGCACAGCGTGAGCGCCAAGGCTTCCCCTACCGCCCGTGGTACGCGGACAGCCTCCAGCAAGCTTGTCATGTAGCCACTGAACACCTGGATGAACAGGACGCTTAATGCCGAAAGCTGGAAGCCGAGATCGAAAACGACGCCCGCATCCACCACGATAAGCACCATCGCAGCCAACGATAGCGCGGATATACCATGGCCCCTCCTACCGCCCAGCGTAGAGGCAAGCGCCATTGCAACCATGCAGAATGACCGGGTAGCGGAGGGTTCGGCTCCGGTGAATCCGACATAGGAAGCCATGAGCACCAGAAGAACCGCAGTCCGCGGAACGGGCCCGACGCGGAGGCGCCTTACGCAAGCGATGACGAGCGCGGAGATGAGCGCAAGGTGGCTTCCTGAAACCGCGATGAGATGCGTGGTCCCCGTATCCGAAAAGGCTTCGGTCTCCACGCAAGCGTTGAGCTCGGTGGTTCTACCGCAGACGATTCCGGCAACGAGCGCTCGCGCCGGGCTGCGGACAGGATCGATCGCATCGAGCGCACGCGCACGCATCCAGTCGATGGGGCTTGTAGCCCCCTCCCGCTGTTCGCGGACGGTAACCACCTGCACGCGTGCGACCTCGCCAGCCATGAACGAAGCCCGATCCCACCGATCATCCTCGAGGGAGAAGATGCGCCCTACGACCTCCAGCACGGTATCCGCCTCATAAGCGCTGTCTGCAGAAAGCGCAACCTTCGCTATTGGCGAACCGTCCACGTCTTTAGCAACAGCGCTCATCGAAGCACCGTAGGCCGATATGCGCGCATCCCCCAACACCTCGAAGCGATACGCGCTCGCAGCGGCATCGAGACCATCGAAGGACCGAGCGCGCCTCAGAGCGCTCGCACCTCCCGCCAGGGTGCCCGCAGCGAGACCGATCGCGATCCAGCGTAATAACGAGATGACGCTGCGAAGGGCGGCGGGCTCCCCGCTTCGGGCGATGAACGCGGCTGTGACGAGCAGCGCGATCACGCCACAAATAGACAGGAGGACCAATGGCGCAAGTGCGATAAGGGCTTGCGTCGCCACCGGGCGAGAGGCGTCGCTTGCGAGGTAAGCCCTCCAGCCCGTCTCGATGGACGCTCCCGCCGATATGCAGCATACGAGCGCTCCTGCGAAAGACGGAGGTATATAGGGACGCGGCGGCAGCTTCGAGCGCTCAGCATGGTCGAATGACGGAACGTTAGAACCTCTCGCTTCCATCTCGACCGCGCTCATACGCAGATATAGGGGGCGAGGTTTTCGAACTTCTTCTCGCCGATACCGCTCACGCGCATGATGTCCTCGATGGAAGCGAAGGGTCCGTTTTCCTCACGATCATCGATGATCGCCTGAGCAGTCGCCGGTCCGACCCCGGGAAGCTCATCGAGTTCGGATAGGCTGGCTGTATTGATGTTCACCGGTGAAATCGACTCCTCGTCACCATCAGATGCTGAGGAGGCACCTGCAGGGGCCGGCGCGGCCTCGCCGACCCGGGGTACATAAACCTTCTCTCCATCGACGAGCGGAGCCGCTCGGTTAATGCCTGAGACATCAGCATCCTCAGCGAGGCCTCCCGCCGCCTCTATTGCATCGGCGACGCGCGACCCCGCAGGAACCTCCACAACACCCGGAGCAACGACTGCGCCGTCGACGTCTATGACGAGCGGCGCCTCCGACGCACCGCTCGCAGAATGCTCGTCGCTTGTCGAGCCAGTGCCGACTCCCCCGCCATGCTCTCCTCTGCCAGAGGCCTCAGCCCCGGTTCCATCCCCTCGTTCGATACCCTCCGCATTTGAACCGATCTCGCCAGCAGAAGATCCGACCCCAGATCGCTCGATGGAAAACGTCTCGCCCCGCGCTGAGCAAAACCCTAAGAGCAAAGCAGACAACGCCAGCACCGCAACAATCGCACCCGCGATCATGAAGCCGGGATGCTGACGAGCGATGGTCATCATCCGCACGATCCAGGAACCTTGTTTAGACTTGCGAGTTAGCTGAACCATGGTCGCCCCCTTCCTTGCTTGCATGATGAAGCAGAAAATGGGCAGCCACCGCTATGGATCGAATTCCTTGAACGACATCCAACGGATATCTTTCCCTTATCTCACCGCCGGGAGCATGCGCTATACGCAACAGCGCAACATACAGGACGAGCTGCGGCTAACCCGCAGCTCGCAAGATTGTTTCGATGCATTTCTCGAATGATGCCATGCAGCCCGAATCATCAGGCCGCTGCGAAATAAATCGCACAACGTCCGCTCATGCTACGAAAGCGGAGCGTCATCGACCGTTCGCTGAATCAGCGCTTCATGACGTTCGCACAGAGCGCGAGGGGGCTTATAGGACGAACTGTCGAAGTCGATGTACTCGACGTTTCGAACAAGCTCCTCGATCATGGCGTCGTGATCGAAAGCATCCCAAGCCTCATGGACGGCATCGAGGCGCGCGTGCGTCTCGGGGGAACGCGGCATGAAGAGCGTGCAGCAATCGGGCGCGGTCTCGCATGAGATGTCATAGGTGCCGATCTCCTGGGCACGAGCTATGATCTCCTGCTTGTCCGAACCGATCAGGGGCCTGAGCACGGGAAGAGACACCATCTCGTTTACCGCAGCGATGTTCTCGAGGGTCTGAGAAGCAACCTGGCCGAGCGACTCGCCGGTGACGAGCGCCTTCGCCCCCTCGATGCGGGCGATGCGCTCCGCAACGGCATACATGATGCGTCGATACATGATGACGCGAAGGCTGCTCGGACAAGAAAGCGATATCTCGCGCTGGGCGTCGCCGAACGGCACGACGTACAGTCGGCCGATTTGCACGGCAGGCGCCAGGGCACCGATGATGTCCTGGCAAAGGTATTCGCTGGTATCTGCCGTCTGCGGACGACCCGAGAAGTGCACGGGCACGCAGACGGCGCCGCGGCGCGCGAGCATCCAGGTTGCCACCGGGGAATCTATGCCCGAAGAGAGCAGCGTCACGACCTTGCCCGCGCTGCCCACCGGAAGTCCACCCACGCCCCGCTCGGAACGAGCGTATACATAGACGCTACCCTGGGCAACGAGCACGTGCACGATCGCATCAGGATGATGCATGCGGACCTGCTTATCCGGGTACGCCTCGCAAAGTGCCTCTCCGACCTGGGCATTTAGCTCCATGGACCCGATGGGGTAATCCGTATTGGAGCGCTTGGCGGCAACTTTGAAGGTCTCAAAGGGGCCGAACTCGCCAAGTGCGGCGACAGCGGCGCGATGGTACTCCGCAGGATCGCGATTAGTATGGAATGCAAGCGAGACGCGAGCGACACCCGGAACGCGCCGGATGACTTCAAAGGCGCGCTCCGCATCGCCAGAACGCGAGAAGGTGACGAGAATATGGCCGGAAATCCTCACGCAGGTAGCAAGTGAAAAGGCGGCACAGGCCGCCTTGATCGTATCCATGAGGATGCGCTCGAAGTGAGCGCGGTTCTTGCCCTTGAGTCCTACCTCGTGGTAATGGACCAGGCAGACGCGACTTCCCATCTACTCGGTACCAACGGCCTTGGTATGACCGAGGGCAGCCTCGTAGCTGTCGTGGTCATAGGAGATATCACCGTCGACGATCTCCTCCATAGCCATGGAGATGGTGTCCTTACCAGAAAGGGCGATGGTGATGTCGTCGATCTCCTGAACCTGCAGCACACGGGAGTGCTGACCACGAAGCATGTTGGTGATGTCGCATGCACGCTTAGAGGAGAGCGCTGCGAGAAGGAACCGGTTGTTATCGGTCTTCTCGAGCAGATCGTCGATAGGGGGCTTAATTACAGACACGGAACTCAGTTCCTTTCATGATTCTCGATGATGGTGAGGAGCTCAGCACATGCTCGGTCAAGATCGTCGTTGATCACCACTTCGTCGTAGCGATCGGCAAACGCGAGTTCACGTTCAGCGTTTGCAAGACGAAGCTCAAGCGATTGAGGCGTCTCGGTGCCGCGCTTAGACAACCGCTCTCGGAGCACATCAAGCGAAGGGGGCATGATGAAAACGAGCACGGCCTCGGGGATGCTCTCGCGCACTTGGAACGCGCCCTGGACGTCGATCTCCAGAATGAGCGAGGAGCCTGCTTTGAGGTTGCGGTCCACTTCGCTACGCAACGTGCCGTAGCAGTTGCCGTGGACATGCGCCCACTCGACGAATTCCCCAGCCTCGACGCGTCGCATGAACTCGTCATGGGACATGAAGTGGTAGCTCACGCCATCTATCTCACCCTCACGCGGGTTTCGCGTGGTAGCCGAAACCGTCAGGCCCAAGCTGGGAAGTGATTCGCGAACACGCGCGACCAGAGTCCCCTTGCCCACACCTGACGGTCCGGAGATAACGAAAAGCTTTGGCTCGAAGCAGGCCACTTACTTGGTCAGGGCCTCGAGGAGCTGCTCGCGCTGACGGACACCGAGGCCCTGAACGCGACGGGTGGCGGAGATGCCCAGCTCGTCCATGATCTTGGCGGCCTTGGCCTTGCCATAGCCGGGAAGCGACTCGATGAGGGTGGAAACCTTCATGCGGGAAGCGATCGGATCATCGGAGTTGAGAACGGACTCGAGGGAAACCTCACCCTTCTTGATCTTCTCACGAAGCTCCGCACGGGCGTGGCGGGCGGCAGCGGCCTTCTCGAGAGCCTGCTTGCGCTGCTCATCGGTGAGCTGAGGAAGCGCCATTAGAACCTCCAAATTTACTGTGGATACTACCAAAACAAGCATTCTAGCTTAGGAAACGATGTTTCCTGCACCTAGCTGCCGTACTAGGTTAGTCGATACGGTTTCAAAGTTCAAGCACGTAGCGAACAATTGTGCAGGCTATGACGGGTAATTCACAGAACGCCCTTGAAGTTTTCGCACGTGAGAGCCTTGACGGGTACCCCTAGGATTGCGCGGCCGTCAATTCCGCCACGATGGCCTCATAAGCTGCCACCGGGTCGGAAGCGCTGGTAATGGGCCTGCCGATCACCAGATGGCTCGCACCGGCATCGATTGCCGCAGCAGGAGTCGCGACCCTGCTTTGGTCACCGAGCTCCGCTCCAGCCGGTCGCACGCCCGGAGTGACGATGAGGGCGTCCTCACCCAAAAGTTCACGCATGGAGCGTGCCTCTTGAGGCGAGCAGACGATGCCGTCGATGCCGTTAGAACTCGCAAGAAGGGCGAGGCGCGCTGCCTGCTCGGCAATGGGATCTTCGACGCCCACCTGGGCGAGGGCAGCTTGATCCATACTGGTGAGCACCGTGATGGCAACGAGCCTTGCGCGTTCGAGACCGCTCGTCTGAGAGGCCTCGTCAACCCCGTTCCGAGCGGCAGCAAGCATCGCCGCCCCACCGCAACCATGAACCGACAAGAGGTCTGCCCCAGCGAGCGCTGCAGAGCGCGCCGCACCGCGGACCTGATGCGGAATGTCATGGATCTTGAGGTCGAGGAAGACCTTGAACCCGCGATCCTTGAATTCTCGGACGATGGAGGGCCCCTCGCCGTAGTACAACGTCATGCCGACTTTCAGCCATGAGGCATGCCCACTCAGCGAGCCGGCAAGGTCAAGTGCTTCCTCTCGACCGCAATCGATTGCGACGATGGTGCGCTCGCGCGCCTCGATATCTAGCATTCGAACGCTCCGATCAGTTCAGTTATGCTCTTGACTCCCTGGGATTCCGCCCATGCCTCGAGCTCCTCTAGAATGCGAACGCTCGCAGCGGGATCGACGAAGCTGGCCATGCCGACCGCAACGGACGTTGCACCAGCAAGGATGAACTCAGCAGCATCCTCTCCCGTCATGACGCCGCCGACGCCGCATACCGGGATGTCCACAGCCTGGCAGACCTCCCACACCATGCGCACGGCGATCGGATGGAGCAAGGGGCCTGACAGGCCGCCCGTCGGCCGTGAGATCTTCGAACGACGCGTGCGTACGTCGATGGCCATGCCCGGAATCGAGTTGATCACCGTGAGGCCATCAGCTCCCTCAGCCTCAAGAGCTCGGGCGATCTCGGGCAGGCGCACGGGGGCCATCTTGACCAGAAGCGGCTTCTTGGTCACCGGGCGACAGGCGCGCATGACCTCGGCAGCACCTTCAGGCGTGGACCCCATAGCCGCGCCGCCGCATGCGATGTTGGGGCAGCTCACATTGATCTCGAAGGCGGCAGCCCAGGGACACAGCTCATCAAAAAGCTCCAGAGCGGCAACGTACTCCTCGACGGAATGACCGGCGACCTGGCAGATGACCGCCGTGCCCTTATCGGTGAGGTCGGCAAGATAGGGACCGGATTCCTCGGCAAAAGCGCGGACACCCGGATTCTGCAGGCCCACTGAGTTCATCATGCCACCGGGGACCTCCGCCATGCGGGGCTTAGGGTTGCCCGGCCATGGCTCGGCCGCGCAGCCCTTGGTGGTAATGGCGCCCAAGCGTGAGACATCGATGAAATTCGAGAACTGCCAGCCCTGGCCGAACGTCCCAGCAGCCGTGTTGATAGGGTTCTTGAGGTGGATGCCGGCAAAATCGACGTCCATGGATACCTTGCCCATTACCACACAACCTCCTTCGCATCAAAGACCGGACCACACATGCAGGCGCCCTTCATGCCGCTCGTGGTCTCGACGGCGCACGTCGAGCAGGCTCCGAAGCCGCAGCTCATCATGCGCTCAAGCGAAGCCTCGCAGTAGACACCCGCCTCAGCGGAGGCGTTGGCAACTTTGGCCATCATAGGCTCAGGGCCGCAGGTCACCACGTACCCATAGGAGCCCGAAGCAAGCAACTCAGCCGCTGGGTCGGTGCAAAAGCCGTGATAGCCCGCGCTGCCGTCATCGGTGCAGACGCGAACCTCGCCGGCTCCGAGCGCCTCGAAGTCCTCGACTCCGACCATGCACGAACCGCTGGCTGCGCCCAGACACACGTCGAAGGCCACGCCGCGCGCGGCAAGCTCTCGGGCAAGGCAGAGCACCGGCGGCACCCCAATGCCACCGGCAACGAGAAGGGCGCGCTGGCAATCTTCGGGCACGGTCCACCCATGTCCGCCAGGTCCCAAGAGGTCAGAGGTATCCCCGGGCTTCATCTGGGAAAGGCGTTCAGTCCCCTCGCCCACCACGGCATACCAGATCTCGACGGTCCCGGCATCGGCGTCGGCCGAAGCGTAGCTCAAGGGGATGCGCAGAAGCGACATGGCGTTGCCAGGTACGGCAATATTGACGAACTGCCCGGGCTTAAGAGCCGCAGCGAGTGCAGGCGCATGGAGAACGAGCGCGTAAACGCCGTCGGCGATGGGCTCGTTCAGCACCACCTCGAACTCATGGACCCTGGCCGGTGAAGGAGTTGGCATTGTCCCTCCGATCATGCTGTTACCTCAGATGCGCCCTCATTGTCTCACAGGCGAGGACGCTGCACATGCTATCCAAACACGAGAGCGGGCGCGCGCCCGAAGGCGACTGCGCCCGCCCTCAGCGGTAAGCGCGAGAATGCGGCTAGCAGACTGCTCCGTTAGCCAGAACATGCTTGCCGCCCACGAAGACGTCAGTGGCGCGGCCGGTAAGCTCGCGGCCCTCGAAGGCGCAGTTTACCGCCTGGGACTCATATCCGTCCTCGCCAACCGTCCACGTAGCCTCGGGATCGAAGACGGTGAGGTCAGCCGTGGAACCCGCCTCAACGGAGATGCACTCGACGCCGAGGATCTGCCGCGGGTTGGAAGACATAAGCTCGACCAAGCGGGCGTAGCCGATCTTGCCGGTATTCACAAGCTCGGTGAGGACGAGGCCGAGAGCGCACTCGATACCCGTCGTGCCGAACGGAGCAAGCTCGAACTCGCGCGCCTTCTCCCACTCAGCATGAGGAGCATGGTCGGTCGCGATGGCGTCGACCGTGCCGTCGACAACGCCTGCGATGAGCGCCTCGGCATCGGCCGCCGTGCGCAGCGGGGGGTTCATCTTCAGGCGCGTATCGTACGTGCCATCAAGCGCATCCTCGGTGAGGAACAGGTGATGCGGAGTGGCCTCGCAGGTCACCGGCAGGCCCTCAGCCTTCGCAGCCCGCACCAGCTCGAGGCCGCGCGCGGTGGAGATGTGCTGGATGTGGAGCTTCGCACCCGTAAGGCGCGCAAGCGCGATGTCGCGAGCGATCTGGAGCTCCTCGCCCTCGGCGGGCCAACCGAGCAGGCCGAGGCGCGTGGAAACGACGCCCTCGTTCACCTGGCCCTCGCCCACAAGGTCCTCATCCTGGCAGTGCGAGAGGAAGGTCTTGCCGAACATCTTGCCGTAGTCCATGCAGCGGCGCATCATGCCCGCGCCCTGGACGCCACGGCCGTCGTCGGTGAAGGCAACGGCACCATGGGCAACCATGTCGCCCATCTCGGAGATGATCTCGCCCTTGAGGCCCTTTGAGCAAGCGCCCGCGGGATACACGCGGCAGTGGCCATCGCGTGCAGCAACGGACTTCACGTACTCGACGACGGTGCCGTTATCGGTAACGGGATCGGTGTTGGGCATCGAGCAGACGCCGGTGAAGCCGCCGCGGACGGCCGCGCGGGTCTCGCTCTCGATGGTCCCCTTGTGCTCGTAGCCCGGCTCGCGAAGGTGGACATGCATGTCCACAAGTCCAGGGACGAGCACCTTGCCGGTAAGGTCGATGACCTCGCACCCAGCAGCGTCGAGATCGGCGCCTACCTCGGCGATCTTATCGCCGTCGATCTTCACATCCATTACGCCGTCAAGAGCACCCTTAGGGTCGACGACGTGTGCGTTCTTAAGCAGAAAGGCCATTGTCGGCACCTCCAAGCAGCAGGTACAGGGCAGCCATGCGCACGCAGATGCCTGCGTACACCTGGTCGAGGATCACGGAGCGCTCCGGGTGGTCGGCCATGTAGGAGTCAAACTCCACGCCGCGGTTGATGGGACCGGGATGGCAGATGATAGCGTCGGGCTTCATGAGGCGCTCGCGCTTCTTGGTGAGGCCGAAGAGCTGATGGTACTCGCGCAGGCTCGGGAAGGGCGCGCCCTCCAGACGCTCGCGCTGGATGCGGAGCATGTAGACCACGTCGAGCTCGGGCAGAACGTCATCGAGCGAATAGCTCACATGATCGGCCCCGAGCACCTCGGGCGCGGCGGGGATGAGCGTGCCGGGAGCGACGACCGTAACCTCGGCACCCATGATCTTGAGCGCGGGGATGAGCGATCCGCAAACTCGGGAGTGCGCGATGTCGCCCACGATGCCCACCTTGAGCCCGTTGAAGTCCTGCTTGCGCTCCCAGATCGAATACAGGTCGAGCAGAGCCTGGGTAGGATGGCCGTGCTTGCCGTCGCCGGCGTCGATGACGACCGCGGGGCTCGCCTGGCTCACGATATAGGGTGCGCCCGCGTGCTTGTCGCGCACGACGATGCAGTCGATCTTGTACGCGTCGAGCGTCATGACGGTGTCGATGAGGCTCTCGCCCTTCACCGTGGACGTGGAGGAGCCGCCGAAGTTGAGCGTATCTGCGGACAAGCGCTTCTCGGCCAGCTCGAAGGAGCTGCGCGTACGGGTGGACGGCTCGTTGAACATGTTGACGATCGTCTTGCCCTTGAGGGTGGGGACCTTCTTGATCGCGCGCTCGTTGACCTGGGAGAAGGCCTTGGCGGTGGTGAGGATCGTCATGAGCTCGGAATCGGAATACTCCGAGATGTCGATCAGGTGCTTATGATTGTTGAACATGGACTACTCGCCTCCCAGCGGAGCGGAGCCCACGCGGGCGCCCGGCTCGACATCGAAAATCTCGACGGTGCTGCGCCCGTCGACCTCCTTCAGATACAGGCGCACGTTCTCCTCATGCGACGAAGGGACGTTCTTGCCCACGAAATCGGGGCAGATGGGAAGCTCGCGGTGACCGCGATCAACGAGAACCGCCAGCTCGACCCGGCTCGGACGGCCAAGATCCATGATGGCATCGAGCGCGGCGCGGATGGTGCGACCCGTGTAGAGGATGTCGTCCACGAGCACGATGCGCTTGCCATCGACATCGAAATCGATCTTGCTGGCATGCACCTCGGGTGCGAACGTAGCGAAGTCATCGCGATAGAAGCTGATGTCGAGGCTGCCGAGCGGAACGCGCACGCCCTCGATCTCCTCGATCTTTTCGACAAGCTCCTTTGCCAGCAGATCGCCGCGCGTCACGATGCCCACGAGCGCAAGGTTCTCACAACCCTCGTTGCGCTCGAGGATCTCGTGCGCGATGCGCGTGATCGCACGATTGATGGCGACCTCATCCATGATGATCGCCTTAGGCGTAGTGCCCATCGCTCTCCTTCCTCGATCCAGGCACACCCGGACGGGTGCACCTTCGCCGCACGCAGCGGCACAAAAAAGATGCCCGACCGCCACGCGGAGAGACATCGCAAGAAGACGCGCTAGGCGCTATGTAGGTCCTTGCGGGTATCTCGTACGCGCTTAAAGGTCGATTAAAGTGTACCACGACCGCCCGCCCGCAAGGGGCGAACGGTCGCGCGCTTCCGATAATGCATAGATATCCGCAGATCCTGCATATCTAGTTGAACTGGTTGCGATACGCCTCGCAAACTTCGCCAACAGGACCATCCATGCGCAGATCGCCCTTCTCAATCCAGATGGCGCGGTCGCAGATGCGCTCGACCTGTTCGATATCATGGCTCACGAAAAGCACGGTCACCGAACCGCTATCGATGAAGTGCCGAATTCGCTCCTCGCACTTATGTTGGAAGAACACATCGCCAACGGAAAGGGTCTCGTCAACGATGAGGACATCGGGCTCAGTGATGGTCGCGATGGCGAAGGCGATACGGGCGACCATACCGCTCGAATAGTTCTTAAGCGGCATATCGAGGAAATCGCGGAGCTCGGCGAACTCAACGATCTCGTCAAAATGCTCCTTGATGAATTCGCGAGTGTAACCAAGAAGCGAACCGTTGAGGTAGATGTTCTCGCGGGCGGTGAGCTCCATGTCGAAACCGGCTCCGAGCTCGATGAGCGGCGCGATGTTGCCGCGCACGGTGCAGCTGCCCTCGCTCGGCTCCAGCACTCCAGCGATGATCTTGAGCATCGTCGACTTTCCTGAACCGTTGGTGCCCACAAGCCCAACGGTCTCGCCGGGATCCACCGTGAACGAGATGTGCTTGAGCGCGCGGAACTCCGTGAAGAAGAGCTCATGCTTGGCGAGCTTGATGAAGTACTCCTTCAAGTTGTTGAGCTGCTCGGAAGCCATATTGAAGATCATGGTGACGTCATCGACCTCGATGGCGTGCTTCTGCGCGGATTGTGTATCGGCCATTGAACGTCCTCGTCCCTAAAGCGCTACCCTCTTGCCGCCCAAGCGTCCCCACTCGGGCCGGGGCATCAGATGTACAGGATGAACTTATGCTCGGTCTTATGGAACACGACATACCCCAAGATCAAGGCAACGAAAGACCAGCCGGCGCACATAGCGAGCGTGTAGGCTGATGGATTGACCTGAAACAAGAAGATGTCGCGCATGAACTGCAGGTAGTTGTACATGGGATTAGCGTAGATGAACACCTGCAGGAGGCGCGGCATCATGGCGATGAAGTCAGTCGTCCAGAAAATGGGGGTGAAGTACATCCACGCGGTGATGACAACGCTCCACAGATGGCGAATATCACGGAAGAACACCGTGAGCGCGCTCAGTAGAAGCCCCAAACCGGTGCAGAACCCCATAAGCAAAAGCAAGCACACCGGAAGCCAGATAAGATGCCACGTGGGTACCACGCGGAACCAGAGCATGACGATCGCAACTGCGATGAGCGAAAAGGCGAAATTGACCAGAGCGAAAAGCGCCTTCTGCACGGGGAAGACGAATCGATGGACTTTGACCTTCTTGAGCAAGGAGGAGGCATCGATGATCGAGCTCAGCGCGGTCGAGGTGGATTCGGACATGAGGCTGAACGTGATGTTGCCGACGATGAGATACAGCGGATACATCTCAGGCGTGATCGAACCGTTGCGCCCCTGCGCAAAGATGGTACTGAAGACGACCGCCATGACCACCATCATGAGCAGCGGGTTGAGCACGCTCCACGCCACACCGAGAATTGAGCGGCGGTACTTGATCTTGAAATCCTTTGAGACGAGCTGCTGGAGAATGAAAAGGTCCTTCTCCATCTTCGAGCGAGCATGCGTCACGGCATTGCTCTTGGTTGCTTCAGCCACAGACAATCCAAACGACAGCGGTACTAGATACGCAGGACATTCTAGCAGAGCTACCATGCCACTCGACTTTTTTCATTTTATGTCTTGCCATTCGCCACGACTTTTGTATACTAATCACTGTTGCTTGAGAGCAGCCACATTCCTCGGTAGCTCAATGGTAGAGCACGCGGCTGTTAACCGCGCTGTTGTAGGTTCGAGTCCTACCCGGGGAGCCATTGTTTTTAAACCCTCGTCAGTCCCCCTGGCGAGGGTTTTCTTATGTCAATGCTGATCGCACGCCAACTACCGCGTTGCCGGCAGTGCCTTTCGTACAAACAATGCAGAATCATCCTCGCTGATCGTACGGTATCTTCATTTTTGAAATGCGATCGTACGATTCCTGCATTGTTCGTATTGGCTATCGTACGTTATCGCCATTTATATTATGGTTATCTTAGGATTTGTGCATTATTAATATGGCTGTCGTACGTTTTCTAACGTTTTATATATAGTTCTGCATTATGTTTACGATAGCCTATTATATATTGCAGATATCCTACGATGGACATTTCGATTCTGCACCAACCCGTCACTCATCCGGCATGAACATCAAGAGATTTGGAACGCATCCGAATCACAATCAGCGCATCCATGAAAAGGCGGGAACCAAACGGTTCCCGCCCAGCAAAGCAATCTCGAGCAAAACAGCTAGTTTTCGATGTAGTCCTTTAGCTTGCTCGAACGGCTAGGATGGCGCAGCTTCGCCAAGGTCTTGGACTCGATCTGGCGAATACGCTCACGGGTGACGCCAAACTCGCGGCCGACTTCCTCCAACGTTCGCGGATGCCCGTCCACAAGGCCAAAACGAAGTTCTATGACCTTGCGCTCTCGATCGGCAAGCGAATCGAGAACCTGGCCGAGTTGTTCTTGAAGCATGGAGAAGCTCGCAGCATCGGGCGGCACAACGGCCTGCGAATCCTCAATGAAGTCGCCGAGCTGAGAATCCTCTTCTTCACCGATAGGGGTCTCGAGCGAAACCGGCTCCTGGGAGATCTTCTGAATCTCGCGGACACGATCAGCCGACATGTCCATCTCCTTGCCGATCTCCTCGGGAGTTGGATCGCGGCCGAGGTCCTGCAGGAGCTGACGCTGTACGCGAACGAGCTTGTTGATAGTCTCGACCATATGCACGGGGATACGAATCGTACGGGCCTGGTCGGCGATGGCACGCGTGATTGCCTGGCGGATCCACCAGGTTGCATACGTGGAGAACTTGAAGCCCTTCTCGTAATCGAATTTCTCGACCGCGCGGATAAGACCAAGATTGCCTTCCTGGATGAGGTCCAAGAATAGCATGCCGCGACCAACATAGCGCTTGGCAATGGAGACAACCAGGCGCAGGTTCGCGCTGATAAGCGCCTGCTTCGCATCGAGACCGACTTGCTCCACGCGCATAAGGCGACGTTTCTCGGCACGCGAGAGCTCGAGCTCGCCATCTTCTGCAGCCTCGAGCTGTTCGGTCGCCTGGAGGCCTGCCTCGATCTTCATGGCAAGATCGACCTCGTCAGCAGCAGTCAGAAGGTCGACTTTACCGATTTCCTTAAGATACATGCGCACGGGATCACCGGTGAGCATGACGGTCGATGCATCGATGCCGCGCACACGGGAACGAGAACGGGACGTGCGGGCGCGACTGCGCTTCTTGCGCACTGAACCCATCTCGCTATCTGCGAGCTTCGCGACTTTGATGTCATGGTCCTCGATGCTCTCATCATCAAGGTCGTCATCCAAGCCGTCATCTTCGACATCGAGAGGCGCATCTTCGTCTTCACCCTGAGAAACGACCTCGACGCCCTGGTCTCTAAGAGCTCGGTAGATGGAAGTCAGCTGTGCATCTGTAACGTCAACGTCCTTGAGCACGACTTGAATCTCGTCCTCGGTGACAGAACCGCTCTTAGCGCCCTTGTTCAGCAGCTTATCGAGATAGGACTCGAGCTCGGTTCCCGCACTCTGGGTATTCTTAGGCACAGACTCTCCCTTCATACAACACAGGGTCATAAATGTACCACACGTGTCTATACCCAACACGTGCGGAAATGATGCTGTGCACATTTTCCGCCGATTTTTGCACCAGTGCCAGCACCGCTCTTGCAAGCGACGCTGGAATAGAATCCTCGCGCCCGCGGGCAACGGTCGTCAATCGCTTGCCCTACGCCTCACGGAAGGGATCTGCGATGCCTTCGACGGCGTTCTGAAGCTCGCGTTGGCGCGCAGCATCACGGGTGGCTTGAATGGTGAGCTCGCGCCGCTCGTCATGGCTGAGCGAGCGATCTTGACGCAGGCGCGCCTGAATGGAGCGCAACCGTCTTCGCACCGTGTACAGCTCGAGCGTATCGATGAGAAATCCTATATTGGCCTCAACGGAATGAGTGCTCGTAGACAAGATGGTCCCGCTGGATACAAGCTCCGCCGCCTCAGGGCAAACAGCCCTCGCCGCCATCATGGCGTCGCTTGGAGAGGTTCCCTCCGGTGTGGCGAGGACAGCCCAAGCGATGGTCTCATGCCGTGGATCGACCCAATCGATGGCGGTGATGCGCTCCGCGAAGGGCCGGAACACGTCAGGGGAACTCGTGAGGAGCGTCAGGAGCTCGCGTTCTCCCGCAAGCGCACGGCGCTCGGCGTTGGTGAGGAGCTCATCTGGGCTCGTTTGGGCCGCAACGCCATCAATGGGTGACACCGCACCAGACGCTCCCCCGTCTTCGTAAGCGTCAAGAGGGACGTAGTCGTACGGCGCTGCCTCTGCATCTTCGTACGGCGGAACGACAGGCTCATCAGGTTCTAAACGCTTGGCGCCGCGCGCGTGGCTTCGCTGCTGTTCCCGTCTCAGCTGTGCAGCCTCCTCTTCTTGGACTTGCTTGAACACTCGCCGCGATGCAGTGCGCACGGCATCAGCATCGAGTCCAAGAAGATCTGCGATCTGCATGAAGTACGTATCGATGAGAAAGCTTGACCGCAACGGGTAGATGAGCCGGCATGCATCATCGAGGGCTGCCGCGCGTCCTCCCGGCGTCGAGGTGTCGCACCGCTCGCCAAGCTTGCGAAAGACAAAGTCCATGAGGGGCTCGGCATTCTCGAGCAGAGCGCGCAAGGCGTCGCCGCCACGTGCGGTGATGAACTCCATGGGGTCCATGCCGTCGGGAAGCACAACGCAGCGTAGGTCGGCAGAGCTCTGCTCGATGAACCCGAGAGCGCGCTCAGCGGCCTTCTGGCCAGCGGCATCGCCATCGAACAGATAGATGATGCGCTTAGCGAACCGCGTAAGCGTCTTCACATGGTGCTCGGTGAGCGCGGTGCCCAACGTAGCGACCACGTTGCCTATGCCCGCCTCATAGCAGGCGATCGCATCGGTGTACCCTTCGACAACGATAGCCTGGCCTTGTGCCACGATATGCTCTTTGGCCCAGTTGAAGCCATAGAGGTTGCGCTTTTTATGGAAGAGCGCCGTCTCAGCCGTGTTGAGATACTTGGGTTGCCCGTCGCCCATGACACGGCCACCGAAGCCGATGCAGCGTCCGCGCTCGTCCATGATGGGAAACATCACGCGGTCGAAAAACCGGTCTGCCAGCGCGCCGCGATCGCGCCTCACCGCGACGTTCGCATCGATCATCTCCTGCGGAGTAAACCCCTTCTGCCCAAGATATGCCACAAGCGATCCGCGCCCGGGGGCATATCCCAGTTTGTAGCGGCGACAGACCTCGCTGCCCATCCCTCGAGAGGCGAAGTAATCGCGTGGATCACCGTTGCGGCCGCGCATGAGCTGCGTATGAAAGAATTCCGCCGAGGCCTCGCAGGCCTCGATGAGACGTGTGCGCTTCGTGCCGCGCTCGAAGCCGCCGCGCGTGTCCTGGATCTCGATGCCCGCTCGGTCGGCAAGGTAATGAATTGCCTCAGGGAAGGAAAGGTTCTCGCGCTTCATGACATAGGTGAAGCAGTCGCCCCCCTCCCCGCAGCCAAAGCAATGCCAGACCTGAGTAGCCGGGATGATATGAAATGAAGGGGTCTTCTCGCCATGGAAGGGGCAGCATCCCCAGAACTCCTGGCCGCGCTGCTTGAGCTGAACCGTCTCTTGAACGAGCTCGACCAGATCGGTTGCCGCGCGAACGCGGTCCTTATCTTCATCGGAAATCATGCAGCGACACCCCGCTCTCCCCTAGTTCCGTACGCACTTCGTCTATATTGCCCAAAACAGTCGCGATGAGCGCGTCGACCGAAGGGAACTGAACTAACGGGCGAATGCGCCATAGGAAGACGAGCGAGATCGCAGCACCGTAGATATCACCGGCAAACCCGATGATATTGGTTTCGAGCGAAGCAGACGCAGCGCGATCGCGGAAGGTCGGCGGTTTTCCAACGTTGATAGCCGCAGGCCAAACCGTTCCATCAACCAGGGCAAGTCCGCCGTAGACCCCCTCTGCGGGCACCTGCACATGTGCGGCGTAGGTTACATTCGCCGTAGGGAACCCCATACCGGTACCCTCTCCGCGCCCGGGGTCAACGGTTCCACGCAGTAGGTATCGACGGCCCAGCAGTTGCTCCGAGCGCTCAAGACAACCCGCGGCGAGGTGCTCGCGAATATGCGTTGAGGAGACAACCTCCCCATCAATGGCCATGAGTTCATGACCGGTAAGGGAAATCCCCTCGCTCGCGCACCACTCCCCCATAACCGGTACGGTCGACGCGCCATGGTGGCCGAGGCGAAAGTCTGCACCCACATGAATCGAACGGATATCGCAAGCAGGCAAGAGAACGCGTTGGAAGAACTCCGCATGGTCAAGCTTCGACAGCTCGACCGTAAACGGGATAACAAGAACGGCATCGACGCCGGATGACGCGAGCAACGCCAGGCGGTCGTCGCTCATGCAGAGCTTGGGGTCCGGGCGCGGTGCCACGACCTCATCCGGGTCAGGCATGAAGGTGACGGCTACAGAAGCCATGCCGCGATCGCCAGCTTCTTCTGTGGCGGCGGCAATAAGCGAGCGATGCCCAAGGTGCACGCCGTCGAAGGCACCGATCACGGCAACACTGGGACCAAGATGCGTGAGCGCGCCGGGCTTCCAATCCACAACCGGAACGGTCCGATCGACAGCGATGAAGTCGCGACGCAGTTCTTCTATAGGAGGCATCATCGGTACTTGCCACCCGATCCTTCTCCCGCCGCGCGAGCTGTTTGATACCCCGACCCAACGCCCTCGATAGGCTGCGGAAACACATCATGGGGGACGAATGCGCCACCGGAGATCTCGCCAAGGGCAGCAAGCCGCCCGCCGCTTACGAGCGCGATGCGCTCGGCACGAAGGGCGTCGGCGCCCACGCTTCTAAGCTTTGAGCAGGGGATACGCTTACCGCAAAGGACATCTGCCAGGAGTTCCTCGTCGCAGCTCATAGCACGCGCCCCAAGCGCTACGACAGGATCGAGTGCATGCTCGTGAGCCACCTCCGCGGAAAGCTCATCGAGCGGGAGGCATGAGGAGCGACCAACCGATCCAGATGCGGTGCGAACAAGGGCGGTGAGATGAGCCGCCGATCCCACCGCGCGACCGAGGTCGCGCGCGAGAGCACGGATATAGGTGCCCTTGCTAACCGTGAACGATACGGTCCAAGCAAGCGCTTCACCTTGGGAGCAGATACCGATGAGCTGCGCCTCATGGACGGTGATCGGCCGGGCTTCGAGCTCGACCTCCTCCCCAGCCCGCGCACGCGCATACGAGCGCACGCCATCGATGGAGATGGCCGAAAATGCAGGAGGCACCTGCATCTGATCGCCGAGCATCCCCCCAAGGACGCGGTCGGCGAAGTCTTCATCTCCAAGCTCCGGAGGGACGGGGGCTTCGCGGGTGATATCGCCTTCTGCGTCATCTGTCGAAGTTTCCGCCCCGAAGGCTATCTCGGCAAGATAGCGCTTGGTGTCGAGCGCGAGCATGCCCAAAAGGCGCGTCGCCTGCCCTACACCGATTACAAGCACGCCCGATGCCATCGGGTCGAGCGTGCCCGCGTGACCCACCCGACGCTCGCCCACGCAGCGCCGTACGCGCGCGACGACGTCATGTGATGTGCAGCCGGTGGGCTTATCGACCCCTATGAGCGCGTTCAGCTGCGCGATACGATGCTTCGCCATGGCCTAGGCCTCGTTAGGGGCGCATGCGAGCTCCTCGACATCACGCACGCTATCAACAAGCTCGATGAGCATGGGCAACGCATCGCGCAGCGTGTCCTCGATGGTCCCCTCGTAGGTGAAACCTGCAGCAGCCGCATGGCCGCCGCCGTTGAACGCAGCGGCGATTCCCGAGACGTCGAGGGCTCCCTTCGCCCTTAGGTTACCGCGCACCTTGCCGTTATCAAGCTCTTTCAGGAAGAGGCAGACCTCTACCCCCATGACCGAGCGCACGATATCCACGAGCCCATCGCATTCATCATGCGAGACACCGTATTCTGCAAGGTCGACGGCGCGCGCATAGCTGTATGCCACACGGCCGTCGGCAACAAGGCGAATGCGGCTCATCACGACGGACTCGAGTTTGAGGTATTCGAGGCGCTGGCTCTGATAGACCTCCAACGCGATGCGCGCAGGATCAGCTCCGGCTGCGACGAGCATGCTCGCGACGCAGAAGCTCTCCGGATCGGCATTTTGATACTGGAAACGCCCCGTATCGGTGACGATGCCGCACAAGAGCGAGGATGCAACAGCAGCATCGATCGAGATGTTCACAAACGAGAGGAACTCGGCGATGAGCACCGACGCGGCGGCGGCATCGGGACGACGAACCACGACGTCAGCGAACTCCTCGCGTGCCGGATGATGGTCGAAGCAAACCACCTTGTCTGCACGGCGAACAACCGCCTCGCCATCTGCCAGACGGTCTAGAACAGGGCAATCGACCGCGATGAACAAGTCTGGATCCGCCGTGTAGCGAGCAGCCGGAACGAGTTCATCGGCACCGGCGAGAAACCGGTATATACGCGGGGCCGGAGCGTCATCCGCGATGAGGAAGGTGATGTCCTTCGACGGGAAACGCCCGCGCAACGCCAGCCCCAAGCCAAGCGTGGAGCCGAGGGCGTCGCCATCCGGAGAGGTGTGACCGCAGATGGCGACTTTCTCGGCAGCGTCGATTAAGTCTAGGATGGCCCAGTATTCGTCGGCATAAGCCGAAAGATCGAGCAAATCGTCGCTATCCATCGAGATCGCCGCCATCTTCATGAGCGACAGGGGCATCGGCAACCGCGGCGTCGTCGGATAGCTCGGCTGCCTCACCCGCCCCCGCAGCATCGATCGCTTGGGAGACCTCGACCGGGTAACCATCCTCATCCTTCTCCACACCGATGGTTGGAGGGACGTTCTCAAGCGCAGCTGCGATGCGCTGCGCCTCATCTGTCGACGTATCGATGCGGAAATCCAGCTCAGGAACGATGCGCCAGTCGAGCGAGCGGGCAAGCAGGCTGCGGATGCGGCCCTTAGCGGAGGCGAGCGTCTCGAGAACTTCGTCGTAGCGCTCACCATCGCATGATACGAAGATGCGCGCATACGAGCGGTCCTGGGTGACCTCGACGCCCGTCAAGGTCACCAGCTCCAGACGCGGGTCCGCGATCTCGAACAGCAGGATATAGCCGAGCTTCTCCCGCAGCTGCTCGGACAGCCGACGGGTGACGTTGTTCTGCTTCACGAAAACGACCTTTCGCTATTCGGTGCGGGCAACCTCGACGATCTTATAGGCCTCGAGCTGGTCGCCCACATGGACATCCTGGAAGCGCTCGATACCAAGACCGCACTCGTACCCGTTCTTAACGCTCTTGACGTCATCCTTGAAACGGCGCATGGAAGCGAAGACGCCGTCGAACACCACAACGCCGTCGCGCACCACGCGGACGCGGTCGTTGCGCTCGATCTCGCCCTCGGTGACCATGCAACCGGCGATAACGCCGACCTTGGGCACGCGGAAGAGCTCGCGAACCTCGGCGACGCCGGTCTGGACCTCCTCCTCCGTGGGCTTGAGCATACCGATGCGCGCCGCGTCGATGTCCTCGATGGCCTTGTAGATGATGGAGTACGTCTTGATCTGCACGTTCTCCTTCTCCGCCATATCACGCGCCTTGGCCTGCGGGCGAACGCCGAAGCCGACGATGATGGCATTCGAAGCGGCGGCGAGGATGACGTCGGTCTCGGTGATCGCGCCGACGGCGGAGTGGATGATGTTGATGCGGACCTCGGACTGATCCATCTTGCTAAGGGCATCGGCCAGGGCCTCGATGGAGCCCTGAACATCCGCCTTGACGACGAGATTGAGCTCCTTGAGCTCGTTCTCGCTCATCTCGGAGAAGAGGGTCTCGAGCGTTACGTGCTTGACCTTGTTCTGCTCCTCGATACGAGCCTTGAGGGCGCGCTCGTCGGCGAGCTTGCGCGCGTCGCGCTCGTCCTCGAAGACGCGGAACTCATCGCCGGCGTTGGGCACGGAGTCGAGTCCGAGGATCTCGACGGCGTCAGAGGGGCGCGCCTCGTCCTTATGGCCGCCGTGCTGGTCGAGCATGGCGCGCACGCGGCCGAAGCTCATGCCCGCCACGAGCGCGTCGCCGACATGCAAGGTACCGCGATTGACAAGCACGGTCGCAACAGGGCCGCGGCCGCGGTCGAGCTTCGCCTCGATAATATAACCGGATGCGAAGGTGTCCGGGTTGGCCTTGAGCTCAAGGACGTCAGCCTGAAGCAGAATCGTCTCGAGCAGGTCGTCGATGCCTTCGTGCGTACGCGCGGAGACGTTGACGAACATGTTCTGGCCGCCCCACTCCTCGGGGATGACGCCGTACTCGACGAGCTCCTGGCGGACGCGGTCGGGGTTGGCATCGGGTTTGTCGCACTTGTTCACCGCAACGACGATGGGCACGCCGGCAGCCTTGGAGTGGTTGATGGCCTCGACGGTCTGCGGCATGACGCCGTCATCCGCAGCGACCACGAGCACCACGACGTCGGTGATCTTCGCTCCGCGTGCACGCATGGCGGTGAATGCCTCGTGACCCGGCGTGTCGACGAACGTGATCTGGCGGCCGCCGATCTCGACCTGGGAGGCACCGATATGCTGGGTGATGCCGCCCGCCTCGTGCGCGGCGATGCCGGTATGGCGGATGGCGTCCAGAAGCGACGTCTTGCCGTGGTCGACGTGACCCATGACCGTGACCACTGGCGGACGCGGCTTGAGGTCGGCCGGATCGTCGTAGAAGGTGAAGGAGTTCTCCTCCTCCGGGCTGATGATCTTGATCTGGCGACCCAGGTCGTCGGCGACGAGCTCGACGAGGTCGTTCGACATGGACTGCGTCATGGTGAGCGGGGTGCCCAGCAGGAAGAGGCGTTTGATGATGTCGTTGGCCGGGACGTCGAGGGCCTCGGCGAGCTCGGCCACGGTCACGCCCTCCGAAACGCGAACGGCATCGAGCTCCTCGACGCTGATGCCCTGAGCCTTGGCCTGCTCGAGCTTCTGCTCCTCGCGAGCCGCCTCGGCCTCGCGCATGCGCTTCTCCTTGCGCTTGCGGCGCCTGCCGCCATCGCCACGCGAAGCCTCCTCGACGGCCATGCGGGCCTCCTCGAGCACGCGCTCGCGGCTGTATTCTTCAGCCTCGCGCGCCATACGGCTGTAGCGGTCCTCCTCGCTATGCTGCGAGCCCTTGCGGCCCTTACGGCCCTTGCCGCCCTTGTCTGGAGCGGGCACGTCCATGCCTGCGGGTATAGAGGGAGCAGACGAGCTGCGGTGCGCATGGCTCTGCGCAGCGTGCTCCTCGCCACCGCGACGGCCACCGCGGCGCTCGCCCTTGCGGGCCGGACGCGGAGCAGCCTGCTCGGCATGCTTGGATTCCTCGGTCTTCTTCCGCTGCTCGAGGATGGTCTCCTGAGCGGCGATCTGGTCGAGCAGCGAGCGGAATCGCGAGCCGGAATCAGATTCGGGCACGCGGCTACGCTTAGCCTCGAGCTCCTCAGCCTGCTTGCGCTCGCGCTCCAAGCGCTCTGCCTCGCGAGCGCGCTCGGCCTCAGCGGCTCGAGCAGCTTCCTCGGCAGCGCGCTGGGCATTGAAGAGCCTGCGGTCCTCCTCTTTACGAGCTTCAGCGGCGAGGCGCTCGGCCTCGTGCTCACGGGCGCGCTCGGCCTCCTCAGCCGCAAGCGCCTCCTCCTCAGCCTTCCGCTGCGCCTCGAGCTCAGCCGCGCGGGCCTCGAGCATCGGGGCGAGCTTCTTGCGCACGATGGCGACGTATGCATCCTCGAGCGATGACGAGGCGGACTTCACGGGGATCTTCATCTCAGAGAGATACCCCATGAGCTCCTTCGAATCCATTCCAAAATTCCTGGCCAGGCTTGATACGCGGGTCTTAGCCATGTGCCGATCACCTACCTCTCGCGCGCCGTGCGCGCCGAACATCCAACGAACCCTGTGCGCGGGGCCTATGCCCCCGGCCCGCTAGATCAGATCCTCCGCGGACTCGATGGCATCAGACTCGTGAACGCCGCAGTAGCGCGAACCAGGGCGAGCCTGGTTGCGGCAACGGATGCCGTCCTCGTTCACATAAGCGCAGCGCCCGGGCTCGTCATCATCGAGCAGGTCATCCTCGGGCTCCTGCCGGACGGGCATGTTGCGCAAGATGTCCGCAGCAAGCGTCTCGTTCTTGATATCGATGTGCCATCCGGTGAGGCGTGCGGCGAGGCGGGCATTCTGGCCTTCCTTGCCGATTGCGAGCGAGAGCTGCTCGTCCGGTACGATCACGCCTGCATAGCGCTTCTCCTCGTCAATGAGCACGCGCGTCACCCTCGCAGGCGACAGGGCGTTCGCAACGTAGCGCGCCGGGTCCTCGTCCCACAGGATGACGTCGACGCGCTCGCCGCGAAGTTCGGAGACGACGGTGCGGACGCGGCTGCCCTTGGGGCCGACGCAAGCGCCGACCGGATCCAAACGGCTGTCGAGCGAGTGGACGGCGACCTTCGAACGCTGGCCGGGCTCGCGGGCAACCGACTTGATCTCGACGGAGCCCTCATAGATCTCGGGCACCTCGAGCTCGAAGAGGCGGCGCAGCAGCGCCGGATGCGTGCGGGAGATGACGATGGGCGGACGGGAGTGCTCGCCGCGGACGGGCTGGACGTTGTTCGCATCCGGATCGCGCACATCGATGATGACGGCCTTGATGCGATCGTTATGGCGGTAGCGCTCGCCCATGGGGCGCTCGTTGCGCTCGTTCTCATGGTGACGCAGGTCGAAATGCGGGAGCTCAGCCTCGACGCCCTCGCGGATCTTCACGATGGTGAAGTCGGGCGTGGACTGGAGCACCGTGCCCGTGATGATATCGCCGATGCGGTCCGAGAACTCCTCGAAGATCTGGCGGCGCGCGGAATTGCGCACGATGGCGTTGATCTCGGACTTGGCATGCTGGGCGGCGATGCGGCTCGTGTCCTTAGGCGTCACGTCGCGCTTAGTGAACTCGGTGTACTCGTCCTCTTCCTCGTCATAGGATTCCTCGACGGGAACGAGCTCGTAGACGTAGACCTTGCCGGTCGCGCGGTCGATGGTGACCTCGGCGCCGAACGGGAGATGCAAGATGTCGGCATAGCTCTTGGCAAGCGACTTCTCGAGTTGGTCGATGAGGTAGAGCTGGTCGATGTGCCTCTCCTGGCAGAGCTCCATCAGAGCTTCCATCATCTGAGATGCCATGTTAGTTCTTTCCTTCCTTGCGCTTGAAGTCGATGACCGGCTTCAAGGTGCACTTCTTCACCTGGTCGAATGGAATCGTGACGGGGTCCTCGCCATCGAGCTCGAGGGTGACGGACTCTTCCGTCGCGGCGCCGATGACGCCTTTATAGCGGCGGCGTCCCTCCAGAGCCGTAGTCGTGAGCTCGCAGCGCTCGCCGACGAAGCGCGCGAAGTCTCGCGGACGGCGGAGCGGGCGGTCGAGCCCAGGGGTCGAGACCTCGAGCGTATAGGAGCCGCTCACCGGGTCCAGAGCCTCAACGACATCGCTCACCCAACTCGTATGCTCGGTGACCGCATCGAGCGAAAGCGGCTCGCCCTCCGCGCCCTCCAAGCGAACACGTACGCACGGCGCCTTGGTGGCACCCGCAAGCTCAACGTCGACGATATCGACGCCGTGCTGGCCGGCAACACCCTCGAGCGCGTCGATGATTGCTTGCTCCTGAGCGCTCTTGACCATGTCACACCCCCTTGTAAGAAAAAGGAAGCGCGGGCGAACCCGCACTCCCTTCACTACACGTCATTTACCGCTTGGTAGCATAGCACATGCAGGTCAGATGGGGATAATCTCCATCGCGGCCTGCTCAATACGAGCTATTGTCTCCTCATTAGCTCCACAATTTGACCCGCCTGGGCAGAGCACAGACCTCGCTCCTCCCCGCCGGAACACCGCCAGGCGCGCAACGAGGCTGCTTAGCTACTTCACCACGAGGTTCACGAGCTTACCAGGCACGCAGATCGCCTTGACGACGGTCTTGCCCTCGATCCACTTTGCCGCAGCGGCCTCGGCTGCTAAGCGCATCTCGTCCTGGGTGGAAGTGGTCGGGACCTCGACGCGGGCGCGCAGCTTGCCAAGCACCTGGACCGCAATCTCGACGGTGTCGCTCGCAGCCTCGGCGATGTCGAACTCGGGCCACGGAGCCGTGTAGACGCTCTCGTCATGGCCGAGTGCCGCATGCCAGAGCTCGTCTGCCCAGAACGGGCAGATGGGCGCAAGCGAGCTCACGATGTCGGTGGCGACGAGCCACGAGAGGGCGGCATCTCGCGAGCCCGGGTCGGCCTCGGTGGCGTTGAGATAGGCACTCGCGGCATTCACCAGCTCCATGATGGCCGAGATCGCGGTGTTGAACTGCTGGCGGTCGAAATCCTCGGTGCACTTTGCGAGCGTGCGATGGCGCTCGCGGTAGAGCTGCTTCGCGGCGGCGTCGAGCGCTGCAGGCTGAAGCTTGGCGTCATCTGAACCGGCGTTCGCCAACTGCCAGACGATGCGCCAGGCGCGCTTGATGAAGCGGTTCGCGCCTGCAACGGCATCCTCGTCCCAGTCGAAGTCCTTCTCTGGCGGGGCGATGAAGAGGATCGCGAGGCGCATGGTGTCGGCGCCGTACGGCTCGATGACGCTCGACGGCGGCACCACGTTGCCCTTGGATTTGGACATGGTCTCGCCGTTGGCGTCCTTGACCATGCCCTGGCACAGCAGGTTGGTGAACGGCTCGTCGACGTCGAGCATGCCCATATCGCGCAGCGCCTTGGTGAAGAAGCGCGAGTACAGCAGGTGCAGAATGGCGTGCTCGATGCCGCCGATGTAGTTGTCGACCGGCATCCAGCGGTTCGCCGCCTCCTTGCTGAACGGCAGCTCTGCGTTATGCGGATCGCAATAGCGCAGGTAATACCAGCTGGAGCAGGTGAAGGTGTCCATGGTGTCCGTCTCGCGGCGGGCCGGGCGGCCGCACACGGGGCAGGTGGTCTCATAGAACTCCTTGCACTCGGCGAGGGTCTCGCCGGCACCGAGATCGAGGTTCGCGGGAAGCGTCACCGGAAGCTGGTCCTCGGGAACGGGCACGATGCCGCAATGCTCGCAATGGACGGCTGGGATGGGATTTCCCCAGTAGCGCTGGCGGCTGATGAGCCAGTCGCGCAGGCGGAACTGCACGCTGCGGCGACCGGTACCGGCTGCCTCGAGATCGGCAACGATCGCCGCCTCGCCCTCGGAGTGCTTACCGCCGCGCATGCCGGTGTACTTGCCGCTCTGCACGAGCGTGCCCTCCGCAGCGTGGGCACTCTCCCAATCAACGGTCTCTGCATGGTAGGTGTCGATGGACTCCCCCGACGCCTCGAGCGCCTCGCGCTCATCATCCATGAGGATGATGGGAACGATGGGCAGGTTGTACTTGCGTGCGAACTCGAAATCTCGCTGGTCACCACAGGGCACGGCCATGACGGCACCGGTGCCGTAGTCGGAGACGATGTAGTCGGCGACCCATACGGGCACCTTCTGGCCGGAAACCGGGTTCATCACGTAGCGACCCGTGAAAGCGCCGTGCTTCTCGAGCACACCCTGCGCGCGCTCGACGGCGGAGACCTTCTCAGCGCCAGCGATGACCGCGCGGACATCAGCCTCGTACTCGGTGCCCTCAACGAGCTCGAGCAAACCCTTGTACTCGGGAGCGAGCAGGAAGAAGGTGCAGCCGAAGAGCGTGTCGGCGCGCGTGGTGAAGACGGTGATCTTGCCCTCGTCACCCGCGATGGGCTGGCCTTCCGCATCGCAGAGGGTAAAGTCGACCTCGGCGCCCTCGGAGCGACCGATCCAGTTCGCCTGCATCTGCTTGACGCGCTCCGGCCAGCCGGGAAGCTTCTCCAGGTCGTCCAGGAGCTCCTGGGCGTAGTCGGTGATCTTGAAGTACCACTGCTCGAGCTCGCGCTTCTCCGGCACGGAGCCGCAGCGCCAGCAATGCCCCTCGGTCACCTGCTCGTTTGCAAGCACGGTATTGCAACCGGGGCACCAGTTCACAGGGCTCTTCTTGCGGTAGACGAGACCGCGCTCCCACATCTTTTCGAAGATCCACTGACCCCAGCGGTAGTACTCAGGATCGCACGTCTTCTGCAAGCGGTCCATATCATAGGAGAACCCCATGCGCTTCATGGTAGCGAGCGCCTGGTCCATGTTCTTGTAGGTCCACTCGGCCGCCTGGGTGTTGTGCTTGATAGCGGCGTTCTCGGCAGGCAGGCCGAAGGCGTCGAAACCGATGGGATGCAGCACGTCGAAGCCGCGCATACGCGCCTGGCGCGCCATGGCATCGCCGATGGTGTAGTTGCGCGCATGCCCCATGTGCAGATCGCCCGAAGGGTATGGGAACATCTCGAGAACATATTTCTTAGGCTTCGCCGGATCCTCCTCCACGGCGAAGAGGTTCTGCTCGTCCCAAGCCTTCATCCACTTGGACTCGATAGCCTGGGCGTCGTATGCCGGAATCTCATGGGTAAGGTCGTGCTGATCGCACATAGAATGGCTCCTCGAAAGACGGCACCGCGCCCGTGCGCGGCGAAACGGTAACGCTCGATATTCTAGCAGGCTTGGGCGATTCGTTCCCGCATGAGCCGCGAAACATACCCAGCAGGTTAACGCGACACCGAGGCGGGCCCGGAAAGCGCGAAGCGCGCCTAAACGCCTAAGATACGTACGACGATCCGCGTTCCTGCTCGTAAGCGTAAATGGCGTCGATGTTCTCGAGCTCGATCTGGCTCAAGTTCGCCTGCTCGTCGAAATCCGCGGGAGCATAGAGAGGCTCGTACCAGCTCTGGCTGTCGAAATATGCCTGGATCTCGGTGTTGTTGAACATGCGCCCGTGGCGCGCGTAGATCTCATTGCGGGCAAGGCAGAGTTCCCAATCAGACAGATCCTCAAGCTCAGACGCATCGATAGCGCGCGTTGAGCTTCCAGGCAGCAGGTACTCCCCATCCCCATCGTCCGGCGCGCCCACCTCCGTGATGATGAACTGCACCGATGCGCTCGCCGAGAAGCCGCTTGCAGGATCGATGGAGAGCTCGAGAATGTGCGTGCCGGAGACCACGGGTTCTTGTGCGGTGCACTCCAAGCTCCACGAAGAACCCGATCCCCGTAAGGTCAGGCTGTCGATCTGAACGGGGACCTGTGCATCATCTTGCACCCGATCCTCCACGAGGAACGATGCATCGTTAAGACGGTCGAGCACAGAACGACCCTCCTCGCTCGACGACAAGTCGCGATCGCTCTCAGAAGAGAGCGTGAAG
The DNA here is from genome assembly GCF_900186505.1 of Enorma phocaeensis. Lineage (GTDB taxonomy): Bacteria > Actinomycetota > Coriobacteriia > Coriobacteriales > Coriobacteriaceae > Enorma > Enorma phocaeensis. Next base: position 574,368 of record NZ_LT891969.1, read on the forward strand.
TCGATGACCATGTGCGGGTACTCGCTGCTATCGAACTCGTCGATGGTGAGCATGAGCGCTACAGGACCCGCATCCTCCTCCGGCTCCTCTTCGGTTTCGGCGCTCCCAGCGATAACAATAGGCTCTTGCGGCTCAAAAGCGCGCAGCAAGCCGCCAAGCGGAATCGCCCAGAACAGGAATCCGAGCAGCGCGAGTCCCGCGACCGCCGCCAGCACCACGAAAGCTGGGCCGAGATCGCGCTTCGCGCCGCTTGGCTGAGCCTTGGCAGCACCCGACGACGCCTTATCCCGCCGCTCCAGCGAATCCTGTCCACTGCGCAAGGGAGCGGTAACACCCTCGAGGGATGCCGTCATGACCGCCGTCTCTTCTGCAGAAACACCCGCATCGCCACGGGCCCCCGCAGCGAGCTGATCGCGCTGAGCCGAGGTGATTCGCGCCCCGCACTCTGGGCAATATTGAGTGCCCTCGCCAAACTCGGCACCGCATTTGGTACAGATCATCGTCATCATCCTCCCGCGCCGTCATGGGTACGGTCGATCTGGTAACGCTCCAAGTATACGGCGAATTCTGCCGAGGTATCCGAGTTGCCGGAGCGCCATGCCTTGTGGTCGATGATCTCGCTCTCGAAACCATAATGCGCATCGATAAGGGCGATGACCGCATCGAGCGCCTGGAGCTGGGCTTCCGTATAGTCCTCGGCACCGCCGCGATGAACAAGCTCGATTCCGATCGAGTAAGAATTCATGCCGTAGTCGCTCGCCCAGCTATGGCCAGGTCCCGTACCCACGCGGTCGTCGCGCGACTCGTCTTCGACGCCATAGAGCTCGTTATGGCCGTTATCGCCATAGCCAGCATGATGAGCGATGACATCGAGGGGAACGCACTGCACAACCCTGCCATCGCGCCCGATCACAAAATGAGCCGCGACGCCATCTCCGGCAGCATCCCACCAACCCACAACCGACTGAGGCGATCCGGCGCCCTCGGTATCGTGGATAACGATGTAGCGCTGATATTCTGCAGGTTTGGGGCCATGCTGGAATGAAGCGCGATAGTCCTCGACGATATCCAGGCGCATGCGAACGGCAGGCTCTGATGACGCCGCCAGCTCCCAAGCTCGGCGCAGGAGCGATCGCTGCCCCGCTAGCACCATGTCCGCCGCTTGCGCGCATGCCGCTAGCGAACCGGAAGCGGATCCAGCCCGCGGAGGTGAAGCCTTGCAGCCAGCAGACACGAGAAGCGCGCATGCAGAAAGCGCTAAAACCCTACGCCTCACCACGAGCGCCCCCTTCCAACATCCCTATAGGCTGGTCACAACTGAAACGGGGCGCCTCAAAGCGCCCCGCCTACGCAACAAGTGGTGTCGCCGCAGCTTACTGGTAGCTCACCATCTGGTGGTTGCGGTCCTTCACCACGACGTCGTGCGCGCCGCCCTCAACGATGGAGGTCGCCGAAACGAGCGTGAGGCGCGCCTTGTCCTGCAGCTCTTTAATCGTGAGCGCACCGCAGTTGCACATCGTGGACTTGATCTTATAGAGCGTGGAGTTCACGCCATCCTTGAGCGCGCCGGCATAGGGCACGTAGGAGTCGACGCCCTCCTCGAAGGCGAGCTTAGCCGCGCCGCCGAGGTCATAGCGCTGCCAGTTGCGAGCGCGGGCGGAACCCTCGCCCCAGTACTCCTTCATATACTGGCCGTTCACGTTCACGCGAGCCGTGGGGCTCTCGTCGAAGCGCGCGAAGTAGCGACCGAGCATCAGGAAGTCGGCACCCATGGCGAGCGCAAGCGTCATGTGGTAGTCATACACGATACCGCCGTCAGAGCAGACGGGAACGTAGATGCCGGTCTCCTCGAAGTACTCGTCACGGGCGCGGCACACATCGATGAGCGCCGTGGCCTGGCCGCGGCCGATGCCCTTGGTCTCACGGGTGATGCAGATGGAACCGCCGCCGATACCAACCTTGATGAAGTCGGCACCGCAGTCAGCGAGGAATCGGAAGCCTTCGGCGTCTACGACGTTTCCGGCACCGACTTTGACGGAATCGCCGTAGTTCTCGCGAATCCACTCGAGCGTGAGCTTCTGCCACTCGGAGAAACCCTCGGACGAATCGATGCACAGCGCATCGGCGCCCGCCTCGATGAGCAGGGGCACGCGCGTCTCGTAGTCGCGCGTGTTGATACCGGCACCAACCATGTAGCGCTTATTGGCATCGAGCATCTCGTTGGGATTGGTCTTATGGGAGTCGTAGTCCTTACGAAACACGATACCAAGCAGGCAATCGTTCTCGTCAACGACAGGGAGGGCGTTGAGCTTCTTGTCCCAGATGACGTCGTTTGCCTTCTTGAGCGTGATGTCCTTATCGCCCACGATGAGCTGCTCGCGCGGCGTCATGAACGTCGCGACCTTCATGCTGGGATCATCGCGGCTGGGACGGTAGTCGCGGCTCGTCACGATGCCGAGCAGCTTGCCGTGCGGCGTGCCGTCCTCGGTGACGGGCATGGTGGAATGGCCGGTGCGGTTCTTGAGCTCCATGACCTCAGCCATAGTCATGTCAGGGGTAAGCGTGGAATCGGAAACCACGAACCCGGCCTTGTGGTCCTTCACGGCCTTGACCATCGCAGCCTCCTGCTCGGGAGTCTGCGAGCCGTAGATGAATGACATGCCGCCTTCCGTAGCAAGCGCGATGCCCATGTCCTCGCCGGAAACGGATTGCATGATGGCAGAAACCATGGGGGTGTTGAGCGAGATGGCAGGTTCCTCACCGCGCTTGAAACGAGTGAGCGGGGTCTTCAACGAGACATTCGTGGGGACGCACTCAGAAGAAGAGTACCCAGGAACCAGCAGATACTCGGAAAACGTATGGGACTCGCCGGGGAAAAACATCGCCATGATACTCCTCTTTTCTCGTTGGGTGCGATCCCTCTCCGGGCGCAGCGGCGCCGGTGAGGTCCACACAGCTGCGTGGACGGAACCGTTTGGCGAATCGGTTCTTGACGTGCCATTGTAGCTCAGCTATGCGCTGCAACAAGCAATCAAAATCGCCTACGAAAAAGACGCACGTTTACCGGTGGCCGAGACCTCAGAATCGACAGAGCATACGAGGGAGATCGTCTGAAAGAGACGCATCACATCCCATCTCCCATACATCCAGCCTAGATTTGCTATTCAAATATCGAGCGAATGACTTCAGCTATCCGCTCGATGAAAATATGCATAGCATTATTTCAAATTTCGACAACTGGAACACGATTTGCGCGTTTCCTACCATCCAACCGCCCCACTCGGGAATCTTTTGTTCTTCGAATGGGCTCTCTCGCCCATTCGGCTATTATTTGCACATTCCCTCGCTATAACCTTCAAAAGTTGAGAAGCCTCTACCTGGGCATATGTAGATCAGCTGAGGCGAACGTCCCATTCGCCCATATTCTGCATGCGTAAACTTACACAGATTTTGCTCGAGTGAAATGCAGGTGTCCACTCACCCAAGTTTTGCTAAGATTGCTTGCACCTCTCTCCCATGCATGCCCAAGTATAAGGAGTATGCATGAAAGCAACCTACTATCTAGTTTGCGGTCGAACTGCGCTTGCGATATACCGCTCGCAGGCGGATGGCGAGCGCCTCGCCAGGCTGCTGCATCAAGAAGCGATGGGCGTGAGGGTGGCATCGCGTATGTTGCCTGAAGACGCTCGCCCGAAAGCGCCGGGAAAAAGAATCGCTTGCGCCCTATCGGTAATGCTAGATACACCCCTACCTATAGAAGCGCTGGTCGTCGAACCAGCCTCTCGCCGACAGTCGGCGTATACGCGAACCATACTTGATAGCGATCCTTTTCACGCGCTATCGTGTATCCACTTTGAGAACGATATTTTCGTCGCGAGCCCTGAGCTCGTGTACTACCAGCTAACAAGAGGTCGCGACATCGCTACTTCGTGGATGCTCGGGTCGGAGCTGTGCGGGAGGTACGCGCTCGACTCCGATGCGAAGGACGGAATGCATGACCGACCGCCCCTGACAACACCGGAAGCGCTCGATCGCTTTTTCGCGAGGTCTCATATGCCATGCAGCCATGCTGCCGGGAAGCGCATTCTACCGTATCTAAAAGCAGGCGCTCGATCTCCAAAAGAGGCGGAAATAGCAGCTTTGATGGCGCTTCCAAGACGCATGGGCGGACGCGGGATCCCAGGGGTCACCCTCAACCGCACCATCGCGCTTACGCCCGAAGCGGCGCGCGTTGCAAAGCGCTCCCATCTTGAAGGTGATGCCTACCTGGAAACCATTGACGAGAACGTTGAATACGACAGCGACGCCCACCATCTATCGCGAGAGGCCCATGAGCGCGATGAGCGCAAGGCGAACGCCCTAAGGATGATGGGCGTCAGCCTCACAACGATCACAGCAGGACAGCTAAACTCTTGGAGTGCAATCGATGCGATCCTCGATGGATTGAGCCGGAAGGGCGGATTCCACAAACGGCTTGAAACACCTGATATCAAACAGGCGCAGCAACATCTTTGGCGCGAGCTGCTCTCAGGCCGCGCAAGGATATGACGCAGGAGGCTCGCCGTCGAGCAGGTCGCCGGCAAACAGGTACGCTGGAAGCGCATGCACGTCGGCGAGCTTCATTCCATGATTCGGCGTATAAGTCGCACGCTAGCCAAGGAACGCTTTGAGACCGATCAAGATGAGCACGATACCACCCGCGACCTCTGAACGCGGACCGAAGTGCGCCCCGAGACGCCTGCCAATGAGGAGAACGACGCAGCAGCAAGCGAAGGTCGTGACACCGATAGCGGCACCATACAGGACGATGTTCGCCCCGGCGGCGGCAAGTGAAACGCCAACCACGAAGGCGTCTATCGACGTGGCGACCGCCTCAAGCATAATCGTCCCGTACGTGAGGCCCTGAGTTGGGCACTCCTCCGGCTCCCGCATCTCGCGAATAGCCTCGATGATCATCTTGCCGCCCACAAAAGCGAGAATCGAGAGGGAAACGATGCCCGCATAAGCTTCGATGAGCGGAGCGATGAGCGTTCCGCCGAAGAACCCTAAGATGGGCATGGCCATCTGGAAGACAGCGAACGCTATGGGCATGGCAAGTTTCTTGGAAGCCGGCATGTCAGGCTCGCACAGTGAGTTGGAAAGCGTCACCGCCATGGCATCCATAGCGAGTGCGACTCCCAGAAGCAGGCTCTGAATAAGGTCAGCGCCAGTAAAAGAGAGATTCATATGCAGAGTTTCCTCCCCGAGTCCTTACGATGGGCCTGGGTACCCCGAAAGAGATATCAGCTCGTATAGAGTTGTCAGGTCGTCTACGAGGACGGCCGCCCTCTAGGGGCCCGCCATCATGGCTGAGGAGGATTGCAGAACAGACGCAATGCCTGGTCGAGGCTATCGGTTACAGCAAGCGGATCGTCTAGTCCGGCATAGATCCGCAGATAAGCCTGGTTGCCCGCCTTGATGCAAGTAACCGCGCTCATCGGTCGCCCATCTGCGACGTTCGGGCGAATTCCATCATAGAGTTCGATCAGGCGACGAGCCCTTCCCTCACACGAAGCGATCGGCGCGCCGGTCAGGCAGAAATCGACCACAGGGCCAAAACCATGCTCGAGCGTAACGGTGGCGACAGCATGGTCGGAATGAGATGCGAGACCCGGATACCAGACATATCCTATACAGGGATGGCAGCTTAGATACGCAGCGATCGCGCGCGCTGAGTCCATCCGCTGCTGCATGGCTGCCGGGAGCGTGGCAAGGACGCTGGCGATGCGCGAGAGCTCGTCTTCGCCAAGCTGCATTGCACTTGTTGGATCTTCTGCCGGATCTCCCAAGCGAAATGCAAACAGACGATAGGCGTCCTCTGCCTCGGTATGGACGACGCGCCTGCGGCCTCGTCCGGAAACAGCAGGGGCGAGGCATACCGCATAGGTCTTCTCGAGGGTCGCTGAAGAGCAGCACGCGCCACCGCCGCCGACCGCCTCGAGGCAAATCTGGGCTCCCAAAGCCAGCGGCTTGCACGCAAACGACGTAGCTCGGGAGCAATCAACGATGAGGAGCGCCCCCACAGAGCGAGCGGCGCGCGAGAGAGCGCGTATATCGGGCACGGGAACGCCAGGAGCTCCGAGCATGTCCACGAACCAGAACAGTCGGGCGGAGCTCAAACCAGAGCCAAACGCATACGATGCCGGAGAGCCTTCTTTTGCAAGACCATCATCGCTGCAGGTAGAGAAACGAGCGAGATAATCTGGGTCGCCCCATCCAGATTGGGCGAGAAACGCCTCGGGAGCGGAGTCGTCGACGACGGAAACGCTCCCCCACTTGAGCGCATCGGGAACAGAGCCCTCGCAAGCCGCTGTGAAAGCGACGAGATGGTCCTCGGGCCCGATGATCCCAAGCTTGGCGAGAAGATCGAGGGGACACATCGCACGCACCAGCCAAGCCGCGCGAGCTCCGTGCGCACGCGCGATCTGCCCGGCAAGCTCAGCCTGTCGAGAAGCCATCTCGTTCCCCTCTCTCCCGTGAACTTTGAAGATTATACCGGTAACCGGTCCTCTCGTACGCTGATTTGTCGTGTCAACGCATCATTACGGAAAGCATGAGCGTAAAGCGGCAAAAAAACTGGGGCGCGGCCCAGAACCGCACCCCAGTCCAGAAATCGTTGGAACGCTGCCTAACGGCGCTCGGCGATCTCGGCCGTGACGTCGGCGATGAACTCGCCGAGGTCGCGCGTCACCGTCTCGTTGGAGCGGTCGCGCACCGAGATGTTGCCTGCCTCGACCTCCTTCTCGCCGATGATGAGCATGTACGGCGGGCGGTCGATGTTGCGCGCCTCGCGGATCTTGTAGCCGATCTTCTCGTCGCGCTCGTCGAGGAGCGCGCGGATGCCAGCCGCCTCAAGCTGCTCGGTCACGCTGCGCGCGTACTCGCGGCTCTTCTCGGAAACGGGAAGGACCTTGACCTGGCAGGGAGCGAGCCAGGTGGGGAACTTGCCCTCGAAGTGCTCGATGAGGATGCCGATGAAGCGCTCGATGGAGCCGAAGCACACGCGGTGCAGCATGATGGGGCGCTTCTTGGAGCCGTCGGCGTCCACGTACTCCAGGTCGAAGTTCTGAGGCATCTGGAAGTCGAGCTGCACGGTGCCGCACTGCCAGGTGCGGCTCAGGCAGTCCTCCAGGTGGAAGTCGATCTTGGGGCCGTAGAAGGCGCCGTCGCCCTCGTTAATGACGTAGTCCTTGCCCAAGCGCTCGAGTGCCTCCTTGAGGCCGGCCTCAGCGCGCTCCCAGTCCTCGTCGGAGCCCATGGAGTCCTCGGGGCGCGTGGAGAGCTCGAGATGGTAGGTGAAGCCGAACTTCTGGTACACGGAGTCGATGAGGTTCACCACGCCCACGATCTCGTCGGTGAGCTGCTCCGGCGTCACGAACAGGTGCGCGTCGTCCTGGTTGAAGCAGCGCACGCGGAAGAGGCCGTGGAGCGCGCCGCGCATCTCGTGGCGGTGCACGAGGCCGATCTCGCCGGCGCGGATGGGCAGCTCGCGGTAGCTGTGCGGGCGGCTCTTGTACACGAGCACGCCGCCCGGGCAGTTCATGGGCTTGATGCAGTACTCCTCGTCATCGATCACGGTGGAGTACATGTTGTCCTTGTAGTGGTCCCAGTGGCCCGAGGTCTCCCACAGGTGCTTGCTCATGATCTGCGGCGTGGAGATCTCCACATAGCCCGCCTTATGGTGGATCTCGCGCCAGTAGCTCAAGAGCTCGTTTTTGAGGATCATGCCGTTGGGCAGGAAGAACGGGAAGCCCGGAGCCTCGTCGCGCATCATGAAAAGATCCATCTCGCGCCCGATCTTGCGGTGGTCGCGGCGCTTGGCCTCCTCGAGCATCTTGAGATGCTGCTCGAGCTCGTCCTTCGTGGCGAACGCGGTGCCGTTCACGCGCGTGAGCATCTTGTTCGAGCTATCGGCCTTCCAGTAGGCACCGGACACGCCCGTGAGCTTGAAGGCCTTGAGCGCCTTGGTGTAGGTGAGATGCGGGCCCACGCACATGTCGATGTACTCGCCCTGCTGGTAGAAGGTGATGCGGGCATCCTCAGGCAGGTCGCCGATGTGCTCGACCTTGTACTTCTCGCCCCGCTCCTCCATAAGGGCGATGGCCTCGGCGCGCGGCAGCTCGAACACGGAGAACTTGAGGTTCTCCTTCACGATACGGCGCATCTCGTCCTCGATGGCGGGCAGGTCGTCCTCGGAGAGGGTCATATCGCCCAGGTCGACATCGTAGTAGAAGCCGTTGTCGGTAGCGGGGCCGTAGGCGAAGTCCGCCTCGGGATACAGGCGCTTGATGGCTTGCGCCATGATGTGGGCGGCGCTGTGGCGCACGACGTGCGTGACCTCCTCGGCCGGGCACTCGTCGATGTGGCCGTCGTTGTATAGAACCTTCATGGACTGCTCCTCAAATATGAAGGCGGCACTAGGCCGCAGCTTACAGCAAAAGCGCCCGAGCCCTCACGGGATCGAGCGCATGCGGCGCCTGCCCACGGCCGAAGGGCCGCCGGGAGGGACAGGCGCCTAGATAGTCTCGGTTCGCTTGCCGATGAATTGTAGACGGCGCATAGTCGAACCACTCCTCGTTACTGGATGTGCGTACGGCAATACGGGCACACCTTCCAGTGCGCGTCGAGCGGGCGATGACAGCCGGGGCAAACGTTGCGCACCTGCGTGTTGCACACGGGGCAGACGATGAAGTCCTTCTCGATCGGGCCGCCGCAGTTCGGGCAGCTTCCATACTGGGCAAGCTGACGCTCGCGCAGGGCGACATCGAGCTCCTGCTCCTCGCGATCGGTGAGGTACGAGCTCGGACGCAGCACGTTATAGGCGATGAGCCCGACGAACGGCAGCAGCGCGAGCAGGCCCCAAGCCCAGAAGAACTGCGAGCCACGACGCCGCGCGTCGATGAACACGTAAACGACCGAGAGGACGTAGAGCGCGGCGATGAATGCGATGAAGAGGTAGATGGCAAACATGAGCTGCGGAGACATGAGCTCCTGGATGTACTGCATCATACGGCATCGATACCTTTCCAGTCTCCGTATGCGAATCAAAGCTAAACCAGTTCGGTATTGTATACCGTCGATGCCCCAACGCCAAAGACGACTTGCATAAAACCTGCTTGTGGCCGGCACGTCCATATTCCCGGCACACCTCATCGCTGCCCGATTGCCTCCCTGCCCGGCAGAAGATGAACGAGACCGAACGCGGCGAACGCAGGCGGGCATGGTAAGGTTGAGCAGGCAAACGGACAGCCAGTTGTTTGAGAGGGGACACTATGCTCGCAGACTTCCATGTGCATTCGGAGTTCAGCGATGACTCGACCTACCCTGTGACAGACGTCTGTCGCGATGCCATCAAGCGCAATCTCGAAGAGATCTGCTTCACGGACCACGTCGACTACGGCGTCAAGCCAGACAGCGATCACCCCGAGCTCGCCCACCTGATCGATGGGGTCCCCAGTATCAACGTCGACTATGACCGCTACTTCCCTACCGTCGAAGCGGCGCGCGAGAAGTTCGCAGACGACCTCACGGTTCGGTGCGGACTCGAGCTCGGCGTGCAGACGCACACCATCGAACGCTACGAGCGGCTACTGGACCGCTGGGGGGATCATCTTGACTTCGCCATCCTCTCTATCCATCAGGTAGGCGACCAGGAGTTCTGGGACGGCTCGTTCCAGGAAGGGCGCACGCAGGAAGCGTACAACGAAGCCTACTACCAGGAGCTCTTGGCGGTAGTCGAACGGTTCCATGGATACTCGATCCTAGGCCACCTCGACCTCATCAAGCGCTACGACCCGGCGGGCATCTACCCCTTCGAGAAGACGCGCGACATCACGGCCGCGATCTTGGAGCGCATCATCGCGGATGGAAAGGGGATCGAGGTCAACACCTCGTCGTTCCGCTACGGCCTACCCGACCTGCAACCCTGCACCGAGATCCTCGAGCTCTATCGCGACCTCGGCGGCACGATCGTAACCATAGGAAGCGATTCGCACGAGCCCGACCACCTAGGGTCCTATATCGCCTACGTGCAGCGGCGCCTCTCGGCCCTTGACTTCAAGGCCTTCTGCACCTTCGAAGGCAAGGAGCCCCACTTCCACGAGCTCTAGCGGGCAAAAAGCCCAGCGACCTCGCCCGCGAGCGTGATGGTCCCCGCGACAGCCAGCGGCAACCCTTCTTCCGTCGCGAAGGACAGCGCATCCGCTACCGAAGCGAACGACGCCATGAGATCGCTCGCAGGCCGTCCCTCGCGCTCGAGCTCCTCGCTCACGGTACAAACGAGGTCTTCAGCGGTAAGCGTGCGAGGCGAGGTCGTCTGGCACACGATGATGCGAGGGAACTCCGGCACCAGCGCGCGTGCGATCCCCTGCGAATCCTTATCGGCGAGCGTCGCAAAGAGCAGCACCGGGCGAAGATCCCGAGTGGGTACGATCTGGGCGACCGACGAGATGAACGTCTCGCATGACTGGGGGTTATGGCAAGCATCGATCAGCACGAGCGGGTCGGTTCGCACGATGTCGAAACGCCCCGGGGTGGGACATGCGGCAAGGCTCGACTCAAGGGCCACAGCGTCTAGCGAACGCTCGAGATAGCATTCAGCAAGCGCCGCCGCGCAAGCGATGTTTTGCGCTTGATAGGAAGGCTTGGGGATAGAGATCTCATAGGTGCCGCGCGGAGCGGGGCACCTTAAGGTGAGCGAGCCGCCCAAGCGGTCCGGCTCGCGGACGATCTCGTGCGTTACGACGAACGGTTCGATGCCGCACGCTCGGCAGCGCTCATCCATGACGGGCTGGACTTCTGGATCATGCGTTCCCTCCCCCAACACGCAGAATCGTCCGGGTTGGATGACGGCAGCCTTCTCCGCCGCGATCTCGGCGAGCGTGTCACCTAAGATCCTCGTATGGTCGAGGCCTATGCCCGTCACCGCGACGACCACAGGGTGCGTGGCACTCGTAGCGTCCCAGCGCCCGCCCATACCAACCTCGAGCACGGCCACGTCGACACCGGCCTCGGCAAACACCACGAGCGCGGCAACGGTCAAAAGGTCGAACGGCGTTATGGTGTAGAGCCCCTCGCCCGATTTCGTCCGGCGGGCGTTCACGCGCCTGCCTGCCTCAACCGCCGCGGAGACGCCATGCGCGAACGCGGCATCGGAGATGACGCGCCCGTCGACCTCCATGCGCTCGGGATATCGCACGAGGTGGGGCGAGGTGTAAAGCGCCGTGCGCAGCCCCTCCCCGCGCAAGATCGCAGCGCAGAAGCGCACCGTCGAGCTTTTTCCATTCGTACCCGCCACCTGTATCACGTCGAAGTGCTCATCGGGTCGCTCGAGCTCGTCAAGCATATCGATAACGGTCTCGAGCAGGGGGCCCGCATCGCCAGATATGACTCCCGTATCCGCAGCGAGTCGAACCGCCTCGTCGAAGGGCAGCTCGGAAAACTCAAAGGGAACCGTGTAAGCGCTTGCATGGTAGCAGCTCATAGCGACCTCTCTTCCTGATGGGCGCAGGCACGCATGACGACAACCGTCGATAGTAGCACGGCATGAAATGCCGTACGGAACGCATGGGTTAGCGCGTATAGCTTGCACATATGTTCCGCGTAGGCGACACCATCTCGGTGGGAAGCAACACCGGCACCGTCATGGAGATCGGCATCCGCACGACCAAGATCAACGACGGCAGCGGCAATGTCATCGTGCTGCGCAACAGCGCCATCTCCAACGTGACCAACCGCACGAAGCTCGATTCGTTCGCGAATGTCGACGTGAACGTGACCGTCGGCGAGGACCTGCCCTACATCGAGAACATGCTCAAGCGCGAGCTGCCCGTTATCGCAGAGCGTCAGCCCATGATCCTCGATGGTCCGTTCTATCGCGGCGTGGTCAATCTCACCGAAACGACGATGACGCTGCGCGTCGTCGCGCGCTGCTCCGAGAAGAACCGCGCTGCGCTCGAGCGCAATCTCAAACGTGAGATGCGCATCCTGTTCACGCGGCACAACATCTCCCCTTATCAGCTTCAATTCGAGCATGAAGATGAAGCCAAGCCGGACAAGGCCAAAGAGGCGGAGGACGCGCGCGAGCTTCAGGAAGCCGACAGCTTTGTCGAGAGCCAGGACGAGACCTTAAGCAAGCTCAAGGGCGAAAGCAACGAGGAGTAATCCGAGCTTCTACACGCTCTTGCGGACGGCGGCTGCCTAGTGCGGCCGCCGTCTTCATGTAGCGCGCTCTTGAGATTCACATGACGAGTCGTATGTCGCATGATTATCGTATGTTTTATGCATAATAGAATATCTTATCGTAGTTATTCTTCGTTTGTTCTAACATTACTGCATGATATCTACGACATGATTAACTATTTTGCTGATATATTACGATTCTATCTTGAGAATCGCTGATGTTCTGCGAGACCCCTCATCGGTATGAGTCGCACTGGCGATTGCCATGCCTCCGGTTGCGGCCCCCTCGCGCTCAACGAAGGTCGTTCACGTCTCAACCTTTTTGAGCGGATGCATGTCGACCCAATTTCCCTAGGACCCGACAACTCCCATGAGATGCGAGAATTCCTCGAGCATGAAGCGTTCGAACGCACGATAGCACTCAGTCTTATGATCTTTGAGCGTGATCGCGCAGACCGGGATCGCCAAAGCATCAGACGCCTTGAAGCGGAGCATTCCCCATTCCGGGGATGAAGAGAACGCTTCAATGCCCACACCCATAGCGAATCCGTTCTCTTCGCTGAGAAGGCGCTCGTACTCCTCACCGGTCGCGACGGGAACTATCGCAGATTTCATGCCGTGCTTACGATAGATGTTCACGATGGTCTCGTTGAAATCATCGAGACCTATGACATACCCCGTTGGATACGGTGCTAGATCGGCAATGGTCACGCTCCCCTTGCCATACAAGGGATGGCTCTTAGGACAGAACACGCCCGCAGGAAGCGTGCCCACCGTCACCGAGTCGCATGCAGGGTTCTCATAGGAACCCACCGTGATGAAGGCATCGATGTTGTCGTCGTAAAGCTGGCTGAGCGCCGCATTGCCAACGCTGATTCCGAGGCTCACCTTCATCCCCAGTTGACGGCCTAGGAACTGCTCTAGACCGGTGCAAACTCCCTGCCAGTTGTTGAAGTGCGGAACGGCGATCAGCACTTTCAGGCCTGGACGTGATTCGAATGCAGCGACATCGCAGCTCTTCGCAAAGCCTTCTATGCGGGCAACTCTATCTAGAGCTCCTTGGATGAGCGGCTTAATCCCTTGGCAGAACGGTGTCGGAGCAGCGCCTTTGCTCCCCCGGATGAACAGAGTCTGGCCAAGCTCTGCCTCGAGCTCTCCAAGGCCTTTAGAAACCGCCTGAACAGAGACTTGCTCAACCCGTGCGGCACCGGAGAAGCTGCCGGTGCACAGCACGGCACGGACATAGCGTAGTTGTTGGATATTCACTCCGGCCCACCTAGCGGATGCGTCTGAATCATGCTGGACTGCAGAGGTAATGGCATACCATCACCTCATGCATTATACAAATGAGCCACCTCCCGCCCGCAAAGCATGGTCCTATCAACCCATCATTGAAGCTGGTAGAAGCGCTCTAAAGGGCTCGTAGCATACACCCCTTCAACCTGCAGCGCACCTTGGTGACAATCTGGGATCTTGGCTCTTCGAGGAGAGCGCTACGAATTGCTCGAGGGGACTATCAGACGTTTTTCGGTAGCTATCGCACCAACCGGTACATCATGGCTATCGACGGCACAAAGGGCCTCCAAGCTGTCGACAACCTGCACCTCTCGGCACAAACCCAGGGATATGCCGTCAAACCGTTCAAGGAAGGTATCGTAGAATCCCCCACCGTATCCCAGCCTGAAGCCTTGCATATCAAAAGTGAGTCCGGGGACCAGCGCAAGCACATGGCGCTTGCCGCATGGATCAACTTCACGACCGGGATCCACATAAGGCTCGAGGACGCCAAGAGAGCCGCGCTCGAGGCCTTCGAAAGAATCGACTTTGAACCAGCGCATGAGACGCGAACCGGCAACGCAACGCGGAAGGACCACGGTTTTACCCATAATCCAAGCCCGCTCGATAATGGCATGCGTATCGACCTCAGCGCCACATGAGAGGTAGGAAGCGATGATCTCGGCGTCCATGAACTCAGGTGAATGGATGATGCGGTAGGCGATCGAGCGATCGGCTGAACCACGTTCATTGGGGGCTAGGCTTGCGCGAATGGCTCTGCATCGCTTACGCAATGCCGATTTACCAGATACCGGACCATCCTTCCAGTCAGGAGGTAAGGCCATTTATGCCGGCTCCCTCTTGGCATAGGCAAACCAGTAAACGGCGCCTACGAGCACGCCGCCCACGATGTTTCCTGCCGTCACGCACACGAGATTCATCGCGACGCCGCCCAGGGGGACAAGGGTCTCGCCCATCCCGGCCTGAATCAGCAGACCGAAGGGCAGGAAGAACAGGTTGGCGACGCTATGCTCGAAGCCGAGGGCTACGAACCCGCATACGGGAAGTATCGTCGCGGCGAGCTTATCGCACACCGTTTTACCGGCAAATCCCATCCAAACAGCGAGACACACCAGCATGTTGCAGAGAATGCCGCGCGCAAACGCGACAGCGGGAGCAAGAGACGCCTTGGAGGCTGCAACCGACAGAGCCGCTCCCCCTAGGGCGCCGTCGCCTATAGCAGTGATCGCTGCAGCGGAAAGAAGCCCTGCCATGACAAGCGCACCGCACGCGTTGCCAGCGTAGACCACGACCCAGTTGCGCAGCATGCCCGAAAGCGGATACCGCCCGGAAAGCACTCCTGTGACCATGAGGCAGTTTCCGGTGAAGAGCTCTGCACCCGCTACAAGGACCAGAAAGAGCCCCAAGCAGAAGACGAGGCCGCCGAGCACCTGGCTCACCGCGAACGGAAGGCTCGAATCAGCCTTCACGACGAGCATGAACGCACCGCCCAAAGCGATGAAGCAGCCGGCGAGCAGGGCTAGGATGAGCAGCCTACCGATCGGCAGCGTCGCCTTCGTTGAACCGGCGGCTTCTGCCGCCGCCTCGATCTCGGCAGGCGTGCGCATAACGGTACTCGATACAGCACCTACCGACACGGGGTCCTTAGGCATAGAACTCCTCTCCGCAAGCAGTTGACACAAGGAGTGCCAAGCATAACCTTCTTACTTCTTTGGCAGGCAGACATCACGGGCATGAAGGGTCGAGCCGACCATCGCGTCCCGCCAGCGCGAAGGAGAAGCGGCGCGAAATCGAACGCTCCTAGCAGCCCGTTACAGACCTAACAGGCGCAAGGCCTCTTCGCGCGTCTTGATTTCCTTTCGAAAGACACCGCGGACCGCAGAGGTCATCGTAAGGGCGCCAGCGCTGCGCACGCCGCGCATCGTCATGCACATATGCTCCGCCTCCAACACGACAAGCACGCCCTGGGGGTCGAGCTCGGCCATCATCGCATCAGCGATCTCCGCCGTCAGGCGCTCCTGGAGCTGAAGGCGCCGGGCATACCCGCTCACGCAGCGCGCAATCTTGGAAAGCCCGGTAATTCGCCCGCCGCGTGGAATGTAGGCAACATGCGCCTTACCCGTAAACGGAAGGATATGATGCTCGCAAAGCGAGGAGAACGGAATATCGCGGACGATGACCATCTCCTCGTTTTCCGTCTCTTGGAACTGCTTGCGCAAATGCTCCGCAGGATTCTCTTCGTAGCCGCCCAGAATCTCCATAGCGGCTCGTGCGACCCGGTCCGGCGTCTCAATCAAGCCTGGACGATCAGGGTCTTCCCCGATTGCAATGAGGAACTCGCGCATCGCCCGCTCGACGCGAGGTTTATCGACTGCCATGCCTTCGCCTTCCCATATCGGGGACGCCCTCGATCAGGATCGGACGTTCCCCGGCCTTGCCGTATTCAGTATAGGGATTGTCCATTCTACCGTCATCGAGCACATAGGGGTCCATGAACGGCGCAAATGGAACAAGCTCTCCCTGAATGCACCCTACCGCTTTGCGCGCTCCGCGGCCTCGACGACATGCTTGACGAGAATGGCGGTCGTCACGGAACCAACGCCGCCCGGAACAGGGGTGATCGCATCCACAACCGGCTCGACAGCGTCGAATTCAACATCACCGACCAACTCGCCGGCAACGTCATCCCAGTTGAAGCCGACATCCACGACCGTCTGTCCGGCCGTAACGGACCCCGCCCCCACGGTGCGGGCATGGCCGGCGGCAACCACGAGCACGTCCGCAGCGCGGCATTCAGCGGCGAGGTCGCGAGTACGCGTGTGGCACATGGTCACGGTAGCATTCTTCGCTTGGAGCATCATCGAGACCGGTCTGCCGATCACGAGCGAACGCCCGACAACCGTCACGTGCGCGCCGCTCAGCTCGATTCCCGACCTTGCGAGCAGCTCGACGACGGCTTCGGCGGTACAGGGAGGGTATCCAAGGGGCTTGTTCGCGAACACACCGTAGAGCGATTCGACTGTGATGCCATCGACATCCTTTGCTGGATCGAGTGCCGTGCAAACCGCAGCCTCATCGAACGCTGCCGGCAGGGGGCGAAGGATAAGGCAACCATGGATAGAGGGATCGCAGTTCACCTCATCGATGACCTCAAGAAGGTCTTGCTGCGAGCAATCCTCGGCGAGCACGAAGCTCTTGACATCCACGCCGATCTTCTCCGCTCGCTTGCAGGCGCCGCGCTCGTAAGAGAGGTCATCGGGACGCTCGCCAACGCGAACGATGGCAAGCGTTGGAGCGACCCCGCCGGCTCGCAGCACATCGACACGACCTGCAAGCTCCTCGGTTATCGCGGCGGCAATCGGTGCGCCGCGCAGGCTCTTTGCCATAGCTATTCCTCTCCACGAATACGTCTTGCCACCAGCGAAGCGAGGGCATCGGCACGCGGCGCATAGGTTGCAAGCAGCTGGTCGGCTTCTTGCTCCAAGCTTTCGGCATAGGCGCGATCAGCCAGGGCCTTCGTGTTCACGAAGACGTTCAAGCTGGCAGACATGAGCGCAGCCGAGCACAGCGCCGCGCCGCAACCGATATCCGAGAGCAGCATGCGGCTTCCCTTCTCGCCCATCTCCTCGAGCAGCTCGACTGAACGCGCGCACGCACGCATCATCTCCATAGGAGCGGAGCACGCCTTCTTGGTTGCAGCCTCCAGCTCCTGCGCGCGCGCAGGGTCATCCCTGGGGATGCTGTAGGCACGCGAGAGGGGCTCGAACGCCACCGCATCCGCTTGGATGAGCCCTACCAGCTTGGAGCGGAGTTCCTCGGCCTCTCCCATCATGCGGCAAACGTCTTCCTCTACCTCCGCGTAGCGCTTCTTGCCCGCGGTGAAGCTTCCGACCATCGAGCAAAGCGCGATGCCGAGAGCGCCTGCGAGCGCGGCGGCTCCGCCCCCGCCAGGCACGGATTTCCTTGCTGCAAGCTCGCATGCGAAGTCGCGACAAGATAAATCCGCGAGCGAGCCCGTGCTCGCGCTCGTATCGGCCATGGTAACCGTCCAATCTGTTCACGCTGCTATTCGACAGCACCGAAGCAGCGGGTCTCGACACAGGAGAACCCGCCCCGCGCACGGGCAGGTCTCCATATACGTACATACAAGAAGCCTGTAAGCGGACCTCGCACATGGCAACGGCAGTATGCCGCAGGGCTCAATATACCCCTCATCCCCCACGCGTCAACGCATGGAAACACGAGCAGTAGACCATCACGAAAACGATCAGGCCGAGCACAGGGGACCGCCCTAAGCGAAACCTCGAGCGGTCCCCTGTAAGGGATGCTAGAACAGACCGGTGATCACGCCGTTCTCATCGACGTCGATCTTTTCGGCAGAGGGAACCTTCGGGAGGCCGGGCATGGTCATGATATCACCGGTAAGCGCCACCACGAAGCCCGCGCCCGCGGATACCTTGAGGTTGCGAACGGTGATGCGGAAGTTCTCCGGTGCTCCGAGCTTGTGCTGATCGTCTGTGAAGGAGTACTGGGTCTTCGCCACGCAGACCGGCAGGTTCCCGAAGCCGTTCTCCTTGAGCTGCTTCATCTGACGCTGCGCCGCCGGCGTGTAGTCCACACCATCTGCATGGTAGATCTTGGTCGCGATGGCCTCCAGCGCCTCGTCGATCGGAGCGCCGTCCTCGTAGGAGAAGCGGAACTCGTGCGGCTGCTCGCACAAGCGCACGACCTCTTGGGCAAGCGCCTCGCCGCCTTCTCCGCCCTTGGCCCAGACCTCGGAAAGCGCGACGTTCACACCAAGCTCCTGGCACTTCTTCTCCACGAGCGCGAGCTCGGCCGGCGTATCCGTAGGGAACGCGTTGATGGCCACGACACAGGGCAGGCCGTAGACGTTACGGATATTCGACACATGGCGCAGCAGATTGGGAAGGCCGGCCTCAAGCGCCTCGAGATTCTCGGTGGTGAGCTCGGCCTTGGGCACGCCGCCGTTGTACTTGAGGGCGCGCACGGTCGCCACGATGACCACGGCGTCGGGATCGAGATCGGCCATGCGGCATTTGATGTCGAGGAACTTCTCGGCACCCAGGTCGGCGCCGAAGCCAGCCTCGGTCACGACGTACTCGCCGAGCTTGAGGGCGCATTCCGTAGCCTGCACGGAGTTGCAGCCATGCGCGATGTTCGCGAACGGCCCGCCATGTACGAAGGCGGGCGTGTGCTCGAGCGTCTGCACGAGATTCGGCTTGATGGCGTCTTTGAGCAGCGCCGCCATGGCGCCGTGTGCCTTAAGATCCGCCGCGGTGACCGGCTTGCCGCCGTACGTGTAGGCGACGACCATGCGACCCAAGCGCTCCTTGAGGTCCATGAGGCCGCTCGCCAGACAAAACGCGGCCATGACCTCGGAAGCGACGGTGATATCGAAGCCGTCCTCGCGCGGTACGCCCTGAGCCTTGCCGCCCAAGCCGTCGACGATGTGGCGCAGCTGGCGGTCGTTCATATCCACGGCGCGCTTCCATACGATCTGCTTGGGGTCGATACCGAGGGCGTTGCCCTGTTGGATATGGTTGTCGAGCATGGCGGCAAGCAGGTTGTTAGCCGCTCCGATGGCATGGAAGTCACCGGTGAAGTGCAGATTGATGTCCTCCATGGGGACCACCTGGGCATAGCCGCCGCCGGCAGCACCGCCCTTGATGCCGAACACGGGGCCGAGCGAGGGCTCGCGCAGCGCTAGCACCGCCTTCTTGCCCAGGCGCGAAAGCGCATCCGCAAGGCCGACGGAGGTCGTGGTCTTGCCCTCGCCTGCAGGCGTGGGATTGATGGCGGTCACGAGTACGAGCTTCGCCTTGCGCGGCATGTCCCTCAGGGCATTGATATCGACCTTCGCCTTGTACTTTCCGTAATGCTCGAGCTGGTTCTCCACCAGGCCAACCCGTGCCGCGACATCGGAAATGGGCAGCATCTCCGCTTCCTGGGCGATCTCGATATCGGACTTGTACTCCGCCATGTGCACTCCCCTCATCGGCATACGTGACATGCTCTATCCTACCGCCCTTCGCCCTCCTCACAGCAGCCGCATCCGCGAAATGCCGATTATCCATAGCAGACGGGCGCATACGGCACTCCGTCGCACGGAGGGCGATGTGCAAGGCTTCCTATCTCAACGCGCTAGAGACGTTCGACTCGCCCCTCGCGCCCGACCCGATCTTCGAATCGATCTCCCGAGCCATCATTCTTGCCCATTCGCTCGCCATAAGCTCGTTGTGGGCGGTAAGGTACTCGATAGCGTCGTGGACTTCTTCTTCGAACACGATGGCGGCTCCCCCGAAAAGATCGAGTCGACTTCGCTGGACGTAAACCAGTACCTCACCAGACGAAAGAGGGGCCGCATCGAGGCGGCCCCTTCACAATGACTATGCAGGCGGCCAGGCGCAACGCCCGAGGGCGAGCGATGACCCGATCGATTCCGTTATGCCAGATCGGCGAGTTGGATCTTGAGCGCCGCGATGACTCCGGTAAGCTCCTGGACGCGTTCGCGCTTCTTCTCCACGACATCGGGGGCGGCCTTAGCAAGGAACCCCTCGTTGGAGAGCGTGCGCTCGGCTGCTGCAAGCTCCTTCTCGTCCTTGGCGATCTCCTTCTCGATCCGCGCGCGCTCGGCGTCGAAATCCACGAAAGCGCCGACCGTCACGAACGCATCGAAATCGCGGCCGGCAAGTGCCACGGAACCTTCAGGCTTATCGATCTGTCCATCGAGCGCCGTCGTGAGCTCGCCCACATTCGCGAAGCTCATGATGAAGTCGCGCATGCCCTCGATGGCGCGCGCAGCGCTATCGCTATGGGCGCGCACCGCAACATCGAGCGGCTCCTTAGGAGAGATGCGGTAGCGAGCGCGCGTGGAGCGGACATCGGTCACTACAGCGCGAGCAAGCTCGAACGCACGCTCACCGTCCTCGTCGATGAGATGCTCGAAGGCTTCGGGCTCGGGCCAGGATGCGACCATGAGGGCTTCGGCACGATGCGCCTCCCCCGTTGCCGGGTCGACATCAAGCCAGCTCGCCGGCATAGCGTCCCAAATGGCCTCGGTCACGAAGGGCATGAGCGGATGCATGAGGCGCAGGCTCGCATCGAGCACGAAGATGAGGTTGCGCTGCGCCTGCAGGCGGGCACCGTCCTCGCGCAAGCGCGTTTTGGTGACCTCGACGTACCAGTCGCAGACCTCGTTCCAGAAGAACGTCTGGATGCCGCGAGCCACATCGCCAAACGTATATCCCTCGATGCCCTCGGTAACGGACTTCACCATCTTTGCCAGACGGCTCAACATCCAGGCATCGGCAGGCGTCTCGACACGCGGCTCGCCGGGTGTATAGCCCTCCATGTTCATGAGCAAGAAGCGGCTCGCATTCCAAATCTTGGTCACGAAAGCGCGCGCCTGCTCGGTACGCTGGCTGCCTTTGAAGACGTGCGTCTTCTTGTCGATGTCCGCATCGAATTTGACATCCTGGTTGTTGGTGAACAGCGAGAGCAGGTTGAAGCGCATGGCGTCAGCGCCGTACATGTCGATGAGATCCATGGGGTCAACGCCGTTGCCCTTGCTCTTGGACATACGGCTGCCGTCCTTGGCAAGAATCGTCGGGTAGATGACGACGTCATGGAAGGGAACCTCGTCGAGGAAGTACAGAGAGCTCATGATCATGCGCGCAACCCAAAGCGCGATGATGTCGCGCGCGGTGACGAGCGCCGTGGTGGGATGATGCCCTTCGAGTTGCTCGGGATGCTGTGGCCAGCCCTGCGTGGCGAAGGTCCACAGCTGCGAGCTGAACCACGTGTCGAGCACGTTCTCATCCTGGTGCACGTGGCGCCCGCCGCATTTGGGGCACACGTCGGTGTCCTCCATGAGGGCGTCTTCCCAGCCGCAGTCCTCGCAGTAGAAGACCGGGATGCGATGGCCCCACCACAGCTGGCGCGATATGCACCAGTCTTTGAGGTTTTCCATCCACGTAAGATAGCTCTGCTTCCAGCGCTCGGCGTTGAAGCGGATCTTGCCCGAGGTCACGGCCTCCGTCGCAGGCCCCTTGAGCTTATCGACGGCGACGAACCACTGCTCGGATAGCCATGGTTCGAGCGTGTTGTCGCAGCGGTAGCAGTGCATGACGGAGTGATCGTGGTCCTCGATATGGTCGAGCAGACCGTGCTCCTCGAACCAGGCAACGACCTTATCGCGGCATTCGTCGCGCGTGAGTCCGCTGAACTCGCCGTACCCATCGACCACGACGGCGTGCTCGTCAAAGATGTTGATCTGCGGCAAGTCGTGCGCCTGGCCCATGGCATAGTCGTTGGGATCGTGCGCAGGCGTGACCTTGACGAAACCAGAACCAAAGCCAGCGTCCACATGCCAGTCCGCGAAGATCGGGATCTCGCGATCGACGATGGGCAGCTTGACGGTCTTGCCGATGAACGCGGCTTTCTCAGGATCCTTGGGCGAGACCGCGACGCCCGTGTCGCCGAGCATGGTCTCGGGGCGCGTCGTGGCGACGACGATGTACTCCTGGCCGTTCACCGGCTCAGTGAGCGGGTAGCGCAGGTGCCAGAGGTGCCCGTGCTCCTCTTGGTACTCGGCCTCGTCATCGGAGATGGCCGTGGTGCAGCTTGGGCACCAGTTCACGATGCGCTTGCCGCGGTAAATGAGACCGGCGTGGTACCAATCGCAGAAGACGCGGCGCACCGCCTCGGCATACTCGGCATCCATGGTGAAGCGCTCGTCATCGAAATCGACCGAGCAGCCCATGCGACGGATCTGGTTTTGGATGATGCCGCCATACTCATGCGTCCAGTCCCAGCAGGCGTCTATGAAGGCGTCGCGGCCCATCTCAAGGCGGTTTTTGCCCTCGCTCTTGAGCTTCTTGTCAACCTTGGTCTGGGTGGCGATACCGGCATGGTCGGTACCCAGGATCCAACGGGTCGAGCGGCCGCGCATACGCGCCTCGCGCACGATGGCATCTTGGATGGAGTCATCAAGCGCATGGCCCATGTGGAGCATGCCGGTGACGTTAGGCGGCGGGATGACGACCGTGCAATCGCCCACACCGGGACGACGCTGATAGTAACCGCCATCGAGCCACTTCTGGAGAATCTGGGGCTCAGTAGACGCCGGATCGTAGGTCTTGGGCATCTCTTCCACGTCTGCCACCTTCCGCTGGAATAATCGAACCGGTTGGTACCCGGCAAATTCATGCACTGGTTCAAGAGGATAGCATAGAGGGGCAGCCTTGACGCCGCCGCGGCGCTCCAGCGCGTCCGCCTACGCCTTGATCACAGGCAGCCCGATGGTCACCCGCGATCCCTCGCCCTCGAGCGCGAGGCCCTGGCAAGCCGCCGGAACGAGCGCTCCGTGTCCCTGTTTGAGCTCGAAGCGCCGGCCGTCTGCCGCCGCAAGCACGGCATCGCCATCGACCGCGACGAGCACGCGATGCCCATCGAAAGCCGGCAGCGCATAGGAGCTGGTAAGATCCACGGCCTGGACCTCGAAGCCCTCGGCCCGATCGGGCCCAATGAGCTCGCGCAAGCGGTACTCCCCTGTCTCCTCGAGCGTGCGCGGCACCATGACGCAGCGCTCGCGAATGGCATCATCGTCATAGGTGGTGTAATCGAACAGACCGAGGCCCTCGTCTGCCGATAGCCCATGGAACAGCTCGGCATCGTCGATACGCTGCCCACCGATGACGCGCTCGGCGCGAATGGTGACGTCGTTGCATTCGTGGTACTCGACGAACAGGCAATTGGGACCCATGCAATGCGGCATGCCTGCCGGGATGAGGATCTCGTCACCCTCGTGGACCGGAAGCTTGTGCAGACAGTCGACCATGGCGTCGATGTCCTGTCGCTCGAAGAGCTCGCGCCAGAGCTTAGGCGTCACATGTGGCTTGAAGCCGGCGTAAACGTAGCGCTCCTCGGCACCCCCGCGCAAGCGCGCGATATACCATGCCTCCGCCTTGCCCCGGGGCATGCCGAAGTAATGCCGTGCCTTCTCATCGGTGAGATGGCACTGCATGACGATGCGCACCGTTGTATCGCCTGCGCGTACAAGCACTGCAAGCTGACCGGGGTTGAACGAGTGGAAGCGAGCGCCGAGCATCTCCTCGGGATATGCCTGGATGAGCTCATCGAGCCGCACGCCACCCTGCTCGGGGATGGTCTTGCTCACGCCATAGCCCTCGGGCTTGCCTGCGGAAATCGCCCCGTCGGAGGTCACGAGCAGCTCCTCGCATGCATGGCTATCCTCCATGGGCGCCATGCCGCGCCATTCGTTCAAGAGCTTGCCGCCCGTGTAGAACCGCTCGACACGGTTGTCTTGGAACAGAAGCGGCTGGGTGACGAGACGGTGGTCGAACGACATAGCTGAACCTCACGGGCGTTGGACGGACTCAACCTGCATGATACGCCATGTAGAACGCAAATGCATGAGCACGAGCGCTACCGACAGCCGGCACAAGGCAGGTTCCCGGGTCGCAGGGCGCATGCACCAACCAAGCCAGTCGAGGCATTGCATGGTTCCAGGCGCGTTCAAGGTGCCGGCATGCAACCTTTCAAAGCGCAGGCATGCAACCGTACAAGGTGCAGGCATGCAACCTTTGTGCGCCTACTGCACAGATCGAGGCACCGCGAGGCCGAATTCTATGCCAATGACGCACAAAGGATTCTATTTGGATCGAGAGGCATCGTTGACCTCGTCCGCGTTCGGCTCGCTCGCATCCGCGACGCGCTCGGCATGCGCCATGCGCCCGGGATCCTCGGCACGTTCCGTCTCGCTCGCATGGCGTTCGATTGCAGCCTCCACGGTGTCGCCTTGGTCCACATCGAGCGAACGCCACTTAGGCGTGACGATGCGCTGCGCCGGGTAGACGCCTCGATGGCCCGCTACGATATAGCCCACGAACGAAACGATGACATAGAAGGGCGCGGCATACCCGCCAAAAAGGTCGACGCCGAGCATGATCGTGGTAATTGGCACGTTCAGCGCCGCCCCGAAGATACCGATGAGCCCGAGCGCCGCCATGAACGAGGGCTGCACCCCGAGGACCAAACCCAACCAGCCGCCGAGCGCCGCCCCGATGCCAAACAGTGGCGTCACCTCTCCGCCCTGGAAACCCGCGCCCAAGGTGAGAGCCGTAACGACTAGCTTGATGAACGCATCGGCAGGAGTGACCTCGCCCGCGAACCCCGCCTCGATAAGCCAGGACGAGAGACCCGCGTAGCGGAAGAGCCCAAAAGCGACGTAGACGCCAAGAAGGACGAGCGAACCGATCAACGCAGCGGCAAGGTAGTTGGTGATGCGGCTACTGTAGAAATGCCTGACAGCGCGAATCGCCGCCGAAAACAACCGCGCCGCCACGCCGCACGCAATACCCGCGATGACTGCATATGCGATACCGCGCGCGTCGAACTCAGGAATGAGGCCGATGGGATAGGCCTCGCGCGGGGCGCCCAGCATGGTAGCAACAAGGTCGCCTACAAAGGACGCCACAAGGCAGTAGATGCCCGCACCGTAATGGAGCTTGCCGATATAGCACATCTCCATTCCGAAGAACGCTCCGGCAAGCGGTGTGCCGAACACCCCGCCGAAAGCCGCCGAGATCCCCGCCATCATGAGATCCTGGTCGTCATGAGGCTCGAGCTTGCAAACCTTGGAGACAACATCGGCGATGGTGCCACCGATCTGGACCGCAGTGCCCTCGCGGCCAGCAGAACCTCCCGCAAGGTGCGTGGCGACCGAGCACACGAACGTGAAGGGCGCCATCACCCAGGGGATGCGGCGGCCGGTAACCGCCGAATCGATTACCAGGTTGTTGCCGCGCGCCGCCTCACCGCCATAGGTCCGATAAAGCCACGCCGTGAAGACGCCCACTACCGGAAGCAAGGCGAAAACCAGAACATGGCCCTCGCGAAATGCGGTAACCGCGGTGAGGCTCGCGAGAAAGAGCCATGCCACGGCACCCATGCACACGGAGACGAACACCACGAGCACCATGAGGCGCGCGCTCTCACGCACATTGCGCAAGCTCCTCCGCGCGTCCATGGAGAGCATGCGACGTTGGTCCTTGAGCGGTATCTCGACGATAGGATGCCCGTCGTGCCCCGACCTATCCATACGTAGCGCCTACAGAACCGTGTAGCGGGCGAAGTTGTACACGCAGATGAGCACGATCACGATCATCAGACCGCTGAAAAGCTTGTCCACGTGCTGCTCGTCGATACGCTTGTTGATGACGCGACCGCAGATGCCGCCCAAGATGCCGCATGCGATCATCCCCGCGATGAGCAGCGGGTTGATGCTGCCCAAATCGACCGTGGGCAGGCTGGTGATGGTGCTCGCCGCCTGCGAGCACAAAATGATGAACAGCGAGTTCTGCGCGGCGAGCTTGGTCGCCATGCTGAAGAAGTAGAAGAGCACCACCAGGTTGATGGGACCGCCACCGATTCCAAGGAAAGACGACATGACACCCAACGCGAACCCGATGACGAGGCACGGCAGCGTCCCGTCGACGGTGAGCGTCTTGATCTTGGGCTTGTTCAGGTTGTAGACGAGCGTGCCCAACGTGATGATGCCGAGCGCAACCGCTTGAACCGCCCCCGCCATGTCGGGCGTGGCGAAGAGCCCCTCGACGACATCGAAGAGCTGCTTGCCGGCAAGCCCGCCCACCGTGGCGCCGATCGCGAGCGGCAGCGTGTGGTCCGCATCGATCGACGTAGAGCCCGAGAGTCGGTTCCGCAGCACCGAGTAGCAGGTCATGGCTAAAACAGTGCAACCCGAGAGGAAGTTGATGGTGCCGGGAGGCAGCGTTCCCGAGGCATCGAGCACGGGTTTGATGATGACCCCGCCACCAATACCGCAGATCGCGCCGATGATCGAGGCGCCGAAGCTGATGATGAAGAATAGGACGTACATCCTGCCCCCTATGCAAACATGGGATGGACCGCTCAGGCCCATCCCATGGTAACGCAAATAAGCTTCAGGGGCGTAGCCGATACCGCACGGTTTACGCGACGCGGCGCGGTTGCTCTTCGCCGCGGACTGCGGCAGCTGTCACCACGACCTTAGCGACGCCCTCCTCGCTCGGCAAGTCGAACATCGTTTGCTGAAGCACGTCCTCGCAGATGGAGCGCAGACCGCGTGCGCCGGTCTTGCGGGCGAGCGCCAGCTTGGCGATCTCGTGCAGCGCCTCGGGCTCGAACTCGAGCTCGGCACCCTCGAGCTGGAACATGCGCCGGTATTGCTTGGCGATCGCGTTTCGGGGCTCGGTGAGGATGCGCACGAGGTCGTCCTCGTCGAGCGCCTGGGTACGCGTGATCACCGGCGTACGACCGATGAACTCGGGAATCATGCCGAACGCATTCAGGTCTTGCGGGAGCACCTGACGCAAGAGGTCGTTCTCGTCAGTTGAAGTGGGGCCGGCGATCTCGGAGTTGAAGCCTACACCCTTGTTGCCCACGCGATCGGCGATGATCTTGTCGAGGCCCACGAAGGCGCCGCCGCAGATGAACAGGATATTGGTCGTATCGATCTGCAGGAGCTCTTGCTGCGGATGCTTGCGACCTCCCTGCGGGGGAACGCTGGCGACGGTGCCCTCGAGGATCTTCAAGAGCGCCTGCTGCACGCCCTCGCCCGAGACGTCGCGCGTGATGGAGAGGTTCTCCGCCTTTCGGGCGATCTTATCGATCTCGTCGATGTAGATGATGCCAACCTGAGCGCGCTCGATATCGCCGTCAGCTGCCGTGATGAGCTTGAGCAGGATGTTCTCCACGTCCTCGCCCACGTAGCCGGCCTCGGTGAGGGCCGTGGCGTCCGCGATGGCGAAGGGCACCTCCAAGATGCGCGCGAGCGTTTGTGCGAGCAAGGTCTTGCCCGTACCCGTGGGACCGAGCAGGAGGATGTTCGACTTGGCGAGCTCCACGTCGCCGAGATCGTCGGGACTCGCGGAATGCTTGCCGAGCGGCGCTGCTGCACGGCGACCATCGCTCTCATCGTGAGCGCCCTCGGCGGCACCGCCCTCGATAACGCGGCGGTAATGGTTGTACACAGCCACCGACATCGCGCGCTTGGCATCCTCCTGGCCCATGACGTACTGCGACAGCTCGTCGTATATCTCATGCGGCGTGGGAACGCGGTTGATCACGGGCGTCACGGGGGCGTCGGACTCTGCGTCGGCGTCATCATCGGGCTCGACCTCATAGCCCATGCTCGCAAGCATCTCGGGTGTGATGCCGGGATTCGCCGCGATGTAATCGCTTGCAAGCGATTCCTCGAGGATATCGACGCACGCAGCCACGCACTCATCGCAGATGAAGGTGTTGTTGGGACCTTTCACGAGCTTGCGCACCTGACCCTGCTCCTTACCGCAGAAAGAGCAGCGGATGGGATCGTCGGTCATATCGTCATGATAGGTGGGGGGCACGCCTCCCCTACCGCGCCCCGCCATTACTGGGCCACCTTGACGGCATCGGAGCGCGACGAGATGATGCGGTCCACCAGACCGTACTCGAGGGCCTCCTGAGCACGCATGTAATGGTCACGCTCGGTATCGAGCTCGACCTTCTCGAACGGCTGACCCGTCGCGTCGGCGAGGATCTGGTTGAGGTTGCGACGGTTCTCCTTGATCTCCTGAGCGGCGATCTCGATCTCAGTCTGCTGACCTTGGGCGCCGCCGCTGGGCTGATGGATCATGACCATCGAATTGGGCAGGCAGAAGCGCTTGCCCTTGGCGCCGTTGGCGAGCAGCACCGCCGCCATCGACGCCGCCATGCCGATGCAGATCGTCGAGACATCGGGCTTGATGAAGTTCATCGTGTCCAAGATGGCGAGCCCGGAGTACACCTCGCCGCCGGGCGAGTTGATGTAGAGCGAGATGTCCTTCTCGGCGTCTTGGCTTTCAAGATGGAGCAGCTGCGCGACGACGAGGTTCGCCGTCACCGAGTTGATCTCCTCGCCCAAAAAGACGATGCGATCGTTCAGGAGGCGGGAGTAGATGTCATAGCTACGCTCACCGCGCGGCGTCTGCTCGATGACGTAGGGCACGAGCGCCGAATCGATCCGATCGATCATGCGGTCTCCTCTCATGGTTTCAAAAACGCGTACGGTGCCCGACCACTCGGCCAGCCACCGTACGCTCACCGGTTATCCGGTTACCTACTCTACCCAATCTGCGAGCGCTTACGCACGCGCGATGGAGTTTTGCCTACTCGGCGTCGCCCTCGGGAGCCTCGTCGGTCTTGGCGGTCTGATCGACCTCGGTGACCTGGGCGTTCTCCACGAGCCAGTCGCAAGCCTTGGAGCGGCGGATGGAGTCGCGCACGGCGGGCATGCGGCCCTCCGCGATGAAGCTCGCCTTGGAGGCCTCGGCATCCTCGACGCCGGCGTTCTCGAACTCCTTGTCGACGTCCTCCTCGGTGACCTCGATCTCGAGGTGACGCGCGAGCGCGTCGAGGGCGAGCGACTCACGGGCGACGTCATCGGCCTGATGATGCAGGTCGGCGATGAACTGCTCGGAGGTGATGCGGTTGGCCTGCAGCCACTGGTCGAGGTTCATGCCGCGCGCGGCGATGTTCTGCAGGAAGGTCTGACCGAGCTCCTTGAAGACGGTCTCGGCGTAATCGGCGTCGACCTCCTCGAGCTCGAGGCGCTCGGCGAGCGCGGCAACGGCGCGGTTCTCCTTGAGACCGGGGAGCTGCGCCTTCTTGTCCTGGTCGATCTCGATCTTCACGGCATCGCGCATGGCGGCGATATCGTCGAAGCCGAAGGCGTCCTTGGCGAGCTCGTCGGTAAGCTCGGGCACGACGCGGGTCTTGAGGCTGGTGACGGTGACCTCGACGGTCTTCTCCTCGGCATCGTCGCCCTCGGGCGTCCAGGAGATCTCCTTGGTCTCGTCCTTCTTCATGCCGCGAATGCCCTCGTCGACGGCCTCCGGTACGCTACCGGAGCCCACCATGACGTAGCGGCTCTCGGAGGCAAGGTCCTCGGCGTTCTTGACGTCCTTGATGGCGAGGGTCACGAAGTCATCCTGCTCGATGCCGCGGTCCTCGACATCCTCGAAGCGCGCCTGGTAACCCAAAAGCATCTCGATTTGGGCGTCGATCTCGGACTCGGTGACCTCCGCGGGCGGCATCTCGATGGAAACGGCATCGTAGGAGGAGAGCTCGGCGGAGGGGCGGAGCTTGAAATCGACCTTGTAGACGTAGTCCTCATGGTCCTTGACCATGTCGAGGTCGTCCTGATAGTGCGGGTCGGAGACCGGGACGATGTCGAGCTCGTTCAGAACGGCCGCCTCGTTAGCAGCGATGACATCGTTGGTGGCCTGAGCATGCGCGAAACCCTTGCCCAGCATGTTGTCGATAACGGGGCGCGGGGCCTTGCCCGGACGGAAGCCGGGGAAGCGGTACTTCTTGGCGCAGTCGCGGTAGGCCTGCTTGATCGCGGCGTCGACGTCGGCCGCGGGAATGGTGACCGTGGCGGTAAGCTGCTGGTTCTCGACGTCAGAAGCGGTGATGTTCAACGTTCCTCCTCTTGCATGCCCGGCGGATCCTCGGGTGCCGGGTACCCTTTTATCCAGATTATGGCGAGCAACCGCCCCGTGCGCACGCGACGGGCCCGGTAATCGCGGGTGCGTTGGTGCGGGCGAAAGGACTCGAACCTTCACGGGAATCCCACTGGAACCTAAATCCAGCGCGTCTACCAATTCCGCCACGCCCGCACAAGGCGCACAGCTCTAGCATGATAGCAGATAATCCCTGCGTGCAAACGGGGCGCAGCATATTCATCACCCAACCAACCCGCCGCGTGCCACACGGCGCACGATAAGCGCACAATCCGCGGCTTCGACGCCGGGAGCGTCCGGCACCTCGAAGATACGCGACCCGCAGGCGTTGAGGATGCGCGTTCCGGAAGGATGCCTGCCCGTTCGCGCGATGCGACCGTATTCCCGGTGCACATGGCCGTGGACCATCGTATGCGGTTTCAAGACCTCCAGGCAGGTGTTGAATGCCTCGAAGCCCTGATGCGGCAAGTCGGGAAGGTCGTTGTACCCGCGCGCGGGCGCATGGGTCACCATGACGTCGATTCCGCCCGTCATGCGCGCGACGAGCGAGAGCTTCGTCGACCGCCAGCGCATCTCCTGCTCCGTGTAGCCGTATATGCGGCTGTTGTAGCGGATGGAGCCGCCGAGCCCCATGAAGCGCACCCCGCGGTAGCGCGCGATGCATCCATCGATGTTGACGCATCCCTCAGGTGCATGGCGAGCATAGGCGGTATCGTGGTTGCCGGCAACATAGAGAAGCGGGATGTTAGCAAGGGTAACGATATGCTCGAGATAGGATGCAGGGAGGTCGCCGCACGAGATGATGAGCTCCACGCCCTCCATGCGGTCGCGGTCGTAGTGGGTGGTGAGCCAGGACTCCTCCACATCGGAGACCGCAAGGATCCTCATGCGAGCGTCCCTTTGTGCGGGAGCGTCGCGATGTCGACGGGGATGAGCCCGCTTACCTCGACTTTCTCCAGCCCCTCCTCGGAGAGCTCCCGTTGCTCGGGCAGGCGGCCGACCACGTTGGCATTGAGCCAGCTCATGCGCACGATCTCCTCGCTCGAGAGACGTCCCTCCTGAGCCCCCTTCACCGGACCATCCTGGCTCACGAGTTCACCTGCGAAGGGATCGATGCGACGCGTGAGCACCGACTGCCGGAGCACCTCGATGAGCGCCCGCTGCCCGTAGGGAAGCCGGTCCATGAGCTCGACGTCGAGCACGCCCGATGACATGCCCCACCAGTAATTGAGTGCGAGACCCGAAAGCTCGCTCTGCTCCTTGTGCCATGTCTCGTTTCGGATGGACTGAACGATGAGCTGGTAGTAGCGACCCCATTTAAGCACGGGCTCGGCGAGATGGACGGTGGTCCCATCGTCCTCCACGCGGTAGAGCCCCCATGCTTCCTCCGGATCGGCCGGATCGGGGTAGTCGCGTGCCGAGACGATCCGAACATCATCCTCGGCGAGCTCGCGCTTCCAATCGTAGTCTTTCGCCGAGAACCACTTGAGGTAGACGGTCACGAGCGGATCGACCATGGCGGCGCCGATGGCGAAGGCGTTGATCTCGGACACGCTGCCGAAAACCGGGGTCTCGGCGACGTAACCGACCTTATGGTTCTCCGCCATGCTCGCAGCAAGCGCGCCGAGCAGGAACTTCGCCTCGTATAGGCGGATGCTGAAGGTGCGCACCGCGCTATGCGAGAGGCTCACCGAGCAGTTGATGAACGCGCATTCCGGATGCGCCACCGCGGAGCGCAGGCAATCGCGCATCTGGGTGGGCGCGATGGTCACGATGAGATCGGAACCCTCGGCCAAGGCGTCATCAACCGCGTGGTCAAAATCCTCCCCATCCACGCAATCCGTATAGGCGCTGGTCGAGATCGTTGCCCCCAGCTGACGCTCGAGTTCGAAGCGCCCCTTCTCATGCATGGCCGTCCAGCCGTCGGTCAGCGGATTCCCACCGTAGATGAACGATGCTCGGAACGGCTTCGCGCGAACCGCCTCGCGGTACAGGTTCTTGAGCTCGGGGATGATGGCAGCACGACTCGAGCGCGGATCCTCCAGATAGGCGACCTTGCCACCGTCGCGCTTGACGACGAACTCGCCCCACATGCGCTCGACTTGCCGGTCGACCTCGCTCGGCAGCGCGCGCACCGCCACGTCATAACCGAAGACGCCGAGGTAGGTGAGGAAGGCCTCCCCCGCCGTGAGCCCCAAGCGCTCGCCCCCGCGCTTGCGGAAGGCGCCGAGGAACGTCTCGAACGCGGAGCGGAAATCGCGCACGACCTCTTGCGGCCAAGCATGCTCGAGGTCTTGTCCCGCAAACGCCGCCAACCGCACGTAATCGCCTTCGCGGGTGAACACGATCCCGTAGACGGGCGCGACGTTGAAGAACCGCATGAACTCCTGGTAGATGCGATAGGTCTCGGTATCGGAAGGCATGGGAACCACGCGCGTGACGGATGCGAGGATCGTCGGCTGCTCCAGATACCGCAAAACGGAGACCCGCTTGTTGCCTTCCTGCACGTAGAAGCGCTGCAGGAACTCGTACACGATGATGGGGTCGCGGATGCCCTCGGCACGCTGGGAGTCGATGAGGTCGCTCCACTTCATCGCGAACTCGGAGCCGACCTCGGGCAGGGGCATGAAGTTCGTTGCGAAGGTGTTCTGGCGCCCGCGCGTGCGCGTGCCCGCGATGAGGTCGATATCGATCTCCATCGTACCTATGGGGACTTCACCTTGATACCCCTCACCCTTCAAGATGTCGTCAAGGGCGGGCAGATACGGGTAGCGTCCCGCGGAAACGTCCGTCTGAAGCTGTTTATGGCCGAGCTTGCGCGCGCGGCGATAGTCATCGAGCATCTCCCCACCTCATTCGTTTCGCGATCCGGCGTCACAGCCGGCAGCACTCCATCGAACAGCACGCGCCCGGCAAACCCGCAGGCATACGGTGCGCGACCATCTCCCGTTAGGCGTCGACGCGCTCGAAGCGATACATCACCGCAGCATTCGCATCGAGCCCCACCGGCAGGGGGAATCCGGCATCCATGAGGGCATCGGCAGGATATACCACGCCCGTATCCAGATTGCGATAGAACGCCCCCGGGGTGAGCCCTCTCGGAACGACGTAGTTCGCCACACCGTACCCGTTAACCGTGAGCAGCACGGCGCTCACCACGGCCTCGGACCCGTCCTCGGCAACGTACTCCCATGCGCTCACGGCATCGGACAGGGGTGAGCTCAGCCGGTAGAAGAGGCCCTCGCGCACCAGGCCCTCGATCTCGTGGAAGCGCTTCACCTGTTCGCGAATGTGCTCGCAGGCGCGCTCGGGCAATTTGAGCAGATCGAGTTCGTAGCCGAAACCGCCTCCCTGCATGGCGACGACGCCGCGCGTCGTGATGGGCGTCTCGCGCCCATTGACCTCGTTGGGGCACGCCGAGACGTGCGCGCCCATAGCGGACGCAGGAAACCCGAACGAGGTGCCGTACTGGATGGTCAGGCGATTGATGGCATCGGTGTTGTCGCTCGTCCAGATCTGCGGCGTGTAGTAGAGCATGCCGGCATCGAACCTGCCGCCGCCCGCAGAGCAGCCCTCGAAGAGAATCCGGGGATAGCGCTGAACAAGGCGCTCGAGTAGATCGTATAGACCAAGCATGTAATCGTAGAGGACCTTGCCCTGATCGCTCGATGCGCGGGAGTAGGTGTCCACGATGCTGCGGTTGTAGTCCCACTTCACGTATTCGATGTTAGCCTGGTCGAGCACAGCGCAGAGCTGCTCGTAGAGGTTGTCGCGCACCTCCTTGCGCGACAGGTCGAGCACGAGCTGGTCGCGGCCGAGCACGGGACCCTTACCCGGCACGGCGAGCACCCAGTCGGGATGCTCGCGGTACAGCTCGCTATCCTCGCTCACCATCTCGGGCTCCACCCAGATGCCGAACTTGAGCCCCAGAGCGTTCACGCGGTCGACGAGCTCTTTCAGGGTGCCGCCCAGCTTCCCCTCGTTCACCGTCCAGTCGCCGAGCGCCCGGAAATCATCGCGCCGGGTGGAGAACCAGCCATCGTCCATGACGAGCATCTCGATTCCCAGGCTCGCGGCCTGCTCCGCGAGGCGCACCAGGCTCTCGCCCGTGAAATCGAAATAGAAGGCCTCCCAGCTGTTGAGCAGCACCGGGCGCGAACGGTCGCGCCACGTGCCGCGGCAAACGTGCTTGCGGATGCAGCGATGGAAGTTCTGGGAGACGCGCTCGATGCCCGCATTGGAGTAGGTCATGATGACCTCGGGCGCGACCAGCTGCTCACCTGGGGCGAGCGGATAGGAGAAGCGGTCGTCGGAGAGGCCCATCTGCATGCGCGTCTGGTTGTACTGCTCGCACGTGACCTCGGCCTCGAACCCACCGCTGTAGACGAAGTTCATGCCCCAGGCGCGACCCGTGGATTCCGTTGCCTGCTCATCGCAGAGCACCATCACCGGACTGTACTGGTTGGAAGACATGCCGCGACGACTTCCCACCGAGAAGGTCCCATGGCCGACGTGGTGGCGATCCGGCGTTCGCTCCATGGCATGACGTCCATAGAAGGTGATCACGTCGTACTCGCCGTGCACGAAGTCGAGACAGGCCGTCTGGGCTCGGTCGACCGTTACGACGCCGGTTCCCTCGTTCTTGATGATCGCGGCGCGCGTGATGATGTCGATCTCGGGGAGCACGCCGTACAAAAGCTCGACGGTGATGCCCACGCGCTCGTCGGCAAGGCGGATGACGAGCGTCTCGGCTCCATCCGACTCGTCATCGCTGTAAACCGCAGGAAGCCCCGGAAGACTATACTTACCAGGGCGAATCTCGTGATCGCGGTAGCGCAGGTCGCAGCCGAACGCACCACGGTCGTCTCGAACCGCCAGCAGGGGGCTCCTCATGTCGCCCGCACCCTGGAAGGGGTACTCCTGAGGAAGCACGTCAAGCGAGTACGTACGGTCATGCACGTCGTAGGGGCAGCCGCACATTCCGCTGCGATCGGCGTAGGTCACCAAATAGGCCATGTAGCCGTCTGTGCGCGCCCCGTAATACAGATGCAGCAAAAAGCCGTAAGGATCGGCCTGCATCTGGTACGTCGAGTTCTTGGTATTGATGGTGAAGATCTTTGTCTCTTCGTCAACGAAGATCGGCATGACCCCTCCCTTTACTTGATGCTCACGGACGCAGGCGCCCAAGGGGAGACAGCCGCTGCCGCCACCCGAAAGACACCTAGATCAAGCAGGCAAAATCCCGCCTGCTGCATTATAAACGCGCACACCACGCAACAAAATGCGGTACCAGCCATCACAAGCTTAGCAAACTTGCCAACGCCGACGAGGCTCGACGTTCGACGGAGCACCGAGATCAACCTGACAGGGAGGTCGGCGGGGCGTGAAGAATCGACAGCTCGTGGAACCGCGAACCTCCCGAGCTGCCCGAAATGTGACGATATTGTGACCATACTATGGAACCGTTTTCATGCCATATTTCTCCACTTAAGTTTGCCTATAGTACATGTTTGTGGAACCGTTTCCACACCACTGTTCCAAGGAGGGCTATGAACATCAGGGACATCGCGGAGCGTGCCGGCTACGGCGTCAGCACGGTCTCGCGCGTCATCAACGGCCAATCCAACGTGAGCGACCAAGCCCGCGAGCGCATTCTCGCCGTGATGGATGCTTGCGGCTACGAGCCCAACAGCAACGCTCGCTATCTCAAGATGCGTTCGCCCTCCCCCGTCGCCGCCTTCGTCATGGGAACGAACAACCGGTTATTCGGCGACATCCTCGCCCGCATACAGGCGCGATTCTGGGACCTCGGCGAGGAGGTCGCCGTCACGCACCTTGAAGACGATGCCAACGAGGTTCAGTTCGCTATCAACTACCAGCAGGCGCGCCACCCCAAGGCAATGCTGTTCCTCGGTGGCGAGCGCACCTACTTCCGCGAGGCGTTCGGCCAGATTTCGGTACCGAGCGTGCTTGTGACCAATACCGCAGAGGGCCTAGGCTTCGAAAATCTCTCGAGCGTCACGATCGATAACGAGGCGGCTGCCGCGCACGCAATCGATTACCTCTATGCCGCCGGTCATCGTCGCATCGGCATCCTCGGCGGTACGCGCTCCCCCGAGCAGATCGGCGGACGTCGTCTCGAGGGCGCCGAGAGCGCGCTCATGGCTCACGGCATCGTCTTCAATCGCGATCAGGACTATGAGCCCTGCGACTTCACCGAGGAGGCTGGCTATCGTGCCATCGGGAGGCTCCTCTGGCGCTCTACGGACCTCACCGCTGTGCTCGCGCTCGGAGACGTCATCGCCTTCGGTGCCATTCGCGCCATCTACGACCGAGGAGGCAGCGTCCCTGGCACCATTTCTATCATGGGCTTCGACGGTACCGCGCTCTCGCGCTACTCGGTTCCCCGCATCACCACCGTGCGACAGGATACCGACGCCCTTGCGAACCGCAGCGTGGACCTTCTCCTTCAGGGCATGCAAGGACAGGCGCACGCCCTGCACGAACTTGCCCCCTTTGACATCCTCGAGCAAGAGAGCGTCGGCGCGCCCAACACCAGCGGTGTCGCGAACCTTCTAGCCGCCGCTCACGACTCGCACCGGTTGAATCGCTAGAAGAAGGGAACCGTCCTCATGAGAAGTGCCGGAATCCTCATGCCCATCACCGCGCTTCCCTCGCCGTGGGGCGTGGGCACCATGGGTGCGGAAGCGCGCTCGTTCATCGATTTCCTCACAGAGGCGGGTGTGGAGGTCTGGCAGGTCCTGCCCATCGTGCCCACCAGCTTTGGTGATTCGCCCTATCAATCGTTCTCAACCTATGCGGGTAACCCCTACCTCATCGACCTCGACGACCTTGCCGCCGAGGGCCTTCTCGACCGCGCGGAGTATACTGGTCGCACCTGGAGCTCCCTCCCCGACCGCGTCGACTACGGCGCGCTGTACGAAGCGCGCTTCGATGTGCTCGCCTGCGCCACGCAGCGACTTGCCGAGATGCACCCCGACGAACTCCGCGCCTTCTGCAAGCGCGAGGCGGCCTGGCTGGACGACTACGCCCTCTTCATGGCGCTCAAGGAAGCCCACGGCGGCGCCTCGTGGAACACCTGGGAGGCAGCGCTCCGTCATCGCCAGCCTGTCGAGCTCGCCCGCGCGCGCATGGAGCTCTCAGAGCGGATACGCTTCTGGCAGGCGGTCCAGTGCCTGTTCTTCCGCCAGTGGGAGAGCCTGCGCATCTACGCTAGGACCGCGGGCATTCGCATCATGGGCGATCTCCCCTTCTACGTGGCCCTCGACAGCGCCGACGTCTGGGCTCATCCCGAACAGTTCCAGCTCGATGAAGAGCTGCGCCCAACCGAGATCGCCGGCGTTCCCCCCGACGGATTCTCGGCCATCGGGCAGATCTGGGGGAATCCGCTCTTTGCCTGGGATCGCATGAAGGCGGACGGCTACACCTGGTGGATTGACCGGATCTCGTTCCAGCTGCGTCTGTACGACATCCTGCGCATCGACCACTTCCGCGGCTTCGACTCCTACTTCGCCATTCCCACCGGGGCGACCACGGCCGCAGGCGGACGTTGGCGGAAGGGCCCCGGCAAAGCGCTCTTCCAAGCACTGAAGTGCACCGTCGGCGACGTGAGTATCGTGGCGGAAGACCTCGGCTACCTCACGCCATCGGTGCGCCAGCTCCTCGACGACACGGGATTCCCCGGCATGAAGGTGCTCGAGTTCGCCTTCGACACACGCGACTCCGAAGCAGGCGACGAGACCTACCTCCCGTACGCGTATCCCGAAAACAGCGTGGCCTATGTGGGCACCCACGACAACGACACTGCGCTTGGATGGCTCGTCAATGCGCCTGCGCCCGACGTTCGCACAGCTCGCGAATACCTCCACCTCGATGACCGCGAGGGCGAGGGCTGGGGCATGATGCGCGGCATCTGGGCAAGCGCTGCGAAGCTCGCCGTCGTGCAGATGCAGGACGTGCTGGAACTCGGCAGCGAGGCGCGCATCAACACCCCCTCGACCCTTGGAGACAACTGGACCTGGCGAGCGCTCCCTGGCTTCGCGAGCGCACCGCTAGCAGCGCGCCTGCGCCACCAGCTCCATCTCTATCACCGCATTCCCGCCGAACATATGCACACGGCAACCCTCGCGAACGATACCGCATCATCCACGAGCAGGGAGGACTGACATGGACCTCGAATCCAAGCAATTGGGTTAGCTAGGGCATGCACCCGACAATTGAAAGGAGCTTCTCATGACCAACGCACATGCTGATTGGTGGAAGCAGGCGGTGGTGTACCAGGTGTACCCGCGCAGCTTCTACGATGCCAACGGGGACGGCCTGGGCGACATCGCGGGCATCACGGCAAAGATCGACTACCTTGCCACACTTGGCGTCGACGCCATCTGGCTCTCGCCCTTCTACCCCTCCCCTCTTATCGATGGTGGTTACGATGTAGCAGACTACCGCGACGTCGACCCGCGCCTGGGAACGCTCGACGACTTCGACGAGATGGCTGCCGCCGCCCATGCCGCCGGCATGAAGGTCGTCGTGGACATCGTGCCCAACCACACGTCCACCGAGCATGAATGGTTCCGCGCGGCGCTCGCTGCGGGCCCCGGTTCCCCGGAGCGCGACCGCTACATCTTCCGACCGGGCCAAGGCGAGCACGGGGAGCTGCCTCCCAACGGCTGGAAGTCGACCTTCGGCGGCCCTGCCTGGGAGCCGGTGGGCGACGGCGAATGGTACCTGCATCTATTCGCCGTGGAGCAGGCCGACCTCAACTGGAAGAATCCCGAGGTCCACGAGGACTTCAAGAAGACGCTGCGCTTCTGGAGCGACCGCGGCGCCGACGGCTTCCGCATCGACGTGGCGCACGCCCTCGCCAAGGATCTCGACAGCCGCCCGCTTGAGGATTGGCCCGACGACCCCGGTCAATCGAGCCTCGCACAAAGCGGCGACGATGACGAGAACCCCCTCTGGGATCGCCCAGAGGTCCACGACATCTATCGCGAGTGGCGCCAGGTGTTCAACGAGTACGAGCCCGCGCGTTTTGCAGTCGGCGAAGCATGGGTGGCACCCGAGCACCAGTGGATGTACGCCTCCACCGACGAGCTCGGCCAGGTCTTCAACTTCGAATTCGCCAAGAAGAACTGGTTCGCGGCAGACTTCCGCCTCGCCATCGAGGAAGGCCTCGATGCGGCCGAGCGCTCGAAGTCTACGACCACGTGGGTGCTCTCGAACCACGATGTCCCGCGCCATGCTACCCGGTTCGCTCTTCCGCAGGTGCCCTCGAGCACGCATCACCAGATCGCGACCGACTGGCTGCTGCGCGACGGCACGACCTACTACGAAGATCGCGAGGCGGGCACCCGACGCTCACGTGCAGCGCTCCTCATGGAGCTTGGTCTCCCGGGATCGGTCTACCTCTATCAGGGCGAGGAGCTCGGCCTCTTCGAGGTTGCCGACATCCCGTGGGGGGCGCTCGAGGATCCTCAGGCACAGATGACCGCCCATGGCGATGCCATCAAGGGCCGCGACGGCTGCCGCGTGCCGCTGCCATGGACATCGCTCGATGCGACGGGAGGTTTCGGATTCTCGGGCCCCGCAGACCATGCAGCGCCGCACCTTCCGCAACCGGCATGGTTCTCCCAGTTCGCTGTCGAGGTTGAGGAAGGCGACGAGGCTTCGATGCTCAGCTTCTATCGCGCCGCCCTTGCGCTTCGCCGCTCGCTGATCGTGCCCACGGGTGACACCTCGCTCGCATGGGACGAAGCCAACACCGGAGATGTGCTTGCCTACCAGCGCCCCCTCGCAGACGGACGCACGCTCGTAAGCGTGACGAACTTCAGTGCGTCGCCCGTGGAGCTGCCCGCTGGCGAGGTACTCATCGCCTCCGCCGAACTCGTCGACGGCAAGCTCCCCCGGGATGCTTCCGCTTGGATCGCCTTCGCCTAAAGGAACGCTCTCGATACACCGCACGCTGGCAACAATTTGCCAGAGGCACCCCAACCGGGCCGCGAGCCGCCATCTGAACGGCTCGCGGCCCTGTCTTGTCATCGAGCGCTGAAAAACCCCAAGCTGAAAACCGCGTGCGCTTTTGACACATCCTGAAGCCTTTCTTGGTCCAGATCTGTGTAAAAAGCGCACGAGGTTTTTTGAGTCGGAGCCGAGCGCTTGAAGCGTGCCGAATGCTCGGCGCCAGACGCTACCCGA
Organism: Enorma phocaeensis; assembly: GCF_900186505.1. GTDB lineage: Bacteria > Actinomycetota > Coriobacteriia > Coriobacteriales > Coriobacteriaceae > Enorma > Enorma phocaeensis. The sequence goes on from NZ_LT891969.1 coordinate 614,681, forward strand.
GCTAGCGTAAAACGCGCCCGCAGCTCCGAGAAGCTGCGGGCGCGCTGCATGAAGCGTGCGAGTCTATGGTCGGCTACTTCACGGCACCGTTGGTGACGCCGCCGATGATCTGCTTCTGCGCCACGATGTAGAAGATGATCATGGGCAGCATAGCGAGCAGGTACGACGCGAAGGCGAGCGGGTAGTCTGTGCCGAACGCCGTCTGGAAGCTCATCTGGGCGAGCGGCAGCGTGTAGACGCCCGAGCCGCCCATGATGACGAGCGGGGTCATGACGTCATTCCAGACCGCGAGCCCCGTCAGGATCGCCACGGTGGCGTGCATGGGCTTCATGATCGGGAAGATGACCTTCCAATACGTCGTCCACGTGCTCGCACCGTCGACGCGGGCCGCCTCCTCGAGCGCCACAGGGATGTTCCGCAGGTAGCCCGTATAGAGCATGATGTTCATGGGCATGTAGAACACGATGTAGAGCAGCATGACACCAACCATGTTGTCGAGATGCATGATGGCGGTCTGCTTGACGAGCGGCATCATGAGGATGGCGAACGGCACGTACATGCCTGCGATGATGAACAGATACGACAACTTGAAGGCGCGACGTTCCATATTGCGCCCGATCGCGTAGGCAGCGAGCGAGTGCACGAGGATGGAGACGACCACCGCCACAACGGTGATGATAAGCGAGTTCATAAATGAGCTGAAGAACTGCGTCTTCTCCATGGCCTCGGCGAAGTTGGCGAGGTCCCACGTAGCGGGCAGCGAGAAGATATCGAGGCCCGTGGGCATGGATTTGGAGACCGCGATGCGCACCGTCATATACAGCGGGAACACGATGACGACGAGCGCGACGAGGATGAGGCCCACGGTCACGGGCCAGTTCGCCCGTTCCTTGACCTTGGCGCCGAATGCGTCCTTTGCCATTAGAGTTGCTCCTCTCTACTGCTCAGGAAATTCGTCTGGATGATCGAGATGGCCGCGATGAGCACGAAGAAGATCACGGCGTTGGCGCACTGGAAGCCGAACTGGCCGCCGGCGAGGCCGTTGTTGTAGATGAGGAAGGAAATGGACTCGGTGGATTGTGACGGGCCGCCCGAGGTCATGGCGACGATCTGGTCGAAGACCATGAGCATGTCCTTCATCACGAGCACCATGTTCGTGGTGATCGAGGGCATGATGAGCGGCAGCGTGATGTAGCGGAACTTGTTCCAGCCGGTCGCGCCGTCGAGCGCGCCCGCCTCATAGACGTCCTCGGGCACCGAGGAGAGGCCGGTGATGTAGATGATCGTCGTCTGGGCGCAGCCCTGCCATACGAGCACGACGACGATGGCGATCCAGGCGAGATCGGGCGAGGCAAGAATGGACTCGGTGCCGGTCATTGCCGGGATGATCCAGGTGAACAGGTAGCTGAACACGTAGCCCACAACGAGCGCGCCCAGGATCTTCGGAACGAAGAACAGGCCGCGCAGGGCGCTCTTGAAGCGAATCTTGCTCGAGAGCGCGATGGCGAGCATAAGGCTCACCACGTTCGTGAAGATCGTGGCGACCACGGCCACCTTGAACGTAAAGAGATACGAGTTCAGGACGCGCGTGTCGGTGAACAGGTCGGCGTAGTTGAGCAGACCCACGATGTTGAAGGCTCCGTAGCCCTTCGAATCGGTGAAGCTGTAGAACACACCGGTGATGAGCGGGAACGTATTGAACGCCACGAACAGGATCAGCACGGGGATGAGGATCGCGTAGAACGTCTTCATCCGAGCCGAGCCGACTTTGCTCTTGGTAAGACTTGCCATGTCATCTCCCCCTTACTGTTGGCTCTCGTATTCCTGGACCTTGCGGATGACGGCGCGGTTGTAGCGCAGCCAGTCGGTATCGAACTTCTCGAGGAAGGCGGCGATGGCGGTGTCGTCGTCGCGCTCGTCCAGAAGCATCGTCTGCAGCTGGGCGTCGACGGCCATGGCGGACTGGTAGGAGTGGTCGAGGTAGTCGAGCACCCGACCCTCGTCCAGAAACTCCTGGATTCCGTCGAAGAGCGAGTCGAGCTCGAAGTCGCCCTCGACGCAGGGGATGGCGCGCTGGTCGGAGATGTAGGTCTGCAGGTTCTCGCGGTCGGCGAGGTAATCCAGAACCTCGTAGACCGCTTCCTTGTGCTGGCACGCCGCCGATACGCACCACTGCAGGTCGACACCGGAGACCACGATGCGGTCGGCGGGGTCGTCTGCTGAGGGCATGGCGAACATGCCGACGTTGACGTCGGGATTGCCCGTCAGGATCTGCGGAACGGCGAACGAACCGCAGGGGTACATGGCGCTCTTGCCGTTCGCGAAGCTCGTGCAAGCGTCGTTGTAGCTCGCGGCGAAGGGACCGGGCTCACCGGGCAGGCAGGTCTGGCTGTACTGGAGCATCTGGCGCATGCGGCGCGCGGGCTCGCCGTACCAGTCGGCGAACTTCGCCTGGCCGGCGTTCACCTGGCGCGCGAGGTCCTGGGGCACCATGTTCACCGTGATGGAATTCCACGGCGAGAGAATCGTCCAGGTATCGAGGTAGCCGAGGTAGAACGGGGCGACCTCACCCTCGCCCTTGATGGTCTCGCAGAGCTCGATGAGCTCGTCCCACGTCTGGGGGATGGGCCAGCCCTTCTCCTCGAACATGTCGACGTTGTAGAGCATGCCCGCAGCGTTCGCGACGTAGGGCACGCCGTAGATGCCGTCCATGGGAACGTAGGTCACGCTCTCGAGGATGTTGCGGTATGCCTCCTGGACGTTCGCCATGCCTTCGTAGTCGGAGACGTCAGCCAGAATCTCGGAATCGACGAAACTCGCGTAGTCCGCATCGCCGCCGATACCGATGACATCCGGGTAGTTCTCGCGCACGAAACGCGTCTTCATGATCGTCACGGCATCGGCCGGGCTATCGATCTTGAGCACGACGTCGTCGTGCGAGGCGTTGAAATCGGCCTGAATCTGGTCAAAGAGCGCCTTGGCCTCCTGCTTGTAGGAGACGAACTCGACTTGGACCCTGCCGTCGGCCGTCTCGCTCGCGCAGCCCGCGAAGAGGAGCGCCGAGGCAGCGCCCAGCCCTCCCAGAAGCGTGCGGCGCGTGATGGGCTTGTTCAGCATATCTGCTCCCCTCGCGTGCTAGTGGACCACGGCCTGCTCGGTCTCCTTATCGAAGACATGGAGCTTGTCCATGTCGAAGGCGACCTTGATGCGGCTGCCGGTGCGGGCGGGGTTGGTCGCGGAAACGTGCGCGGAGACAGAGCCACCGTCCACATCGCCGTAGATCATAGCCTCGGAACCCAGGAGCTCGTAGACCGTGACCGTGGCATCGATGGGCTCGGAGAGGTTCTTGCCGTCCGCATGCTCATGCTCCTCGATGACGTCCTCGGGGCGGATGCCCGCGATGACGACCTTCCCCACGTAGGGCTTGAGCGCCGCCGCCTTGGCGTCGGGCACGGTGATGGTGTTCGCGCCGAAGGTGAGGGTGACCTTGCCGGCGCTCTCCCCCACCGTGGCGTCGATGAAGTTCATCTGAGGCGACCCGATGAAGCCGGCGACGAACAGGTTGCAGGGCTCGCTATAGAGCTTAGACGGGGTGTCGACCTGCTGCATCACGCCGTCCTTCATAACGACGATGCGGGTTCCGAGCGTCATGGCCTCGGTCTGGTCGTGCGTGACGTAGATGATCGTTGCGCCTAGGCGGTCATGGAGCTTCGAGATCTCGGCGCGCATCTGCACGCGGAGCTTGGCATCGAGGTTGGAGAGCGGCTCGTCCATGAGGTAGACCTTGGGGTTGCGGACGATGGCGCGTCCCATGGCGACGCGCTGGCGCTGGCCACCGGAAAGCGCGGACGGCTTACGGTCGAGCAGCTTCTCGAGATCGAGAATGCGCGCCGCCTCGTGAACCGCCTTGTCGATATCTGCCTGGGGAACCTTACGGAGCTTCAACGGGAAAGCCATGTTATCGAAGACCGTCATGTGCGGGTAGAGCGCGTAGGTCTGGAAGACCATGGCGATGTCGCGGTCGGCCGGCTCGACATCGTTCACGACCCTCCCGTCGATCTTCAGCGTTCCCGAGGTGATATCCTCCAAGCCGGCGATCATGCGCAGGGTGGTGGATTTACCGCAACCCGACGGACCGACGAAGATGATGAATTCCTTGTCCTCGATCTCGAGGTTGAAATCCTTCACCCCCTCATAGCCATTTGGATACGTCTTGCCAATGTGTTCGAGCGAAAGTCCAGCCATCCAACGACCCCTTCCATCCCAAGTCTTTGCTTTGTACATGGCGACAGACAAAGCGTTCCATGTAGCATGGTAAAAAAATATCATTTTGCTAGGAAGTCCATCTATTTCGGTATATATATTATCACTATTATTGTTCTCCCAGTTATTTTGCTATATTTACTGGAATAACATTTCGTAAGCAATCGTTAAGTGGTAGTAAAAGCATACTTGAACGGCATCACAACATTTCAGAAACAACAGCAACATTGCAGGTCATCTATCTATTCTTGCTATATCCGTCTATGATAGGGTGATGATGGTACAGATCGTAGTCATATGCCATAGTGCATTGTTTATAGCGATATAATATATCATATTGTGTGTGGTTTCGCATTATGATATATCTATAGTAGAGACAGGGCACCAAGGGGGCGAGAGCGTGAGAGCACATGAGGTCGAATTCTCGACGTTCGAGGGCGGCATATTCACCGACCTCGTACCCTTCCAATACGGACGCGAAGTCTGCGCACCCGGCCATGCCTTCGGGCCAGCTCGCCGGAGCCACTACCTTTTCCACTACATCATCGAGGGATGCGGCTCACTCACCGCTGTGAACGATTCTGGAAGCCAGACGTTTTACGACCTCAAAGCCGGCGAGGGTTTTCTCATCTTTCCCGGCCAGACCACGACCTACGTAGCCGACCTTTCCGAACCGTGGGAATACATCTGGATCGAATTCGACGGCTCGCATGTGAAAGCGTCACTCGATCATATCGGCTTCTCCCCCATTAATCCGATCTACCGCGTCACCGACCCCGCTGCCCGCGACGAGATGCTTGGTGCCATGAGGCGCATACTCGCCCATCGCAACGACTCGGCCTTGTACCTCGTGGGGTGCACCTATCTCTTTTTCGATGCGCTCCTGCGGTCCGCTGAGTCGCACCGCGTCCCGCAGACCACGAAACTGCACGGCTTCTACATCGACAGCGCGCTGTCCTTCATCGAGAAGAATTTTCAGACCGATGTGAGCGTTGAGGATATCGCACGGTACATAGGGCTCAACCGAAGCTATTTCGGCAAGATCTTCAAGGAGGGCATGGGTGTCTCGCCGCAAAAATTCCTCATGGGATACCGCATGGAGAAGGCCTGCGAGCTACTCAAGCTCTCGTCGCTCTCCATCGGGGAGGTCGGACGCTCCGTGGGCTACCCCAACCAGCTCCACTTCTCGCGCGCGTTCCGCAACACCTATGGCACGTCGCCTCGCACGTGGCGCCAGCAGCACACCGTAAGATAATCCCGACGAATGGAACGGACGCCGCCCCGCTCGCACGTCCGTGCAAGACGGGGCGCGACGCTTCCGATCCGAAACATTGCCTACAGCTCGAACCAGGCAAAACCCCATGCTGGAAGCTCGAATGAAGCGAGCTCGGTCCGCTCACCGGATAGAAGATCGATATACTCCGCCCGCTCAGGCATCCAGATGGTCTTCTCCCGATCGCTGAAGTTGAACACAGCGTGCAAGGTCTTGCCCGCGCGCTCGCGCACGATCCACAAGATCGAGACATCGCTGTAATCTTTAGTCCCCACCGTCGCCTCGGCGCTGAAGACCGGATCATCGCACCGGATGCGCTCCAGCTCCAGAAGGCCGAGGAAGATGCGGTTCTGGACGGTCCCCTCCCTATCGATTTCCTCGACGAGCCCCCACGGGAACGCACCGCGATGGATATAGCGCGAATCATCGGCCTTCTCGGGATCGTCCCTGTAGGAGTAATCGTTTATCTGACCGATTTCGTCCCCGCTGTAGATGATGGGCAGCCCCGACTGCGTAAGCATGTAGGCATGGAGCATGAGGTCTTTGCGCACGGCGACCTTCATCGCCTCCGCATCGCCCTCGAATCCCGCCGCCTCAATGCCGCACATGGATGCCGTCGTGGCACAAAAGCGTGCGTCGCCCGTGACGGGGTCGGCGTTGTAGAGCGCGCCGCGGCTCGTGCTCCCCGGCGCGTAGCCCTGGAAGTAGTCGTTGAGGTAGCGCTTGTGGGGCACCTCCTTTTGCCCCCACCGCCTGAGCACGGGATAATCGAGTCCCCAGCCGATATCGTCGTGGCACCGCAGGTAGTTGAGGAAGGTGTACTCCTTGGGGAGGCCGCATACCGCATCGAGCTGCAGCCGCAGGAGCCTCACGTCTCCCGTCGCGACCGTATGCCACGTCGTCGCCATGGTGGTCACGTTGTAGAGCATGTGGCATTCCGGCTTCTCGACCGTACCGAAATACGGGACGACCTCGACCGGCGCCATGACCACCTCGCCCAGCAGCACCACGCCGGGGCAAACGACCTCGCCGATCATGCGCATCATGCGCACGAGCGTATGCACCTGCGGAAGGTTCCGGCAGTTGGTTCCGAGCTGCTTCCAGATGTAGGGCACCGCATCGAGCCGCATGATGTCTATCCCTTGGTTGGCGAGGTAGAGGAAGTTGTACATCATCTCGTTGAAGACGCGCGGGTTCTTGTAGTTGAGGTCCCACTGGTAGGGATAGAACTGCGTCATGACGCACTGGCCAAGCTCAGGCAGGTACGTCCAGTGGCCGGGGGCCGTCGTCGGGAACACCTGCGGAACGTCGCGCCCATAGCGATCTATGACGTCCTGGTTCGCCTCGAAGAAGTAGCGGCTCATGTACTCGCCCTCGCCGGCTCGCGCACGCCGGGCCCATTCATGCTCCTCCGAGGTGTGGTTCATCACGAAGTCCATGCACAAGCTGATGCCTCGCTCGTGGCAGACCTGCGCCAAGTGCGCGAGGTCATCCATCGTCCCCAGGTCCGGGCGCACGCTCCGGAAGTCCTTGACGGCATACCCGCCATCGGAGCGGCTCTTGTCAGTCGGAGTATCGAGAAACGGCATGAGATGGATGTAGTTCACCCGGCACCGCTCGAGATACGGCAGCCTGGCCTCAACGCCAGCGATCGTGCCAGCGAAATTGTCGATATACATCTGCATGCCGAGCATCTTCTGGCTGCGGTACCACGCACCCGCCTCCTCGCGGGCCGCATCAAGGGCTTTGAGGCGGTCGGGGCGATCATCGAAGAATCGCTTCATCTGGTCGACGAGCTCGGCGAACATGTCGCCGTTATCATAGAGCTCCATATAGAGCCAGCGAAGCTCGTCGTGATGGCGCTCGAGGCGTTTTTGAAACGCGCGGGTTTCCAAGCCCGCGTCACCGCGCCCGTCGGTCGGTAAAGCGCCCTTGCACTCGATCGCGTTCGACATGCAAGCAGATGAAATGGGTTGTTTCGCTTTTGACGACATACGTTCCCTCGAAAAGACGGGGCGCCCCGCGGCATGCTTGCCGCACCCTGGAGACGCCTAAGCTACGAAGCTATCGAACGCGTAATCTGTCGCCTCGTCAACTATACAACCCCTAGCCCGCGAGGAGCAAGACGATTCTGCCGACCATGAAGACGACAGGCGTGAGCAGGCACAGCACAATGCCCGCCACGCAAGCGATCGTCCCTATGGTGCAGGTGAGGTCGAGCCGATAGTCTTCCCTTCTTGCCTGTCTCGCGAGCCGGAACCCCACGACGGCGCCTGCGGCACCGACGAGCTGCAGCAAGATGAACGGGCAGAAGGATACAGCGATCGCAACGGCTCCGATGACAATCGAGACGATGTCTTTCCGCATGGCTACCTTTCTTTACACAGCGTTGGGGCGGTCGGGACGGGTAATCGAATGAACGCATGGCCCATTATACGGCGCTCGGGACGAAAGCGGGCGCGATGGTAAGCCTGACGGGCAGCGGACCTCTCGTGGATCGGGGCTTAACAGGAAGCGGCCGGCACCCCCAAAGGGGCGTCGGCCGCCGCGAAAACCAAGCGGTATGTCCCCTAGCAGACGCCCTGGGAGATCATGGCGTCGGCAACCTTCATGAAGCCGGCGATGTTGGCGCCCATGACGTAGTTGCCCTCGTGGCCATAAGCACGAGCGGTCTCATCCACGTTGTGGAACATATCGCGCATGAGCTTCTCGAGCTTGCCGTCGACCTCCTCGAAGGTCCAGGTGAGGTGCTCGGCGTTCTGGCTCATCTCGAGGCCGGAAACCAGCACGCCGCCGGCATTGGCCGCCTTGCCGGGCATGAACGCGACGCCGTGCTCCAAGAAGTACTGAGTCGCCTCGAGCGTCGTGGGCATGTTCGCACCCTCGCCAACGACCTTGCAGCCGTTTGCCACGAGCGCCTCTGCATCCTCGAGGGTGAGCGTGTTCTCGCGGGCGCACGGCAGCGCGATGTCGCACGGAAGCTGCCACACGCCGCGTCCATCGCCCTCGTGCCAGACGGCACCGGGACGCTCGTCGACATACATGGCGAGACTCACGCCCTGGTCGTGCCCGGAGCGCTTCTTATCGTAGATGTGCTCGAGCACCCGGTAGTCGATACCCGTCTGGTCCTCGATCCAGCCCTTGGTGTCGGAAGCGGCGATTACGGTGCCTCCGAGCTGCGCCACCTTCTGGATAGCGTAGATAGCAACATTACCCGAACCATGGACGACAACCTTCTTGCCCTCGAAGGAGTCACCGGTGCTCTTGAGGTACTCGTCTACGAAGTACACGAGGCCGTAGCCGGTCGCCTCGGTACGCGCGAGCGAACCGCCGAAGGTGAGGCCTTTGCCCGTGAGGACACCGGACCATTCGTTGCGGAGGCGTTTGTACTGACCGAACATATAGCCGATCTCGCGCCCACCTACGCCGAGGTCGCCTGCGGGGACGTCGGTGTTGGGACCGATATGGCGGCTGAGCTCGGTCATGAAGCTCTGGCAGAAAGCCATGACCTCGCGGTTGGACTTACCCTTAGGATCGAAGTCGCTGCCACCCTTGCCGCCGCCCATGGGCAACGTGGTGAGCGCATTCTTGAAGATCTGCTCGAAGCCCAGGAACTTGAGCATGCCCAGCGTCACCGTGGGGTTGAAGCGCAGACCACCCTTGTACGGGCCGATCGCGGAGTTGAACTCGACGCGGTAGCCGCGATTGACCTGGACCTTGCCAGCGTCGTCGACCCAAGGAACGCGGAACATGACGACGCGCTCCGGTTCAACGAGACGCTCGAGCAGCGATAGCTCCTCGAATTCAGGGTGGGCCTCAACAGCAGGCTCGATGGTTTCAAGCACCTCGGTAGCAGCTTGCAAGAACTCAGGTTGATCGGCGTAGCGCTCGCGCAGATCGTCGATCACACGTTGCGTGTAACTCATTGATTTCCTCCTCCATTATCGCGCCCAGCCGGTAGTGGAACGGAGGGCGCCCTAGCCTGGAAAAGTGTAGCGCTTGCCGTCCTCCCCATCACAAGTCGCATGGCAATCGAAACCGACATGCAACACGCCGGGCACATCAAAAATGAAAGCGATACCGGGGGCGCGGCTCCCCCGTCGCAACCGCATGCTCAGGAAGTGCTTGATTAGTTGATTATCGTGGAGGGTGACTTATTGCACTCAACTTCGACCGGAACGCGGTCCTCCGGTTGCTTTGGTCAGGTATCAAATGAGGGGGGGTACACAGCTGGAAGCCCGCCGTTCCGCATCGATCGATAGCGCATCGTCATTGCGCATCGCTCGATGGAAAAAGAAGCAGGCCCGAGCCTGCATGCTCTGACCTGCTGTTACTTCTGGAGCGGGCGACGGGAATCGAACCCGCGTCATCAGCTTGGAAGGCTGGGGTTCTACCATTGAACTACGCCCGCATATGGTCGGGACGACAGGATTCGAACCTGCGGCATCGTGCTCCCAAAGCACGCGCGCTACCAGACTGCGCCACGTCCCGACGTCCGGTGTAGCATTATACGGATTTTACCGATCATGGGCAAGACGGCATCGCCTTCACCCAACAACATCTATCCATCCCCTGCCGAGCAGCGGTGGGACTCACCGCTCCATATCAACCTAAACGAGCACTGCGCTGCCATGTCGAACGAAGCACCCGGAAGATAGGCGATAATGGATGCGGCGCGATGGGACGCGCCACACCACGATGCGTTGCTCCAAGCACGGGACCCGAGGAAGAGATGAACGATAACGCCATATCTGCCGATGTTCTCGGCCGAACCCTCATCATCGCCAACCCAACTGCACAGCTCGGATCGAGCGAGCAGGTGGCTGAGCGGCTCCAGCGCTTCCTCTGGCTCTACCATCATGATCGCGCCTCGTTCAAGCTCGTGTATACCGAACGCGCCCACCATGCCGAAGAGCTCGCTCGAGAAGCCTCCGACTTCGACTCGGTCATCGCGCTCGGTGGTGACGGCGTGGTCCATGAGGTGGCAAACGGCCTCATGCGCATCGCTCGCGCCGATCGTCCCGCCATGGGCGTCGTCCCCGTAGGCTCGGGGAACGACTTTGCCAGGACCCTGGGGATGAGCGACTTCACCGGAGGCAGCCTTGCGCGCTACCTCACCTGCGAGCGCGTCCCCTTTGATATAGGCCGACTATCCCTTTGGAGGGACCACGCGAGCCGCGTGGCAGGCGATGAGGCGGATTCAACCGAGTACTTCGTGGAAACCTTCTCGTTCGGCCTAGATGCTGCTGTGGCGATCGGCACCTATAAGCTGCGGACCAAGACGCACCTCACCGGCAACGCCCTGTATACGGCGAGCGGTGTGGACGTCCTTGCTCGGAGGTTCCAGTCGTACCCCGCGACCATCGCGCTCGACGGCGGAGAGCCGGAGCATCTGCGCACGTTCATCATGGCGGTGCAGCTCGGACCTACCTACGGATCGGGATACCACATCTGCCCCGAGGCGAATCCAACAGACGGACAGTTCGATGTGTGCATCGCCAGCGGGCGGGCCAATCGCGTGACCGCGCTCTCGTTGCTGCTCCGCGCAAAAAACGGGGGCCACGTGCGCTCACGGTATATCCGCTTCGCGCAGTCTCGGCACATTGACATCGAACTCGATGGCGCCGAGTACCCCATGCAAGCGGATGGCGAGCAAGTCGTGGCGCAGAGCATATCCGTCGACCTGCTGCCCGGCGCCCTCACGATCCTGAGACCAGTCGAGTCCTAGCCCATGCGGAACAGCGGGCGCCCCGGAGCGCCTCCAGCAGCGAGCACCCGAGCGCAATCGTCGGAGCACCCCTTCTGCTGATGCTCAAACATGGCTGACCAGCGCAGGGGCCTTGGCTCGCTAGAGCCCAAGCCCTTGAAGCCAGGCGAGTATGTCGGCGACTACACGGCTGCGATGCGGCTCGTTCAGGATTTCATGCCGCATCCCTGGGTAGACGGTCTCCTGCACGCGCTCCATGCCGAGCGCTCGGTACTGCTCGACAGCTCGTTGCACACCGCTGCCGAAATCCCCCACCGGATCGCCTTCACCAGCGATGAAGAGCATGGGTAGCGTTCGCGGAATGCGGTTGGCGAGGGTGCGGTCCTGGGCTGCTACCGCAAGCGCGGTCACCGCGGCGTAACCTCCAACCGTGAATTCGCGTCCGCAAAGCGGGTCAGCGATGTAGGCGTCGACGACTGCGGAATCGGTCGAGAGCCAGTCGAAGGGTGTGCGTGCATCCTGAATCGCCCGACCATAAGCGCCCACCGCAAGGGCATGTACAAGATGGCTGCGCGAGCGCTCGCCGCGCACCCGGGCAAGAATGTGGCAGAGCGCGTTGCCAGCACGGGCGAGCGGCACGGGCTGCTGCCCCGTCCCGCAGATGATGGCTCCCACCGCATCGGCGCCCGGACGCGTCAGGTACACCCGCGCGATGAAGCTCCCGAGCGAATGGCCGAAGATCACATGGGGCAGATCGCGAACGCCGAAGAGCTCGCAGGCCTCCTCATAGGCGCGCTCGACATCCGCGAGCAACAGGCCCGCTCCCCCATCGATTGGCAGATGGCCCAGATCGTCTGGTCCGGCGGCAGTCATCCCGTGGCCGATTTGATCGTGCGCGCACACGGCGCAGCCCGCCTTGCAGAGCTCGCCCGCGAACCATTCGTAGCGCCCGATATGCTCGGACATCCCATGGATGATCTGCACGAGCGCCCGCGGCCGCTCGCCCGCCCCGGAGCCCTCGGGCTCCCAAAGGCGGGCGCGCACGGTCGAGGCCCCGTCTTCACTCGGAAAAGCGTAATCGCAGCACCTCATACGCCGCTAGCAGTGCTCGAGCGCCTGCGCGACGTCGTCGATGAGATCCTGCGTATCCTCGATGCCGCAGGAAAGGCGCACCATGTCCGGTGCGATGCCGGCTGCGGTGAGCTCCTCATCGGTCATCTGGCGATGCGTGGCGTTCGCGGGGTGCAGCACGCAGGTGCGAGCGTCGGCAACATGCGTGGCGATCTGGGCGACATGCAGGTTCTTCATGAACTCCTCTGCCGCGGCGCGTCCGCCGGTGAAACCGAAGCTCACCACGCCGCAGGTGCCATTCGGCATGTACTTTTGAGCAAGTGCGTGCCAGGGATCGCCCGGGAGGCCGGGGTACTTCACGAAGCGCACCTTGGGATGGTCGATGAGGAACTCGGCCATGGCCTGCCCGTTCTTCACATGCTGGGGCATGCGCACGTGCAGGCTCTCCAGGCCCATATTGAGCAGGAAGGCGTTCTGGGGGCTCTGGATGCAGCCGAGGTCACGCATGAGCTGCGAGGTCGCCTTGGTGATGAAAGCCGCCGCCTGGCCGAACTTCTGCGTATAGACCACGCCGTGATAGGTCTCATCGGGCGTGGTGAGACCGGGGAACTTGTCGGCATGGGCGTCCCAGTCGAAATTGCCGGAGTCGACGATGGCGCCGCCCACCGCCGCACCATGGCCGTCCATGTACTTGGTGGTGGAGTGGGTCACGATGTCCGCCCCCCACTCGAAGGGACGGCACATGACGGGCGTGGGGAACGTGTTGTCCACGATGAGCGGCACGCCGTGCGCATGGGCCGCGGAGGCGAAGCGCTCGATATCGAGCACGTCGAGGGCTGGGTTGGCAATCGTCTCGCCGAAGACCGCCTTCGTGTTGGGCCTAAACGCCGCCTCGAGCTCCTCGTCGGTGCAATCAGGCGCTACGAAGGTGCTCTCGATCCCCATGCGCTCCATCGTATGCGCGATGAGGTTGTACGTGCCGCCATAGATGGCAGAGCTTGCGACCACATGGTCGCCTGCGCCCATGATGTTGAAGAGGGCGAAGAAATTCGCCGCCTGGCCAGAGCTCGTGAGCATAGCGGCGGTGCCGCCTTCGAGCTCCGCGATCTTGGCCGCGACCGCGTCGTTAGTGGGATTCTGCAGGCGCGTGTAGAAGTAGCCGGCCTCCTCGAGGTCAAAGAGGCGACCCATGTGCTCGGAAGTATCGTATTTCCAGGTTGTGGACTGGTAGATGGGCACCTGGCGCGGCTCGCCATCTCCCGGGCGGTAACCGCCTTGGACGCACGTGGTTCCGATATGCTCTGCCATAGGATCGCTCCTTACCGTAGGGTCGTACTCGTGGGCGCGAGAAGGCGCCCGCACGTCAACCGTACTAGCGTAACCCCGCGGGCATCGCCTGCGACGCGAGCAGTCGAATGTTTACAGAGATGCCACCGATGCGCGCCCATGCGTCGAACTACGGGTGCTATCATGCATCTCGGATACACTGGCTCCGAGCGGCATAGCGGCCTCCTTCTGCAAGCACCTCGCATCACCTATGACCAGCCGCAGCCGCGTACGGGGCCGAGAAGTGCCGTTAGGAAAGGAACCACCATGCCCGCCACCGATATCCTCGCCCGCAAAGAAGAACTCGCCGCCAAGGCCGTAGCGCTGCGCGCCGAGCGCAAGTTCAACTGCGCGCAAGCGGTGGCATGCGCGCTCGCAGACGAGGTGGGAGCCGACTTCGAGACCTGCTACCGTCTCTCCGAGGGCTTCGGCGGCGGCATGGGCACCCATACCGAGACCTGTGGGGCCATCTCGGGCGCCGTCATCGTGCTCAGCCAGCTCAACAGCGGCGGAACCGAGGTATCGGGCACCACGAAGACGGCTACCTACCAGCTTGTGCGCAAGGTTGTAGAGGGCTTCCAAGAGATGAACGGCACCACGATCTGCCGGGAACTCAAAGGCGTCGGCAATCCCGAAGGCATGCGCCGCAGCTGTCCCGGTTGCATCGAAGACGCCGTGAACCTCGCCGTCGAGGTAATCGCTGCACGCGCCCAACAGGACGAGAACTAAACAGCCGCCGAACTAGAACTCGTCGAATCGCACCGCTCCGCGCTCGATACGCGGGTTGCCAGCGGTAAGCTCGGTCATAGCCGCTATGAAGGGCTCCTCGTCTCCCGCATGGAACACGAGCGAGAGCGCCACTTCATCGGTGTACTCGACTGCACGCTCCTTGCCGCCCGCCTGCTCCACCAGATGGCGAACCTGCTCCAATAGGGCGTAGGGAACGCGCGCCCCTACCGGTGCCACGGCAGTCATCTCGACCAGCATGTCCTGGGTACGCGCCATCTCGATCGCAGCCTGCGCCGCCGCGGTGTAGGCACGCACCAATCCACCGGGGCCCAGCAGGGTTCCGCCAAAATAGCGCGTCGTCACGCAGCAGACGTCCTTGAGCCGCGCACCACGGAGCACCTCGAGCGTAGGCATACCGCTCGTACGCTGCGGCTCGCCGTCGTCGCTCGCCCGCTCCTGGCCGTCGCGCAAGATCCAAGCCGGCACGTTGTGGCGGGCATCGAAATGTCGCGACCGGACCTCCTCGATGTGCGCGGCGGCTTCCTGCTCGTCCTCGACGTGCACAAGCTGGGCGATGAAGCGGCTCTTGCGGTCGAGGAACTCACCTTGCGCCTCGAGGCCGCCGCGCATCGTGAAGTAGCTCTCCATATCGCAAGCCATATCGCAAGCCTTTCGCATCCCTGGGAACCTGTTCAGGGGGTAAACCAATGAGGGCGGCACCACGCGGCACCGCCCTCATTCTAGCAAGGCCGCACATATGCAGCCATGACTCGACAACCAACCGAGCAGCTTAGCTGTTCTTCATCACGATCGTGTCGATGGTATCTGCAACCTGCTCGCAGTAATCCACGCAGTACTCAAGGAACGAGTAGGTCTCGTGCCAGGTGAAGACCACCATCGGGTCCGTGCAGGTGGTGTGCAGGGCGCGCATGGACTTCATATACAGGGCATCGGCCTCCTGCTCGATGGAGTTGAGCTCGACCACATACTCGCGCAGTTTCTTGGACTTCTTGAAGTGCGCCAGCTCGCCCACCAGCTTGCGCATGGAATCGCATCCGCGGACCACCATGTCAACGAGCTCGAGCGCATCCGGGCGCATCTCGCGGATGTTGTCGAAGTACAGCCGATGCAGCACGCCCTCGATGCGGTCGGTAACGGTATCGAGGTACTCGCTCAGCTCGGCGATGTCCTCGCGCTCGATCGGAGTCACGAAGGCGGTCACGAGCGCATCGAGCACCTCGTGGCGTCGCTCATCGGCAGCCTGCTCGATGGTATGCATCTCCTCGATCGCCTCCTCCAAGCGATCGGGATCAAAGCTGTGCATGACCCTCGACAGCAGCTGCGCCGCCTGGTACGAATACTCAGCGCTCGCGCAGAACGCCTCGAAATAGAATGCGTCGTTCTTCCTTGCCATGGGTTCCTCCTCGGATTATGCAACCATATTCATCGCGCCAGCCTGCGGCGCATCATAACGGATGGGATCGCTTAGAAGAGCATCATGAAGATCTTCGCCATCACGAAGCTGATGATGCCGCAGCCTGGGAAGGTGAAGACCCAGGTAAGCATCATGTCCTTCACAACCGAGAAGTTGATGGCCGAGAGGCGCTTCACCGCGCCCACGCCCATGATGGCGCTTGTCTTGGTGTGCGTGGTGGACACGGGAATGCCCGTAAGGGTTGAGATCAGGATGCAGGCAGCGCCCGCGAGATCGGCCGAGAAGCCCTGGAAGGTCTCGAGCTTGACCATGTCCATGCCCACGGACTTGATGATCTTCTCGCCGCCCACGCTCGTGCCCACGCCCATGGTCACGCTGCAGATGAGCATGAGCCAGATGGGTATCGTCGCACCCACGAGCTCGGGTTGGCCGTTCACGAAGGCGACGCCCAGAAGCAGCACGCCGATGAACTTCTGGCCGTCCTGCGCTCCGTGCATGAAGCTCATCGCCGCGGCGCCAAAGATCTGCGCGTAGCGAAACGCCTTGTTGGTCCGCCGTCGGTCCATATTCGCGCAGAGTATGGTGAGCAGCTTGCAGATTCCCCATCCCAGGGCGAAGCCGAGGACGAGGCTCAGCACCAAACCGTAGATGACCTTGATCCACTCCTCGCCGTTCACGCCGTCAAGACCGCCCTGCACCGCAAGCGCGGCACCGGTCAGGCCGGCGATGAGGCTGTGGCTCTCGCTGGTGGGTATGCCGAATATCGATGCACCCACGCTGTAGACCACGATCGAGAACAAGGCCGCGCAGAGCGCGATGAGCGCCATCTGGGCGTCGCTACCGAAATCGACCATGTTCGAAATGGTGGAAGCGACTGACGAGTTGATCACCGTCATGATGAGCACGCCTAGGAAGTTGAAGACGGCGCTCATGATGATGGCGGGTCGGATGTTGATGCTACGGGTCGTCACAGCCGTCGCGATGGCGTTGGGGGCGTCGGTCCAGCCGTTCACGAAGATGACGCCAAGGGTGAGCAGCACCGTAACCGCCATGATGGGGTTACTGAGCACCTGCCCGATAAACTGAGCGAATGAGACGTCCAAGATGTTCCCCTCGATGCAGCGCGCAGAGCGCGCCTGAACAACATGACTTCGCTATTTTACCGTTTCTTAACGCTACGCTAATCCTCATGTAACGATTTCGAGCCGAATCGAGGGACTTTGTTGTTCGTGTAAAGTCAGTAGCTGCAAAAATGTCTGAATACAAGCAAATCCTTTACTCTGAGCTTACATTTACATGATGTTTTGATTAGGTAGAGAGCTCAAGAGATGCAGAGTCTGCCTGCGAATACCGTTGAGCTATATGCGCTATGAACCGAAATACGAAGCGGGCCTATAAGCCGGGTTCTGTCGAGGACGATCATTTATCTTGGCGGACGCGTTGCCGCGCCGCTCTACGCACGCTACCCGGGCGCGGACCGGGCAGGCCCATCACGCCCCTATTTGCGCTTGCTCCGGATGGGGTTTACCAAGCCGCCGCGTCGCCGCGACGCTGGTGGTCTCTTACACCACCGTTTCAGCTTTTCCCTTTACACGCCGAGTCAGCACGCAGGTGGGAGTCTTCTTTTCTGCGGCACTTTCCGTCGGGTCGCCCCGCCTGGCCGTTAGCCAGCATCCTGCCCTGTGGAGCCCGGACTTTCCTCACGCGGACGCATCGGGCAAAGCCCGAAGGCCCCGCGCGCGACCGTCTGGCCCGCTTCGCAGGGGGTATTGTATCACAGCGGTCGATGACGAAAGAGGGAGGGGCGAACCCCTCCCTCGTAAACCCACTCAGCTGCACCTTGACGCTGCCAGCCGGAGGAAAGCTCGATAGAAGCCGGCCTTACGCCATGATCTTCTTGAAGAGCTCGACGACGGTGTCGTGATCGGCCTCGCGCGGGTTGCCCGGATAGCAGGCGTCGGCGAGTGCGTCGTCGGCGATCTGGTCGAGCTCGTCGGCCTTGATGGCCTCGCAGACCTTGGGGATGTCGACATCCTCGGAGAGCTGGCGCACCGCAGCGATCGCGGCGTCTGCAGCCTCATCGGTGGTCATACCCGAGATGTCGACGCCCATGGCGACGGCGACATTCGCCAGGCGCTCGGCGACGACGGGCTTGTTGAACTCCATGGCGATGGGCAGGAGCATGGCGCAGGCAACGCCGTGCGGGGTGTCGTAGTGGGCGGAGAGGGTGTGCGCCATAGCGTGGTCGATGCCGAGGCCCACGTTGGAGAAGCCCATGCCGGCGATGTACTGGCCAAGCGCCATGCCCTCGCGGCCGCTTCCGGGCTCGCCGCTCTTAGCCTCGGCGACGGCATCGCGCAGACTCTTGGAGATGAGCTCGATCGCCTTGAGATGGAACATGTCGGAGAGCTCCCAAGCGCCCTTGGTGGTGTAGCCCTCGATGGCGTGGGTGAGCGCGTCCATACCGGTCGCCGCGGTGAGGCTTGCCGGCATGGTCGCCATCATATCGGGATCGACGACGGCGATGATGGGCATGTCATGCGGGTCGACGCACACGAACTTGCGCATGCGCTCGGTATCGGTGATGACGTAGTTGATCGTAACCTCTGCCGCGGTGCCAGCGGTCGTGGGGACGGCGATGATCGGCGTGCAGGGGTTCTTGGTGGCCGCAGTGCCCTCAAGCGAGCGCACGTCCTCGAACTCGGGGTTCGCGATGATGATGCCGATTGCCTTGGAGGTGTCCATCGAGGAACCGCCTCCGATCGCGACGATGCAGTCGGAACCGGAGGCCTTGAAGGCCTCAACGCCGTGCTTGACGTTCTCGATCGTCGGGTTGGGCTTGATGTCGGAATAGACCTCATAGGGGATCTCGGCGGCGTCCAGAAGGTCGGTCACCTTGGCGGTGATGCCAAACTTCACCAGGTCGGGGTCGGAAGCGACGAACGCCTTCTTGAACCCGCGCGCATGGATTTCGTTGGGGATCTCGGCGATTGCGCCGGAGCCGTGATACGAGGTCTCGTTGAGCATGAAACGCTGTGCCATCTTGTCTCCTTCCAACACCAGCGGGGTCATGGCGAGGCCTCGCATGGAAAAGCGCCCATCATGGACGCCCGTGATTATCGATACCTACCCAACTCATGCGGCATCGATACAAGCTTTCGGCAAACTGGGCCGGGTCGGCGGTAGAATGGGAGCAACGCAGCCGCTCGCCTCGCGGGCGCAGGGAACATCACGATTGGAGCGACTATGTCATTCACCGAGCTCACGCAGAAGCGCTTCTCCTGCCGCGCATACGAGGACCGTCCCGTTCCCGCAGACGTCCTCGATGCGGTCATCGAGGCGGGCCGCATCGCGCCGTCCGCCCACAACAACCACCCCACGCGCGTCATCGTATGCGACACGCCGGAGCTGCGGGCCAAAGCCGCTCGCGCCGCGCACTACTTCGATCGCGGCGGCAGCGTCTTTGGGGCTCCCGTCGTGCTCATCGCCTGCGCCAAGACGTCGGATGCCTGGGTGCGCCGCGGCGACGACATGAATTCGTCGCTCATCGATACCTCGATCGTCATCGACCAGATGATGATGCAGGCAACGGAGCTCGGCCTCGGCACCTGCTGGGTCTGCATGTTCGACCCAGAGATCACCCGTACCGAGTTCGACCTGCCCGAAGGCGTCGACCCCATCTCGATGCTCACGTTGGGCTACCCCGCCGAGTCCATCGCCGACCCGGAGGCGCGCGAGGAGCGCTGCATCCCCCGCGAGCGCTTCCTCGACCCGCGCTCCTAGCACCGCCCGCCGAACGGCGCGGCGCCTCCTGGACTAGAGGCCCATCTCCTGCTTGAGGCGGGCGAGCTCGTCATCCACCGCAGCGGTCGAACCCGCCTCGGCGTACTTCTTCTCAAGCTCAGCCGCCGAATCAACCGGCTCGGCATTAAGCTCGCTCATGGCGTTGGCGCGGTCTAGCATCTCGTCTGCCTTGGCCTCCATGCGATCGAAAGCGCTCATAGCGGCTGCGGCGCTATCGCCGGCAGAGCTGACGGCGTTGACCTTATCCTGCGTCTTGGCAACGGCAACCTTCGCCTTGATGGCTTCGCGGCGGCCTTTGAGCGTCTCGATATCGGAGACGAGCTTGTCGTGCATCTCGCGCATCTTGCCAGCATTGTCGTGAGCGGCGGCCGCAGCCTGCTTCAGGCTCTCCCCCTTCGCGGCGAGCTGCTGCTTCTTAGCAAGGAACGTGCGGGCGTCATCCTCGTTGCCGGCCTTGAGCGCACGGCGCGCGAGGTCGTCGTACTTGGCGATCTCCGCTTCGTTCTCTTCGACAAGACGCTGCGTGCGGGTCTCCTCCGCCATGACGCCGGCGGTCTCCTGCTTCACCTCGACGAGTGACTCGCTGAGGTCGCGCAGGTACTGGTCGACCATCTTGGCAGGATCCTCGGCCTTGTCGAGGAGTTCATTGATGTTGGCCTTGATGATATCGGCAAACCTATCGAGCATTCCCATGTCCGTACTCCTTGTCGTATCGAGTCCGTTCACAATCCTCCCGGGCGGCTCAGGCACCCGATCGGCTTCTACCCATCTTGTTCTACCCAACCGAAAGCCTATGGGGCGGAGTTTCCGTCGTCTCCAGAATCATTCCTGTACTTGCTCTCGAGATCTTCGAGATCCTGGTCCCCAAAGGTCTCGAGCGGGGTGTTGAGCACCTGCTGCATGCGCTCCGCCTCGCGCTCCTTCGAAGCGCGGTAGCGCTTCACCCCAACGAACACGAGGGCTGCCACGGCAACGACCGCAGCGCAGACCGCGATGTACACCAAAGGCGACGTCGTCACATGCATGATGCGCTCACCGGTAGCCGAGAACGCGTCCGCGAACACCTCCTCCTCGGTTGCGGCCTCCTGGTAGTACCGGTCGAGGTAATCGGCGAGGATACCGATCGCCTCGTCGTCCATGACGGTCTTTGCCCGGGCACCCACCGCATACCCGCAATTGAACGATCCGTGGTTATCATCGCAGAACACAAGCAGGAAATGAGCCTCGTCATCGAACAGCTCATTGTATAGTTGATCCGCCATCTGACCAAGCTCGCTCACCGAGGTCGAGCTGCCGTTGGGCAGGATGTAGACGTAAGGCGAAACACCAGTCGCTTCGCGGAAGTCGCGCAAGCCCCGCTCGAGCGTGGCGGAGTCGTAGATCCAAGCGCCATCGGCATCGGTGTAATAGCCCGCCTCGTCGGTCACGGCATCATCAGGCAGCGCCTCGCGCTCGACCGTGGACGCAGGTGCCGAGAGGGAGGCTGCCGAGCAGGACATCGCACCGCTCAACAGCGAGAACAACATGGAGAGAACGATCAGCATGACGATGATGCCCATGCATCCGCCAAGCGAGCAGCCGCCGCCCTGCGGCTCCGAGCCGCCCGGGCCTCCCCCGCTGCCGCGCGAACCGCGCCCTATGCCGTAACCGGCTACAAACGGCCAGAAGCTTCCCCCGGATCCATGCCAGCGAGGCGGTGGGCCCATGGGTCGCGGAGCCCTGCCGAATCCGCCGAATCCACCCGAGCGCCCGCCGCTCCTACCGCGACCTCCCCCGCCGGAGAAACCGCCGAACGAGCGGCCACCGCCCGAAAACCCGCCGCCACCCGAGCGCCCGCCGCCAGATCTACCCATAGGACATCCCTTCCATCGTGGCACCATCTCGTGCCATTTCCTCCATTATGCCCACCCGCGTTCACCCTCGGCAGCACGTCGACGAATTGTCCGCCAGGAGTTGACCTCAAAGCAGCCTGCGGCAATCCATGCAGCGAGCTCGCGCGCGTAGTCGCACATGGCCATGAAAAAGCCTCCCGTTCCTCGGACCCATTACTGTCCAAGAAACGGAAGGCGGTTCATACCCTGAGGTCTCAGGATCTGCTGAGGGGCGACGTATCTGCGCCTAGTCCAGATCGTCCATGCCGAAGTTGTCGAGCGGGGCGAAGGGATCCGCCACCGGAACCGGCTCAGGAGCGGGCTGGGCAACGGGCGCGGGGGTCGGCGCGGGGGCGGCAACGGCAGGAACCGGCTCATAGCTCGAGGCGGCTGAGCCGACGGGCGTGGAGCTCAGCAGGTCGGAGGGGAAGGAGTTCTGCGCATCGTCCATGAAATGCTGCAGGAGCTTCAGGTACTCGGCCTTGAACTCCTCGCGGGAGGCCTTGAGGCGGTCGATCTCCTTGAGCTCCTCCTGCTTTTCCTGGAGGGCCTGGCGGATGACGTCGCGCGCCTTGGCATCTGCCTCGCTGGAGATGTGCTCAGCGTTCTGCTGGGCCTCGGCGACGATGGCCTCGGCCGTCTGCTGCGCAGCGATCAGGGCAGCGGAGATCTGGCGCTCGGAAGCGCTGGTCGTGGGCTGCGGCGCGGCGATGGCGGCAGCGGGGCCGGCAGCGAGCTGAGCCTGCGCATCGGCAAGCTGCTGCTCGGTGGCGGTGAGGCGGTTCTTGAGATCCACGATCTTGGCGAGCATGGCATCGACCTCGGAGGCAAGCTGCTCAAGGAAGACATCGACCTCGGCGGGATCGTAGCCGCGCTTGGCCTCAGAAAACGTCTGGGCCTGGATATCAGCAGGTGTAATGGCCATGGGAACTCCTTCGTTCACGTGTCATAGGGTGCATGCAACCCCTTGGCGCTTGACTACAAGATTATACCTATAAGGAACCTCGACACGAGATTCAACGCAATTACTGCAATCACCGGCGAGAAGTCAAGCCCGCCGATAGGGGGAATGATCCGCCTGAAGAAGCCGAGGAACGGCTCGCAGAGCTGCTGCAGGACCATACCGATGTCATACGCGAGGCCGCCCTCACGGAGAGGAAACCACGACATGAGGATGTAAGCGAGGATGAGCATCTCGTAGAAATTGACGATCGTGCTCACGACCTCGGCGATCTGTAGCGGGGAAATGATGATCAGCGCTCCTTCAGGCTACTTGAGGTAGCCGTCGTCACGTAGCTTGAGCAGGTCGGACTGCTTGACCTCGCAACCAGCGGGCAAGACCATGAACACGCGGTCGCCCACCTCCTTGACCGAGGCACCCAGACCGCATGCGAATCCGTAGCTGAAATCGAGAACGCGCTTGGCGACCTCCGTACGCACCCCCACGAAGACGAGCGCGACGGGCTGCTTGGTGCGCACGCGACGCACCACGGTCTCGACGTCGTCGTAGCTCTCGGGCCGCAGCACGTAGGCAGGAAGCTGCGGGGTGGCCGTGAGGATCGAGTTCGCGTGCTGCTCAACGGCGGGCGAGGGCGCCGTACGGGAGTGAGCAGCGTGATCGCGCACCGAAGCGGCATAGGTCGAAGGCGTGTCGTACGCGCCGGGGCGGAAGGCGTCCTGGCTGCGCGCAGGCGGGTTGTACGTGGCACCGTGACGGTCGGCATCGCCGACGAGCTGGCCGGAACGCGTGTAGACCGCGACGGACTCGGCTTCGCCGCGCCGCGTCTGGCCCAGCACCCCGTTGCCATGCTCCGACTGCGAGCGGAAGGTCGGCTCGGAGACGCCGCTCTCAGCGGAATCGTATGCCGAGTCCCTTACCTGGTAGTCATCCTGGTAGCCGTCATCGTAGTAATCGTCGTAGCCGTCGCCCTCGTCGTAGCCATCCTGATCGTAACCAGCCTGGTTCGGGCCGAAGGGGAGCCTGCTTTTGATGTCATCTAGGAAACCCACGTCTCTCAACCTCTCTGTGCGCTGTCATCCAGCTCTACTGCAGGTCGTTGTCGTCCCTTCCTGCCTATTTTAGCGTAAAGGCAGGGTCGAACACCACTCTACCCAAACGGATGAGCGTGGAGCCCTCGAGGACGGCCTCCTCGAAGTCTTCGCTCATGCCGCAGGAAAGCTCGGCGAGATCGAGCTCGGGATGGCTGTCGGCGAGCTCATCCCTAAGCTCGCGCAACCCCTCGAACGTCGACCGCGCGATATCCTTATCCCCCTGCGGCGCCATGGTCATAAGCCCCTGGATGCGAATTCCACGAAGCTCCACCAACTCGGCCATCGAACGGCGGAGCTCATCGGGCTCGAAGCCCGACTTCGAAGCCTCGCCGGATACGTTGACCTCGAGGAGCACCGCTTGGGGACCTGCCATGGCGCCCTCATCCATGCGGCGCTCCGCTCGAGCGGATACCGCTTCGGCAAGATGGGCAGAGCTGATGGAGTGGATGCACGTCGCCCGCCCGAGGACCGTGTTGATCTTGTTCTTCTGGAGGTTGCCGATCATATCGAAGCTCAGCTCCGGGAGCTTTGGGACGAGGGCGAGCCCTTCGAGCTTGCGGACGAGCTCCTGGGGCCGGTTCTCGCCAAACAACCGGTATCCCGCCTCGATCGCGGCGAGCACCTGCGGCACATCGACGGTCTTCGACACCGCCATGACCTTGACATCCTCGACGGAGCGGCCTGCGCGCTCCGCAGCCGCCGCGACGCGTCCCATGATCGAAGCGCGGCGCGAACGGATCGCTTCGAGATATTCCTCCATGAATGCCTTCCTTCACATCGATACACCTTCATACTAGCGCAGGGCGCAGCCGCAACGACTGCGACCGCGCCCCATCACGTAAGGTTTACGATGCGCCGCACCCACGGGGTGCGAGAAGCGCTACTTTTCCTCGGCGTCCGGCTCCTCATCCTCAAGATCGTCCTCGTCGACAGCGCTCTCGATGAGGCGCTTGAGCTCGGTGGGGACCTCCTCGACGGGAATGGCGGCGACGGCGCGCGCATCGACATCGGGTCGCAGCAGCACGCCCTCGCCCGAGGGGATGCGCAGGGCGTCGAGGTCCTCGTCATCGAACTTGGCGAGGTCGACCTGGTTCATGCGCTGACCGGTAAGCAGGAACATGACGCGCCCAGCGGCATCGATGGCATACTGCGCGCAACGGTCGAGGTAACGGGAGACCATGATCACGCGGCGGAGGTCGTCATAGGAGCTGTCGTCTCCGAGCTGGACAGCTGCCATGCGGTTGTAGGCACGGAAAAATTCCTCGTAGATACCGTGCGCGGACTCTTCCTGCTCGTTGAGCACGCGCAAAAGCCCGAGGTCGTTCACGACGAGCACCGAGGCGGCCGTTCCCATGACGCGGTAGACGACCGAAGCCTCCTGGCCCACGAGCTCGATGAGCTCGTCGGGCAGCTCGATATCGGAGGAGATGCGCAGCTTGGCGGCGCGGGCGATGCGGCGTACCTTGTCGCACATGCGCTGCAGGCAGAAGTCGGTGTAGATGATGGTCTGGAGCAGGCGGAAGTCCGAGGCGACGGGGCCCTGCGTGGCGATGAGGTTATAGCAGAGCGCCTCGAGGTTTGCGCAGCGCGCGTCGATGCGCAGCGTCTTGTTCATCGCCTTCGTCGCGAGCTTGCGATCGCCCGCCACGAAAGCGTTCACGGCCTCATGAAGGGTGAGGTCGATGGCCTCGTAGATGGAGAGCATCTCGCGGCGGGCCTCTACGAGCTGGCGGTAGAACAGTTTGCGCATTACGGCTCCAATCGGTGTAGGACTAGGAGGGACACCTAAGCGTCTCTAGTCTATGCGCCGAATGTAAGCTCACGGTAAGCTCCATGCGAGCAGCAGGCAAGCTCAAAGCCCTAACGGAGCATGTACGGTCGCCAGCCCGGCTGCTACGGCCGCATCACCGCGACGGCACCATGGCGGCCGCAGGCACCGCCCTCGCCGCGGTAGGAATAGAACCGATCGGTCCCGGATAGTGTGGAGAGGCCCGTATCGAAGACGGACTGCTCCCCCACACCCGCCTCGACAAGCGACGAACGGATCGCCGCAGAGAGGTCGAGGAGACGGGAGCCAGGCCGCACCGAGCCGGGATAGAGCGCGGCGAACTTGTCGATGAGCTCAGCGGAGACCTCGTACTCGCTGCCGAGGATATGCGGTCCAATGTATGCCTTGAGCGTTGCCGGGTCACAGGAAAGCTCCCCAGCGAGCATCCGCGCCGCCTTGCCCGCGATGCCCGCGTACGTGCCCTTCCAGCCGGAATGCACGACGGCGAACCCGTGCTCGCCGATGATGACCACCGGCACGCAGTCAGCGAAGCAGAGGAGGACCGGCACGCCGGGAGCGAGGCACACGATCGCGTCCGCACCCTCCGAGACCTGAGTGCGCACATGATCGAGCTCGTCTGCATCCGCGGTACGAACGACCGCCACCTCGTCGCCGTGAACCTGATTGGGCACGAGCAGGTTGCAGGAATACTCCTCGGCATCGAGGGCAGCGAGCACGCGGCGGCGGTTCTCCGCCACCGCAGCAGGATCATCGCCCACGTGCGCACCGAGGTTCAAAGAGTCGTACGGGGGCTCTGAAACGCCGCCCGTGCGCTCGGTGAAGCCGAAGGCTACCCGCCCGTCTAGATCCCCCACCATCGCGATGCCGTCGCGTTCAACACGTGCCAAGCTTCGCATGTCGAACCCCTTTCCATACTGATCGCCGACGCCCATTACAGTTTGAGAAGTAGTTAGCCCAATCGCTTAAGCCATCCGCTTAGACGGTCGGACTACGATTGACATATGTCCCGAGGGACTGCCGATCGGGCGCCCGCGGACGGCCTTATGCCCCTGCCCCTTGAGGGCCCGGGGGGTGTTGCCGACGCGGGCGCCGCTGCTTCTGACGACTAATAGGAAACTGCCGGGCTCCTCCGACCAAAGAGCGCCACGGCCAGGTAATGTGGGTGTCGCGCGAGGCAGCATTCCGATCGACCGACGATTGGAAGGATACCATCATGCTGACCGAAGCCACCGCCTGCCCTGCCGTAATAGGCCTCGACGTCGGGAAGTTCTCCCATTGGGCGTGCCACGTGACCAGGCAGGGCGAGATCCTCGCCAGCGGCCCCGTGGCCAACACCGAGCATGACCTGGACAGCCTGTTCGCCCGAGTGGATGCAGGGACGCTGGTCGTCGTCGACCAAGTGCGCAACATCGGGTCGCTGGCGATATCGAGGGCAAGGCTGGCCGGGCTGCCCGTCGCCTACCTGCCGGGAATCGCCGCCCACGGAGCTGCCAAGNACGACTAATAGGAAACTGCCGGGCTCCTCCGACCAAAGAGCGCCACGGCCAGGTAATGTGGGTGTCGCGCGAGGCAGCATTCCGATCGACCGACGATTGGAAGGATACCATCATGCTGACCGAAGACACCGCCTGCCCTGCCGTAATAGGCCTCGACGTCGGGAAGTTCTCCCATTGGGCGTGCCACGTGACCAGGCAGGGCGAGATCCTCGCCAGCGGCCCCGTGGCCAACACCGAGCATGACCTGGACAGCCTGTTCGCCCGAGTGGATGCAGGGACGCTGGTCGTCGTCGACCAAGTGCGCAACATCGGGTCGCTGGCGATATCGAGGGCAAGGCTGGCCGGGCTGCCCGTCGCCTACCTGCCGGGAATCGCCGCCCACGGAGCTGCCAAGCTGTTCGCGGGCGACGCCAAGACCGACGAGCGCGACGCCGCGGTCATAGCCAAGACGGCGCTCGGCATCCCGGATTCGCTGCTGCCCGTGCCAAGGCGCGACGAGAGGCTCGAGGCCGCAAGGTCGATGGCGGCGCAGAGGAACCACATGGTCACCTGCTCCACCCGTGACAAGAACAGGCTCAGGAGCATACTCCTGGAAAGCTGCCCCGCGTTCGAGGCGCTGGCCGACCTGGCCGATCCCCATTGGCTGAAGATGATGGAGTCCCTGGGCGGCCCCTGGGGCATCCTGGATGCCGGCAAGCCTGCCGTCGGCGCCGTGACCCGCGGCGCGAACAGGGCGCGCATCGACGCCGCGCTGGCGGCGATATCGTCGTCGACGCGCCCGTCCGAATACCAGGTCATGGCAGAGAACCCGCAGGTCAGGATGCTTGCCAGGCGTATCAGGGAGTCCGCCGAGGAAGCCGCAAGGCTCGACACGGAGATAACGGCGCTGCTCGTCGAGGACGGCACTTACGAATGCCTGCTGACCATCCCAGGAATCGGCCCAAGGACCGCATCGGAGCTGGTGATAAGCATCGACATCGACGACTTCCCCGACCACGACCACCTCGCATCGTATTGCGGAATCGCTCCCAGGAACCGCCAGTCAGGCAAGTCGATATCGTCGGTGAGCGCCTCGCGCCAGGGAAACAAGAGGCTGAAAAACCTGCTCATCTTCTCCTGCAACTCGCTTAGCAGGAGCAGGGGCCGGTTCGGCGACTACTACCGCAAATGCAGGGATCGCGGCATGTGCCACGGAGAGGCATTGAAGGCGGTCGCCAGGAAGAGGATGAAGGTGATCTACGCGATCATGAGGGACAAGGTCCCGTACTCGGCCTAGCTAGCCAGAGCCATAGAAAAACGCCAGCCCGACAAGGGCTGGCGTCAGCATGCTCGAAAGCAGTGATCTTTGCCAACAAAATCAGTTGACAAAACTATAGGAACACCCTCTTCCATCCCAAACCAGGAAGAGGGCTCGCCCGCTCACGGTCTACTACAGGTTGCGATTGATGCTAGCGCATCATCGACTGCCAAACGAGGATGATCCATGAACGAGCACATCAACCAGAACAATGCGCCCGAGGCGGCGGCGCTCCCCGGGGGCCCGGAAACGTCCATATCCCCGCATCTCGACAAGGGGCCGGAAATCGAGATCCCGCTGATCGGACGGTTTCTGCCCTAGAGAGGCCGATTCCGTCCATCCGGAGGGATCTCGGCGGGATGGGGCCGGATCCAGGCGCGCCGAGATGCGGGCGGATGGCCGCTTCGGAGAAGGCCCTGCCGCGGCACGCGGCCGATACGCCGCGAGAGAGCGCAGGGGCCCCTGCTCGCCCGCACGTGGAGGTCCCGGGGAATCAACTAAGTGTAGTGACAGGGCCTTGCTCAAAACACTTGATTCTGACAGTCTAGAACTTAGGTGATAAGAAACCTACGTCGAGCTGCGGAAACGCGCGTCAGTCGCGAGCAGGTGGCGGACCACCCTTGCAATCTTGGGCCACCTCTCGTCGTCGCGCTTCACCCGGAAGAGGTAGACGTAGAGGTTGAGGTACGACTGGAGGTTGTCGGGGTCCATGCCGGTGAAGCGCCACAGGTACCTCTTGAGCCAGGAGCACAGGTTGTTCACGAGCGCCATCGCCTCGAGGTAGACGGGGTCGCGGACGTCGGCCTTGTGGGGCTCGTCCTCGAGCCCCAGCTCGCGCACCAGGACGTTGTGCGCCCGCTCCCTGTCGTGCACGAGGCGCGCCCCCTTCTCCACATGAGCCCCCATCGCCTCCATGATGCGCCCCGAGGAGGGCTTGCCGTGCCCGCAGGCCACGGCAACCGGCTCCTTGCGGGAGTCGATGCCGACGGCGATGCAGACCTTCTGCCCGGAGAGCCCGCGCTTCCTCGCCTGGCCGTAGCCGCGGGAGAGGTCGGTGTCGTTGATGTACGTCTCATCCACCCACACGGTCCCGCGGAGCACGATGCGGTCCTGGTATCCGTCCACGGCCGCGAACAGGCGGTGGCGCCACTCCCAAGCGGTCTGGTGGGTGATGCGGCAGGCTTCGGCGCAGGCGTCGAGCGGCACGGCGAACAGCGCGAGCCGAATGAAGGATACCCAGGTCGACAGCGGCTTCTTGCAGTTCTCGAGGACGGTTCCCGTGAGCGAGGTGAACCTCGCCCCGCAACTCGGGCAGCGCCAGCGCCGGACGCCGGACGGCTCGCGCCCGTCCCTCCACGGCGACGCCTCCCCGCAGGCGGGGCACGCCGGGCGGGGGCGGTAGCGGTCGGCGGCCTCGGCGAGCGTGCCGACGCCGATCTCCTCCCTGAGCCTCCTTTCCTCGACGGCAGCGGAAAGGAGCTCGAGCTCGTCGGCGGACAGGCCGCCGACGAGCCCCGAGTAGGGGTTCAGTCGCTTCATGGCGGAGTCTTCCCATCCGCCCGAACGCCCACCCGGAGGGAATGTCGCCAAACATAGATCCGGGTGGGCGCTCGGGCAAATTCTACGTTTGGCTGGGAAGAGTATATCCCGTTCTGCCGGGGCGCTCGATCCATCACCTAAGTTCTAGACTGTCAGACACTTGATAATCGAAAAGGTAGTCCAGCTCTTACCGCGTAAGGAACGAAAACAGCGGTGCCCCAAGATCACTGGGGCACCGCTTATTGTTTTGATTTCGCAAAGAGGGCACCAAGCCCGACAAACAGGTGAAACCCCTACCAGAGCGACACACTAGAAGTTGCCGCGCTTCAGGAAGTCGGGCAGCTCGAACTGGTCGTTGCCGAAGTTGGGAAGCTCGGTGTCGCCGATGGTGCGGGTCGAAGGCGCGCTCTGGGCGGGCGCGGCGTGGGCACCGGCGGCAGGCTCGCGCGTGGAACGCGTGTTGGCGGCAGCGAAAAGCTCGTCCTGGCGGTTGACGTTGCGATCGGTGAAGCCGGTGGCGATGACGGTGATGCGCACCTGGTCGCCGAGGGACTCGTCCACCACGGTACCGAAGATGATGTTGGCCTCGGGGTCGACGGCGTTCGCCACGAGGTCGGCGGCGTCGTTGATCTCCTGGATACCGAGGTCCTTGGAACCGGCGATGGAGAGCAGCACGCGCGTGGCGCCGTCAATGGAGCTCTCGAGCAGACGGCTCGAGATGGCCTGCTGGGCAGCGTCCACGGCGCGGTTGTCACCGGAGGCGGTGCCGATGCCCATCATGGCCGTACCGGCCTGCTTCATGATGGTCTTCACGTCGGCGAAGTCGAGGTTGATGATGCCGGGCACGGTGATAAGGTCGGTGATGCCCTGGGTACCCTGCGACAGCACGCCATCGGCCGTGGCGAAGGCCTCGAGCATGGTGGTCTTCTTCTCGGCGATGTCGAGCAGCTTGTCGTTGGGAATGACGATCATGGTGTCGACGCAATCGGCAAGCGTGCGAATGCCTTCCTCGGCGCTCGCCTTGCGCTTACGGCCCTCGAAGGTGAAGGGCTTCGTGACGACGGCGACCGTGAGCGCGCCGATGTCGTTCATCGCGATGTCGGCGACGATGGGAGCAGCGCCCGTACCGGTACCGCCGCCCTCGCCCGCGGTGATGAACACCATGTCGGCGCCGGCAAGCGCCTCCTGGATGTCGTCGCGGCTCTCGTCAGCGGCCTTGCGGCCGATCTCGGGGTTGGCGCCAGCACCGAGGCCGCGCGTGAGGTCCGTACCGATATGCACCTTGATGTCCGCATCCGAGATCGCGAGCGCCTGGGCATCGGTGTTGATGGCGACGAACTCGACGCCGCGGATGCCTTCCTCGATCATGCGGTTCACCGCGTTGGTGCCGCCGCCGCCCACACCGACCACCTTGATAACGGCGAGGTAGTTGCTGATCTCGTTCTCGTGCATGTCGGTCCTCCGGAATCGGTGCGGATCTATTTCCAACGTTAACCTTCAAGTTTACGTTAAACTTCGAGGTAAACCGGCCTATGTTTGCACAAAACGCAGGTTAAAGTCAACCTGCATAACCCCGAATTATGGATTTCGCAGGAGATGCGCAGGTCAAGGGCGCAACCGTTCACCGGAACCACGTGGACCCCTATGCCTGCCTGAAGGTGTATTGGTCGGGCGTGCTCACGTTGATGTAGACGACCCCTTGCTCCTGCTCGAGCAGACGCGTCACGATCCGCTCCTTGGTGGAGATGTCAGTCGGCTCCCCCAGCGAAACCTCGATTCCGGAGGTCAATATCGCAGAGATCGCCTCGACCGACCCGAGCGACATCTCGCGCACCTGGGAGCGGAACTCGGCGGAGAACCCGTTCACGTACTCAAGGCCCGCGAGGAGCACCTCGGAGGTCACCTCGGCACCAGAAGACGGCTCGATATCCGCGGCAACATCCGCGAAGAGCACGGCCCCATCTTGCTGCGCGAGCGCTACCGCCGCATCCAAACCGGTGAGGAGCTGACTGCCTTCGGGAACTGCGGGCGCTGTAGACGCGGAGGCGTCAGCTGAGGCATCTGCTGCGTCGGCGTCCGCCGTGCCGGCGTCCTCGCTCCCGTCACCGGCTGCTCCGTCCGCATCGGCACCAGACCCGTCTGCCGATGCATCCCCCTGGGCGCTGGCGTCTGGTTGCGCGCCTGCATCGGCCTGGGCCAGCGAGGAGGTGGACTCGACGTTGCCCTCGGCGTCCATGATGACGGAGAGCGAGATGGGCGCTATCCACGTGCCCTCGGCGCTTATGCTCCAGGCCACGTCGCTCGAGGCGATGAAGGCGATGGCAGCGACCTCGTGCTCGGTGGGCGTGATGACCAAGGTGTGCGGGAACTGGCGCTCGATGGTCGCCCCGGAAACCCAGGGATTCTGGCTGAGCGCCTCCTCGATGGCTCCCGTATCGACGTTCATGAGGGTCGCGCCATCAGGCACGTTGACGAGCTGCTCTGCCGTCTGCTGGGTCACGTGCTCGCTGCCGTTCACCACGACATCGGTGATCGCGAAGATCGGCGAGTTGGCCACCACGATGCCCAGCACCGCGACGGCGATGAGCGCTGCCGCGGCGATGCCGGCGACTCGCCCGGCAAACGCTGGAAGCTTGATCGCCGGAATATGCGGCAACGGAATGCGAGGCAGCGACCACGGCCGCTTACCGCCTGCCGCACCGGGCCGGCTCGTTGCGCGCCCTGGCGTAGCACCGGCGCGCTGGACGGGAGGTACGAGCTTGCGCTTGCCACCTACAGACTTGTCCTGCGGGCGCCTTGCCATGGTGGGTGTATGCCCCTTGCCCCCGTGCGCAGAGGACGGAGCACCTCCGCTGGCGGCAGAACGTCTAGCAGGCACGCTCTTAGGTTGGAGCGCCGATGCGGACCGGCTGGCCGGCTTCTTCTTTGGCTGGAGCGTAGATGCGGGCCGACTGGCCGGCTTCTTCGCCGGCTTTGCCGACACCGCGGCCCTCGCGGGCTTTCTGGGCTGCAAGGAGGGCGCCTGACGCGAGGTCTTCTTCTTGGGCTGAGCCGGGGCGGACCGTCGGGCAGAGGACGCCTGGCCGCTTGCGCGGCGGAAGGTTGGTTTGGAGGCGTTAGAAGCCGAGGAACTTGACTTCCGGTTGAAGCTCGACGCCATACTCCTCCTGAACCTTCTCGTATACGTGCCTGATTACGCCTGCCACATCGGCTGCGGTCGCGCTACCCGTGTTCACGATAAAGTTACCGTGCACGGGCGAGATCTCCGCCCCGCCGATCGAAAAACCCTTCAATCCACAGTCTTCGACCATCTTTCCCACACTTCCATCCGGTGGGTTGCGGAACACCGACCCGCAGCATGCGACCCCGATGGGCTGGGTATGCCGCCGCCGCGAGAGATAGCGCTCCATCTTCGCACGGATATCGAGCTTGGCGGCGGGCTCGAGCTCGAGGGTGCACTCCAAGACGATCTCGTCGCGCGGGAGCGTGCAGGTACGGTACCCCCAGACGATATCGCCCCCGGCGTAATGGCGAAACCCCGTGCCCGGCTTGAAGGTGATGACCTCTTTTACGAGCGAGCCGATCCACTCGGTGCGCGTACCGGCATCCATCGATATGGCGCCGCCCACGGTACCGGGAATCCCCACGGCGAACTCGAGGCCCGAGAGCCCCTTAGCGTACGCCTCGTTCACCAGACGCATGAGCACCGCGCCCGCGCCGACGGTGAGGGTGCGCCCGTCGTCACCGAGAACCGAGCGGCCGAACTCGTTGCCGAGGGTCACCACGGCGCCGCGGTAGCCCTCATCGGCGACGAGCAGGTTGGACCCGCGCCCGATGACGACCCACGGCACCCGCTCGCGGGTAAGCACATCGATGGTCCGACGAAGCGCGTGATAGCTATGGCAGGTCACGAAGAGGTCGGCTGGGCCGCCGATGCGATAGGTCGTATGGCGTGCGAGGCGCTCATGCTCGGAGACATCGGTATCGACCGCCCCCGAGAGCGCCATGACGGCGTTGAAGAGCCCCATCAGACCCTCACGCCTCCTGCTGGGATGCCATGTACTCGATGAACTCGGGGCCAGCGGTCGTCACATCGCCGGCGCCCATGGTGATGAACAGGTCACCCGGCTTGACCACCTCGGAGAGGACCTCGGGCAGCTTCATGCGATCGTCGACGTAGACGACCTCTTTGCCCGGATGGCGCTTGCGCACCAGGTCGGCGAGCATGCGACTCGTCACGCCCGGGATGGGCATCTCGCCAGCGGAGAACACATCGATGAGCACGAGGCGGTCCGCCTTCTCGAAGGCATCGGCGAAGTCGTCGGCGAACGCCTCGAGACGCGAGTAGCGATGCGGCTGGAACACCACGTCGACGCTCGGGTAGCCGAGCTGCGAGGCGGCCTCGAGCGTCGCTTTGATCTCGGTGGGATGGTGGCCGTAGTCGTCCACGACGGTGATGCCCGCCACATCGCCAACATGGGTGAAGCGGCGACGCACGCCGGCAAAGCCGGAGAGGGCTTCTGCTGCGGCAGCGGTGTCGAGCTCGAGCACCCACGAGACGGTGAGCGAAGCGGTGGCGTTGAGCAGGTTATGGATGCCCGGATTCGCCTTGATGGTGATATGGCGCTCCTCCCCATCGGGAAAGCGCACCGTGCACCCGCCAGCGAGGCCCGTCGTGTGCGCGTCGGGGATGCAGCGCACGTCGGCGTCATCTCCGGTACCGTAGGTCACCACGTGCCGCCCGGTACCGCGCGCCAGCTCTGCCAAGCGCGGGCTCTCGGCGCAGGCGATGACGGTGCCCTCGTCGCCGACAAGGCTCATGAACTCAGCAAAGGTGCTCTCGATCTCATCGAGCGACGAATAGTGGTCGAGGTGGTCCGCCTCGATGTTGGTGACCACGACCACATCCGGGTCGAGGTAGAGGAACGACTTGTCGGACTCGTCGGCCTCGGCAACGAAGTACGGGCCCGAGCCGTTGCGGCCGTTCGTGTCGTAGCCCTCTACGATGCCGCCGATAAGGAAGCTCGGGTCGAGCCCCATGCGGTCGAGCATAGTTGCGCACATGGATGAGGTCGTGGTCTTGCCGTGGGTACCGGCGACCGCGACGGTGGTGTAGCCATGGCCCAGCTCGGAGAGCATCTTGGCGCGCGGCCAAACCGGGATCTGGAGCTCACGCGCGCGCACGAGCTCGGGGTTGGTTTCGGGGATGGCGGTCGACACCACCACGACGTCGGGACGAACCGCATCGATGGTCGCGGCGTCGTGCCCGATATGGATATCCACGCCGGCACGGATGAGCTGACGGATGTAGCGCGACTTCTTGAGGTCGGAGCCGCTCACCGCGTAGCCGCGCTCATGAAGCACGAGCGCGATGCCGCTCATGCCAGCACCCCCTACGCCGATAAAATGCACACGCATCGATTCGGGCGAGTTCAAGGTCGACTCGGTCTTAGCCATACCAGCTTGCTCCTTTATCAGGGGATAGGGGCCGACGAGCAGCCCTCCTTATCAAACGCATTAGTTTACTTCAAATCGCATCGCTTGTGGCGGGCGGCCCGAGAAGCGCTAAACGAGTCCCTCGAGCGCATCGGCGAGCTTCTGGGCGGCACGCGCCTGCTCGAGTCCGCGCGCCGCCGCGCGCATGGCATCGCGGCGGGCATCGTCGCGCAAAAGCGCCAAGAGCTCATCGGCGAAGGCGTCGTCGTCGATGCGCGCATCCGGGAACATGACGGCTGCGCCAGCATCAACCAGGAGGTGGGCGTTGGTGGTCTGGTGGTCCGCCGTGGCGTGCGGGTAGGGCACGAGAACCGCCGGGACCGCGAGGGCCGCGATCTCGGCGATGGAGGAGGCTCCGGCACGCGAGAGCACCAGATCGGCTGCCGCGAGCACATCGCCCATGTTGTCGATATAGGGCCGCACGACATAACGCTCGGCCTCGGCGGGCGTGAGCGCGAGGGCGCGCACGGTGGCCTCGTAGTCATCGGCCCCGGTGGAATGCAGCACGCGCACCCCGTCGATAGCCAGAAGATCGCGCTTGAGCGAGGTCATCCGCTCGTTGAGGTGGTGGGCGCCAAGCGACCCGCCAAAGGTGACGAGCAGCGTCTCGTCATCGCCTGCGCCGAGGGCGTCGCGGCCGCGGGAGCGCTCGCCTGCGAGCACCGAACGGCGCACGGGGTTGCCGGTGAACACGATGCGCCCGCTCGCCGCCCCTCGCTGCTCGAACACCTCGGCAACGCTGGGCTGGGCGATCGCGATGAGCGAGGCGCCTCTGGCGGACTGCTTGTTGGCGAGGCCGGGTACGGAGTTCTGCTCGTGCAGGGCGTATGGAATCCCCAGGTGCGCAGCCGCGCGCACCAGCGGGAGCTCCACATAGGCGCCGAACCCGATCGCGACGTCCGGTTTAAGCGCCTCGTCATCCTCGAACAGGCGGGTGAGCCGCTTCGCCTCGCGCGAGAGGCGCCACAGCGCGCTCACGAGGGTCCAGGGACGCTCGCGGTCGAAGCCGGTCACCTCGATGGGCTGGAAATCAAAGCCCGCCTTGGGTACCAACGTGCCCTCGAGCCGGCGCGTCTCGCCAAAGAACGTTACGTGGTGCCCGCGCTCGCGCAGCTCCTCGGCAAGCGCGAGAGCAGGGTTCACATGGCCCGCCGTGCCTCCGGCGGCGATGGCGATGTTCATGCTAGCGGTCATGGCGGTCCCTCCTGTGATCGCGACCACGGCTACCGCGGCCGCGGTATGTGCCGCCTTCATCATAGCGCGTGCGCACCCCGCGCGACCGCAGGCGATCGGCGGGGCCGCCGCCCAGGTCGACGCGCTCGTATGATCCGCGCCTGCTGGAATCCGCACGCGATGCGGCTCGTCCGCGTGAGGTGGAGCCGTGTCCGCGAGCAGACGTGCCTGCACCCTTGCGCCCGCGGGCCGCAGAGCCGCCGGAGGCGCTGGAGCCTCCCCGGCTTCCGTTGCCCCCGGAGATTCCCCCGCCCGCGCCGGGGCCGCCTTCAACGACGGTGAAGCCGCTCCGTCGCGCAGACGAGCGGACGCGCGGCATGCCGGCGGTGCTGCCCTCGATGGTCGAAGACGCGCCCGCGACGTCCGCCTCCTCATCTCCCAGTGCCCCCTCGCGCACGACCTCGAACGCTGCGCGGCGAGCATCATGGGAGGTGAGCGGGTTGCTCTCTATCGAGACGCGCAGGATGAGCCCTGCAAGGATGAGCGTGGCCATGACCGACGAGCCGCCGTAGGAGATGAACGGCAGCGTCTTGCCCGACATGGGTATGGCGCCCAGGATGCCCAGGATATTCAGAAGCGCCTGCGCCATGATCATGAAGGCGGAACCATATGCGATGACCCTACCCTGCACCGTAGGCGACTGCGAGGCGATCTTGAACGCCGCGTAGATCAACATAAGGTAGACCGCGAAGAAGATGAGCGTGCCCACGAAACCCAGCTCCTCGCCGATGATGGCGAGGATGTAGTCGTTATGCGCCTCAGGCAGGTAGTTGTACTTCATCGTGGAGTTGCCGATCCCCCTGCCGAACAGGCCGCCCGATGCAAAGGCCATGATGGCGAGCGTGGCCTGGTAGCCATCGCCATAAGGATCGAGCCATGGGTCGCTCACCGTGAAGAGGCGTGCCGAGCGGTATTCCGAGCTCAAGACAAAGACGGCAGCCACGAGAATGCCACAGACGAGAAGGAATACCGTCAGCGGATACGAGAGACCCGCGAAGTAGCACATGGCGAAGATCGAGCCCGCGATGATCATGCAGGTGCCCATGTCCGGCTCGAAGATGATGGCGATAAACGGCAGCGCGGCGCACCCGATGATCTGCGCCACGAAGACCGCGGTGCTGAGCGAACCCTCCTCGTAGTACTCATGCAGGATCTTCGCCGCCGTGAGGATGACAACCGCCTTCGCGAACTCGGAAGGCTGGAACTGGAAGCCGAAGATGACGATCCAGCGCGTGGCACCGCCCACGTGCACGCCAACCGCCAGGACGGCGAAGAGCAGCACGACGAAGCCCAACCAGATGCCCCACATGATGCCGGAGCGCATGAAATCGAGCGACACGCGCGACGCGGCGAGCATGAACGCGCCGCCCATCAGCATGAAGACGAACTGCCTGCCCAGGTAATACGTTGAACTTCCCGTCTCCTTGAGCGCCTCGACCGAAGATGCCGAGTAGACCATGAGGAGGCCGAAGGCGAGGAGCGCCACCAAGCAGCTGAGGAAGACGAGCCGGGGGCGCATGATGCGCGCTGGAACGCCGGCGATAAGCTTCTCTCCCAAGGCGGAGTGCTCCCCCGCCCCGCGCTTGCGCGTTCCGCGGGTGCGCCCGGCCCGCTCGCGAGCGGGCCCCCTCTCACGGGCGGAGTCCTTCTCTTCTGCCGTATCGGGAGCCTGGCCCCCTCCGGTGCGCTTGGAATCAGCCATGCAGGCCCCTAGCGCCCGAAGCGCTCGCCGGCGCGAGGGCGCGCACGAGCTCCTTGAAGCGCCGCCCGCGCTCCTCGAAGCCGGAGAACTCGTCGAACGAGGCGCATGCCGGCGAGAGCAGGACCACATCGCCGGAGACGGCGAACGTGCGGGCAACCCGCACGGCATCCGCGAGGTCGGCAGCCTGGGCGAGCACGAGCTCGCCGGTGTTCGCAGCGGGACGGAAGGCATCGCTGAAGCGCTCCTGCGCATCGCCGAAGCACACCACGGCCTTGACGGTCGAGGCCGCAACGCGGCGCGCGAACGCCTCGAGCGGAGTCCCCTTGTCGGAGCCGCCTAGCAGAAGAACCACGTCATCCTTGGTAAAGGCGGTGAGCGCCTTCTCTACGGCGTCCGTGTTGGTGGCTTTGGAATCGTTCACGTAGCGCACGCCGTCCACGGTCGCGACCGGTTCGATGCGATGCTCGAGCGGCGCGAAGGAACGGAGGCCGGCAGCGACCCGCGCGGGATCGGCGCCCACCCAAAGCGCCGCGGCGGAGGCGGCGAGCGCGTTGGTCACGTTATGGTCGCCCGCGATACCGAGCTCGCCCACGGGCACGAGCGCGTGCTCCGCGCCGGCAAGGCGCACGGTGAGCATCCCATCGCGCACGAAGGCCGCATGCTCGGCGCCGGTATCCTCAAGCGCCAGCTCGAGAACGGCGGCACCGGAACCGCCCGCCTCGGGCGCCGAAGCCGCGGCCTCGGGGTCGTCCATGGAGATCACCGCGAGGTCACCTGTGCCGAGGTTGGCGAAGATGCGGCGCTTTGCCGCCGCGTACGCCTCATGCGTTCGGTGCCAGGCCAGATGGTCC
This sequence comes from Enorma phocaeensis, assembly GCF_900186505.1. Taxonomy (GTDB): domain Bacteria; phylum Actinomycetota; class Coriobacteriia; order Coriobacteriales; family Coriobacteriaceae; genus Enorma; species Enorma phocaeensis. Next base: position 653,615 of record NZ_LT891969.1, read on the forward strand.
TCGGTGATATTGAGCAGCACGGCAACGCGCGGATGCAGCTCGCGCGTGGTGGCCAGCTGGTAGCTCGAGAGCTCGGCGGCGAACCATGAACCCTCCGCACGGGCATCGACCGCGGCGATGGGCGCGGTACCGATGTTTCCCACGGGCACGCAAGCCATGCCGGCGCCGTTGAGGAGGTGGTTCACGAGCGACGTCGTGGTGGTTTTGCCGTTGGTCCCCGTGACGGCGATCCAGCGCTCTGGAGAGAGCCGCCAGGCGAACTCGGGCTCGCCCATGATCTCGCCGGCATGCGCTGCGGCGGAGGCGAAGAAGGGCGAGAACTCGGAGATGCCCGGGCTCGACACGCAGACATCGTAGGAGCCCTCGACCTCCTCGGTCGCGAAGACGAACTTCGCGCCCGCGGCGGCAAGCTCGCGCGAGGCATCGGTCTCGCCGGAGCTCGCGCCCCCGTACACCGTGACCGAGCGCACGCGCTCACCCAGATGGGCGCAGGCCCACCGAGCGATGGAAAGACCGGTTCCGCCCATGCCGAGCACGAGCAGGCTAAATGTTTGAGGCAGAGGCATCGCGGTCACTTATCCCAGCTGGAACGACAGGGCGAGGCCCAAGGCGCCAAAGGCAGCCGCCACGATCCAGAAGCGGATGACCACCTTCGTCTCGGCCCAGCCCATCTTCTCGAAATGATGGTGGATGGGCGCCATGAGGAAGACGCGCTTGCCCGTGGCTTTGAAGCTCACAACTTGGATCATAACCGAGAGCGCCTCGATGATGAACAGACCGCCCACGATGAGCGAGACCACTTCGGTGTCGGTCATGATCGCCATGCAGGCGAAGCCCGCACCGAGCGCGAGCGAGCCCGTGTCGCCCATGAAGATGCTCGCCGGATAGCAGTTGAACCAAAGGAACCCAAGACAGGCCCCCGCGCAGGCGGCGGAGAAGATGGCGAGATTCGCATCGCCCGTGAGGAACGCGAATGCGGCCATGATGAGCATGGCGATCATCGAGGTGCCGCCGGCAAGACCATCCAAGCCATCGGTAAGGTTCACCGCATTGGAGAGGCCGGCGATGAGCAACCACGTGAACACCACGTAGAGCCACGGGATGCTGAACTCGCTTCCGCCCAAATCGACCACGGTGCTGAGGACGCCCAGGTCGATCGCGAGCCCGCCCGGGAAGCGCACCTGGGGCTCGACGCCGCAAAGGTTGACCGCGAGCAGGCAGAACGTCACGCAGATAAGGGTCAGGCCGATCATCTTGGCGTGCGGCGTGAGGCCGAGCGAGCGCCCGTGCGTGACCGAGGTCGCGTCATCGATGAGGCCGAGCAGGCCGGTAGCGAGCGTCGCGCCGAGCACCAGGGCTATCTCGGTAGTGAAACGAGCCATGAGGATGGTCGTCACCACCACGGCGACCAGGATCACCACGCCTCCCATGGTGGGCGTTCCCTGCTTGACGAGATGCCGCTCGGGACCATCGGCGCGAACCTGCTGGCCGATGCCCTCGAACTTAAGCAGCCGAATCCACAGCGGCATGAGCGCCATGGCAACCAGAGCAGCGATGCCGAGCGCGAGAAATGCCTGGTAGGTGGGATATGCGGGGTTGCCGAACATTTAGCATACCTCCTCGACGAAGCGGTCGAGACCAACGAAGCGCGAACCTTTGACGAGCACCGTATCATCCGGGCCAAGATCGTCCCCGATGAGGCGGACCACCTCTTCCGCCGTGGCGGCGGAGAGCGTCACGTCCTCGTCCATGCCCATGAGGCGCGCGGCGGCGAGCATCTCGGCGGCGCCGTCTGTGCCCACGCAGACCATGAGGTCGAGCTTCTTCGCAGCGGCATAGGCGCCCACCAGGCCATGCAGGCGCTCGGACTCATCGCCCAGCTCGCCCATCTCGCCCAGCACGGCGATGCGCCGACCGCGGGTGGGCAGCGTGCAGAGCAGGTCGAGCGCAGCAGCGGTGGATTCGGGGCTGGCGTTGTACGAGTCATCGATGATGCGGGCGCCCGAGGCGGCATGGCGAACCTCCTGACGGCGGCCCGTGATCTGGAGCGCGCGGAACGCGTGGTCGATCTCGGCGGCGGTCACGCCCAGCCGCGACGCGACCGCGGCGGCGAGCACCGCGTTCGACACGGACTGGCGGCCCGTGATGGCAAGCTCGGTGCGAGCATGCGAGCCGTCCTCGAGCGTCAAGGTGAAGCTCGGGCAGCCATCGTCGCCCAGCTCGATGGCAGTCGCGCTCACCGCATCGGACTCCTCGAGCCCCGCGCAGAGCACCTCGACGCCCGCCGGGCGCGCGAAGGTATCCGCGATGAAGGGGGTGAAGGGATCCTCGCCGGTGAGCACCAGAAGCGGGGCGGCGCCGGGCCTGCCGGCCTCGGCACCAACGGGTACGGGCACCATGCCATCCACGATCTCCGCCTTGGCGCGCGCGATGTTCTCACGGCTACCGAGCATGCCGATATGCGAGGTGCCGATCTTGGTGATGACGGCAAGCGACGGCTCCGCGCAACGCGTGAGCCGCTCGATCTCGCCGCGGGAGTTCATGCCCATCTCGAGCACGAGCACCTGCGTATCGCGCGGAGCCGAGAGGATGGTGAGCGGCATACCGATGAGGTTGTTGAAGTTGCCCCCCGTCACATGCACGCGGAAGCGCTGGCGCAGCACGCCGGCGAGAACGTCCTTCGTAGTGGTTTTGCCAATCGAGCCGGTGATGCCCACCACGGTGCAACCGAGGATGCGCCTCCATCTATGGGCGAGCGAGAGCAAGAATTCCTCGGCATCGTCAAGGGCAAACACCGCGCAGCCGCGCTCATGCGCGAGGTCGAGCAGCTCCTTGGATGGCTCGCGGGTGAGCGCCACGGCCGCGGCACCCGCCTCGATAGCCGAAGCGGCGAAGTCGTTTCCGTCGACCCGCTCGCCAGGGAATGCCACGAACAGGTCGCCTGCAGCAGCTTCGCGCGAATCGATGATGCAGCGCGTGCAAGCGCTCCCGGGATCACCCGCGAGCAGGCGCGCACCGGTTGCCTCTTGGATATCCTTGACAGCAAGCTCCACGATGCCGTCCCCCTCACCGATACGGGGCCGAAGGCCTTCGGCCCCCTGTTCGTCTCTCCGCCCCGCGTCGTCGCAGGGCATGCTTGCGGCACCGGCCATCCGATACCAGCAGGTTATTGTAACGTAGGCTCCGCGGGCTGACGCGTTCGGCGCCCAATCGCACAAGGTGTGCAACTGGGGGTAGCACCACTTGGCCTAGCGCGTGGGATCAACTCCCAGAATCGAGAGCGTCTGAGCCATGACGGCAGCGAAGGGCGGCGCCGCCTGGCCGCCGCCGGAACCCGCGGTGCCGTCGAGCGTCACGTATACGAGCGCCTTGGGATCGCTCGCCGGCGCGAAGCCCATGAAGGACGCCATGAAGTTGTTCTCCTGGTAGCCGCCCTCCTCGCTCGCGCGCTCCGCCGTACCGGTCTTGCCTGCCACATCGTAGCCCGCCACCTGGCCGCCTGAGCCGGTGCCCTCGTCCACGACGGTCACCATCATCGAGGTCACGGCTTCGGCCGCCTCGGCGCTGATGGTCTCGGTGTCGCCGTCGCTCCAGTCGACCTCCTCGCCATGGTGCGACTTGAGGAAGTGCGGTGTATGGGCCACCCCGCCCGAGGCGATGCTCGCGACAGCGCGCGCCACCTCGATGGGCGACACGGCGATGCCCTGGCCAAACGACATCGAGCCAAGCGTCGAACCGTCGTACTCGCTGCGTTCGCGCACGATACCGGTCGATTCACCCGGGAAGTCGATGCCCGATTTGTGCCCGATGCCGTAGGTGTCGAGGTACTCGGCAAAGGCGTCCGCCCCGATCTGCTCGCCCAGAAGGACCATGCCCGTGTTCGACGAGCGACGCATGATCTCGCGGACCGTCATAGTCATGCCGTAGTCGCGCTCGTCGACATCGGTGACCCAGTCGTCGCCCACCTTGACCCGGGCAGGAACATCGAAGGTCGACTCGGTCGTGAAGGTGCCCATATCGATGCCCATGCCGGTTACCAGCGCCTTGAAGACCGAGCCGGGCTCGTAGGCGTCGGTCACGGCTCGCAGGTTCATGTCGGCGGCCGCGGTGTTGGCCAGATCGGTCTGGTCATAGGTAGGGTTGGAGCAAGCGGCGAATATCTCGCCGGTCTGAGGGTCCATCACCAGGATCGACCCGTAGTTGGCTCCCGAGGACTCCACCGCCTCCGCCAAAGCTTTCTCGGCAGCGGACTGGATGTTCACGTCGAGGGTGAGCACCAGATCCTCGCCGTCCTGGGCCGGCACCCGCTCGTAGGCGCCGCCGGCGATGTAGGATCCGTCGCGGGCGCGCTCGCGCACCAGCGAGCCGTTCACGCCCTGGAGCTTGTCCTCGTAGTAGCTCTCCAATCCGGAGACGCCCTCGTTGTCGATATTCACCACGCCGATGACCTGCGACGCAAGGTTGCCGTACGGGTAGATGCGCTTCATGGTCTGCTCGTACTCGATGCCCTTGATGTTGCGCTCGGCAAGCGCATCGGCGATCTCCTGGTCGACCTGGCGCTTGATGTAGGCGAAGGTGGTATCGCGCCCCACCTTCTCTCGGCACGTCTCCTCGTCGACGCCGAGCAGCTCCACGAGCGCTGCCACCGCCTCGTCCTCGTCCTCGATGAGCTGCGGGTTGACGTAGACGTTCTGGCACTCCACGCTCGAGGTGATCACGTTGCCGTTGCGATCGTAGATGGTGCCGCGCTTGGCGAAGAGCGTCTGCGGGATGGCGCGGCGCTCGTCCGCTCGCCGGCGATACTCGTCGACGTTGACGATCTGGTAGTCCACGAGCTTGGACACGCCCCAAGCGACTCCAAAGCCAAAAAGCCCCATGACGAAGTTGCGGCGCGGGATGCGCTCGCGATCGAGATCACTATGGAGGAGATCGACTTGGGAGCCACCCGCGCGCGGAGGCCTGGGCGGCCTGCCGGAGCCGGATCCGCCGGCGCCGCCTTGGCCCTCCCTCTGGCGACGGGAGGACGCACCGCGTGCTCTCGCGCTGCCCGTGCGGTCCACGCGGCTCGAGCGGCCTGCCCGGCCATCACGGCCGGATCCGCTCGGCATGGAAGAGCGCCCGGAGCTGCTGCGCCCCGTGCGGGCGCCGCCCCGAGAACTCGAACCGCGGCGGCTCGAGGACGAACCGCCGCGGGAATCATATCCATATCGGTCTGCTGTCATGAAAGCCTGATTCGATCGGTAGCCTACTGGGCATCGGCGGGCGCAGGATCCGCCGCATCCGCTGCTGCCGCATCGCCCTCAGCCGCGCTGGCGGAGGCGCCATCTCCCTCGGAGAGGTCGAGCGTGATCGAGCCCTCGGGCTCGACCATGCCGAGCGTGCCCGTCGCGAGGTCGCGGATGCGCGTGTCGGAGCCGTAGACCGAGTTCATGACCTCGAGATTCGAGCTCTCATCGCGCGCCGCCTCCAACGAGGACGATACCTCGGCATTTGCATTGAGGTATGCGGCGGTGACGCTAGCGATGGTAACACGGGCGACGCCGATGGCGAAGAAGAGCGCCACGAGCACGCAGAATACCTTCACGACATGAGTGAAGACGGGGCTTACCAGCTGGTTGGCCTCGCGGCCTTCGCCGGTGTAGACATCGAGGTGCGGACGGCCCGCGGGAACGCGCGCCGGCTGGGGCGCCGTCGAGCGGACCCGCTCGGGAGCGGCCGCGCCGTCGTAGACATAGGCGAGATTGGAATCATAGCGCGCCATATTGCTCGGCCTCCCATCCCTGTTCAATCAAGCTGCGGTTACAGTACGTTTCTAGTTCGATACGGGTGGGATCTGTGAAGAACATCGTCACGAGCTGGGGCGGATGCCCTCCAATCGCTCGGCAACGCGGATCTTCGCCGACCTCGCCCGCGGGTTGCGCTCCACCTCTTCGGCGGAAGCAACGAGCGGCTTGCGGGTGATGACCTTGAGTACCGGCACGTGCCCGCACACGCACACCGGAATCTCCGGTGGGCAGGTGCAGCCCTGGCTTTGCTCCTGGAAGAGGCGCTTTACGATGCGGTCTTCAAGCGAGTGGTACGAGATGACGCAGATGCGCCCACCCGGGTTGAGCCACCGCACCGCCGCCTCGAGGCCGCGCTCGAGCACGTCGAGCTCGTGGTTCACCTCGATGCGGATAGCCTGGAAGCTCTTGCGCGCGGGATGGTGACCAGCACGCCTGCGCGCCGCGGCCGGAATGGCCGCCTTGATGGCTTCTACGAGCTCACCGGTGGTCTCGATGGGATGGCTCGCCCTGCGACGCACGATCTCGCGCGCGATCTGGGAGGCGAACTTCTCCTCACCGTAGATGCTGAGGATCCGGGCCAGGTCGGCTTCGTTGTAGGTGTTGATGACCTGAGCTGCGTTTAAGGGGTTGTTCCCCGGATCCATCCGCATATCGAGCGGGGCGTCCTCGTGATACGAGAAGCCCCTTCCTGGGATATCAAGCTGCGGGCTCGAGACGCCCAGATCGAAGAGGATGCCGTCTACGCCGGGCACCTCCGCCTGGCAGAGCAGCTCGTCAAGATCCCCGAAGTTGCCTTTGAGGAGCTTATGCGGCATGCCCGGTGCCTCGTGGCCGAGGCGCTCGGTAGCCGCATCGAGCGCCATGTCATCCTGATCGATCCCGATCAGCAGGCCGTCCTCGCCGATCGCGCGGGCCATCTCCACCGAGTGGCCGGCGCCGCCGAGCGTGCAATCGCACACGACGGACCCGCTCTCCAGTTGAAGCGCTGCAAGCACCTCCTGGAGCATGACAGGTTCATGCCGATATTCTGGTGTCAACGTTCCCGTTGCCATGCACGCACCCTCCCAGGACCGTTAGTTGAAGAAATCCGCGAGCGCGCTCTTCATGGAGGCCTTGCGGGCCTCGTGCGTCGCGCGATCCCAGATCACCAGGCGGTCGTCGTTACCCACGACGGTCACCTCGCGATCGAGATGGGCTTCTTCCCGGACCGACTCGGGAAGGCTGATACGGGCGGCGGAGTCTATTTCAAGTGTGGTTGCCGCGCCGTTCAGAGCCTCCTTGACCATGCGGTGCTGCTCATTGGTGGGGCAGTAGCCCCCCTTTGACTCGAACACCGACATGAGCCAGTCCTTGAACGTGTCCTCGGTGAACACGTACACAGCGTCGATCTCCCTCTCGGGAGCGGCGAGGACGCGCACCTGGTCCCCAAGCTGCTTACGGAATGCAGGCGGCAGAGACAGACGACCCTTCGCATCGAGATTGCGATCGTAGGTACCTGTCAGATACACCGCTGCACCCCCTTAGGCTTACTCGTGGGCAGATGCGGGAGCCACCCCGCCGTCGACGCTTACCATGATATGGGTTGGCTCTCCTTTTCGCAACACTTTCTCCCACCATCTCCCCCAACGGTATCTCCTCGTCCCCCAACTCGCCTTGCGTCGACCGCGAGTTACCCCAAGGTCAACACAAGATGTTGTGTTGCATGCTTCAACGGGCCCCCACCAATCGATGGAGGTCCGTGAACCCTAACCCTCAAGTTCTACTTGAACCGATTTTTTAGTCTGAACAGTGGAAATGTGTCGAAACAGAGAACCCGCAGGTGCGCCGCGCTGGATGTCTATCTTGCTGGATCTCGATGGTCGTCTATTCGAAACGTCCATCAAGCCGGACCTCGACAGCCTGCCGCTCGAAACGTCCATCTAGCCGGACCTCAACAGCCTGCCGCTCGAAACGTCCATCTAGCCGGACCTCGATGATCGGACGAGTTGCTCGAGGATGTCGAGATCCTGCCAGATAGTCAAAATGGGCTCATAAAACATACGAAAGTGTCCATCCAGCGGCATCTCGATTTCTGCAGAGCCATCGAGATGCACGAAAAATGACAGATTGGCCCTGGATGCGATCGGGCCGTTTAGAAATAAAGGGAGCGCGGACGGAATAAAGGGCTCTCGGATGGTACAAAAGGCACGCGGGCGGTAAAAAAGGCACTCGGGCGGTAAAAAGGGCACTCGGGTGGTACAAAAGGGCACTCGGGTGGCACAAAAGGCACGCGGGCGGTCATGCGCGAGGATGCGACGCGAGGTAGACCTCGCGCAGCTGCGTGCGGTCGAGGTGCGTATAAACCTGCGTGGTCGAGATGTCCGCGTGGCCCAAGATCTCCTGGAGCACGCGAAGGTCGGCGCCGCCGGCAAGCATATGGGTCGCGAACGAATGGCGCAGTGTGTGGGGATGCAGCCCTTCGAGGCCAACGGCGCGGCCGTAGCGCTCGCAGAGCGCATGAACCGACTGGCGTGAGAGACGCCTGCCGTTCTTGTTGAGGAAGACCGCCGAGGTCCCGCGCCCTGTACGGTCGTGGAGCGCCAACCCGCCGCGTGCTCCGTCGAGATAGCGCTCGAGCGCGCGGCGGGCACTACCCAGAATCGGCACGAGCCGCTCTTTGGAGCCCTTACCGACCACGCGCATGAACTCCTCTTCGAGATAGAGGTCGCGCAGATCGAGTCCGGTCAGCTCGCTCACGCGCAGCCCGCACCCGTAGAGCACCTCGAGAATGGCGCGATCGCGCTCACCGGCAGCGTTATCCGGAAACGGCTGCTCCAATAGGGCGCGCGCCTCGTCGATTGTGAGGTAGTCGGGCAGGTGCTCCTCTTTCTTGGGAAGCCTCAAAGCTGCGGTGGGATGGACCTGGGTGATGCCCTCGCGCAACATGAAAGCGTGAAGCCCTTTCAGAGCGGAGAGGGAGCGCTCCACCGAAGCATCCGCATAACCGGCATCACGGCGGACGGCGACGAATTCGTCGATGTCCGCACGAGAGACCTCATCGGGATCTGAGATGCCGCGCTCGGCAAGAAAGCCGATGTAGGCAGCGAGGTCGCGACGGTACCCCTCGATGGTGTTGCGGGCAAGATTCCTCTCGACGGAGAGAAAAGCCAGGTACTCCCCCACCGCGCGCTCGAGCTGGCTCGGAACGGAGGCGGCACAGCGGTCGGTGCCGGCAAGCCGAGCAGCACGATGATGCTGCTCGGCATGTGCAAAGTCGGAAGCCGCCATGAAGTCTACTGCTCAGCCGAGTTCTTAGACGTCACCTGCAGGCGCTCGACGCCCTCGTGCCGGCCGATGGCCGCGCGGGTGAACTCGCGGAAGAGCGGCGCGGGGTTGGTGGGACGGCTCTTGAACTCGGGGTGCGCCTGCGTAGCCACGAACCAAGGATGCATAGACGCCGGCAGCTCTACCATCTCGACGAGCGACTCATCAGGCGAAAGACCCGAAATCACGAGGCCGGCGCGCTCCAACTCGTCGCGATAAGCATTGTTGAACTCGAAACGATGGCGATGGCGCTCGTAGACGAGCTCCTCGCCATAGGCCTCACGCGCAAGCGTGCCCTCAGCGAGCTTGCAGGGGTAAGCACCGAGTCGCATGGTACCGCCCTTGTCGGTCACATCCTCCTGTTCGCTCATGAGACCGATGACCGGATGCGCGCATTCAGGCTCGAACTCGGTGGAATTGGCGTCGGCAAGCCCCGCCACGTGGCGCGCGAACTCGCAAACCGCGACCTGCATACCCAAGCACAGGCCGAGATACGGGATCTTGTTCTCGCGCGCGAAACGCGCAGCGCAGATCTTTCCCTCAAGGCCGCGAACGCCAAAGCCTCCCGGAACCACGATGCCAGCCGCCCCGCCGAGCACCTCGTCGCATGCATCCCAGGTGAGCGCCTCGCCATCGACGAGCTCGACGTCGATGTGACGGTCGAACGCGATGCCGGCATGCCGAATCGCCTCGATGACCGACAGATACGCATCGGGCAGCTGGGTGTACTTGCCCACCACGGCAACCTTGACTGCGTCCGCATGATGGTTGGCGTGGTCCTTCTTCTCGAGGAAGCGGTACCAATCGGCCATGTCGCGCTCGTGGGGATCAAGCCCCAGGCGCTCGCAGACGCGCAGGTCGAAGTCCTGATCAGCGAGCATGAGCGGCACGTCGTAGATGCTCGCGCAGTCTTCGTTCGTGAAGACGCAATCGACGTCCACGTCGCAGAAGCTCGCGATCTTAGCGCGGATGGCGTCGTCGATCTCGTGGTCGGAGCGCAGCACGATGATGTCCGGCTGGATGCCAAAGCTACGGAGCTCCTTCACCGAGTGCTGCGTGGGCTTGGTCTTTACCTCGTGCGCGGCGGCGATGTAGGGCACGAGCGAGACGTGGATGAAGCAGACGTTCTCCGCACCTGCGTCTTTGCGGTACTGGCGGATCGCCTCGAGGAATGCCTGGCTCTCGATGTCACCGATCGTGCCGCCGAGCTCGGTGATCACCACGTCGGAACCCGTCTGCTCCTCGATGCGACGGAACTTGTCCTTGATGGCGTTCGTCACATGCGGAATAACCTGCACGGTACCGCCCAGGAAGTCGCCGCGGCGCTCGCGCGCGATGAGGTTCTTGTAAATCGCACCTGTTGTGAAGTTGGAGTCGCGCGTGAGGTTCTCATCGATGAAGCGCTCGTAATGACCAAGGTCGAGGTCGCTCTCGTATCCGTCCTCCGTAACGAAAACCTCACCATGCTGGAACGGGCTCATGGTGCCGGGGTCAACGTTGAGATACGGATCGGCTTTCTGCATGGTCACCTTGTAACCACGGCTCTTGAGCAGCCTGCCCAGAGACGCCGCCGTGATGCCTTTGCCGAGCGATGACACGACACCGCCGGTTACGAAGATATGCTTGGTCATTATGTTGTACCTGCGCTTCCCGTATCAGAACCTATGGTCTCTACGGGCCTTCATGGTATCACTCATCTTGCGTGGCGTCGCGTTCGCGATTCCCGATTTCATGTAACAGAAACGTTCTGCGACGGCACGCGCGGCGCCATGAGACGCCATGCCTAGGATATGCACCCTATGAGCGCGCCGCACGCCCCCAAACGCACCCGCCGCCATGCCGCGCGCGTGGCGGCGGGTGCACATGGTAGGCACGGAGCGCATCGAGCGCTTTCATGCAACCAAGCCACATCCAAACCGCGGCCAAACGCTCCGGCAACGCGCCCAAAGGGCGGTTCGATTGTCGTTCGAGCCTCTTGGCGGTGGTTGATCCCGGAACTGCTCGGTACAACCATGATTATTATTAATAAAATCGCAGGTAACCGCTTCGTAGGACGAAGGTCTACTTCATCATCCGGTAAAAGACCACCGCCAAGAAGCTCGAACGAGCAAAAGCCATCTGAGGACCGCAGCAGCGAAGGAAGATCTTGCGCAAGGAAGCGTGGTAGAGGCCAGCAGCGCTACGCGAGCGGCGCGATGCGGGTGGCCAGGCGCCGCACCAGCGCGGGACTATGCGACACGATGACGAGACCCATTGCGCGCCTATCAGCAATCTCGAGCACTTCGCGCCAGAGCGCGGCCTGGGTAACGGCGTCGAGCATGGCCGTCATCTCGTCGCAGACGAGGTAGCGCGGTTGGGCGAGCAGGGCGCGCACGAGGCAGAGCCTCATGAGCTCGCCGCCCGAGAGCTCGTGCGGAAAGCGGCCAAGCCACGCCTCGCGCACTCCGAAACGTTCAAGCAGGCCCGACGCGCGAAGCTGCTCGAGCGCCCGATCGTTGCGGCCTCGCTTCGCCTGCGTCGTTCCGTCGGAAAAGAGAAGCCCCTCGGTGACGCTCCTCCCCAGCCGCACCAACGGGTCGAAGGCCTGTTCCGGATGCTGCCGGATGAGCTGCACCGGACGCGGGCCAGCAGGTACACGACGCAGCAGGCCGCGACGATTCAAAACAGGCGCGCCGTCGACCAGCACCTCTCCGGCCTGAGGGCGCAAATAGCCGGCGAGAAGTTGACAGAGCGTGGTCTTACCCGTTCCCGAGGGTGCCTGCAGAGCAACCCGCTCATTGGGATCGACCGAGAGCGAGAAGTCTTTTAGAATCTCATGGCCATCTTGATAGGAGAACGAAACGTTATCGGCGACAAGGCTCATTTTCCGTACCTCCCCCGCGGGAATCGGAGCGTGCTGCGCTGATTGGGCCGAGCACGCCTCCAGCCGGTGCGGCGTCGGCTGAGCAGGGGGCATCGCCCCGAGGCGCGCAACCGTCCGCGTCAGCAGCGAAATCGTGTTCAGGCATCGCATGCCAAAGTGCACGGGAAAACGGATGACGCAGCTTCTCAGGATCATTGAAGCTCGCACACGAGGTCTCCTCGACCACGGTGCCGTCCTTGAACACGGCAACGCGGTCCGCAACGGAAAGAGCCAGCTCGAGGTCATGCGTGATAAGCAAAACGCCACCCCCCGAGCTCGCGAACGCCCGGAGGTCGTCGAGCGCGCGAATCGCAAGCTCCAGGTCGAGGCCCGGCGTGGGCTCATCCGCGACGATGAGTCTCGGCTCGTCGATGAGCGCGCACATGAGCAGCACGCGACGCGCCATGCCGCCCGAAAGCTCGTGGGGATACAGCCGCTCAACCTCGGGTTTCAATCCATATCGTTCAAAGAGCCGACGCATGCGCTCCACGCGCTCGCGCCGACGGGAACCGGTCGCGGCTCCCACCACCTGATCGCCCACCCGCATCAGAGGGTCGAGGTGCGTCACGCTCTGCGGAACAAGCGAGACGCCGCGCCCCCGCAAGCGCGCAAGGTCGGCAGACGAGCAGCGCTCGCCGTCGAACCAGATCGATCCCTCCACGCGAGCATTGGGCTCAAAGAGACCCAGAATCGAATCGGCGAGCAGCGTCTTTCCCGAACCGCTCGCCCCCACCACGGCAAGCACCTCCCCTTCGTGAACCGAGACGGAAAGGTCTCGGATCACCGGCACCACGACTTTGCGGGCAGCGAAATAGCTCGCCGCGGGATCGTACATGGAAAAGCTCACGCTGAGGTGCTCGACGGCAAGCAGGTGGTGCCCGCCATGATGATGCGAGCCATCCGCGTGGGTGTGGTGATGATGGGCCTCGTCGTCCACATGGGCATGACGATGGCGGAGCTCGTAGTCCCCGCGGGTATCCATCATGCTTGTCATCACGCCTGCACCCCCTCGGGATTGGAAAGGCGCCTCAAGAGCGCGCCGGCGCGATCGAAGAGCAGAACGCATGCGAGCAGCGCCAGCCCCGGGAACACCGCGAGCCACCATGCACCCGAGGTCAGGTACGACATCGCCTCGGAAAGGATGACGCCGATCGCGGGCTGCTCGGGCGAGAGGCCGAAACCCAGGAAGGTGATGGAGGCCTCGTGCAGGACGGCGTGAGGGAACAGAAGCACAAGCCCCACCAGATACTGCGGCAGCACGTGGGGGACGAGGTGCGTGGCGACCAACCGGACGCGCGAGATGCCGAGCGCCGTCGAGCACGCGAAAAACGGCTGCGCGCGAACCTGCAGGATCTCGCCGCGAAGGACGCGCGCCAGGCTCGGCCAATGCGTGACCGCGATGCCCACGAGCACGCCGACCGTCCCCCGGCCGAGCGCATAGCTGATGAGGATGAGGAGCACCAGGTGCGGGATTCCCATCACGAGGTCGATGAGCCACTCCACTGCCGCGTCGACGCGCGGGCCCCCGAGGGCAGCTGCAGCAGCGAGCGCAAGCGCGATGGCAGAGGATGCGCCCGCCGCGAGGAGCCCGACCCCGATCGAGGTCGAAAGGCCTGCGAGCGTGCGCGCGAGCATGTCGCGCCCCATCCAATCCGTGCCGAAGGGATGCGCCGGGCAGGGCGCCAGGTTGCGCGCGGCAAAATCAACGACCGAGGCCTGCCCCGCGGAGCATGCTCCTGCGACCGCAACCGCGGCGAGCACGCAGATGACCGCAACCAGCATCACCAGCAGCGCGCGCCTACCGCTCAGGCGCCCTTCGGCAGCCGGGATGTGGAGCGCCGTCGGGGCCTGCTCGCCCACATGTCGAGAGGTTTGAGGGGCATCAAAGGTATCGGAACCTTGGGAGGGGAACTCGGACCGGCAGCGCTCTGACCGGAGGCCCCCATGCGCGCGGGAGCGCGGCGGGGCGTCATTCGACATGGGCCACCTCCCCGCGCAGACGCGGATCGACCAACCCGTACAAGACGTTCGCGAGCGTGTTACCGGCAAAGACGAGCGCAGCCGACGCTAGCGCGATACCCACCAGCAGCGGAGCATCCCCGCCAAGGCCCGCCGTCACCGCGGCCTGCCCCAGGCCGGGATACGAGAACACCTGCTCCACCAAGATGGAACCGCCAAAGATCTCGCTGATCTGCGCGCATTGGAGCGTCAGCGCCGGGATGATGAGGTTGCGCAACCCGTGCCGTAGCACGATCGAGCGGGCCCCCTCCCCGCGCGCCCGAGCAAGCCGGACGTAGTCCGTCGCCATGACGTCGAGCGTCTTCTCGCGCGTATGCAGCGCCACGTTCGCGATGCCGGTAAGGGACAGCACGAGCGCCGGCAGCACGATATGGTGCAGCCGCACCCAGATGGAAACCTCTCCCGTCGAGCCGATGGGAACCGAAAACCCCAAGGGGAACCACCCAAGATACACCGAGAAGATCATGAGGGCCACGAGTGCCAGCCAGAACGTGGGCGTTGCCGACAGCACATAGCAGTAGCCGCGCACCATGCGGTCGAGCACGCTCCCCGAACGCACGCCCGCGACGACGCCGAGCGTCGTGCCGACCACGCCGGCGATGAGCCAGCTCGCAGCGAGCAGCGCCACCGAGCTCGCAAAGCGCTCTGCCACCACGGTGACAACCGGTTCGTTGTAGCGCAGGCTCTCGCCGAAATCACCGCGTACGGCGTCACCCAACCAGGCAGCGTAGCGCTCAAGCACCGGCGTGTCGGCATCCCAACGCTCCGCGAGCTGCTCGCGGCGGTCGGGAGACATCGTGGTATAGGCCACCTGTCCCACATTCGCCTGGACGGGATCGATGGGCGAGTTGCCCACGAGCCAAAACGTCACGAAGCTCACCGCCAGCATGAGCAGAACGAACCTGCAAGCGAGCTGCGCGCAGAATGGCAGGCGCCGTGCCGCATCTCTTGCCAAACCTACCAGCTCCACCGGTCGACGTTGTTCACCAGCGACCAACCGTGTCCGTGCGGATGGGGCTTCTGCTCCGCAACCGAGAGGCCCGTGCGCTTGAAGTAAAGATGGTCGACGTTCGCGATCCACGCCCACGTCGCGGCACCGCAAGGAGCGAAGCCGTCCTCGCCGTCCCAAGCCGCCAAGCGCCAGTGCTCGTAAGAATCCTCGATCGCGGGCTGAGCAAGCGCCTCGTCGAGATGCGCATCGATCGAGGAGCTCTCGTAGCAAGAGTAATTTCCCCAGCCCGTTGAGTAGTTGAGCGCGTAGACCTCGATCGGCGAATTCGAGCCCCAGCCCCAAAGGACCGGCTGATCGAACTGGTGGGGATAGATCTCATCCCAGCTGCCGCCGCGGGGACTTGCCTCGATGCCGAGCTCCATGAGCTGCACGGAAAGCTCGTTTGCCATTGCCTGCCGCACCGAGTCGTCGGAGGAATACCAGAGGTCGAACGCTGCGCGCACGCCGTCCTTCACACGCACGCCGTCGTCACCCGGAAGCCAGCCCGCCTCATCGAGCAGCGCACGGGCGCCGTCCGGATCGTATTCGACGCGCATGTCCTCGCTCGACCACGGCATGTCGTCACCGACGCTGAAAGCCTCCTTGCCATAGCCCGAGAGCACGTGGTCGATCACCTGAGAGCGGTCGATCCCTTGGTTGATGGCTCGACGTATCGCTAGGTCGCAAGTGACGTCGTTGCCGGTGGGATAAGCCATGTCGCCATCGACCACCTTGGTACCGCCCGCGGGCAGACACGGCAACGAGATGCCGCGCGAGTCGACCGAGTCGTATGCGACGAGTTCGTAGCCATCGTAGCTTTGCCCTGCATGGGTCGCGTAGGTATAGGCGATATCCACCTCACCCGCCGCAACGGCCGCCAGCGCCGCGTCCTCGTCCATGAACACCACGACCACCCGCTCCATAAGGGGCGCCTCACCGTAATAATCCGGGTTCGCGCGGAATATCGCCTGCTGGCCCCGGTCCCAGCGCTCCAGCAGATAGCGGCCGGAACCGATGGGGTGCTCCCCGTAGCTCTCGTCATACGCGTGCTCGGGCACGATGCCCAGCACCGCGAGCGTGTAGAGCAGGGCGTTGTAGGGTTTGTTGAGGCGGAGCTCCACGGAGTAGTCTCCCGTCGCCACGGCCTCGTCGACCATCGAGAGGTCGGCCTCGGAGACATCGCTCGCCACGATCGAATTCACGGTGAAGACGACGTCGGCCGCCGTGAGCGGCTCGCCATCGCTGAACACCGCGTCGTCGCGGATAGTGAACGACCAGGTGAGGCCGTCTTCCGAGCAGCTGTACTCCGTCGCCAGGTCGCAGACGAACTCAAGGTTCTCGTCGGTGGTGATGAGCGTGGACTGGATGAGCGGCTCGTGCACATGCTCGCCGCAGCCCCATGCGATGAGCGGATCGAAGCCCGCGGCCGGCTCGCTGCCCCCATTCATGGCAACGATGACCTGGGTTGCCGGCTCATCGGCAGCGGACCCGGCGGCTGATCCTGAGACGTCTCCCCCAGAGCAGGCGGCTTGGGTCCCCGCTACCGCGAGCGCCGCCGCGCCAGCACCTGCAACCGTCATGAATGTGCGGCGCGTCACACCCCCGTCGGCAGAAACCGCATTCCCCTCAGAATCAGTCATAGCGCGTCCCTTCGCAAAGACGGGGCACGCGCCCCGATCGTCTTGGTGTTACGGATAATAACGTTTGTGTTACCGTTGCTATAGTAGCATAGCGCGGCATGCGTTCTGCGCCCGCCCGAAACGCGCCCGCACAGAGCTCGCCCCCCGAGCAAGCCGGAGGAAGAATCACATGCGAAGGTCGGCTGGCGCGCACCCAAAAGTATGCAAATAATCGCTGAGTGGGTCTTTTTCGACCATTCAGGGAAAATCTGAGTACGTTTTCCTCGCGACCGAGATTCCTCGGAAGGCCGCTACCTGCGTGTTTGTAAAAGTAGTTCCCATTCGCAGAAAAATTGAACTCGAAAAAGTACACACTATTTCAACGAATGGGTTCGTTGGAAAAATGCAATGCAAAAGTTGGATGAGTGACCGTGATTCCGCGCCGTTGGGTCCAAAAATTCAACGAGTGGCAAAGAAACGACGGCATCAAATTCAATAATCAAGCGAGTGGGAGCTGCCTCACAAAATGCAGTGCATAATTTCAACGAACGGCACGACCTTAGTCGAGCTTGAGGAACGCAAGCAGGTCGGCGCGATCGTTCGCGACCACGCCGTCAACCACACCGGAGAGCGCGCGCTTGAGCAGCTCGCCGATGCGCGGCCCGGGCTTTACGCCGGCAGCGATGAGGTCGCGGCCGCCCAACGCGAGCGACTGCAGATCGTAAGCCTCATGATTTGCAAGAAGCTCGCGCACCATCTCGCGCATGCGTTCGATCTCCTCGACATAGTAGAAGCACGAGGGCGCCTTGCCGAGCGTGTCAGCGCGCTTGATATCGAACAGCTCGTTTGCCAGCCGTGCGGTATCGAGCCCCTCTCCCGAGAGCAAGCCGAGCATCTTCAGCAGGTCGGTGCGCTCGGCACGCAGGGGCAGATCGTGATAACGGATGATAAGGCATGCATCGCGGATGAGCTCGGTAGGGCACGCGAGCCGGCGCATGATTGCCTCCGCTTTGCGCGCGCCGAGCTCGGGGTGGCCATAGAAGTGCCCGTTACCGCGTTCGTCGAGCGTGAAGCAATCGGGCTTGGCGATGTCGTGGAGGAGTGCCGCCCACATGAGCGAGGGTGAGGGCGGGCGGCTGGGGTCTCCTCCATCGATGCGCGCGGCGGCAAGTTCGCCAGCGACCGTGAGCACGCGCGCGATGTGATCGTAGACGTCGAAGGCGTGGTAGCGACTATGCTGGTCGAATCCGCGGCACGGCGCGAGCTCGGGGATGGCGGCGCACATGAGCTCGGGATAGCGGATGAGGGCATCGCCGCCGTGACCCGTGGCAAGGATGCCGTCGAGCTCCCAGCCCACCCGCTCGCGCGCGACGGCGTCGAGAAGCGGTGCGCAGGCGGCGAGCGCACAGGCCGTGGCGGGGTCCATGGCGAAATCGAGCCGGCATGCGAAACGCACGGCTCGCAGCATCCTGAGCGCATCCTCCTCGAAGCGACGGCGCGGCTCCCCTACCGCCCGAATGACGCCGCGCTCAAGGTCGCCCGCGCCGTCGTAGAGGTCGAGCAGGCCGCGCTCGGGATGCCACGCCATGGCGTTCACTGTGAAGTCTCGCCGTGCGAGGTCATCCTCCACGCAGCTTGCGGATGTGATCTGCTCGGGATGGCGTCCGTCGGTGTAGAACCCGTCCACGCGATATGTGGTGACCTCGATGCGCTCGCCTTCGCAAACCGCGGTGATGCCGCCGAAGCGCGTCCCCGACTCAATCACACGTATGCCCGCCGTCTCGAGCGCCCGCTCGTTCTCCTGCCAGCCGCCCGCGCAGCAAATGTCGACATCGTGGCTGGGAGCGCCGCGCATCGCGTCGCGCACCCAGCCGCCGACGATCCACGCTTCATAGCCGGCGCCCTCGAGGGCCCGGAGCACCTTGGACGCCGGTTCTGAGAGCTCCGTGCCGTTAAGGGCGGGCGCACCAACGCATACGGGACCAGAGGGAGCTGTGCCAGAGCAGGCAGCGTCGCAGGGAACGCTATGGGCTGCATCGGATACGGCACCGGGCGCGCCTCCGCACGCAGCAGCATGCACAGCACCGATCGAGTCGCTCACCATGTCGCCCCCTAACCCTCAGCATGCAGTAGGCACCAGTATAGCGCGGCGGCTGGCAGGCAAGGCGCGGCTACCGAGCGAGCGCTCCCATGGGGTCCCAGGGCGCAAGCTCGACGGGCTCGCTCTCGTAGGCGGTGAGCTCCTCCGCCGTGAGGTACTTGCGGTCCACTACAACCTGGTAGACGTACTCGTCAAACCAGCGCGCCGAGCCGATGTCGTAGCCCTTCTTGCCGCGATCGGCACCCCAGCTGTTCTCGATGCGCCACAGCGTGGGCTCACCCGCCTCGTCGAGGTTCACGCCCTGGAGCGTCATGGCATGCGTCATGAGCGACTCGCCGTAATCGAGCCGAGCCGCCTTATCGAGTCCCGCCTCGATGGGCAGGTCGAACAGGCGGTCCACGTCGAGCGCCTCAGGGTCGATCACGCCGTCATCACGGAGGAATCCCTGGTCGACATCGGAACCGAACCATACGGGCAAACCATCTTCGAGCTGGGCGACCGCCGCGCGGCGGAGCGCCTCGATGGGAAGGTTCACGTAGCGCACGGTGCCGTCCTCCACCACGTTACCGAGGTACTTTACCGTGTAGGACCGCATGTAGGGCTTGTCCGCGGTAGGCGCGTTGATGACGGAGACGTAAGCATCCAAATCCATGTCGACGAACTCGGCGAAGAACGCCTGCGGCGTGTACGTGCCGCTCGCCTTGAGCTCGTTCTTCTCGTCGCGGATGCGCACGTCGAAGGTCGCCGGCGGCTCGCCCAAACAGATCGCCAGCACGCGGTAGACGCCGTCCATGAGCTCCCGTTTGATGGCATCGAGCGCCGCGGCATCGGCGCCCCCTGCGACGGCGTCGCGCAACCGCTTTGCACCATGGCGCAGATAGCGCGTGAGGTACTTGTTGAGGTCGCCCGTGCTGGACGAGCAGGCCGTCTCGGGCATGGCCTCCTTGGGCACCACGCCGTATTTCTTGACGAGCGAGCGGAACATGTCCCACTGCCCACCGTCTCCGAGCGGATCGCGCAGCAGGTAGGCGACCTCGCGCGAAGCGAGCTCGTCCGCAGCGGTGGCGATGATGTTCTCGAAGAACCAGTTCGAGCGCTCGTACTTGTCCCAAAACAGTGGATAGGCTTGGCTGAGCTCGAACGTCTTGAGCCCAAGCTTCTTCATGATACGGTACCGCATGGTGTTGAGACTCGCGAACATCCAGCAGCGGCCCGAGCGCTTCTGGTCGCAAATCTCGCCCTGCTCGAGCTGGATGTCGAAGGTCGTGGTCGCACGCGAGGCGATCTCGGGGTCGCGTGCGGCGGAGCGCACGCCGGCGCTCGTCACGGCATTGCGGGCAACGAGGTTCGCGCGCTCGCTGGCAAAGCGCTCATGCGCTTGCTCGATATCCCCCAGAGTTATGGAACGGTCCCTCTCCATGCGATCTCCTATCCAAAAGTCCCGGCGATACCCCACGAAGAAGCGCGACAGCGGCCGGGAGCACCGCACACCACAGCCCTTACCGTACCCGCTGGACCTCGACATGGCGCAGATACTCATCCACCTTCGCGAAATCACCCAACCCGGGGCATTCGACCACATTCGCCCCCGTCGCCATCGAGAGCGCAAGCGCCTGCTCTGGATCCTCGCCGGGACGCCACCGCGCAAGGAACGCACCGAGCGAGGCATCGCCCGCGCACGCCGTGGAGAGGACCCGCACGGGCATCTTGGCACGCGCATACCAGAGGCGCTCGCCATCGCCAAAATACGCTCCCCCGCTGCCGAGCGTGAGCAAGATGTATCGAGCGCCACGGCGGTGCAGCTCGCGAAGGGCCTCTGCCACCGCCGCGTCCTCCCCTGCCGTCACCGCAAAGCCAAAGATCTCGCGCAGCTCGTCGTCGTTGGGCTTGATGAGGAGCGGACGCTGGGCGAGCAAACGAGCGAGCTGCGAAGACGAGATATCGAGCACGACCTCGCCGCCGCGTGCCCGCACGCGCTCGATGACCGCGGGCAGGAAGCCCTCGCGCACACCGGGCGGCATCGAACCCGACACGACGAGCAGCGCCAGGTCGTCGAGGCCACCGATGAGCTCCAGCATGCGAGCCTCGTCTACAGCCGTTACCGGCGCGCCCGCGTTCACGAGCTTGTACTCGCCCGAGTCAGAAGTAAGGAAGACGTTCACCCGCGTAACGCCGTCGATCCAAACCGGCTCCACCGCGCACCCCAGAGCACGGGCGCCGTCCACGATATAGCGACCGGAGAACCCCGCGAAGAACCCTAGGATGGTGGAGGCGACGCCGTAGTGCGCCAACGTGAAGGAGACGTTCAACCCCTTGCCGTTGGGCGTGTACACCGCATCGCGGGTGCGCGTCACCGCATCGGGTACGAGCGCGTCGCAGGTGATGTTGTAGTCGATCGCGGGATTTGCGGTGAGCGTGTAGATCATGGAGTCCCCTTAGGTCGCGACGTACCCTAACAAGAAGCGCCCCCGTGCCAAACACGAGGGCGCCAAGACCGACCCACGTCAAGCGCAGGCAGCAGAGAAGCTCAGATGCTAGCGCGCGAGCTTGCGCACGGTCACGCGCTTGCTGTACTCCTCCACATGGCCGAAATCGCCCAGACCCACGCTCTCGGCGACGTTCGCGCCGGTAGCCATGGCGAGCTTGAGGGCGTCCGCGACGTTGTCGCGATCGTGGTACCACTTGAACAGGAACGCGGCGAGCGTGCAGTCGCCAGCGCACACCGAGCTTACGAGCTTGATGTTGAAGTCGCGTTTGGCGTACCAGATGTCCTCGCCGTTCGAGAAGTAGGCGCTGCCGCGGCTACCCATGGTGAGCAGCACGTTCTGCACGCCGGCCTCATGCGCGAGGGAGAGCGCGCGGCGGGCGTCGTCGTCGGTGTCGATCTGCACGCCGAAGATCTCGCGCATCTCGTGATGGTTGGGCTTGATGAGCAGCGGGTGCTTGGAGCACAGCGTCTTGAGCTTATCGCTGGAGAGGTCGAGCACCACGTCGGCGCCGCGCGCCTGGGCATGGTCGACGACCTTGTCGAGGAAGTCCTTCGAAGCCCTGGGCGGCAGGGAGCCGGACACGATCAGGCAATCGAGGTCACCGGTGTTGTCGAGGATGTTGAGGAGCTCCTGCTCGCCCTGCGGGGTGAGCACCGGACCAGGGTTGAGCACGCCGTACTCGTTCTCGCCATCGTTGAAGTAACCGCAGATGCGGGTGATGCCGTCGATCCAGACCGGGCGGCACAGGCAGCCGGAGTTCATGGTCTCATCGACGACGTACTTTCCGGTGAAGCCGGCGAAGAAGCCGAGCGCGACCGAGTCGACGCCGAACTTCTTGAGCGCGAACGACACGTCGAGGCCCTTGCCGTTGGCCGTGTAACTCGCGGAATAGGAGCGCACGTTCTCGTTGGGGACGAGCGTCGGGCACTGGACCGTCATGTCGACGGCGGGGTTAGCCGTGAGGGTATAGTACATAGCTGATACCTTCCTTTCGCACAAAACTGCACGGCGCAAGCATAAGCGCGCCATGCAGCGATTGCAAGCATTTGCCTTGCGGGCCTTACCGAGCCCTTACGAAGGCTCCGCCCTAGCGAGCGGCCTTCAGGAGGGCAGCCTTGACCTCTTCCGCGGTCTTGAGCTGCATGACCTCGGCCTCGAGAGCGTCCGCATCGGCCTTGGACCACTGGGAGATGGTCTTGCGAGTGCGCAGGATGCTCGGCGCGGAAACCGAGAACTCCTCCATGCCCCAGCTGATGAGGAGCGGCGTGAGCAGCGGGTCGGCCGCGGCCTCGCCGCACATGCCCACCATGATGCCGGCGTCGACACCCTTGGTGATGATGTTCTTGATGGCGCGCAGGACCGCCGGGTAATACCAGCTGTAGAGGTAGGAGACCTTGTCGTTGCCGCGGTCGGAAGCCATGGTGTAGCCCGTGAGGTCGTTGGTGCCGATGGAGAAGAACGCGGCTTCCTCGGCAAGCAGGTCGGCGATGTTGGCGGCGGCGGCCGTCTCCATCATGATGCCGACCTCGATGTCCTCGTTGAACTTGTAGCCCTCGGTGCGCAGCTCCTCCTTGCACTCCTCGACGAGCGCCTTGACCTGGCGGACCTCCTCGACGCAGGTGACGAGCGGGATCATGATCTTGATGTCCCCGAAGGCGCTCGCGCGCAGAAGGGCGCGGAGCTGGACCTTGTACTCGTCGGAGTTATCGAGGCAGTAGCGAACGGCGCGGTAGCCCATGAAGGGGTTGTCTTCCTTCTGGAGCTTGAGATACGGGATCTCCTTATCGCCGCCCACATCGAGCGTGCGGATGATGACCGGTGCACCCTTGAGGGTCACGGCCGCCTTGCGGTACGCCTCGAACTGCTCATCCTCGGAGGGAAGCTCCTTGGCATCCATGAACAGGAACTCGGAGCGGAACAAGCCGATCGCCTCGGCGTCGTGGTCCACGGCGCCCTTGGCATCCTCGGGATTGCCGATGTTGCAGGCGAGCACCTTCTTGTCGCCATCGGCCGTGACCGTGGGCTTACCGAGGAAAGCCTCGAGAGCATGCTTCTCCGCAGCGAAGGCCGCGGCGCGCTCCTGGTAGTCGGCGAGCGTCACCTCATCGGGGTCAGCGAGCACGTGGCCGTTGATGCCGTCGACGATGGCGGTCATGCCGTTGTGCAGGGCACCGCAGGCGTTCGCGACGGACAGGACCGCCGGGATCTCCAGGGCGCGGGCGATGATGGCGGAGTGGGAGGTACGGCCGCCGACCTCGGTAACGATGCCGACTACGTTCTCTTTGTCGATGGTGGCGGTCATGGACGGGGTGAGGTCGTGCACCACGATGATGCTGCCCGCAGGAAGCGCGGAGAGATCGACCACGTCGCGGCCGAGCAGCTCGGCCAGGATGCCGGTGCGGATGTCGGCGATATCGGCCGCGCGCAGACGGAACATCTCGTCATCCATGCTCAGGAACATGTTCTCGAACATGGTGCTCGTCTCGACGAGCGCCTGCTCGGCGCAGGTGCCGCTGTCGATGGCGTCGTTGATGCCGTCAACCAAACCGGGATCTTGGGCGAGCATGATGTGGCCGCTCATGATCTCGGCCTCGTTCTCGCCAACCGTGACCTTCATGCGCTCGGCCTGAGCCTCGGTCTTCTTGCAGAAGACGTCGAGCGCGGCCTGGTAGCGCGCCTTCTCGGCCGCAGCATCCTCAACCGCGTGCGGCTCGAAGGACAGGTCGGGCTCGACAGCCAGGACAACCGATCCGATGCCGATGCCCTCGGATGCATTGACTCCCTCGTACATGTGCAGTTCCTCTCTCCGTGCAACCCGGGCCCCTATACCCGGGAACAGAAAAGCGCAGGCACCATGCAGGCACCTGCGCTCTCCACACAAACTTAGTTGCTCGCTATGCGAGACATGGCAGGTGGTCTACTCGCCGAGACCGCTCTTGATGAGATCGATGGCGGTGGTGAGGGCGTCGGCCTCATCGGCACCATCGCAGCGAATCTCAACCTCGGTCCCGCAGGGGATGCCGGCAGCCATGAGGGCCATGGGGCTCTTGCCGTTGACCTCCTTCTCGGGGGTGACGACGGTCACGTCGCAGGCGAACTTGCCCATGGTGGAGGCGAAGAGGCCTGCAGGACGCATGTGAAGACCCTGGGGGTTGACGAGGGTGACCTTCTCAGAAACCATAGTTGTCTCCTTTTTTGCATTGTCCCGGTGCAGCGAAGGCTCCGGGCCCACATGAACGACTCTCATAGTTTAACGCATGCCGCCGCCGTTGCACGGCAAGATTTGCGAGCGGCATGAGACGATGCGAATTGCGGCACGCGACGAATATCCCTAAGCGTTACACCCCTTGCGTGCGCTTTAGGAAGGCGTCGAATCGCGGGACGGTGAAATCGATCTCTCCCCTGCCCGTTGCGTAGATGAGGCCCTTGTTGATGAGCTTGGCCCGGAAGGGGCTGATGGCTGTGACCTTGCGCCCCATCGCCTTGGCGACGTTTGCGATCGTGCACGGCAGCTCCTCGCATGACGCCATGGCTTGCAGAAACTCCTGCTCGCGCGCCGTGCAGCGATTGAATCTCACAAGGAAGAAACCCTTATCGAGCCTCCTGTTGGTCTCGTCGATGTTGGCAGCCACGTCCTCCACGGTTATACGAGACCCGTCGCAGCGCTCCCAGATCGTCGAACACATCTCCTGGATGAAGTACGGGTAGCCAGCCGTCTCCTTGACGATGAGCGCAACAGCATCATCATCGTACGCCACTCCGAATGGCTTAGCCGGCTCGATAACCGCCTCCGCCGCAGCGCTCGCACTCAACGAGTCAATTTCGATGAACTCAAAGAGGCGTTCGGAATACGATTTGACATCCCCAGCGTCTTTAAGAATCCGTGGGAGACCGGCGCAGAAAAAGATGATGGGCAGGTTGAGCTGACTCGTGCGGTGAAGTGCCGTCATGACGGCCTCCAGCTCTTCTTTACGCGCGTACTGCACCTCATCGATGCAAAAACAAATCGTCTTCTTGCATTCCCGCGCACATTTACCAAGCTCAACAAGCAGCTGGGTCAGATCGTTCGACAGGTCACCAGTTCCCGCGGTCGCCGCGGTTAGCGCAGCGTCATTAAGACCCAATGACAACGTATTATCCTCAGGATTCCACGTTGCGGTGAATGATTTTGCGACCGATACAACTCTGTCGAGCCAGGCTTTGGCAGCTTTCATCGCACTCAAGCTCACCACAAAGGCATTTGATGCGCTCGCCAGCGTCTTGGTGAGATCGCCATCCTCTTTGACTTCGATATGGCGGCATAATACCTCGAGCTTATCAGCCTCCTCCTCAACTGCGTTGAGCAAGACGGTTTTTCCTACACCACGTAACCCGTAGTAGATAACGGATCGAGCCTGGTATCCTTCGGAAACCGCCTGGAGTCGCTGCCGAGCGCTATCGACAAGGTTGCCGCGACCCGCCAAATACCGAGGCATTACACCCGCTCCTGGAGTGTATGGATTGCGGAAGTCAATCATTGCATCTCCAATCACATTCATGGAAATGAAACGTTATAAAGCATTATAAATCATAGGTGGATAATACACCATGCCCGAGATACACAACGATGGTGACTGCGGCGTTGCCCAAATAGATGGCAGCATCGATGCACAATGCATTTTGAGCTCGCATACAGTGAACTCACGTGACATTTAATTCTCGTGATAAAGAAAGGACTGGTGCGCCATGGGGGATTCGAACCCTCGACCTTGAGATTAGAAGTCTCCTGCTCTATCCAACTGAGCTAATGGCGCACATTAAGCGACGCGCAGCGAACAAGCACCGCCACGCGAACCGATTATAGACGATTTGCTTCTATTTCCGCACTCATAAAGAGCGCGATCCGGAAGTGCGGATGTCAAAGAAGTTGTCTCACATGTTTCAATCCACGCATAAGATGCGACGAGACGGATTATAGAGAACAAGTCAACTTCTGTTCCTCTGAATATCGTTTTGATAATGCCTACAAATCCTTGTCTACATCCATGCGGGAAATAGCGAACACTTCGAAGTCGCTATTTAAAATCTCAATCAAATGGCGGCCACCGCATATCCGGTAGCCGCCATGATCTACTCCTTCGATAGCGGGCAAGAACAATGAACAATCGAGAGTAAGCTCGCCGGAAACTAGCGAAGAAGATCAAGTACCGCTGCCTTGATTCCCTCCGCATCGAGCCCGAAATGCCTGAGCAGCGCTTCAGCAGAAGCCGAGGTGCCGAACGACCGCATACCGACGAACCTCATCGGTGTCGGGCACCTCTCGGCAAGCAGCCCGGCGACTGCGGCGCCCATACCGGTCGCCACGCAGTGGTCTTCCGCGGTGACCACATGCCCGGTCTTGGCGACGCTCGCGCAGATGAGGTCCTCGTCCAACGGCTTCACCGACTCGATGTCGATGACCTCGGCGGAGACACCCTCCGCAGCGAGCAGGTCCGCCGCCTGAAGCGCCTGCTCCACCTCGACGCCGCAGGCGAGCAGGGAGACGTCCGCGCCCTCGCGCAGCACGGTCGCCCATGGGAAGGAGCCCTTGATCGTCTCGTCATAGATCTCCGCAGTCGCGAAGCGCGAGAAGCGGATATAGACAGGGCCCTCGACATCTGCTGCGAGGCGGATCGCCGCGCAAGCGGTATGGTAATCCGCGGGCACCAGGACGCGCACGCCGGGAAGGCCGCGCATGAGGCCGATATCTTCGAGCATCTGATGCGTCGCCCCGTCTTCGCCCACCGTGATGCCGGCGTGCGTGGGACAGACCTTTACGTTGAGATGGGACTCGCAGACGGTATTTCTGATTTGGTCGTAGCACCTACCTGTACCAAAGGCGGCGAACGATCCGGTGAACACGGTACCGCCGGTGAGGGCGATACCCGCTGCGGCACCCATCATGTCCTGCTCGGCGATGCCGACGTTGAGGAGTCGGTCGGGATAGGCGTTACCGAACACCTGCAGCGTGGTCGCCCGCGCCAGATCCGCATCGACCGCGAAGATATCGGCCCCTTCCTGGGCGAGCTCCACCAACGTGGCGCCCAGCGCCTCGCGCGTCGCCCTCTTACTCATTGCCCTCTCCCCTTTCCATCGCCTCGCGCTCAGCTGCGAGCTCTGCAAGCGCCTGCTCGGCCTGGGCGGAATTAGGAGCTCCTCCGTGCCAGCTTACGTTGTCCTCCATGAATGAAACGCCCTTGCCCTTGACCGTGTGGGAAATGATGGCGCGGGGACGGGTGTCTCGGACTCTTCGGGCCGAACGCAGCGTCCCAAGCAGCCCCTCGATATCGTGGCCATCCACCTCGAAAACGCACCAGCCGAATGCCTCCAGCTTCTGCCGGAGGTCGCCCAACGTGCACTCGCTATCGACCGCTGTATCTAGCTCCAAGCGGTTCTGGTCCACGATGAGCGTCAAGTTATCGAGCCTATGATGGGCGCCGAGCATGAGCGCCTCCCAGTTCGACCCTTCCTGCAGCTCGCCATCACCAACCAGGACATAGACAGACCGCTCGGAAGACCGACCTTCTGTAGCCTTTCCTTTGAGCGCCCACGCCGCACCTACGGCGATGGGCAGCCCCTGGCCCAAAGACCCTGAACAGACCTCGACCCCGGGGCACGCGTTGCTGTCCGGATGTCCCTGGAGCTTCCCGCCGAGCGTTCGCAACGAGGCGACATCCTCATCATCGATCCAGCCTAGGCGATGAAGCGTCGCATATAGCGCCGGCGCCGCATGGCCCTTGGAAAGGAAGAACAAGTCGCGCTCCGACCAATCGGGATCATCCACATCGATCCGCAACACGCCGCCTAGGTACAGCGCAGCAAGGATGTCGACGCAGGATAGCGAACCGCCGGGGTGTCCCGACCCGGCGCGCGCAATCATCGAGACCACATCCACACGCATGTCATTCGCGGCAAGACGCAAATCGCGCACGGAACCATCAGGTACTGCCTCCATGGCACTACCTCCATTCATAATCGGTTTTCGATGTACGGAACTCGTCTTACGAGAGCAGCGGGTTGGGCACTCCCTTGTCGTCGCGCGCGGTCTTCCAGTGGAGCAGATAGCGTTCGCGAACATCCTTCGCATGCCTGAACAACAGCAAGGTGAGCATGTCGAGCACGAAGAACGTCGAGTTGTGCGAGAACGACATCTGCCCGGTAAGCG
Organism: Enorma phocaeensis; assembly: GCF_900186505.1. Taxonomy (GTDB): domain Bacteria; phylum Actinomycetota; class Coriobacteriia; order Coriobacteriales; family Coriobacteriaceae; genus Enorma; species Enorma phocaeensis. Next base: position 682,008 of record NZ_LT891969.1, read on the forward strand.
CCCGGTCGCGCGTCGCCGCCTTGAGGAACAGCGGTGTACGCTGGGCGAGCGGTGACGTCTCGTCATTGGAGATGACGATGACCTTGGCTTGACAGTCCTCGGCGTTGTCGATGATCGCCGCAAGGCGCTTGGAATGACCGGAGTTCGAGACCACGATAAGGACGTCGTCCTTCTCCAACAGAAGGGACTCGAGCGACATGCCCTCGGTGTTTACCGGGCAGCTCGCATGCACGCCCATCTGCATGAACTTGAACGAAGCATTCATGCTTATAGGAATCGAATTGCCCACCGAAGCGAAGAGCACCTGCCGCGCCGAGAGAATGGCGTCGATGCATTGCTGCACTACGTCGAGGTCCAAGCCGGAAACGGTATCGATGATCTCGTCGGTCTTGAACTTGAGGATGGCATCGATCGACTGGCGCAGGTCGTCGCCGGTGAACGCGGACGGCTCGTCGCTCGGAGAGTCGATCCCCATGATGCTCTCGCGCGCGAGCGCGAAGCGGAAATCCGAAAAGCTCTCGAACCCGAGCCGGCGCGAGAAGCGCGAGACCGTCGCGATCGAAGCGCCGCTCGCCTCGGCAACCCGTTTCACACCGAGCATAGAGACCTCAGCAGGCTCCTGCGACAGCACGAAATCTGCAACCTTACACTCAGCTGTAGAAAGGTTGTCGCGTTTCGCGCAGATCTGGCTCAAGACACCGCTAGCGGCCTTCGTGCCGACCATGCCAACACCCCCTGCCCCGCAGAACCCTATCCGCACATCAATCGTACTATTTCCTCGGGACTTTGTGCATGACGCACCTGGACGACCAGATCGTCGTCCGCGAGCTTCGTCGCCACCTTCGAGAGGAGCACCAGATGCTCTCGGGCCCCTTCGTTGCTATCGCCGGCGCAGAACAGAAACACCGCGTCCACATCGCCACCGTCGAGCGTCTCCCACGCAATGGGGTGCGCGAGCGTCGCAACGGCGACAGCCGGCACCGTCACGCTCGCGCTCTTGCCGTGGGGAATGGCGATGCCGCCGCCGATACCCGTAATGCCCTCCGTCTCGCGAAGGTACACGTCGGCAACGAAGGCTTCGAGGTCATCAACGTAGCCCGCATCGACCAGCACTCTGGCGAGGTAGCGGATGGCTCCGTCCTTATCGGCAACGTCCACGCCCGTGTGAACCATCTGCGGCGTGAGCACGTCCCTGAGCTCCATCTCATGCCCTTTCTATCCGGGGCGGTCGGTGGAAACCCCATCGACCGCCCACCAGTCCATCACGTTAACGAGCAGAAACCAAGCTCGTCACGCAGCGCGCCAAAGCGACGCCTTGCCCACGGAGCCGAAGAGCTCCATCTTCTCCAGGACCGTCTCGCGCACCACCTTGATGGTGGGGCCAAACACCTGCGGGGGCATGAAGTTCCCCGTATCGCCGTAGATTCCCATCGCGGTCTGGAAGTACACCTGCTTGATATCGCTGGAGATATTCACCTTCTGGATACCCAGCTGGCATGCACGGGCGATCTCCGCATCAGGGTTGTCGCTCCCACCGTGGAGCACCAGAGGCACCGGCGCAATCGCCGCGATGCGCTCGAGCAAATCGAGCTGCAGCTGCGGCACGAAGTCCTTGGGATAGATGCCGTGCGCCGTTCCGATGGCGATGGCCAACGCGTCGACGCCGGTCTTGCCCACGAAGTCGGTCACGTCGTCAGGATCCGTATACACCACGTTCTCGACGCCGCCCTCGTCGGAGTTGCCCATCGTGCCGATGGTGCCGATCTCCCCTTCGACCGAGACGCCCATCAGGTGAGCGAGGTGCACGACCTCCTGGGTAAGACGAACGTTCTCCTCGTACGGCAGAAGGGAGCCGTCGATCATGACCGAGGTGAAACCGGCCTTTATGGCAGCGGCGCAATCCTCGATCGTCTTGCCGTGGTCAAGGTGGATCGCCACGGGAACCGGGCTCTTCTCGGCGCGGGCGCGCACGAACGTGAAGAAGTCGGGGGTGGCGAAGTTGAACTCGCCGGGTGCGAACTGCAGGATGACGGGAGCGTCGCTCTCCTCCGCCTGCTCGAGCACGGCACGCACGAGCACAAGGTCGGAGGTGTTGAAAGCACCAACGGCGAACGAGTGCTCCTTAGCCTTGCCGAGCAGCTCTTTAAGCGTACAAAGCATCTTGGCCCCTTACATGATCTCGATGTCGAGGTCGTCGAGCTCCTCCTCGGAGAGCTCCTCGCCCAGGTCGATCTCGCCGGAATCCTCGTTCTGGTCGACGGGCTTCTTGATGAAGGCGAGGATGACGCCGGTCACGACGGAGCCGATCGCAAGGCAGAGCAGAGCGCGCAGCGGATCGCCAAAGAACGGGAAGGCGATGAAGCCGCCGTTGAGCAGCTCAGAGGAGTTGCCCCACATCATGGAGAGACCGCCGCAGACGAACGCACCGCACACGCAAGCGAAGACAACGCGCACCAGGTCACGAGCAGCAATGGGGATGACGCCCTCGGAAATCATGAAGCAACCCATGGGGACCGCGGCCTTGAGGGTCTCCTTCTCGGCCTTGGTGAACTTGTTGCGGGCGATCAGTGCCGCGATGGCGATGCCGAACGGCTGGGTCATGCTGCACATGATCTGGACGACCTTGGCGTCGGTGATGCCCTCGGTGTAGAGCGCGTTAACGAACGCCGTCGCAGCCTTGTTGACCGGGCCGCCGAAGTCGAACGTCACGAAGGCACCGAGCACGCCACCGTACAGGAAGCGCGAACCGGAGGACAGGGAAGCCAGGATGGCGGTGAGCTGAGCCATGAGCCAGGTGATGGGGCCCTGGATCACCGCGTACATGATGATGCCGCCGATAGCCGTAGCCAGAAACGGTATCACCAGCATGCCCTTGAGCGATGCGATCGATGCCGGCAGATGGATGTACTCCTTGCCCAAACGGACGAGGATGCCGATGAGCACACCGCCGAGCATGCCGCCGATGAAGCCGGTGTTGAGGTTGTAGGCGACCCAGCCGATGATGAAGCCAGGTGCCAGCGCGGGCTTCTCGCCCAACGAAAAGGCAATGTAGGCGCAGAGCATGGGCACCATGAGCTGCATACCGAGGTTACCGGTCTGATACATCCAGTATCCGATGCCGGAGGTACCCAGGTTCGCGACGTCGGTGCCCGCGATGGCGCGGCCGATGGCCATCGTGAGGCCTGCGCCGACAACGAGCGGGATGAAGTACGAGATACCGGTCAGGATGCACTGCTTGACATCGTTCCAGGAGATGATCTTCTTCATTTACTTGACACCCCTTTTCGCCATGGCGCGCTCGATCTTCTGGATGAACGCAGTAGGGTTCTTCACGACCTCGGACGTACCGACCTTGACGGTCGGCTTGCCCTGGAAGCGCTCCATCTTGTCGATGGCGACGTCGATTGCGAGGACGACGATATCGGCAGCTGCCACATCGTCCGCGGTGAGCTCATTCTCGATGCCGATACTTCCCTGGGTCTCGCACTTGATGGTGTGGCCGCGAGCTTCAGCGGCCTTCACGAGTTTCTCGCGGGCGATGTACGTGTGGGCAAGCCCCGTCGTGCATGCCGCTACGGCGACGATGTTCATTGCTTTCCTCCCTGATGCTTACGATTGCTAGCTGACGATGCGCGGTACTCCGATACCTATCCTTGCGCTCCCTCCCTTCAGCACAAGTTCCTTACACGCCGCGGGGACGCATGCCCCGTAGCCCTGTCCGAGACGATACGTCCCCGATACCGCTTCGAGCTCGACATCGCCCTCGAGGGCGACGAGAACCCTATGGCCGTCGAACGCCGGCAATGCATACGAGCCGTGCACGTTCGCAACCTCGACCTCAAACCCTTCGCCTTGCTCAGAGCCGATGAAGGAGAACCGCTCTCCGCCCTCGGCGCTATCGAGCAACGTAGGCTCCATAACGCAACGACGGCGTATCTCTTCTTCCGAGTAGGTGGTGTAATCGAACAGCCCCAGCCCGTGCTCGACATCGAGGCCGCCGAAGAGCTCCTCATCGGTGAGCGTAAGGCCGTTCACCTCGCGCTCGAGGCGGATGGTCAAGTCGTTGCACTCGTGGAACTCAACGAAGAGGCAGCCAGGGCCGACGCAATGCGGCATACCGGCGGGAACGAGGACAACGTCTCCCTGACGGACCGAGATGCGATGCAGGCATCCCAACATGCCCTCGATATCCTGATCGAGGAAGAGCTGCTCGAAGCGCTCCCGCGTCACATCCGGACGGAAACCGACGTACACGCACGGGTCTTCGCAGTCTTCGCGCGTCCGTGCGATATACCAAGCTTCGGTCTTTCCCATCGGCATACCGAAGTACTTTTGCGCATCAGCCTTCGTTGGGTGGCACTGCATCGGCAGACGTACCGTGGTGTCCCCCACGCGTGCAAGAACGGAAAGATGCCCGGGATTGTACTCTTGGAAACGAGTTCCCAGCACGTCGTCCGGATACGCCTGGATGATCTTATCCAACGGCAGTGCACCTTGCTCGTCGATCGTCACGCTCACCGCGTAACCCTTGGGCTTTCCCGTGACGATGGCGCCTATCGAGGAGACGAGCAGCTCCTCGCAATGATGCCCATCAGGCTCGGGATCCGCATGCCGCCATGCAGCCAGCGCGGAACCGCCGATGTAGAACCGGTCGATTCTGTTGTCCTTGAACAGAAGGGGAACGTTTGCGAGCCACGAAGGCACTTCCATACCTACCACCTCTCTCATAGGAGGCTTTAAACGATGTTGGCTGCAACCATGGGAACGCCGGATAGACCGACCGCTTCCTTATCCTCACAGTATGGTGTTTATTTTCTTGTTGTCTATTCTGTTTGAGAATCTTTTTCATGACCGGTTGAAAACACCCGGTAGACGGTCGGATAGCATGGGAGGAGAATCTTGCATCGTCATCTACTGCGCCAATAAAGCGCCGATAGGATCAAACAGAGGGCCTTAAGTGATGAGGGACGGTACAATTGGGCTCGGACCGCATGGCTGCCTCCCCGGCGCAAAGGTCACGATGCTTTAGGGCACCAATAAGATTACGCGGGGTGACATGATGTCGCATTTGATGGCATATACGCTGATCGGCTTGGCGATTGGGCTGCTGGTCGTTTTACCGGCATGGGTCATCATTTCACTCGCCAGCAATGCGCGGCGCCAGGCAAAATGGAAGTCCATGAGCCGCCATATCATCAACGACGCGCGCAATGGCGCAGCAAATCGCACGCCGACAGGAACAAATGGCGAGCGACACGAATGAGCCCGCTCCCCGCGCCCGGATAGCGACATCCCGCCCACTCCCTTGAGAGCAGACGGGATGACGAGTCAACCAACGACAGGCGAAGCAAAGAACGAGTTGCTTAGATCTCGATCTTGGCGCCGAGGAGCTTCACGAACTCACGGCAGCAGGCGGTGTCGCCGGGCCACGCAGGCGAGGTCACGAGGTTGCGGTCGACGACAGCCTGGTCAGCCGGAACCTCCTTGTAGGTGCCGCCAGCGAGGTTGATGTCGGGACCGACGGCGGCATAGGCGGTTGCGGTGTAGCCCTCGAGCACACCGGCGGCGGTGAGGACCTGCGGGCCATGGCAGATCGCGGCGACGGGCTTGCCGTCGGCAAAGAACTCACGGACGATCTCGAGCACGCGCGGATAGAGGCGGATGTACTCAGGAGCGCGGCCGCCGGTGATGTAGAGACCGGCGTAGTCCTTCGTATCGACGGCGTCGAAGTCGGCCGTGAGGGCGAAGTTGTGGCCGCGGAGCTCGGTATAGGTCTGCTCGCCGAGGAAGTCGTGAACGGCGGTCGCGATGGTGTCGCCAGCCTTCTTGTCCGGACACACGGCGTCGACCTGATAGCCGAGCATCGAGAGCGCCTGGAACGGCACCATGGTCTCGTAATCCTCCGCAAAATCGCCGCAGAGCAGCAGAATCTTAGGCATGAAATCAGCCCCTTCGGGTTTCCGGGCGGGAGCCATTTCCCGCGTAGATTTAATTTTGGCCCTAGAGGCATGCTCACGCAAAGCGCCATTCGATTAACGGAACGAATAAGTCTACGACCGGCAATAGACAAGAATCAGCATGCATCCACATTATGCAGCAAGGGCGATAATGGATTACTCGATAAGCGATTTGAGATGCTTTGGGAAGGTGCTATGGCAGGCCTCGCACTTGGAATGAACACCGAGTGACAAGACGCAAGCGATAAATCGAGGCAATCGAGCCACAATTCAAGATAAACTCTTTCAGAGCCTGCCTAGTCTCATTCTGTATGGGGATGTAAGTAGATATAGAAATTGTACAAGATGTTATGCGTATGTATTGATTTGACAAGAGTTCATAGTTGCTTAGTATCAAGTGGTTCCGCTAACCGATTGAGAGCCCGTGAGGCAGTTATCAGCCACGCTTCACACCCTGCTGCCAAAATTAAGATACTGTAAGAACTCAAGATCGTTTACCGCTGAAAGCCGATCATCTGCGAGAAGATCGAGCCACAAGCCTTCAGCATTTCTATATCCAATAGCATTAATTGCCGATACTCTATCTCGTAGCGCAAGAACCGCTTTCTGATAGTCAGTCAGCGGCGCACCAACAATCTCAAGTAATCTTGCGCCGAGCATATTGGCACTCAAGTCTTCACGCTCAGATACTTGAGCGTTACCGGCAATATCATAGTTCGCCCAGATAACGTATTGTGTAGTATAAAGCCGCTCTACAGTTGAAATATCTTCAACCCCCGGATGCATTGCGTCGAAGAATACACTCGAGATTGCCGGCTGATGATCTCCAAAAACTAAAACGATGACAGGCCTTTCGAGAGTGCGCAGCTCCGCAATGAAGTCCGACAGTGCCCTATCCGACTCCTCAACGCATGCAAGATAATCATTCATCTGGGCATCCATGCCATCATCCGTCATTGGAAAGTCAAAATACGGCAATCCCTGAGCTGTCATACCAAGGGTGTATCCACCATGATTTTGCATCGTGAGGTCAAAAATGAATTGAGGAGAAGGATCTTCGCGCAAAAGCTCAAGAATTTTATCGTAAGTCGCAGCATCACTAACACCGCTATGAAAGAGATTCGACCCCTGAAAATCATCAATATCTAAAAACTCGTCGAATCCCAACGCTGGATACGCTTTATCACGACTCCAATTTGTCGCCAAGTTCGGATGCATGGCAATGGTCCTATATCCCAGGTCAGAAAATTGACGTGGAAGACTAGCAATATTTGCTAAATTGAACGCGCTGTATGGGTAACATGCCGTACCGAGGAAACCCATAGTATTTCCAGTAAGAAACTCAAACTCTGAATTCGCAGTTCCTCCGCCGTGCACAGAAACTGACAGATTGCCCATCAATGCAGCATCAGTTAGCGAATTCTGGAAGGAGGAGCCTGGGTAATCAACCCAGAGGCCGTCCAGCACGGGACCTAAATCCGCATAAGACTCATTCATAATCGCTACGACAGCTGGCCGCTGCTCTACAAACTGCATCTGGGTCTCATCCGTAGAGAAGTTCGCATCATACTGCTCCACAAGTCGATCCTCTATCGACTGAGCAGATTGTTCTGTATATCCAACTGGGATTTGAACATTCATCTCCTGAGCCAAGGCTAGAAATGATGGTATAAACCCCTGGGTTTTATACGGGGGCAGAGGTTGCCAGAATGCCTTATCCAGCCCAAAAGTGTCTGCAAGGCTAATACTTTGAAAGCAACAAATTGCCAAGATAAGCATGCCGCCCGAGACCAGCGAGTTCAGTGCGCATTCTCGAATGACCGCATGCCTACCATCAGAGAATACAGGATTCATGAACTGCAGCAAAAATAAAACGACACCGCATGCGAGGATTAGCCAAAGCGCCGACTCGGGAAGGATGTAGTCGTACCCTCCGCTCACCGCAGCAGCAGTCCCAATAGCAAACACATCGCTGGGAATTATCGGTGCCCCTTTATACGAAACCACAAAGAATTGAACAAAGCCTATGCCCGTAAAGAAAAGAACCCCTACAGAAACCAGGATTCCAGTACGCTGGCCAGCAAAGTAAAGCATGACCAAAGTGACAGCGATAGCAGTTAGCCCAATTAGGACGTAATTCACCTGCATCTGCATCAGCCAGTCGTTCCAAAGCACCTCGAGAGCAACAAAGGAATAGATCGAGGCGATTAAGATAAGAAGTGCATCGCGCGCAACGATATAGGCCACGAACACAGGGTTAGGTGCAATCCAACGTTGCAAAGCAACCACAGTTCGAAAATAAGAAAGAACAGCAAATAGGATTAAGCAACAAATTGTTATTGCCGTAGGAAAAAATACATCGCCAGTTTCAAACTTACCAGCTAGTGCCCAAAGAACAATAAACATCGCCAAGGCAACAAATGGAGCTGGACTAAGGTAAGAGACAACTTGACTAATTAACCGGCGCCTGCCGCCTCCAAGAACCCGATAAGCCATGTATGCGCTAATCGATAGCAGCAGCGTCGCAAACAGCAATAACCTCACAGGACTAACTCAATTCTCGAACTCAAATCCCCCTGTGTACTCACATTATAAAGGGATTGTGAGGCCTTCAACAACACAATCATTAGGTACCGTCAAGATTCTTGCGCACTTTCCGACAGCCCCATAGGCCCGCCCTCCGGTGCGGCTACTCGCCCGGCAGCGTCACGTCCAGGTAGCGCCTCGAGCCCCACTCGCTCTCGGCGACGTACTTGAGCCTCGCGGTCACGAGCATGAGGGCGCTCCTCCCGTCGGGGAAGGTGCCCACGACCCTCGTCCTGCGCCGGATCTCGCGGTTCAGCCTCTCGATGGCGTTGTTGGTCCTGATCCTCCTCCAGTGCTCCCTCGGGAAGCGCGTGTAGGCCAGCGTCTCCGCGTAGCCGTCCCTGACGACCTTCGCGGCCTCCCTCAGCCTCATGGAGTCGAGTTCGTCGGCCACCTCGAGGGCCTTGGCCTCGGACGCCTCGCGCGACTCCATGGCGTGGACCGCCTTGAGCATGGCGGCGACCTTCGGCCTCCTCGACTTCGGGACCCTCGCCAGCACGTTCCTGTAGAAGTGCACGGTGCAGCGCCGGTAGGCCGCCCCCGGGAAGACCTCGGCGATGGATCCCACCATGCCGGCGGCCTTGTCCCCGGTGAACATCCTCACGCCGCGCAGCCCGCGCGACTTGAGCCACGAGAGGAACCCCCGCCAGCACTCCGCCGACTCCGTGAACCCCTCGGCGGCGCCGATGACCTCGCGGTACCCGTCGTCGTTGACGCCGATGGCCACCATCACCGCCACGTTCTCGTAGGAGCCTCCCCAGCTTCTCTTCAAGTAGATCCCGTCGACGTAGACGTAGGGGTAGGCGCGCTCGAGGGGCCTGTTCCTCCAGGCCTCGACGGCCTCGAAGGCCTTCTCGTTCAGGTTGGACACCGTGCTTGCCGAAACGCCTGAGCCCCACAGGATCTCGGAGACGTCCTCGATGCGCCTGGTCGAGACCCCGGCGAGGTACATCTCGATCATCGCCTCCTCGACCGAGGTCTCCCGGCGGCGGTAGCGCTCGATGATCGCCGTGGTGAAGCGCATCCCCTTGAGCTTGGGCATGCGGATCGTGACCTCGCCGGACGTCGTCGTGAGCCTCCGCTCGTAGTGCCCCGCGCGGTAGGCCTCGCGTCCGGCGGTGCGCTCGTAGCGCTCGGCGCCGACGAGGTCGTCGGCCTCCTCGTCCAGCAGGCCGTTCAGCATCTCCTCGACGGTCCTCCTGACGAGCTCGCGCAGGTCGGTTCTCAGGGCCTCCTCGTTCAGTGTTACGATTGGCTCGGGCATGGTCTTCCTCCAGTCTGATCGAATCTAGGCAACTCGAATCATACCGGGGGCGGGCCGTGCCCTCCTTCCTCATCTGGACGCTATTCCGCTGTCAAAGTGCGCAAGAAATTGTACGTTACCAATCATTAAGGGTCGTTTTACCAATACAGACGACAACAATATGAACTGAACCGGTATTCATTAACGTACCGCTAGCCCTATCCAATTTAATTCGTGAAATGTCGTACTATTGAATAAACTTGTCACCACTTTGATTGGGGAATGCATGAATGGCTCTATCGCCGTGCTGATTCCGTGCTACAACGAAGCAGTCACCATCGGCAAAGTAGTGGATGACTTCCGCAGGGAGCTTCCCGGTGCCTCGATATACGTTTACGATAACAACTCCTCCGACGACACTGCAGCAATAGCTCGAGAACATGGAGCCATTGTCCGTTTCGAGCCCCGCCAAGGCAAGGGCAATGTAGTTCGTCAAATGTTCCGCGATATCGAAGCTGATTGCTATCTGATGGTAGATGGTGATGATACGTATCCAGCCGATGCCGCAAGTAGCCTTTGCTCTCCCATATTAGAAGGTAAAGCGGATATGACTGTAGGCGACCGCCTCTCTAACGGAACATATGCTGAAGAAAATAAGCGGGCATTTCACGGATTTGGTAATAATCTCGTCCGCTTCATGATCAAATGGATTTATGGATATGGCTTCGATGACGTTATGACTGGATACCGCGCGTTCTCGCGTACATTCGTGAAAACTTTCCCTGTGCTTTCTGAGGGCTTCCAGATTGAGACTGAGCTTTCCATCCATGCTGTCGATCGCCGCTGGCGTATTCTCGATGTTCCGATTGTCTATCGCGACCGTCCTGCCGGATCAGAGTCTAAGCTTGATACATTTAGTGACGGTCTTAAGGTCATCATGATGATCGGCACGCTCTTCAAAGACTATCGTCCCCTAAAATTCTTTACTCTTGTGGCGCTCGTGCTTGCGATTGCTGGACTATTACTTGGCGTGCCAGTCATTATTGGGTATTTTCAAACAGGTCTTGTTCCACGTTTACCAACTGCCCTGCTTGCGGTGGCCTTCATCTTTCTTTGCTGCCTTTCTTTAGCAACCGGCATTATTCTGGATAGCGTCGCAAAATCTGAACGGCGTGAATGGGAGCTGGCGGTTTATCGAGAGAGACAGCAATAGGGATAGCATTCGAGTACTACTATCGAGTTACATCGCTTATGCTTCTAAGCACACAAGGTCTCTGTCAATCGCGTAGCAGCATCCAACAAAAATTAATTGGTGAATGCGAATGAAACTTTTACGAAATTTGCCCTGTTTTACCCAAAATACAACGGGACATAAAGTCATTGTTACTCTCGTTATGATTGGTGTTATCTCGTTTTTTCTTGAGATAACGCTATTTAACATTAATCATTGGTTAAGCTGTTTCCTAGAAAACCCTGCACAGATCAGTGAAAGCATAGTAATAGCCGATGACTCAGCTGACACTATTTCATTTTCAGAATTAAACAGGTCGATTGAAACCATTACTATTCAGGTTGAAGCAAACAATATCGTTACCGTTCAGTACCAAATATCAGACGATGGAAGCACAGAGCTGTATTCCTTGCCTCAAACAGAAGTGTATTCAGGAAACGAACGCTCTTCGACTTTCCGAATCCACCCGTACGGGGATGTAAAAGATCTTGTTGTAACGTTCCCCGGACTCAACGAGCCAATTTCAGTAAAATCTATATCTGTAAATCAGCCGGTCCCCTTCTTCTTCAGTATCGGTCGCTATATCGCATCATTTCTTTTCATTTCTTTCATAGTGTACCTTCGGCCCAAAAGCAGCTGGAGTAGAATAATAGGAGTAGATAGCCCGGTTTACAGAAGGGCTTCACTTGTTGTCCTCATTATCGTGTTGGCAGTCATAACGATGACATGCCATATAGGTAGCGACGATCCCAACGTGCCTTGGTACGACGGATTTGCCCATAACGAGTACACAGAGCTGGCACGTTCGTTTGCCGAAGGAAAAGTTACACTTAATGAAGAGCCGCCTGACTGGCTGAAACAACTTGATAATCCCTACGATGCTTCCCTGCGCAATCGCATAGCTGAAGAGACTGGCATCGGCTACAAAAATGACGCAGCCTATTATAAAGGCTCCTACTATGTCTATTTTGGAGTAGTTCCAGTCGTGCTGTTCTATCTCCCATACTTCTTACTTACTGGCAACGACCTTCCCAACTCGATTGTCACCCTTTTCATGGCGCTTGCTTCGACTGTTGTCTTATGGCTACTCTTCAGAGCGATTATCCGTCATTATCATCCAACAATATCGTTGTCAACTTTTATTTTGTCATTCCTCGGATCACTTGGAGCATCGTACGTTGTGGTAGTGCTAGGACGACCAAGTTTCTACTCAGTGCCCAGTATGTGCGGTTTTGCGTTTGTTCTAATTGGATTACTGTTAACAGTTCAATCAATTAACGACAGTAATCCTTCGAGTCGGTATGCAAAGCTTTGCTTTGGTTCTTTAGCTATGGGTTTAGTTGCAGGCTGTAGGCCACAGCTGCTAATACTCTCTATTCCATGGGCGGTCATACTAGTAAAACAAATTAAGACATACTATAAAGCAAAGAAGCTAAAATGCATGATACGAGTTATTGCTTGCGTCATTGTCCCTTTGATTGCAATAGCCATCCCTCTTATGTACTACAACTTCATTCGCTTTGAATCTCCGCTAGATTTTGGTGCAAATTACAATCTGGCAGGTAACGATATGACTCTTAGAGGATTCGATTTCGTGAGAGCGGGAGAAGGGGTTTTTTACTATCTTCTACAGCCCCCCGCACTAACGACAAGTTTTCCCTTTTTACAACCAACGGCAATCAATACTAGTTTTCCTGGAATGACTGTTTCTGAGCCACTGATTGGTGGCATGTTAACTTGCTATCCGTTTGTTTCCGTAATCCCTCTTCTATTCCTTTGCCGCATCAACGATAGAAAACAGAAGACAATTATCTTTCTTTTTCTTATCCTCGGTTTCATAGTGTGCGTTTTTGATACTGAAGGTGCAGGACTACTCCCAAGGTATGGTCTCGATTTTTCCCTGTGCTTCTGCTTCGCATCTACGGCAACGGCTTTTTCTATCGAAACTCAAGAAAAGAACGGGGACAGAAGCATCCCTCTTCATTTTGCGCATCTTACTCTCTTCTACAGTGTTTTAATTGGAATAGTGATGTTGGTATTTCAGCGGTTTGGCATCATGTCATCAGCTATGGGCCCCACGGGAATGACATGGCCAGCAGATTTATGGGAATACATCCGCCTCTCTGCTCAGTTTTGGGCATAGGGCCGACTCATTGCTATTTCAGTCACTTACCATTTAACTAGAATATCTAGTCAACGGTTATTTATAGGGAGAGAAAAAGGGTGAAACGGCTCGTTAATTTGGATTTATTGAGATCGCTTTGCATGCTAGCCGTTGTTGTCTGCCACTGCAGTCCATATTTAGGCATTTTGAATGGAATAAATGCCGATTTAATTGTCTCTATTACAGGAATTCTATGTGACCCAATTTTCTTTGCGCTCTCTGGCTACTTTGCAATACGACCGCTAAAGTCAAGCTTGTTGTCTTACTATTCACGTAAAATATCCACTGTCGTCCTTCCGTTATTTGCATATTCTGTTGTCCTATTTCTTTACAAAACCAATAACTCAAATTGGTCAGTAGCTGAATATCTTCTTTTTTTCTCAAATGAGTTGGGGCCTTGGTGGTTTATTCCCACACTAATTCCCTTTCTAGTCGTTGCGCCCTTTCTCTATTGGCAATTTGAGAAGCTTGACAACTATCAAATTAAAACGATTGCAAAGGCGGCTTGCTTAGTAACCCTGTTAGGAGTATGTCTAAACTATCTTTGTTGGCTGTTTAGAGTGACAAACCATTCGACACTTGAGCTGACAATCAATATTACAAAAAGATTACTACCAACAGTATTGATTCCTGGTTCAGGCTATTTTATGTATTTCTGTCTAGGCTATTTCTATCGTCGACTCGCACCTGATACTTCTAGAACTACGAAAAAGAAGCTAATTGCGTTTGGCCTAGTGTTATGGGCTTTTGACGTAGTATCTGCTTACTTTGGGGTTGACCGCTTTGACCCCAGCTATCCATGGCTATTTGCAACGATTGCCATTCTTTTTCTTTTCGATGGCTTACAAGTGAATAATAACTTTTTCAGAAAAGTCATTGAATGGACCGCGCGACGCTCCTATGCAATTTATCTATTGCAATACACTTCCATTGCTATGATTGCACCTTTTTTATATGAGACAATGTTGCATGGAAGCATAGAACTGCTTACTATCCCCATTCGGGTTCTCATCTGGGTTGTTTTAGTGATATGTTCCTACTTTGCATCGCTCGCGATTGCATCGCTGCTTGACATCACACTTATTCGCATAATTCAACATGTTTACCAGCAAGCCGTAAAGTGTATAAATGTTCGATCAATCACTTAGGCAGCTCATAGGAAAGCAGATTTCTTGCTATAGGGCATCGCGTCAGTCGCAAAAAGATGACGAACCACTCTCGACATTTTGAAACACTTCTCATGATGTACCGTCGAGATGAGCAGTAGCCTCACTTAGTAACGAAAATCAACCGAGATGGTACCGCCGGTTGGCTAGGTGCCGCCAAGATTCTTTCGCGCTTTCCGCTACCGTTAAGATACTTAACCGCTTTCCGGCAGCCGCATAGGCCCACCCTCCGGTACGGCCACCCCTCCGGCAGCGTCACGTCCGGGGGTACCGTCAAGTTTCTTGCGCACTTTCCGACAGCCCCATAGGCCCGCCGCCCGGTGCGGCTACTCGTCCAGTGTGTTTAGTCAAGTAGTTTTGAGCAGAAGGGACTGCGGTGGGAATCCTGGACCAAGGCGGGACAGGAGGAGAACCGCATGTACAGCCAGGGGCAGAGGAAGCGCGCGATAGAGACCTTCATCAAATTCGACCATAGCTACGCCGACACCGTCGCA